>CAWAFZ010000001.1:0-359346 GCA_963781635.1 uncultured Acidobacteriaceae bacterium
GTGGCGCCATAACCTTGTTCGACAATACCACCGCCCACAACTCCGGATCCAACAGCGCCGTCGCAACCGAAGCAGAACCGACGGTCAACCAGCATAATTTTCCCCGATCAACATTCGCCTTCGACTGACTCGGGGACTGCCGAGAAGAGTCAGGCCGACACGAGTTCAGCGTCCCGAGCCACTTCTTCTTCCGTTTCTAAGAAAGAGGGACAGCGCATGCGTCTTCAGCCGCAGAAGAGAAGCCGCCAATGAGGATTTGCCTCGGCGCTGGAGAACTTCACCACCGAAACTGAAGAGGCCGTGGGCGAAGATCGCGTAATCAAAGGCACGGTGTTGAAGCTGACCGCGACGCACGTGGTGGTGGACATCGGCGACGAAGTCGGAAGGCATGCTGCCGCTTTCGGAGGTGCTGGATCACGAAGGCAAGCCGAAGGTGAAGCCGGGCGACGAAATTGAAGTGATGCGGGAGAAGGGGCAGACGGAAGAGGGCTACATCAACCTGTCGCATCAAAAAGCGCGCGAACTCCACGCCTGGGACGAGATGGAGAAAGCGCATCACGAAAAGAGGCCGATTCAAGCGGTGGTGATTGAGCGAACCAAGGGCGGGCTCACGGTCGACATTCTGGGCGCACGAGCGTTTCTGCCGGGATCGCAGGTGGATCTGCGGCCGATTCGCAATCTCGACGGCATGAAGGGTCAGACGCTCGAAGTCACGGTCATCAAGCTCAACAAGAAGCGCGGCAACATCGTGGTCTCGCGCAAGGAATTGCTGGAAGGCGAGCAGAACGAGAAGCGCAGCAAGACGCTGGAGCATCTGGAAGAAGGCTCGATTCTTACCGGCGTGGTGAAGAATCTCACCGAGTACGGCGCGTTCGTCGATCTCGGCGGGCTGGACGGGTTGCTGCACATCACCGACATGTCGTGGGGACGGCTTACTCATCCCGCGCGATCTGGTGAACGTGGGCGACCAGATTCAGGTGAAGGTGCTGAAGTACGACAAAGAGAAGCAGCGCGTTTCGCTGGGCTTCAAGCAGTTGACGCCAGATCCGTGGCTGGATGCGGAGCATCGCTATCCCGTGGGCGCGCACGTTTCAGGGCGAGTGATCAGCGTGACCGATTACGGCGCTTTCGTGGAACTCGAGCAGGGCATCGAAGGTCTGGTGCACGTCAGCGAGATGACGTGGTCGAAGCGCATGAAGCATCCGTCGAAGCTGGTGAATGTAGGCGATCAGGTGGAGTGCGTGGTGCTGAACGTGAATCCCACGGAGCGCCGCATTTCGCTGGGTATGCGGCAACTGGCGGCGAATCCCTGGGATGCGTTGCACGAGAAGTATCCCGTGGGCATGACGGTCGAAGGCCGCGTGCGCAATCTGACCGACTTCGGCGCGTTCATTGAAATTGAAGATGGCATCGATGGGCTGGTGCACGTCAGCAACTTGAGCTGGACCAAGCGCGTGAAGCATCCTTCGGAAATGTTGAAGAAGGGCGATCGCGTGAAAGCCATCGTGCTGGCGATCGAGCCCGACAAGCGGCGGCTGTCGTTGGGCGTGAAGCAGCTTCAGCCCGATGTCTGGGAGACGTTCTTCGAGACGCATCACGTCGGCGACGTGATTCACGGCAAAGTGCTGCGGGTCGCGGCCTTTGGAGCGTTCGTTGAGATCGCCGAGGGCGTGGAGGGCTTGTGCCACAAGTCGGAAGCGGTGGACGGGAACGGCCAGCCGTTGCATCTTGAGCCCGGCGTCGAGCACGACTTCAAGATCATCAAGATGAGTCCGGAAGAGAAGAAAGTCGGACTCAGCATCCGCGCCGTGGGCGAAGAAGCTTCGCGCTCCGAGGTGGAAGCTTACAAGCAGCCGGTATCGAGCACCAGTTCGACCATCGGCGAGTTGATCTCGTGGAAGCGAGCCAGCAACGAGAGTAACTGAAAAGCAACGGTCAGTTCTCAGAAGTCAGCTAAAATCCGACTCGGTTTCAGAGGCCGCTTATCATCGCGGCCTTTTGCTTTTGATGAGTGATGTTTGCGCCTGGCTTTGCGCTGGCTATGGTCCTGTTCTAGAATCATTGGTTTGCCTTTAGTCATCTCTTCTTATAGAGGACGATTCCCTTGCCCGAAACCATTTATGACGTAGCCATCATCGGCAGTGGACCCGCTGGGTATACAGCCGCCTTTCGCGCCGGCCAGTATGGCCTGAAAACCGCGCTCATCGAAAAAGACTGCGTGCTCGGCGGCACTTGCCTTCACGTGGGCTGCATTCCGACCAAGGCATTGCTGTTCAATGCGGAACTCTGGGACCATCTGAAAGAAGCCAAGGAATTCGGCATTGAAGGCGTGGATGCGCGCAAGCTGAACTGGGCTGCCATTCAGGATCGCAAGGCCAAGATTGTCGCCAAGCATACCAAGGGCCTCGAATTCCTGATGAAGAAGAATAAGGTAGAGACGGATCAAGGGCTATGGCAAGTTGACCGGGCCGGCGAAGAACGGCGTGCACACGGTCGAAGTCACGAACGAGGGCAAGACCAGCCATGCTTAAGACGAAGAACGTGATTCTGGCGACCGGCTCTGAAGCCCGTATGTTACCGGGACTTCAAGCTAACGATCGCATTCTCACTAACATTGAGATTCTTAGCTTGAAGGAAATTCCGAAATCGCTGGTGATCGTTGGGGCCGGGGCTGTTGGAGTGGAGTTTGCGTCGATTTATCGATCGTTCGACGCAGAAGTAACGATCGTAGAAATGCTTCCGCGACTGGTTCCTGTGGAAGACGAAGAAGTCTCCAAGGAACTGGCTCGAGTTTACCGCAAGCGTGGCATCAATCTTCATACCAGCGCGAAGAGTCGAGAATCTGGACAATACGAAGAATGGGATTGCTGTCACCATCAGCGTTGATGGCAAGCCGCAGAAGATCGAGGCGGAAAAAATTCTGATCGCGATAGGGCGCAAGCCGCGCACGGAAAATATTGGCTTGGAGCGTACGAAGATCAAACCGGAGCGCGAATTCATCAAGACCGACTCCTGGATGCAGACTGCAGAGCCGGGTGTCTATGCAATAGGCGATATCGTGCTGGGAATGCCGCAACTGGCGCACGTAGGGGCCATGGAGGCGGTTGTGGCCGTGGCCAAGATAGCCGGCAAACCGGGCAAACCCATTAATCCCGAACACATTCCGGGAGCGACCTATTGCCATCCGGAAATCGGTAGCGTGGGCCTTACCGAAGCCAAGGCGCGCGAGGCTGGATACAACTTGAAGATTGGAAAATTTCCTTTTACGGCGAACTCGCGGGCTAGTATCGTTGGCCAGCATGAAGGCTTCATCAAAATAATTTCCGACGCGGAGTACGGCGAGATTCTGGGAGTCCACATCATCGGACCGCAGGCGACGGAGTTGATCGCAGAAGCGGTGGCCGCCATGGAACTAGAAGCCACCGTGGAGGACTTAATGTGGACGATTCACTCGCATCCGACCCTGTCTGAAGCCATGTTGGACGCGGCTAATAGCGTGTATGGAATAGCGATCAACGCGTGAAGGATCGAGCGATTGAGTCGTCGGGTGATCGGGCGATTTTGACGATCCGTGTTCGGATTCTGCAATCGCACCATCTCCAAATCGCCCAATCACCTAACTCTTTATGATCTCTCTTGTCCAACTCGGAACCGTCGATTACGCCACCGGCCTGCGCCTGCAGCAGCAGCTCGTTGCTCTTCGTAAAGAAGAAAAGATCGGCGACGTTCTTCTCCTGTTCGAACACAAGCCGGTCATTACGCTGGGGCGCAACGCGAAGGCCGCGAACGTAATCGCATCGCCCGAGCTGCTCACCCAGCGCGGCGTCGGGCTTTTTGAATGCGACCGTGGCGGGGATGTTACCTTCCACGGCCCCGGCCAGATCGTCGGCTACCCCATCTTCGATTTGCGCGGCTTCGCGACGCCGGACGGCAAACGCAAAACGCTGGGTGCGGTCGAGTTTGTCCGCCGCTTGGAAGAAGTTCTAATCCGCACCTGCGCAGACTTCGCCATTTCAACGAAGCGCCTACCAGGACTGACTGGCGTATGGACTAATGCCGCAGGCCACGATGCTCATGTGGGGACGGCCGCCTCGGCTGTCCAGCGAAGCGAAGCAAGCGCGCCCGGCCACGGTCCCGAAGCCAAGCTCGCAGCCATCGGCGTCCACATATCCCGCTTCGTCACCTCGCACGGCTTCGCTCTCAACGTGAACACCGATCTCAGCTACTTCAACCTCATCATCCCCTGCGGCATCACCTCAAAGCCGGTCACGTCGATGCAGCAAGAACTCGGCGAGCCACTCGATCTGAACGCGGTGGCCGAATCCATCTCCCGCAACTTCGGCACGGTGTTTTCCAGTCAGATGCTCTGGGTGGATACGCTCGACTCTCTACTTGGCCGCACAGTTGGAGTTCCGATGAGGCCGCCTGAGGAACTTCGCCAGCTGCACAAAGAGAGCGACGAAACGTGGGCGTGATGTACGGCTGGGATGTTCAATCGTTAGGGGTTTCTTGGCGGCCACACTTCCATAAATAAAGGCACCTTGGCGACCTAACTCTAGTCACCGCCACCGCCGGGTCGCATGTGCATAGCGATACTGCGGAGACTACGATCCGTCCCGGCGTTTGGCTCACGAGGGATTGATCGGAATTCAAAAGTTCGCAATGAGGACCAAAGTGACATCCGTCTCGAAGTTCGAATTCGTAAACCAGGAAATAGGATGTTCCCCGGAGCAGTCTGCGCATTCGAATTCTGATTTTTTAGCGCTTTCGAGGGCCGCTTGCCTCAACATCGGATGGCCGTCAATCACTTTCGCCGACTCCACCGTGCCATCCTTCCGGAGTTGGAGGTTAATTCGTACTGCCCCCGAAATACGGGCCTGCTGCGCCACTCGCGGGTATATAGGATTGAAGAGTTTGGTAAGACTGGCTGGTGTTTGCGCAACATCTAAAGAAGGTCGGTCCTGGGCGGAAACGGTAGTCACTGTAAAGAGTGCGACGAAGATGATTGCCCCAACTAAACACCACTTCATAACAGGAAGTCTAGTCCCAGCCATTTCTCTGAGCAACTGCGAAGACCGGACCTTCACTGGCCGTTTCACCCGCTCTCGCGTTACCATCAACAGTTACGCGGAAACCGTTTCCATCATGGCCATCAAGAAGAAACAGACCAAAGCAAGCTCTGACGGGACTCGATCGCGTAACGGGGCATCGCGATCCAAATCCTCACTTCTCGCAAAAGACGCGAGAAATGGGGCACCCACATTTTCGTCGAGGACTGGGACACTAGTCTTCGCACCTACTCAATCCCCGACACCCGCCTCGAGCATCCCGACCTGTCGGTAAGCCAGCGCGTAGAAAAAGACAAAGACGGCGCCGAGCACGTCCGCTACGAAGTCACCGGCAATCTCGACGCTCCGGTCCCGCCGATCCGCGACTCGAAGTATCTCGACAAGAAGCAGTGCATCGAGATCTACCGCTACATGCTGCTCAACCGCAAAATGGAGGTCGCGCTCGAAAATCTCTACAAGCAAGGCAAGGTAGTTGGTGGAGTTTATTTCGGCCTGGGTCAGGAAGCGTGCTCCTGTGCCTCCGCTTACGCGCTCGATAAGGACGACTGGTTCGCGCCCATGATCCGCAACCAGGGCTCGCTGCTGGTGCGCGGCTTTCGCGCCAGCGACACCATGATGCAGTACATGGCGAAGGCCGATTCGCCAACCCGCGGCCGCGACGGCACTTCGCACTTCGGCGACATCGAAAAACGTAACATGGTCTCGCCCATCTCCATGCTCGGCGATTTAATTCCCGTGCTCTCCGGCGTGGCGCTGGGCGCGCGCCTGCAGGGACGCAACGTCGCCGTCATGACCTACATCGGCGATGGCGGCCAATCCACCGGCGTCACCTATGAAGGCATCAACTTCGCCGCCGTGCAGAATCTCGGCCTCGTGCTCTTCGTCGAATGAATCTCTGGGCCTACTCCACTCCGTCAGAAATCCAGTACCGCTGCAAAGACCTCGCCGAGCGCGCCATCGGATACGGCATCCCCGGCGTGATCGTCGACGGCACCGACGCCTGCCAGGTCTACGACGCCGCCCGCGACGCGGTCGAGCGCGCCCACCGCGGCGAAGGCCCCACCATGATCGAAGCCAAAATGATGCGTATGAAAGGCCACGCCATTCACGACGCGGCCGCGTACGTGCCAAAGCCGATGTTTGACTTCTGGAAGAAACGCGACCCGATTGCTCGCTTCGAGAGTTATCTGGTGAAAGAAAAGAAGTGGCTAACGTCAAAAGAGAATGCGGAATTGATTTCAGAGGTCGAGCGCGTAATTGAGGCCGAACGCGAGATCGCGGTGAACTCTCCGATGCCGACGCCGGAGTCAGCCGAGGGTGGGGTGTTCTGTGAAGAGGGATGTCACGAGATCAAGCCGAAGTACGAGATGCCGAAAGTGAAGAAGGGAACCGGTCGATACAAAGAGACTGAAGCTGCTGTGCATTTGAAGTAGACAAGTCCGTGTTGATCCGCGTGAATCCGCGGCCAAGAGTCTTATGCAACTCACTTACCTCGAAGCCATCCGCCAGGGAATCTGGGAAGAAATGGATCGCGATCCGACCGTTTTCTGCCTCGGCGAAGATATCGGCATCTACGGCGGCGCTTTCAAAGTCACCGACGGTTTCATCGACCGCTTCGGCCCCGAGCGCGTCATCGACACGCCCATCGCCGAGTCCGCCATCGTAGGCGCGGCCTTCGGAGCGTCGCTTACCGGCATGCGCCCCGTGGCCGAATTTCAGTTCATGGATTTCATCGGCTGCGCCTTCAACCAGATCAGCAACATGGTCGCGAAAACGCATTATTTGTGGGGTGCGCCTGCCCCACTCGTGCTGCGCGGCCCCAGCGGCGGCTACGTGCACGGCGGCCCCTTCCACTCGCAGAATCCCGAGATGTGGTTCGTTCACAATCCCGGACTGAAAGTTATCTGCCCCGCAACTCCCTACGACGCGAAAGGCCTTATCAAGGCCGCCATTCGCGACAACAACCCTTGCATCTTTTTCGAACACAAATATCTCTACCGCCGCATCAAGGGTGAAGTTCCCGCGGAAGATTACGTTGTTCCGATCGGCAAAGCGAACATTGTTCGTGAAGGCCGCGATCTCAGTGTCATTACGTATGCGGCGATGGTTCACACAGCGCTAGAGGCTGCCGAGGTGCTGAAGAACGACGGAATCGAGCTTGAGATTCTAGACCTTCGCACGGTATCGCCACTCGACCGTGAGGCCATCGCTCAGACGGTGAAGAAGACGAATAAAGTAATCATTCTCCATGAGCATTCGCGTACCGGGGGTTTGGCGGGCGAGATCGCAGCCATCATCAATGAAGAGGCCTTCGACGATCTCGATGGGCCGATCGTCCGCATCGCGGGTCTTGACTCCGCAATCCCATTCTCGCCGCCCCAGGAAGAGCACTACCTGCCAAAGATAAGCGACGTTGTCCAGGAAGCTCGACGACTGAAAGCATACTGACCCTGACCCTCGAAAAGAGCGTTCAAGAAATCATTTCCCGACGGACGCCGGCGGTTCAGCCGACCGAAGCTACTTATAATCCTCAAACTAGCGCCCAGCCGTAGCTTCTGCCACAATAGTTCGTTCCGGAGGAATTCATGGGTAAGTTTATTCTGGGTTTCATCGTAGCTTGTCTGGCAGTCATTTTCGGCGGCCTCGGCCTTGCCACTCTTGGCTTTATTCCTACAACTGCCAACGTGGCACCGCCGCACTGGGAGCGTCACCTGGCAAACGCGGCCGTCGACGCATCCATGGAGCGCCATGCTCCCCGCGTAACTGACCCGCTCTCACCCAGTGATCAAAATCTTGAGGATGGCATGAAGCTTTACACGATGAACTGCGCGTTATGCCACGGAGATTTTGATCGCAAGCCGGCCTCGCTCGCGAACTCTTTCTATCCTCCGGCGCCTAATCTCATCTCCGACCCGCCCGATGATCCCGAGTGGCACATCTTCTATACCATTCGCACCGGCGTTCGCTATACCGCTATGCCCGCCTGGGACAAAACCTTGAGCGAACAGGACATATGGAAGATCACCAGCCTGCTTTCGCACTTGCAAAAACTGCCACCTACGGTCCAGGACTATTGGAAAAAGAATTTTGGGGTGGCTGCACCAAGTGGCGAAGAGAGCAAATAGCTCAGGCGGAGACCGATTAAACACGAATATTTGGTTTAACGGCACTTCTTGGGAACCAGAGGCGGCGCAAACTAGCATTAATGTTTACGATTGTCCCTCTGCATCCCAACTCTCGCAGCCGCTATAATATCTGGTTGCGTTTGCCTGCAATTGGGATTCGTGGCTACGCGGAAGGAAATCATGCCGACTGACATCATCATGCCCCAGATGGGAGAATCCATCGTCGAGGGCACTATCACAAAGTGGCTGAAGAAGCCTGGCGACAAAGTACAGCGCGACGAACCTCTGTTCGAGATCTCAACGGATAAGGTAGACGCAGAAATTCCTGCTCCCGCCGCTGGTATCTTGCAAGAAATCCGAGTTTCGGAGGGAACCACGGTTGGCGTGAACACAATCGTGGGCACGATTGCGGCCGACGGTGAAGCTACTGCTCCCAACAAAGTCGCCCCAGCAGTAGCCCTGGCTCCAGAGCAGCCGGAGAAGAAAGACGATAAGAAGAATGCCGTTCCAACCGCCGGCGCTCCGGCGAAGGAGTCGGAGGAGGAGGAAGCTCGCTCGTCCCCTCTCGTTCGGAAGATTGCCCGGGAGCACGGTGTGAATCTCTCACAAGTCTCCGGTACTGGGTTGGGCGGGCGCATTACTAAGCAGGACATCCTCTCCTTCATCGAGGGCCAATCGTCGGCTCCAGTCGAGGACACGGCAACTGTCGTGGCCACGCCGACCACCGCTGCGTCAGCACCGCCGGCATCTCGTCCTACTGCGCCACCTGCCCCCGCCGCATTTCCCGGCGACTTGGTCCCGATGACCAACATGCGTAAGATCATTGCTCAGCGCATGATTGAGTCGCGCCGCACCAGCGCCCACGTTCACTGCATGTACGAAGTGGATTTCACCCGTATCGTTACTCTGCGCGCGAAACACAAAAGCGGATTCGAACAGCGTCACGGCGTCCGTCTTACATTCATGCCGTTCTTCGTCCGCGCCGCCATTATCGCGGCGCAACGGTGGCCGATCATTAACGCCTCGATCGATGGCGACAGCATACGCTACCACCGCCAGATCAATGTTGGCATCGCCGTGGCCCTTGACTGGGGACTCATCGTACCGGTCCTGAAGAATGCAGGGGACCTCAACTTCCTCGGGCTGCAGCGCGGCATCACCGACCTCGGCGAGCGTGCCCGCAGCAAGAAACTCAAGCCGGAAGATGTCGAAGGCTCAACGTTCACCGTGACCAACCCCGGCCAATTCGGTGCCGTATTTGGTTTGCCCATCATCAATCAGCCAAATTCCGCGATCATGGGTGTGGGCGGCATCACCAAGCAACCCCTCGTGGTAACCGACAAAGAAGGCAATGATTCCATCGCCATCCGTTCAGTGGTTCACCTTACGCTAGGCTACGACCACCGCCTGATCGACGGTGCTGTAGCCGACCAATTTATGGCTCTGGTGAAAACGACTCTGGAAGGTTGGAATGAAGAGGTAGGGTGAGGCGCTTTAGGGCGTTGGCTGGTTGGCTGCACTCGGCGGTTGCTTGCACCATGTGGAGGCATTTAAGCACTGCACGGTGCCATCAATGATCAGAGAAATTCCGTTCTTGAATTTCTCTGGGTTAACAATTTCCCGGGCCGCAATGGCATCCGTCATAGAAAGCGCATTCTGTAGAAACGACATCGCTGCATCCTTCTTATTGGCCCCCGGCTTGTTGCCGAAGAGTCCCTCGATTCCGTTGACAAGGGCGGGAACGAATGCGATTCCTCGCAGCAATTGAGATAGAAAATCCATAAGCCTCCTCCGCGACGCAATCTTCCTCTGTAGATCGCAGTGTGTTGATTGGGTGGTTCAGCCCCCATTAGGCTGATCGAAACTCCGGGCGACTTAGGTCAGGCTGGCCAGTATATCGTTCAACGCGGTGAGATTTGGATCGGCGCCGTCTGTCGACTTAGCAATCAGCGTCAGGCAGACTTTGAGTTCGGTCGCTTTGGTCAGCGCCAGCGCCAGCATCCCGGGCAAGTCGATTCCCGCTGCGTTTCCGTTTTTCAGAGTGTTTGCAGTAGCCGCGGTTGCGCTCTTCAGATTCGTAATGATTGTGGTGCTCGGTATCGTAGTCATTGTTTCCCCTTTAATGGAACGCTTGATTATGCCTTGCTGGCTTGAGAATCGGGTTTTGCACCACGCTTAGACCAGGAGCTACTTCAACCAGTATTTGTGCAATGCGATCGCTACGCTCACAAAGACGCTGATCGCCCCATTCACTAACCGATTGTGTACGCTATTGCGGAGATCATTTCGCTCCAGGACTGCGATTTTGTCTTCCACAATCTTGACGCGCCCCGGTTGGCCATTTCCCACCAGACCGTCCATCTTTGTTTCCAGCCGAACCAACTTGTCCAGCACTTCTCGTTGGAACTCAATGTCGATTGCCTTCAGCACCAATTCCCTTTCGCTGGGTCCCATATTCCGTGTCCCTTCATCGGAAAATTTTCACAGCGGAAAGTCAACATGGAGCGCCGCTGAATATCGCGAGTACTTCGGAGGAGAAGAGCCGTCATAAAGCCGCAGAAAATAATTCTGTGTTCGCGCCAGCCGCGCAAGACTGAAAGTCTGTGTGCTAAATCGTCCTAACAGGTTACGATCATTGGCTTGTCCCCACCCATAGTCATTGGCGCGAACTTCTACGGCACATCCGCTGGGCAGCGCTATCCCTATGTCAACCGCGATTGTCGTCGAGGTCACTGAGGTAATCTGCGCTTCTGTCAAGTTCACTTGATAGTAGGCTCCTACCTGCGTGGTTGTTAGCAGCGGCGGCAGGTCCTGCAGGTCAATCGTGGTCGTGCTGGCTCCATAGTCGATTCCTAGCGGCACGGCCAGTTCATTCGCAAACCCGATCGTGTAGAAAGCCCGATCGTGAACTGGATCGGCAGCGTTAATCTCAACCTCCCTTACGATAGCGGTGAAGTTCGCTCCGCGCGATGGAATATTAACGGCAAGCGCATCCCCTGGAAATATATCTGCGGCGCCTCCCGGCAAGAAGTCGCTCCAGGTCTCGTAAGTTCCCGACCATGCCGTTCCCGTAGCATCATCAAGGATTGCCAACGCCGCGTTCTCGCAATCCACATCCGTCCGCGCTTTGGGAGTCTTCGCCACCCGTACCGCACCGCGCGTTCCGTCATCGGCGCCCCCCGCCAGTGCAGCCACGCTCGCTGCATTTTGCACTTGTGCCACCGCTCGACCCGATCCGCGGTAGCTCGCTACGATCAACTGATTCAGCGGCGGCACGTATTGTGGATAAAAATCCAACGACGGACTGCTCGTTATTTCGCACGAAGCTCCATCTGAGAGCGCGCCTACGAGTTGTGTAACGTACGGCGCATATTGAGTTGGCGAAATTTGTAACGCAGTCCGCACCCCTGCCAGCGAAATATGCGCCGCATACGTATATGCGATGCTGCACTGCATGTTCATCGAGTTCACTAACGCATAGGTGCTAAACCCGGGTGCGCTCACGATCACATCGTCATAAAGCACGGTAGCCGGGGCGACGAGGCTCGCCGGGTCGTTCGGATCAATATCCTGAACTTCAAGCACCAAACGCACGTTCGCGGCTACCGCCGCGCCGCCCCAACCGCTCCCCGCGGGATGCAGAGACGAATGATAGATTTCTCCACTTCGATAAACTTCCATTGCATACAAATAAGTAGTAAAAAAATACTGATGACCGGGTGTAGTGGCCATCACAGTTCCGGTCAGTGATCCATTGATCAAGGCTTGGATGGACGAACCGGACCCTGCGGGCGCAATCTGAAATCCCGCCAAACAACCAGCGACCGAGATCGATCCCGCATACAGTCCGCCCACTACGCCCTGCGAAGCAGCGATAAAGCTCACATATCCGTGCTGCAACTCCAGCGCGCCGCCTAGTTCAATCTGCTCAATAAAGCTCACCGCGGTCTGCCCATCCACGCCTGTTCCGCCGGCGATTTGTAGAGCTTGGGACACGACCGAAACTACCGCCGCCGGATCTTCCACAACCCACGTAGCTGGATCCAGATGTGGTCCCAGATACTCCTCGTCAATCATCGCTGGTACAGCTTGAGCAAATGGCTTCTGCGAAAGATAGAACTTCAAACTCAAACCATCTCCGACAAAATAGTCTCGGACGTACGCTTTTGGCCCGTCTTCTCCAATCACCGTCAACTCGTTCGCCAGAAGATTTGGGCTTTCTAATCGTAGCCCCTCCGGCGAGAAATTCGAGTCGCTCTCGTTCAATGCATAAAGGGCGGCACCCACCGGTGCCAGCAGCAACGCGCCGTTCATCGTGCGAAAGCTTGCCCGTGCTGCAAGCGCAATCTTTTCCGCATGGAACGAAAAGTCTTGCTGCGGGTTCACCGCATAAGCCGCCAGCGTATCGATATCTTGCACTCCCGAGATGCCAAAGAATCCGGGTAGCAAATCCTGTGCCAATTGCCGGAGCGCGTCACCGGCGCTCCGGTCCACGAAAGGGGATCGGTTCGGCAATACCTTCTGATTCAGTAAAGATTCATCACTCCGCACCGCAATGTTGTACCGGTATACTGGGCCCTGCTCCCCCCAACCCAAGTACTCGTACTGTGGAACTGCGCTCACGTAACCTGTGAACACATCGCTGCCGTTTGCTTTTCCCCACATAACTCGCGCCCCGTTTACAGGAACTACAAAACCCGGGGAATTCGCCAACAAGCTGAAAACCAACTCCACCGGCTGATTCCCTTCGCGCCGTACGTTCGGTGGTTTCGTTCCGTCCAACGCTCCGGTATAGTCTTGAGGCCCTTGCCCTTGCAGATTATCGATGGTTAGCTTCATCTCAGTTTCAGCCGCTACCTTTCCCGGCGACACGATTTCGATCGCCTGCACCAAGCCGCAAGCCGGAGCCTTCGTAGTTTGAAAATATTGTCTAGTAGACAGTGTCTTCAGATTGGCACATCCTGGATGTGCTGACTCTCAACATTGCATCTTCGAGTTTCCCCAGGTGGAACGCTTCTGCACTGCCATTTTGCGTAGTTGATCGCTCTTAGTACAATGCAGCCATCGGCGCCGGAAAATAGCTTCGGTAACAGAGAACCGTCTGCCCGTCATTCGTATCGGTGTAAGGTAGCGCCAGGAATGACGCATGCAGTCCCACCGAACTCAGTGGTCTTGCAATGTCCGCGACACCTTCTCGTTGAAACTTCTGCGACGAACCATTCGAGCCATTTCCTTGCGTGCTGGGGGGTGCATTCGCTTTCGAGATTCCCGCATTCTGGGCTAGTTTCAGGCTCGCCCCGGATTTAAAGCTCGCCCCGTGCGATCCCGCTCCAGGACTAGGACTAAGCCGTGGATAGTAAAAGCAGACTCGCCCTCCCGACTCTGGTTCTACTACAAACAGCGCCGACCATTCCTGAAAGAACGAGCCGCCTTCTCGATCCACGAACGCCACGACTACTTGCACCGAAGCTCCTGTAACTGGCGCTCCCGCAAGCAAGGGCTGACCTAGAATAAGAGAGGTCGCCGTCACTTCAACCACACGCCCAACATTAAAGGTCACTCGCCGGACATAATTAGCATCGTTGTTCACCGCCACAGAATTACTCACATATGCCGCCGAAATTCCCGATCCTACATACCCGACCTGTTGCTGGTAATCCAAATCCACAACCACCAGATCTCCTGCTGCAAAGCCATTAACAGCTCCCGCTCCAACCACAATCGCGCTTGCCGTGGAACCGGGCAATACCGCCACTCCTGGGATCGGCGTGCCTCCCGAGGGCGCGGGTGCCGCACTCGAACTCGTCGCCAACACGTTCATATTCTCGGAGCCGCCGGCCAACGCCATCTGCAGTTTGCCCCACTCGCGGAAGTCGAACTCGACCCGCGCTTCGACCGGCCCCCTGAATTGCGCAGCTGGCAGCGCATTCACTCCGGAGCGGACGACGTCCGTCGGTGTGTCGTAATATCGTTCAAAGTTCTCGATCCAGCCTAGGTCCAGCCACGGTGCCGGCGGCGAGTCCAACACAAACGTTCCACTCGCCGCCGGATCAAAAATCGAAGGCGTCTCGGTCGTTCGATTCACTGGAGCAAAATAGACGCGCATCTGCCGCGAGACCGGAACCATGGCCGGACGCAACGGAGTTGTGCTCATAGAAGCGTGACCTCCGAAAAAAAGAAAACTGTGAGTGCTGCCCGCCGCTCCACGCGCCCATCCTGATAGGCTCGCTCATACATAGGCCGCCGCACGGCGCGTCCCTGATAGGCCACCGTGTTGTCTTCCCCTCCGCCGCTCGTTGCCTCCGAGAATGCCGGTTGGGTCCAGAACACGCTCGTGCCAAGATCGACGCTTGGCGATTGCGTGTAATCGTACTTCTCGGTATTTGTGGGCTGACAAATGCCCAATAGCTCCTTGTCGAGTTGACCCAGAACCCGCCCGCGATCCACCATGCTCTGCACGGTACCCAATGTGTAGTACGAGATCGCGCACTGTAGACTCATCATTGCCGCGTTCCCAGCGTGCCCTTCAACCACTCCTGCAGGGCCCCACTCGATATAAAAGGTGTTCGGCTGCGGCTCCGATGACGGCGGTGGCAGGTTCTCGATCACAACCACTGCCGCCACAGTCGCGCCGTTGATCGTCATCGTCCGCGCCGGATTCAGTCCCGCCAGCCTTTGCTGCAGTGCGAGAAAGAAACTGTCTTTAGCAAACTGCATGAACACCAGCTTCTAGCTATTAGCTCCGGCCTCGCAGCTGAAGCTCTAGCTTGAGAATTGTTGTGTTACTTTCGGATTTTCCGAGGACCCCACTGTTTGCTCGCTCAGCAACAGCACGAGACTAGAAGTTAAGAGCTAGGACCTACCCCTCTTACTCCACCGCTGTCAGCACATAAAAATAAGCTGTCCCCGCGAAATTCTCGGTCACCACCACTTCAATATGAAACAGGTCCCCGTCATATACCAACCCCAGAACAGCATTAAACAGGGCTTCCGCCGTCACTATCCCCAGCGTAGGCAACTGAATTTCTATCGCTGAGGCCGGAAGCGTGAATTCGATTCGGCGCGCCGGCCCCCGGTTCCCGGTGGGCAGATTCCGTGCCACCACAGGCGTGATGATCACATCCTGTACTCCAGGATCCACCAATCCCAATTGCCCAGCCGCGTCACTCGCTGTAGCCATTGCCGGCAGCAGCAGGCTCACTTGATCCCCGCCCAACGCTGTCAACATAGCGTTCGCCGCACGAACCAGAGCATCCCCACAGATTCCGACTCCCATAAGCCCCTCCGTTCTCCGCTCGCATGGTCAATAACTTTTCTTCCCCCAACACAAGCTCTCTTGCCATCACGCGCCCTTTTGCGATACAAACGGCGCCAGTAAACTGCGCACCATGTCATCCACCAGCGTCGGCCCGAAGTACTGCAGCCGCAATTGATTGATCTGGCTCGATTGCACATTAAGACCCGGCGTAGCCTGCGCGTTCTTCACAATTTGCGCGCACGCCACCTGTACCGGGGTCGGGATCGTGCTCCATCCCGCGTTGTAAACGACGTCCACTTCGTTGAAGAACAAGCCCAGCGCATTTACCGGGAATGTCAGTTCGCCGCTCGCCGCCCAGATGTCAATCGTCGTCGGATCGATCGTCGTCCACATTCCCGGAAGTGAAAACACCAAAGCAAATTCCATGCTCATCTCCGGAAAGGGCCATTCCCCTCTTCGCGGAATCCCGTACCGCCCCTGTAACGTCACAATGGACGTGGGCAACGGCGCAACGGTGACCATCGGTAAATAACTCACCCGCACTGTATTCAGCTCCGGTGGCATCTTCAAACGCTCTTCATATTGGTTAACACCCAGCGTCACACGGCGGCAGTGCGCATCAATGATGGCTGATGCAGCCGTAATCCATGATGGATCAGTCGTAGCGTCCAGCCCGTAAGTCAAATAGTCCGTTGTAGCAAGATAGTTCATAAGATAGTTCTCAGTTCTCTTCGCAATAAAGACGTCGTTGGTCGTCAGTCGGGTGTCATTGGCAGGAACCCTGCCGCAAAGCCAACGACGAGCGACCAACGACCAACGACTGTTTTCTTACCGCTGTACGTTTACCTGGTAGTGCGCGAAGTTCGCCCCTTTCACAACCGGCGCTCCGAACTTCACCACCACCATTTGCTGGGTCAATGCATTGGGGAGCCCCAGCTTGAACACCCGCGGATTCGGATCGGTCAGCCAGTGGTACTCGATCAAATCCTCGGTAACGATGTACACGGGGTATACCGACGGAGTTCCCAGAGTGTACGGAATGGTCCAGTCCGGAATCAGCGGTAGTTCCCCGGCCTGCGTCGTCAATGCCTTTACGCGAAGCCCGCCCGTGATCTCCACCGTGTTGAGCACCACATTGAACTCCGTTTTCATCTCCCGATCGATCAGGTCCAACAGCACCGGATTGGAGTAGATTGCGGTAGGCCTTACTGCATACGCCGCGCTTGATACCATCTGCGCAATCGTGCCCTTGAGGCCGTCGACAATGCTCGCCGGCGCAATGCCGATCGTAGTAGTGTTCCCTCCAGCCACAATCTGCCCAATCACACCGAAGTACTGCAGCGTGGTCGGCGAACTGAGCGACGTATCGGTTCCGTTCCACAGCGCCACATCGTGCGTACGCAGCAGTCCGTCCACCGAGTCGGCCAGGTCCTTTGCCTGCAAATACGCGAACTGGCTCTGTTGCGCCGTGATTTCTAGATCGAAAAGGTTGTAGTTGATTTGCGAGACGAGGGCCTTCAGCGGCACCGCCAGTTCTAAGCGAGTTGGCGCTCCAACCGTCGGCACAATGTTGCGCGGATCAACAAATGCCTGCGTCGCCGTCGGTGCGTTAATCGCGGTCTCTTCAAAAAAGCGCGAAGGATGCCCTGTCGCCGGCACCTGTTTCATCCGCTGCCCGAAAACACCGCGCCGTCGCACAATGTCGAAGATTTCCGTCTGGTACCGGTCAACTTCAATCGCGCCCGGCCCAAGGTAGTCGGCTGACGCGTACAAATCCACAAATTTTCCTGGCATGTTTTCTCCTATGATCGATTTTTTCCTACGATTGAAATTCGATTGCGTTGATTTCTATCTGAAGCGGTCTATTAGTTTGTGTTTGCGATCTCGGTGCGCCACAAGCAAAAAGGGCACGATCAATTCGTGCCCATCCTTTCCTCCGAAGCTCGAAGGTGGACCCTATTCGATGACTCCCGCCCGCGCCAGCTCCGATTTCACCGCGATCCGCTGTTCTACACTCAGGCTCTGCAGGGTTTTGTCCAGCACAGTCTTATCCAGCTTTTCCCCGCCCAACTCGTCGCAGCTCTTCGCCAGGATTGCCGAAACCAGTGGAGGAAGAGTCTTTCGCGCCATTCGCGCCGCCTGCGCTTTCAGATCGGCATTGGATTTCTCTAGTTCGGCCATGCGTTCCTGTAAATGCCAGCTGCCTTCGCCCCGTGCCGACATCTCATACGACGGCTGCTCCTCCACCGCCGCCACAATCCGGTCTACCTTCGTGTTCAGCGCTTCCTGCTGCGCATCCAGTCGCCCCAACACACGATCCAACGATTCGGCCGCATTCGCCAGCCGTTCCGCCGTCGTCATCAGTTGCTGCACCATTTCTTCGTTCATTGTTTTTGTCTCCTCACTTGAACTAAAAAACAAACGCCAATAAAAGTTCTGCGATGCGCGTCCCCCCTCCGCAGTCCACGGTTTTCTTCTAAAGGTCTTTACCCAACGACTCGGTCAGCTCGATCCACGTGTCTCGGTAAGCCGCCTTGTCCCGCCGCAGAATCGCTGCTCCCGTAAAGGTCACTTTTGTGAGCGCCCAAATATCCTGCCGTGTGTCGGCAATTTGCACATCAGTAACTTCATAAGACAGTCCCAATCCGGGGGCTCCTGCATCCACGCAAGTTTCAGTGTGGATACCCGTATCCGTTACTCGGGATACTTTCTGCTGGGAACGATTGCACCTCGATGCCGTGAAGCTGAGAATTCGTCCAGCCGCCGATCGCAGCGAAGATCTCAAAACCGACCCTTCGTCCCAACCTCTGCCGCCGCACTCGGCTACGGCGTTCATCGAGCGCCCCTGTATCCGTCGATTTCGCCGCAAATCGGTTTTTTGGGTCCCGCTTTTGCGCCCTTTCGCAATTTCTTCCACGATTTCCGGGAAATCTCTCGCGTAAAGGTATCCACCAAGTTCCAGGGACCGTCCTACAATTTCCGCTCGTGTGACCACTCCCACCTTGCGGCGAACATCGTGGCGGTCCAGAGTGGGTGAGTAATCCAGCGCCATCCCCAACAGCGAAGGCAAAGCCGCCTCAGCCGCCCGCTTGGTCAGCACCACGAGATGTCCTTTAGCCCCGGACGGCGATTTATGCGACGCTACATCGACCATCGTCAATACGCCCTGAAACCCCACACGGTTCGGGTGCCCCGCAACTTCGGGCATCGCCACCGCCATGCTCTTCAAATCAATCATCGCCCCATCCTCTCCAGTGCCTTGATCATCCCGAACGAGAGTAATGCCCACTGCACGCGTGCCTCACTGCTGCGGCGACAAGGAGTACCCACCTTGAACCCGCGCACTTTGTTCCAGATCCGGCAACCCTCGCATCCGTCTCACTTCATTCACCGTAAGCACTCCGTTCTGCAGTAGGATCTGCTGGATCTGCGCCTCCTCCAACGGATCCTGCGTATCCAACTCGGCGAACACAAACTCCAGATCATTCCATCCGAGCTTTTTTTGAATCGCATCCCGCGTCAGATGCTCCGCCAGCAACCGTGCTGTAGGTACAATTGCCTGCCGGAACGCCAGGTCGTTGTATTCCTCGGCAGTCGACCGGTTCACGTCCGCCTCCACTCCGAGATAAAAGGGAGGAAGATCAAAAGCATCGGCAATGATGCGCAACAAGAATTCCTGCCACTGCAATCGCAAATCAGCATCAGTGCCCCCTCCGAACCGCAGCACTTCTGGTTTGCTCTCGACCGACAGAATCGGCACGCGCCCGGTGCCCTCAATCTCATCCTGCCACCAGCGAATCAACCGCTCATGATGTTCCGGAGTGAGATCCTGCAACCACAAGGCATACTGCACCACCGAGTTCGAAGCGAGCCGCGATGCGTATCGGTGCGCACCCAGAAACGCGTTGATAGTTTCAAACGCAACTTCCAGCCGCCCCAATCCAAATGGAGTGTGTGTGCGAGGATTCAGCCGGATGTAGATCAGTTCATCGTCATCCAGAGTGATCTGGCTCTTCGGTCCCGATTGATCCGTCACCTGCAAATAGCGTGGACCGTGCGGCGATCCATCCCAATCCAAGTTCATCCGGATTGATGACCCATCTACCGGCCATAACAGCAGCGGAGACTTTGAATCTCCTGAGGCTTGCACTTCCACAGCTCCATACCCGCCCACGATGATGTCTTCCAGCACCTGCTCTGCGAAAGACCGAAACGAGTCATCAGGATTCGGAGAGTTGAAATTCTCCGTGAGGATCTGTGCGCGCTCGGCTCCCTCCGGCATAGCTTCCAACGCAATCCCTTGCCGGGGCTGAATCCTCCAGCGCATCCCAGCGATCCGATCCTTAATGCAATTGATCGCCCTCCGGGGAACTGGAATCTCCGAAAATCGCCGCAGGTTATAAGCCGTAGGCTTCGGCATTATGTCTCCAGGAGGCCCGTACGAATTGAAGATTGAAGGCAGCGGCAAAGTCCGCCGCTTCTTATCCTTGGTCGCCATAGAAGATGTCGAAGACACTCCTGCAATCCGGCGCATAGCGCCGCGCAAAGTCTCTCTAATTTTCATAGGATTTATCTCAGTAGTGCCGGCGCCCTCCGGCTGTCGTGAGGGCGTCTCGCCCTCGCAGTTGCAATCTGTCAAAAAGAAAAGCCCCGCCGAAGCAGGGCATATTTTCCGAAACCAACCTATGCTGAAGGCATGTTGCTGAAGTCCCAGAGAAGAGCGGCACCGAGTCCCCCCGGGTTAAGTAGAATCACGATCGTCTCGAAGGTATTCATGCCCTCAACTCCTGCCGCGCCACTTCCGCAATCAATGGCATCTCAGCCGCAACGGCGATGCGAATCCTCTCCTCCTCCAACATGCTCAACGCAAACTGAACGCTCTCGTGTCCTCGGTCCAGATCGTCGTCGATCACTGCGGTCAGTGCAAGCTCCCCGCCAGCCATCTTCGACATAACCGGCGCAATCCGCGGATATCGCGCCGCCAGCAAAACCGCCGCATCTATACCCGCATTCATTGAAACAGCCTGAAACAACTTAATATCGCCGCCCACGCGATACCCAAAATCAAACTCGAACGGATCACCCGGCTTCGTGTAAGGCGCAACCGGCACCGGAAGAACAAACTTCCCAACCCCAGCCTGCTCAAACGCCTCTCGCATCGCGGCCAGAATTCTCTGTCGCCCAGTGGCCTCGCGTTTCCCGCCAACCTTCGTTGCCTCCAAATAAATTGAAGCCATCGTCTCGACTTCAGCAACCGGGTCCTCCGCCAGGCAACCCTTCACCGGAGAAATCTGAATCACATTCGAAAACGAATCCTCCAACCGTCGCAACAAAATTTCCCGATCATGTGTGGTCGCCAGTTGCCCCCGAATATCCCGCTCCATCCCAGCCAGCACATCCACATCTGCTTGCGGGTCCAAACACAGGACACGCCGCCAATCTCGCGTAAAACGCACCTCCGCGAACCCGGCCCCATTGGTACCAGCCTCAATCATCACCACTCCAATATTGACAAACTCATCCTTTACCGCGTCCGGCACATACCGCAGCAAGAAAAACTCAAGCTGTCGCCGATCACCCATCTATGATCTACCCTATGTAACTCTGTATCCTCGTTTAACGTTTTGAAGTTAAGCCTGATCAATCCACCCAGGAAATGGCCGCCGCGGCGAAACCCGAAACGCCTCTATCAACTCTCGCACAACTCCACGCCGCGCAATCAACGTCCTCACCAGCTTCTCCAATTCATCCCACTCTCCGCCCCACCACTCCGGAGGAATCCCGTCCGCCAAATTCCAAACTACACTCTCGTCCATCTTTTCTATCCGCGAAAGCCACGGCTCAAATGACTCCCACCCACGAACACTCTCATAAACTTCATTTCGCGCATACACCCCGCGCAACGGATAATCCGGAAACGTCCATTCCCCGGCATTGAAACAATAGCCCTGGTCGATGAATGCAGCGGTATATTTCTTCTCCCGCAGCCTCCGCCAGAAAGCCGCCTGCCGTCCATTAGCGTTGCCCGTCCATTTATCCACAACCAACATTCCAGCAAAATCCTTAAGGTTCCGCACGCGATCAAACATCTCCACCGGTATGTAATCGAATACCTGCCCCTCCATCGGATTGACCACATAACGCGATCCGAATTGTAATCCGGACTGGCACCGAATCGTGTTATGCGCCAACTGAATGTTTAACTCCGCCGTATGCTCAACGAGCCATTCCCGTACCTCCACAACCTCGGTAACCGGCACCGGCAAATCAACCCGCTCCGCTAATCGGGTGGCGAATATCTCGTTGGTTAATACTCGGAGATGCTGCGGATTATTCCGGAACTTCACCACGTAGAAATTTCCATCGGAGCAGCGCATCAAGTGCCCCTGCGCCCCTCCCCGCATCCTTCTTACGTGTTGGACTGCTTCCACCAAAGCTTTCGTGTGGGGGCCTTCGCCCGCCAGACCAGCTCTCGCTCCCACTACCCACAAGGTCCGATATCTTACCTCACTCCACCCCAACTTAGATGTGACGAATGAACTTTCTTTGCTCGCACTCCTGAGTCCCTACTCCAACACCAGGCTGCCCACTTCGAATCGCTTCTTCTTCAGGCCGCGTCCAGCGTCCTCTTTGCGCACTGCCAAGGCAATTGCCATAGCCATCACGCAATCATCATGCGCCCCGCCGGCTGCCGCCGCATTACCGTCCGCGCGCCTGACAAATGTCCGGCACTCCTCCAACAATCGCGGACTGTGAAACAACGTCGGCTCCGCTATCAGAACCGCGACCATGTTTTCGATCATCGCCGGACGACTTGCCGCCGACGTAATCCATCCCAACTCCCCATCTTTCTCGAACAGATTCGCATATTCCATATCCCGCAAATGAGCGAGCACTCCGTGTCCGTGATTGTTCCGTTCCACTGCCAAGAGTCCCGACCCGTAACTCTTTCCCAGTTCCACCACTCGCCTTGCCAACTCCAACGGTGGGAAATGCCCTCTCAGCTCCGCGCATTGCAATCCTATCGTCCGCTCAATCACTTCCGCGCAAGCGTAATCTCCTCGCGAACCTCCTCCTGCCGTGTCGACTCCAATGATGTAGCGCCGTCCCGCCTGCGGTGGAAACCATGTGAGCAGCCTCCCGTTGTCCTGCGACTGCACCGCTTGACCAGCACTTGCTGCCGCCTCTTCGATGGCTTCTAGTAGAAACACGCACTCCCCAGAAGCCAGGAAACATGAACTCGCGTCCTCGGCATACTCTTGACCGGCTAAATCCCGAAAAATCGCCCGCTGCCTCCGGCGCCATTCAATCTGTTCTTCGTCAACACCGTGCTGCTCCATTAACTGCGCTTCATCGGGTGTTAGCAGTAGCACTTTCCCTTGACTGCAGATGTCCCGATAACTCTCTTCGTACCACCACGGGAAGAAATGTCTGATATATCCCGTCTCCTCCGCTTTTTGCCACTCACTATAGAACTCGCCTCCTACTCCCTGCGGGGTTGACTCCAGTACGATTTCGCCGCCCGGCGCCAGTGCCGCTCGCAACGAGGCCAGTGTCTCCCCAGCGTCGCGGGGCCAGCGGGAGACTTCCGAGCAATGGAGGTAATGAATCGTCATCCCGCTCCCCGCGTTCGCATCCGCCGTCTCTACTCGGTACTCGCTGTCCAGCTGCGGAAACACGAGTTGGCGGACATTCGCGCGCGAATGCATCAGCGCGCCCGTGCGCAGCTCTTCGGGCAGTTTCTCCCAGAAGCGCCGCACAATTCCAAAAATCATTTCGGCCGACTCCTGGCTGTGTGCCACTTGCACTGCCAATGTGCCCGGCCTGGTAATGGTCTGTACAAAGAATCGGGCCGCCACGTAGGTTGTTATTCCCAACTGCCGCGCCTTCAGTACGATATTGTGCTTTCCGCACCTACGTGAGTATTCTCGCTGCGCCCGGTTCAGGAGCAAAGGTTTCACTCCGCCCGCCTTCACTCGGACATGCAACCACTCCTCAATCATCTGATCGCGAATTTGTCTACCGTTTGTCTGCTCATCCAGCACTTGTCCCAATTGCTGCAACCAACCAAGGTCCCCAGCCACAGTTTGCCTTTCACGGTCCGTGTCCTAACACATATGCTTCTTGCCGACGACCGAGACTGGCATCGGATAGATCGGCTCACACTTCTGTCGAATCCTCGTCCCGCATTCGCGCATATTGTCGAATGCCGTCCCGCAGTATCGTGCTCCGATCCGTCAGTTGGTACAGTCCCTGCCAGTCTCGCTTGAGATCGAGATGCGGGTCATATCCCGATTGCGCCAGAAACTTCCAGCGCTGGTCATAGGACCGGTTACGCTTCGCCCCATGAAAAAGATGACTCACCAATCCCGGCAGGAAGCCAACATTTCTCCGGATGTGTTTCTCGGAGTGCTCCTGCCATTGTTGGCACAGGCGGATGTAGGCCGGCGAATATCCTGAGCAAAGCGACCGATGGACTTGGCCCACCAGAGCCGACGCCATATGCCAATCGCCCGACCCCAAGATCGCGTGATCCATCAGCATGCCGACACTTTCCAGAGCGCTGCGCTTCGCCGCCCAAGCAAACCCCGGATGCCAAAACTGCCCACTGTGCACGCTGTAGTATCCGTACGCCGCCTTCGTTTTCATGAACGAAGCGTCATGCGGACTAGGCCGATCCATCGTCCACTTGTAAAGAAATCCCGGAGTCGTCGCCAGCGGCTCGTAATTCGGCCCTACATCCTGCGCGTGACTGAACATCTGCAATACGTCATAGTGCTGCAGCAACTGCAGCGTTTCCTGCGCCCAATCCGGCCGGTTAAACTTTACATCCGCGTCAATCCACGCTACATACTTCGCTTCCACTGGCAAGCGCTGTATCAGCAAGTTCAGCGCATTCTCCTTGTGCCAGATCTCGCTGGCAGTCCGCAATTGCAAATGCCGTGGATTTCCCGCTTGGGTCATTTCAAAGTGGCGCTCCCCAAAAGCTACCTCGGCGGTATACAAAATCGCCCCCGCTGCTTCGCACTCTCGCTCGAACATCCAGTAATTCCAATACCGCGACCGCCAGCGCAACGGATTCTCCAGCATTGTCACCACATGCAGTCGGTCGGGGAATACGTGGATCCCAGGCCGCGCCTGCGAAGGGTGATCGACGCTGCCAGTGCATTCACAGCGCACGTGATGTTGCATCTTCCACTCGTCGCTCACAGATCCACCTCTCATTTTTCTCACCGATCTCTATTTCAAGAGTCCGCCACTTGCCCAGCGCGCAACCTTGCTGTGCATATGAATCTGCATTCCAGCAGTCGCATGATCCAATGCGGCGTCTCCGCTCTTCGCCGTCATCGTCGAGTTATAAGAGCTCACGAACTCGCGTGCTGTTAGGAGCGGGCTCTTCTTCGCTTGTCTCGCCGCCATCGGCATCATGCCGGGCGAAGCATTCGAATTCACCAAAGGCACGATCGCCGCCAGTGAATTCACTTCCGAAGTAACCAGCCCAATCACAGCGCTGATCTTCGCCTGCGTGGCCGCATCCTTTATGTGTAGCGCCGGCAGCAAACCGTTCAAGTTAGCCTGCGCCGCCCCGATCGCAGTCTGAGCCTGATTGAGTAACCCTGCCCGCGCCGCTGCATCGACCTTTTGATAGGCCGTCATGAGCGACTGCAGCAACTGCAAATCCGCCGCCACTTGTGCGCCCGCATTCTGAATAGCTTGCAGGTCGGCCGCCGAAACTTTATTCCCTTGCACTGCCGCTGCCACGGCTACAAGGTTTCCTACGGCTGGAATTAATACCGCTGCGATCTGCTCAGCCTCGCCGATCCACGCTTCTGCCGAGCATGCCGTCCACGTCAAGGTCCCACACAATACAATCGCCACCGCAACCTTCGCAACCAATGCGCTCTTCATTTCTTTGTTTCCTCCCAAGCGACTTTCAGACCCCAAAAGCAAGGAGGCACGGTTTTCACCGTGCCTCCCGTCGGCTGATCTACGCGCTTCGCTAAGGCTCGGCATTCACGCTCAGCAAAATCGGCTTTGCTCCAACTTGAACCGTAGTCACGCCCGAACCAATCAGATTTGTCGTCCCATCCAAGCGCGTGTACCAACCGTATACGCCAGCCGGAATCGTAACCGGTATGGTTCCACACACTCCTGCCGAACAAGTCTGAGATGTATCCCACATCACCAAACCCCCAGCCTGACTGCTTCCCATCTCAGCCAACGCACAAGTCCACGTCGTGCCCGAGACATTGGAGCACGGCAGCATCACAGTTCCCACAATCCAGCTGCTAACCTGACCGTAAGCCCTGCCAGCCTCTGTCAACCCACTCGAAGTCCACAAAGTTCCCGTCATCTGATTGCCATACTGAAACCAATAGAATCGCGAAACTCCCGCCGACCACTGCAGCAGATACATTCGTGCCACAAATGCCGCCTGCATGTCCGGATCTGGCAAATTGCTGTCCGCTGTCCAGGCCCCCTCCGTATCCCACAACGGCTTCGTCAGCAGCGTGCCGTTCAGCAGCGACTTCACTGTTGAGATCGTCGACAGAATGCTCTCCGCGTTATTTCCCAGCGCCGGATTCTCATACCCGTGAAAGCTCGCGATATCGGCGTAAGCCCCACCCCCGGCGGCAAGGTATCTCGGCAGCCAGCCACTAATGCTCTGCCCCGCTCCAGCATTTACCGGTGTCGGCGTCGTCACCAGGGCCGTCGGATCCAGCCGATGAATGATTCCATACGCATCCTGCGCCATCCTAGCCAACTGCGCATCAGTTCCAGTCCACTCCGAAAGCACATCGGGCTCGTTCCAGATCTCCCAGTACTTAATCCTTCCTGCCGCATGGTTGACCACCGCAGTCACGAAGTTCTGCCAAAGCTGGTCGGCCCCAGTGCCGTCCGCATTCAGATCGGACGGCGGATCGCACGAGCCCGCCGGTGAGTTCGAAGTCACACAAGATTGATCAGTGGGATTCGACGACGCCCAAGTCGGCACCACCCCAAAGGTATAGAGCAGATCACCTTGCCCGTTGGCAGCCGCAATCGCAAACCAGTTATCCAGCGTACTCCAGCTGTAAGTCCCGTTCGCTGGATTCAGATCGTTCCACGTAGTTTCGGTGCCCCACAATCGCATCGCGCCAAATCCAATCGTAGGCCAGGGAATCTGGGTGTTCCCTCCCGGCAGCAATCCAGGATGCAAATTCATCCCCAGCAACTGCGCAGGTACTATCGATCCCGAGTCCGGATAAGGTCCCGCCAGTCCGCAATAACTGCTGCATAGGAAAACATTCTGAGTCTCTGCGGCGTCAATCGAGGGAATGTTCGCACCCATCGAACTGCCATCGGAAGCCGCGGCCGAGTTGCCGGCATAGAAGGAGCTATCCGATCGCAACTCGAACTGGTGATAGTCGGCCAGCGTCAGCGGCATCGAAGACGAGTTCATCGCTCCCACAAATCCCACGCATCCCGTTCCCGGCGCGGTGTAAGCATTCGTACTGGAGCCCGGGCAGTACGCTGTCGACGGATAGTATTCGACTGGAGATGCCACGGGGAATGACGGATTGTTCCCGTACTCGCACCCGGTGTAAAGAGAAGACGCTCGTCCCGGCCAAACCAGATGATCGTTCGTCAGGCTGTTCGGATCGAAATTGAAATTCGTCGTTACACAGCCTTCCCCGAGGTCGTTGTTGTCCCAGCCTCCGCCCACTAGAATGTCGTTCTGCAGCACTGCATTCCATTCGTAGTTCGGCCCGCTGAGCTGGCTCTTGTCGTTCGAGCTCGTTAGCGTATTCGAGGCATCCGTAATGAAGGTGTTGTGCGTGAACTGGAATTGCTCCGGCCCTCCTTGAAAGTTGCTGATTGTGCAGTAGCCACCACCGTCCGTACTTCCCGGTGTGATCGAACCGGTTGGCGGCCACGGATAGCTCACGCTGAGGCTGCTTGGATTCGTGCCTGCAGCGGCGTTCGGTCCCAATCCGTTCGGAAAGGTTCCTGCCGTGTACGTCGTAGTCGCCACATTAAAGGCCGGATTCGACTGGCACATCGTGACGTACAAAGGCTCCCCAGCAATGAAGTCCATCACCGCAAATCCTGTAGTAGGTGCAGACGATGCTGTATTCACCGTCGCCGTCGCCGTCAATCCTCCTGACGCTGTAACCGTCGGCGCGACGGTGTAGCCCGATCCGTGGCCGGAAGGCGAAAATTGTGCGGTCGCGACTCCCCCGCTGCAGGTATAACTGGCCAGCGGTGCTTGTCCTCCGGCAATCTGCGTCCCTCCGCTGAAAGTCAACGTCCCGTTCGCCGAGCACGTTCCCGAGATCGAGACGGCCGCAATCTGCCCAATGCAGCCCCCTTGAAACACCGAGCAATTCGCGGTAAACGTAGCCTGCCCCGCGGCGCTTTCCGTCACCGTCCCTTGCCACTGGTTCAGCGATGATTCCAATGAGATGCCGACGTTGGTAGCGTTGCTGCATCCAGGATTTGTCGTCGATGCGTTGTAGTACAAATTATTCGTCCACAATCCGCGTTGGAAGGGCAGCGACACTCCGCCCACGTTGCGCCCCGCCCCGTCAATCTCGAATCCGTCGCAGGAATTGCGTTCGATGTTATTTTCAAAAGTGATATCGCTGATCACCGCCTGGTAGTTTGCTCCCTGCACGGCAGCCGATGAGTTCCATACATTCCAATCGCTCAGCACTCCATTCTGCGAACCCGAATTGTCAACATTTTCGAAAATGTTCCCCGCGTACAGCACGCGTTCGCCTTCCTTGTTCTCCTCCGCGTTCTTGCGGACCACCGCGAAGGTTCCAAAGTTCGGATTCGTGCTTACCGGCGAGTGCCCCAGCCACGCGTAAGGAAAAGTACATCGGTTCCGCCGGAACTCCACATCTTGGTACGGCACCCAGCCCGCAATCGGCGGCCCCGTCAAACTTGCATATCCGCCGGAGAATACGCAGCTCGACTGTCCCTCGAACCAATTGTGATCGAATTTGTATTCAATTCCATTAGCGTCGATCACATGACCCTCGCCGCCCGGACGCAGCGACTCACTCGTCGCCGAATCCACCACTGAGCAGTAGGTGCAAGCCGAAAACTGTATGTCCGTAGAAACTGAATTCGCCCCCGTGGTCAGCGAGGTCCAATCTCCATGAACCCAAATCTTGCGGAAGTGGATATGCGTGGCATTCTGAGTCGCTGCGGTAGTCAGGTTATCTGGGAGATACACAATGCTGCTATCTCCCAGGTTGCCCGCCGACATGCGCGCTTCCATATCCTCAATCAGCCAGTGATCCGGCCCGATGTTGGTGGCGCATCCCGGCGCCGTGTCGACACCGGAGGCCCGGCAAAACGTCATCGCCGCCGGGTTGGTGCCAGAACTCTCCGCCGTCCACATGTTTTGCACGTCGTCATAATTGGACGTGTTCACGCCCAACCCATTTGCCAGTGTGAACGCTCCCGACGCTACATTCGTAATCGTTGTTCCCAGCTGGTAGTACATACCCAATCCATTGCAAGCAGGATTGTCGATGCCTATATCCGTAGAGGTCGCCAGATTGTCTTGAATCCCATGCGAACAAACCGTCTGCCCGTTCGGCAGATTCGCGTCCTGCGTAGAACGCAAAACTAAGAACGTACCCGACGTATTACTGTTGGTCTGCGGAATCACTAAACCGCTCGCGTTCGACGTCGTGTACAGTCCAGGAGGAATGTCGAGCGCGATGCCAGCCCCGGTCGCCGTTCGGCAAGCTTCGATGTCATTGATCGCCGACTGCAGCCCGGTAAATGTCGACGAACCGGTCCAGTACGGTGTGTGAAACGTGCAGCTCGGTGCCGGCCCCGTAATCCATGTGTTAGGCAAGGAGAGCTCGTAACTGAAGAGCGAATTACCTTCTTGATTGTTTACCCAGACCTGAGGCAATGTCGCCCACGCCGGTGAAGCGGCTGATCCCTCACCTATAGTGAAAGGCACTCCGCCTGAATCCGCTCCGTAGGTTGCGTAGCCCACGTACACATGCGCCCCGATCTCCCACCCGCTCCCGTAGCTATTCTGGTTGACTCCGTTGATATCAATCGCATAAGCCGTGCCCAGATTTTGCCCGGCATCGACCACCGGCGAATTCTTCGTGGGACGAAAATCCAGCGTCATGCTCGTAGCCGGAATCTTGTAATAAAAATTTCCGTCGCTTCCAGTTTCCTGCATCCCCCCAACAGCCAGTTCACCATCGAGGTATTCGTTTGTATCGTCGCTCCGCTAGCCTTGAAGTCCTGAATGAGATTTGTAATCTCCGTCCCACCGACGGGATCGACATTCGTCAACTCATTCAAGTGCCAAAAAATACCCCACGGCACTCCCCATACCGCTTCCTTCCACAGCAGAGCCTGAATTTTTTGATTCAACACCGCCGGCGCCAGCCCCATCCAGGACGGATTTACTCCAAAGCTAGTGACGTTCTGCACGTTGAATCCGTCGGCGAAGGTATCTTTTACTCCGAGATCTTGCTTCAGCGCGCCCCGTGCCCCCGTGTACGGAACCCCTGCAGCAATCCCCTGCATTGCAGTCGTTTCATATCCTCCGGGGTACACGTACACGGGCGTCGCTGGCAATCCCGTGAGATTCGTCGTCATCCACTGCCGCGACAATGTAATCTCGTCTGTAGTTAGCCGCGTAGTATCCAGTTGCATCGCGTATACGCCGCTCTTCACATTCTGCCCGCTCACATCCGCCAAGTCCTGCGCCAGCAGCGCCGCTTCCGTGTACGCCGAGCACCCAGTCCCGTAAGGACCCTGGCACGTCAGGATTCTCAGTCGCCGTAAATTTTCCGGTAGCCAGCAAAGCTAGCCTCAGAGCCTTAATCGTCCCTTGTGCCTGCCCCTGCGCCAGGTTGTAACTCACACTATCGCTAGCCCCCGTCACCGTAATCGTCAGTGTCTTATTGCTGATGCTGAGCGTAGCCGCCGTCCCGCTGCCCGTGTATTGCACGTCCAAGGCATCTAAGTTCGTGTAGTACGTGTGGGACATAGAATGCGAGGTCACGTCTCTTCCTGCATTAATCCATCCCTGAAATTCCGACACTAGAGTTTGCGACAGCGGATATCCCACCGTAATCGCCGCTCCCACGGGCACTCCCGCAGCATCTGCCACCGGCAACACCTGCGACGCATAATAGCTATCTGCACCCGGCGTCATCCCCGCATCATCCACCGTCAAAGTCACTTCCGCCGGATACCTTTGATATACCTGCACCGCAGGTGGCGTATCCGCCGCCACATTTCCCACGCCCGCTGTCGGCCCGCTGCCGCTGGTCCACTCCACGTCAGTCGACCCCGCAACCGCCAGACTCGAGGCATAAAAATGCGAGTAGCTATACGAGACTGCAGAAGTATTATCTACCAAGGCCCCATCACGGTTGCCATAGGCCTTGTCATTCACCATCGCGATCGCAGTCGCGGCCCCATCAAAGCGAAAGCCGTCGTAATTTAAGTGCGCCTCTGAGTTATAGATCTTGATGTCGCCCGGTCCCGGCGCACTCTCGTTAACGTAAAAACCCAGAGGCTGCGTGCCCTCCGGAATCATCGCGTCAGCTTCCATGTTCGCAAACACCAGGTGATCGCTCGCTCCCTGCACATATACCCCATAATCGTCGAACCAGTTCACCAGAAAATGCTGAAACGTCAGCCACGACTTCCCATTCACGTTAATCACCGGCACATTGCTCAGTGCCATGGGAACGATCGGCTCGTTGTAGTACGTAGCCGGATTCGAAGTCGCAAAAACATAGATGTATCCATTAGCCAGGTAAAAATCCCACTGCGCCGTCAGATTGGCCGTCGATGCCGCCAACCTTCTGGCCCCAGATCGATCCAAACAAACAAAAGTTGATCGCAGTGAAGGTCGCCGGAACCGGCGCCTTCCACGCATTCCCCGCAACCAACACCCATGCGGTAGTGGGAACCGCGTAGTACCCTGTTACATTCGGCGCTGCCCCCGTGCCATAGGCGTCAAACGTAATCGGATTTCCCGAACTGCCCGAAGAAGGCGGCGCCAGACTCTCATTCCAAGCATCCCCCCGCTTAAATAAAATGGAATCTCCCGGCTGAAACGTCTGCCCATTGACATGAGCAATCGTTTGCCAGCTCGAGGACGCAGATGTGCCGCTGTTCGAATCGTTCCCCGAGCTCGAGCTAACATAGTATGTAATTCCCGAAGCCGTCGCGCTGGACATCACAAGCGACAGAACAACTCCTATAAGCCCCGTCATCCTGAGCGCAGCAAGACTATTCGCTTTGCGAATCGTCTTGTGGAGTCGAAGGACATCTCACTCTTTGCACTGTCGCCGACTTTAATAGGAACTTCCACTGCCATGGCTCTCCCGCTCCTCATTCAATAAAAACGCCACTGGCTTTCGCCAGTGGCCTTGGTCTCGCCGCCGTTCTATTTCTGCTTCTACTTTCCGAAGCTAAAACTAAATTGTCAGTTTTCTCGTTCCGCCTCGTCCCGCACGCCGTCAGCTATCTCCCCGATGTCGTAGTCCTGTAGCCCAGCACTAGCTGATGGCGCCGGGCCAGGCTGCGTAATCCGACTTTCCGACGAAGCCGGGGCCTGCATCGGCCCTCCATCGCCTGTTCCCACCGGATTAGTAACTGGAGGATTGCGGTCGCTCTGCTCGAATGATTGTGTGGTAGACGGTTGCGCCGCCTCAGGATTGATAGTGCTGCTCATAGCCGTGCCTCCTGGGTGAAAAAAATGGTGATTAAACGTAATGCCCTGACAGCTGTCCCGGGCCGCCCCAAAAAAAGCAGAAAGGCCCCTAATCGAACGCGACTCGAACCTCGTCTGCCGCGCTCACCCAACTAGTTCTGCATCTGATAAGTGATTGTCGCGACGATCCCGGCCGCATTCGTCGTGCAGCCAGCCGCTGCTGTGGTGATTTTGAATCGCAGTTGGTGGCCCGAAGCTACGTTCGTGCTTCCTGCAACCTGCGTGTAGAAGTTTGTCCCCGAAGTGAAGGTCGTCGAATAAGTTCCCACTTCCGCGCTCGCCGTTCCGTCCCACACCTGCAACACTGGGAAAGTGGAGCACCCCGCAGCCGCTGTGCTGGAGGCTAAATCGAACCCCGTCACAGTTATTCCCGCTGGCAGCGTCCAATTGCAATACTGGGTTGTCGCCGTGGTGCCCGCCACCGCGCAAGACCATGCCATGTATTCTTCCGACCTCACATAGGCTGTGGTTGCGATCTTCGTCGAATTATCACCGGCCGTAGCCGTGGGCGCAGTCGGCGTACCGGTCAGAGCCGGCGATGCCGCCGGCGCAATCGATGAATCCACATAGGCCGAAGTAATCGTCGTGCAGGTTGGACCGCCATTCAGTATCGCAGTCACCGCCTGGTTCGTGCAGCTACCTGTCCCAGCTCCGCTGCTGCTTACATTAGATCCCGGCATATCGAGGAACATCTGCACCGTAGAACTGCCCGCACTTGCCTGCAACACGCGCCCCAGTATCTGTGTCCCCGTCGGTCGCGTCGCCCCCGCGTCACGACACAACGGAAAGAATCCGCTGTTCGCCGTCGGGGAAGGCACTACGTAATCGCCTATCACCGTAGGGTTAGCATCGAAACTGCAGAAAGCGGACCCAGCTCGCGCCAGCGTCGCGACCCCCGACGTTCCTGCGCTGGCAATCACAATCCCGATCGCGCCGCTGGTCAGTGCGCTCCCCGGTTTTGCGGCACAACCGCCGGTGGTAAGAACTGCCAACTGGTTCAATGTTGTGCCGGTCGTTGCATCATTGCAAATTTCATAACTCTCATTTGCAAACTTCCCCAGTTCGAATCCACTATTGCTCGTCGCGCTTCCAGCCACATAAACGGTTCCCGGCCTCAATCCGCTGCCGCTCCCTGTGTCGGTAAACGAACCGATGTTGTAACTCTGATCCGCCCAGGGTTTCAAATTGCCCGTCGCATCCACCACCCACTTCAGTCCGCTGTTGATCCAAAACCCTAACCCCGGCGCGCCTCCGGATGTCGAACTCTCGCTACGCAACACCGCGTAATTGTCTGCCGTGTCAAATCCCACCGATGTTCGTTGCCAGGTCGAGCTATTCGTATAACTCGAGTAAATGTGCAGGTTCTGTGCCGTCAAACCGTTGAACTCGCCCAGGTCATTCGCATCCTCCTGGAAAAGATTCGAGAAGAACGAACTTGTACCCGTCGTCGCCACCTTTTGCGGCGTTCCCGAATTCGCCGAGATGTAAAAATTCCCATCGTTCGAAATTCCCAGCGCCGATGTTCCCGCTGCCGAAGCCGCCATTGCTGTACCCGGAATCGGAGAACTTACAATCCACGGCCCCGCCACCAGCAGTTGTCCATTCACCGTCACATTTCCGCTGAAAGCTCCCGCCGTCGCAGAGATCCCGTTGCTACCGGTATAGCTCAACGTCGACCCGCTATCCGTGAACCGACTGTCACCGCTAACGGCGGCTCCATTCGCCGGATAAACCGCCAATTGAGTCGATGTTCCGCTGTTTACCGCTCCCGACCCGCACCCAGTGCAGGTTCCCGTCACCGTCAAGTTTCCGTTAACGCTCACTGGCACATTGAACGTCTTCGCCGACGCCGTCAGCCTTTCCAGGTAGCTGCTGTTGTCTCCGCTGTTACCGATGTAATTGGAAATCGACACAGGAGCACCGAAAGCCAGTTGTGCGCTGCCCAAATTCGTGGACGCATCCAGCCCGATGTACGTATCGTTGGCGTTACTCAACGGACGGAAGCCGATGGTCGCCAAAGTTGTCGTCGGAGCCGAGTCCACGAGCGTGAACAAATGATGCGCGCTCACTCCCCCGATGGTTTGAGCTTGAAAGTTGAACTTACCCTTAACTCCCGGGGGCGCGCCCACATCGTTGAAAAGAACGCTCCCGAAACCCGAACTGTTTGTCCCGTATTCGAAGCACTGTTTCCATACGCCGCCGGACGTGCCCGCATTGTCCGCGTAGCCGCACTGTCCGCGCACCAGCACTCCCGGGAAATTGTCGCCGTTCACCGAGACCACCGCTCCCGGTTCGGTAGTTGTAATCACTGGAGTGGTTGACCCCGCTCCTCCGCTTCCGGTAATCACAATTCCTCCCGGCCAGAAGGGCAGTATCGGGAGCCACGTGATGTTATTGATGAAGTAGCTCGCAGTGTTTGCCGATGCTGTATCCGTGAATGTGCACACCAGTCCGGAACATTGCGCTTGCGCAGTAATCACGCTGCCACAAGCTGTGGTACTTCCTCCTGTGCACGAGCCCTTCACCGGAAAGCTCGGCACATTGCTCCCCAAGCCCGTCGCCGGCTGCATCCGGAGAATGTCATACGTCACTGTGTCTCCCGGAGTCTGCGGCGGAATACGCGGAAACTGTCCATTGATCGTTCCAGTCCCGTTGGTCAGAGCAAAGCCCGCAACCAGGGGGAAGCTGTGTGCCGTGCTGCTCCCGTTGGTGTCATTGGCGACCACATAATAGTTGTATTGCGTAGTCCCCGTATTAGCGAATTGAGGAATGTGCGCCCCAGGTTGCTCTCCGCCCTCCACCCTGAGGGGCTGCACATTGCCAAACCAGATAAATCCCGCCGCGCTGAAGTAACTCCCTTCATAGGGATGCGCACACGGCCCTCCGCCCTCTTCCATATAGACGTTATCCGACTCCGTTCCTCCAAAACTCCCCAGCAATGTCTGCGAGTTGATTCCCCACATCCCGAAGCCCTGAACCACGCTGTCAGTGATTTTCACTCCATTATTCGCGTAGTCGGTGATGCCGTTCCCCGCGCACTGAAAGCTCCAATTAGCCTTATCAACCCAAATCACGGGGGTCGACGCGCTCGTCCCTGCGGAATAAACGTATGAACCGCAATGATTCGCTGTACACAACAATCCCCCGCCGTAGTCCGTGTTACGAATGGTTGCGGCCTGGTCATTGTCGATCACCAAACCTTGGTTAAACTTTCCTCCCGCCGAAGCATTAATCTGGATCTGCTCTATCGTGCCCGGCAGAGCGTTATCTTCAATCGCCGCGTTTTGAATCGCAATCGTCCCCGGCGTCGAGGCCAACGCCACATTCCCACCCGTCTGGCTATATGTAATCGAAGTACCCGAAACCGTGACCGGGCCGTGGCTGCCCCAATAACCCGCATTGTCGGTGAAATTGATATTGACCACATCCCCCGTCTGGATCGTGCTGCATCCCGCAGCCACCGTGATAGTAACCACGTTCGACTGCCGCTGCGTGCTCGTCACCTGGCATCCATCCGCATTAATCGCCGAGCTCAAGTTCACTCCCCGTAAAGTCACCCCAGAGTAATGATTCGAACTCACCAGATCCCCGAGCACCACGCATCGATCTCGCGTCGAGCACGCCAACTGTGTTCCGTTACCTTCAATCAACGTCCGGCTGCAATGCGCAAAGATCGTTCCGTAAACCGGCAATGCATTCGCAGTTGCACCCGTCGGGGGAAGCACCACCCGCGCATTCGGATTTCCCCCACTCCCGTTTGGCATTCCACAAGCATCGTTGATCGCCTCCTGAATCCCGCTCGTCGCGCTGCTAATCACATATCCAACAGCGTGAGCATTCTTTGGGGTGAACGCGATCGTCCCTGAACTCGCCGCCGGAGTGCAACTTCCCCCCGTGACCATCGCCGCTTCCGGCGTACCCTGACCACTCAAATACACGTAGTACATCGAGTTCCCTGTCGCATCTACACCCAAAGGACAGGGTGTCAGTGTCACAACCGCAGGTGTCCCTGCCGTCAAGCTTCCACTCGGACTGGCGCTCCAGTTGTCACCCGCCGTCACATAACGGATGCCGCTCAAATTGTTCGCACTAAACTGAGTTCCCACAGGCTGCGCGATGCTCTGGCTCGCAGCCGGTGTCAGTGACACTCCCCCCACACCTCCACTCGGCGTCGAAGGCGCATACTGGCCCGACGTTGCAGAATATGTCAACACCTGCCCGTTGGTCGGGGCGCTCGTAGCCACAGGCACACTCTGGATCTCCGTCGCATTCGCACTCGATCCGCACGCACCCCAAGTTCCATTTCCCAGCAGACAGTCCGTCGCCGTGGCTGTTCCGCTGCCCAACTCATTCGTTGGAACCAGTCCCGTCACCAGATTGGCCTTCGCCGCCGCCGTTGTGTCCACGTATTGCTTCGGCGCCGCTTGCAGCGGCGCGCTCGGATTCCCGCTAAGGCTGAGCGGCCCGGTCATCGCTCCCCCCGCGATGGGCAAAAAGTTCCCGGCTCCCACGGTGGCGATCGACGAATCCACATAAGACTTATTAGCCACGTCTCCGGTGCCAACGGGTGTAGGTACATTCGGCGGCACTGCAAAACTTTTCGCCCCCGTCACCGTCTCCGCCCCAGCCAAGTGCACTACCGCGTTGTCATTCGCTTTTCCCGCGAGGGCTGTGTTCACATATTGCAGCGATACCGGTTGAGCCGCCGTACCTGAACCCGGCGTTGTTCGCACTTGCGCCAAAGTCGCGGGAGAACTAGTCGGCACCACCCAGTACTCGCTTCGCACTTCCCCCGGGCCTAGTTGATACACAACCGTGTAGTAGCTTCCCGCAGGAGTCGCCCCCGCATTCGGCGCCAGCGCCACATCCAGGGCGCCGTTTGTCCCGAGCGTCACATCCAATACCCCAGCCGCCACTGCCGTCCCACTCGCTGACACAAATGCCGGCCATGTAATCACTAGGACGCCCTGAGCCGCGCTCCCATCCGCCCGATAAACCGTGTCAATCACGCTAGTCAGTGCCGGCCCACTCTGCGGAACTGCAGCCGCCACTGCCACCGCAATTCCTTTCTTTGCCACTCTCCTTGTAGATGCTTGTCCATTCGGCGCTAATCCCACCCCCACGGCACCGATCCCCAAAGTCACCACTAAATAAAAAATCCGCCTCCAGGGGCGGCATGACTCGATCATATTTCCTCCGATCTATGAACCCTAGCGCCGGCGTCTCCAGCCGACCGTAGCGCCGGCGTCTAGCCGGCTGTCCAGCAGGCGACCCGCCCGCTCCCTCGCCATCGGAATAAACTTACAATCCTTGCAGATACCGCTCCACACTTTGCACATACACGTCGGCAAAATCCGCCGCAGGACGTCGCGTCTCAATCAAATCCATAGCATCTTCAAGCGACCATCCCAGCACACCTAACAACGCCAGCGCCATCATGGGTGCCCGATGCACCCCCGCAGCGCAGTGTACAAATAATTTCGACTGCGGCCCATCTAAAGCCGCCAGCCCAAACGCCACTCCACGGGCAAACACCTCAGCCGGCTTCGCTTCGAAATCATCATCGATCGGATTCCAGCAGACTTTGATTTCATGCGGCTCCGCCAGCGACGTGTCATCGAACTCGATCTGCATGTCGATGATGTGCGTGATCCCCGCGCGCGACACTGCCGCCATATTTTCCGCCGTCCAGATTCCACCCCCGACCGCAATTCGGTCGGTCAACCACGTGATGTCCATCCCCACCCTGCGCCGTACGGAGCGAACTTCCTTATTCGCTCGAATTTTCCCGCCGTAACTAACCCCCGGTAGCGTCGGCCCCGGACTTACACTCAGCGCCGCCGGTCGCTCCATATTTCTTGTACCGGAACTCCGCTTCATTCTACGGCATTCTCCTCGCCTCGCACGCCAGTTGGAACAATAGGTAGCGCTGCATTTCGAAGATTAGAGATCTGATCCCTTCGGACTTTTCCCGAAGTCTCACCTGGCACCGGCGGGACGAAGGATATCGCTAAAGCGGTTGGATAAAATTGCGGCACCCACCACACGCCAGCATAAAACCCTATTCACCCACAGGAAGACTCTTGTTTTGCCCGTCATCCTTGTCTGTTTCTACCACTCTGACAACCAACTTTTCCGATTCGCTGCTCGCATCCGCAGGCGCAACATCCGCCACGCCACTCTGCGGTTCGACCTGCAGCCCGATCCGCTTCCAAAGACGATGCACTACAGAATCTTCTTCCGGCTTCCCTGCCGTCTCCTCTGTTAACGGATGTAGCCCCGCAACTTCAAACAGATACTTCGCCGCCGCCAATTGTCCAGTCCGCGCCTTCTTGATCATCCCGCTCGCGATCTCTACCGCGGAATTTTCCACCAAGTTTCTTATATTTTGTCGAACCTCTACCGCATCGGTCGTCTTTGTCGTATTCGGCTTATCATTCTTTTCCGCTTCCACCTTAACGCTCAGCTTATCCCTCTTCGACGATTTCACCTGAGCTTTGCTCTTCTTGGCCTTCTTCTTAATCACCGTCGCCTCCCCAAAACTCCCGGTTGTCATGCTGGTACCTCCGCAATCGCACGACTTCTCGAGATAGAGCGACTAACCCCCGTTAAGGTTCCCAATTTCCGCCGCGACGACACCCGCACGAATGGAATCCAGAGTGTCAAAATGCGAAAGGCGCGCTTCGCAGCGCGCCTTTCCATCTATTGCTTTAATCTTTACTCTATATTTCAAGTATAGCATGCTGCATATGGCAAAAGGGACATAGAGTCCAAGTTTATTTTCGCCGCGTTTTCAACCACTTGACTCACATTTCCCCTCGCTCCCCTCTTGACAAGCTTTTTAATAGTGTTTTGGAGGAAGTTTTCTTAAACGCGCTCTAGCCCGGGCATCAAAAAGAAAGCGCGCCGTGACCGGCGCGCTGGGAGCACTATTGCTTTGTTCTATAATCTATATTTTTATTATATCACCTAGCGTAGGCCAAAAGAGACACAGAGTCGAGATTTATTTCACTCGCCTTTTCAATCACTTGAGCGAAAATCATGCCCGCTTCCCTCTTGACAGCATTGTTGCCGGGGCTTCCTTTCCAAAGAATAGTTAGAGCCGAAATTTGCATACCTGTCACACACCTTCCGCCACCAATTCTAAAAGCAGCCCCAATCCATAAGCGCACATGACAAATGACAACAACAATACCAGCAGCCACACATTCTTCTCGCGCGTGGGCCCGCACTCCAGCTTACGAAAAGCGAGAAGTGCGCTGCACACTCCCAACACCACTGCCACTGCGACTTCGAGGCAGGGCTGTGCTTGGACCAAGACCGCGATCACCGCAACCACCCCGCGACTCACAACGTCTCCACCGGCACTTCCGGCAGCGGCGTAAGCAATCTTATTTTCAGCAACGCCTCACTTAACTCATCAATCACTTCCGGTAATCTGCGGGCGATGGTTTTGCGTGTACAGTGCAATAGCTTTGCGGCTTGCCATTGTTCGTGCTCCTGCAGCACCACTCGTGCGATGATTTCCCGATCAAAGTTCGCTAGCCGCTCCATGCAACGCTCCATGTCATGGATAAAAATCACTCGGTCTTCAAAAGTAACCGCGACGTTCCCCGAATTCTTTGCTCGAAACAACTCCCGCCCCAGCAGCGAGGGCAACCGCCCCGCTTCCAATGACCACTGCATATATCGCTTCAACAAAGCAGTTGTCTTTCTCCGGTACATCCACAAATCAGGATCTCGATCCCAATAGTTCTGCAGCGCCAGTTCCCTTTCCACTTTTCCACCAGCGGAATTGCCTTTCGGAAAGTTCTGCGGCAATTTTTCCCACGGGGCAACGGGGCCGGACACAGATTTTTCTGAACACCGCTTGGGCCGCAAAGCCTGGCAACCCATTGCCGGACTCTCAAGCACCCTCGCTGCCAAACTACATTGCGCGGAGTCGCTCACGCCCCACCCCCTGCCGCGTCCACATCCCCTTCCCAACTTTCCACAGCATCTTCATGAGTGCCCCATCGTGGCCCCCGAGACATCCTCGCGCTCCCCGGTTCTATCGAAGGTGCGGGCAGTTCAGCCATCGCCCGTCCGCAGGCCACGCAGTAAGTTTGGCCTCCCCCTGCTGGACGCAGCCATAGACCACCGCAGCGTTCGCAATATTTCAGCTCGAAACTCAACTCGCTCGTCGTGTTCACGTTGCCTGAGTTGACCTTCCCTTTAGTCTTGTTCATCGCTCCTCCTTGGCGGTTGGCCTGCTCTCGTGCCCCTGGCAAAAAAAAAGCCCTGCGCCGGGCTCCGCTCCCAAGCGGAAACCGAACGCAGGGCTCGTTTCTCTTACGATGGCCTGCTTGGCTATTTAATTGTTAGACCAAATTGCTGAACTTGATTTGCCTTCGTGTCTCCGGCAAAACGAATAGCTGCGCGACTGACAGCTTCTATGGTTCGATCGCTGTACGATCTCGACCATGGAACAGGTTGCGGTTGGCGAAAAAATCCCTCCTCATAGCCTGACTTCAAAACTGTCCCGTTCTGCACTACCACACTGACTCACCGCTGAAGTTCAACGACTTCAGCAGTTGTTCCATGGCTGCGGAAAGCACCTCGGCCTCGCGCACCTTTCGGCGGAATTCGACAAAGTTCCTTTCTTCGCTATAGCGATCCTCGCTCGGCATGACGGACCGATCCCCCGGAGAAACTAATTAACTTATAGGATAGCGCGATCGTATAGCTGGGGATTTGCTCAGTCAAGGTTGTTATACCCAACAGGCTGTGCAAATCTTCTTAAATTAGCGCATTGCTATACCTTGCATGCTATACTCCCAGCTATGAAATTCAGAGTGCTGCAAGAAAATCTCCGTGAGGCTCTCTGGGAGCGCATCGAGGAAGGCGACCTCACCGGCCTTCGTCTTGCGGAACAGACCGGCTTCAAACAGGCTCATATCTCAAATTTCCTGAATCGCAAACGCGGCTTGAGCCTCGAGGGCATGGACCGCGTCCTCGCCGTGCAGCATCTTTCCGTGCTCGACCTGCTAGATCCCTCAGAGGTCAACAAGCGCGCCTCCATTATGCCTCCCAGCAACGACGAGTTTCAGAATATCCTCGTCGTCGACGGCAGCGTCGCCGCCACCCAACCTCTCGTCACCAGCATGAACGTCAAAGAGATCTTGAAATTCAAGAAGAGTTTTCTCAAGAAACTGAAAGCCGAAACCGAAGGGGATCGCGAGCAGTGGGAGCGCTTCGTGCTTATCAAGGTCGACGCCCGCGAAGGCATGAGTATGTACCCGCGCCTCCTGCCTGGTGCCACCCTTTTGATCGACCGTCATTACAACTCACTTAAGCCCTACCGCAAAGGCGAGCTCAACATGTACGCCGTTCTCAAAGACCAAAGCTGCACCGTTAAATACGTGGAAACTGCCGGCAAAAACTTGATTCTGCGCCCCCAGAACCAGGCCTATCCCGTCGAAATCGTAACCATGGACGACGGTAAGTCGCCTTCCGACTATATCGTCGGCCGAGTCTGTCATGTCGGCATCGAAACCTAGCCTCAAAGGCCTTGAGGGTCGCGGCTTTCAGTTGTGGCCGCAAGAATCCCCACGAAATCAGCCCGGCTTTAGCCGCTGAGCAATGCCGGGAACTTCTCTTCCTACATGGCGTTTAAGCTGTCGAACATCTTCCAAAGCTTATCCGCTGTCGCGCGATATATCACATAACCATTTCCGGCATCGGAAGTTTCGTGAAACAACAATTCCCCGCGTCCATCTCCGTCGGCGTCCACCGCATCAACGAAGTCCAGCTCCGGCGTAACATCCAGGTGAAACTTGTCAGTCACTCCCGCATAAAGTTTTCGCAGATCGCCATAGATGTCAGTCCGCGCCACCAGCACAATGCTGTACGTTTGTGGAGTCGTGGCCGCTCCGCCCGCGGGAGGAAAGTGCGCCTGCGCCGTCAAGATCATTACCGGCTGATTGTTCACCCACACGTCGTAGGCATGAAACTGCAGCTTTTCGAAGACAGGATCCACCGGCTTAGCCGCAGTTTTGTGTCCGGCAGCCTTCGCGGCTGCAGGCTTGGCAGGAATTTGATTCTTCGCCTGCTGCGCGGCGTATGCTCGAACCTCGCGGGCCGCCAAAGCCAGCATCAAATTGCGCTTCTCTTCTTCCTCTCCCGTTTTCCAGAAGAATTTATAGGATCGCGGATCCGGCCCCCCCGCATCGGAAATCGCAGGCAGTAGTTGCACAGCCTCGCCACCTCTTGTTTCCGCTTCCCTCGCAGACTCGGCTTTGCCCCCCTTCGCCGCGCTCGCCTTCGCCACTGACTCTTCTTCCGGCGCAGACTGCGTGGGTTTACCCCGGCGCAGCGCCGGTCGGTAATACTCTCCCGACGACTCTGCCGGGCTTTGACTGGAATCCTTTGAGCTTCCACTTTGCGGCGTCTGCGCTCCTGTACTCGCGGTCGCAGTCTTGTCCGAGGCCGCTGGTTTATCGGAAGGCGCGTCCGACGCTGGTGGAGATGACAACTTCGGCGCGCTTTGGCTAGAAGAAGTATTCGTCGGCGTTGGAGCAGCAGGAGTCTCCGCCGCACCGGACGGAGGCGAATTCAGTGGCGCCACGTTTTTCTTCGTCAGACGCGGCGGAGATTCATCGCTGTTATCCAAACCCACTGGCACGTCTTCCGCTTTGTGTGTCGTCTTTGCAACTTCACTTCCATGCGGCAAGAAAGAACCCGTTCCCATCCACGGATTTGCACTTCCTGGGCTCTTGCTATGCAATGCTCCAATCACGGTAAACAACCCCTGCGAATCACCCGATTGCTCGGCCTCGTAAACCGTGCCCGATTCCAAAGCCATCGGAACCGGATCCGCCTTGTAAGCCCCAGCATCGTAGAACTTGCCATCGATCAAAATCGCGATCGGGATCAGCGTTCCCTTGCCACTGCTGCTCAGTTGCAAAACTCCAATCGCCCGCGGCCCTTTGACGTTCTTCTTCTTAGGTTGGGCAGGTTTCTCATCGACAGTGTCCCGCGGCCGTTTTAGCTGCGGCTTATCCTGCGCTCCGCTAAGCGGAGCTGCCCACCCAAAAATCCCCGCCAAGACGAAGATCATGGCGGCAAACCGCAATCTGCGATATAAGAATTCTCTAGAGCTTACTTCGTAAACGGATTGGAAAATGCTTTTCGAAAGCCGAGGACTCAACTGGCCCCTCCAAAGCTGCCTCTGGCGCCATGTTTTGAAATGAAGCGGCTTAAAGCCGTGCCGCCAGTGGCCCAAACCCGGCGTTGGCGTTGGCCGCTGCGGTACATTTATATCGAACTTCTCTTGAAATGAGGCAAACATGAATCTCAATGTCAATGATAAGGCTCCCGAGTTCACTTTGCAGGATGAGAACGAAAAAGAAATCTCGCTGAAGAGTCTCCGCGGCAAAGTTGTCGTGCTGTATTTCTATCCTCGCGCCGACACTCCAGGATGCACCGTTGAGGCCTGTGCATTTCGCGATACCTACAAGCAGATGCAGAAAACCGGCGCCGTGTTACTTGGCATCTCTCCCGACACCCCCAAGGCGCAAAAGAAATTTCAGAATAAATTCAGTCTTCCCTTTTCCCTGCTAGCCGACGCCGACAAAAAAGTCGCCGAGGCCTTTGGCGTGCTTCAGGAAAAAACCATGTACGGAAAGAAAGTCATGGGAATCGCCCGCACCACTTTCGTGATCGGGCCCGACGGCAAAATCCAACACATCTTCCCCAAGGTAAAACCCGAAGGCCACGCCCTAGAGGTCTTGGCCTACCTGAAAGAATCCGCCAAGGGCGTGGCGTAAGGATCAAGTAGCGCTGAGATAGTAGCGCCGCCCTACCGGCGGCTGTCCAGCGGGCGTCCTCGCCCGCTGCGTCGGCAGCGACGGCGCGCCAAATCCGTCCAGTAATGACGCTATGCGTTTGCAACGACATCAAAACCTGGCCATAAAAAAAGTGCACATGCCCGCCACCTGCCAAACCGACTCCCCCCTTCCCCTTCCCCGCGCTTTCTTCGCCCGTAATCCCCGGCGCGTCGCCCGCGACCTCCTCGGCAAGGTGCTCGTGCGGAACGGGAAAATTCCCCTTCTCGGCCGCATCGTCGAGGTTGAGGCCTATCTCGGAGAAGCCGATCCCGCCGCCCACGCCGCTGCTGGCAATACCCCCCGCACCTCCGTTCTCTTCGGCCCACCCGGCCACGCCTACGTCTATTTCATCTACGGCAATCACTACTGCCTGAATGTTTCCTGTGAGCCGGAAGGCAAGGCCGGATCGGTCCTCTTCCGCGCGCTCGAACCTCTCTTCGGCACCGAGAAAATGGCGCGAGCGCGAAAAATAGAGTTGCAAAAGCCCACCGATCTTTCGAAGCTCACCAGCGGCCCAGGACGTCTGGCAGAAGCCTTCGGAATCACCCGCGCTCGCGACAACGGATGCGATCTAACTTCGCCCCATTCCAGTTTGTGGATCGGAGACGATAGCTTTCGCGCCACTAAAATTCAGATTTCTCCCCGTATCGGAATCACCAAAGCTGCCGACCAGCCCCTGCGCTACTTCCTTCCAGGCAACCCTTTTGTCTCCGACAGGAAAACAGGTGCGCTTGGAGCCTTAAGTTTGATCCAGCCCTTGGATAAATAGGTGTAAACTGTCGGTCGGGTCGATGCGCCAAAAGCGGCTCTGCTCAAGCTGTTTACCCTAAACCAAAGAGCGGAGCACTTTTCCCCGCATCCTCTCCCTCAAACCCTCATCTTAAGTAAGCAGGAATCCGTTGCTTTCTTCCGGTCCATTCCGCGCTGCAGTTTCAACACTCACCATGCTGATTGCGACCCTGCCGGCGCTCTCGCAACCGGGGAGTACTCCTTTACGCCACGACCTGTCCCTAGAAGAGACCCAGTCGGCACCTAACATCGTTATCGGGTTCGTAGGCGGCTTCGTCGCCCACGACAATCCCCACCACGGACCTGTTCAGTTGGCGCAGCGCATCCGTTCCACCGTTCCGCAGGACACTTACATCCGTGTCTTCGAAAACCGCCATAGAAAGCTCGCCTACGAAGCAGTATTCCGCCTGCTTGATACCGATCACGACGGCGCTCTCTCCGACACAGAAAAATCCCGTGCGCGCATCATACTTTTCGGCCACAGTTGGGGCGCAGCAGCAGCTGTTTCGCTGGCTCGAGACCTGCAGCGGCAAGGCGTGCCGGTTCTGCTCACGGTGCAGGTAGATAGTGTGGCCAAGGCGTGGCAGAACGACGCCGTCATCCCTGGTAATGTCGCCGAAGCCGTGAACTTCTATCAAACCCAGGGCGTCATTCACGGGCGCAAGAAAATAGTCGCCGCCGATCCCGCGAAAACCGAGATCCTCGGAAACTTCCGCATGGACTACAAAAAAGATCCCGTCCAATGCCCCGAAGCGTCGTGGTGGGAGCACATTCTAACCCCCGGACACATGCAAAGCGAATGCGATCCCCGCCTCTGGTCCCACATCGAAAACCTAGTCCAGCAGCGCCTGCCGCCACTGACCACCTCAGCCGCAGTCCCACACCCCTAGCAACCCGAGTACAAACCGACTTTCTGTCATTTCGAGTTGAGGAACCAGTCCCGCCGGGGCCGCCACGAACCGCGGGTGCCCTATCCTTCGCGCACTGCGAAGGGTGGGATTCCACGGCCCCGTCCCTCTTGGGATTCGAGGGCGCCACGATCGAGAAGGGCATGACTTCATTCGTGCCGTTAGCGTTCAATACATTCGCGCTTCAGATTCTGCGTTGAGCTCTTTGCGGCCAACGGTTCACAACTATCCCGACTCTCCCAACACCAGATTGTCAATCAGCCGTGTCGGCCCCACGAAAGCGGCCACCGCCACCAGCGCGCCCACATCCGCCACTTCAACTCGATCGAGACTGTTTGCGTCTACGATCTCAAAGTAATCCAACCGCACCGAATCTTCTTTCGCGAATTCAGATCGTCCAGCAGCGAGCAGCTTAGACGCCTCCCGCTCACCTGCCTCCCATGATTCCTTCACCCGCAGCAGCGCACGATACAAAACCAGTGCCTGCCTTCTCTGTTGCGAATCGAGATAGGCATTGCGCGAACTCATCGCCAGCCCATTCGGCTCCCGCACAATAGGGCACGCAACAATCTCCACGGGAAAATTCAAATCGCGCACCATGCGGCGAATGATTGCCACCTGCGCCGCATCTTTCTGTCCAAAAAAAGCCGCATCCGGTTGAACAATGTGGAACAGTTTCGCCACGACAGTGGTCACTCCGCGAAAGTGCCCGGGCCGCGACCGACCATCCAGCCTGTCACTAAGTTCCTCCACTGTAACCCAAGTCACGGCCCCGGCCGGATACATTTCTCCCACTGCCGGCGCGAACAGCAACTCTACGCCCTCTTTCGCTAGAAGATCGCAGTCACGTTCAAAGCTTCGTGGATATTTTTCGAAATCTTCGGTGGGACCGAATTGCGCAGGATTCACAAAGATGGACGCCGCGACAGAATCATACGCAGCCCTGGCGGCACGCACCAGCGATAGGTGCCCTTCATGCAGCGCACCCATGGTGGGGACAAATCCCAGCCGCCTGCCACCGCTCCGGGTCTCGCGGCAAGCGGCCCGCATATCCTCAATGGTGGGGCAGATTTTCAATATTTGTTGTCATTCCGGACGGGCGCAGCCCGCGAGGAACCTGCTGGTGGCAGCGGCAACGGCCGAATTACCTCACCATCATCGGAACATCCGTCTTCACCGCCCAGACCAATGCCACCACCCAGCCGATCATCGTCCATCCCAAAAAGAAATTCAGCAGCAGGATTGAGCCAGTGTCACGTTTGCTCCGAGCGAAGGCAATAATCGTCGGCAGAAAATACATCGCAAAACCAAAACCGAAGATGGGAAAGAAGAAAAATGCGGCAGTAATCATATCCGCCTCCCTTCAATCATTAGCCTAGCACTACGCATTCAATTTCGCGAAAGAGCGCTGCCAACTATGAGACAATCCCCGCAGATCGTGGCCAAGTCTAGCGTTGCATAGCCCGCTTTCGCGCCAGCACGGTTTCTAACCCAGCCCTCGTCTCTTTCGGCAGATGGTAAGACTCTTCATCTGAGGGATATTGAAGCGATTTCACATCGGCGCGAAATTCCCGCACTGCTTTCGAGATCAAAGCGCCTGCATCCCCGTACCTGCGAGCGAATTTCGCCGGCGGGGCAAACGTCAGGTTGAGAAGATCGTGAATCACCAGCACCTGGCCATCGCACTCCGGACCTGCGCCAATGCCAATCGTTGGCGTACTCACCTCTGCCGTAATCATCGCCGCCACTTCGCGCGGAATCCCTTCCAGCACCAGGCAGGCCACTCCCGCTCGATCAAGTGCCACAGCGTCGCGCATAAGCTGCTCGATGCCGCCAAGATCTTTGCCCTGCACTTTGTAGCCGCCCATCACATTCACTGACTGCGGCGTCAGCCCGATATGCCCGGCCACCGGAATCTCCGCATCGATGATCCGCCGGATCAGGTCGGCACGCTTCTCGCCGCCCTCGATCTTCACCACTTCCGCGCCGCCCTCTTTCACAAAGCGGGTAGCGTTTCGCAGCCCGTCGTCGGCATCGACTTGATAAGACCCGTAAGGCATGTCAGCTAGCAGCAGCGCATGTTTCACTCCACGCCGCACAGCCTTGACATGGTGCAGCATCTCGTCAACCGTAACCGAGAGCGTGTTCTCATAACCCAACATGGTCTGAGCAAGCGAATCTCCCACCAGCACCATTTCGATGCCAGCCTCATCCACCAGGCGCGCCATAGCGTAGTCATAGGCGGTCAGGCAAGTGATAGGTTCATGTCGAAGTTTTTGTTCGCGCAGGTAGGAAGTAGTGATCTTGCGGCGGCTCTCGTCAGGGAAACGACCGCCCATCGGGGTAATGCTCATCATGTCCTCCAGTGCCCCTCCGGCTTGCCGGATAGAGCCTGTCTGCGTCGTCAAGGATGCCAGTCAGTATTGTAGGCGTAACAAAGTCATCCGTCTACGACGTTTTGCAGTCCTTTGAAGACTGACCGCGATTGGAGGTTGCCGAGAAAAGTGGGACAACTGTTACCGTGCCAAGCCGCAGGCACGACGAAGAACTGCGGAGGGGCAAGCGCGGAAAGAATCCTGCATAGATCGACCAACATCTATGCACCATGAGCTTGGAACAAGCTGAAAGCGACTTCGAATCGCTCGCAGCATTTCTTAATACGCCAGACGCCGTTGGATCGCAAGATCAATTACCGCCGGAAGCAGCGACCATCGCGGATCCTGGATTCACTGATGACTCGTTACTCGACGCCTATTCCCGCGCCGTAACTGGCGCAGTAGCCCGAGTCAGCCCGTCGGTCGTGAACATCGAGGTGCATCAAGCGGCCGCGCGCACTCGCGCAGGCGAGCCGCGCGAACGCCGCGGCGGAGGCTCGGGCTTCGTCTTCACTCCCGACGGCCTGATCCTCACCAACAGCCACGTGGTGCACGACGCGCGCCGCATCGAGGTCACTCTGACCGATGGCCGCCGCATGCCCGCAACCGCAATCGGCGACGACCCGGCCAGCGACCTGGCCGTGATTCGCATCGAGAAGCCGCGCGTGGATGAGCCGGGCCTAACCGCGGCTGCGCTCGGCGATTCGCAGCAGCTTCGCGTGGGACAACTCGTGGTCGCGATCGGCGCGCCTTACGGCTTTCAGTCTACGGTGACGGCGGGAGTGGTGAGCGCGCTCGGCCGTTCTCTGCGCTCCTACTCTGGACGCCTGATCGATGACGTCATTCAGACCGACGCCGCGCTCAACCCCGGCAACTCCGGCGGACCGCTGGTGGATTCCGCCGGGCGCGTGATCGGCGTGAACACCGCGACCATTCTGCCGGCGCAGGGAATCTGCTTCGCCATCGGCATCAACACGGCCAAGTTCGTTGCGAGTCGCCTGCTGCGCGATGGCCGTATTCGCCGCAGCTACATTGGAGTCTCAGCCCAAACCGTTCCGGTGCATCGCCGCGTGGTGCGATTCTACGATCTCTCCAAAGAATCGGGTGCTCTGGTTTTGTCGGTAGAGGAGAAGAGTCCCGCGCATCGAGCAGGCGTGCGCGAAGGCGACGTAATCGTAGCGCTCGAAGGCCGTCCAATCGCCGGAGTCGACGATCTGCACCGCGTGCTAACCGACGTTCGCGTTGGCGTATGCTGCTCGCTGACCGTGCTGCGCCATACCGAGAAGCTGGAGCTGAAGATCGTGCCGGAAGAGTCGAAGTAGCACCTAGATTGTGTGGCGCGGGCGCTTCGCCCGCGCTGTGCATTTCTCGCCTCAAATATTCTTGAGCCGTATTGTGCCCCAGGCCGTCGCGACCTCTGTTACCACGATATTTTGGGGTATACCCCACCCCCACCCCCCTGAATCGAATCATCGGGTTAGGGGAAAATTCCCCGTAAAATAGGTCTTTCAAAGAGCTTAGGTGCCAAAATCCTTGCACATAAGGACTTAGGGACGCGACGATTCGGGTTCACCCAGTCGTCACGGCTTCGCCCATGATCGCGCGAATTCGGTGGGCGGCACAAGGTCAGATGTCACAGGGGTGGTGTGGAAACATCGGTGGCAGCCAATGTTTCTGAGAAAATACCCGCCCGATCAAGCATCGGCCGGGCGCTGCCCCGGGCGGTTTGAGCCGCACGAGCATCTTGGCGGAACGATCACAATTAGAAGGGATCGGCTCAGGAAAGAGGTCGGGGACCGCGGACAAATCTCACGACTAGCCGAACGAGGGATATGACGAGGACAATGACTCCCGTCAGGACTAGGGCGACTTCAGCTATCAGGAAACTATACCGAACGACGACCGCGATTCCGAAGTCTTGCGTGAGCCGGGTGCTTAGGAATCTGAGGCTTCCTGCCAAGACCTCGGTGATGAAGAAATACAAAACTCCTTCCGTTAGGTCGTTCAAGACTCGAAATCCGGTCCGGCGAAGTAGCTTGGGCTTTACTTCCATTTGAAGGCCCTCAAGAATGTCCACATTCCGTTTGCCAGATATCCGACCACGAAAACGACATCCACACCGAGGATAACGTATTCGATTGCAACCAGGACCAGTCTAACTGGCCGAGAAACTCTGATTGAGCTCGACGGTTTCCCCGAGGACTCATCGGCCCTTGTTGTCGTGGCACTCCCGCGTGGCGAAGGAGGCGCGGCTGGCTGAGCGTTAGCCGTTGACCCTTGGATTTGAATTAGTTCTATTGCTTGATTGAAAAAATCCAAGGCTAGAGCCGGGATCGCTAACAAGATGAACACGCCGACGCCGACGAACACGTGCTTAGTGAGTTCCTTGAGCTCGGTCCACGAGGATCGGGCTGGCTGCCGTTCAACTCCGTTGGTCAACGTGGGGCCTCGGCGCTCCTGAATCCGTCCTTCATCCCGAAGTCTATATCACGAGCATTTCGCGGGCGCTACATTTTTCGAAGTGAGCATCCAGCGGCCGGCAGTGGTAGTGGCTGGGGCCCGGCCTTCCGCGGTGACGCCCCTTGCGGCCCCCGAAATTCGAATCCCTTTGTTCTGACGCTCGGCTTCTGCGAAGACGAACGAGGCAATGGCGTGGTGCTTAGCCGAGTCGTCGTCCGGTAGTTTCTTCCTCCGATGCTCTGATAGTCAAATGCGACACCACGTAGCGTGCCCGCCGGCCAGGTCGCCGTCACTCGAATCGGGCTCTCGGACTTGCCTCGGTCCTCCGGCCCTGAAGCATGTTATTCAGGATCGTTCCAACCACCCCCGCCGCGATCAGGCCTATGAGCCATTTGTTCAGGTCGAGGTTCGCCTTCATGTCATCTCTCAGGGCGTCGATATCGTGTTGGTTTCCGGCGCGGATCTGATCGACGTCCTTGCGCAGTAGCGGAATCGAAAGGGCTCTTTCCGGGTCTGAGAGAAACGCCCGATTGAGTGACTCGATTGAGGCCCCCTGAGCCGCAAGAGATTTCGAAATCCCGCCCACCTCCGCTCGGAGCGAGGCTATCTGCACCTGCAGCTTGGCTAAAGACGACTCCCGCTCCACTTGGGCGGGGATCGTCGCAGCCGACTGAATTTGTTTCTGCGCCTCGTCCGCCCTAGCAAGTAGAGCGTGAATCTCGCTCTGCGTTGCAGCGAGTTGTCTCTCTTGCACTTCGATCATGGCCCTACGATCGAGGGCCTCCCTAGCATCCTGGAACGTCTTGATTCCGAATACAGAGATGAGTGCAGCAAGGCCCGCTGCCAACCCGACCAGCGTGGGAATCGGTCTGAGGATGCGTCCAAGATTGCCCCGCTCCGCCTTTGCCATTTGCTTGGCTCCTTTCTGCAGGAGGAGTGCATTCTCGCACACGGCCTCGCCCATTAAAAGGCCGTCGCCCAACGTGGAACAAGGGGCTGCGGCTCCTCATTGCCTCTCGCCTCCCGACCGTGGTAGCCTCAACTTTCGGAAGGGGATAGGCCCTTGCAGGCAAAGGTTCCCGCCGGGCTGGATCGCAAGGAAACGGAAGTCTACCGGCAGCTTGATCCAGAGCGGCTCCCACGACACATCGCGATCATCATGGACGGCAACGGGCGCTGGGCCAAGCGGCGTCATTTGCCGCGCGTGGCCGGGCATCGCGCCGGGGTGGCAGCGGTGCGCTCGACCGTCGAGACCGCCGCGCGCATCGGCATTCCCGCGCTCACTCTGTATGCGTTTTCGGAAGAAAATTGGAAGAAGCGTCCGAAGAGCGAAGTGGATTTTCTGATGCGGCTGCTTAGTCGCTATCTGAAGGCCGAAGTTCCTACGCTGAACGAGAACAATATTCGCCTCGAATATATTGGACGGCAGTACGAGCTTCCCGAAGATGTACAGGAGCGCATGGCCTGGGCGCGCAACAGCACGGCGCAGAATAGCGGCACCGTGCTTACGCTGGCGCTGAACTACAGCGCGCGCAGCGAGTTGGTGGATGCGTTCCGCTCCATGGTGAATGCTGCGTCGCAGAATGGCGGCTTGGAGCATTTGCGGATTGACGAAGACACTGTGGCCGGGCATCTTTACACGCGTGACCTGCCGGACCCTGACCTGGTGGTGCGAACTTCGGGCGAAATGCGGCTGAGCAATTTTTTGCTGTGGCAGTTGGCTTATGCTGAGATTTACGTGACTCCCACTTTGTGGCCGGATTTTCGCGGCGTGCATTTGCTCGAGGGCATTGCGGAATATCAGAAACGGGAGCGGCGCTATGGCGGGTTGAACCATAGTGAAGCGCATGCGCACGGTGAAGCGTCGAAGGCTAAAGAAGTAGTGCGTCCGGGGCTAAAGCCCGTTTCGTGAGGGGCTTTTTATGGCGCGGCTGAAGCCGCGCCCTTTCAAAGCGGTCCGCCGTTACTCACAGCAAGACAGCAGATTCCTCACCGCGCCTTCGGCCCGGTTCGGAATGACAATACTTTTCAAGGTACCGAACTTTCTTGTTAAAGCGCATCGCGACCGCGGTCGTATTGATCCCGATTGTGCTCTTGCTGGTTCTAAGAGCGCCAGTGCCGCTGGTGGCTGTGGTGGCGGCGGGCGTGGCGCTGGTCACGGTACAAGAATTTCTTAAGCTCACCGAATCGTACGGCGTCTCGCCTTTGCAGTGGCCCACTTACATTTTTGTCGGATTATTCTTTCTGCTGCTGGCGGTAAGCGCTGGCGGCGAGACTCCGCAAGTCTACGCTTTGAAGTTCGTGCTGGTGGCCGCTTTTGCCGCGGCGCTGGCTCCTTTTATTTTTCTGACGGTTGCCATGCGGCGGGCGCAGATGAGCGGAGCGTATCCCGCGGCGGCGGCTTCGGCTTTTGCTTTCGTCTACATTGCTCTTCCGATGGCGATGCTGGTGCAACTGCGCGAGCAGTGGGCGGGGGCATTCTGGCTGCTTTATCTTCTTCTGGTAGTGTGGGCGGGAGACATTCTCGCGTACTTCGTGGGCAAGTCGCTGGGACGGCATCTGATGGCGCCGCGCATCAGTCCGAAGAAGACCTGGGAGGGAGCGGCCGCTTCGCTGGCGGCGAGCCTGATCGTCGGGAGCCTGCTGTTTACCTATGCACTGCAGATTAGCTCTTTTCTGTTGCGCGTGGGGCTGATCCAGCGCCGCGATGGATTGTTCGGACTCGAAAAGCCGGAGTTGTGGCCGATCATCCTGCTGACGATAGCGCTGAATATTGCAGCGCAGTTGGGCGATCTGGTGGAATCGCTGATCAAGCGTGGAGCCGGCGTGAAGGATTCCGGAACAATTCTTCCCGGCCACGGCGGGATGCTCGACCGCATCGATGCGCTACTTTTTGCAGCCCCAGTGCTGTGGTACTATGCGGCTTGGCGCGTTCTGCAGTAATCGCGCCCTCCCTCCCCGACAGAAGAGCAAGAAGCGCGTAAAATAAAAGCTTCGCTCGGAGCTCGCTCGCAAACGCTCTGGAACTCGTTTGGGAATTTCGCCAGCATGAAACGCATTGCCATCCTGGGGTCGACCGGCTCGATCGGCCGTAACACGCTCAGCGTGGCGGAGGCTTATCCCGAGCGTTTTGAGATCGTCGCGCTCGCCGCGGGCAAGAATCTGGCGGAGGCGTTTGAGCAGGCACGGCGCTGGCGGCCGCGAGTGATTTCGCTCTCAGCCGAGGCTGATGCCGAGGTGCTACGCTCGCGCGTAAAGCAAGCTGGGCTGAATGAAGTCGAAGTGGTTCACGGGCCTGCCGGTACAGTAAAGGTTGCCACTCACCCTGATGTGGATTTCGTAGTAAGCGCGATCGTGGGCGTGGCCGGGCTTGAGGCCACTTACGAAGCCGTTAAGGCCGGCAAGACCGTCGGCGTAGCCAATAAGGAATGCCTAGTGGCCGCCGGGGAGTTGATTACTGCGGAAGCGCGCCGGCAGGGCAAACCTTTGCTGCCGATCGACAGCGAGCACAATGCCGTGCATCAGTGCCTGCGCGGCGGACGCATGGAGGAAGTGGAACGAATTTGGCTTACGGCTTCGGGCGGACCTTTTCTGAACACTCCGCGCCCGGAGTTCAGCTCCATTACCGTGGCGCAGGCGTTGAATCATCCCACGTGGAAGATGGGGAAGCGCATCACCATCGATTCGGCGACTTTGATGAACAAAGGTTTCGAAGTCATCGAGGCATGCAGATTGTTTCACATGCCTCCGGCGAAGGTGGAAGTGATTGTCCATCCGCAGTCGACGATTCATTCTTTAGTGGAATTTAACGATGGCAGCATACTTGCTCAGGTTTCGGTGACCGATATGCGCCTGCCGATTTTGTACGCATTAACGTATCCTGAGAGAATTCAGTCGGATCTGCGCTTTGCGGTCCGCGACTTGCGTCATCTGGACTTCTGCCCACCTGACATGAGTAAATTTCCTTGTCTGCGCTTAGCTTACGAGGCGGCGGAGGCGGGCGGGGCCAAGACGGTGGCGCTGAATGCGAGCGATGAAGTTGCCGTGGCGGCGTTTCTTGAGGGCGACATCGGCTTCGATGAGATTCCCATAGTCATCGAAAAGACAGTATCAGCATCTAATTCAGGGAAGCTGAGTTCCATTGCCGAAGTGCTGGAGGCGGATGCCGAGGCGCGGCGCTTCGCACAACGGCTAGTTTTGGGAATGACCAGGAAAAATATGCAGCCGCAGGCGACATCGGCGGTGTAGGTGAGTTGTAATAAGCGAATCTAACAGAGGGGCGGTTTCCGTACTTCTTTTATGTCTGATTTTATTATCTCAGTGGTAGCGGTCGCGGTTGTTCTGGGGTTCATGATTCTCATCCACGAGTTCGGCCACTATGCCGTGGCCAAGCTTCTGGGCGTTCGCGTGGAGCAGTTCGCCATTGGCTTCGGCAAGCGGCTGGTCGGCTTTCGCAGGGGCGACACCGACTACCGTATCAACGCCATCCCTCTGGGCGGCTACGTCAAGATGAGTGGCGAGAATCCCATGGATGAGCGCAGCGGCGACCCCGCCGAGTTCATGTCGCACTCGCGCTGGCACCGCTTCCTTATCGCTATCGCCGGCCCCACCATGAACATTCTGTTGGCCATTTGTTTGTTGACAGTAGTTTACATGGTGCACTACGAGTACCCGGTGTTTCTCGATAAGCCGGCAGTGATTGAAGGCGTGAAGCATGACTCGCCTGCAGCGAAAGCTGGACTCCAGCCCGGCGACCGTATCGTGAAAGTCGACGGCATTCAGAATCCGACTTGGGAGCAACTGCAGCCGAGGGTATGGCTGAGTCCGAACCAGCCGCTAACGGTTACGATCCAGCGCGGCGCTGAAACTTTTCAGAAGACGATCGTTCCGCAAGCCGTCACTACCTCTGAAGTGGGTTCGGCGGGATGGTATCCCGAAGAGCCAGTCATCGTCGGGCAGCTCGAGGCGGGCACGCCCGCGGCCAATGCTGGCTTAAAAGAAAATGATCGCATCGTTGCCATGGATGGACAGCCGCTGGTATCGATCGAAGCCATGATCGAGCGCCTGCAGCTGACGAAAGACAAACCCGTTGATCTCGCCGTGCAGCGCGGAGGAGAAACCCAGAATTTTCATCTGACCCCCGTGCTTGCTAAGACGGAAGACCCGAAAGAACAACGCTACCGCCTCGGCTTCCTCAACAAGAGCGAGACTAAGGTTACGACGTTGCCATTCGCCCAAGCGCTCGGCTTATCGCTTGAGACCAACAAGAAATATTCGCTGCTGATTCTCGAGCTCGCCAAAAAGATTGTGCAGAGAAAGGTTTCGTTGAAGGCCGTCTCCGGACCTATCGGTATCGCGCAGGATGCGGGCTATGCAGCACAGCAAAAAGGCTGGACTCCGCTGATGGAGTTAACCGCCGGAATCAGTCTGAATCTCGGCATCTTCAACTTGTTGCCGATTCCGATCCTCGATGGCGGCGTGATCCTGTTTCTTTTGATCGAAGGCCTCATGCGCCGCGACGTCAGCCTGCGCATCAAAGAGCGCGTCTATCAGGCCGCATTTGTGTTCCTCGTACTGTTCGCCGTGATGGTCATCTACAACGATCTGATGAAGACGCTGCCAGGGCTGATGGATCGGCTGCCGTAGTAGTGAAAGTTCTGAAAGTCAGCCGGCGGCTGCGGATCAGATGCCGGCTTTTCCTTTTTAAGCCTTCTTGTTGCACCTGTGGCGCGTGTTGGACGGACGGTGAGATCCATCTCCCGAGTCTTTGCGTGCAGATTCTGGTTGCGAAATCCGTAACTTGCGTAACAGCAGCGACTCGAAAACTATTGCACTCGCATGGCGGGTCGTTCTAATACAAGAGTAATGGCAACCGTGGTCCAGCCTTTTGTTTCGCGCTCGACGATCTCAGAAGAGGCCGAAGGACTACGGATCTCCATCCCTCCGCGGCGAAACTGGGCCCTCCTGTTCATGCTGGGCTGGCTCGGAGCGTGGACGGTAGGCGGAATTGCCGCTGGAACCAGCCTGTTCCACCACTTCAACTTCTTCATCCTCTTCTGGGTGTTTGCCTGGGTCTTCGGAGAGGTGTTCGTCGGCTATACCGTGTTTTACGCCATCGGAGGTCGGCAGATTATTCTCGCCAGCCCGGATGCCTTGACCATCAAAACCGAGATTTTCGGACTCGGTCCCGCTAGGTCTTTCCTTGTCAGCGAGATGAAGAATCTCCGATTTGAGCCCCAAGCCATCTTAGGCAGAGGCCAACGAGCGAGCGGAATTGCTTTCGACTACGGCGCTAAAACAGTAATGTTCGGTGACGGGCTTGATGAGAAAGAGGCGACCGCGCTTGTCGCCCGAATCCGCCAGAGATGCCCTGTAGCGGACGATTCATCGCAAAACACCGCCATCAAGTTCTGGGCGCACCAATAGCCGGGAGGATCCATCCCTTGTCGCCAATTCTCTTCTCCAGCCAACCCTCGGCCAAGCTCGGCTACTCAACGAGGCGCGACTAACACGGCTGCCTTGGGTGCCCCGGTACGCGGATGCCAAGGTGCAGTCACCCTCGGCGTTGACTATCATTCAGAAAGTTCTTGCGCCGCTGCCTCTTTGGTTCTAATAAAGACCAATGCCGACTTCCCTAGAAAGAGTTTCACGCGTCGCTATCTCTGAGGAAGCTGAAACACTGCGCATATCGATAAACCCGAGGTGGTATTGGGGCTATCTTTTCACGGTGGTCTGGCTCTACTTTTGGACTGCCACCGGGATTTCAAGAGGACGCAGCCACTTCCATCACTTGGGCGATTTTCTTAGCTCTTGGATGCTGGGATGGGCCTTCGGAGAGATTATGGGGTTGTGCTTTCTCCTTCGCGCGATCGGCGGGCGGGAGATCATCGTGGTAAGAGCAGATTCTTTGTCCCGCAAGTCGGAGATCTTTAGGTTCGGGTTTACAAGGACATATTTCGCCTCGGAGATGCGAAACTTGCGCTTTCGGGTTGCGGGGGGAAGGCGACAACCGAGTCGACTTGCCTTCGATTATGAGGGGAGAACTGTGACCTTCGCATCGTATCTTGACGACGAGGAAACGGTGTACCTACTCCGCCGCATACGCCAGAAATGCGCCATGGCGGACGGTAAAAAACCGGAGGAATCGAGCGTCAAGCTCTCGGGTTAAGCCGGAAGCGCCGTTTCCACATGATAGACTGGAACTTCCAAGTATGGCCATTATTCCCCGCAGAAAAACCGTTACCGCCGTAGTCGGCGCCGTGCGCGTTGGCTCGGATGCACCAATTGTGGTGCAGTCCATGACTAACACCGACACAGCCGACATCCCCGCGACCGTGCAACAGTGTGCAGCCCTGGCTCGCGCCGGCTCGGAACTGGTGCGGGTGACTGTCAACAACGAAGAGGCTGCTGCGGCCGTTCCCTGCATCGTTGAGCAGCTCGACAAGCAGGGCGTTCGCGTGCCGATCATCGGTGACTTTCATTACAACGGGCACGTCCTGCTGACGAAGTATCCCGAGTGCGCGCGCGATCTGGCCAAGTACCGCATCAATCCCGGCAATGCCAGCATTGGACGCACCGGCGATTCGAATTTCCGCACCATGATCGAAGTCGCGGTGAAGTACCAGAAGCCGGTGCGCATCGGTGTGAACTGGGGCTCGCTCGACCAGGTGCTGCTCACCCGCATGATGGACGAGAATTCGGCCCTCGCAGAGCCCAAGGATGCTCGCGAAGTCACCATGGAGGCGATGGTGGTGAGCGCGCTGAATTCCGCCGATCTGGCGCAGAAGTTCGGCTTGCGTCCCGATCAGATTATCTTGAGCGCAAAAGTCAGCGGCGTGCAGGATCTGATCGATGTTTACCGTGCGCTGGCCGCGCGCTGCAATTATCCTCTGCATCTTGGGCTCACGGAAGCCGGCATGGGAGCGAAGGGCATCGTGGCCTCAAGCGCTGCCATGGGCGTGCTCCTGCAGGAAGGCATTGGCGATACCATTCGCGTTTCCTTGACTCCTGCGCCCGGAGGCGATCGCACCGAAGAAGTTCGGGTGGCGCAGCAGATTCTGCAGTCCATGGGGATTCGCAGCTTTACGCCGCAAGTTACGGCCTGCCCCGGCTGCGGGCGCACCACCAGCACTTTCTTTCAGGAGATGGCCGAGCAGATTCAAACTTACTTGCGTGAACAGATGCCGACCTGGAAAGGCCACTACATCGGCGTGGAAGAGATGAAGCTCGCCGTAATGGGGTGCGTGGTCAACGGACCCGGCGAATCGAAGCACGCCAACATCGGAATTTCATTGCCGGGAACATTCGAGGAGCCCAAGGCTCCGGTTTACGTGGATGGACGCCTGTTCACCACGCTGAAAGGCGATCGCATCGTCGCGGAGTTCATCGAGATTCTCGACGAATATATCGATTCGCATTACGCCGCGCGCGAGGCGCAAGACGAAGTCGTGACACAAAACTAGATCACTTTCTCTTCCCTTGAGGTGTCATCCCGAGCGTAGCCAAGGATCTTGGGTCTTGCTAGCATTGGGATATTCGTCTCCGGCGAACACCAGGGTCCCTCGCTTCGCGAGGGATGCCAAACCCTTACCGCTCGCGCCTTCTTTCTTACTGCCCCGTCAGCAAGAAAATTGGGTTTTGCGGGGGCGGCTCGCCGCTTGATTGCGTAGGCCCGCTCAAGGCCGCGAGCAGGTCGGTGACTACGACATCCGCCGGGGTTCCACTCTGTGGGTTGTTGATATTATCGCCGGTCGTGTTGACTACAGCAACAGCGCCCGCGTCGCACATGCTTACGTATACTCGGCTGCTATCGCCCGAAGCCACGGTGAACACACGAAAGCGTGTGACCGTCGGCGAGTAGAGGGTCGGGTACAGAGCTGCCGTGGCACACGAAGCTACCTGCGGCACCGCGTATTGATATTGATTCGCGGCGGTATTAGCCGCAAACGGAGGATCAGTCAGCAGCGTTAGAGTCGGCGCGCTCGGATACTGCAGCGAGAAATTATTGGCATTGAAAACAGTCAGGCCGGGAATCACGCACGGCGAAGACGCTCCCACGAAACTATCGGGGCACGAAGCGGCAACTCTGTAGCTCGCTACGTAAAATCTGCTGCCATCCGGCAATGCTGTAACCGACGCGGGAATACATCCCGCGGGACACTGGCTCGATCCGGCTGCAAAAGAAATGGCCGCAAGCTGAGTTGGCGTGTCGTTGGCGCCGCCGATGTCGGAGAACACATACACTATCTTCGTGACAGGATTCGTCACATACAGCCGGTTTAAATGCGAATCGTAAAAAACAAAGTTGGCTCCGGCGCCGACCGGAAGACTGCCGGCGACCGTGTCCGTAGCCGTGTCAATCGTGACCAGTTGTCCATCGCCTTCGGTAAGCACGTAAACCTTCTGTCCGTCACTGCGTGCAACCACCCATACCGGCGTCACTCCCGTGAATCCTGTCACCGTATTCAAAGAAAGATCGACTGAATTGAGGCTGCTTACAGTGCTGCTGCCCTGGTTGGCCACGTAGATCTTGTCGCCGCCAGGAATCGGGGCCTCTGCCAGAGCAACGGGGTTCACTCCTACTGTGGCCGTGTTTACGAGAGCGTTCGAGTTGGTATTGATCTGACTTACGGAATTCGTGCCATAGTTCGCCACGTACATGAAGCCGTTTTCTACCGTGTTCATAAAAACAGGCAGCGATCCCGTGGGCAAAGGGATGGTGGTTACGGCTCCCAGGCCGGTCGTGGTTGAGGACTGTGTGGCTGGAAAGAACGACGAAACAACATCGACGCCGCCCGCCTGCACGCTCCCAGCGCTGGGCACGAAAACTCTCGAATTGTTGGGCAGAATGGCGAGGTGTGTGGGATTGACCCCGAGATTGGGCTCTTGGGGTTCGGAAGTCGGCGTCTCGCCGATGATAGTATCGCCCCCGACGTCGATCTGCATCGCCCCTCCGGGATAGTTCGGCACATTGGTGCTGATGCCAAACACCGCGTGAAAATTGGAAGGAATGGCCGGGGGCTCGTTCGGGCACCCAGGAATTCCGCCCTCCGAGCACGGAATCACCACGGGACGGTACACCTGCCCACACGCCACCCAAAACGAAATTGGAAGCAACGCAGCCACCAATCGGACTACTCGAAAACTCATCTCTACTCCCAAGAAAATTGTCAGTACGATTGCGAGGAATCCAACATTCTAACGGCTGGCTGCGAAGCGCGCTAGTGGGACGCGGCCTCCGGCTTTCGCCTTTGGCTTCCGGGTTTGCCGTGCTCGCTTTTTGGGATGCACAGGCCGAGGGGCAAGTTGGACCGCCAAGCGTGTTATATGAATAGTAGATCGACGCAGGTGGCAGGACTGGCTTAGTGGTGAATAATTCCCCGACGACAAAGTCACGAGTCCACACCGGACGTCTGAGGCCCGAAGCCGGAAGCCCGAAGCTGGCGTTCACCGCCCGCGACGCGACTTTCCACCGGCAGCAGCCGCCGGAGCTTCCGTCTTAGCAGTAGCCGCAGGCTTCTTCTTCCCTTCCATTTGCGCCAGGCTCTGCTTCAGTGCAGCCATCAAATCGACCACCGGGGCCAGCTTCTTCGGTTTTTCCACTGCGGCCACTTCTCCGCCTTCTAGCTTGGTCTCGATGAGCTTCTTCAGATTTTCCTGGAAAGTATCCTTGTATTTCTCCGGATCCCACTCATCGGCGAGCGCTTCGATGAGTTGGTGCGCCACTTTTACTTCCGCTTCTTTCAGTTCCACGTCGGGCGCGCCGAAGCCTTCCACCTTCTTCACTTCTTCGGCGTAGTACATGGTGTGCAGCATCAATCCGCCTTCGTGCGGGCGAAGAAAAACCGTGTACTCGCGGTTGTGCATAGTGATCTTTGCGATGGCAACGTACTCGCTCTCTTCGAGCGCCTTGGTCAGCAGCGCGTAAGGACGTCGGCCCGCTTCTTCCGGCATCACGTAATAGGAAGACTCAAAGTAGACCGGGTCGACGTCGCTGGCCTTCACAAATTCCAGAATTTCCATGGTCTTGGCCGTCTGCGGCTCAATCTTTTTAATCTCCTCCGGCTCGATGACAATGTATTCGTCCTTGCGAAACTCGTAGCCCTTGACGATCTCGCTGCGATCGACGACCACGTTCTCCACCGGACAAATATATTGCTGCTTCACCCGCACTTTATCGGGGCGATGCAGCATGTTGAAGGAGATGCCGCTACTGCGCGCGCCGGAAAATAGACGCACCGGCATGGAGATAAGGCCGAAAGTTAGATGTCCTGACCAGACTGACGCTGCCATAGTTCCTCAGTTGCAAGGCGCAACGGCTCCGCCCGAATCGTGCCACAAACGGCTTAACCTGCCCAGAATTGGCAGTTTAGCCTACAAACAGAGGTTGGATGCACAAATCTTAGGGCGGGGAGAACCGAAGTGCGAAGCCGGAGGGAATGGGGTCGGGCACGTGAAAGCCCTAGGGATTGTGGTTAACTGAAGGGGTTCGGGATTACTTCCAAACCTCGACCCCACAGGGCGCAGCTTGAGATCCTTTTAAGCCGGTTCTGAGGGTCGCCTGTGCATCAAGCTCAACCGCAGGAGGTCTTGTACAAACCGTCTGCTGGCTTCGAGGAATCTGTCGAGCCCGTCCGGCAGAAATATCTGCCCCCCTCCTCGCCTTACGGGCGGCTCCAAAGAGACCGCGAAAACTTGCCCCGACGGCACAGACGTGGAGGCAGATGTCGCAAAGACGCCTGATCGGCATAGTTCCGCATAAGCACGGAGTTCAAACAGGTCCACGCTGTGCCAGCTAAACTCGAGGGTCGCCAAAGCGTCCATAACCTCGGGGTCTACGGTGCGTTTTTTCCATTCCACAACCAACTCCTCCCAAGTCGGGGGCTCTTGGATGCCGAGGCCCGCCTGCCGCGCCGCTAACAGAAGAGCAATCCTAAGCGCAGTTTCTAGCTCCCAAAAATAATGACGCGCGTGACGAACGATAGCGTTGGTGTCAAGCGGCTCCGTGCCGCCTAGGGTCTTGGCAACGGTCGCGTGTACCCCAGCAAGCGCGTCTTGCGCATTCGAAGCCGCGAAGTTCAATGCCGTCGATAAGTGTTCGTCTCGCCCGTAGAACCGCAAGGGCACAAGCGAGACGGGATCAACTTTCGCCAGCCTACTTTCCCCCTTCGAAGTCACGTACAGCCTCCGATATCCAATCGCCCGAGCGGGGCCTTCCTTAAACAGATCGATCGCAGGAAAGTTTCCTGACCTGAAGAGATCGATTGGAGTGTTCATTGCGGGCCACAATAGGGCCACGTGTGCCAGATCCTGTCGCCCAGAGACGGGGGATTGAAGCTTAGACGAGCGCACCTTGGATTCACCTGTCCGGCGTCGGTTCCCCACTAGGCAGGACGAAGGAGTCGTAGAAATGCCACATCACATGCGATAGACCCATAAATCGCGTCCACAACCCACTGCAGCATCCTGCCTTCAAAAAGCTGAATTGCGATGAGGGCTGGGCCTCCCGGAATCGCCGAACCGTCCGAAGTCGACAAATAATCATCGACGACGTGTGCCGCAGTCATCGCCAAGCCCGGGACGACCAAGAAAGCACTCCCAATGCATGTAGCCACGCCTGAAACCTCGGAGATCAACTGCATCGCAAACTGCATCCCTGGACAGGTGCCATCGATCTGCTGAAATACAAACTCCATCACTCAACCTCACCGCGAATTGGCTTGGGAAGGACAACTCTCATTATCTTCCCGCCTTCCTGAGCGCCACCTCAATCGTCGCAAGCGGCAGCAGCAACGTTAGCTGCGTGTCCAGCAGTGGCACGGCCCCATACCTGGCATACCATCCTGCCACCCTTTCATTCTTGGCGTCGATTACAAGCACCACGCCGCCAACCTCTGCCGCGGCGAGCAGGCAGCGTCGACCTGCGGCAAGAAGAAGTTGTCCGCCCATTCCCTGGCCCTGAAACCTGCTATCCACAGCCAGCCGCGCCAGGCGGAAGCCGGGCACGTCGTGGCGAGCCAGCCCCCTGCGTACAATCTCGGGTGTTCGGGCGTAGTCAACCGACGCGGGGCTCAGACTGTAGAAGCCCAGAATAATTTTGTCTGCGTCGTCAATCGCAAGGAAGGTTTTCGCGCCACCCCTCTCGTGACTCTTGCGGGCGTAACGGCGCAGGAACTCATTCAGTGCGCCGTCGCCACAGTCGAAGGATTCCTGGTCGTGCTTCTTGCTGATCGGCTCTTCGTGCCACGTCACGATTTTCGGCGCTTGGGCAATGCACGAGCGGCGGCTAGCAGTCTCGCGTTCGGCCCCGGCGGATTCTCCAGCAGATCGAGTACCCGCAAACTGTCCCTCTCGGAGAGTTGCACATGATCTGCCTGCTCGACGACAGCCTTCGCGGCGCGCAAAGCGTGATGGAGGACAAAATCCGTCAGGTCGGTGTGCTTCAGAGCCACAGCACGCATAAGCAACGCTTTTTCCTCAGCACGAATCCGCAAGGACATCCTGCTATTGTCGACCGCTATTCTCGGCACGGCAGTTAAACCTCCGTGTACACATTCAAATGGTACGCTAAGAAGCGATGCGTTTCAACCGGTGCCGCTTTCTGTTGCACCTTTCTTGCGTCCCCTATCATCTCTGAGGCAACCCTCTCGACTAGGAGATCACAATGCCCGACCTGCGCTATCCCATCGGCAAGTTCACTTACCAGGGCCCGCTCACCGAAGAACAGAAGCAGAACTGTCTCGATGAGATCGCTAAGGCACCAGCCAATCTTCGTGCCGCTGTAAAAGGGCTGTCGGAACAGCAACTGGATACAGCCTACAGACCGGAAGGCTGGAGCGTGCGCCAGCTTGCGCATCACGTACCGGACAGCCACCTTAACGCCTACGTGCGTTTCAAGCTCGCCCTTACCGAAGACGATCCGACGATCAAGCCTTACGCCGAAGACCGCTGGGCGCAATTGGCCGATACGCAGGCTACTCCCGTGGAAGTCTCGCTGGCGCTGCTGGATTCTTTGCATGATCGATGGACCCGTCTTCTGCGCGCACTCAAGCCCGAGGATTGGAAGCGCACCTTTCGACATCCCGAACTTGGCCCCATGACTTTGGAGAAAAATCTGGCGCTGTACGCCTGGCACGGTCACCACCACGTTGCCCACATCACTTCTCTGCGCGAGAGAAACGGCTGGTAGAGATCGGGCTTCGGCTATCAGGTTTCGGCGAAGCTCTCATTATGCGTGGCAACCAACTTCATCACGCGTGAGGCGCGCTACGTTCCGGGTTTGCCGAAGCCCGGAGCCTGAAGCCCGCTAAGGCACTCCCAGTCGCCACAGCAGATAGCTGGTGGCTTCCCGCAGGACCGCGTAGAAACGCTGCCACACACTGTGCGGGCGCGAATCCGCGCGTGGGGAAACGTATACGGGATGAATGCCTTCATGCTCGAGCAATTTGCGGATACGGAAGACATGGTAGGCGTCGCTCACTGCCACGCAACTATGCAGGCCATTGGTATGCATGATCACGGCTACTCGCACTGCTGACTCGGCAGTATCGCGTCCTTGCGTCTCGGCGATCAAGTCGCGTTCCGGAACCCCGCGATGCATGAGGTAGTCGTGGCCCACGCCGCCTTCACTGAAGCTCGGGTCCGCGCCCGCACCGCCGGTGACGATTACTACTGGAGCCACACCACGCCGGTAGAGTTCAAAGCCATGATCGAGCCGAGCGCGCAGCACCGGCGACGGTCGTCCGGAATACTCTGCCGCACCAAAGACCACAATGGCGTCAGCCGGCTGGGCTTCGTCTCGGAATGCGGTATGAACGATGCGAACGCTAATCGTCAGAAGAAATGCGGCTACAGCAACCGCAACCGGGGTCATCCCCCGAAGGAACCAGCGGAGTTGGGAGTGGCGCGGGGCTGCGTCGTCGTTCATCCTTTGGCGAAGAAAGTGGAAATCTCATCGGCAGGGATGGCCCCCTCGCGTATGATGCGCCAGCGCTCCAACTCATCGGTGAGGTCGACGATGGTGGACGCGACGTCCCGGGGAGAAGTACCGCCGTCGACGATGATGCTGATGCGGCCCTGCAGTTGGTCGCGCACCTGCTCGGCGCTAGTGCACTCCGAAGCACCGCTCAGATTCGCGGACGTCGCGGTGATTGGAATGGCCGCCGCCGTCACCACCGCCAGCGGAATCTTGGCATTGGGCACGCGCAGCGCCACGTTGCCGGTGTTGGCGGTCACTTTGAGCGGCAGGCGCGATCCGGCTTTCACGATGATGGTCAGCGGTCCGGGCCAGTATTTGCGCGCGAGGGCGTAGAACTCTTCGGGCAGATCTTTGGCAAGCTCCTCGGCGTGATCTTCGCTCTCGATCAGTAGCGACAGAGGCTTATGGCGTGAGCGCGTTTTGATGTCGTACACGCGGTCGACGGCGCGCAGGTTAAAGGGATCGGCAGCGAGCCCGTAGAAAGTGTCGGTCGGCATGCCCAGCACCTCGCCCGCGCGAATCTGATCGGCGGCGTACTTGACCAGCGAGATTTCGGGCGTCTCACTACTTATTTTCAGGATTTCGGCGCGCACGGCTCCCTTCCCGTTCCCTACAGACTTTGATTGGTTTAGATCGCGGAAGCTATCATAATACGGCATCCGAGTGCAAGATAGCGGCGCGGCGTATCATCAGGGACAATAGACTTACAAGCTCGCAAGCCACAATTGGATTCAATGAAACGATCCTCAGCAATCGCTGACACGCAGCATATGCTGCGCCGCATCGAAGGCCGGCACAATCCTTTGGTGAAGCAATTGCGGCTTGCCTTTTCGCGCGCGGAGCTTACCGAAAGCGGAGACTGCGCCATCGAGGGCCTCCGTATTTTGGAAGAGGCCATTCGCAGCGGCTTGCGCTTCAGCGCGGTGTTCTTTCGCGAGTCTGGGCAAGACCGCGCCGAACGCCTGTTGCCGCAACTGGGCGCACAAGTGGAAACTCTTTTGCTGCCGGATAAGCTCTTCGACAGCGTGGTCGCGACGGAATCTCCGCAGGGTGTGGCGGCGCTGGTACGTCTGAAGGGGTTTTCGCTGGACGATATTCTCGATCGACTGCAGGTCGGGCCAATCGTCGTGCTGGCTGGACTGCAGGACCCCGGTAATCTGGGGACGATTCTGCGCTCGTCCGAGGCCTTTGGCACCGCCGGTCTCATCCTGGGCGAAGGCACGGTCAGTCCGTTCAACTCGAAAGTTGTACGGGCATCGGCCGGGTCGGTGTTTCGCCTGCCGATAGTTCATCGGGCCAAACAGGAAAAGGCACCCCCCACCAAGCTGGACGAAACGATGGCAAAGCTGAAAGCGCAAAACATCCGCCTGGTCGCAACCTCCTCGCACAAAGGCACTCCGCTGGATCAGGCGGACTTAAGAACTCCAGCGGCGATTTTTTTGGGCAACGAAGGCTCAGGTCTGTCGCGCGCCATCATGGCGATGATGGATGAGTCCGTCGCGATTCCGCACAATCCGCAAGTGGAATCGCTCAACGCAGGCGTCGCCGCAAGCATCGTATTGTACGAAGCGGCAAGGCAAAGAAAATCAGCCGCTAGCCTTTAGCTCTTGGCTATTAGCTAAAGGCCAAAGGCTAAGAGCTGAGAGCTTCGCTTATGGGACTCTTTCAGCCTACTCCGAGCGCCAATCCCGCCACTGACCGTACGCGGCCGCTGGCTGACCGCATGCGTCCGCGCACGCTTGAAGAATACGTCGGGCAGGAACATCTGATCGGTCCCGGCAAGCCGCTGCGCACGCAGGTTGAACGCGACGATACCGGCTCGCTTATCTTTTGGGGACCTCCAGGCACTGGCAAAACCACGCTGGCGAAAATCATTGCGAACATGACCAAAGCGGAGTTCATCGAATTCTCCGCCGTGCTTGCCGGCATTAAAGAGATCAAGCAGGTAATGGCTGACGCCGAACGGGCGCGGCAATACGGCACGCGCACGATTGTTTTCATCGATGAAATTCACCGCTTCAACAAAGCTCAGCAGGACGCCTTTTTGCCGCACGTGGAAAAAGGAAACATACGACTGATTGGAGCGACAACCGAGAATCCGTCCTTCGAAATCAATTCCGCATTGCTCTCGCGCTGTCGGGTTTACGTGTTGCACCCGCTGACCGAGGAGCAGATCGTACTCTTGTTGAAACGGTCACTGGTCGATGAAGAGCGCGGTCTTGGCGCAATGAAGCTTCGCGCATCAGACGATGTGTTCAAGAGAATCGCCAGCTATACCAGCGGCGACGCCCGCAGCGCCTACAACGTTCTTGAAGTTGCAGCCAGACTCGCGAAACAGGTCGGAGCCGAATCCGCAGAAATTACCGACGACATTGTTCGCGACGCGCTGCAGAAACGCATCCTGCTCTACGACAAGTCTGGGGAAGAACATTACAACCTGATTTCAGCCCTGCACAAATCTGTGCGCAACAGCGATCCCGATGCGGCGTTGTATTGGCTGGGCCGTATGCTTGAAGCCGGCGAAGATCCGCTCTACGTGGCGCGCCGCGTGGTCCGAATGGCTGTTGAGGATATCGGCCTCGCCGATCCCAACGCGCTTTCGCTTTGTATGGCAGCACGCGATGCCGTCGACTTTATCGGCATGCCGGAAGGCAATCTTGCACTCGCGCAAGCAGTCGTATATCTCTCGGTAGCTCCGAAATCGAATGCGCTTTACACGGCTTACGGCGCGGTGCAGCAGGATGTCGAACAAACCGCCGCACAAGCCGTGCCGCTGCATTTGCGTAATGCTCCTACGGGCCTGATGAAGGGATTGGGCTACGGCAAGAATTATCAGTACGCCCACGATCTAGAAGACAAGGTCGCCAATATGCAATGCCTGCCGGACAATCTGCGCGACGCGAGTCTATTACAAGCCGACGAATGAAGGCATAGAAAAGCGCATTCGCGAGCGCATGGAGGAGATCAGAAAACTACGGTCTCGTCCTTCAGACGCTAGTCCAGCCCGCCAAAAGACAGAATCTTAGCGCTACTTCCGGCATCCAAAGGTGGTTGAGAATTCTTGTAAGGGCGTTGCCCAATGTCTACACTTCCTGCCAATGCATTCGATGACGTCACTCGATCTCCTATCCTCAGCTTGACATCCAGGTAGAGGGCCTCCAAAAGGTGCAGAAGGCGGCGCAGAAGATCAGTTCCATTCTCGACCTCGATCTACTCATCGACAACATCGTGAATGAAGTGGCGCACTCTTTTGGCCTTGTGGAGAGCAGCGTCTATCTCCACGATGAAGCTCGCGGAGAAATGGTGCTGGGCGGCGTGCATGGCTGTTCCGTGCACAGCAAGGGCTTTCGGCTGAAGATTGGCAAAGAAGGCATGGTCGGCTATGTCGCTTCTACCGGGCAGCTCCGCTATGCGCCGGATGTTCACAAGGACGAGTACTACGTTGCGTGTGAGCAATCGACTAATTCGGAAGTTGCGATTCCGCTTCTTGTGGGCGAGCATCTGGTGGGAGTATTCACCGCGTCGCATCCCGATTTGGACGCCTTTCCCCGGCCGCAACTGAGAATCTTGCAGGCCCTGTGCGATCACATCGCGGTGGCAATCGCATAACGCGCGGCGATTCAAGTCGGAACGCGCCGCGCGCGAAGCTATGAACCGCGAAGCTCAGGAAGCCCGCGCCATTCAGCAAGCGCTTCTGCCGAAGAGCTCTCCGTACATAAACGGGCTTAGCCGTATCCGGCCTCAGCATTCCCGCCGGCGCCGTGGGCGGAGATTGGTATGACTTCATCCCGTTCGCCGACGGCCGTTGGGGATTGGTGTTGGCCGACGTTTCGGGAAAGGGCACTGCTGCGGCACTGCTGATGTCGGCTACGCGCGGTATGTTGCGGTCTCTTGCTGAAGCGTGCTGCACCCCGGGCGAAGTTTTGACCCAGCTCAACAGCTTGCTGGTGAGCGATTTCCCCGCTGGGAAATTTGTCACCATGGTCTATGCGGTGCTTGATCCAGCAACTCGCAGCATGATCCTTCGCCAACGCAGGCCATTTGCATCCGCTCCTTCTCGACAACCGCGGCGCGCACTTCCTTGACACCGAGCGCGGGCTTCCCCTGGGGTTAATGTGTGGCGGCGACTATTCAGAAACAACCGTGGCGCTTTCTCCTGGTTCGCGACTCGTATTTTATAGCGACGGCATTACTGAGGCGGCAAATGAGGAGGAACAGGAGTACGGATTGGAGCGTCTGGCTCGGCATGTTGCGGAACCCCACGCTTCCGCGGTCAGCATCGTCGACGATGTCCGGGCGTTCACTGAAGGCGTAGCTCTCAACGATGATGCCACTGTGGTATTTGTTGGCACCGGATTATAAGAGCTTGTACCTGAGCCGCACTTGACAGTGGGCAGTCAGCGGAAGCGCATTCGGTGTTCCTTCAAAATGCAGCGGTCCATCACAACGAAAATTCCCGCCTCACGCGCCTTTTCAGCCGCTTTTTCGTGGATGACGTCTTCCTGCATCCAGATTGCGGGGACCTTCAATTGAATGGCCTGATCGACGATCTCTTCCACAAACTCCGACCGGCGGAAAATGTTGACGATGTCGATCTTCTGGGTCTCGCTCTGCGGCACTTCCAGCAACGAAGCGTAAGCTTTCTCGCCGAGACAGAATTGGATATGGGGATTGACTGGGATGATGCGATATCCAGCGCTTTGCATGTAAGCCGTAACTCCGTGGCTGGGACGCAACGGATCGTTCGAAAGCCCAACCACGGCGACAGTTCGAGCAAGTTTGAGTAGTTCGCCAATGGGATCGGTCTGAGACAAGGAAAACATACGATTTTTATTTCTTGGCTGCTGCGTCCAGCTTCTGCTTATACATCTTTAAGGCGAGCTTACGCACGGTTTCAGAAATTTCCTTGTTGGTCGATATGTTCTTCAAGTCCTGAGGCAGGAGATGCTTCATCAATCCCAATCCCAAATCGAGTGGCGTGCGCGGGTTCGAAACCAGATTGCGCACCACGATGTAATTCTTCATGAAGCGCCGCTTCAGCGGAATTTGCCGCAACACCGCCTCCAGAACATTTTTCTGCAGTGCAAACTTTTCCACTTCGCCGTCCGAAAGCTTAGGGGCATCGAGCACCGCCAGCGCGACCACCTTGGTGCCGTCACGAATCAGAATCGAGCGCTCTTCCTTGTTGCCCTTCATGGCCAACTGAATGCGACCCTTCACATCCAGACGATTGATTTTCTGCACCGAGTTGTCCCGCTTGGCGGGCAGATTCTTGTTAGGCTGCGCAACCGCAGGCTTAGAAGCCGCAGCCGCCGAAACCCCTGCGGAGACTGCAGCCGGGGGCACGGCGGTCGCTGCCGGCGCCATATCCTTGTTTTCGGAAACCGGAAAATAATCGGTTCCCAGCAAATCGACGATGCCGCCCACGGGCTGGAAAGGCTTGTCTTTCTCTGCGTCGATTTCGGGGGCGTGTTGAGCCATGTAAGCGGTAACTGCCTCGTCGGGAACGTCGTCGCCGGCATCGTCAACCGTTTGTGCTGTACCATCCTCGTGGTGCTGTTGCACAACCGTCGCGCCGGTCTGGATCTCTGGCGCTGAAAGAACAAGAGCGGCGACAGCAGACGAAGCCGTGGCGGAGACGGAGGCTGAAGCGGGCGGCACAGGCTTACCATGGCCCAGCAAATTCGAAACCGTGCCCGCGTTTTCGGCTTTCAGGTAAGGATTCGATCTCAGGTTGTTCAGAATCACGGCAGACCCTCGCACTCGCTTGCTCTGCAGCATCGCAGCGATCGACTCTTGCGAGGCGGAGATGGCGAACTTCGCTAGGACAGCATCTGGAATAGAAGGATTCTCTACGAGCGCAGGCAGGAGATTGGGACGAATGTTCTCCGGCGAAATCAGATAGTCGAGCACTTCGCTAGGAGTGTCGGGATTTGAGGCCGCTGCTAGAGACGATTTCTCATCCCATCCGGCCAAAGTCATGCGGGCGATATCGCCGAAAACTTTATTGTGCTTGGCAAGATAGACGAGGATTTCGATGCTCTCCTCGGGAGGCACCGAGAGCGCACCGCGAGCGGCAAACTGCATCATATTTGATGGCAGCTTCGAGGCGCGGATTAAATCGATTTGGCGCGGCATAAAATCACCTTCGTCGAGCAGTTGCGTCCAGCTTTGCGCAGGCCTCAAGCTCTTTCACTGCAAGTTCAAATTCGCGAATCAGCCGGTTAGGCTTGCGCCTCGAAAATTCTTCCAGCAAAACCCGGTAGTACCAAAGCGTGCCCTCGCGTCCGCCGTTGAAACGCGCCCATATTAACTCTCCAACTTCGCGGTAATCGGAGAGGATGGAGCGAACGTTGTTCAGTTTGTCGGCGGCGGAAACCAGCCGGGTTTCGGCGTCGACAGTTTTCAGATGCCGCAGATAATAATCTTTGCGCTCACGCCAAGGCGGCTTCGGATCAGCACCGGAGTCGGTGCAGCCAGCGACAATCTTCGCCACACGAGGTCCGAATTTTCGTCGGACTTCTTTCAGCATTGGCGCCCCGCCGCAGTCTTCCACCACATCGTGCAGGAGCGCTGCAATCGCCATGTCTTCATCGCCACCGAATTCAAGCACCAACGATGCAACCCCCATCAGGTGCGCGAGGTAAGGGATGGTCGAGGCTTTGCGTGTCTGGCCCGCATGCTTTTCGGCGGCAAACCAAAATGCGCGGTGAAATCTGGGTCCAAGCTTCACTGCCGATGAAACTTTCGCAGTCGCCTTCTTTGCCGGCCTTGCACTGACTGCATTCTTAGCCACTATGCCGCTTTCTCCGCGCGCCGCGCCAGGAGATATGCCCGGATGAATGGTTGCAAATCGCCATCGAGCACGCGGTCCACATCTCCCACCTCGGTCTTGGTGCGATGATCCTTGATCATGCGGTAGGGCTGCAGCACGTAGGAGCGAATCTGCGAGCCGAAATCGTTGTCGAGCTTCGAGTCTTCGATCTTCTTCGAGGCCGCGCGTTTTTTCTCCATCTCGAATTCGTAAAGCTTAGAACGCAGCATGCTCATGGCGCGCTCGCGATTCTTATGCTGCGAGCGCTCATTCTGGCAACTCGCAACCAGGCCCGTGGCAATGTGCGTGATGCGCACCGCCGAATCCGTGGTGTTCACGTGCTGCCCGCCTTTACCGCTGGAGCGGTAAGTATCAGTGCGGATGTCCTCAGGCTTGATGACGACCTCAATGCTGTCGTCAATTTCCGGCGAGACGAAGACGCTGGCAAACGATGTGTGCCGGCGCTTGGCTTGATCGAAGGGCGAAATCCGCACCAGGCGGTGCACGCCGATTTCGCTGCTCAGCAATCCAAAGGCATATTCGCCGTTGACCGCGAACGTCGCCGACTTCAGCCCCGCTTCTTCGCCGGGCTGGTAATCGTAGAGAACAGTTTCGAAGCCCTGGCGCTCGGCCCAGCGTAGATACATGCGCAGCAGCATGTCTGCCCAATCCTGCGATTCCGTTCCTCCTGCGCCGGGGTGAATCGTGACGATCGCGTTGAGTGGGTCGTTTTCTCCCGAGAGCAAGGTCTCGGTCTCAAGTTTATCGACAAGTGTGCGCAGCGAGTCGATTTCGCGACGCAATTCCGCATCGACACTCTCGCCTTCTTTCGCAAGTTCAAAGTAGGCGGCAATATCTTCGCTGCGCCGCTTGAGATCGGCGTCAGTGGCCAGCATGTGTTCCAGGCGCTTTTTCTCGCGCATGACCTGCTGCGACCGCTGCGGATTCGACCACAGGTTCGGGTCCGCGGCCTGTTTTTCGATTTCGCTTAGTTGCGGACGGAGCTTGTCCGCGTCAAAGATACTCCCGGAGTTCACGCGCCTTCTTGCTCAGTAATCCGTATTCTTGCTCGAACTCTTGATTCATGAGGATGTTTCTACCTTCTTGCCTGCTTTAGTTTGAAGCGCGAAGCGCGCAAGCAACGCCCCTGCTGAAATTATCGCACACAGCCACGCGAACCAATCGCCATGACGCGTGTAGAACGTGGTTACGGAAGTGAGGGCATAAGGAGCGACCAGCGCGCCGCGCGTTTTGCGCGGAAGACGAGCCACGATTCGGCCGTAGGGATCGATCGAGGCCGTAACGCCTGTGTCGGTCGCGCTCAGAATCCAGCGGTCGTTCTCGATAGCGCGCATGCGGGTCTGATTCAAGTGCTGCGCATAAGCGCCGCTGTCGCCGTACCAGCCATCATTCGAGATGTTTATGAAAACCTGGGCGCCTTGATTCGCAAACTGCCGCACTTCGCCGGGAAAAACCGACTCGTAGCAAATGAAAACTCCGAGTCGCGTGCCGCCTGCGTCCAGCGGGGTGCGCGAGGCGCCCGGTGTGAACTCTCCGACTTCTTTGGTGAGGCCGCCGGCAAAAGCAAAGAGACTCGGGAATGGCAAGTATTCGCCGAAGGGCACGAGATGTACCTTGTCGTAACGTGCAGTCCACTCGCCGGATGGATTGGTTAGCGCCGCGGAGTTGAACATCCTGGACCTAGCGGAGCCGTTCTCTGCGGCCGGTGCGCTCCCGATGGCGCCAGTTATCACCCATGCGTCGGCCTGCCGCGCCATCTGGCTCACGGGCTCGCGAAATAGCGGATCGCTGGCAAAAAACGGCGCGGGCGATTCGGGCCAGACGATCAAATCCAGTTTGCCGGTGGTTTTGTCGCGATTGAGAAACGAGCTCAGGGTAAGGTCGGTCAGCTCGCGTAGCGTGCGCTCGAATGTGCCTCGCGTCCAGTTCTCATTGACCGGAATGTTTTGCTGCACCAGCAGCGCATTATGATCCGCCCACAAGGCAGGGGCGTCGACCAGACGACCGGCCTGCAAAACGGCGGCGGCGGCGAGGGAGGCAATCAGCAACGTGCTGCGTTTTTTTCTTGGCACGAGAAAAGCCGCGGCCACCGCCACATTTACCAGCATGATCTCGAATGAAACTCCGTAGACGCCGGTCCAAGTGGTAATACGGCTCAGCGAAATGTTATCCACTTGCGCGGTGCCGAGCAGGTTCCAGGGAAAGCCCGTGACGAGGGTACGCGCCAGCTCGACCGCGACCCACAGGAAAGGCGCGGCGACGAGGCCGCGGCGATGGTCGCGTCCGGGACCGGCCACCAAACTCAATAGCAAACCGAACAGTCCGTGATATATGCCCAGATATAGGCAAAAAAGAAAAAGTGCCAACAGCGCGAACGGCCTATTCAGGCCGCCGTATAGATGCATCGTGTCGTAAATCCAATAACACGTGCCCGCGTACCAGAGAATTCCGGAGGCGTATCCGAGCAAGAATCCCTGCCAGGCCTTGGCCACTTGCAGATTGACGGAACCGTCGACTTCCAGTTCTCCGGCGGGTCGCGCCCGTAAAATTGCTACGATCAGCGGGGCGAAGGCGATCCACGAAAGAATGTACAGGCCTGGCAATGGGAAAATCACAACCTGCAAAAACGAAGAAATAAGAACCAGAAGCCAGGCGCTGGGATGAATTTGCCGCACCGGGAAGGATAACAAAAGACTTTGTCATTCCGAACGGGGCCGAAGGCCCGGTGAGGAATCTGCTTTCCTTTCGGTCGCCAAGTAAGCCCGCACGAAGTTCACAATCTCCAGCGTCACATAGGTGGGAGGTGTGATGCGGAATAGTGGACGCCCCGCCAGCGGTTTCAACGAAACGCCTTGCCATGCGGATTTTCCATTCGTCGAACTGTCGTGAAGGATTACAGCGGTTGCACGGTCGAGAAATTCGCGCGCCGAAGTCTTGAAGTCGGCCGTGTCCGGGTCAAGGACCATTAGATACAGATCCGGCTTTAAGAACTTCAGCAGGCTATTCGATTCAACGATTACATTCTGCGATTTTTCCAGCCGCTTGCGCAGCGCCGGCATTGCCTCGGCTAGGCGGCTCTGCTCGGTGCGCACCCACAACGCTTTAGGTGCTCCCGCCAGCAGATAGCGCGAAGTGTCCGATTCTCCGCTGCGATCTTTTTCTTCGGATATCGCCCAGGTGTGATCGGCGGTCGCGCAGTCGCAGGGCGCGCCATTCGCCGAACACACTCCGTGCCCATATTGCGTGATCTTGACCGCAGTCCAGTGGTAATCGCGCAAGGCGGCAATCAGCCCGGCGACCACGCTGGTCTTGCCCACGCTGCGCGAATGCCCGCCAATTACTATGATGGCCATAATCACGGCTACCGGCTTCTGGCTTGCGGGAACCATGTAATCTCCGAAAGCTGGAAGCCGATTTACTTCTTTTCTCTCTTCGACAGCTTTGCCAGCGCAGCCAACTGCTTCAGATATTGCCGCACTGGCTGCGCGGGCGTTCCCCAGAAGGCCACACCTTTGCCGCGCAAAACTTTATTAGGGAGGACGCCTCCCTGCCCACCCAACATCACTCCTTCTTCGATGCGGGCGTGTTCGCCAATACCAACCTGGCCTCCGAGCACAACGTCATTTTCAATCACGATGCTGCCAGAAAGCCCGGTCTGCGCCGCGATCACCACATTCTGCCCAAGGCGGCAATTGTGGCCGATGTGCACAAGATTGTCGATCTTAGTACCCTGGCCGATGCGAGTTTCATCGAGGGCGCCGCGGTCGATGGTGGTGTTCGCGCCGATCTCCACATCATCCTCGATCACCAGCGTACCAACTTGGGGAAATTTTTCGTAAGCCCCATTCTTCGAATCGCGGACATATCCAAAACCATCGCTTCCCAGAACCGCGCCCGCATGCACTCTCACAAAATCGCCCAGGGTGATCCCGGGATAGATGGTCACGCGCGGATAAATCTCACACTCGCGGCCTATCTTCACACCACGCCCGATCACGCAGCCCGCGCCAATTCGAGTGTGCTCGCCGATTTCTGCGTGCGCTGAGATCACCGCGTACTCTTCCAAAACCGCACCCCGCGAAATGCTAGCGGAAGGGTGCACAATTGCCGTGGCATGGATGACGGAGCTTTCCTCCTCGTTGTCGTCACCCTGCAGGAAGCGCGCCGCCCGCGCAAAGCTCAGCTTGGGATGCCGGCAGATCAAAAGCGGCTTACCCGAGCACGCAGCGGCGAACTCTCCGGCGATCACCGCACCCGCGCCACTCTGCAGCGCCCGCGAAAGATATTTCTCTTCTTCCACGAACACTAGGTCCAGCGACGAAGCCGACGCCAAACTCGCTACTCCCTTCACTTGAACATCGCCATCCCCTTGCAACCGGGCATCGACAGCCTCAGCGATCTGTTGCAGCGTGCGCTTCATGGCTCACACTCTACCGCACTGGGTTGATAGAACAAAGTAAGACCTAGGGCTGAAATCTGCGGCTCCGCATCTGGCCTACAATTGCAACATGGAGAAGAAAATCTTCTGGATGGTCTTCGCGTTGCTGGGACTGCTCGCGGATTTTCTGCTCCCGCTTTGGTGGGGCGTGGCTGCCACCATTCCGATTCTCTTCATCGCCTGGTGGGTGGCTTACCGCAGCGACTGGTTTTAAAGCGCCTGCTTCTGAGCAGAGTTCCGGATAAGCCAGCTCAAGACGACTGTTTCATAGTGTATGGCCCGGTTGCATTAGAGCATGCCCCAGTCCCGGTCAGCGCCCAGTTGCCCGTGGCCGCACCGCCGGATAAAGTGGTCCCAACAATTGTTCCGGTCACGTTTCCTGTGAGGGTCAGTTGGTTACTCGATGACGTGACGGTGAAAGTCATGGTGCCCGTTACTCCGTTGGTCGCCATATTCTGGGTCAACGCCATGTTCCCGCTAATGCTTCCTCCATTGATCGGGAAGCATGAATTCGGATTGTCGTTGAGGAATTCAAAGTTCGAGATGCTCAGGTCTCCGTTGCTCCCCACTGTGAACTGAGTGTTAAAGCTGAATCCCGAGGAGTTGCCAACTCCGTCAGAGAGTTGCGCTTGCCAGAGTCCGCCAGTCGCACTTTGCGCCGTGGGTCTGCCGCTGCCACAACCGCTTATGAACAACGCCATCAGCAGCAGGATTGCAACACGCTTCATGAATATTCCTTCAGGTCGGATTCCGATCGGGCTTTAATGGCCTGATTTTAGCCCGTTAAGATTTGAACGCAAGTTTTCTGCTGCAAGATTACAGAGATGCGGGCCAGTGGGTCAATGGATGTAAGCGACGGTTTCCTTTGGAAGGTATTGCTGGAACCTTTGCAGGTGCAAGTCAAGTGGGATATATTTTTCGTGCCAGTCGGGGGCTTGCGCCAAACCCGCATCTTAAGCCAGAATGGCGAACCGACATTTCGAACTGGGTGAAACAACAAATCATGTTTTTGCAGCCGGTTGTGCGATGTAAGAATCCCGACTGTCCCACTCCTACTGCGGTGCGCATTCGGTTGCCATATCCTAACCCGCCGAAAACCGGCGAGAATCCTCTCGACTGGCCGCAGGAGGGATGGCAGATCCGGCTGATCTGCCGCGACTGCGACCATTGGTACGTTTACGAGAAAAGTGATGTGCAGTGGGCGCCATTCAGCAATCCGCTGGCCGAGCAAAGCAATCTCGACTTCTGGGTGACAGAACTGGAATGCGGCGAAGCCAATTGCCAATCGCGCACGCGCTGGTACGTTCTGGATAACAGCCAGATGTCAGAAACCGAGATGCTCGAGTTCGTTCTGCGTGCCGACCCAGTCGTGGTCTGCGAAAATAACCATCCGCTGTCGATTTCTGGAACCGCTGCCAAGTCCGCTAAGAAAATCGATTCGGTGTAGATACCCGAGGCCATGTGGCGACAGCCGCCTCGGCTGTCGCGCCGAGCGAAGCGAAGCGAGCCGATGGCGATGCTTGCTCCTCGGTCCTGAATTATCAGATTCCTACACGTGCTGTGACACCGACAAAATGTTCCCGTCGGGATCTTTGAACCACGCCACTTTATCTCCCGTCGGCGCCGACCAGATCCCCAACTTATCCTGTTCGAAAAATCCGAATCGCTCGAAGTGCACGCCTTTGCCCTGGAGCGCCGTAACCATCTTCTCGATATCTGGCACTTCCCACCCCAGAATAGTGAACTGGGCCGGTTTAAAGTCGGGCACCTTCGCTATGCGCACCTTGGTGCCGTTGGCGTCCATCACCAGTGCAAAGCCATCGTCCTTCACGAAGCGAAGTCCCAGCACGCCTTCGTAGAAGGCTCTTGCTTTGTCAGAGTCTTTGATCGGAACAAAGGCAACGATATTAATGGATCCCAGCATGGCTCTCCCTGCCACAGCTTTGTTCACTTCCTGTAAAACGTACTTGATCCGCACAATAGGCTACTTGGCGGAGCCATAGTCGAACCAATATCCACGCGACTCATTTCCTGACATGTTGCGCGTGTTGTATTCCAGGAGATAGTTCACGTGAGCGTCATCGAGCGGAAACGATTTGTTCGCCGGATAAGGATAGTCGCCCATTCTAAGGAACGGCAACGGAGCCACATAGTTGCCTTCGGCAGCGTAGAAATCCATGTCTTTTTCGTAGCCATCCGCCGCGAAGAAATAATCGCGTACCCAGCCATGGGGCAGTGCCGGTAGCTCTGATGGATCGAAGTCGAGACGCACCTCGTCGCCCGAGCCAAAGACCACCAACTCATCGTCCAGCGCGGTGAGGAGCGGCAAGACATCGCCGTAGCGTGTGTAGGTTCCCGCCGGGCGCGTGTAGGGTCCGGTCGCGCTGACTTTCTCGTAGATATACTGCACGTTGCCCGGCGGCCTGCCTTCAATCTTTAGCGGGAATCCGTGAAAGCCGAGATCGGCGCGGACCAAGGGAACCGCCGTCAGACGCAGGTTTTGCGACTTCTCTTGATTATTACTAACTTGCTGCGTTCGACTCACCAGGATGCTATCCCAATAAATTTGAAGATTAGTCGTGATGCGAATCTTCCGCGTGCCCGGCGGCAGCTTTCCGCTGAGATCGGCGGTCATCGTGCGCGGACCGCCCGCCGGAAACCCCATATCGTCGATCACGCGCACCCACCTGCTGTTCACGTCTTTTTCATTTCCAACCAGCGCCTCTACATAAGGGGAGATCGCGTGTACTCCGGCCTGAGACGCCGCGTACATGCTGTTCGCGGAAAAATATTCCACCTCGCCATGCAGCAGCAACCACAACGGCCCTCCGCGGTAAGCTTCGCCCAGATCGAGCGTCAGGCGGTGCGGCTTGGCGAAGCCCTGAAATTGCGTCAACGCAAAGTCGCCGATGTAACGATGCGCCTGCAGATCAGGCAGGACGTCGTGGCCATGCTCATCCCAGGCGCCTGCCGGGGGACGAGCGTTTTTGCTATTGCTGATCACAACCTTGAACGGTGGATACGGCGGGTTCGACGCAAAATACTCATTGGGATAAACGTCAAGACCGGCCGGATGATCGACCGCCAGCAGGCGCACGCGATCGAGATAGACGGCCTCCTCCAGCGGCTCCATGAAGCGGAAACTGAGAAGACCGACTTCAGACTTCGGACGTCGGACCTCAGGCGTAGCGTTTATGCCGATGCCCGAAGTCTGAGGTCCGAGGTCCGACGCCTCCCGGGAATAATCTTTCTCGCGAAGCGCGTTGCGATCAATCTTGATGTACTCAACCGGGCGCGGAACATCCCGCTGCCCGGGCCCGATCCAATGTCCCACCACGCCCGCGCCCAGCATGTCGCCGACCAGTTCGTAGCGCTCGCCATTCCAAGCGAACAAGGTCGGACACGAACTTCCGCGGCGATCGATCTCCAGAAAATTCTGCTGCCGGTCACCCGCAACCTGAATTTCATCCTGTAATACGCCTGTGGGCCACAACATGCGTACGATGTCAGCCTCTTTCGCGTCGCCGAGACCGACCACAATGTCGGTGGAGCTCTGTCCCAGGTATCCGTTCGATCCGGCAATCTCAAATTTCTGCCGGTTGCCGCCGGCGAACACCTCCACCTTGGTACCGATGGCGCTCTTGTTGTCGTTCAGTCCTTTGAGCGAAAGCCGCAGCCAGTGATTCTGATTGCCGCCTTCATTGCGCAGCAGCACCGCCGGACCGTGATTCTGCGTGATCAGCAGGTCAGTAGCGCCATCGCCATCGTAATCGCCGGTGATGATGGCGCGCGGCTCTTTGAGTTGAATCTTGTCGAGACCGACGTCGGCAGTGACGTCTTTGAAACCGTCAGGCCCGAGATTGCGGAACAACCGCACTTCACCTTTGTGATCTTCTGTTTCGCCGACCGCGACGAGATCGACCCAGCCGTCGTTGTCGTAGTCGAAGGCGGCCACGCCATAGGCGCGGACCCAGTTAGCACCAGGAAGTTCTACGCGATCAAAAGTCTTGCCGCGATTGTTGCGCCAGAGCGTAAGGCCCGGCGGACCCTTATGAGTAAAAGCCAAGTCCATCCAGCCATCATGATCGAAATCAAGAACGGCAATACCCACGGTTGGCGCAGGCATCGGCGCGGACCAGGGTTTGCGACGCACGAACTTTCCTTCACGCGGGTTCTCAAAAATAGTCGGGCCGTTGTCGGTGAGCACGAGGTCTACGGCGCGGTCGTTGTTATAGTCCGTTCCGACTGCAGCGATTGTGAAACCCGGCGGGCTTCCCCACAGACCCAGATCGGACACCACGTCTGTAAAACTTCCATCGCCGTTATTGCGAAACATGCTGGGACGAGCTCCGGGCCCCGAGAACGCTCGCTCAGGCCCATCGACGCTCGCTTCCGTCCGGTTCACGTACAGGTCGAGATCGCCATCATGGTCGTAGTCAATAAACGTCAGCCCAGCGGTGAAGAAGGGCTGCGTGCCTCTTATGATCGATGTGCTGGCGTCGTTGAATTTGCCGTTCTTCTCGTTATGAAAAAGAGACAAGGGCCTACCCCAGAAACTGACGGCCAAATCCGTGGCGCCATCGTTGTCGAAGTCTCCAGCCGTGCAACCGGAACCTTTCAACTCCGGGTCAAGAGCAGCGGACTTCGTAGCGTCTTCGAATTTACCTTTGCCTAAGTTGCGATACAGGCCGAGACCACCCAGCGGCCCTCCTTGCGTTACAAACAGATCGAGTTGACCGTCACCGTCGTAGTCGAGGAAACATGCACCTGATCCCAACTCATCCGCCAAGTTGTCTTCTTGGACTACACTGCCTTTCGTTACAATCCCCGCCTCCTTCGTAACATCCACGAATCGCACCTTGATCTGCGCCGGCGCTTTCAACACCGCTAACGGAGATTCGACCGCGCGCGAGTACTGCCCCTGCTCGCCGTAGGCGAGGCTGATCGGTGCTCCGATTTTCTTTTGGGTGATGTATTGAAATTTCTTCAGGCGCTCGCGGGCGTGGTCGACGTCGCCCGATTGCTGGTAGGCGCGCGACAGTCCGAACTCGGCCGAGGCGTGCAGGGGATTCAATTGCAACGCGTGCTGAAAAGCTTCGATAGCTTGCGGAAATTGTTTCGCTTGTACGTAAGACGCGCCTAGAAAATACCAGGCATCGGCATCGTTCGCATCGATCTCGATTACGTGCTTGAACGCGTCAATCGCCGCTTGCGCATCGCCGGTGTTCTTTGCCAGCAGGCCGAGATTGTACCAGGCGTTTGGATTCTTGGAATCCTGCTTGACCGCATCAGCCAGAGCGGCCTTGGCTTCATCAATCTTCTGCAAGTTCAGGAAGGCGACGCCTTCATTCAGGCGCGCGATGCTCAGCTTTGGATCTAGCTCGGCCGCCTGCTGGAAGGCTTTGAGTCCCTTCTCAAAAAGTTGCTGGTTCATGTAGGCTACGCCAAGATTATTGACCCGCGCAGCTTCTACTGGATTGCTTTTCGTCAGATTTTGCGGCGCCGTTGCGAACAGGCCGAACGCCGCCGCGAGCAGGCTCGCTAGAATTACTGAGATTCTGGGGGTCATCTACTCAGAGATTTAAACACAGAGGCCGCAGGGAACACAGACTAAACACTACTTTGCTGCTTTCGGCGGGCTGTACAGTCTCGACGCGACGATTCCTTTGCTTTCTTCAACCGTTACAGTCTGCCCGGAGTTCACGTTCGATAGTTTGTCGACCTGGCCGCTGGGCCAGTCAATCTCGACGGCGTCGGCTTTTGTCTGCTGGCCTAAGCCGAAGGTTAAAATCAGTTCACTTTGCGAAAGATAACTTGATCCGGAGCGCAGCATCTTCCATTGCCGGTCTTGATTGCCGTTCGAAACTAGCCGCACGACCGCGCCGATGCCATCGCGATTCGATTTTGTTCCAACCAATTTGAAGCGAACGCTATGATTCGTTCCGCCCTCGTTACGAAATAAGAATGCCGGCCCCGCATTGGTCATCACCAGCACATCGAGGAAGCCGCCGTTGTCGATATCGGCGTAAGCCGCGCCCCGCGCCACTCTCGGCGCGGCGAACGCCGGACCCATCTGCGCCGTCACTTCCTGGAATTTGCCACCGCCCAGGTTACGGAACAAATGCGAAGGCTCGGCATAGCTCACCCGTTTCTGTACGCGCTCGATGGCATCTTCAATGTGGCCGTCGGCGACAAATATGTCGGGCCAGCCGTCGTTATCGTAATCGAAGAAGAAACAACCGAAGCCGAGGGTGACCAGCGTTTCGCGGCCGACTTCAGATTGCGGCGCCTCGTCCACGAACAAGCCGTTGCCCTCGTTGTGGTAAAGCGACATCATCTGGTTGGCGAAGTTGCTGATGATCACACTCGGGTGCCCGCTGCGGTCGTAGTCGGCAGCATCGACGCCCATGCCGGCGCGCGCTATACCATCTTCGCTGAAAGCTATACCTGACGGAACCCCGCGCTCTTCGAACGTCCCATCTTTCTTGTTCAAATAAAGTTTGTTGGGCTGAGTATCGTTGGCGATCAGAATGTCGGGCCATCCGTCAGCGTTGTAATCGAGGATCGTAATGCCCAAGCTCTTCGAAGTAGGGTCGCCGAGTCCAGCTTTCTGCGTGGCGTCCTCAAATTTTCCACCGCCGAGATTGTGCCACAGCCTTACTGACGTACCTTTATACGATTCCGGAGTGCAATAGGACTTGTGAGCGCCGTCAAGCGTACAGTAGAGATCGCCTTGCTCGCTCCATTGCACATAGTTCGCGACCACCAGGTCAAGTTTGCCATCGCGGTCGTAATCCAGCCAGGCCGCGCTAGTCGAGAACTCGCTCGGTCCCCACAAGCCCGCGGACTTCGTCACTTCGCTGAACGTACCGTTGCTGTTGTTGTGGAAGAGATGGCTTTGTCCAAGCCCAGTAATGAAGATGTCGTCGAAGCCGTCGTTGTCATAGTCGCCTACAGCCACTCCAAAACCGAACATGGGCACGGCGAGGCCGGCCTGCCGAGTGACGTCGGTGAAGGTTCCGTTGTGATTGTTATGGTATAGCTTTGGGGTCGTCGTTCCGAATTGAGGGTGACCGGGCCAGTCCTCGCCGTTCACTAACAAAATGTCCGGATAGCCGTCGTTGTCGTAGTCAATGAAAGCGCAGCCCGGGCCCATGGTTTCGGGCAGCCACTTTTTTCCGAAGGCACCGTTGTTGTGGGTAAAGTGAATACCAGCCTGCGATGTGATGTCTCGGAAATGAATCTGCGCGTCGGCGGGCGCTCGGAATAAAATTATTAACCACAGTGACACAGAGACACGGAAAAGAAGTTTATTGCCTTGGACGTTTTCTCTGTGACTCCGAGACTCTGTGGTGAAGGACTTTTCTGCACTCATTAGCGTCCGCCTCCGGTGACGACTTTAGAGGCTGGCACTCTCGCGCGCGTCGTATTCAGCGCCGGCAGCGGTACGGAGACATGTTCGTGCACGGCCTGCCGCTCATTGTTGTCTTCCGGATGCAACTGTCGATACGGTCCCGTGATAGCTTGCGAAGACTCGTCGGCCTTGAAACGCATGTAGCGAGCCTGATGCGCCTTTGCCAGCTTGTCGTTGCCGAGTCCGCTGTAGCATAGCATTAAGTTATAGTGCGCCTGTAGATCTTCTGGGTCGATCGCCAAAACAGATTGCAAAGTCTTCACTGCGTCCGCATACTTTCGCTGCAAAAAAAGCACGCGACCGAGATCGTTGAGTGCGACCCGGTCCCGCGGATATTGATTAAGAACGATATGCAGGCGTTCGGCGGCACCATCATAGTTTCCCTCCGAACGCAGGACTCGAGCGAAGAAGTAATTGGCCCGTGCCAGATTCGGAGATAGAGCAAGAGCCTTCTCGAGCACAGTGCGGGCGCGCTGCATGTCGCCTTCCTGCACAGCACAGCGTCCGATGTTGACCCACCCATCCGGATTGTTGGGATCGGCGTCGATCACTTTCTGAAAAGCCGCGGCTGCGGCCTTAAGGTCTCCCTGCAAAAACAGGCCGATGCCGTAATCGTTCCAACGCTGCCACTCGTCTTTGCGGGTAATGACTTTCGGTTCGGAAACAGGCGCGTTGTGCGCGACGACAGGCAACGTGACCTCATTCTCCGCTACTGTAACGATCGGCAGATCAGGAATTTGTTCGCGCTTGGCCGAAACCCCGCTCAACGGTGCCGTGAACACGGTCGGGCGATCGTCGTAGTCGGGAGCCACCGAGTTCGGCGATGCTGGATCAGGCTGGCCGGCAAAAGCTTCGTGCGTGCCATACCAGGAGAACTTTCTGTAACACAGACGGGCGTGCAACGTAATCTTATTGCCGGCACTCTCGGGAACGTGCATGCGGTAGTGCACCGTGTCGGCCGCGCCCGGAGGAATCAGACGCACGTAAACTACCGAACGCGTGGCCCATGCATTGCGTTTGTTGATGGGGTTTCCGTGAGCGTCGATCTGCAGCGAACGATAAAAGTGCGCGCCTTTTTCAACCGGTCCTTTCCCATTGTCCTCGACCATACCACTCCAAAAAATCGTCTGCCCTCTATCGTCCGTGCCTTTTAGCTCTAACCAGGTGTCGTAGGCATCGACCGTCCCGCCCGGGAAGAAGTGGCCGACTTTCTTCGTGCGCACAACCACATCCACACGCACAGTGTCGCCTCGGCGCAACGCCGGTTGCACGCGATTCAACGGCGCAGTGACCGGTACAACTTCACCTTTGGTTTCTTCGCCCGGAGTAATTGTCGTTTCTGCCTCTTCGCCGACAGCGAAGGTCGTGGATATCTCAGACTGCGTTGCTGCTCCGGTTTTCAACGGCTCTTGCGCAGGTGAGAGCGCAAAGATATCGACCGTAAGCGCGCCGCTCTTCAGGAAAGATTCCGTGAGTTTGAGTTGTGGTTCGTCTTCATTGGCCGTCGGCAGCGCGGTATTCGCTCCCGGAAAGCGATGCGAGTGCACGAAGCCGTTGATATTGCCAGCGTCGTGCGAGGGCTCCGCCGGCATGTGGCAATCGGCACACTGCTGCGGCTTGGGCGGATAGTAGAAGGATCGAGCACCCTGGCCGGATACTCCGCTGGCCTGCCAATTGTCATACTCGTTGAAACCGCGAAACCAGCGATAGCGATTCACAGGCACATCGAGATGAACTTTGTGGCAGGACGAGCAAAACTCGGCTGTCTGCGTTTTCATGAATGGCTTGAGAAAGACCCGGCGGTGAGGTTCGGGATTCAGCCGGATTAGAAAATCGTGCAGAGCGCGTGCCACGGGATTTTCAGTGGCGGCAAGCTCGTGCAGCTTGGGATATTCCAGATAAAAATCCGCCTGGCCCATCGTGCTCTTCACGTTCGCGATGGAGTGGCACATCATGCAGCCCAGTCCGGCCTGCGATTCGGGACGATGCACGATCTGCTTGATCGGCGTATCCATCAGGCCGCTGTAGAGAAGAGCAGGGTCGTGACATCCTCCACACCACTTCGAAGGCCTGGTACCGACCGTATCCTGCATGTACTCGATTGATTTGCGGTACCACTGATTGTTAAACGAGGAGAAGTGGTGCGCGGAGCTGAACCACTGGTTGTAAATATCTTCGTGGCAACGCTTGCAAGAATCGGACTCCATAAAAAACTTGCTGGGAATTTTCTGCTTACCGTAAATCTGCGCGGAGCTCGGGAAAAATGCGCCTTCGGGGCCATCGCCCTCGGCATTCATGGTGTCGGGCGGCATAGATGGATTTTGAATACGGCCGCGCATCTGCCAACTTTCACGTACATAGCGCGCCCCGTAGCCGATTACAGCGAGAGTGATCAAGCAGGTAGCTACGCGAATAGCGGATAGCGAGACGCTCCTGCTCAGCCACCCACGTCTTCCGAGTTGGTCGGCGAGCAGCAGGCCGACTGCGAAGAGAGCGATCACAATGTGGAGGTAGAACCACTTCCATTCGGTGCGCGCCGTGCCGGTCTTTATGAGAATCAGCCCAAAAACCGCGCCCGCTGCCAGCAGTAGCCATCCAGCGCGCTGCAAAAAACTTCCGTCCCGCAAAATGCGGAAGAGGACCGCAATCACCAGGATGGTCGCGAAGACTCCGCCCACTGCGTGAAACAATACGACTCCGGCGTAGAAAATGTTGGGCTGCGGGAAAGCGTAGAGGTACGCGGCAGAGATCAATAAAAAAGGCAAGAGCCAGGACAGTGCTCGGCCAGCAAAACTTCCCGTTAGAGAAATTGTTCGCATCGGAAAAGGTCACACGCTAAGACCGCCGATTTCAGCCCACAGTAGCTGAAATCGCGTGCGCCCTAAGGTAACCAGATATAGGCTAGGGAGGAATAATGCAAAACTACTACTGGCGAACTTCCTGCGCGATATTTACTCAGGCCGTCGAGGTCATTCTTGGGGCACGGTATTGGTTGTCCAGTTCTTTTTCGAGCGCCGCGGCGGTCGCGAGCACCTGTTCTTCCTCCCATGGCCTGCCGACAATTTGCACGCCGATCGGCAAATTTTCAGGTGAAAGGTCCACGGGAACCACTACCGCCGGATTGCCCAGAAGATTGAAAAATTCGGTATAGCTCCAAGCGTCGAGGTATTTGACCGTTTTTTCTTCCACCTGCCAGCTGCGCTCGCCGTGGCGAAATGCCGGAACCGCCGCAGCGGGACATAACAAGATTGGGTAACGCTGCATCTGAGTGAAGAACTGCGCGCGGACCGCATCGCGCCGAATCCAGGCATCGAGCAGAGTTCGTGCAGTGTGTTCCGGCTTCATCGCAGCCCATTCCAGAAACTCTTTCAAGATTGGACTAAGATCCAATTCTCTTCCCTTGAACATCGGACGCAAAAGCATTGCGCCCGCAGTTACAAAGTATTTCCACCATAATTGCCGCGCTTCTTCGAGACCCTGAGGCCTGAATGGTTCCACTTGAAACCCCGCACTGCGCAAAGCATTCGCCGCCGTCGCGACAGCGGCTCGGATTCGCGCCGTGACTGGAGTGCGGCCGTCGTCCTCGAAGTAGCCAATCCTGAGTTGCTTCATCTCATCTTCGCACGGCCAACACAAAGACACCCGAGCTGCACAGGTATCGCCTTCGTCGGGTCCCTGCATCACTTCGAACAAAACTTTCAAATCAGGCACGGTCCGCGCCATTGGACCCACCACTCCGATCGAGGCAAAGGGTCCGGCAGAGGAGGGAAAATGTCCAGTCGCCGGGATGCGCCCCGGAGTTGGCTTCAGGCCGCAGATGCCGGTAAAGTGCGCGGGCACGCGAATGGAGCCTCCACCATCACTGCCCACGCCGCCGGCCGACATGCCGATGGCTATGGCCGCAGCTTCGCCGCCGCTCGAACCGCCCGGCGTGCGCTCCAGGTCCCATGGATTGTTAGTGCGGCCGTAAAGCAGGTTGTCGGTTTCCCACGCCATCAATAACTCCGGAGTATTGGTCACGCCGAGAATGATTGCCCCTGCTGCCCGTAAACGCGCTACCAGAGGCGCGTCTTGCGTGGCTATGAATCCCGCACGTAAGCGGGTTCCCGCTTCACATCGCAGCCCCGCCACACTAATAGAGTTCTTGATACTGAGGGGAACGCCGTGCAGAGGACCAAAGGAGCTTCGCTGCGTGATTGCAATCTCCGCATCGCGAGCCGCCTGCTGTGCCCGTTCTGCGTCGATCTGAACAAATGCGTTTAACAGGGGATCCAGCTGTTCTATTTTTGCCAGGTGCGCTTCGACAAGTTCTACCGGGGAGATGTTCTTTTGACGGATCTGCGCGGCCATTTCCACTGCAGAAAGAAAAGTTATATCGCTCATGAAGGCCTTCGCATTGCGCGGTCGAGCTTTCGTTTTTCGTCAGCAGAGAGCGCACGGTACTCGCCTTTCGCCAGATTGCCTAGCTGCACAGGCCCAATGGCGACGCGCACCAGCCGCAATACTTCGACACCTAGGCTCTCCATGATGCGGCGGATCTGGCGGTTTCGGCCTTCGTCGATAATGATTTCAAGCCAGCAGTTCTTCTGGCCCGCGCGCAGCGGGCGAGCTTGTTTAGCTCTGAGCAATTCTCCATCGTTGCACTTCACCCCATGAACCACCGCCTGAACGAAATCTTCATTGGCGACTGTATCAATCTGAACGTGGTAAGTCTTTTCCAAGTGCGTTTCCGGCGCGGCGATTCGCGCACCCCACTCGGAATCGTTGGTTAGCAGCAGCAGTCCTTCACTGGCTTTGTCGAGACGGCCGATGGGGGAGACCCAGGGCAAAGAGACTTCTCCAGTCAACAGACTGTAAACCGTTTCGCGGCCCTGCTCGTCTGACGCAGTCGTAATCACGCCGCGTGGCTTGTTCATCATCAGGTAAAGCTTACTCTGGCGTTCGACGCGCTCGCCATCAATGGTGATCTCGTGATCTATATCTGAAACCGGGCTCTCGGGATCGCGGAGAACTTTGCCATTCGAGCGCACGCGGCCGGCGCGAATCAATTCAGACGCACGAGAGCGTGAACAGTAGCCCAGCTTGGACAAGGCCCGCGCCAGGCCGATTCTCCGGCTGGCTTCCTTCTTCTTCACCTATTCATGCTAACCGAGAAAGCGCGCTTGCACGGTGCAGAATTGTTTGGCGCTTGTTAGGATATTCACCGTCATTGACTGAATAGGAGATTTTATGGCCCTTCAACATCCGCCGCGCTTTCTGAAGATCGTGCATGATGCCAAGACGCGCGTGCGCGAAACTAACGTGGAAGCAGTGAAGAAGAAGATCGATGGCGGCGAGAAGTTCACTCTGGTGGACGTGCGCGAAGAGAGTGAATTCGCCAAGGACCATCTTCCGGGCGCGATTCATCTGGGCAAAGGCATCATAGAGCGAGACATCGAAGCCCGCGTGCCCGACTTGAACACCGAGATTGTGCTTTACTGCGGCGGCGGATTCCGCTCTGCGTTGGCGGCAGACAATCTGCAGAAGATGGGTTATACCAAGGTGATTTCGATGGATGGCGGCATCCGCGGCTGGCGCGAGAAGGGATATCCGCTTGAGCCGGGACCTCGGACCTAGTTGGACATCGGGCCTCGGATCTCGGACCTCAGCCGCAAAACCTTGGGCACAGGGTATAAGATGCAAGCCTGAAGTCTGAGGTCTGAAGCCTGGCGCCTGACGGCGCTACTCACTTATGAATGGTCGCATCTTTTTCTGGTCGCTCACTTCTGCGCTCGCCGGATTTCTTTTTGGTTTCGATACAGTCGTTATTTCGGGTGCGGAAAAAACAATTCAAACCCTGTGGCGACTGAGTCCCGGGCTGCATGGCATTGCTATGGCCTCGGCTCTCTACGGCACCGTGGTGGGCTCGCTGCTTGGCGCTTGGCCTGCGGATCGCTTCGGCCGAAAAGCTACGCTGCTTTGGATTGGCATTCTCTACTTTGTAGGCGCCGTGGGTTCGGGTCTCGCTCCGAACGTTGCCGTCTTTATCATTGCGCGCGTGATTGGCGGGTTGGGCATTGGCATCTCGACCGTGGTGGCGCCAATGTACATCTCGGAGATCGCACCGCCTAAGCATCGCGGCCTGCTTGCCGGCATGTTCCAGTTCAATATTGTGTTTGGCATTCTTATCGCTTATGTTTCGAACGCTCTGCTTGCGGGCATTGGCGAGAATGCATGGCGCTGGATGCTGGGCGTGGCTGCATTTCCGTCGCTGCTTTATGCGGCGTTCTGTTTTGGCATTCCGGAAAGTCCGCGTTGGTTGCTTAGCCGCAAGGGCGATCGCGCGAACGCTCTTGAGGTATTGCAACGCATCGAGCCCGAGGCAACGAAGGCGCAGATCGCGGCCGAGGCCGACGATATTATGGCTGCGACCGCGTCGGAACAAAAATCTTCCTCCGGACATTTCTGGACTATGCGTCTTCGTAAGCCAATCCTGCTTGCCATTCTGATTGCCTTCTTCAATCAGATGTCGGGCATCAATGCGATTTTGTACTTCGCGCCGCGCATCTTCGAACTTACCGGGCTGGGCGCGAAGGCGGCGCTGCTGCAGTCGATTGGCATCGGCATTACTAATCTGATTTTCACTTTTGTCGGGCTCTGGCTGATTGACCGGCTGGGCCGGCGCACTCTTCTCTATATCGGCTCAGTCGGCTACATCACTTCGCTGGGCCTGGTGGCGTGGGCTTTCTTTACCGGCCACTATTTGATCGTGCCGGTTTGCATCTTCGCCTTCATCGCCGCACACGCGATCGGCCAAGGAGCGGTGATCTGGGTTTTCATCTCCGAAATATTTCCCAACCGCCATCGCGCCGAGGGCCAGAGCCTGGGCTGCGGCACGCATTGGATCTTCGCCGCCTTGCTCACCACTTTCTTTCCGAAGATGGTGTCCGCGTTTCCCATCGGCTATGTCTTCTCCTTCTTTTGTTTCATGATGGTGCTGCAACTTATCTGGGTGAAGACGATGGTTCCGGAGACGAAGGGCGCTTCGCTGGAGCAGATTCAGAGGCAGCTGGGGATCGAATAACGTGAGGCTTCGGGCTTCCGGGTTCGGGCTTCGGGATCGGGCTTAGGGATCGCAACAGGGAGCGGGAACGACGGTTTTGGCGGGTGAAAAAAATTTGGACCCATCTTTGATAAAATCTCTGGAATCAGCGAGTTGCGTCTTTCGGGCCCTGCCTTGATCCGGCTAAAATATTGCAAGTAAAGAACTTGCTCGCAAAATATTACTTTCAAAGGACTTAGAGGAGTTTCCTTTCGCGAAGTGCTTTAGAATGAAAGATCGACTCCCAGAATATTGCATTCACGGGAGTTATCCTCGCTGCTATTCGGATGTCAAGGAACCTGGACACTAGAATTCCTGAAACACTTCGGAGCACGACGGATTGGCTTGTGCTGGCCGCCACGCCATCAACCATCATCGCGCACGTGAGGAGCCGGGGACAAGGTTAGATGTCACAGAGGCTTGTGGGAATTTTTTGAGGGGGTTGTGCCGCTGCGATCCCACGCCTTCGGCTCCGCTCAGGGCAGGCTGTTTCGCGGAGAACGAGGACGGGCCGCACACGAATGTTGCCAGATACAAAGTCAAAATCCCCACGCTGGCCCTTCAGGAGAGTGCCACCACACGAGCCAGTAACGCGGCTAGGATGGGGCAGCAGCCGGCGGACGTGGGGGGCCCAATGAGTGCTAAGGCCCTGATAGCTTCAACTATCGGCTGACCAAGATCACCTTGGAATGCAAAGGTTCAGCAGGGGAAGAACCTGCGACCCAAGCTTCATCATGCGCGCCTGGGCTACCTCGGGAGACTCGCCTTCGAGCATTGGGGTTACCAGACGCACAGTCCCGCCGTCACTGCGATTCATGCGAATCGAATCGTACAGCAGATAGAATTTTGCCCGGTCCTCAGTGGCAACCGCTCGACCATGAGCTTGAAACCAATACAACTCCAGTTGCCGCCGTCCCCAATTTGAAGTCACGAATCGGTTGACCGGCCGAAACTACACACTGGCAAGTCATAGGCGGCGATTACAGCGGTCCCGTTTCTGCCGTAGTAGTGCATAACGAAAGTCTTTTCGGAACTACTCAAAAGGGTGGCCCTGGGAATGGCGCTATATTCCAAGTCAAGCCTTAAGGCGAGGTCGCACGCGCGCTTCCGACAGGTTGGCGATAAATCGCGATTACACTCATCGACCAAAAGTCGCTCAATTCTCAATGAGCGCTATGGCCTGTTAACGACAGTTACCCGCGCAACCACCGTCGTTTTGATGCAAAAGAAAAGCCGCCCTGGACATCAGGCGGCCTCTATTCTTTGAATCCGAATGTGCACATTTAATCTTTCTGCCGTTCATACGCGCCCATATCGCAGCCGCCAGTGTCCTCCTTGTCGGGACGCGGGTAGCCGCGCTGATCGCTCTTCAGCAAATGACCCTGGCCATCGGTGCAGCCACTCGGGTTACCCGCATCAATCGCCGGGCTGCCGGGGAGCAGGGCCTGGGTTTGTGTCGGGCCGCCGTTGTTCTGCAAGGGGCCGAGCTTGGGATCGGTGTTGTTCAAATCGCCGGTGCTGTTAAAGTTGCAGCTGCCATCGCTGCTCAGGTTGTAGCCATCCGATGTCATGGTGCCGGAGCCGGAGCAGTTTCCCCCGTAAGGGCTGTTCGCGACAATGCTGTTCTGGAGCACCGTGGCGCCGGGGTAGTTGTAGATGCCGCCGCCGAACTGGGCGGTATTCCCGCTAAGAGTACTGTTACTCATGGTCAGCCTGCCGACGTTGGAAATGCCGCCGCCCCGGCCGCCGAGAGGCTCGGCAGCATTCCCACTGAGGGTGCTGTTACTGATGGTCAGCGTGCCGCCGTTGAAAATGCCGCCGCCGCTGCCCGCATGCTCCTTGTTTCCGACGTCCGTGTTCCCGCTGATCGTGCTGTCGTTGATTGTCAGCGTGCCGCCGTTGTTTATGCCGCCGCCGACGGTGCTTCGCCCAATGCCATTTCGGATGGTCAATTTTGAAAGGGTGACATGGGCACCAGTATTGGAAATTGTGACCACCGTGCCGGCTGCTCCGCCGTCAATAATCGTCGCGCCGGGTCCCGCGCCCAGGATCTTCAAGCTAAAGTCGATAGTGAGATTCTCGGTATAAATCGCTGGGGCGACCGTGATGGAATCGCCGGACGAAGCCACCGAGATCGCGTGCCCGATGGTCTTGCACGCGGATTGGGGCGATTTGCAGTCGTTGTTGTCGCTGCCGTTCACCCCATCCACGTACCAAGTGATGCTGGCCATGGCAGTTGGAGCCAAGGCGAAAAACAAAGCCGCGAGCAGCAGGTTAGTGAAAACGAGTCTAGGTCTCATAGATGCTCCTCTTATCGGACAGTGCTTTGGAGCGTGCCTCGGGTGAACCGGTGAACTTTTACATGCGAACGTCCAGCGAACCTGGTTCGAAATCGGGTGGCTTCAGAAGCCAGCGCCTAGGAAGGTCAACAGAGATTAACTAGGAAGAGGCTTCCCACATCTGGCACAGGACGTTACCCCCCAAAAGGGGCCACTGTCAAGGCTTACGGGCGACCAGGGCTTAGTGGAGGTCTTGTCACTGTTGTAACATCGCCATTGCATTCATTGGCGGTTCTGAGCGCTAAGGCCTGGTTACCTAAACTATCCAGACCCCTCTGGTTAATTGGTAAACCCTCGTTTATACTCGACGACGTTCTGAAGGCAAACGCTGGAGGAAAGAGTATGTTTCACATAATCTGGTATGTTCTTATTGGGCTAATCTCGGGGGTTATCGCGAAATCGGTGATGCACGTGCATATAACGATCTTCTGGACGATCGTGCTCGGCATCATCGGATCGATCATCGGCGGCGGCGTTACCCACATGTTTTCGCGCCCGGCAAACGAACGATATCATCCCGCCGGTCTCATTTTTTCCACGCTGGGCGCGATCCTGGTTCTCTTCATTTGCTATAAGCTGAAGATTCATTTTCCCGCGGTCAACCCGTTCTAGCTCATCGACGCTGCAAGCTGTCAATTTTGCTGGCGGAGCATTCCCCAAGGCCAGGCCGTATTAAGCCCAACCGGGCAAGTTGTCCGTCTGAGCGTTTTCTGGTTGTTGACGTAACATCGCCATTACACTCAAAACCCCTCGATGAGCGCTATGGCCTGGTTACAACAGCTTGCGGAACAGCTACACTGAAAAGCCGCAGGAAGCGGCTGCCCTCGGGTGGGAGAATTGTTAGAATGGCGCACCTACACAAGCATGAAGACTCGACTAAGGAGGGGGTACATTGGGAGTGCTCTCAATGCGGGTGGGAATCGGTGCATATGTATTTCGGGGAAGTCTTCGAGCCTGAGCACTTGTGCCCAAGTGAATATTGCGGGTGCGGTCATCGCCGGCTAGAGCACAGGAACGGCACATGCGCTGGAGCCACACTCAGAAGTGAAGAGGGAATTAGTAACCAAGCGCAAGGGTGTGGCTGCAAGATCTTTCAGCCGAAATAATGATTATCCGCGACCGGATCCTGAAGAGTGGCCCATGGCCCATGCGGATGTTGCCCCGCCAGTATCGCAAGACGCTCGCTGACGTCATGGAGCCGCTCAACTTCGTGCAGGATGGCCTCATGAGTAACACCGCTTGGGACACCCCCGTCGGGAATGGCCAACCGTGTCCTAGTGATAACGCGGGTAACGATGTCTTCGGCGCAATCCCGATACAAGGTGTGTAAAGTGCTGCGCCAGCCTACCAGTTCGCCGCGCGCGAACTCAGTTTCCACCCCCTCCGGGTCTTTCTGGTGCTCATCGTGGAAACTGTTCAGAAGTAATTCGCCCTGTTCTACCAGGCGATTGATAGTTTCTGCGTTTTGCAGCGCTAAGTGCATGGCTCTCCCTCCTCGGTGATCAAGTGCAGGTCGTTTGGTGGCACGAGAAGGCGGAAGTAACTCCGCCTCCTCCAGCCAACAAACAGAGCGTCCTTACACTGCTGCGAGGACTTCGTGCTTTTGGAGGGTCGAGGTGACCACGTCATAGGTGTGCACCTGGGGCGTCCCCTCGATAAATCTGGCCAGGGTCTTCAACACCTGCGGATAGGCATTGGTGTTGTAGTTGTCCGCGTCGTTCTTGTTGTCCCACAGACTGATCGCCGTTACATCCACTCCGCCGGGACCGGCGAAAGTGATTTCGTCCAGAAAACCATTCTGCTTGCGAAGCAAAGGCAGGACGTCTTTTTCAAATGTTCGCGTGTACTCCGAGAGCGTATTCGATTTCAGATGGATAGAAATATTGCGTGCAAACATGGGCAACCTCCTAGGGTTGGGAGTTGCTAAGAAAGACTGCTTCAGATGGGCTGACTTAGTTCAGGGAACCTGAAATGAGGGGAAGGTGGTGACCACCTCAATTACAATCCTAGTCTTATATAGCGGGACTGTCAAACCAGCGATCCGCTTCTGCGAATCGAAGCCAGCCACGCTAGCAGCCTTGTCATGAATGGAGCGATCCGTCGAACTCCAAGGAAATCACACTCTCAGTTGTTGAAATATCGCCATAGCACTCAAAACCCCTCGATGAGCGCCATGGCCTGGTTGCATCAGTCATGCCGGTAGTCGACGCAGAATCAGCAACATATCGAATCAGTGGTGAAGAGAAATCCTCCCCGACCAGATTCACGGTCACTGCCTGCTTTCGTAAGAATGGAGTAAACTGTCGGGCAGAATGAGAACGGTTCCAGCGATGTGCGTCCTCGCGGTACTTATCTCCGTCGCAGTGGCGCAGCAGGTTCCAGACTTCTCAGGTACCTACGTCTTAAAATCTCATGCGAGGTCTGATTCCTACAGCAGTGCTTCATCCAACATGATGGTAGGAAGAGTGATACGGAAGGTCATGCAGGATAACGACTCCGTGGAAATAGTATTTGTCTTGGTCGGAAAAGGGACGTCTACCTGCAAAATACAGGTTGGATGGCAGCGAGATTCAGAGCGCCGAGCCGGACGGAACACCGACAGTAGAACATGCAGAGATCAAAGGTAAAACCCTCATCATTCGATCATCCATCAAGGTGGCGAGTGGTGCACTCAAGGGTGTTCCGATCTTGCGAACTGAGAAATGGGAGCTATCCAAGGATCTTAAGACATTAACCGTTCGTCAGCGTACTGAGGTCCAAGGAATGCATATGCGAGACGATCTTCTGACCGTCACCTACCAACGCATGTAAGTGTGCAACACCGCCATAGCACTCATCGACCCGCCTGACTTACGCCACTAACGAAACTGCTGTAGACTTCCGCATGTGATGAATATGAGGAGGGGTTTATGTCGAGCATCCATAACATTGCGTTCCTCGTCGGGCGGATCATCGCTGGCGGCTTTTTTTTCATGAACGGCTTCAACCACTTCGCGCAACTCAACATGATGACCGGATATGCCAAGAGCAAAGGCATACCCGCTCCCGCGCTGGCAGTGGGCGGTTCGGGCGTACTTCTTTTCTTGGGTGGACTGAGCCTGCTCCTTGGGTATCATCCGACCGTCGGAGCGGCACTGTTGGTGATTTTCCTTCTGGGTGCCTCGTTCAGCATCCACAATTTCTGGACGGTTCAAGACCAACAAGCAAAGCAGGGGGAGATGGTCAACTTCCTAAAAAACATGGCGATACTCGGTCTGCTTCTGATGACCTTGGCCATCCCGCGACCGTGGCTGATGAGTCTCGGTCGTTGATACGAGACAACTGTCGAAACATCGCCATTACGCTCAGAACAGCTGGCGGGCGAACAGACGGCGCAAGCTTGTGACATCGCCCGATAGGATCTTTTGTCTACTAACTCACGCCAAGCTGAAACCGTTATTCAGCTTTCTTTCCCTGTGTACGCACGGCATAGAAAAGAAGACAAAGCGCTACGACTCCCTCGATGATGATGGCAATCCCCGAAAATCTAGGACCGTGGTAGGAAGAGCTTGACTGTAGCCTCGCCTCAATTCGCACTTGAGCAGGAAGAATGGCCATGGCACTTATTACTGAGATCAACCCAACGGCGACTCTCCTAGCAGACTTCCGTGGCAATGGACCGTAATGCAGTAAAGGGATCGATAGCACTCCAAGGAGCACTGCTCCGAGTACAATCACCTCACTGATCGCTATCGCAACTCTGCCCATTCTCGCCGTTGGCCCTCCCATAGCGGCCAAAGATAATCCTCTTTGCTTCTACAGATCAACGGCCTCCTGTTGCTGGCTCCCCGAAAATTCGAAGGCGTGCGATGAAGGCTCAACTGGTGAAACATCGCCATTACGCTGATCTGGCCTTGCGTAGGGCACTTGGGTGAAATGGCCTGGTTTCGTCAACAATAACTCGAAACGGCGAGAACTCATGGGCCACAGCCCACATTCTGCCTCCATGTCGGATCAATCTATTATGAAGTAGAAAACCCGACGCCCTCCCCCGAGAGTGTCGGGCTTCAGGTTTTATGGGCGACTCGGCAATACCGAGCCCGTCGGGACTGGGAAGATCCCGCTTCCCAGCCCTCCTAAAATGTTATCCTGATCCCGCCTCGCTGTCCGTGACTTTTGCCACCAGTCTGTGTGATGGACTGATGGACTATGCCGTTGTTGGCGATAACATTATCGCCGTTACACTCAATGACCAGCGGTCAAAACGTGTAATCGCCTGGTTTTCACAATTGCGTTTCCGTCCTCCTGGCTTGCGTATGATGCAAAAGAAAAGCCGCCTAGGGCGGCTCTTTGTAGGTGTACCTAGTCAGGGGGCAGGAATGGATTCCCGATTCCGTCAATTACGTCCCATGGCGGACTACTTCTGAGCTTCGATCTTCTCGATCACGATCGCAGTCGATCCTCCCCGTTCAAACACCTTCCCACTAGCCGTCACCTTCTGTCCGGCGAACGGTAGGAGTCGGTCGTTCTGCCCGCTGGATGGAGTCGTGTCCGCAATGGGCCAGTAGATGGTGCCGCTGTCCGTCAAAATCACCAAAGGCGAACCAGCCTTTGCACATGCCGTGGCACACTCGGCGCTGATCGGTTTCTTCAGACCCTTGGTGAATGCGCAAGCCGAATCCAGCACGTAGCCCTTAACAGTAGTCGACTTGCCGGTGTCGTTACTCCAGGCAAGAACGCCGGCAACTAACGCCACCGCCAGCAAACTCTTCACTGCATTGCGAAGACTCATTGGCCGATCCTCCATGGAAATACTGCATTAAGCTACTCACGGCGATGTCGCAGGACAATCCTTCGAAACCACTATTTACTTCCATAGGTCGCGTAAACCCTCCAGCGCGAGCGCAGTCCCTTCAAAGAGCGAATCGCTGTTGAAACATCGCCATAACACTCATCTGGCTTTGGGGGCACTTGAGTGAAATGGCCTGGTTTCAACAGTTTTGTCACTTCCACAGGAAGTCTGTGAACCCGGCGGTTGTGGGTTTGAGGTGGCTGGGTATACACTGCGGGCCGTTGTTCACATCGAGAAAATTCGGCTTTAAAGGTGCGCCAATGAAGAGGCCAAGCTTCCGTACTTGTGTTCTGTGCTCTATAACGTTGGTTCTACTGCCGTTCTCCCGGCCTGCAGCAGCAAATTCAATTTGCGGTGGCTGTGAAGCTGCAATCGTTGGCGTGGCAGTTGGCGTTGGAGCGGCGGTCGGCGTCGGCATTTACCTGATACATCGTAGCCACACCTCACTCACAGGCTGTGTCCGGCAGACCGACAATGGCCTCAGTTTGACTGCGAAGGATGGCAACAACTATGAGTTGGTGAATGCGTCGAGTGAGGTGAGGGCTCGTGAACGATTGTCGTTGCGCGGTCATAAGATCAAGGGAACCTCCGGGCGTGCTTTTCGGGTGGATCACGTTGCCCGAGACTACGGTGCGTGCGCCCCATGAGTCGCAACTGCACATGCCGCATTTGACGCCTCCAGCACGGGCGCGTGTCCTCCAACCGTCGTTTAAGAGCAACCTACCAGCGAGACTCTGGCTTCTGGTGTGGTCTATTCGCCGCCTGCTGGCACCGCGTCGCAGACCGCACTCGGCTCATTCCCTCGGATAGCTGTTGAAATATCGCCATAGCACTCATCTGGGCTCGGGGGCACTTGAGTGAAATCGCCTGGTTTCGTCAACTATGATCCTGAACACGCGGACGATGAAAAGGGCAGGACCCGGTGATTTGGGTCACTGCGGTTCGGTTCGCAGTTGATCTAGTCTCTGATTGAGGGGACGGTCATGGACATCACTTCTTTGTCCCTGATACTCGCCGTTCTCGTCGGATGGTGGTTGTTTACGGTCGCCATCGCCACTGGCGCTTTCAAAATCAGAAGGCATCACTCTCACCACCACGATGAGAAAGGGCAGCATCAGCATTAACATGCGCGTTCTGGGTCACCACCGCCATTACAGCAAGTAAACGAAGACAGACTCGGACCGCTGGCTTCATCCGACCTCGACCGCCGAACTTCTCGGCGATGCGATAGCCCGAAATAGTCTCGCCGATCATGCAGTTTGACCGCTCCCATTCCATCGCCCACCCAGGAGTAGTTGTTGCAACGTGACGATGCGCGGGGTTTGTAGGGTAAGGCCTGATTTCGTCAACAATCAGCTTGAGGTTCGTCTTCGGAGGGCCAACCGTGCATATCCCAAGGCGAGGCCGAATGAGCCGTACACAGCAGCGTTCATAGGTGCAAGCAGGAAAAAGGTGGTCACCAACGAGGGATCGATCGTCATCTTCACGAAAGACAACGGACACAGCGAAAGCATTAGTTGGGGATCGAGATTCCAGCGGTGCGGGGCAAGATAGGCGACGAGCGCCAGAAGATATGAAATTGCAGCGAAGCCACCCAGCCATTTGAGGGGCGCTAAGAATAACTGTTCATCATCCCTATCTCTTTCGCACGCTTTCGCGATCCAAGAGCGGGGCAGTATCGCAACCGCTACGCTGAAAAGGCCCAGCAGTGCCAGGGCAGCCACAAATATGACCCATTCGCTCTGAACCGGCAGCTCGGCGCCCCGCAGCATCAGAAAAGGAACGCAGGTGAAAAGTGGAATCAGTCCACACGGGAAAAACGCCATGCGAGATGTAGTCCTGATAACGCGTGCCGGCATAACGCGGATTCTAACAGCTCCCAGTTTGAGTACGCCTGATTGCACTGACCGGAATAGCGCAAGAGACTGCAAAGATGTTTTGGGATTAGAGCGTTCGTCCTGTGGATTGAGACCGACAGCCTGTCCCACGGGCGAGGAGTCATTGGCAAAAGTCGCCATTACACTCATCTTGCGTTGCGCAGAGCACTTGAGTGTAACCGCCTGATAGAGTCAACCATCACCGTCTTGTCCTGGGCCTTTCAGATTGTCTTCCCACCCTCAAGGGTCCGAGATGGGCGACACGGAATCATTTCAGTTCCAGTTCTTTTGATCTTCCCATATTCTCGTGAGCGGCTCCTTCAACCCGCGGCAGAAGAAGATGGCATTATTTTCTTCCTCCATGCCCCAGGGGTTTGTGTGTTCACCGACCCTTTCGACAGATTTGCAGATTTCGTTCAGATATCTGGGCCCGTAATGGAAGGTGATTACATTGTCGCCCGTGAACCCACGCGTCCCCCAGAAGTAGTAGTTGAGGTTCCCGCTCATTGCGGCAGGCAGCCCATATCTCGGTCCGAACATATCGATGGCGCTCGCCTCTCCGAAATTTCCGGTGAGAATGCCTGTGTTCTTCCTTTCCTCAGGAGAGATGGAATTGTAGATGCGGGCCACATCGGCTGTAAGTTCTGGCCACCCGAACTGATCTCCCAAGAACTGCGGCAGCGGCCCATCGTGATGAACTTCGGTCTTCCTGGTCCTAATATGTAGTTTCTGCTGATATGCGACGTAACCTGCCGGAGATAACAGCGGCAGTGCCAGAGGAGCCGTAACCGCACCGGCGACGGCAATTGCGATGACAATGGCGGCTTTGGGCCAGAACCTTCCTCGACTCGTGGGGTTGCTGTCCAACCAATTCTCGATGGCCACCGAGCCGCCAGCCAAAAGCATTGGATAAGCCGGTGCCAGGTAGTAGTCTTTGCCATGCAAGACAACAAATATCGCCAGTAGGATGAAATACATCCAGCCTAGCAGCCGATAACGCACTCCTTTCCCTGCGAAGAGGAACCAAAGTCCAGCCAGCCACACTGGAAACAGAATAGGGTGCATCATCATGACCTGCGCCTGAATGAATGCTACGGGGCCTAAGACCACATTCTTTCCAGTGGCGCGCACATTTTGCAGATCCTCGATCGTTGGGAAGTGGTGTTGCACCTGCCAAATCACGTTGGGAAGAAAAATCAAAAGGGCGATGAGTCCGCCAATCCAAATCCACGGCTTGGCAAATTCCTTCCTGGATTCGGTCAAGATTAATCCCACAAGCACGGCAAATCCGAAGAAGAGGATGGAGTGCTTGTTCATGAGGCCGAACCCAGCGACCGCGCCAACGCCAATCCAGAGCCGGGAATCTCCCGTTTGGATGATACGAATCAGCAGGTAGACACACCCCGCCCAAAACAACTTCTCGAAAAGATTCATGCTGAAGAGGCCGCCGGTTACCAGATACTCAGGCACGATCAGAGCGCATAACCCGGCTAGGCCCTGTGCGAAGCGGTCGCCACCTAATCGCCAAGCGATCAACACGGTCATGGCCACGATTCCGGCTCCGCCGATTCCCGCGATCACGCGCAGCTCCCGGAGAGATCCTCCCAATACCAAAGCCAAACGGGCGAGCAGTGGAATCATAGGTGGCATGTCGACATAGCCCCATGCCAGATGATGTGCGCAAGAAAGATAATAAAGTTCGTCGCGGAAGTATCCGTAGCGCTCACTGAGGAGCACGTGGAGGAGCAAAGCCGCTCCGCTGAGGCCAAGCAACAGACCTAATGATAGCGAAGGTCGCTGGGCCACCTCGCTTCCTGACGGTCCGTGCCAGTCGACGCGAGGGAGCGAAGCTCGTGCGTCCATTAGACAGGCCTCTTAACCGCCTTCAACATAACACACGCTATCAGCGCCCAGCGCAAAACCGTTTCCATGAGCGGGGCCGAAGGGTGGGATTTCTTGAACCATCTATGGGCCGAGTCTATCCACGAAATCCCGGAGGACTTTCCATTGAACGATAGATCGAGAACCACTGGCTTGCGTGTACCGACATGTAAAACGACGGTAATGCGTGTTGCTGACTTCAAAACATAGGCAACGAACAAAATCTCTGAAAACCGAATCGGCACCAAAAATTGCTCTTGTTTTCCACAACCCAAGCTGATGAAAAATCAAGGTATGCGTGCAAACCCCGCGCGGCGTCCGGGCCGATTGTTGGCGATAAATCGCCATTACGCTCAAAACTCCTCAATGCGCGAAATGGCCTGATTTCAACACCGATTGCGCCCGTTATAATTCACTCCGATGGCCAGCGACGCCTTTCTCTCGTGGGCGAACCGGACCGTGCTTCGCCCGGGCCGCGAAGAGCCCTACCTGTCAATCCAGGACATCGTCGTTTTCGTCCGCGATCTGGAAGTGAGTAAGCGGTTCTACCTGCAACAATTGGGCTTCGAACTTATCACAGAACAACGCCTTCCCACCGGCGAGCGCTGGATCGAAGTGGCGCCTCCCGACGGCAGCGCGAATCTCGCGCTGGTTGAACCAAAGCCCGACTCGCCGGAATACAAGCTGATTGGCGGCTACCGTTGGGTCCTATTCATGACCGAAGATGTCCACGCCAAGCACAAAGAATGGAGCGAACGCGGCGTTCGTTTCTTAACCGCTCCGGAGACGCCGGGGTGGGGCGGCACCTATGCGCGTTTTGAGGATCCGGACGGGAATGCGTTTGGCCTGGAAGGCTTCGATGAGGTGAGGCAGAGCCTGGAGTTGCGCCGGCAGGCGCACGCCGAGAAACTTGAATCCGAACGCCGCACCGCCCAGGAAATGGAAATAGCGCGGCAGGTGCAGGCGCGGCTGTTTCCGCAGATTCAGCCGGAGTTAGAAACGGTAGAGTACGCGGGTATCTGCCTGCAGGCGCGCCAGGTGGGAGGGGATTATTTCGATTTCCTGAATCTTGGGCCGCAGCGGTTGGGGTTGATCATCGGCGATGTTTCCGGCAAGGGAATCGCCGCAGCTCTGCTGATGGCGAATTTGCAGGCCAGCCTGCGGAGCCAGACGGCGCTAGCCTTCGATCAGCCCGAGCCGTTGCTCCGGTCTGTGAACCGCCTCTTCTATGACAACACCGGCGACAGTGCCTATGCCTCGCTTTTGTTTGTCGAGTACGACGCGGCGACGCGGCGACTGCGTTACGTCAATTGCGGCCATTTGTCAGGTCTCCTGGTAAGGCGCGACGGCAAGGTGGATCGGCTCGAGTCCACCAGCACGCTGCTCGGGCTGTTCAGAGAGTGGAATTGCTCGATGCGGGAACAGCGCCTCTCTCCAGGGGACTTGCTTGCGCTTTACACTGATGGCATCACCGAAGCCTGTAACGAGCAAGGAGAGGAATTTGGCGAGCGGTGCCTGATTGAATCGCTGCAGCAACATCGGGATCTGCCGTGCCAGGCTTTGTTGACCGCAATCGTGGATAGTGTTCGGCGATTTAGTTCTCACGAACAACACGACGACATCACGGCGATCGTCGCGAAGTTCAAAGGATACTAGCTGACGTGTCGTCGGGCGGATTGCTGTTTCCCGACTCTTACTTCACCCGATCGGGGGCGTGGTCATTGGCATAGACCGCCATTCGCTATCCACGCGGTCAGTTGGCGTAACATCGCCATATCGCTCATTGACCAGGTTTTGGCTGCTATAGGGCGGGTGCGGCCCGCCCTGTCCACTTTCTGCTAAACTATGCGGCCGGCGCGCACGACACGAGTGAGACAGCAGTGAACGATCCAGGACGCATCCCCAAAGCAAGACTTAATGCTCGACTCGGCTGATCTCGCGCCCGGCGGGTTCGCTGGGGAAAGACCTATGCGTCGCACCAAATCCCTGAAGCGGGGCGACGAGTGCAGGCTGTCGAATTCCTGGTCGGCGGTAACGAAGGTCAGGGCCATGGATCGATCTGCGTACGCCTTTTCGAGCATCGCTAGAGCTCGCTCTTGGTCACCCAGACCGATATAGACTTCAGCGAAGTTGTAGGCAGGCACGTAACTCCGTTTCGACCAGCTTTCAAGCTTTTTTAGAACATTCTCCGCGTCGCTTTTCCTGCCCGCAAGCGCATAGGCGTGGCCGAGTTCTGCCAAGGGCCAGGGTATCGAGGACTCTGTTGCACGGGCTTTCTCACACTCCGCGACTGCGCGGGCAAGGTCTCCCTTGGCTTCATAAGCCGTTGCTAGATACATGCGAGCAATCCAGTAATCCGGGTCCATTTCGAGGGTCTTACTGAGTTGTTGAATGGCCTGATCATATTGACGGGCATAGTAAAGATTCTGGCCTGCCGTTTCATTCACCTCGACGGAAAGTGGATCGAGCTCCACGGCTCGTTCAGTCTCCGCGATACCTTCGTCAACGCGCCCGACAAGAGTTAATTCCCAACCGTAATAGTCATGAGCATCGGCGGAGTTTGGTTTAAGCTGGATGGCGCGCCTGAGTTCCACCTCCGCGGCCTTCCAGTCGTAGTCATACCAGAACAAAACCATTCCCATGTCAGCGTGAGCCTCGGCAAGGGTGTCATCCAGTTGCAATGCCTTTCTTGCCGCCTCCCTCGCCTTAGGCATCGATTCCTGCGGTGTTAGGAAGAAATCATTGCCGGTGTAGTAGGCATAAGAGAGTCCCTCATACGCCAAGGCGTAGTTTGGATCGAGGTCGATGGCCTGATGAAAGTATTCGATTCCCTTGTTCACTCCCTCTTTGGTGAGCTTTTCCGCGAAGTAGCGACCCTTAAGATAGAGCTGGTACGCCTCAGGATTGGTGGTTACGCGTTTGGCCATCTGCCTCTGATCTTCTCCGCTTAGCTTACGACGGAGCTTGTCGGAGATATCCTCGGTGATTTCCTGCTGGATCGCAAGCAGATCGGCCAGCTTTCGGTTGTACGACGCCCCCCAGATGTGACTGTTGTTCTCGACGTTCACCAGTTCTGCCTCGATCGACAGATCGTTACCGCGCTGGATTACACGGCCGGCAAGAACTGCCTGTACTTTTAGCTCGCGGCCTGCGGCCTGCGCTTCGATTTCTCGCCCCCTATAGTGCAGAACCGAATTGCGCGACATTACTGTGAGACGGGGCAGTTGCGAAAGATTGTCGATGAGACTTTCAGTTATGCCATCACTCAGATATTCCGTGTTCGGATCAGCTCCCACGTTGCTGAAAGGCAGCACTGCAATAGAATCGATCACTGCATCCGTCTTCCGGGATCGTAGATAAGCACCTATCGCCAGCAGAACCATCAAAGCGAGCGCGATCATGCCAAGCAGTGGACCCAGTCTTTTCGACCGCGGAGTCATTTGCGGAGCTTCCGGTCGGCTGGAATACGCGTTGCGCTTCAGCCTTTGCAGTTCTGCCCGCATCTCCGAAGCGTGTTGGTAGCGCAGGCTTCTGTCTTTCTCCAACGCCCGATTGATGATCCGTTCCAGTTCTACTGGAAGGTCGGCGTTGAAGCGCCCCGCTGGCGCTGCGGCCCGGTTCAGGATCGCATCAAACACTGCTCCCGTACTTTCGCCACGGAAAGGCAACACTCCCGTGGCCGTCTCGTAGAGGACCACTCCAAAGGAAAAGAGATCGGTACGAGTATCGAGTTCCATTCCTCGAACCTGCTCCGGCGACATATAGGCGACGGTTCCCAGCGCACTTCCGGGACTGGTGAGATGTTCCTCGAAGTCGATGGTCGGGGCGCTCATGTCAAAACGCTCCGGCTTGAACAAGATCTTGGCCAGCCCGAAATCAAGAATCTTTACTTGCCCACTGGTCATCACAAAGATGTTTTCGGGCTTAATGTCTCGATGGACGATGCCCTTCGCATGGGCTGCGCACAATGCATCGGCGATCTGGATTCCCCAGTCGAGCACCCCTTCCACATCCAAAGCCTTCCTCTTGATCACGTGTCGGAGCGTTTGTCCTTCGAGCAGTTCCATAGATATGAAAGCTCGACCATTGGCCTGGTCGATTTCGTAGATGGTGCAGATGTTCGGGTGGTTCAGAGAGGACGCAGCTTTGGCCTCGCGCTGGAAACGGCTAAGGACCTGCGGATCGTTGGCTAGTTCATCGGGAAGGAACTTCAAAGCGACAAAACGGCCGAGCTTGATATCCTCAGCCTTATAGACCACGCCCATTCCCCCGCCACCGAGCTTCTCGGCGATGTGGTAGTGCGAGATGGTCTGGCCGATCATGGCGCGAATGTTACGTCGCTGAATCGGGCAAGTCAATGAAAGCAGTGAATCGGTGCTGTTACTTGAACCTATTACCGATGAGTCGGGGCGCCCGCCCCCAAGAGGATTGCTGTTTTAACATCACGATTGCACTCATAGACCGGGTTTGGGTGCTATAGGTCGGGTCTACCCGCTCCACCAGCCCTCTGCTAAACTAAGCGACCATGAAAAGGCTTCTAAGTCGAACTCTTTGCTTAGTAGTTTTGCTGGCGACCCTCGCTGCTGCACAGGATGTTATTCCCCTGTACTCTGTTCCGCCGGCTGGCTCTGCGCAGGAGAACTATCCGGAGAAAGAGTATTTCTCGAAAGTCTGGAACACGGAAGTCGTCGCCAACGTGACCAAGCCTAGCTTGACCGTCTTCAAGCCTGCTCCAGAGTTGAGAAACGGCACTGCGCTGGTGATCTGCCCGGGCGGCGGTTTTATGGCGCTCTCCATAAACAGCGAGGGCAACGATGTGGCCAAGTACATGGTGGCGAGAGGCGTGACTGCCTTTGTGTTGAAGTATCGCCTGGCGCACACGGGCGAGGACGCTACGCAGGAATTTGTTGCGATGCTGGCCGACAAGCCGAAATTTCATGAGCTGTTGGCTAAGACCGTTCCGCTCGCCGACGCCGATGGCTTGGCGGCCGTTACCTTTGTGCGGCAGCATGCGGCGGAGTTTGCTGTGTCTCCGGACCGCGTGGGCATTATCGGGTTCTCGGCTGGCGGGGCGGTTACTGCCGACGTTGCTTTCCATTACAAGCCGGAAGGCCGGCCTGCTTTTGTGGCTCCGATTTATGCGGGCGGGGAAGACTTTAAAGATGACGTCGTTCCAGCGGATGCGCCTCCGATGTTTATTGTCGCGGCCACCGACGATTCACTTGGGCTTGTGCCGATCAGCATTGGCCTTTACGAGAAGTGGACCGCCGCGCAAAAATCGGCGGAACTTCATCTCTATGCGAAGGGTGGCCACGGCTTTGGAATGCACAAAAAGGACCTCCCTACCGATCACTGGATCGATCGCTTCGCCGATTGGATGGAGATGGAAGGGTGGTTGAAGAAGTGACTGCCCGGGAATAAAAACCAGATCAAATCAGGGTTGCGTAATCGGATCCTTTGAAAAAGACGCAAAGCACGGCCACCCGCGTGGTTTGCCGCGATGTTGGCGGGCGTGATATTGTGCGGCGACTGTTGAGAGGAGGTTGGACATGGCACAGGCACTGCATCATCATCCGCACGGACACAGGCATACACACGCGCATTCGCACTCCGGGATAGGTGGGCCGACACGGCGCGATTTTCTGGCGTCGCTGGTTTCGGCGGCGGTGATGGCACCGTGGGCGTTGGGTCAAGAGCACTCGCAAACGCCGGCGGAGACTGCGGAGCGCTTCCGGCAGATGTCGGAGAATTATGAGAAAGCGGGGCTGGCGGATCCGTTCAAGGGCATTACGGCGGATGGGAAGGTTGAGCCGGGGCTGTTTGAAATATCGCCGAGCGGAGTTTCCACGGAGCCAGTGCGGAATGCAGCGGAGAAATTTATCGCCACGCTGACCGGCGTGCAGTTGGCGAGAACCATGTTTCCGGTGGAGGACGTGCAGTGGCGGAAGTGGATGAACCAACATTTTTATCCGCGGCCGGGGATTGGTTTTGCCGAGATGAGCGATGCGCAACGCGAGGCAGCCTTTGGGCTGATGCGCGTGTCGCTGAGCGCGAGGGGCTTCGAGTTGACCCGCAACATCATGCGGCTGAATGAGACGCTGGCGGAATTGGCCGAGGAGCATGTGTTCCTGGGCGAATGGCTTTATTTCATTTCAATTTTCGGCAGACCCTCGGCGAGCGAGCCCAGGGGATGGCAGGTGCAGGGGCATCACGCGATCATCAATTATTTTGTGCTGGGCGATCAGGTAGTGATGACTCCGCTGTTTGTGGGGTCGGAGCCGGTGCGTGCGACCTCCGGGAAGTATAAGGGAGTGACGATTCTGCAGCAGGAGCAGAATGATGGACTGGGAATGTTGACGGCCCTGCCGGAGGATCAGCGCAAGCAGGCGGTGCTGAGTTTCTCGAAGACGGGAAACAACAATCTGACCGAGGCTTTCAAAGACAACGTGGTGCTGGATTATGCAGGCCTGCGGGCGAGGGAACTGCCGGATGGGACGCGGCGGAAGTTGCGCGATCTGATTCAGCTTTATGTGGGGAATTTGGACGATGGGCATACGCGGGTGAAGATGGATGAAGTGGACCGGCACATCGAGAATACCTGGTTCGCGTGGATCGGGGATTCGAAGCCGGATAGCGCGTTTTATTACCGGGTGCAGAGTCCGGTGATACTGATCGAGTTCGATCACCAGCGGCCGGCGAATCTGGCAAGGTTTGCGAGCAATCCCGATGTGCCAACGCAGCAACACGTGCACTGCGTGGTGAGGACGCCGAATGGGAACGATTACGGGAAGGATTTGTTGCGGCAGCATTATTTGGCGCATCCGCATGCATAGGGATGAGCTAGAATTGCGGCGTCGCGTGTGGAGCGGGCTACGGTCCTCGTGAGACCGCTCAAAGGAGCTACCCCATGCCGGGTTTAGTCATCGAGAATCTTCCCGAAGCAATCCGAAATACCAAACAACAACTTCGAGCTGCGTTGCCCGAGTACAAAGAGGTCTTCCGCGAGGTCGAGGCCGCGATGCGGGGGCGCGTGGAAGAGATCGTGAGCGAGCGCGAATCTGGGCACGATGTTGTTCCTATTGTTCAGTACGCGGAGATCGCTTCGGGTGCGCTTGCTGCGGAACTTAGCGCGAAGGTGCGGGCGCGCGGAGCCTGCGTGGTGCGCGGGACGTTCAGCAGAGAGGTCGCCACTGGTTGGGATGATGAGATCGCGGCTTACGTTGAACGCAACGACCTGGACGCGAAGCTGGCGAATCGCGCTGAGGACAAGTACTTTGGCACGCTGTCGTCGGCCAAGCCGCAGATTTATGGAATCTACTGGTCCCGACCGCAGGTGGAGGCGCGGCAATCGGAGTCGCTGACGAACGTTCGCGTGTTTCTGAATAATCTGTGGCGGGCCGAGAGCGACGGGGTGCGGCACATCAATCCGAATGAGACGCCGGCTTATGCCGATCGCATTCGGCGGCGGCCGCCGGGGTCGGCGTCGCTGGGGCTTTCGCCGCATGTGGATGGCGGCTCGGTCGAGCGCTGGCTCGACGGGAATTTTCGCAAGGTGTATCGCAGCGTGTTCGCCGGGGATTGGCGGAAGTACAGCGCGTTTGATGCGGCGTATCGTCCGGAGGTGCGCGAGGTGGATTCGCCGGCGGTGTGCTCAATGTTCCGCACCTTTCAGGGATGGACCGCGCTTACGCGGCAGGGTCCGGGCGATGGAACTTTGCAATTGATTCCGATTGCCGAAGCGATGGTCTATGTTTTGCTGCGGGCGATTCAGGATGACGTGCCTGACGATAGCCTGTGCGGCGCGGAACCGGGCCGGGCGCTTTCGGTGAACGAGCAGTATCACAGCCCGCTGTTGAAGGCGGTTTCGTCGATTCCGGTGGTGGAGCCGGGGGACACGATCTTCTGGCATTGCGACGTGATTCACGCCGTCGAGAACGAACACCGGGGAACGGCTTACAGCAACGTGATGTACATCGCTTCGGCGCCGGGCTGCGCGAAGAACAGCGCTTATCTTGAGAGGCAGGCGGTGTCGTTTCTCGCGGGAAAGACTCCGCCGGACTTTCCGGCGGATAATTTCGAGGTTAATTTTGTCGGGCGCGGGACCGTGGCGGACTTGGGAGAGCGCGGGCGGAGGCAGTTGGGGATTACGGAGGCGGTTTATAGGAGCACGATTGCCGGAATTCCGGCCTGACCGTTGGGGAATTGGGCCTGAAACAACGCAATACTCCTATGAAGTCGGGCTTGCGACTAAGCCGGCGTAATCAGTATTTGAGCAGACTGGACTACGTGTGGGGTTGTGGTGTGTTCGCGGTTGGATCTGGATTTTTCTTGTTTCTCACTCTCAGGCAATGTCTCTATTGCAAACTAATAGCCAATAGATTTCCGAATCTGACAGGACCATAACGTCGCTCTCAGACTGACTATCTGCGTGGCAGCAGGCTGGATCTTCGGAATCCTTACTGCGCCGCAGCACGAGACCTCAGACTTCCCGTTCCGATAACTACCGCGACTTCGCGCCGTTCAACTATCAGAAGACGATAGTGTGGCGGCGTTTAGTGCGAGGGGAGTATCAGAAAAATCCCCTCTTCTCGCAAAAACCGCGAGAAAATGGGGCACTGATTGGGAATCACTCTTCTCCCGTCACTTACCACGATCGTGGTATCTCGTACGCGCTAAACAGTGGTAGTAAAAAAACATTCGATCTCGTGATGTTTTTTCCTCTCCGTCATGGGAATATAAGTGCGGAGCAGCCGAAAGCTCATCTCAAGACTTCGATGACGCTGGCGTTGCCCGGCATTCGACTCGCTTCGTTTCGTGCCAGACGCGAGGCAGATTGTTTATACGATTCGGTAAAAAGAAGGAGAACGCTATGTCTCATCACCTGGATTCACCCATCGCTCGGCAAGACATTCGACTCGATATCACCGACCTCTATGTATTCTGCGGCGAAACGGGCACCGTGTTTGTGATAAACGTCTGCCACTCGATTTTCGGACCCATCCCTGTACCTGGATACCATCCGGAAGGCATGTACGAATTTAAGGCTGATCTCAACGGCGATGCTGTTGAAGATGTCACCTACCGCATTACATTTGACGAGCGTGACAAGCAGGGGAACCAACGCTATGTCGTGCGATGCATTAGGGGCGCGCAAGCTGTGGATCCGGATGCGGCCGGCACTGTGGTCGCGGAGGGAAAAACTGGCGAGAACATTACTACGCCAGCCGGTGTGCGCGTGTGGACGGGCAAGGCTGGTGACCCGTTCTGGATTGAGCCCGATGTGCTGCACGCGGTCGGCCACGCGTTTCAGGACGGGACGGTCGTGAACCTCTCCGGATGGGACTCAAGCCGCGCGAAGAATCTGTTTGCCGGCCACACGGTGTATTCGATCGTGCTGGAAGTGCCGGATGGCGAGCTGCTGGCCGGCGCGGGCGATAAGCGGCGGATCGGCGTGTGGGCTGTATCAACGCTCGCCACCGACGCTGGAGGATGGCGTTCGATCAATCGCGTGGGTCTGCCGATGATTCACCCGCTGTTCACGCAGTACAACGAAGATCTGGGCAACCGTCTCAATGCCGGACGCCCGGCCGATGACTTTGCGACTTACGGAGAGGCCGCTACCAACGCGATCGCCAGCGTGGTCTCGGCATACGGGACGGCACAAGACCCCAGAGCATATGCAAAGAGGGTGGCGCATCGGTTTTTCCCCAACATGCTGCCGTATGAGGTCGGCACACCGGCCGTGTTAGGCTTCGCGGAGTGGAATGGAAGATCGATGATCGATAACGCGCCGAATGTCATGTTCTCGATCGCGGCGAACACTCCCGTTAGCCTCGGAATCGGGAAGGAGTCGGTCACGTCGAAGCCGTCGACCAGCTTCCCCTACGTTCCTGAGGCCACCGTGCAGGAAGAGCAGGCTGTGGCTTAAGGCGAGCGAGCGTCTGGATATCTCGCATTCTTTGAATCTGTTATGAAGCTCGTGCCGTCCGCTGAAGCGGACTCTATATTTTTTCCCACTGCCGTGCCGGGCTTTCTCATTCTGCCCCTTCGGGGCTGGGGCCCGTGTTGTCGCACCGTCGGGGGCGCTACGCCGAGTTTCGTAATAGACTCGTCATTTGAGAGATGAGTCGCGCAGCTCAACGTGGCTGCACGGGCGGCAGTGCTGTCTTCCCCTGAATTCCTGTTCCTTCAACGACCGTATAAATGAAATCTGCCGGCACGTCGCGCAGAATCTCCGTCTCGCCATTCGGCCAGCGGATATCTACTTCGCTTATCTTTTCGTTTGTTCCTAGCCCGAAGTGCAGTCGCAGGTCATTCTGCGAAAGATAGCTGGCTCCGCCGCGCACTTCGCTGAATTGCACGAGTGCACCGGCCTTTACGGTCACGCGCGCGCCGATTGCGGCTTTGTTGCTTTTGGTTCCTACCAGCTTGAAGAGGACGCGGTGATTTGAGCTGTCGTTGTGATTCAGCAGAAGCGTTGGCGGCTCGCCTACGTTTAACACGACTATATCGACATTGCCATCGTTATTGATGTCGCCGAAAGCCGCGCCCCGCCTTGATTGTGGAGGCATGCTTGCCAGAGCTTGCGAAACGTCGTCGAAAGTTCCGTCGCGGTGATTGCGGAATAGCAGCATGGGCTGGCGGTAGGGCGTGCCGCCTGGAATGGTATCGACTTGCGGATAGACGTGGCCGCTGGCGATGAACAGATCGAGCCAGCCGTCGTTATCCATATCGAAGAATGCGGTGCCCCAACTCACGAACGGATACGTGGGCTTCATGAGCTTGGCGCGCACACTTACATCGGAAAAATCGTTCTTGCCCAGATTGTGATAGAGAGTCGAGCCCTGCTCCACGAAGTTGGTCACGATCATCGACAGGCGGCCCTCGTGAAGATAATCTCCCCAGTCGACGCCCATTGAACCTTGCTCCATGCCGTCGCCGCTGAGCGCTACTCCCGCCAGCAGGCCGACATCCTCGAAAGTTCCGTCGTGCTTGTTGCGGTAGAGAAAGTTCGGACCGGCATCGTTGGCTACGTAAAGATCGGGCCAGCCGTCGTTGTCGTAGTCGCCCCAGGTCGCGCCGAGGCCATAATAGTGATGAGGATCGTCGACTCCGGCCTTCTTCGAAACTTCTTCGAAGGTGCCATCGCCCTTGTTGTGAAAGAGCAGATCGGATTCGCCGGGCATGCCCCACGGTCCGCACTGCACGAGCACGCCTTTGAAGCGGCAGAAGCGGGGATCGTTGCCGAACTGCGGCAGGTTGTCGATATCGACGTGGACATAGCGCGAGACAAAAAGATCGACGCGACCGTCGCGATCGTAATCGGCCCAGGCTGCGCCCGTGCTGAATCCGCCTGCGCGGACTCCGGCCTTGTCGGTTACATCTTCGAATTTGCAGTTGCCGAGGTTGTGATAGAGCGCATTGCCGCCGTAGCCGGTGACGTAGATATCCTGCAAGCCGTCATTATCGAAATCGGCAACGGCCACGCCCATGCCCCAGCCTTTGCGCGTTAGGCCCGCGGACTTAGTGATGTCGGTGAACTTCACGTTGTCGGAGGTGGAGTCGGCGTCTTGATGATAGAGCGTAATCAGCAAGTCGCCGCCGTCGCGGTAGCGCTGCACGGTTGAGCCGTTCACGGTGATGATGTCGAGCTTGCCGTCGTTATCGCAGTCGATCAGGCCCACGCCTCCGCTCATGGATTCGACAATGTACTTTTTGTCGGGAGAAGAGATATGCGGCACCGTGAGACCTGACTCCTGCGCGATATCTTCAAATTGAGGAACCGCTGTGGTGGAGGATTCTTTTGATTCTGGCGGCGCAGCGATTTTCCTGGGGTGAGCGCCAACAGTCTGCGCCAGCAACATTGCGTGCAGTAAGAAGGCCACAGATAAAGGGAGCAAAGCTCGCATAGGCAGGAGAATGATTATACCGCTCGCGAAGTTCGTGTAAGGCGCGGCGCCAACGTGACGCCAAGCCGCACACGTAGCGCGCGCGCCCCTGCTGCAATCCCGAGGGCGCCCTCGCGCTGGGCGCTGCGGGTGGGACGGACGGCCCTTTCGGCCTTGCTCAGGGCAAGCTCCCAGCCGCCAGGACGGCGGCGCTACGGTCCGGGTTCAGTGCGTTTCGGGAACGCGAGTTACAAAACTGCGTCCTTTGGAATCTGTAAGCATTCTTCTCGGGTAAACTGGATTAGTCTTTGGCGCTGGTGCGATCTATGAGAAAAGTATTTCGACGCTATACGACGGGAGCGGTATTGTTTTGGAGTTTCGCGGCCATGAGCCAATCTCCAGCGCAAATTTCGCCGCAAGGAAATCAGGCGCAAGCTGCGCACGCGGTCGCTCCATTGCCGGTTGATCAGGTTGTCAAGAAACTTCAGGAGCGAAATGCGGAGCGGGCGGCGGCGCTTAATCAGTATGATGCGACACGGGTATACCGCATGCAATACAAGGGCTTCCCCGGCAATCGCGATGCCGAGATGGTGGTCGAAATGACTTACCACGCGCCGAATTCCAAGCAGTTCAAAATCGTGTCTGAGACCGGATCGAAGCTCATCATCGAACGGGTTTTCAAGAAATTGCTGGAGGCGGAGCTTGAGGCGGCCGATGAAGAGAATCGGCGGCGTAGCGCGCTGACCACGGATAACTACGATTTCACTTTCGCCGGATATGAAGCCGCAGCAAACGACCCGGAATATGTCTTGAACATAGTTCCTAAGACGAAGAATAAATTTCTCTATCACGGGCAAATTTGGGTGGACGCGAAAGATTTCGCGGTAGTGCGGATTAAAGGTGAGCCGGGCAAGAATCCATCTTTTTGGATCAAGAAAACCGATATTGAGCATCGCTACGCGAAGGTCAATGACTTCTGGCTTCCGGCAGAGAACCACACGGAAAGCGCGATAAGGCTCGGAGGTGTGGCTGTGCTATCCATCGAATACAAGGATTATCGGGATCTAAAAGCAGAACCGCTACGGAGCGCAGAAAGTGCGGCTGCAGCGCCCGCAGCCGCTCGCTAGCGAGCGCGGAAGATCACGGCCCCTGCCTCGCCCGAAGAAGCGCAGCAACGAATCAGTCTGCCGCTATGCCTTGGGCTTCCCGCTCCCAGCTTTCTTGATCAATCTGGTTTTTTTCAAGCGCAGCCTCGAGGCTCTCACTTCGTAACTGGGCTTCGAGTGCGGCCAATTGCGCTTCGATGTCTTGCGCGGCTTTGCGTTTGCGAATGACTTCCTCGCGATAACGGCGCAGGAAATAATCGATGGTTTCGATTCGGATCTTGATCGAGCCGGAAGGCTTGTTCTCGTCGAGATCTTTGAAGCAGAAATAGGGCGTGCCCGACTGCTCGATAATGCCTTCGATCACGCCGTAAATGGGAGCATCGTGGCCGCACTTGAAGCTGGAAATTTCGAGGGCCACCAGAGTTCGGATGCCGCGCCGTAAACTTTGCGGCCCACACTTTGTGGTTGGTGCTGCAGGAGTAGGAGTTCTTCCACGCGTCGGTGATATCGAGCGGGCTGCTGATTACGCCGGCGCGCACTTCCTCGCCGAAGAGGCGTTCGAGCAGATCTTCGTCGAGCGGTAAGCGTGTTCTGCGAGAAGATGGGATAGCCGAGCTTCTGGAATTCGTCGAGGATCTCGTGATTCAGGCCGGGATCGTGATGATAAGGGCGACCCAGCATGACGATGCCGATGCGATCTTCGCGCTCGAGCTGATCGAGCACCTGCCGGGCGCGCCGGCGAATGCTGGTTTCGTAATCTTTCAGGGCGGCGAATCCGGATTCGACGGCGCGGTCGTTTTCTTCCTGCGAGAGGCCCAGCACGGGCTGCCAAGCCTGCAGCATCTGATGAGCGAAAAGCTTGCGATCGGCGAAGTTGAGCACGGGGTCGATGTACTTCACATTGTGCTCGGCGAAAACGTCGTTCTCTTTCGTGAACGCGGCCTTCACGGTTTCCGGCGTTGCCGTCACGGTGGGGCAGGCGTTCGCGCCGATGCATCTTCACCAGTGGCTGGAGCAGCACGTCGTACATCGGGAAGAAGATCACGTTCAGCGGTTTCTTGCGATGCTTTTCCTGAATCAGGTTGTAGACGTGCGAGATTCCAATCTTCGCCGGGAAGCAGGGATCGATCGCGCCGCGGCTGGCGCCGGCGCGATAGAGTTCGGAACTGGTGTAATCGGAGTAAATGATGTTTTCGGGCTGCACTCCGAGGCTTTCGAAGTAAGCGTTGAACAGCGGCGCGTAGGTATAGATATTCAGCACGCGCGGAATGCCGATGCGCACTTGACTGCGGTTTCGCATCAGGGCGACGCGCTCTTTGCCGGTTTTCGTCCAGGCCAGCGCGAGCAGGAAGCGGATCGGCAACGCTCTTGGCGTTGGTCGGGCGGAAGACTTCTTTCGACGCCATGTCGACGAAATTCGGATGCTGGTCGCGAATCTTGTCGAGCCCAGCCTTGATGTCCTTCATGTCGTTCAGATCTTCGACCGTGCCTTTTTCGCAGGTGGCGATAATCAGGCGCTGCTCGCCCTGCATCAGCGGAACTTTCGTGACTTTCTGCGATCGGAACGAAGATTCTTGACCGGCTCGGTCCGGATGTCGATAAACGTGCGCAGGCAATTGTTCTTGCAGAAATGGCAGCGCGTGGCTTCGTTACGCGTGGTGCGGTATTCGATTTTGCGCACGGCATCGAGGCCAACAAAGGTGGTCTGCTGGCCGTTGCGCCACAAGCGCAGGGATTCTTGCGCCGCGCCGATGGCGCCTGATTCTCCGCAATGCTCGTGCACGATAATTTCGGGCTGCTTGCCCGTGGCGCGGAAGCTATTGCGGATGAAATCGACTTCGGCCTTTCACGACGGCGAGATTATTTTGCGTTCCGCCTTGCAGGACGAAGCGCGAGCCCAAGGCCGCGAGATTGGGAATGCTGGCGACGTAGAGGAAAACATTCTTCGGCAGCACGGCTGCGAGACCAGCGAGAATTTCCTCCGCCCGCCAGCCCTGGCGCTGGAAGTTCACGATATCGGACTGCATGAATACCGCGCAGCCGTAGCCAAAAACCGGCATGGCTTGCGCCGAGAATGCGAGGTCGGCGTATTGATTTACGTTCAGCCCGAAACCTTCGGCCGTGGATTGCAGAAAATATCCATTGCCCGCCGAGCATTGCGTATTCAGCTTGAAATCTTTCACGCGGCCGTTGTGCAGGATGATGATTTTGATGTCCTGCCCGCCGACGTCCACGATCACGTGCGGATCTTCGTAGAACTTCAGCGCGGATTCGGTGTGCGCGACCGTCTCGACCAGGGCCACGTCGGCGTTGAGAACGTCTTTCAGAATGTCTTTGGCATATCCGGTGGTTGCGACGCCAAGCACTTCCAGCTTCGCGTTCTGCGCTTCCACCTGGCCGCGCAGGTTCTCGAACATCTCGATCGTGTCCTGAATCGGATTGCCATTCGAGAGCTGATACGACTTGCAGAGGATGTCGCCGTTTTCGTCGAGCAGAACCGCTTTGGTCGAAGTCGATCCGCCGTCAATCCCGATGAAGCCGCCGACTGTGCTGCCTTTCTGAAATACGGCGGGAGTGAATTTCTTGCGTCGATAGGCTTCCTTAAAGACATCGAACTCGGCAGGATTTTCGACCAGGCCTTGCCGCCGGACTTGGCTTTCTCTTCCTGGCGCCCGAAGTCGATGTAGTGAACCAGATTTCTCGTAACCGCGGTAGCAGCCGATGCAATCGTCCTCGCTGCGGCCGAATTCGATCGCGCCCAGGGCGGCGAAATACTGCGCGTTCTGCGGAACCTTGATGAGATCTTCGGGCTTCGCGCCGTCCGGAATCGCGACTTTGCGCTCCTGCCACATGCGCGGAATGTTGGCCTGCCAGGCTTCGCGCATGCCGCGAATGAAACTGTTCGGCCCGCCGAGCAGCAACACGTGCGGCCGCAGCGTGTGCCCGCGCGTGAGAACGCTCAGGTTTTGCAGCACGATCGCTTCGAACAGCGAAGCCATCAATTCATCGGGCGGCGTACCCACTTTTTGCAGGCCGTTGATGTCGGTTTCCGCGAACACGCCGCACTTGCCGGCGACTTTGTGCAGCTTGATGCCGTGATATTTCTGCTCCGCCAGTTCGTCGGTCGGAATTTTCAGTTTGGCGTTGATCTTGTCGATGACCGCGCCCGTGCCGCCAGCGCACTTGTCGTTCATCGAAGGAATTTTCTTCTTGCGGCCGGTTTCGTCGTCATCTTTGAAGACGATGATCTTGGCGTCCTGCCCGCCGAGTTCGATCACCGAATACACTTCGGGATGCAGCTTCTCAACCGCCAGCGAAACCGCGGTCACTTCCTGCACGAACTTCGCGCCGATCTGATCGGCGATCGCGCCGCCGCCGGAGCCGGTCATGAACATGCGCGTGTTGTGCGCGATTGATGCCGACGTCGGCTTCCATGCGCTTCAGAAATTCGAGCGTCTTTTCCGGTTGCTTGGTTTCGTGGCGCTGATAGTCCTGCCAGAGCACTTTGTCGCGTGGCGGCATCAACCACCACAGCCTTCACCGTGGTCGAGCCGACGTCGAGGCCGACCAGAAACTGTGCGTTGTGATCGTGCGGCTTTTGCTGCTCGGGACCGAGCGAATCGTGGGACACTGCGGAAAGTGCCTTCGAGTGGAGCGATCTGAATCAGCTGCGGACCTTTATGGTCGTGCATGAATTCCTTTCCAGTATGGCAAACTTCGTGCAGCAGTGGCGAATCGCAACGGTTAGTTACGGCGCGGCCAAGAGCCGTGCGCGTAACCGTTTACTCGTCGATCAGTTCAGTCGCCACTCGCGGCGGCCGGCATGGCGACCGGAACGCGCGACTCTTTTCCAGAAGCGCGTCTGCTTATCCATGCGATCGCTCACATGCAGAACGAACTGCGCCGCCGTTCCGGCAACCCCTTCGCGGTGCGGCACGTGGTAGAAGGGCCGCTTCAGTTCGGGATGCTCGTCGATGTACTCGCGGATTTCGTCCATGCTCTTGCCCGTGGATTTCAGACACTGCTCGAACTCCGTCTTGGCTTTGACTTTGGCTTCGCCCAGCGCCATCTGCACGCGGCTGTGCGCGTTGACTTCGCCTTCGCCGGAAGTTTCGATGGGAAGGAAAATCATGTCCTTGAATTTGTTGATTACGGCGGATTGCACGCCATCCGACTGCGACGAAGGCATGCAGCCGAACGGCTTCAGCGCCAGCACCATGTGGCAGAGCTTGTGCACCGTGTAGTAGACGTTCTTCCCCACTTCGAGGTGGCCTTCACCGCCGCGCGCGAACTGGTTGTAGAACGGATGCGCCAGCTCGGCGAGTTCGTTCTGCGGCACGAGATGGTGCGTGATGCCGCCCAGGTGCTTGATGGTGCGGTGGTAGAAGAAATTCCACATGCGCTCGCCGGCGCCGATGCCCCAGAGCTTCTTGCGCAGGCCGATGTAGTTGGCGAATTGTTTCTTGGCTTCGTACCATTCGGGATTGCGGTGCGGGCGATTGACTGGCCACTTTGCTATGGCGTGCGCTTTGGCCTGATACATCAGGTAGGCGACCCAGGTCGCGATGGGCTCAACCAGCACCTGCGCGCCTTCGCGCTCGAGGAAATCGAACATGTGGAAGTTGCCGTCGCCTTCGGTGAGCTGCGCCCAGAACTCGCCGGTGATTTTCACCAAGGGCTTTGCCCGGGTGCGGTCGACTTCAATAGAATTCATTTTTTCGCGGGCCGAGTGCAGGGCGTTCAGATAATCCTTGCCCCACATGTGCTCGTGCCATTTCCCGAACACGTTGAAAGTGTTGCGCAGAATTTTATTGTTCTTGAACTTCGGCTTCGCCCAGTTCGGGGCGCGCTGCTCGATCTCGAATGACTTGCGATTCTTCAGGTCCTCGCACAATCCGTCCACAGCTTCGCGGAAGACGCGGTCGGTTTCGCCTTTATTTACTTCGTAGGGACGAATTTGATAGATGAGGTCGTTGATCACATCGCCCAGGTGCATGGCGTTCAACATGCCGAAGCCGAAATCGATGGTGAACTTCAGCCCAGGCTCGCCCGACGCGGCCTTGATGCCGTCGCTGTCTTTGAAGAGCAGGACGCGGAAGCCGTCGAAGCCCGCATTCTTCAGGGCAAAGCGATACTCGGCTTCATACATGCCGAAGCGGCAGGGGCCGCAGGAGCCGGCGGTGAAGAAGACGTAGTTATCCAGAATCTGCTGGCGCGAGACGCCTTCTTTCTCGAGGAATTGCAGATACTGCACCAGATTGCCGACCGTGAAATAGGTAGGATTGCACTGGCCGTTATTGCCGAATTCTTTGCCGGTCTGAAAGCCAGCGACGTTCGGAACAGGCAATTTCTCGCAGCGGTATCCGCAGCCCTGGAAGACCGCACGGATCAAGTCTTCGTGCTTCCAGGTAAAGCCACCGAACAAAATGGTCACGCGGCTGCGTTCTTCTGCGGTGAAGGCCCGCTCGATCGGACGATGAAAGTGTTCGGGCTGGTCAAGCCCGGCAATCTTGCGCAGGCGCATGCGCTCCGCCTCCAGGCGCTTCTTGATCTCGGTATCGTTCTCAATCTGGACGAAATTCGTCGCCATAGTTTCCTCCGGCGGTCAGTTGAATTTTGGCGGCAGCGATACTGCTTACGGCGGTCCTCTGAATACGGATTAGTGTCTTGCGGGGCAATTGAAAGCTGGGACGCACAAAAGGCGAGGCGCAAAGCGGGGCAGGACGAACGGTCGCCCTCATCACATCGAACTTGCAGTTCAACAACATCCGAACTCCAAAAAAATGGCTAGGAGGTTCGAAGTCTTACACCGGCGGAACTGCAGCGAGGAAGTTCCGTAGGCGCCGGATTTTGCGATGAACGGGTTTCAGATGCAGACAGGATACTGCCGGTTGCATCAATATTTTTCCCCAGTCCCGTTCACATGCGAAATGAGCAGAGAACACTTTTCTAACAGAAATATGGTTCCGATTCAATGTGATTGAGTATAAAAATTTGTAATTGGGCTCTTTGTAAATCCAAGTAAAGTCAATCCGCGAGACGTCGGGGTTATCTTCGAGCGCCTAATTTTTCGCGTAAACCGGGCCCGCATTTCGGTTGGGAGGATCGGAGACGGCGCGGATGTAGGACAGCAGCGCCTGAATTTCCGACTTGCTCAGGGTGTTGCCCCAGGCCGGCATGAGCGCGGATTTGTTTAACGCCGGACCGCCATGGCTGATGATGGAGATCAGATCGGCGTCGCTGATTTTATTGAGCATTTCGCCCTCGGTAAAAGGGTGGGGTTTGATCTCAAGATTATCGAAGTTCGAAACACGCTCGGCGCTCGACTCGGGGTTATGGCAGCGCTCGCAGTACTGATCGTTGAGCTGGCGACCCAAGGTTTGCTGGTATCCCAGGGCGATCTCCTCGATGGTCAGAGAAATTTCCTTTCGGGCCTTGTCGGTGCTGGATGCGGTTAATTGATAGCGGCCGGCCATGGATCCGACAGTGACGTTGGTTGTAAGCTGGCCGCTGGAATCGGTGAGGCCGAAGGCGGGATCGTAAGCAACTCCGGGCGCGCCGCTGAATTCTACGAGTGCTCCGGCTACTGCTGTTCCTTGCTCATCATTTACCTGCACTACGAGTGGCTGTGGCAGAGACGTGCCAGTGCTCGTGTTCTGCTTGCCGCCGCTGGACTCAACAATGGCCGCGCCGAAGCCCGTTGGCTTGGGCAACGGCGTTGAGGCGGTTTTCTTCGAACAGGAAGTAGCCAGCAAGGTCGCCAGCAGGGCGAGAAGGAGAATACAGGTCGAGCGATCAGTTTTTGAGGGACAAGTCATTTCTTTGCGACCTCCACTTTTCCTCCGCTCTTCTGCGAGATCAGGAACGCGGTCAGAGCCTGGGCATCTTCGTCGCTCATAGCGCGATTGGGTTCGGCTGTGCCGGGACGCAATGCCTGCGGATTTTTCATCCATTGAAAAATCCAGGCAGCGGTTAAGCGTGAGCCGACCTTGGTTAGCGTCGGGCCTATATATCCCTTGTCCACTTTTGTATCTACGATGTGGCAGCCTTGGCAGGCATATTTTCCATAGAAGAGTTGCTTGCCCAGTTCGATCTGGCCTTGCGGGTAGCCGGTGAGCGGCATGGAATCACGATCCACCGTTGGATTTTGATACACCGTCATGATGTAGTCCGTGAGTTCGTTGACTTCGCCGTCGGTGAGATTAAATTTCGGCATGCGGCGAATCAGCGCCGGCCGCAGCGTATTGGGGTTTTTCAGGAAATCAGCCAGCCACTGGCGCTGCACGGAACTGCCTTCCCAGGTAAGATCGGGCGCCATGTCGCCACCGTGGCCGTTGATGCGGTGACAACTGAAACAGGCCAGGTCGGTCATTAGCTTCCCGGCTTTGCCGGCCGGTTGACAATCCGATTCAGGCTTTGCGGCTAACGTTAAAGAAGGCGGCAACGACAGGGAGCGATCATTGAGCGCGAGCAGGGCCGTAGCAAGCGCGTCGATCTGTTGCGACGCAAAATTGTACTGCGGCATTTTCAAGGCTTGTCCGAAGCTTCGCGGTTGCTTGATTTTGGTCTCGATGTAATCGGGAAGCGTGTGCTGCATGCCGGGCAGGAAAACGAGCTGGGTAATGGGCTTGCTTCCGATGCGGCTCAACTCTGGGGCGAAATTCTCGGGCTTCTTCACGCCTGCGATTTCATGGCACGAGGCGCAGCCGTAATCGGATACAAGGCGCTTTCCGTGCGCGATTTGCTCCGGTGTGGCAGCATCGAGATGAACGTTGGCTAGAAGATCGGAGTCGACTTTCGCTAGCAGAAATCCTGCGAGCGTTGCTATTTGAGGATCGTTGAAGCGATAGTGCGGCATCGCGGTGTCGGCGTGATAGGCACGCGGGTCGCGCAGCCATGCCTGGAGCCACTCGGGCTTGACTTTGCTTCCGATGCGCGTTAACTCTGGGCCGACGTCTCCGCCGACCACATTGCCGGCGGCATTCTGCACCGCGTGGCAGGAGGCGCAGAAAGATTCTCCGTATAAAGTCGAACCGGCCACAGGATCGGAGGAAGCCTTCGCCGAAACGGTAACCGTATCGGCCGCCAGCGGGGTGCTGTTCGAGATCAGGAAGGCGGATACGTCTCGCGCATCGGCGTCGCTCAACTTGAAATTCGGCATGGTCGCTGTGGCCGCGTAAGCTTGCGGATCTTTCAGCCACGCGTAGACCCACTCGCGCGAAGTTTTGTCGGCGATGTGCGAAAGCGACGGCGGATTGTCCGTTGCCTTCATGATCTTTCCATCGGACAACTTCACGGTGTGGCAGTGCACACAGCCATAGCTCGAGAGCAACTGCCGGCCTTCGTTCAGTTGAGGCGCGCCCGGAACGGGGCCGCGATGGCACTCTCCACAAGAAGACTCGATGTATTTGGCAGGGAGAATCGGTTGCTCCCAGGCTAGGGTGCTGCTGTGGGCTTCGGCGACGGTGGTGGCGACGCCCTGGCCGCGATGGCAAATCGTGCATCCGAATTGATCGATCTGATGCGGAATTGCGGGATGCTTGCGAAAGGGCTGAACGCTAACGTCGTTCAGGCTCGCTTCTTTCAATCCCACGTGGCAACTGGTGCAGCGGTCGGTGACGCCGAGTTCGGGCAGCCAGATCTGCTGAATGCCGCCCTGAAAATGGCGCTGGAGCGTGACCGCATCGCTGCGGTTGCGGATCATTTTCTGGTAGCCGTGTTGATAGTGGCGCCATTCGCTGAAATGATTTTTGGCGGGGGCGATGGCGAGCGAAATCAGAAAGACAAAACTGACCACGCCGAAGGCGCGAACGCTATCTCCGAATAACTTATTCCACAACGATTTAAGTTTTAATTTCATGAGCGGATTAAGACCCTTGCCACGGCCAGACCCAGGACCAGCCCGGCCCGCGGAAAAATGTGCCGATAGCCGTCAGCACCACCAACTCGAATAAGAACCATGTCATGACCCAATAGGAAAGCGGCCTGCCCGCCAGATAACGCCGGAAGGCAGAGGAAGATTGAGGAGAGCTCTGCGCTGCCACCAGCATCACGGCGGCCACGATCAAAGTGGGGACTAGAGCGGCATACACTTTGAAGAGTAAGAGGAATAATGAGAGCGCGATTGCGATGAAGTAGAAGATCGGGAGGCGCCGAGCGCGGTCTTTGAGAAAGAGCCCTTCTGCTTCGATGTTGACTTTGAAGTACGGAATGACAATCAGCGCCATCACTACCAGGCCTGGAACAAGCACGCCGGCGACCATCGGCGGGAAATAATGCAGCATCTCCTGCAGCCCTAGAAAATACCAGGGAGCTTTGGCCGGGTTGGGAGTGTGCGACGGATCGGCTAAGCCTTCTAGTGGCGCATTGAAGATCAGCGCGATCCAGACCAGCGCAATGGCTAGTACTTGAATGGCGACGGCAGCGCGAAAGAGAACTTCGGGAAAGGTCTGCACCAGGTCTTCGCTCTCGACTTTTACTTGAGCCGAGGTGCGGCGAGTGATGAAAACGATTCGGCGCGGAGATTTTTTTGCGTTGGAGTCGAGGCCCGCAACGAAGTCTTTCGAGTCGGCCATGATTATTGCTCCTCCTTTGCGGCTGGGACGGCAGAAGCCTTTGCCCGCAGGGTCGCCGGCTCGCTTGGGTGCGAGTAGAGGCCGCCATCTTTGCGAATGCGCCAAAAGTGAATCGCGACGAAGAACATCGCCGTCAGCGGCAGAATCATGCAGTGCAGCACATAGAAGCGCAGCAGGGCGTTGGCATTCACCGCGTTTCCGCCCAGCAGAAGGAAGTGAATTTTATTTCCCATGATGGGGACGGCCGAGGCGATGTTCGACCCCACCGTGATGGCCCAGTAGGCCAACTGATCCCAGGGCAGCAGATAGCCGGTGTAACTCAGAAGCAGCGTGATAAGCAACAAAATCACGCCGATTACCCAGTTGAACTCGCGTGGAGCACGGTAGGCGCCGCGATAAAAAACCTTGAACATGTGCGCGAACACGAGGAAGACCATGGCGTGCGCCGACCAGCGATGCAGACTGCGCAGAAACATTCCCGATGAAATTACGAATTGGAGATCTTTCGTATCGGCATAGGCCTGCGGTGCGGAGGGGTGATAGTAGAGCATCAGGGGAATTCCGGTTCCGACCAGAATCAGAAATGTTCCGAGCGTGAGCGTACCTAAATACCAAGTCGCACCGATACTGAGCATGCGGGTACGGACTTTGGTCGAGAACAGATGCAGAAAAACGTTCTGCTGAATGGCGAGCGCGCGCTTCAGCGTGCTCGAGCCTGTGCCGCTGCGGAAGATCGAGCGCCACACTCGCGTGTCGCGTAATTCGTCGAAATGCTGGTCGAACGTCTTGGCCATGCTTAAACCCTCACAAAAGAATCGCGCTGCAGCGGAGGAACATCGGTGGAGCGATCCACCAGCAGATCTCCGTCGTCGTTGAGCCATACGCGCTTCCACGGCAGAGGCTTGGGGGCAGGGCCTTCGATTTTTTCCCCGCTTTGCTTAAACTTGCTGCCGTGGCAGGGACACGCGATGATGCCCAGTTCCGGCTTCCACGCAGTAAGGCAGCCGAGATGGGTGCACACCGCGCTGAGCGAAAAGTAACCTTCCTGCGAGTGAATGATGTAGATGCCAGCATTCACATCGAGCGTGACGGAGTCGAGCGGATAGCGATCCGGCTTGCCGGCGTTGACGACCGGCGAAGGTTCATACAACACATTCGGGTCGAGGAACTGGTAGGCGAATGCCGCGGTACCCACCGCTGCGATACTGAGCGAGCCTAGGCCGAGTTTGGTAAAAAACTGCCGACGGTTGACGTTATCGTCCGCGTTTGCGCTTTTAAGTTCATCTGCCATATTCGTTCTCTTCGCTCGCGTGGGGCTTATTTCGATTGCAGCCCCGCTCCAATCGCGGCGATCGAAATCAATCCCGTCGGCTCGGCGGGAATCAGATTGTAGGATTCCATGGTAATCGTGCCCACGGGACAGCGCATGGCGCACAGGCCGCAGCGAATGCAGCGCGTCTCATCCTTCAACATCGCGGCGCCGGTGACGATTCCAAGTTCGTCGGCGGCCACTTCATCGAATTCGACTCCAAACAATTGCTGGTTGTCGCGAATGTGCTGCACGGTCTGCGGCTCAAATTCGATACGATCGAGCGAAACCAGCTCCAGACATTTCTCGGGACAAACATCGACGCAACCTCCGCACAGGATGCACATACTGCCGTCTTCGGGGGTGCCCTCGAAAATTGTATTGACCCAGCAATGCAGGCAGCGCTGCGCTTCCGCGATCGCTTCCGGAGCGTCGTAGCCAACTTCTACTTCCGTTACGCCGGTGCGCCGTTCGAGAGGGAGCATGGGCACGGGCTGACGAGTGAGGTCGAGATAATCGAGCGGCATGCTGTGCCGCTTGAGCACCTCTACCTCGATGATGGGTTCGGGATGTTTGATCTTGCGCAGGTATTCGTCGATGCCGACAGCAGCGCGCTTGCCGTCGCCAACGCTGTCGATGATGAGGCGCGGACCGAAGACGCAATCGCCGCCACCGAAGATTCCCGGGGCGGAGGTCATTAGGGTTTGCGGATTCACGGCGATCAGCCCGCGTGGAGACAATTCGACTTTATCTTCCGGCGTAAGAAAGTCGAGGCGCGGAGCCTGGCCGATCGCCATGATGACGGTGTCGCACTCGATCTCGCTTTCACTATTTTCGAAAAACGCTGGATTGAAGCGCTTGTTTTCGTCGAAAACCCACTTCGTCTTCAGTGTCTCCAGAGCAACCACTTTGCCATCTTTGCCGAGCATTCGTTTGGGTCCGAGACCGGCATGAATGTGAATGCCTTCCTCTTCAGCTTCTTCAATTTCCTCGAGAGCGGCGGGCATCTGGTCGCGGGGTTCGAGGCAGACGAGATTGACTTCCCGCGCTCCCATGCGCAACGCGGAGAGAGAAATGTCGACCATCTCGCGCGTGGCGACCGCGGTCATGTTTTCTGTGGAGGGCTCTGCATCCTGGACACCGCCGGCATGCTGGCGCACGACTTCGCGAGCAGCGGAGCGTGCAACGTCCATGGCCACGTTGCCGCCGCCGATGACAATCACTTTCTTTCCTATGGTGAATTTGTAGCCGAGGTTTACGTTGAGCAAAAAGTCGATACCTTTGTGCACGCCATCCAGATCGACCCCGGGGATGCTGAGATCGCGGCTGCGGTGCGCGCCGACGGCGATCAGCACCGCATCGAAACCCTGGCGGCGAAGATGGGAGACCGTGAAGTCACGGCCCGCAGAGTGATTCAGTTTGAGCGTGATGTCGCCGGTCTCGAGAATTTCGCGCACTTGCGCTTCGACCACGTCGCGCGGCAGACGATATTCCGGAATGCCGAGGTAAAGCATTCCGCCTGCAACGGGGGCGGCTTCGAAAATGGTGACCGCGTATCCCATGAGCGCGAGATCGTGCGCCGCGGAAAGCCCCACCGGGCCGCCTCCGACTACAGCAACTTTGAAGGGAAGTTTTTTCTGGCCACGCCCTTCATTGATGGCGATGGGATGTCTCGATTCCGGCCCAAATTGTTCCGTGAGAAAGCGCTTGAGAGCGCGAATCGAAATCGGACGGTCGATCTCGCCGCGACGGCAAGCAGTTTCGCAAGGATGCGCGCAGACGCGGCCGCAGATGCTGGCCAGCGGATTGGGATCGCGCGCAATGCGGTATGCTTCTTCGAAGCGGCCCTCGGCGATTAATCCGACGTAGCGCCCGGCATTGGTGTGCGCCGGACACGCCATCATGCAAGGGAAGTTCGTATTGAGCCAGTCCCCGTCGACTTTCTTGTTTTTAAATCGCTTCAGCATGATTCGTTATGGGCGCGTCCTGGAAGTCAACCGGTCTTACATTCGACTGCGACGAAAAGGGCGGTGGAAGCAACAGGGCGGGCCCTCATCCCGCCCCGATGCTTTCGCCACTCCTTACTTACTACTTACTCAGGGTGAAATCCGCTTTGCCGCCGCCGGCGACGGTCACAGGCTTGGACTGGCTCTTGGCGCCTTCATGCCACACCACGAGCGTGTAGCTGCCGTCGGGGACGTCTTTGATCTTGTAGTTGCCGCTGTCGTCGGACTCGGCGAAATAAGGAGTGGGGCTGACGATAACGTATCCCGCCATCTCGGGATGCACGTTGCAGAGCAGCGGCACCGCGCCCGCCTTGTCGAAGGTGTAAGGACGTTTCTCGCCCTTGGGCCAAGTTCCGAGATTTTTTCCGGCTTTCTTGTCGCCGCCGACCGAGGGCCAGAAGACGTTGTGCTGCACGTTGTCGCTGTTCAGGAACTCGACGGTTGTGCCCACTTGGACAGCGATAATGTGCGGGGCGAAGAGCAATCCTTTCTGATCGACGACCGGATGCTCTTTGGGAGCGGGGAAGGTTTTACCTGCGATGGTGTCGACGTAGACTACCGACTGGCCTTTCATGCCACTGACTTTTCCTTCAATATCGCCAGCCCAGGCTGCAGCACAGCATCCGGCTAAGATCAAGATCACGGTGAGTCTCTTGTGATTCATTTGTGTTTTTTCTCCTTGAAAGTTCTCGAATTTGTGGAGCTGATTTTGGGCCTGCCATCAGAAAATGAATTTCGCGTCTAAATAAACGTGTTGTTCGCGCGTGCATCGTGGCCCGATGCTCATTGTTTTCTTCTCCTTAAAATCGTTGCAAACAACGGTTCACTTGCGGCTAAGAAAAACCCGCTGCCATGAAAGCCAATTATCTCTCTTCTCTCTAGAAAAAGATCCTGGCGTCCAGATAGAGCGTATTGTTGGCGCTCGCGTTGCGGCCGAAGCCGTCGTAGTTCGTCGCTGCGCCATTGAAGCGCGTATAGCCGGTGTATTGCGCCGCGAGTTGCAGGTTCTGCCACGGCCAGTAAGAGACGTTGAAAATGTATCCCGCGCTTCTCGGGTCGCCATTGAAATTGCCGGCCACGGCAGTCCCCGACGGATAAAATGCGAGATCAGAGGTCCCGGTTGTATTGAACCAGCCGAACGTGCCCGTGTACTTGTTGCCGATGTGATATTCGGCGTTGGCCATGACCGTGTTCAAATGGTGCGAACCTTGCGATACCAGCGGAGTCGAACTCCCTGGACCACCGCCCTGAAACAGCAGGCTCAGCAGATCATTGTTTTCCCGGATGTACGTAGCCCGGAATGAAAGCACGTCAGTTCTGACGATGGTGCGGTCGATTTGCGTGTCGATTGCCCAGTCCGTGTACGAATCCGTCGGAATGCTGGCCCCGGTGGGATCGGTGATTTCATTGGGGGTCGAACGCAGGTGCATACCATAAGTTCCGATTTCATACTGCGTCTTTCCTGTTAACTCCTGCCACGCCAGGCGCCAGTACGGAGCGACGCCGCGGATATTGAAGCCCGCCCCCTGGCCTGAGTTCGGCTGCGGTCCCATCACGTGCTCAGAGCGATAGATTGCCGCGTCCAGATAGAGATGGTCGTTCCACATGCCAAACACTCCGAGTCCAGCTACGTCCTGGGCCAAACCGCCATTGATGAAAGGACTGGCGTTGGGAGTAGGAGCGTTGTCGCTAGCGATCCACGGGTAACCCCACGCCGGCGTGCTGTTCCAAAGATCCTCGACGGTGGGATTGTTATTGAGATCGATGCCGTAAACCAGTTCCTTGCCGCCTAGTTTCGTCTTGTTCGCGAAGCGGATATCTGTGTTGTCGCTGGTGAAGTGATCGTCCTGCGTGTTGTACGTCACCTGTAGAAAGCTTCCCACCTTGCTCGTCCATGCACCCGAAAGGAACAGGGAGAAATCTTGAGGGAACTCGAAGTTGCCGTTCTGGGTTTGCGGCTGCGCAGTCTTGAGCGAGGTAAACGAAGTCTCCAGCATGACGGACAGCGGCAGCGAAGATAGAAGATCAAGCGCGGCACGCTTCTTGCCTCCGTCCGTCTTGATGACTTTGGTCTCATCCGCTCGGTCAACATAGCCAGTCAATTTGAATTTACGTCCGGCGGGGTTGAGTTCAGGAGGCGCGTAGTGGCAACCACTGCACGCCAAACCCGTCTGCCGCGCGTAGCTCGGAACCGCTTGCGCCTTGGGCGGATTCGCAACCACAAGGAAGAGCAGGATGAAAACCGGAAGTGCCACGAGCAACGAGATCGCTACTTTTCTTAATTCCATTTTTTTCTCCACAAGTTCTGAGCGTTTTACTCCAGCAAAATTGCAGCGTGCGCCCGGCGATCCCCTAGCCAGAATGCACTTCCGTTCTGCTCGTGATTTTCGTCACAAAGCGATTGACCGACCGGAATATCCGTCTGTTCGCCTCCCTGGCGAACCAAAACGCGTTGAACTGATTTGTTAGGGCGTTCTAATCGAGGGCTATTATGGCGATGGGCCTAGAGGCTTACTGCGTCGGGCGTCACTGGCGTTTGTGATCGCAATCACGTTTGCCCAATTCGGTCATCCATTCGTTCGCTTGTCGATGCCGCCAAGGAGAATCAAGCCAACACCGCCCCGATTCCGATTCTCCCTCGATAGTGGTAGTGGTAAATGCCAACATCGAGTGGCAAAAAAAAGACCTCGAATGTGGGTTGCTCGTGAAAACGTGGCTGGTTCATGATGTGAGAAGTCAACAGCGGGGGAAAAGCGTTGTGCGAAGGTAAGATTGTTGACGGCGGTTCGGCATAGGTCTAACTGACTCCGAGTTCTCGATCAGCAACTCCTCGGCTGTAAGTGGGCTAGTCAACTACCGGCGCGAGACAACCTCAACGGAGATCGTTATGAGTGCATATCTGATTTTTACGCGTGACAAGACGCTTGACCAACGCGAGTTGGCCACTTACTCAAAGGATGTTCCCGCCACGCTTGCCGGGCATGAGGCGAAGGTTCTGGCTCTGTACGGTTCGCATGAAGACCTGGAAGGATCTCCCACGGAGGGTACGGTAATCCTCGAGTTCCCAAGCATTGAGGCAGCAAAGGCCTGGTATGACAGTCCGAGCTATCGAGAGGTACGGGAGCATCGTTTCAAAGGCGCAAGCTATCGGGTTATCTTGGTGAAAGGCGTCTAAGAGGTTACAAGGAATTAAAGTTGGCCTCCTAAACAAATTCCGCAACGCGATTGAATTTTCGACCGGTTTTTTGCGGGTCGAAGCTCTGAAATTTATTCTCCATCCTCCTAAAGAGAAATGGCAGATTGGTCAACCGGTCGCTACGAAAGCTGAAACGAAGTAGCGACACAGCGCGTTAGATGACGTAGGAAACCGCGTTCCTTCCTGCATCCTCCGGGGATGTCGATCCATCCAAAGGAAGAAGTTAGTTCGCGCATTAATCTTCGTCATTTGGAGGGAATATATGGAAAGAAAAAAATTGGCTGCACGCTCGTCGAAGACGCTTGCCGCGGGAGCTGGTGAATTCTTAATGGGAAACGATCTTCGCGTCACGCGCCTGGGATTCGGCGCCATGCGAATCACCGGAGATGGAGTTTGGGGTGAACCTGCCGATCGGGCTGAAGCAGTGCGTGTTCTGCGGCGAGCGGTGGAGCTTGGCATCAACTTCATCGATACCGCCGACTCCTACGGTCCTTACGTCAGCGAGGAAATCATTGCCGAGGCCCTGCATCCTTATGCTGCCGGACTCGTGATCGCCAGCAAAGGCGGCTTCGACCGCCCGGGTCCTAACCGCTGGGTTGAAAATGGAAGGCCGGAACACCTGCGTTCTGCCTGTGAAGGCAGCATGCGCCGCTTGCGTTTGGACTGCATCGATCTTTATCAGTTACATCGCATCGACCCCAAGGTTCCGGCGGAAGATCAACTCGGCACGCTGAAGGACCTGCAGGCGCAAGGAAAAATCAGACATATCGGGTTATCGGAAGTGAGCGTGAAGCAGATTCAGCAGGCGCGAAAGATTGTTCCGATTGTCAGCGTGCAGAACCGTTACAGCATTGCGGATCGCGGCTCAGAAGATGTTCTGGAATATTGCGAGAAGGAAAACCTGGGTTTCATTCCATGGTTTCCACTGGCGGCGGGCAAAGTGTCCGGGGCGGACAGTCCGATCGGTCTGATGGCGGAGCGTCTAAAAGCTACGCCTTCACAAGTGGCTTTGGCATGGCTGCTGGCTTGCTCTCCCGTCATGCTGCCGATCCCAGGGACTTCCAAGGTTGAACATCTCGAGGAAAATGTGGCCGCGGCCGGTCTGAAGATCGATAAAAACTCCATACAGGAACTGGTGGGGTTGGAGCGGGCCGGCTAGAGCCCATCTTGCAAATGGTTTTGGGAAGGGCGCGGGGTCAACAGGCTGCGAAAAAGTTTCGTTGCCCGCGAGCCCCTGGCGCTGACGCACGGATACATCTTGAACAATTACGGCACGACTGAACGTCGTGCCCTTCCCAAACTTGCGGCATCATGAATTCCGCGACCAAAGGCAAGTTTCAGTATCTAAGTAACACAAAGAGTCAGCACGGTAGTATGTAGTCATCTTTCCGTTCGAAACTGATCATGGCCAAACCAATTTTGCTGAGCGTAGACGACGACTCGGACGTGTTGCGGGCCATCGAGCGCGATCTGCGTTCGCAGTATGGCGCGGAATACCGCGTGATCGGAAGCGATTCGCCCGAAGGTGCGCTTGATCTGCTAAAGCAGTTGAAGGTGCGCAATGACAGCGTGGCCTTACTGCTGGCCGACCAGCGCATGCCGCGGATGGATGGCGTCGCCTTCCTGCAGGAAGCGATGGCGATTTTTCCGGCTGCGAAGCGCGCTTTGCTCACCGCTTATGCCGATACCAACGCCGCGATCAGCGCCATCAACCACGCCAGCATCAATTATTTCTTCCTGAAGCCCTGGGATCCTCCCAGTGAACATCTTTATCCGCAGCTTGACGATTTACTGGACGACTGGCAGGCGTCCTTCCGGCCGACTTTTCAGGGCATCCGGCTGCTGGGCACGCGCTGGTCGCCGCGATCTTATGAATTGCGCGATTTCCTTGCGCGCAACCATGTTCCCTACCAGTGGATTGACGTGGAACTTTCCGCCAATGATCCTGAGACCAAACGCCTGCTGGAGGCGCTGGGCCCGGAGGCTGCGAATATTCCGGTGGTGCTGTTTCCTGACGGGACGAAGCTTCTCGAAGGCATCCCTGCGGACGTTGCGAAAAAAGTTGGATTGCGCACCCGTGCACAAACCAGCTTTTATGATTTAGCGATTGTCGGCGGAGGCCCTGCCGGTTTAGCGGCAGCCGTCTATGGAGCCTCCGAAGGCCTGCACACGGTGATGATCGAGCGCGAGGCTCCTGGGGGTCAGGCGGGCATGAGTTCCCGCATCGAAAATTATCTCGGATTTCCGACTGGACTCAGCGGCGCCGATCTTGCCCGCCGCGCCGTGGTGCAAGCTCAACGCTTCGGAGTGGAAATCCTCTCGCCGCAAGAAGTGGTCGGCGTGCGCACTGAAGGGCCGTATCGAATCATCAAGCTCTCTGACGGCAACGAAATTTCCTGCCACTCGCTGATGGTCGCAACCGGAGTGCAGTGGCGGCGGCTCGAAGCCCCTGGGGTAGCTCGTTTGCAAGGAGCAGGAATTTATTATGGAGGCGGCGCGACTGAGGCTCTTTCGTGTAAAGGCGAAACTGTATATGTCGTCGGCGGCGCGAATTCGGCGGGGCAGGCGGCAATGAATTTCGCGAAATATGCCGAGCGCGTCTTCATTCTGGTGCGCGGCGAGTCGCTATCGAGCACCATGTCGCAGTATCTGATCGACCAGATCAAAGACACGCCGAACATCCAATTGTGGACTCACGCCAGCCTGGCCGAGGCTCATGGCGACACACATCTGGAAGAAATTTCTGTGCTCTGTTCCGATAGCAACCGGATTGAGCGCGTGCCGGCGAGCGCCATGTTTATTTTTATCGGAGCATTGCCGCGTACCGACTGGCTGGCAAATGTGGTGGAGCGCGACGATCGTGGTTTCTTACTGACTGGCCCTGACCTGATCCGTGACGGGCAGCGGCCCAAGGGCTGGGCACTGGACCGCGATCCCTTCCTGCTTGAGACCAATGTTCCCGGCATCTTCGCTGTGGGCGACGTGCGCCACGGTTCGATTAAGCGCGTGGCTTCCGGAGTCGGCGAAGGATCAGTGGCGGTGCAGTTCATCCATCAATATTTGAGTAAGGTGTAAATGGTCGAAAAATCCGAACTACGCCGCGTGACCGAGTTTGCTGATTTGCCCGATGATCAGCTCGATTGGTTTATCAGCCAGTCCCAAGAGATGAATATCAAGACTGGGGGGGTCCTATCGCACCAGGGCGATCCGGCCGACTCTATGTTCGTGGTTCTGGAAGGGCACCTTCAAGGGCGCGCCGAGCGTGGGGGCGAGACTTTGTTTTCACGTTAGAACCCGGCGATGTGACCGGAGTGCTGCCTTTTTCCCGGATGAAGGTTTTCACCGTGAGCATTCGCGCCGAGAGCGACAGCCGCGGCCTAAGATTTCCCGCCTCGCTATTCCCAGATCTGATACAGAAGATGCCGGTGCTGACCCAGCGCCTCGTGGGCTTGATGTCCGATCGCATTCGCGAGACTACCCGCCTTGAACAACAGCGCGACCGCCTGGCTTCGTTGGGCAAGCTTTCCGCGGGGTTGGCGCACGAACTAAACAATCCGGCCTCCGCCGCGAAGCGCGCCACCAGCCAGTTGCGCGACACTATAAAGAAAATCAGGGACGCAAGCGTGGAACTGGGGAAGCGCGATCTCACGCCAGCACAGAAGTCAGAGATTGAAAAACTTGAAACTTTGTTCACCCAGAAGGATGTAATCCCTCCCGATGCGCTAACTATCAACGACCTGGAAGACCAAATTGATTCCCTGTTGCGCAGCCATGGGCAGAACGACTTATGGCTGCTGGCAGCGGGCCTTGCGCGGCGCAACATCCAGCCGGAGGTGGTGGAATCGTTGTTTGCGAAGCTTGATGCGGAGGCTGCCCGCGCCGCTCTGGTTCGCATTGCCGCGTCGGTTGAGATTGCGTCTCTGTTGAATGAAATCGAGAGCAGCACTTCGCGGATATCGGACCTGGTGGGCGCCATCAAGGAATATACCCACATGGACCAGGCTCCGGTGCAGAACGTTGACGTGGTCAGGAGCCTGGAGACCACGCTCACGATCCTGAATCACAAGCTGAAACAGGGAGTGGAGCTCCAGCGCGATTACCAGAAAGTCCCACTGCTGGTGAATTCATTCGGCAGCGAACTCAACCAGGTCTGGACCAACATCATCGACAATGCGATTGACGCCATGCACGGGAAAGGCCGGCTTCGTATTCGAACCTACCAGGAAGATGGTTGCGTCGTGGTGGAGATTGCCGACAACGGCCCCGGAATTCCCGAAGAAGTTCAGCCCCACATTTTTGAGCCCTTCTTTACTACCAAAGGAGTTGGCGAAGGCACCGGCCTCGGGCTGGACACGGTCCAGCGTATCGTACGAAAACACAAGGGCAATGTTCAGGTTGACTCCAAGCCCGGTGACACCCGTTTTCAAATCTGGCTCCCCATCGCCGAGGCTCCGAACTAGGCGCCGGTTGCGGTTGTCCCACTAGGCTAAGATTGTCCAGATATGGCCGGAAGACTGGCTGAAAAAGTCGCACTCATCACCGCTGCTGGCCAGGGGATCGGTCGTGCCTCGGCGCTTAAGTTCGAATCGGAGGGCGCGATTGTTTGGGCCACGGATATAAACAACGATGCGTTGGCGTCATTGAAAGCGGAGCGCCCTGGCATCCAGGTAAACCTGCTCGATGTTCGCGACACCGCTGCTGTGAATGCTCTTGCCGCGCAGCTCGGCCGCGTGGATGTGCTTTTCAATTGCGCGGGCTACGTGCATCAGGGAGATATTTTTGCCTGCTCGGAAAAGGATTGGGATTTCTCCTTCGATTTGAACGTCTCTTCCATGTACCGCACCTGCCGCGCCTTTCTGCCGGCGATGATTGAGGCGAGGAAGGGCAGCATCGTGAACATGTCGTCAGCTGCATCGAGCATCAAAGGAGCGCCCAATCGTTTTGTTTATGGCACCACCAAGGCAGCCATCATCGGACTCACGAAAGCGATCGCGGCCGACACTGTAGCCAAAGGCATTCGCTGCAATGCGATCTGCCCCGGCACCGTTGAAACTCCATCTCTGGAAGAGCGCATCGCGGCCCACGGCGATGCGGAAAGCGCTCGTGCTGCTTTCTTGGCACGCCAGTCGATGGGCAGGTTCGGCCAGCCCGAGGAAATCGCTGAACTGGCGCTATATCTGGCATCGGATGAGTCTTCGTTTACGACCGGCCAGGCGCTGGTGATCGACGGTGGCTGGACTCTGTGACAACTCGCATGAAAACCGAAATTCAAGGAGCATCATGAAGCTACTTCGATACGGTCCTATCGGCCAGGAAAAACCCGGTATCCTCTCAGCCGATGGCAAGATTCGGGACCTCTCTGCAGTCGTCTCTGATATCTCTGCGAACACTCTTGCCAACGACGCTCTCGAAAAGATCCGTAAGGTCGATCCTGCTTCCCTTCCCGCCGTCGCTGGGGAATCGCGCGTCGGCGCTTGTGTCGGGGGGTGGGCAAGTTTGTCTGCATCGGGCTCAACTACTCCGATCACGCAGCCGAGGCTGGAATGGTTATGCCTACGGAGCCCGTGATCTTCATGAAAGCAACTTCTTCCATTATGGGTCCCAACGACAATGTCGTTATGCCACGTGGTTCGAAGAAAACGGACTGGGAAGTGGAACTCGGCGTCGTCATCGGCAAGCCGGCAAAATATGTCAGCGAGAGCGGCGCTATCAGCCACGTGGCCGGATACTGCGTCGTCAACGATCTCTCGGAGCGCACCTTTCAGCTCGAGGGCACCGGGCAATGGGTAAAAGGCAAGAGCGCAGATACCTTCGGCCCCATCGGCCCGTGGCTGGTTACTCCCGACGAAGTTCCCGATCCGAAGGCTCTCAACATCTGGCTTGAGATTGACGGTCATTTCTACCAGCGGGGATCGACGCGCACCATGGTCTTCGGGGTGGCCTGGCTGATCAGCTACCTGAGCCGTTTCATGAGCCTGCAACCTGGTGATGTGATTTCTACTGGCACTCCGCCCGGCGTTGGGCTTGGACAAAAACCGCCCAAGTATCTCGTAGCTGGCAACAAGATTCATCTGGGCATCGACGGCCTCGGAACCCAGACCCAACTGGTCACCGAGGAGGCCACGTAGCGGTCGGGAATGAGCCTGCAAATGTAAAGGCTGCGGCTCAAGAATTTATCAAGCCGCATGGAAAGTGGTGAGCGCGGTAGGAATCGAACCTACAACCTACTGATTAAGAGTCAGTTGCTCTGCCAATTGAGCTACGCGCCCGGATGGGAACCGGCTTGCTGAGGCAATTTTTGATTGTAGCATTTCTCGCCGGAGCGGTCATCGAGGCTGCGGCTGACCGCTCGGTCTCAGACAGTTACACTCTTCTAGATTTTATATTTTAGATTTGCGGAAGTCAGATTACACTTGCGCTGAATACCTGCCAGCGCGCAAGGAGGCCAGTCCGATGCGAAGAATTTCTTGCCCCGCAACTCTTACTTTTCTGATTTTCACAGGCGCGCTCATCACTGCGGCGCAGAACACTCCGCCCTCTTCACCGGCGCCGCCGCCACGAACCTATCAGGAACCGTGCTGGCGGCAAGCTGGCATTGACCGCTCTATCGTGGAACAGCGGCGCGACATTGAGCGCGATGCTCACTCCCGAGTAGATGCGGTTTGCGAAAATTCTTCTCTTAGTCCGCAGCAAAGACGGCAACAAGCCAGAGAAATTCGCGAGCAAGCCAAACGGAAGTCAGACGAGCTGATCACGTCCGATCAGCGGATCGCATTGCAAGCATGCCAGCAGGCTCAGGCAGAATATGGCGGGGATAGAACTCATCACCGTGGCGGGAACCCTTGCCGCAATCACGAAGCGAATCCCGGGCCGGTGTCTCCAGAACCAAATGGTCCAGCCGGCAAGGCCAGCGGGAGTAACCCACAAGCTCCCGAAAATAATTCCTCGCCGAATCGAACCTCGCCGTAAGGTATTCCTTATAACCGAGACACTCCGGCTCGGCCGTTGGAATTGTTGTGTCTGCAAGTGTGCTTACGCGGGCCCCAAAGCTCAAAATGTCCGATCTTGGCGGCCAGACTATTCCGTCAGCATCCCACCGAAAATACGCAACTTGCCCGCTTCTACAGTAAATACCTGAGGGCTGGAGGCCGACTTTCCTGATATAGAAAAGCATTGCAGCGGTGTGGGTGCGTTGCATGTTTCCCTTCGAGATCAGGCATGCGAAACGTTCGGAGCGCTCGTGAACGTGAGAGCGCTCCTCTGGTCGCCGCCAACGTATTTGGCGGGCTAACAAAGTAAGCCCTCGCTACAGCTAGGAGAGGACAATGAAGAAGCGCAGTCAGGAGCCCGCAGTTGCAGTAGCCGAGGGCGCAGCGCCTGAAACCCGAAAGAATAATGGAAATGGAAATTCCGCTTTTGTGGCTGAGCCGGCTGCGGCTGATCTCAGCGTGATTCTCGCCAGTCTGCAAGCGATGCGGGATGGAGATTTTTCAGTGCGCCTTCCAGTGGCCTGGACCGGGCTGGCGGGAAAAGTTGCCGACACGTTCAACGCGATTGTCGCGGCCAACCAGCAGATGGCGCAGGAACTGAAGCGGGTTGGACAGGTGGTGGGCAAAGAAGGCCGGACCCGGGAGCGCGCTCGCTTTCACGAATCCAAAGGCGCCTGGGGCGACATGGAGGTTTCGGTCAATACGCTGGTGGAAGATTTGCTCCGTCCGACAGAGGGAGTTACGCGAGCTATCGCGGCCGTGGCGCAAGGCAATCTGACTCAAACCGTGCGCCTGGACGTGGACGGGCGTCCACTCGAAGGCGAGTTCTTACGCTCCGCCAACATTGTGAACACGATGATTCAGCAACTCAGCGTATTCACCGCTGAGGTAACGCGCGTGGCGCGCGAGGTCGGAACCGACGGCAAGTTGGGCGGACAGGCGCAGGTGCCGGGCGTGGCCGGCACCTGGAAAGACCTGACGGATTCGGTGAACTCCATGGCCAGCAATCTTACTGGCCAGGTGCGTAACATCGCGGAAGTCGCGACCGCCGTGGCGAGTGGCGATCTCTCCCGCAAAATCACCGTCGATGTGCGCGGCGAAATTCTTCAGCTCAAAGAAGCCATCAATACGATGGTGGACCAATTGCGATCGTTTGCCTCCGAAGTCACGCGCGTGGCTCGTGAAGTTGGAACCGATGGCAAGTTGGGTGGCCAGGCGGTGGTGGTGGGCGTCGCTGGAACCTGGAAAGATCTCACGGATTCCGTCAATGCTATGGCTGGTAATTTGACGGCTCAGGTTCGAAATATCGCCGAAGTAACAACGGCTGTGGCCCGGGGCGATTTGTCGCGCAAAATCACGGTGGACGTGAAGGGTGAGATTCTTGAACTCAAAGACACCATCAACACGATGGTCGATCAGCTAAATGCCTTCGCCGGTGAAGTCACGCGCGTGGCTCGCGAAGTGGGTACCGAAGGCAAGCTGGGCGGCCAGGCGCAAGTGCCCGGCGTTGGCGGCACTTGGAAAGATCTCACCGATAACGTCAATTTCATGGCCAGCAACCTCACGGGCCAGGTGCGAAATATTGCGGAAGTAGCGACGGCAATTGCCACGGGCGATTTGTCGCGCAAAATCACGGTCGACGTGCGTGGCGAGATTTTGCAGCTCAAAGAAACTCTCAACACCATGGTGGATCAGCTCAATCGCTTCGCCGGCGAAGTAACGCGCGTGGCGCGCGAAGTCGGTACCGAAGGGCGTTTGGGAGGCCAGGCAAACGTCCCCGGAGTGGCCGGAACGTGGAAGGACCTTACGGACTCAGTGAATTCGATGGCGGGTAACCTAACCGGCCAGGTTCGAAACATTGCTGAAGTGACCACAGCCGTGGCCCGCGGCGACTTGTCACGCAAGATCACGGTCGATGTCAAGGGCGAGATTCTTGAACTCAAAAACACCATCAACACGATGGTGGACCAACTCAACGCCTTCGCCGGAGAAGTTACACGCGTGGCCCGCGAAGTCGGTACCGAGGGCAAGCTCGGCGGTCAGGCGCAGGTTCCGGGTGTGGCCGGCACATGGAAGGATCTCACCGACAACGTCAACTTCATGGCGAGCAACCTTACCGGTCAGGTGCGAAACATCGCCGAAGTGGCAACGGCTGTGGCGCGTGGCGATCTGTCGCGCAAAATCACCGTCGATGTGAGAGGAGAAATTCTCGAACTCAAAGACACCATCAACACCATGGTCGATCAGTTGCGATCGTTTGCGTCGGAAGTCACGCGCGTGGCACGCGAAGTGGGCACCGACGGTAAACTCGGCGGCCAGGCGCAAGTGCCTGGAGTCGGCGGCACGTGGAAAGATCTCACGGATTCAGTCAACTCGATGGCCAGCAATTTGACGGGACAGGTCAGGAACATCGCAGAAGTGGCGACTGCCATCGCCAGCGGTGACTTGTCGAAGAAGATCACCGTGAACGTCAGCGGCGAAATTCTGCTACTGAAAGAAACCATCAACACGATGGTCGATCAGCTCAACGCCTTCGCCGGCGAAGTAACGCGTGTGGCCCGCGAAGTCGGCACCGAAGGCCGACTGGGAGGCCAGGCGAACGTACCTGGCGTCGCGGGAACGTGGAAGGATCTCACCGACTCGGTGAATTCCATGGCCGGAAATCTTACCGGTCAAGTTCGAAACATCGCTGAAGTGACTACTGCCGTAGCCCGCGGCGATTTGTCGCGCAAGATCACGGTCGACGTCAAAGGCGAGATTCTCGAGCTGAAAAACACCATCAACACGATGGTGGACCAACTGAACGCCTTCGCCGGAGAGGTAACGCGTGTCGCCCGCGAAGTGGGCACGGACGGAAAGCTGGGCGGCCAAGCGCAAGTGCCCGGTGTCGCCGGTACCTGGAAGGATCTCACTGACAACGTCAACTTCATGGCCAGCAATCTCACCGGCCAGGTGCGCAACATCGCCGAAGTCGCAACGGCCATCGCGAATGGCGATCTCTCGAAGAAAATTACGGTGGACGTGCGCGGCGAAATTCTGCAGCTCAAAGAAACTTTGAATACGATGGTCGAACAGCTGCGCTCGTTCGCCGCCGAAGTAACCCGCGTCGCTCGCGAAGTGGGCAGCGAAGGCCGGCTCGGAGGTCAAGCAAACGTCTCCGGCGTGGCCGGTACGTGGAAGGATCTTACGGACTCGGTAAACGCAATGGCCGGAAACCTCACGGGTCAGGTGCGTAACATCGCTGAAGTGACGACGGCCGTGGCTCGCGGCGATTTGTCGCGCAAGATCACGGTCGACGTGAAAGGGGAAATTCTCGAACTCAAAAACACCATCAACACCATGGTGGATCAGCTCAACGCCTTCGCCGCCGAAGTCACGCGCGTCGCCCGCGAAGTCGGGACGGAAGGCAAACTGGGCGGGCAGGCGCAGGTGCCGGGCGTTGCCGGAACGTGGAAGGATCTCACCGACAACGTGAACGTGATGGCCGCTAACCTGACAGAACAAGTGCGCGGCATTGTGAAAGTGGTGACTGCCGTTGCCAATGGCGAACTCACGCAAAAGCTCACCGTAAACGCGAAGGGCGAGGTTGCGGCGCTCGCTGAAACGATCAATAACATGACCGACACGCTCGCCACTTTTGCGGACCAGGTTACGACCGTGGCCCGCGAAGTCGGCGTGGAAGGACGTCTCGGCGGACAAGCTAATGTGCCCGGCGCGGCGGGCACATGGAAAGATCTGACCGGCAACGTAAATTTGTTGGCGGACAATTTAACCAATCAAGTGCGCGCCATTGCCGAAGTTGCCACGGCAGTCACCAAGGGCGACCTCACACGCTCGATTCAGGTCGAGGCCAGCGGCGAGGTCGCGGAGTTGAAAGACAACATCAACACGATGATCGATAACTTGCGGCTCACCACCGACCGCAATACCGAGCAGGACTGGCTGAAGACCAACCTGGCCCGCTTCACCGGTATGTTGCAAGGGCAGCGTGATCTGACGACCGTAGGACGCATGTTGCTGTCGGAACTCGCGCCTCTGGTAAGCGCGCAGCAAGGTGTCATCTATCAGATGGGTGGTGAAGAATCCGCGGAAATGGTTATGCTCTCAGCCTTCGCCGGCGATGGCGAAGATGGGCATCTGCGGCGTCTCAAAGTTGGTGAAGGATTAGTGGGACAATGCGCCGCGGAGAAACGGCGCATGCTCATCTCGGAGCTGCCACCCAACACAATTTCGATTCGATCCGGTTTGTTCGAGGCGGTTCCGCGAAACGTGATCGTGCTTCCCGTGTTATTCGAAGATCGCGTCAAGGCTGTCATTGAACTTGCATCTCTTAGCAGTTTCACAACCTTGCAGCTGGCATTTCTTGAGCAGCTCACGGCGAGCATCGGCATCGTGCTGAACAGTATCGAAGCTACGATGCAGACCGAAGGCCTGTTAAAGCAATCGCAGCAGCTTGCCACCGAACTGCAAGTGCAGCAAAAAGAATTGCAGCAGACCAACGAACAGCTCGCCCAGAAGGCGCAGCAGCTTGCTGAACAGAACGTCGAGGTCGAACGCAAGAATCAGGAAATCGAGCAGGCCCGCGGCGCTCTCGAGGGCAAAGCCAAAGAACTCGCGTTGACATCGAAGTACAAGTCGGAATTCCTGGCTAACATGTCGCACGAGTTGCGCACGCCGTTGAACAGCATCCTGGTTCTCGGCCAGCAACTCACCGATAACCCGGACGGCAACCTCACCGCAAAACAGGTCGAGTTTGCCCGGACCATCCATGGCGCCGGCACTGACTTGTTGAACCTGATCACCGACATTCTCGATCTGTCAAAGATCGAATCCGGAACGGTATCGGTGGAGGCGGAAGAGGTCTTCTTCGCCAGCATACTGGATGCGATTGGCCGCCCATTCCGCCACGAGGCGGAGAACCGCCGTCTCAGTTTCGAGGTGATTGCCGATCCGCATCTGGCTCGAAGCGTCGTCACCGATTCGAAGCGGTTGCAGCAGGTATTGAAGAACCTGCTCTCGAATGCGTTTAAGTTTACGGAAGTCGGTGGCGTGCGCTTGTCCGTTTCGGCGGCGAAGAGTGGCTGGAGCGAGGATCATCCCATTCTTGGAAACGCCGCGTCGGTTGTAGCCTTCGAAGTTTCGGACACGGGCATCGGGATTCCGCAGGAAAAGCAACGCATTATCTTCGAAGCCTTCCAGCAGGCCGATGCGGGCACGAGCCGCAAATACGGCGGAACCGGCTTGGGGCTGGCGATTAGCCGCGAGTTGGCCAGCCTGCTGGGCGGAGAAATTCAACTGCGCAGCGCTCCCGGCAAAGGCAGCACGTTCACGCTCTACCTGCCGCAAACCTACGTAGGCCCGTCGGTGTCCAGCGCCTCCGCAACGGAGCGCAGGTCGCCCACGTCGGTTTCGGCAGCGCAATTATCGGTGGCGGAACATCCCATCGAGAAAATTCCTGACGACCGGGAAAATTTGCAGCCCGACGACGCCATACTGCTGATCGTGGAAGACGATCCGCATTACGCGCGCGTGTTATGCGATCTCTCGCGCGACAAGGGCTTCAAAGTCCTGGTTGCGAACCGGGGTGCGGAAGCGCTGCAGTTGGCGCAGGAATGTCATCCCACCGCCGTATCGCTCGACGTATTTTTGCCCGATATGCTGGGATGGACAGTGTTGAATCACTTGAAGCAGGACCCAGCCACGCGGCACATTCCAGTTCAGATGTTAACGCTCGACGAAGATCGCAATCACGGCCTGGCTCGCGGTGCGTTTGCTTTTGTGACCAAGCCAACCACTTCGGAAGGCCTGGAGTCGGCGCTGGATCGCATCAAGCAATTCTCTGCTCCCCGACGGAAGCGCTTGCTGGTGGTGGAAGACAACCCCGGCGAGCAACTGAGTATTCGCGAGTTGCTGGGTTATGACGACATCAATGTCACCGTCGTTTCGACGGGGGAAGAGGCGATTGAGGCAGTCAGCAAAGAGCAGTTCGATTGCGTGGTGCTCGATTTGCGGTTGCCTGACATATCAGGTTTTGACGTTCTGGAACGCTTCGGGGATTTTCCCGCCGCTGCCGATTTGCCCGTCGTAGTCTTTACCGGCAAAGAACTTTCTCCGGAAGAGGATGCGCGCCTGCACTCGCTGGCACGCAGCGTGGTGGTGAAGGGAGTGGAGTCGCCTGAACGATTGCTGGATGAGACCGCATTGTTTCTGCATCGCGTTGTCTCCGATCTTCCAGTGGAAAAGCAGCGAATGCTGGATCGATTGCACCGCTCCGACGACGCGCTGATGGGAAAGAAAGTGCTGGTGGTGGACGACGATGTGCGCAACATCTTTGCTCTCAGCAGCGTGATCGAGCGCCGCGGCATGAGCGTGATCACCGCTGGAACGGGCCGCGAAGCCATCACCAAGCTGGAATCCACTCCGGATGTCGCCATTGTGCTCATGGACATCATGATGCCCGAGATGGATGGCTACGAAACCATGCAGGTGATTCGCCAGAACCCTTCGTTCCGGCGTTTGCCAATCATCGCGCTTACCGCCAAAGCGATGAAGGGCGATCGTGAGAAATGTCTGGAGGCCGGAGCCAGCGAGTACCTGGCTAAGCCTGTGAACACCGAGCAACTGCTGTCATCGTTACGTATGTGGCTTCACCGGTAAATGTCTCGCGCGCACGAGGTCTAGTTGTATAAGAGCGGTCGTGGAGAGGTGATGGGCGCACAGGAAAAAGTTAACATCCTCATGGTGGATGACCAGCCGGGCAAGCTGCTCAGTTATGACGTCATGCTGGCGCCGCTGGGCGAAAACCTGATCAAAGCCACTTCCGCCACCGAAGCTCTTGAAGTTTTGTTGAAGACTGACGTGGCCATCGTGCTGATGGATGTCAGTATGCCGGAGCTCGACGGCTTTCAGCTGGCCTCGATGATTCGGCAGCACCCGCGCTTCCAGCGCACGGCGATCATTTTTATTTCGGCTGTGCATCTCACCGACGTCGATCAACTCAAAGGATACGAGCACGGAGCGGTGGATTATATTTCCGTGCCCGTCGTGCAGGAACTGCTTCGCGCCAAGGTAAGAGTGTTCGCAGACTTGCATCGCAAGACGCGGCAACTGGAAAGCCTGAATCGCGAACTGGAGCAGCGCGTGCTGGAGCGCACCGAGGAGTTGGCCCGTAAAGCGGAACTGCTTCAGAAAGTCAACACGGAAGTAGTGGAAAAAAATCTTGAGCTGGACGCGATTATCCGCACCGCCCCAGATATTATTTTCAGCCGCCGCACTGATGGCTCCCGGGATTACATCAGCGATCGATTCTATGATTTCACCGGCGCTTCCAAAGGTTCGGCAAATGGCTTTGGATGGCTCGACTATGTGCATCCGGACGACAATCAGCAAGCCATGGCCGATTGGATGCGCAGTGTCGAATCCGAAACCAACTACGAAGCGGAGTATCGCCTGCGATCAAAAGATGGGAGCTATCGCTGGTTCAGGGCGCGCGCGGTTCCGATTCGCGATGAAGGAAGAATTGCGAGATGGTATGGCACCTGCTCCGACATTCACGACAGCAAACTTCTGGAACAGTCGATTCGCGACAACGCTGCACAACTGGAAAAAATGGTGGATCGGAGAACCAGGGAATTGCGCCGCCTCTCTACTCGGCTTATCACAGCACAGGATGAGGAACGCCGCCGCTTAGCACGCGATTTGCACGACGGATTGGGGCAGGAATTGGCTGTCGCTAAGATGGTGCTGGATCGGGTGCTGTTCGATAAATCCGCTCAGCCGAAAGAGCAAGCGTGGCTTGAGGCGAGCGGAATTCTCGATCACGCGATTCAGCAAGTGCGGACCATGTCCCATCTCTTACATCCTCCCTTGCTCGATGAAGTTGGGCTGAGGTCGGCACTTTCCTGGTATCTGGAGGGGTTGACGAAGCGCAGCGGCATCGAGACATCGTTTAGTGTCGAGCCCTCCGATTTTCCCCGTCTGACGCCTGAGGTCGAAACTGCAACCTTCCGAATAGTGCAAGAGGCGCTTACGAATGTTTTTCGCCATTCGGAAGCGCGCAAAGTACAAATCACCTTGACTCAAACCGACTACAAGATGGTGGTGGCGGTGCAGGATGACGGCAAAGGCATCGACGATCAGATTGCCGCCCAGCAACCGGATAGTTTAGGAGTTGGCATTGGTGGGATGAAACAACGCGTCCGGGAATTCGGAGGCGAACTACGCTTCACCAACACCCATCCAGGGACGCTCGTCGAGCTCACGATCCCCCATAGCCCCGTAGCGAGGGAGCAAAGTGAAGTGCTCGGTTAAACCGCACAACTAACGGCCTGAAGCGGCAGCGGCTGACTCTTCCAAGTGAAAACCCAACCTCGAAGGTAAGGCCGCAATCAACTTGCGAGTATAAGGATGTTCGGGGGCGGTAAAGATGCGCTCCGTTGGTCCACATTCGACAATTTCTGCTTCGTGCAGAATTGCGATGCGATGGCAGATTCCCACGACCGACGGCAGGTCGTGGGAGATGTAGAGGATGGCCATTCCGGTCTCTCGATTGAGCCGCGCGAATAAAGCGAGGATTTCCGCTTGCGTAATTACATCGAGCGCGCTTGTCGCTTCATCGGCAATGAGCAGCGCGGGATGATGAATGATCGTCATAGCAATCAACACGCGTTGCGCCTGCCCCACACTGAGCTGCGCGGGATGCCGACGGAGAAACTCTTCATCTGCAGGCAGGCTTACGCTGGAGAGCGCAGCGCGAATCGCGGCCTCACACTCTTCGCGAGTGCCGTCGGCATGAGCCCGCCACGCCTCACGCAGTTGGGTGCGGATCTTTAGAGCAGGATTCAGCGAAGAAAGCGGGCTTTGCAGAACCAGTCCCAGAGAGCGGCCGCGCAATTCTCTCAGCTCGCGTTGGCTCATCTTTAAGAGATCGCGTCCTTGAAAATCGAGGCGGCCATCGATGGTTGCGCCTTTGTTACCTAGCAAACCGAGAATCGCCAAAGCCAGCGTGCTCTTCCCCGATCCGCTTTGCCCGACCAGCCCAAGAATTTCTCCGCGCCGCATTTCGAGTTCGACGTTACGAAGCGCCGGCAGCTTACCTCGATACGCCACTGAAATTCGAGCAGAGAGCAGAAGGTCCGAAGCGGTGGTCGAACTCGGGGTCATCGGCCTCCGGCGCTGACGGTCATTTGATCGGCATTCCAGTAAGTTTGCGGTCGCAGGATCACCGGATTAGCACCCTGCAGCGAAGCTGAGATCGCCGACAACGCGTTTTTATTCACCAGATAAATGAACGGTGCTTGCTCCATCACAATCGCCTGCACGCGATCAAAGCTTTCTTTTCGCTTGCGCGGATCGATCGTCGAAGCCTGGGCGCGCATCAGCCTGTCGATTTCGGCTTCCCATGCGGTTTCCGGAGATTTTTCCGATGGATTCCACTGATGATTCTCCGATGAACTCAGCCACACATTCATTTGTTCGTTCGGGTCGAGATCGACGTTGGTGAGCCCCAGAATCGCCGCATCATAATTGAAACTCTGGCTGATACGCTCGATAAGCGACGGAAAGTCCAGAGTGGCAATGCTTACCTTGATACCAATTTTCTGAAGATCCTGCTGAATCAGTACCGCCATGCGCTCACGGTAGGCGTTGCCGGCATTGGTGATGATGGAAAATTCCACGGGATTGCCGTCTTTATCTTTCAAAATAGCGCTCTGCAAGTGGAATCCGTCCAGCGCCAACAATTTCAGTGCGCCTTCGGGATCGTAGGAATAAGGCTTCAGTTTCTCGTTGAACCAGAACTTGTTTGCGGGAGAAACCGGCCCCGCTGCAGGTTGCGCATGACCCTTGAATACGACCCGGCTCAGGTCTTGGTAGTTGATTGATTGCGCAATGGCGCGACGGAAATTTGTGGAGCGAAACCAGCTAAGTTTGTACGCCGGAATGGGCGCATGCGCCACCTGGTTGAACCACATCTCCTCGGCATCGAGCGACGGCCCGGCGTCGTGGACTAAAGTTGGAGCAACCGAGGCCAGGCGGTCGAAGTATTCGCTGTCGAGAGAATTGATAAGGTCCACTTCGCCGCGACGGAAGTGCAGCAGTTCGATATCGCGATTCGACTGAATGTCGAGGCGAATGGCGTCAAGATGAGGTAACGGATGACCTTGCGCGTCCTTCTTCCAATAATTGGGATTGCGTTTCAAGAGGACGCTGGCGCCGGGCTTGTAGTCGGCGAGATAGAAAGCCCCAAGCACAGCAGACTCTCTCTTCGGAGACTTCGAAGAGAGAATGGCGACCTGATCGAATAGACGATCTACGCCGGCGACCGGCGCCGGAAAAGCAATGCTTACCCGATCGGGGGAAATAATTTTTGCAGTGACGGTCCCGGAACCCGAGCGGAAGGCATCGCCAGTCGGCGAATGCAGCGCAGGATCCATGAGTTGTTGCATGGTGTAGACGACATCCGCCGCGGAGAAGTCCGTGCCGTCCGAGAAAGCGATTCCGCTTCGCAGTTTGAAAGTAATCTGCCGGCCATCGGAAGAGATCTTCCAGGATTCGGCGAGCTCCGGCTCCAGTTGCTGGTTTTGGCGGTTGACCCGCACCAGCACGCCGCCAGTCAGATAGCGAATAGTCTCTTCTGCGTCGTTTGCAGTTAACAGAGGATTGAAACTCTTGGGTTCGGTGCGAAGACAGAATCGCAATTCGCTCTCACCTGCGGCGAGTCCGGAAACGAGAAGAAGAACAAATAGAATCAGGAACCATCGATTTTGCGGGCGCATCATGTTGCAAACTCCCGCTTAGTGAGCGCCAGTTCGAAGCAACTCACGACTAGAATTAACAGGGCCAGCGGAGCTAGTTTCCATGGACCTTCGCTTAACGACAGCATGCCTTCCATCTCGCGCAGCAGGCTGCCCCACGAGGGCATGGGTTCCGCCACGCCTAGGCCGAGCATGCCCAGGTTGGCCTCGCTCAGGATGAAGACTGGAATCGAAATCCAAAACTGCGCCAGCAGAATCGGCGTCAGGTTAGGCAAGATGTGCACGGCAAAGAGGCGAACTCCGCTCAGCCCCGAAGCGCGCGCCTGTAAAAGAAATCCCGATTGACTCAGCGTAGCGGCTCCGGCGCAAAGAATTCTGGCGGAAGCGGCCCAGCCCAGCACGGCCAAGAGAAGGAACGTAACCAGCACCGACACCAACGGCGAGACATCCAAGGGCAACAATCCCCGCACCATGATCAAGAGAAACAGCCACGGCAGCGACAGAAATAGGTCGACAAACCCCATGGCGCAGCGCGCCCAAATTCCGCCGAGATAACCGGCCAGGCCTCCGATAAGAGCGGCAAGAATTGTGGATAAAAGCGCGGCGGCCGGAGCCAGCAAAAGAGAAATCCTTGTGCCATAGAGCAAGCGTGAAAAACGGTCGCGGCCAATGTCGTCGGTGCCCAGCAGATGCTGCCGGGTCGGCGGCGAGTTCGGCATTTCACGAAACTGCGTCGCGTAGTTCGCAGGCGACAACAGTCCGGCGAAGAGGGCAAACAGCGCGACGATCAGCAGGAATGCACACGACAGGCTGCGGACCACGGTCAGACTCCCTCGGACCTCAAGATATGACTTATTACATCTGCGCCGAAGTTTGCCGACAAGGTAACCAGCGTAACCAGAACGGTGATGTTCACCAGCAGCGGAAGATCGCGGCCCAGCGCGGCTTGCCACGCCAACTGACCGACGCCGGCAATGCCGCATAGGGTTTCGATGGGAATCGCGGCGCCCACGGCGACGCTGACAGAAACTCCCGCCAAAGCCAGCAATTCCGGAGCGATGACAGGCAGCACATGAAAGCCGAGGATGCGCAATTCGCTCAGTCCTTTGGCTTGCGCCGTGCAGATGTGAGGCAAAGAGTAAGCCTTCGCCAGAAGATTGCGCATGTAGCGAAATACTTTTGGAAAGACGATGAGGGCAATCCCGAGATAGCCGGGCGAGTTCAGTAGCACCGAAAGCAAAGCCAAGGCGGCCGCAGGTAAACATAAGAATATTCCGCTCGCGATCAGAGTAGCGACATCGTAGGCGGTGGTTCGCGCCAACGCAGCGGTCAGGCCTAAAGCGAGGGCGAGCAACCAACCCAGCGCTAATCCGGTTGCGACCATGCGAAATGTGACCGGGGTGCGGTCGCGCAACAGCCCGCGCACCGGCTGACCCAGAGAGCGCGAGATGCCGAGATCCCCGCGCAACGAGTGACCGAGGTAGCTCAAGTAAAAACGGAAGAGGCTGCTCTCGCTGTCCTTGCGGTGAGAGTCGCGCAACGCGGTTATGCTCGACGCATTCAGGCGCATATCCAGTTGTTGTTCATCCACGTCAAAGCCAGGGGCAGAGCGGACCAACACGGCCGACAGGAATGCGCCGAGAAGCACAACGGCTGCAATGGATAAGATGTGGCGCGCGATCCGAGTCGCAAGCATGTTAGACATCCTGCGTCTCGTGCTCACCGCGCGCAGCAAATTCGAATGGCGCAGTATGTGGGTCGGCGGCTCTGTCGCGATGAGTTTGCTTCACGGAATACATGCGACGATCGGCCTCGGCTAATAGCTGCTCCGCTTCATTCCCATCCTCGGGGCAGAACGATGTGCCCACGCTCAGGCCAAGCAGATCTTCGCCGCAAATCTTCCGGCCGATGCTGGCCGTGAGTTCGTGCAAGGACTGGGCCTTGATCAGAGCTGCATCCGGGCTAAGACCTGGAACCACCAACACGAATTCGTCTCCGCCCATGCGAGCGACGTAATCGTAGCCGCGGCACGCTTCTTTGAGTTTCGCCCCCAACTCGCGCAGAACCTTGTCCCCTTCCAGATGCCCGTAACGATCGTTGACCTGTTTGAAGCCGTCGAGATCGCACACCATCACTGCCGTGGAACCACCTTTGCGCTGGCAGCGCGAAAGCTCCTGACTCAAGTGCAGGAAGAGAGAGCGCGCATTGGGCAAGCCGGTGAGATAGTCGGTAGTCGCCGAGCTCTCGGCTTGCTGGTACTTGAGAGCATTCTCGATGGCAAGACCCAACTTCGAGCTGACAGCAAGAAGAATTCGCAGGTGGTCGGCGTTGAAAGAATCGCGCTCCCGCCGGTACATTGCCAGAACTCCGACAACTCCGTTAAGGCCCTCCACGGGAACCGCTAATGCGGAGCGCAGGACCTGGGTTTGCCCCGCTCCGGCATAGGCTGATTCCACCTCCGGATTGCCGTTGATAATGGGCTTGCAAGTTTCCGCAACCCATCCGACAAGACCTTTGCCCACCGGAATGTTCAGCGAAGAGAGGGCGCGAAAATCTTCTCCACTTACAAACTCCGGCAACAGGCGTCCATTCTTGCAGACAAAGATCGCCATGGAATCGTACGGAATCAGCTTGCGCAATCGTATGGATAGAACCGAAAGAGTTTCGACTAGACTTAGAGAATTTCCCAAATCCTGGCTGAGTTCAAACAAGGTCTGGGCTTCCTGCCGGGCGGATGCGATCGATGAGAGGAAATCTTTGTCGCTTGCGCCAGCCGCAGGTTCGGAGCTTTCAAATCCAGTCGCCGGTCCGTATCCCTGCTCTACGTGCAGATTATTAGCGGGGAGGCTTAAGCGGATTTTGCTATCCGGTTTGGTTTGCGCCATGCGTTCCAGTTCGATATAGCGGCGTCGCAGAATCTCCACAATCGCGGGATCGAAGGATGTGCCGGACATACTGACCACCTTAGCCATGGCTTCATCCAGAGGCAGAGCGTTGCGATATTGCCGGTCGGTGGAGAGGGCGTCGAGGCAGTCCACGACAGCCAGCACGCGTGCGCCGATGCTGATTTCCTCTCCCTTCAAGCCATCTGGGTATCCCGTGCCGTCCCACTTTTCGTGGTGCGACCGCACCACCGGCACCACCGGATACGGAAAGGCCACGCGCTCCAGAATCTCGGCGCCCACGATGGGATGAATTTTCATCTTTTCAAATTCTTCAGGAGTCAGCCGGCCGGGCTTATTAATGATGTGCTCCGGTACGGCGAGTTTACCGATGTCATGCAGCAGCGCAGCCGCACGGAGCGCTTCCAGTTCGCTTTCTCCAAGTCCCAGTTCCTTGCCGATTTCTACGGCATAGGTTCGCACGCGATGCAGGTGATCGTGGGTGTTATTGTCCTTCGCTTCGATGGCCAGCGCTAGCGCTTCGATGGTGCGCAAGTTTAGTGAAGCTACTTGCTCCACGTGCTGCTTCTCGATTTCTACGCGCTTCTTCTCATCCTCCAAACGATCGAGATAGATTCGGTAGGAGCGGTAAACCCAATAAATTATCGGGAGGATGAGCAATGAAGTCTGCCAGCCGATGCGACGATTCACAAAACTCACCAGTCCCACCACCGCCGCTCCCACCAGGTAATAGGGAAAAGACCAGAAGTAACAGTTGGACCAGATGTGGCGAAAAGACTTGTTTTCCGTGATCCCGATAATGATTGAAACCGGAAGAGTGTTGGCCACGAAATAAATAAGCGCGGCAAACATCAAGGCCGTGGGCCGAATGTCTCCAAGCCACGATACTAAGCGGTGATAGCTGACGTAGGAGATGGCCGCGGCGTTGGCCAGCATGCTCACGTTAAACGCGATTTTGACCGGTCTGGGACGCTGCTGCGCTGTCCAGAGACACTGCACCAGGCCCGCTGCGCAGCCAATAACGAGAGTTTCGGGAAGACTCAACTCCATGATGCCGAGCAGAATGAAAAGGAAATTCACCGACATCGTGCCGTCGATGCCAGGCAGGCGCACCTTCAGCACCGAAGCCATGATCGCGATCAGGGCATAGCAGCAAAAGCGGACCAGGCCGGCGCTCTCCCAGTGCAGCAGCGCAGTTCCCAGCACCGCCGCGCCTAGAGACACCATGGCCGCGACGAATATTTTCGCCGTATTAGACATTAACCTTTCGATCTTAGGGTCAGGAATTGCACGCGTCTAATTACCATAAGGAGTGACTCGAGTTACGTTGGTGTTAGCGCCAGTCGTCGTTGACAAGCGTTTTCAGCGAGAATTCAGTCGCGAGAGAAGTTACCTTCGTTCGGGATTTGCAAGAGAAGGCTCGTGCTGAGGACCGCCCGCAAGCGACAATTATGTGGTCAGATCTCCCGCAACGGTACCGCGGGAGACTGTATCCGCCGGCCCTATCCGACGTAAGTAGTCGAAAGGATGGCCGCTGCTCAAGTTCTGAGGGCCGACGAAAGCGTGGCAAAGTCAACTGAATCGTTCGAGTCCGGGGTTCGGGTTTTTCTTGGTCCCGATGAGCAGCGCCCATCCCGCTTAGTGGCGGACTGGCCCATTTCTTCTGCAGCGATCCTCGATCAGCTTCCGGCCAGCGTTATCGCGACCGACCTCGAAGGCACGATCACCAGTTGCAACCCCTGCACGCAGCGATTCTATGGGTACACCACCACCGAACTCATCGGCAAGAACGTAGTATTGCTTAGCGGAGATTTCGGTAGCCCAGATGGTCTTTTGAATCGAAAGCCTAACCAGCTCTTCCAGGGCTACGTTTCACTGCGAACCAAATCCGGGACGACGATCAACTTCCTGGTTTCAATCACGCCCCTAAGCGGGAACGATTCAGAACCGGCGGGCTTCGTGATTCTGTCGTTCGATCCCGCGCAATCGGCGACTGCTCAAGCCTTGGTAACTAATCCCGCGCAGGCTCCGGAGCCCTCTGGCGGAGCGGCCCGGGCCGTAATCGTGGAGCGCGAGCTTGATGGAACTCGCTTTATCATCGCCAGCCTGCTGATGCACAAGTTCATGGGCCTGGTTGATCGCATCGCCACGCACAGCGAAACCGTTCTCATCACCGGAGAAACGGGCACCGGCAAAGAGATGGTAGCGCATACCATTCACAAATCTTCATTCCGGAATAAGCTGCCCTTTGTAGAGATCAACTGCGCCGCTCTTCCTGAGCATCTGGTGGAGAGCGAACTTTTCGGTTACGAGAAGGGCGCCTTCAGCGGAGCGGATGCCTGCAAACCCGGCCTGTTCGAAATGGCGGATAAAGGCACGCTCTTTCTCGACGAAATCGGCGAACTGCCGGCTCATATTCAGGTCAAGCTCCTGCGCGTTCTCGATGGCAAGGCCTACTACCGGCTGGGAGGCAATCGTCAGGTCAAAGTGGATGTGCGTGTGGTCGCCGCCACCAATCAGAATCTCGAAGCCGCAGTGAAGGAAGGCCGCTTCCGCAAAGACTTGTTTCATCGCATCAGTCAGTTTCACCTGCGCGTTCCACCTTTGCGCGAGCGCCCAGACGATATCGCCGTGCTGGCCCGATATTTCTTGAACCTCAAGGCTCCGGGTAAGAACTTCAGCGAGGAGGCTCTGCGAAAACTGCAGGCCCACCCCTGGATGGGCAACATCCGCGAACTTCGCAATGTGATTGCGAAGCTCACCGTGGAATCTGCTGCCGAAAAAATCGGCGTCGAGGAAGTGGCCGCCGAGATTGCTCAACATACCGAGCACGCGCCTCCCGCAACCACCAGCGCCACCACTCCCGAATATGCGGTAGCCCTCGATAACGGCACCGACCTCGAAGCCATGGAAGAACAGATGATCCGAAAAGCTCTGGAGAGAACCGGAGGGCATCGCGCGCAGGCGGCGGAACAACTGGGCATTTCGCGCCGCACTTTGAGCCGCAAGCTGCACGAGTATCAAATCAACAGTGCCGCCGGCGAAAAGCCTCCGAGCCTGGGAGCGCTGGGCGTGGAACAGCAAAAAACCTACCGGGTAAAAGTTCAGTTTCCGGTCTCCCTGAAGAATGCAAGCGGCGAGGCAATACAACTGAATGCAGTAAACCTGAGTGCAAGCGGTATCGGTGTGGAGGGGCTGAACCGAGCGGCCAAGTGGGAAGGAACATTGCGGGCTAGCTTTGTTCTTCCCGACGAAGACATTCCCATCGAGGCCCAAGGCTGTATTGCCTGGTCAGAGAGCGGGGGGCTGGCTGGAATCCGATTAGCCGGTATCCCAGCGCCGACCATGGTAAAGCTTCAGCAATGGGTCAACCGTAAGATGAAGCAAGACGGTTGGGAACTGATGCAGTAAGTGTGTATCAAACCCAACGCGCGGAGACAGTGGGTACTGCATTATCTCCGTCCCCACTCACAGTTCGTCCAGCAAGACTGTCAAGTTAAATAAAGGAACCTCGACCATTGCGGAAAGTTCCGTGGTTTGGAACTCGTCCGTAGCCGATACTCCAAGTGCCGACACGTTGTAAATGACGATCAGCGGCGGCGCCAGAAGCGAGCGATTTTTCGAATCGAAAATCCCCATGTCAAACCGCCATTGTAAACTGGTCGCATTTCCTGCGAGCTACTTGGCCATGGTTTAGCTCAGTAATTCTGATATCTTTCGTGCTAGTAATGCCGTGCGGGTGCGCCTATCAGATCCGAGGCTCCCGAGGAAGGCTAACTGGATAACTATGAAAAACGCGGCTTTGACTCTGCTGGGATTTGCGCTGTCGGTTTCCGCAATGCTTCACGGGCAAACCGGGAACATCGTCCGCTACCATACGACCATCGAGAATGTGAAATATCTCTTCGCCACCGCCGAACCGGTGGCACGCCTGAAATCGGGCGACATTCTCGACACGAATACCCTCGACTGTTTCGGCAACGCGCTAAAAAAAACCGGCGACACCCTGAGTTTGTCGAAAGGCGACAATCCTCTCGCCGGTCCATTCTTTGTCGAAGGCGCAGAACCCGGAGACACGCTCGCCGTCAAGATTCTTGATCTGCAAGTCGATGGCGACACCGGCGTTGGCGCCTTCGCACCTGGCTTCGGAGCTCTCAACGAAACTACCTACACTCCGATGCTGCATACGCCGCTGCCCGAGCGCGTATGGTTTTATCATATCGATCACGCCGCCAACACAGCTCTGTTCAAGGCGCTCGATTCCGATTTCTCGGTCAAGATTCCTTTGCATCCCTTCTTCGGTTGCATCGGAGTCGCGCCGGCTAACGGAGAGGCCCGCAGTTCCGTGGTTCCGGCAGAATTCGGTGGCAACATGGATTCACCCGAGGCCAGCGTAGGCAACACCGTTTATTTTCCCGTGAATGTTAAGGGAGGCTTGTTCTACATCGGCGACGGTCACGCCGCCATGGGTGACGGAGAAATTGCCGGAACGGCGATTGAAGTTCCGCTCAAGGCTCGCGTGCAGTTCAGCGTGATCAAAGGCCGCACTATTGCGTGGCCACAGTTTGAGAACGACAATGCGATCATGACCGTCGGCGCCTATCGCCCGCTCGACGACGCGCTACGCATAGCTTTCACCGAACTCGTGCACTGGATACATAAAGACTACGGATTATCGGAGCTAGATGCGTATGAGCTTCTGTCGAAGGTAGCGAAGATTCATCTCAACGAAATGGTGGATCCCAACTACGTGGTCGTGGCCTCGATCGAGAAAAAATATCTACCTGAGAAAAAGAAGCAGCTGAGACAGCCATGACCCAGCTCAGCCGCGCCGCTTCGCGGTTCGCACTTTCTTAACCTTCGCACCGGACTTTGACTCGCGCCCGTCATCGTTCTCAAAAACGCGGGCGAAAATCTTGTCAACATTTTTCAGCTGCCGCGAGAGATCGAAAGCAAGTTCGATCTGCCTGCGCGGGACCTTACCGGTGATTTCCTTGTCGGCCAGCACTAATTGATGAAAGTCCAAGCCTTCCTTCCAGGCGCGCATGGCGTGCGCTTGCACGATGCGGTACGCATCTTCGCGCGAGACGCCGTTCTCCACCAGGTCGAGCAGTAACTGCCCGCTGAAGATCAGCCCCCGCGTGCTTTCCAGATTGGCGCGCATGCGCTCGGGATAGACAAACATGGTCTCTAAGAGATTCGCAGTCTTGTTCAGGAGGTAGTCGACCAGCGTGGTCGAGTCGGGCAGAATCACACGCTCCACCGAAGAATGCGAGATATCGCGCTCATGCCATAACGCAACATTTTCAAATCCCGCCTGGGCATTGCCGCGTACGACCCGCGCCAGGCCGCTGATCTGCTCGGCGGTCACGGGATTGCGCTTGTGGGGCATGGCGGAGGATCCCTTCTGCTTTTCGCTGAAGAACTCCTCGGCTTCGCGCACTTCGGTGCGCTGCAGATGCCGAATCTCGGTCGCAATTTTGTCCAAGGTCGAGGCGATCACTGCCAGCGTGGCTAAGTACTGCGCGTGGCGGTCCCGCTGAATTACTTGTGACGAAATCGCCGCCGCCTTCAATCCCAGGCGGGCGCAGATCTTCTCTTCAATTTCTGGCGTCAGATGCGCGAAGATGCCGACCGCGCCCGAGAACTTGCCGACGCGCATGTCTTCAGCCGCAGCCGCAAAGCGAGCGATATTGCGCCGCGTCTCCGAATACCAGTTGGCCAACTTGAAGCCGAAGGTGATGGGCTCGGCGTGAATGCCGTGCGTGCGCCCCACCATCGGCGTGTCTTTAAACTCCCAAGCGCGGCGCTTGAGCACGTCCGCTAAACGTTGCAGATCTTGCGTGATTAACCCCGATGCCTGCTTGATTAACAAAGCCTGCGCCGTGTCGACTACGTCGTTGGAAGTCAACCCGTAATGAAACCAGCGCGCATGCGGCCCCACGATCTCAGCAACCGCCGTCGTAAAAGCGATCACATCGTGGCGGACTTCCGCTTCAATCTCGTGGATGCGCTCGACGCGGAAGTCAGCGCGCTCGCGGATGGCGTGGGCAGCCTCTTTGGGCACCATGCCGGCCTCAGCTAAAGTCTCGCTGGCCGCGACCTCCACCGCCAGCCAGGTGCGAAAGCGGTTTTCGTCGCTCCAAATGCGGCCCATCTCCGGGCGGGTGTAGCGCGGGATCAAAGGCTCCACTCCTTGTGCGTAATGAACCAGGACAGAGGATTCTAAACGGACGGCGAAGAAGAGGCCAGCGCGGACGCCACCAAGCTGTTCACTATATATCGTTTTACGATATACTATGATTCGGCAGTGGGTCGCAGCACGATACAATCAGCCGCATGAAAAAACTCACCTTGTCGGACTACCAGGCGCTGGCGGAGTTCCGCCACTGTATTCGCCGCTTTCTGCACTTCAGCGAGCAGGTGGTCAAGAAGGCGGGGCTCGAGCGCGGCCAGTATCAACTGATGCTCGCCATTAAAGGCATCCCCACAGGAGTCCGGCCGCGTATCAGTGAATTGGCGCACCGTATGCAAATCCGTCACAACAGCGCGGTGGAGTTGGTGAACCGCCTCGAAGCCGGAGGCTTCGTTCACCGCACTCGTGCCCAGGATGATCGCCGCGAAGTCCTGCTCGCGCTAACACCGAAAGGCGAGAAAGTTCTCGGACAACTCGCTCTGCACCACCACGACGAACTGCGCTCTGCCGGACCGGAACTAGTGGCCGCCCTGCGTCGCATAATGCGGGAAGGAAGCGATGCGGCCTTTCTTTATTCCGCCTCCTCCCACGAAAAAGGAAAGGGCTCAAAAGAGTCATGAATACGCTCGACCCCATGGCCTCGGGCCGGGACAATAGCTCGGCAATCGACTCGCCCCAGCCTGCGCCCTTCCGCATGTTACTGGTTTCATTCCTGGCCGCTGCGATCGGCCTGGTCGCTGGCGTCGTAGCGTTCGCTTTGTACAAGCTGATCGGACTGTTTACTAATCTCTTCTTCTTCCATCGCTGGTCGGCTGATTTCTCAAGCGCGCAGCATAACCACCTCGGCTGGCCGGTAATCTTCGTCCCCGTCGTTGGCGGACTTATTGTGGGCGTCATGGCCAAGTACGGTACGTCGAAAATTAAAGGTCACGGCATCCCGGAGGCGATGGAGGCGGTCTTGTTCAACCGCAGTCGTATTGCCCCGCGCGTGGCGATTCTCAAGCCCATCTCGGCGGCCATCGCGATCGGCACCGGGGGTCCTTTCGGTGCGGAAGGTCCGATCATTCAAACTGGTGGAGCAATCGGCTCGCTTGTGGGCCAGGCCTTCCATACGACAGCCGTGGAACGGAAGGTACTGCTCGCTTGCGGCGCTGCTGCCGGCATGTCCGCTACCTTCAACACTCCGATCGCGGGAGTGATTCTCGCCATCGAGTTGCTGCTGTTCGAATTCAAATCGCGCTCGTTCATCCCGTTGGTGATCGCGAGCACCCTGGCGACCGCAGTCCACATGCAACTTCTGGGACTGGGACCGATGTTCCAGGTCAGCCCCATGGATTTCGCGATTCCCCGGGCGCTGCCTTTTTATCTCGTGTTAGGACTGATCTGTGGCCTTGCCGCTGTCGGTTTCAGCAAAATCCTCTACTGGGTGGAAGATCAATTCGAGAAGCTTCCCATCAACGAGATGTGGTGGCCTGCCATTGGCGCGCTCGGCCTGGGCATCATTGGTTTCTTCGTGCCCCGTGTTCTAGGCGTCGGCTACGACACCATCGGAGACATTCTCAACGGCCAGCTTGCCTGGAAGCTCTTGCTGGTTATCATGCTGGCGAAGGCAGCTGCCCTGGCTGTATCCCTCGGCTCCGGCACCTCCGGCGGATTGCTTGCGCCGTGCTTCATGTGGAGCGCGGCCATGGGCGGCATTTTCGCCACAATCGCTAACCACTTCCGGCCCGCCGCACATCTTTCTGCGGGAGCTTTCGCGCTGGTGGCTATGGGCGCGGTTTTTGCGGCGGCCTCGCGCGCGACGTTTACCTTCATTATCTTCGCCTTCGAGATCACCCGCGACTATAACTCCGTGCTGCCTTTAATGCTGGTCAGCGTCATCGCCGACGGTATTGCCATGCTTCTGATGCCCAACAGCTCGATCATGACGGAAAAACTAGCGCGCCGCGGCCTGCGCGTGCATCAGGACTACGAAACTGACGTTCTCTCCCAAGCGAGAGTCGGCGACACCATGGACCAGGAATTGCCTGCCATCCCGGCCGGAACAACTGTCGGCACGCTCGCCGAGCGCATTGCCCGACACGATCCCGTGGTCGCTCGTCATGAGGCTCTGCTGATTCTCGACGACGCGGGAAAACTTAGCGGCATTATCACACGCGGTGACCTGCTCCGCGCTTTTGACAAAGATTCTTCTGGAGCCATGACCGTGCAGGAAGCCGGCAGCACTCGACTCGTGGTTACACATCCCGACGAACTCGTCTCCGAGGCCGCCGCGAAGATGCTGCACAACGACATCGGACGCCTGCCGGTAGTTGATCGCGCTGACCATCGAAAAGTTGTCGGCTACCTCGGCCGCAGTGGAATCATGGCCACGCGACTCCGCCGTTTCCAGGATGAACATGTGCGCGAACCGGGATGGTTCCCCATAAAGGCTAGGGTTCACAATAAAAGTTGAATAGAATAGCGGCGAACCTAGGGGGTGCGCGATAAGGTCTGTAGTCTGTATCAAACTGCTACGGTTTCTCCGTCTCCACTAGCAGCGGCCGTAACGCCTCCGCCGAAACTCCCAAAGTGCCGCCCGAGAAGCCGTCGATGTAGGCTGAATTTACTCCGATCACTTCTGCGTTGGAGTTGAACACGGGCCCGCCGCTGCCCCCGTGCGCAGTGGGCGCGTCGTAGATCAGTTTGGTGCCCACTACATCGCCTAGGTGTCCGCAGGTAGTCGACGGACGAATCAGCGAGAGCGCCGCCAATTCGCTTGCTGCAGTAATGTCGTTGTGCCGGTAGGCCAGCCGCTGGTAGATTCCGCTGGGCGACTTGGCCACCATCCCTGCAATTCCCATGGGATATCCAATCACGGTCACCAACTCTCCCGGTGCCGCGCTTGATTTCGCTAGCGGTAGCGCTGCGAGCCCGCGCACCGTATCTTTATCTTCGATCTTCAACACGGCCAAGTCGTCGGTGGAAGAGACCCTGCCCGGAGTCAGGCTTACAGGCATCGGCGACCCAGGAAAAAACACTACGAGACTTTCCAGGCGAGCCGTGGCTCCCCGATGAATTAATCCTTCTGCTTCGCTATCGCCATACCACGGTTCGGCTACGTGACGATTGGTCGCGAGAAGTCCGTCGCCCACCAGAAAGCCCGTGCCCGATACGCGAGCGCGAATCGCCGCAGGCTGGTTGGGGAATCCCACTTGAAACACGCCATAGATGTAGCCGATGGAATTACGGTAGCGGGCCAATACCAGGGCCGGCATCGCCTGCTCTTTCTCGAGCTCGGCGACCTGCTGCGTCAGTTGGTGCACCTGCTGCCGCAGTTCGTCAGGTTGCTGCCCGCGGGCGTTGGCGGGAGCATAGTAGCGGAACATGGCCACAGCGCCGATCAGCACTGCGGCTGCAAGCAAGGCCTGCACAAACTGTTGCCAACTCTCGCTGACCTCGTTCGATCCCCGTGGAGCTTCCGGTTCAGACATGAATAGATATCCCTGTCGCCTTGCTCTAACCAAAGCGTAAGCTATCGCTGAAAGCTGGGGGAACGATCATCTTCCCGCGTCTGGCAAGGCTTTTCCACGGTACGGAAGATGATGTCCAGAGGTATCGAAAGTGTGGGCGGGAATGGCCCATGGCGCATTTGTTGGAGACCGAAGGGGTCTTGGAATGGGGTAGAGGGGCGCTTTTCAGCTCTGGATGAGATAGGTCTCACGATACGAAATCAGCCATTGAGGTACGTGAGTCAGCCTATCCTATTGTTTCCCGACTTGTTTCCCGACTCCCAGGCGTTTGGACATCTCCTCATAGAGAAATCCCTTACCCGGCACATAGGGCTGCACCCACTCGCCATCGATCACAAATTGCGGGATGGCACGCTTGCCGGTGCGCTTGACGATCTCTTCGGCCGCGCCGGGAGTCTCGATATCGATTTCTTTGTAGGGAATATTGTATTTAGCCAGAAAGCGCTTGGCCTCACGGCAGTCAGGACACCAAGGGGAAGAGTAAACAGTGAGTTCCATGATCTGGGATACGTCTTCCCTATATTACAGGATGGAATCTTCCCGCCATTGCTCCATTCGCCTTACACGCGCTGCAGTTGAGCTACAGTTCGCTCGTTGACGAGGTTGCCGGTATTGAGGGTAGAAGCGGGCTCGAACAGAACGACCCAACACTCTTCATCGGCGACTGGGCGATGCTCGACCCCGCGCGGCACAACCATAAACTCGCCCTCTTCGATCCACTCATGGCGGTCGCGGAATTCCATGCGGAAGCGGCCCTTCACTACAAGGAACATTTCATCTTCGTTGTCGTGATGATGGTAGACAAACTCGCCCATAAACTTGGCGAACTTGACCATCTGGCCGTTGAGCTCGGCACCAATGCGGGGCTTCCAGAACTCGTCGATCTTGCCAAACTTGTCCGCAATATTGACCTTGTGCATGAAGTGCTCCGCTATCGCCGTACTCGTCTGTAGATTCGCTGGAAGCCGAATCGGTCGCAAAACAGTCTTAAGCAAAAGCCGCCAGCTCTCGCCAGCGGCTCCAGATGACAATTCCGCATGCAGCAGGGCTAGAAACCTGCTGTCGCCGTCTGCGTAGCGATGTGACCGCCGTGCAGGGTCATTCGTAGGCCGTGCTGCGCATTCACCTGCGTAGTCGCTGTCCAGTCGACATCGTCCATTAAGACCACTCCGCCCCCACCGTTCGCCAGGGTGTAAGTGAGTCGCCCGTCCTGATATTGGTAGTTTCCTACCGCCAGAACCATGCCCGTCTTAAGAACGAACACTGTCCCACTTGGCGCCGGCAGCGGGTTAGCGGTGACATCGGGAGAGGTGAAGCTGGCATAGGATGCCCGCGGAATTTCCACAGCCGCCGAAACCTCGGCTCGTTCCGTCACCACGCCGGTTTGAATCGAGAGCGTTGGCCCATTGTCGGATTCGTCGAAGGACTGATTCCGTGGGCTGTTCAAGGAGCGCCGTGCGGGCCTAACGGCGGAGGCTGTCTGCGGCAGTTCGACGTCATCCATCAAACGCAAACTGAGCACGGTCTCGCCTTTAAGCGCCGGACGAGGACCCCGTGCCGGCAACATGATCACCTTCCAGGGCCAGAGCGGAGGCAGCATCCATTCGACCACGTCTCGTTTCGCATGTCCGGTACCGTCAATCTTGCCTTGCTTGTCCACCTTGTAATTACGGGTTGCGATTACTTTGGCTTCCAGAGGCAAGTCGCCGCTAGGCAATCCGATGCGATCAAATTGCAGCTTGAGATAGCCCTTGCCGACGAAATGTCCGGGATCTTTGGCGGCCTCCAAATGTCCTACCAAATAGCTGCCGCGTGGAAACGCCTGCTGGCCGAACTCGGAAACCCCGCGCAGGTGGCAGAGAACGGGATCACCAACCTCCGCCGTTGCCGAGGAGAAGTTGGGTTCATTGAGGGTGCATTGCAAGAGAGTGCCGGCAGGCAGGACAACCACCCGCGCGCTGGCTCCGGCAGACAGAGCGAATACGGTTAGGGCAAGAGTCGCGTGTACCAAACTGCGCTTCATACATCCTCCTCGGTTCGCAAGCTCCGTTTAATTGCGGGTTGTAACCCCAAACCCGCAGCAGTGTTGCGCATCTAATCACATTTTTTTGGGCAGGTCAATCGGGTTGAGCGACAAAATTTTGTTTTACTGCCTGATAAGGGAAAAGCAGGACTGACCCTGAGCCTATAAAAAAAGAAGAGCCGTCAGCTACTGAGCTAACGGCTGAGAGTTGACAGGCCGAGATGCTAGCTGTTCTCGTACAACAGCACGCCCTCGGTCTTTTCCGCATCCACGGGACGGTAGAACAGCTTGTTGTCCTCGAGGAAGACCTCGATAAACGCCGGACGCGTCGTAATCGTGCCTTGGATCAACGCCTCCGACAGCGGGTCCTCAATATACTTCTGCAATGCCCGCCGCAGAGGCCGCGCTCCGTAAGTACGGTCTGTCAGCGTCTGGTTGAGTATCCACTTTTTGGCCTCGTCGGCCACAGAAACTGTGATCGCTTTCTGCGCCAGGTTCTGGTTCAGCTGATTGATCATCAACTCCAGAATCTGGATCAGATCTGCCTCGCTCAAAGCCAGGAACAGGATGATTTCGTCCAACCGGTTCAGGAATTCGGGATTGAAGGTGCGCTTCACTTCGCCCTTCACCAGTTCCTCGACCTTGGTTGAAACCATTTCGTCCTTGGTCGATTGGAAGCCGAAACCTTCGCGCTTCTGCAAATGCCGCGCGCCGATGTTCGAGGTCATGATGAGAATCGTGTTCTTGAAGTCAACCGTGTTGCCCAGACCGTCGGTAAGTTGGCCGTCTTCAAAAACCTGCAGCAGGATGTTGAACACATCCGGATGCGCCTTTTCGATTTCATCGAGCAGCACCACCGAATACGGAGCCCGCTTCACCCGCTCAGTAAGCTGTCCGCCCTCTTCGTAGCCCACGTATCCCGGAGGCGAGCCGATCAGCTTCGAGACCGAATGCTTCTCCATGAACTCGGACATGTCGAAGCGCACCAGAGCTTTTTCGGTGCCGAACATAAATTGCGCCAGAGTGCGCGCGACTTCGGTTTTGCCGACGCCGGTTGGGCCAAGGAACAAAAACGAACCAATCGGCCGGTTCGGACTCTTCAATCCGGCGCGCGAACGCCGAATCGCCCGGGCCAGAGCGCTGATCGATTTATCCTGCGAGATGATGCGCTTGTGCAGCTCTTCTTCGATGCGCAGAAGCTTTTGCGTTTCTTCTTCTTTGATCGAAGTGATGGGAACGCCCGTCCAGCGCGAAACCACATCTTCGATGTCTTCGCGTCCTACGACGCCGGTCGAAGACTCGTCCAGATGATATTTCTCGCGCAGCGCGCGCAGGTTTTCGCGCTCTTTGCGCTCTTCATCGGAGTAGAAGCGCGCCTTCTCGAACTCGTGATTCGCGATCGCATTCTCCATGCGGTGCACGATGAACTTGATCCGCTTCTGAACTTCCGTGATCTCCTCCGGTTGAGAGGTCTGGCGCAGTTTTACTCGAGCTCCAGCTTCGTCGACCAGGTCGATTGCCTTATCCGGCAAGAAACGGTCCGGAATATAACGGTTGGAATGCGAAACCGCGAAGTTGATGGCATCGTCCGTATAAGTTACAGCGTGGAATTTCTCATAACGGTCCTTGATTCCGAACAGAACCTTAACAGCATCGGCCTCATTCGGAGGCGGGACTTTCACGGCCTGGAAGCGTCGCTCGAGCGACCGGTCTTTCTCAATCGACTTGCGATACTCGCCGGGAGTGGTTGCTCCGATACATTGAATCTCGCCCCGCGATAACGCCGGCTTCAAGATATTCGCGGCATCCAGCGAACCTTCCGCCGACCCGGCGCCCACTAGCGTATGGAGTTCGTCGATGAAGATCACGGAGTTCTGCGACTCCATCAGTTCCTTCATGATGGTCTTCAGCCGCTCTTCGAACTGCCCACGGTATTTCGTGCCTGCGACAATCAAAGAAAGATCCAGCGCCAGGATTCTCTTATCAGCTAAGAACGAAGGAACCTCGCCATCTGCGATCCGCTGCGCCAAGCCCTCGACGATAGCGGTTTTGCCAACTCCCGGCTCACCGATCAAAACCGGATTGTTCTTGGTCCGGCGACAAAGAATCTGAATGACGCGTTCGAGTTCGCCGTCTCGTCCAACGAGCGGGTCGAGTTGACTATCCATCGCAGCTTGAGTGAGGTCGCGCGAGAACTCGCTTAAGAGCGATGATTCGCGCTGCCGTTGCGGTTGCGCTTTTTCCTGGCTGGTCCGCGCCAACTCTTCGCGAATCGCCGACAGCCGCAATCCACGCTCGTGCAGAATTTCCGCCGCAAAGCACTTCTCTTCTCTCAGTAAACCCAATAGCAAGTGCTCGGTCCCAATGTGGCGGTGCGACAGGCGCTCCGCCTCTTCAGCGGCATAAGCCAGCACTCGCTTGCACTCATTGCTTAAAGGAAGATCAACCGAGGTAGAAACTTTTTCGCGGATGGTGGTGTGCCCCTCGATCTGCTTACGAATCGATTCCACCGAGGCGTGCGAACGCAGGAATCGATTGGTCAGGGCTTTGTCTTCGCGCAGCAGCCCCAGCAGCAGGTGCTCCGTCTCTATATAAGGAGACCCGAACTGGCTGGCTTCGTAGCGCGCAAAAAAGATGACGCGCCTGGCTTTCTCCGTATAACGTTCAAACATATCGCCCTTCCCCCTGAACCCTTCTGGCCGAGAAGGCGCTTCCCCCGCTCGACCCTACCGAAACCCCGACCCAATCATGTTTCCGCCTTGCATCTGGTTTACCGTCACTACCTTAGTATGCAATCAAACGGCCACCAAACCCAAGCACCGAAACGCTGCGTTAATGTTACCGAAGGAACCTCTTGCATTTCCCCTCGGCTGCCGACTACTCCAAAATTCTTGCACTTTGACGAACTTATCTTGCTCTTTCTTTGACTGCAACCTAAACAGCCCAACTGCACTAACCTTAAAGCGACTCCGGCGTGATCTCTTCCGCTCGCCCCCGTTGCAGCCGCAATACCCGGTGACAACGCCGTGCGAATGCCAGGTTGTGTGTGGCAATTAAGGAGGTGAGTTGGTGCTCGCGATGTAAGCGCGCAATCAATTCAAAAACCGCTTCCGCTGTCTGTCCATCGAGATCCCCGGTGGGCTCATCGGCCAATAACAGTTTCGGACCGGTGATGAGCGCTCGTGCCAACGCCACTCGCTGTTGCTCGCCGCCTGAAAGCTCTCCTGATCTATGATGCGCCCGCGCTGCCAGGCCCACTTCGCGCAGCCAGCGTAAAGCTTCCGGTTCGGCCTGCGCCCAGGTTTGCCCTCGCAGCAGCAGCGGCATGGCGACATTCTCGGCCGCCGTAAACTCCGGCAGCAGATAGTGAAATTGCCAGACGAACCCTGCCTCGCGATTGCGAAACTCCGCCGCTTCATCCGCCGACAAAGAATTCAGTTGCAATTGCGCGCAGTATACGTCACCCGCCGAAGCCCGATCAAGAGCGCTGACTATGTGCAACAAGGTACTCTTGCCCGCTCCTGACTCGCCGACAATGGCAAGCATCTCGCCCCGCTTCACCTCAAACGATAGATTCTCAAAGAGCACCAAGTCCGATTCGCCGGACCGAAAAACCTTCTTCAACCCCTGAACCCGCAACAACGTGTCTTCTTTCGCCACCTCATCCCTTAGATGCATGCCGCCTCGGCTTAGGTACATCCTGCCCCGCTCGTAGGCGACTTGTGGCCAGACCGTAGAAGGCTCATATTCTCACATTAGCGACTGGTTCACATGGCACCTTCGAACCATATCGGGAAAATCAGCTTCTAGCTGCTCGCTCAAACCGTTGTTACTGGCTAGCAACCAGGCACTCAAGGTTTTGAATGCACCTTAGAATGTATAAGGAACATCCGCCTCGGGGATGTGACAAGCGTCACCTTTGGAAGGAATTAAACCGCGACCGCAGCTTCCCCATTCGAGAGTTTCAACAGCGAATCTTTATAAGGCGCTCGGGCTATGCCGCGCTCCGTAATAATCGCAGACACATACTTCGCAGGCGTCACATCGAACGCAGGGTTTTCGATCGACACACCCTCAGGCACGATTTGCCTGCCGGCGAAGTGAGTAATTTCTCTCGCATTTCGCTGCTCAATCGGAATGCCGCTGCCGTCCGCACACGCAAAATCAATGGTAGAAAGCGGGGCAGCCACATAGAACGGAATGCCGTGCTCCTTGGCCAGAATTGCGACCGTGTAGGTACCGATCTTATTGGCGACATCGCCGTTGGCCGCAATCCGGTCAGCTCCAACAACGACGGCTCCGATCTTGCCCTGCTTCATCATCGCGCCCGCCATATTGTCGGAGATCACCGTCGTCGGAATGCCGTCTTTCATCAACTCCCACGCCGTAAGACGCGATCCTTGCAGGAACGGCCGCGTCTCATCGGCGAAGACATGAATCTTTTTACCCTGCTCCACAGCGGCGCGAATTACTCCGAGGGCGGTTCCATATCCAGCCGTAGCCAATGCCCCAGCGTTGCAGTGGGTAAGAACTCCGCCAGCGCTCGGCATCAGGGTCGCGCCATGGCGTCCCATAGCCTGATTGGTGGCGATATCTTCCGCGTGCATGCGCTGCGCTTCTGCGATAAGCTCCTGCTTGATTTGCGCGATGGGCCGGATGCGGATGCGCTCGAACTTTTCCTGCACACGCTGGATCGCCCAGAACAAATTGACTGCAGTCGGCCGAGTCTTGCTCATCAAGTCGCAGATCTCATCAAGTTCGCGCTTAAGCTCTCCGACGCTCTCGGCCTTGGAGTGCTTTACTCCTAGCGCAATCCCCATAGCCGCAGCCACGCCGATCGCGGGCGCGCCGCGCACCACCATGTTGCGGATTACCTCCGCAACTTGCAGGTAAGTCGTGCAGGTAATGTAAGTCTCTTCCGCAGGAAGCTTCGTCTGGTCGATAAAGCGTACCCCGGCTTCAGTCCACTCCAAGGTCTGGATCATTTTCCTTTACATCCTGAGCTGCGCCCTTACGTTGTCATAACCTATGCGCCGCACACCGCTTCCCCGGCATGTTCGTTACTGCCGGCCTTCCACACACTTCGCAAGGCGCGGAAACCGCGAAGACACTGGGTGCGGTCTCGTCATTCTGCAAAATATGTTCTGCCCGAACTTCGCTGGCGGTAAAAATTGAAACAAATGCCGCCGGAGCCGCTACCTTCTCCACGTTCACCCTACCCTTAGCGTCTTCTCGTTCCACGAGGCAGATCACGCCGGCAACTTCGAATCCAAACTCGCGCGCCGCCTCAATCGCCTGCACCGTGGAGGCCCCGGTTGTACATACGTCGTCGACGATCACAACCCGCGCCCCAATCCCCTGAAAGCCCTCGATCCGCCGTCCGGTCCCGTGCTGCTTTTCCGCCTTGCGCACCAGAAAGCCATCCAATTGGCCGCTGACCACCGCCACCGCCACCACAATCGGATCGGCACCCATGGTAAGGCCGCCGACGGCCTTCGGCTCCCACTCCTGTTTCTGAATCTCATCCCAAAATACTTCCCCCGTCAGCCGCGCGCCATTCGCATCCAGAGTAGTGGTTCGGCAGTCGATGTAGTAGTCGCTCTTGCCACCCGAAGAGAGCTTGAACTCGCCCAGCCGGAAAGACTTCGAGGCGAGCAGGCGCAGCAAATCCTGACGCGGGGACTTCATGAAATCCTACGATAACACGCCAAAGCAGCCCCCGCGCCCCGCCACCGCGCGGGTAATGGTGGAGTTTGCCGAAGTCGGTTCGCTCATTCCAGCGAAGTCATCCCGAACTCCCGCGTCTTCACCAGCGGGACGAGGGATCTCCCCCGAGCGAATCCCAAAGCGATCTAGATACTTCCCACACGCGAGCTCGGGCCCCGCTCACGAGCGTAATGGGGATTTTGCAACATCTATCCCGGTAGCCCTCTAGTCAGGTAATAGAAGTTCTTTGGATTCGATTACGAGCGAGCCTGAATATTTCTTGAGTTTGCCCTCCACAACATAGGGGCGAAATCTCCAATCTTTTACGGAAGAGATAGCCGTCGAGGTCAGTATTGGGTGGCCATGTAGAACAGAAATGCAGATGGGCTTCCCTTTCTTGTTAACCACCACCAACAACTCGGTATTCCCGGTGAGGCGTGCGTGGTGTCCTTGCAGCATCATTGGAGTTCTCGTCATTATTCGGTCGGACATCTCCTGGGAAGTGAGGTGCACCGCCTCCTTTTCACAAGGTTGCGCGGATTTCTCGTCTGACGTTTTTGCATTTGCGGCAACCAGCAAGACAGTCGCAAGGACGGCAAGGGTGTGTGACGCTCGCACACTTTCTTAGACCCCATCAGGTCGCGCTTGGTTCCTGCAACCCATTGCGTTTTGAGACGGTTGCCAATGACCGAACAAGATAACTGTCGAAAACAGGCCATTTCACGCTTTGACCCTGACACCGGGATTTTGAGTGCTATCGCGATGTTTCAACAACCAGCTTCCCTTGTTCCCGTGCCCATGATCGATGGGGAATCTTAGCCCAACGCGGGAGTTTTCCAAGAATGATTGAAGACATTAGGCGCCGTGAAGTTTGCGGCCAAGTTGCCGATGTCATGATTGTATAGCGATGGAGTTGGCGACGTGGACGGATTCGGCCAGAAGGAAGCTCCAGATTTCAGCAGGCTCTCACGATTGCCTACTTGTGAAGGTCATGCTTCGGTACGGTTTGTCATCGACTCCGAACGGCGAGTGGTGATTGCCAAGTTCGGCGAACGTCTGACATTAACTGACATTGAGATATACGTGCAAAACCTGCGCGCCCATCCCAGTTTCGATCCGTCGTTCTCGGAAATCGCCGACATCCGCGACGTGAAGGAGCTTCCGCTCGAGGGTCCCGATTTTCTGAAACTCGCCGATCAGGTCGATCCTTTCTCGCTCGAGTCGAAGCGCGCCTTCGTGGCGCAGACTTCCGTACAAAAGCATGCGGCGCGGATGCACAAGATTCTGCGCAGTCAGAGAAATTTCGAGATTTTCCAGACACTGGAAGAGGCAGAGGGCTGGACCAGGAGTTAAACACTAAGCGCTTTTGGTTAGCTCTCCAAAGGTGGGGGGACGGGCCGCCAACCGGATCAACGAGTGCGATGGCGATGTTACAATAACTGCGGGAGTTGCAGCGAGGATAGCGTTCACCACGGTACCAAGAGATGTCAAAGCGCTTCTTCAAGCTGACCGCAATAGTCACTCCGGTGCATGCCCTCGTTACGATCATCTTCTGTTTCCTCGCGATTAGGACACTGTTCGACGGTGTGCTGGGACAGCTTACCTACTCGGAGAGGGTGTATAACTTCTGCGCAGACCTATTCCTCCAGCCCTCAACAGCGATTTTAAACAGGTTTGGGATCGACCTAGGCTCCTCGCCGTGGGGATTGTTTTTTCTTGTACTGAACAGCCTGATCTGGGGCTCAGTAATCGCGGCGCTGATTTCTGTGACCGCTCGCCGATCAAGACACGCTACCTCGCGGGAAAAGGCTGTTTAGCACATACCCCAGCGAGCTTCCCAGAGCTTGTTGACGAAATCGGGCCATAGCGCTCACGATCCGAACGGCTCAGTTTGAACCTTGTGCCGAGGAGACGCCCAACTCCAAAGTTTTCCACCAACCCGATGTGACATCCAACCTTGCCCCCGCCACCACAATCGCGCGATCATGGTCGAAGCGGGCGTAGTGCGGCGAGCCTCAGCGGCCCGCCCGCAACTCCTGCGTTCTCTATATTTTGATCTCTAAGTTCTTTGACAACCGGATTTTGCGGGAGAATTCCGCGCTAACCCCATGATTCCAGATATTGAGGGGGGTGGGGCATACCCCATTTCCGCGGTACGGACCTCCTCAAATGGAAACAAGCCCCTCCGAACTTTATTTCGATAAGAAATCCACAACGGCATAATGAAGAGGAGACTGGCCGAAGCCCGAGAGCCAAAGCCCGAAGCCCGGAAGCCAGACATGTTAACCTGAAGCTACCCATTCAACGACGCTTCGAGGTACGAAATTGCGGATTGCGCGAACGCTTTTCTTTTCCTGTCTTGCCGGATTCCTCTTCATCAACCTCTTGAGTTCCAAACTTATTCCGACCGCCTTCGCCGAAGGTACGCGCACCTGGGAGCAATCCAAGTTTGATGAACTCGTAAAAGGAACGGCGACTGGCGTAGCCATTCGCAGCACCGGAGGCCTCGAACTCGCGCCCACTTTCAAGAGTCTCTATGCCGCTCCTTCGACCTACATCTGGGCCATCGCCGCAGACGATGCCGGCAATGTTTACCTTGCCGCGGGAGCTCCTGCGCGCGTGTATCGCGTAACGCCGGAAGGCGCTGCCAGCATCATCTTCGAGCCGAAAGAGTTGCAGGTCCAGGCTCTTCAGACTGCACCCGGAGGCGTTATTTACGCCGCCACCGCTCCCGACGGCAAGGTCTATAAGCTGGAGCATAAATCGGCGGGCAAATCCAAGCAAGCAAAAGCGGAATCCGAGTCCGTAGCGCCACCTGAGAAAGACTCTAAACCCGCGCTTGATCCCGCGTGGACCTCCTCCATCTACTTCGAGCCCGCAACGAAATACATATGGGACCTCGCGCTGGACAAAGCCGGCAATCTCTACATCGCGACCGGCGATCACGGCGAAATCTTCAAAGTTACCGCGAAAGGCGAACACTCGGTGTTTTTCAAGAGTGACGAAACTCACATCCGCGTGCTGGTCTTCGATGCCCAAGGCAATCTGATCGCCGGCTCCGATGGCAGCGGTCTGATCTATCGCATCTCTCCCGCCGGCGAGGGTTTTGTGCTTTACAGTGCGCCCAAAAAAGAAATTACCGCGCTCGCCCTCGATCGAGCCGGAAATATTTACGCCGCGGGAGTTGGCGAGAAACGAGGCGCTTTCGGAGGCGCCACAGTTGCGTCCTCCGCCGTGCTGAACCTGGGAAGCAGCACTCCGCTAGGAGCGGGAGGCCCTCAAGTTCCGGGCATGACTATCACTCCATCGCCCGGCTCCTCGCCTTCAGTCGTCCCCTTTCCGTTTCCCGGCTCGGCCCCGGGCAACGGCTCCGATATCTACCGGATTGCTCCAGATGGCTCTCCCGCAAGGCTCTGGTCTTCGCACGAGGATATTGTCTACGCCTTGGCCTTTGACTCTCAGGGACACCTGCTGGCCGGCACCGGCAATCGCGGCCACATCTTCGCCGTCACCGGCCTCGACGATTTTGCCGACTTACTGAAAGCTCCGGCCTCGCAGGTCACCGCCTTCGCCAAGGCTCCCAAGGGAGGTCTCTACGCCGCGACCAGCAATCTAGGAAAGCTGTTTGTGCTTGGCCCGGGTCCGGAAGCCGAGGGAACCTACCAGAGCGATGTCTTCGACGCGCGAATTTTTTCCCGCTGGGGACGTGCCGAGTTTCGAGGCGCCGGCAACGTCGATCTATATGCGCGCAGCGGAAACGTCGACAATCCAGACCGTAACTGGAGCGCTTGGCACCAGATTGATTTAAGGAAAAACGACGGGACTGGAATTCCCGCCGCGCGTTACGCACAGTGGAAAGCCGTGCTGCACGCTGGATCGACGGCGCCGGCAGTCGAGAGCGTGCTGCTCAACTACCTGCCCAAGAATGCCGCTCCCGAGATCGACGACATCACTGTTCAAGTCGGCGTGAAGTATCAGCCTGCGGCAAAGACGCCCGGCAGCAGCTTGGGAACGGATTCGACCGGATCTTCCACCGCCCACTTCGATATGCCGGCCTCCGGTTCGCATGATCGCGATTCCATCGGAGTAAGGTGGAGTGCGCACGATGAGAACGACGATCAGCTCGTCTATTCGCTTTACTATCGCGGGGACGGCGAAAAACGCTGGCTTCTGCTCAAAGACAATCTCACCGACAAAGCTTATTCCTTCGACGCCAGCCTTTTGCCGGATGGTGGCTATGTGGCCAAGTTAGTCGCCTCCGATGCGCCATCTCACTCCCCGGGCGAAGCTTTAACGGCGTCGAGAGAAAGCCGCCGCTTCGAGGTGGACACAACTCCGCCGCGCATTGAGAATCTCTCAGCAACGGTAGATGGAGCTCAGATCCACGTACAATTCGCCGCGACCGACGGATTCTCTCCCATCAAGCGCGCGGAATATTCTATCGACGCGGGCGATTGGCAGTACGTCGAACCCACCGGCCAACTCTCGGACGCCAAGATCGAGAGCTATGATTTCCAAGCGAAGACAGAATCCCCCAAAGACGGCACGGCCTCGACCGAGCATGTAGTGGTAGTGCGCGTCTACGACCGCTACGACAACATGGGCGCAGCTAAGACGCTTGTGCGAGCCAAATAGGCTCATACGAGGGTTCGACCCTTCAAGACCTAAATTGATTGTGTAGGGACGAGCGCCTCGCAAGCGGGCCAAGCCGAAAGGTCGAGCCCGGCGCGAGGCGGGCGCTCCTCCGCGCCAACATCATTGTCATAGGACGTCTCGGACAAGTTCATTCGTACATGTCCAAACGCGCGTAAAGTGCGACCCAACGTCCTCTTTCAGTTGTATAGCGCACTTGTAAGCATCGGTGAGTGAAACCCGAAGCCTGCCAGAAACCAACCTTCTGCCTACTTCCGCTTTTGCTTATACTGTTTCTATTCCTAATCGCCTGCGGAGGCGCAGCCCCCAACACGTCACAAAACAACACAGGCACAGGGGGCACGTCCGGCACAGGCGGCTCCAATCCCAATCTAGCCTGCGATGTCGCAAGCGCCGGCCAAGGCGCGAGCCTTAACGGATTCCTCCCCTTTTCCAGCAGCAGTCCGTGGAACACCGACATCTCCTCCGCGCCCGTCGATCCCAACTCTGCCACAATCATCAATAACTTCGTCGGCTCGGTGAACGTTCACCCTGACTTCGGCACCGACCCCACCTACGGCATTCCGTACGTGGTCGTAAACGGAAACCAGTCGCTGGTGAACATCGCCCTAGGCGCCTATCCGGACGAAAGCGATCCCGGCCCCATGCCCGTACCCGCCACAGCTCCAGTCGAAGGCGGCTCTGCCAGCACCGGCGACCGCCACGTTCTAGTGCTCGACAATAACAACTGCTTTCTCTACGAACTCTACAATTCCTCTCCCAACCCGGACGGAAGCTGGAACGCCGATTCCACTGCAGTCTGGGATCTGATGGGAACTGGAAACGCGCAGCGCCCCTACACTTGGACCTCCGCCGATGCCGCTGGCCTACCTATATTTCCTGGATTGATTCGCTATGATGAAGTGGCCGCCGGAAAAATTCAGCACGCCTTCCGCTTCACTCTTCCGCAAACCGGCGCTGCATTCATACCGCCAGCCTCGCACGATGCCGCAACCTCAAGCGATCCCACTGCTCCGCCCATGGGCATGCGCCTGCGCCTGAAATCCAACTATAACATCTCGGGCTTCGACTCGAGCATGCAGGTGATTCTCACCGCGATGCAGCACTACGGGCTGATCCTAGCCGACAACGGAAGCCCACTATTTGTCACCGGCGCATCCGACAGCCGCTGGGGCTCCGATCTCGAATCGTTGAAGACGGTTCCCGCTTCCGCCTTCGAAGTTGTGCAGATGAATCCCGTCTACACCAACTCAACCGCGCCCACCGGCGCCGCTCCAACCATCAGCAGCTTCACCGCAACTCAGTCAAGCGTTTCGTCCGGAGGAAGCGTCACCCTGTCCTGGAGCACAACCAACGCAAACTATGAGATCGTTTCGCCCGGAGCGGGCGCCGTTCGCGGGACCAGCGCAACCGTCAACCCCATCGCCACCACGACCTACACTCTCTACTCCACCAACCAGTACGGCCGCACCACGGCCACCGTAACCGTAAACGTCCCCTGAAAAAACTGTCATTTTGAGCGCGGCGGATGGGCACTAAGCGAGCCAGACGCTAAGACGAAGGAACTTAACTCTCGAGAACATTCCAGTCCTAGCGAGGGATTCACTACACCCACGCTTCGCTTGTCTGCTAAGCCTCTTAGCGCGCGCTCTCCGCCGCCTCCGAAGCCTCTTCTGAAATACTCTTCATAGACCCAAGCATTCCCGCGCGCCGCAACTCCGGGAAACGCCAGGCCCAGAGAGCAATGACCACCAAAGTTCCCACACCTCCCAAAATCACCGCAGGCACCGTGCCAAACCACTGTGCCGTAAGCCCGGACTCGAACTGTCCCAACTCATTCGACGTCCCGATAAAAACCATATCGACGGCCATCACCCGTCCGCGCATTTCATCCGGAGTGCGTAGCTGCACCAGCGTGGCGCGAATGATCACGCTGATCATGTCGGCCGCTCCCAAAAAAATCAGCGAAAGCAACGAAAGCGTCAGGCTCGTGGAAACCCCAAATAAAATCGTGCAGACTCCAAAGCCGGCTACCGACCAAAGCAGCGTTGGCCCGGCCCGCCCGCGCAACGGACGATGCGCCAATGCCATCGCCATCAGCGCCGCGCCCACACCGGGCGCAGTCCGCAACAATCCCAATCCCCAAGGTCCTGTATGCAGAATTTCTCGAGCATAAACCGGAAGCAGCGCCACGGCCCCACCCAAGAGGACGGCGAAAAGATCCAGCGAGATCGCGCCCAGGATAAGCTTCTCGCGCCAGATGAAATGGAGGCCAGCGAAGACCGTCTTCAGCGTCACCGGTTCACGGCGCCTCGTCTGTGGCCGTATCATGATGCGGAAAATAGAAACCAGCGCTCCCACCGCCACGACAACAGCAAACCCATAAACCACCGAAGGCCCGTGGGCTACCGCATAAAGAATTCCGCCGAGCGAAGGCCCCAGAATCGTGGCCGCCTGAAAAGTAGTCGCATTCCAGGCGACCGCATTGGCGAAATGTTCATCCGGAACCAGCTGAGGCAAAATCGATCGGCTGGCCGTCCCGTTGAATGAGCGCACCACGCCGAGCAGAACCAAAACGATGTAGATCGGTCGCACTGAGTGCGTACCACGCTCGGCGATCAGCAACAAAAGCCCGGAGCACAGCGCGTATCCGGCGTAGCATGCCCCCAAGACTTTGCGCCGCTCAAATCGGTCGGACGCATGACCGCTAACCAGAAACAGCAGAATCCCTGGCAGAAACTGCGCCAACCCAACCAGTCCCAAATCGAGCGCGCGCCGCGTGATTCCGTAAACCTGCCATCCCACCGCGACCGCCTGCATTTCGGTTGCACCTACGATCAGAAAACGCGCAATCTGGAACAGCACGAAATCCGGATTCGTGAAAGCGATGCGTCCAGCTCTGGAGTTAACAGGGGAAGGCATGAGCGCAAGCAACTTTGATCCTTTACTGTGCCACAGAACGAACCCATCTGCATTAGGGCATCAGCGCGCGAGCTAGAATCGACCCATGCTTCTGCTTCGAACCATCGCCTGGACTGCCTGCGTAATCTACTCGACCATCCCGGCGTTTTGGCTGCTCATCCATCCCCGCGCCGAGTATTGGAGCTCGCACCGGCGATCTCCGTACAAAATACTTCTGCCGGTATGGTTCGGGATGTGGGCAGGAGTCGCTGCAATCACCGCACCGTGGCGCAGCGTCCTCCTTTATCAAAATCGAAGGACATGGCTCCCCGCGGCGTTTTTATTCTGCCTAGGAATAATTCTCTACAAACTGTCGCACCACCAGTTCAGCCTGACTCAGTTGAGCGGATTGCCAGAACTCAGGCCAAACCACGCTGAGCAGCGCCTAGCCACCACCGGCATCCGCGCCCGGGTTCGACACCCCGTTTATTTGGGCCATCTCTGCGAGATGCTCGCCTGGAGCGTGGGCACTGGCCTTGCAGTTTGTTGGGGACTCACACTAGCCGCTCTGCTGACGGGTGCGCTTATGATTAGGATAGAAGACCAAGAATTAGAAAAACGCTTCGGAGAAGAATTTCGAAAGTATCGAGCCAGCGTGCCGGGCGTTCTACCAGGTGTCCGCGAGTATCCCCGGCGGTCTCAGAGCTGATTTTTGTCAAATCCTCGTGAACAGCAAGAGGTAGCTATAATTCGACTTGGCCGAAAGCTGAGAGCTGACGGTTGAAAGCTCGCATGCGCTTCGAACTCTTCATCGCGACCCGCTATCTGCGTGCCAAGCGCCGCCAGGCCTTCATCGGCATAATCACCGGCATTTCGATTGTTGGAGTGGCCGCGGGCGTGGCCTCGCTCATCGTCGCGTTGGCCATCAACAACGGTTTTCGCCAGGATTTGCAGGAGCGCCTGATCGGATCGACGTCGCACATCAGCCTTCTCCGCGTCGCCGACGACGGAATTAAGGATTGGCGGCCGATGCTCGCGCGTTTGTCCAAAGAGCCGCACGTCGTAGCAGCCGCGCCTGCAATTTTTGAGCAAGTACTGATTTCTCGTGGGCCACGAGCCCGCGGGGCCGTGCTCAAAGGCATGATTCCAGTCGACGAAAGAAAAATCGGCGACCTTTTAAACAGCATAAAGGAAGGCTCAGCCGAAGCCCTGGATGAAACCGACAACCGTGCGGATCGAGAGAATAATGTGGGGACAGCCGCCTCGGCTTTCCAGGGAGCGCCAGCGACCGAAGGCGAATCCGCCGACTCGCTAGCCGCAGTTCACAACCGCCTAGCAGCCATGCCTCCCATAATCCTCGGCAAAGACATGGCGGACAATCTGGGTGCCACAGTAGGCTCAGTAGTGCTGGTCACAAGCCCTCAGGGCGAGCTCACTCCCTTCGGCATGGTGCCAAAATACAGCCGCTTCCGCGTCGTAGCAATCTTCAACTCCGGCTTCTACGATTACGATTCATCATGGGCGTTCACTCGACTCTCCGACGCGCAGCGCCTCTTCGGCCTCGGCGACCTAATCTCGGTCATCGAATTCAAAGTCGACGACATCTACAAAGCCGGCGAGGTTTCCCACGAGCTCGAACAAGCCGCGGGTAAAGGCTTCATGACCACCAACTGGATGGAGCAGAATCAGGCGCTATTCCACGCCCTGCGCCTCGAGCGCCTGGTCACCTTCATCACCATCGGCCTCATCGTTTTCGTAGCGGCACTGAACATTCTGATTTCCCTGATCATGATGGTCATGGAAAAAACCAAAGACATCGCAGTCCTCATGTCAATGGGCACCCGCAAATCGCAGGTGCGAAACATCTTCATTGCCCAGGGAGTCCTGATCGGCGTAATCGGCACGGCTATCGGCCTGCTACTCGGCTATGCCATCTCCTACGCTGGGGGCCACTACCACATCGTCTCGCTCTCACCCGAGGTCTACTCCATCGACTACGTCCCCTTCGCCCCACGTCTGATGGATGGAGTTTTAGTAGCGATCGTAGCGATTGGAGTCTCGTTCATTGCCACGCTCTACCCGTCCTGGTCCGCCGGCAGAACATTACCCGCCGAAGCCCTGCGATACGAATAAAGTTTCGTTTTCTAAGAGTGTCATCCTGAGCGAAGGTTGTGCTTCGCGAAGCGAAGCACAACCGGCGGCTTCGCAATGAATTCTCACGACGGAACTTTCCCCGCTCCGTCGCCGTACAACTAAATAGAAAGAAAAGAAGGAGGTCTCGCCATGTTCACTCTGCTCCTGTGGTGCATCCTCTTCGTACTCTGCTGGCCACTAGCCCTATTGGCGCTGATTGCCTATCCGTTTATCTGGCTATTGCTTCTGCCGTTCCGCATCGTGGGCGTCGCGGTCCACGGAGTGTTGGAAGTCATTTACCTTGCCATCACGCTCCCGTTCCGCCTGCTGGCAGCGCCGTTTCGAATTTAGACAACGTAAGGGTTGGATCCACACCAAGACCGGCAGCAATCAGGAGGGTGTGGAAATTAAGCTTTTTGGGCGGTGCAGCGCTCTAAGCGCTGCGATAAAGATGCAGCTTACGACAGGCTTTAGCCGCTGAGCCTCGGCGCGGTGGGCTCCCTAACTCTCCATTACCTTCAACCCTTCGCTAACCACCAACCGAGCCTCGGTGGCCCGCTGCACATCGTCCGCGGTCAACCCCGGAGCCACTTCCTCCAACACCAACCCTCTCTCGGTCACGCGGATGTAAGCCATCTCGGTCACAATCGTATCCACGACGTTCACGCCGGTGAGCGGCAGCGTACACTTTTTCAAAATCTTCGGCGCGCCTTCCCGAGTGGTGTGCTCCATAGCCACCACCACGCGCCGAGCGCCGGCGACCAGGTCCATAGCCCCGCCCATTCCCTTCACCATTTTTCCCGGGATCATCCAATTCGCCAGGCTGCCGCTCTCGTCCACCTCCATCGCGCCCAGCACGCTCAAATCCACATGCGCCCCGCGGATCATGGCAAAAGAATCGGCGCTCGAAAAGTAAGCCGTCCCTGGCATCTCGCTCACCGTCTCCTTGCCCGCATTGATTAGATCCGCGTCCTCCTGCCCCTCCAGCGGATAAGGCCCAATCCCCAGCATCCCGTTCTCGGATTGCAAAACCACTTCAATCCCCGGCGGAACATGATTGCTGATCAGCGTCGGCATCCCGATGCCCAAATTCACATAGAACCCGTCGCGCAACTCACGCGCAATCCGCTTAACAATGCGCTCGCGCTTCTCCATGTCTTTTTCCGGCTTATTCATGGTTGTAATTCGTCGTCGGTCGTTAGTCGTTTGTGGTTAGTCGTTGGTCGAATCAATGGGGCTCCGGCCAACGACCAACGACTAACCACCAAAGACGCTTTTCCTCACCGTCCGCTTCTCAATCCGCCGCTCATACAACTCCCCTTGAAAAATCCGCTTCACGTAAACCGAAGGAGTGTGAATCAGATCTCCATCCAATTCTCCGACCTCTACCAAATGCTCAACCTCGGCAATCGTGACCTTCGCTGCCGTCGCCATGATCGGATTAAAATTCCGCGCCGTCTTCCGGTACACCAGATTGCCGATACGATCACCCTTCCACGCCTTTACAAACGCGAAATCCGCCTTTAGCCACTGCTCCATCACATAAGTCCGGCCCTCGAACTCGCGCGTCTCTTTCCCGTCCGCAACAATCGTGCCCACGCCGGTGGGAGTAAAAAATGCCGGAATACCCGCTCCACCCGCGCGAATCCGCTCGGAAAAGGTTCCCTGGGGCACCAGGTCGAGCTCGACTTTTCCCGTCAGCACCATCGATTCCAGTAGTTTGTTCTCGCCCACATAAGTTCCGATATGTCGCCGAATCTGCCCGGCCGCGAGTAGCAATCCCACTCCAAAGCCATCCACTCCGGCATTGTTGCTCATGGTCGTGAGGTTTTTCGATCCCTTTCGAGCCAGCGCCCGAATCAAATTTTCCGGGATCCCGCACAGTCCGAAGCCCCCGATCATGATGGACGAGCCATCCCCCACATCCCGGATCGCCTCATCAGCGCTAGCCACCACCTTATTCATAGCGAAGAGGATTCTAACCGAAATTCAATAGAGAGACACACAGTGGTGGAGCCGAAACAATCGAATTGTCATCCTGAGTGTAACGTTGCTATCGCGAAGGGAGAGCAATGCGCAGTCGAAGGATCCCTTGCCGCCGGTAAGCCTAGCAACCTAGAAGGGAACTTCTACGGCCGCTCGGGCTTTAGTCGTGAACTACTTCTCTTCCCACTCTTCTTCAACCCGTGCGCCAGTTCGAACTCCTCCGCCAACTGCCGCGTAGTCAGATTCTCCCGAATATGCGCCAGCCTCTGCTCAATCTTAAGCAACGCATCTCCCAGATTTGTCTGATTGCTGATCGCGATATCCCGCCACATCGAATAAGGACTCGCCGAAATCCGCGTCATCTCCCGCAGGGCGCGCCCTCCCGCCGGAAGCAGCGGAGCCTCTTCGCCAAATTCCTCCACGAGCGCCGCCGCCAGCGCAGTTGAAATCATCTGTGGCACATGACTGATCCACGCGCACAGCCGGTCATGCTCCTGCGGAGGCAGCATCGCGATCCGCGCCCCAATCCGGTCGATCCATTCCAAAAATTCGGCGAACAATCCACTCTGCAATTTCTGCCCCGGCAGCGGCGTCAGGAACCAAGCCGCATCCTGGAACAAGTCAGCGTCGGCAAATTCCACGCCGCTCTGTTCTTTGCCCGCCATCGGGTGCCCGCCCAGAAATTGGTGCCGCGCATTCTTCCCAAACACCTTCAAAGCCTGCTGCGCGACCGCCGCTTTCGTGCTGCCCACGTCCGTCAGCAGTGTACCCACCGGCAACGCAGGGCCGAGCCTGCCTATCAAATCCACGATCGCGAGCACTGGAGTTGCCAGCACCACCAACTGGCTGCCCCGCACTGCATCGCCAGGATTGCTGCATCCACCGTCGATCACACCCAGCGTCTTAGCCCGCCTGAGTGCGGGCTCGCGGTCGCAGCCCATTATCCGTCCCGCAAACCGCTGCTTCCGGAGCGCCAGCGCAAGCGACCCGCCAATCAGCCCCGTACCCACAATCGTGATTTGCCGAATCGGCATAAGGAAATTGAATCATTGAGCGATTGACTCATTGAGTCAATGATGTGAAGTAGTCAGATTGGCAGCCAATGAAGCGATCAATGACTCAATCACTCAATGAGTCATTGATTCAATTCCTCACCCAATTTTTCTTCCCACCGCCGGCGCAATCATCCGCAGCTCATCCATCAACTGGGCGAACTGCTCGGGAAACAGAGACTGCGCCCCGTCCGACCACGCCTGGTTCGGATCGCAATGCACTTCAATCAACAACGCGTCCGCGCCCGCCGCCACTGACGCCCGTGCCATCGGCACAACCTTGTCGCGTCGCCCGGTTCCGTGCGACGGATCGGCGGTGATCGGCAAATGCGACAGCTTGTGAATAATCGGAATCGCCGAAATATCCATCGTGTTCCGTGTGTATGTTTCGAATGTGCGGATTCCCCGCTCACACAGGATCACTTCATAATTCCCGCCCGCCATGATGTACTCGGCCGAAAGTAGCAACTCCTCTAAAGTCGCGGCGATACCGCGCTTCAGCAATACAGGCTTGCGTACTTTTCCCAGTTCGCGCAGCAGATTGAAGTTCTGCATATTGCGCGCTCCCACCTGCAGAATGTCCACATAAGGCAGCATCATGGGAATCTGCGAGATTTCCATTACTTCGCTGATCACCAGCAGCTTGAATTTCTCTCCCGCCTCGCGCATCAGCTTCAGCGCATCTTCTCCATGTCCCTGAAAAGAATAAGGAGAACTACGCGGCTTAAAAGCCCCGCCCCGCAGCACTTTCGCTCCTGCCTTGGCCACTGCTTCGGCGGTTGAAAAAATTTGCTCCCGCGACTCCACCGAACATGGCCCCGCCATCACCACCACTTCGTTTCCACCGATACTGACCTCATTCGCCAGCTTGACAACCGTTCCCTCCGGACGAAAACTCTTCCCCGCCAGCTTGTACGGAGAGCTGATGCGATGCACTTCCTGAACTCCCGGCAGCAACTCCAAAATGCGAATATCAAAATCGATCCCCGCTCCCACCGCGCCCAACACGGTTTGTCGCGCCCCAGTCGACCGGTGCACCTCGAATCCCATCTTCACCAGGTGCTCAATTACCGTCTGAATCTGCGTTTCGTCCGCAACATCCTGCATGGCCACAATCATAAGAAAATCTCTGTTCTAGCTCTTAGCCTCTAGCTTTTAGTTCTCGCCTAACTATTGTCATTCCGAGCGAAGCGAAGAACCTGCTGTTCGCATGCGCTGCCACGGACTCCACCCACAGCGAATCAACTCCATCCCAGCGGCCTAGACAGGCTCCGCCAGCTTGCGAACTACGTCAGTCATTCACTTCTGAATCCAACTCCGTCTCCGCCTTCGCGGGCTCCGTAACCTCAGCTCCACTCTTTTGGATATTCCGCATCACATCGATAACCCGTTCAAAGATCCGCACCAGATCTCGTCCCGGCAGCGGACCCCGATTCACCTGCTGCACATTCTCGAACACAATCTGCTCGCGGTCAGGTTCGTAAATCGGCGAATTGGTCGCCCGCTTCAACCGACCTATCTCCATCGCCGCCCGCGCCCTCTCGCTGAGTAGCTCTACCAACTTCCGATCCACGTCATCGATTTTCTTTCGCCAATCCGCAATGTCCATTGAGATCTCTTCGATGAACCAACGGTCGGCTCCCGGGCTTCTCGCGTTCTTTGCGAGAGGGCGGGGTTTTGAATACCTAGCTAGCCAACCAAGCCGCGCACAAACTTCCCCACCGCCTCCGCTTCCCCCCCGCGATTCCGCTCAATCGTCTCCACAATCGCGCTGCCCACGACCACCGCATCCGCAAACTTCCCCACCTCGGCAAACTGCACAGCATTCGAAATCCCAAAACCTACCGCCACAGGCAACTCGCTCACGCGCCGCAATCGCCGCACCAGTTTTTCGGCGTCATCAGCCAACTGCTGCCGCGCTCCCGTCACCCCGGTGCGCGAAACGGCATACACAAATCCTCGCGAAGCTGCCGCAATCCTTTTGAGCCGCTCATCCGGACTCGTCGGCGCCACCAAAAACACGGGAGCGAGATCATTTTCTTTCATGGCGGAAAGATATGCGCCCGCCTCCTCTACCGGCAAATCCGTCACCAGCACACCATCAACTCCAGCATGGCGGGCCACGCGACAGAACTTCTCCATCCCCATGCGCAGGATCGGGTTCAAATACGAAAACACCACCAACCCGGTCGATTGAGCTTGCTGCCGGACCTCTGCCGCCAGAGTCAGAACCTGCGCCAAACACGTTCCCGACTTAAGCGAACGTTCGCTGGCCCGCTGAATTACCGGACCATCTGCCACCGGATCGCTGAATGGCACGCCCAGTTCAATCACATCCGCCCCAGCCTCGATCGCAGCCAGCACTACGTCTCGCGTGGTAGCGAGATCCGGGTCTCCGCAAGTCACATAAACCACCAGCCCCGGCTTCTTGTGGAAAGATAAAGGCATAAAGATTGAGTCATTGAATCATTCAGAGATTGACTCAATGATTCAATCCAGGTTCAGCGACTCCCGCATAATCCCGATATCCTTATCGCCGCGCCCCGAAACATTCACGACCACCACATCGGACTTCTTCATTCGAGGCGCGCGTTTGATCACCTCCGCAACGGCGTGCGCCGACTCCAGCGCCGGAATGATCCCCTCGGTTCGCGCCAGCAAAGTAGTAGCTTCCAAAGCTTCGGCGTCCGACGCCGGAACATACTCCGCCCGGCCCGCATCTCGCAGCGCCGCGTGCTCCGGACCGATCGAGGGATAATCCAGCCCCGCCGAAACCGAATGCGTAAGCGCGATCTGCCCCGCCGCATCCTGCAGAACGTAAGAATAAGTTCCCTGCAGAACTCCCGGCATCCCTCCGCGAAAGCGCGCCGCATGATCGCCCAGCGCTTCTCCCCGTCCACCCGCCTCCACTCCAATTAATCGAACATTCTTATCTTTTATAAACTCGTAAAAAATCCCGATCGCATTCGATCCGCCGCCCACACAAGCAATCACCGCCGCCGGCAATTTCCCCTCAGCCTTCAAAATTTGCGTCCGCGCCTCACTTCCGATCACGCGATGAAAATCCCGAACCATCGTTGGATACGGATGCGCGCCCAGGACGCTCCCCAATAAATAGTGTGTAGTCCGAACATTCGTAACCCAGTCACGCATCGCCTCATTGATCGCATCTTTCAAAGTCCGCGAGCCCGACTCTACCCCTCGCACCTCCGCTCCAAGCAGCCGCATGCGGAAGACATTCAACTCCTGCCGACGCATGTCCTCGGTCCCCATGTACACCACGCACTCGAATCCCATCAGCGCGCACACAGTAGCCGTAGCCACGCCATGCTGCCCAGCCCCAGTCTCAGCAATCACGCGCCGCTTGCCCATGCGCTCCACTAGCAGCGCCTGCCCCAGGCAGTTGTTGATCTTGTGCGCCCCGGTGTGCAGAAGATCTTCCCGCTTCAAGTAAATCTTCGCGCCACCCAACTTCTGCGTCAGCCGCCGCGCAAAAGTCAGAGCCGTAGGACGCCCCGCATAAGTCCGCAGCAACTCATCCAGCCGCTTCCGAAATTTCGGGTCGCGCTTCGCTTTTTCATACTCGCGCTCAAGTTCCTCGAGCGCCGACATCAAGGTCTCCGGCACATACCTGCCGCCATAAACCCCAAACCTTCCGGGCTCATTGACGGGAGCAAGAACGCCCGGTCCTGCTCGCGTCGTTTGCGAGAGGGCGGGGATTTTGACTTTTGTAGTTCGTGGAACGGTCGCCATCGCTAACTCGCCTTCCGATCCGCGTCTCGCACCGCTCGCACAAACGCCCGCACCTTCTCTGGGTCCTTCTTCCCCGGCAAAGCCTCTACTCCCGACACTGCGTCCACCCCCCAAGGACTGAGCAAAGTAGTCGCTCCCCTTACATTTGATGGCGTCAGGCCGCCCGCAATCACGACCGGGTACAGCTTTGCCAAGCACCGAACCAGAGGACGCGCTTCTCCCCAAGCGAACACCGTGCCGGTTCCGCCTCTGAGTTCTGGCGTTCCTGAGTCCAGGAGAACTCCTGCAAAATTAGGAAACGTCGGCATAGCGGAAGAACCAACCGAACCGCGGAACCCCCGTAGGCACTCCGCTACGGGCAGACTAAAAAAAGTCCTAATACCTAGCGCGTACCGATCGGCGTTCCGGTATTCATCGCCGTGCAATTGCACGGCGGTTATGCCAGCCTCGTCGGTCATTGCTGAAACGCGTTCCGGCGTCTCATTAACAAACACTCCCACCTTCTCCATTCTCTCCGGCAATTTCTCCACAATCTCCCGCGCCGCCTTCACACTAATATTCCTCGGACTCTTCTCATAAAACACAAACCCCACCGCATCTGCCCCGGCCTCAACTGCGACCAGCGCATCCTCCAAATTCGTCATCCCGCAAATCTTCACCCAAGTCATAGGTAAAGTTGTCCGCTGCAAGTAAAAATTGAGTGTGCCCTATGTTTCGCTCTTTTGCGAGACATGGGAACTTTCATCGCCCACTCGCCACCCGCGACTCGCTGCTCGCAACCAACTCTCGCACAGCTTGGCCGGGCGAAACCGCCCGCATCAAAGTCTCCCCAATCAGAAAAGCCTGATACCCCGCCTCTCGCAGCCGCGCAATATCCTCTCTCGACCGAATGCCACTCTCCGCCACCCTTACCACACTCGAAGGAAGCCGCTCCGCCAACCGAAACGCCGTCTCAGTATCCACTTTGAACGTCCGCAGATCGCGCGTGTTCACTCCGATCAAATCGCAGCCTGCATCCAAAGCCCTCTGCAACTCTGATTCGTCATGCACTTCGCACAAAACATCCAGCCCGCGCGAACGTGCACCCAGAGCCAGCACCGTCAACTCCGCCTGCGTTAAAGCTGCCACAATCAGCAAAATCGCATCCGCCGAATTGGCCCGCGCCTCGAGCAACTGGAATTCATCGACGATAAAATCTTTGCGTAGGCACGGAACCTTCACCGCGGCTGACGCGTTCCGCAAATTCTCCAGAGACCCCTGGAAGAACTCCTCATCCGTCAGCACCGAGAGCGCCGCCGCTCCTGCCGCTTCCAGTTCCCTCGCTAACTGCTCCACATAAACCTCTGCCCGGATCAATCCCTTCGAGGGTGACGCTTTCTTCAACTCCGCAATCACCGCGATCCCAGCTCTGCTCTTTTTTTCCAAAGCTCGCCGAAAGCCGCGCGGCACGTGCCGTTCCGCTCGCCGCTCAAGTTCGCGCACATCGGCCGTGCGTTTCGCTGCCGCAACTTTCCCGCGCGTCGAGCTAACAATCTGATCAAGGGACACGGGCATAAACGGTCCCTGAATTATACGGGAAGGAATGATCCGCCAATCGAGACGGCGCTACTGGCAGGCGCTTTCCAGCTCTTTGTAAGGCTTGTCCGCGTGCTCGGGATATTTGATCTGCTTCACCTGCATCCACTGGTCGAGCAGCGTGCCCGCATCGTGTAGCCCAACATCCGGGTCGTCCTCATACACGGCGTCGCTCTCCGCTTCCTGCAACGTCACCAGCGTAAAACCCTTTTTGTGCAGCAAATCGAGCGCCTCCGGCAGAATCGTGCTGCTAAACGCACCCAGATGCAGCAGCAGAACATAACTGATGTCATGGCGGTAAATCAGCTTCGCCTGCGCCCGGCCAAGATCAAGAAACTCCGACGCGGTGCTCAAGTAACTCGACCGCAGCCACGCAATCGATTTCTGATCGTTTTTAGCGGCGCACCTCGCATAAGCAAAATTCCACAGGTAGTCTTCCCAGTCGAGCGTCACCTGCGCAATCTTGTAGCCGTGCGCCTTCAGGTAAGCCCGCACTGCACGCCGCTTCTCCACTGTGTCTCCCTCATGCAGATACGGATACCGCAACCAGTGCCAGTCGTCCTTCGCCGCGAGCATTTCTAGCACCGGCTCGTTCTCCTCAATGTCGCTTTCGAACGCCTCGGGAGTATTCTTCTCGAGGTCCATGTGCGAATACGTATGATTCCCCACCGGCTCCGCTGCCGCCCACACCTTTAAAGCCTCAGCCCCATCGGGATTTCCTTCGAGCCTCTTCGCATTCACGAATCCATACACCGGGGGCACATGCCGCTTCTTCAGAATCGCCAGCACGTTCCTGGCGGTCTCGGTCCGCGTGACGCCCGAGGGCAGTTCGCCGTTCAGGGGTAGATCGTCGAAGGTAATAGCAAGCTTCTGGGCTACGCATACTCCGCACAGGGCCAGTAGCGCGAGTGCAATTCGGCAGGTCACATTCAAAGAAGTACTTGTGATGAGCATGAGGAGAGTTTACGAGACCGCGTCGGTTCGCGGAAGGCTTCCATGCAACTCAGGACTTTTCAGCGTTCCATCTCTTGAAGGCCTCCTGCATCTTCGGGTTGGTGAAAAGCGCGAAGCAAACATCTCGCTCTACCGGGCCATCGACGATGCAGGTCATGTCGGTGCGCCTTGCGACCTCGGCAGCAGGAATCTGAATTTGATGCCCGAAGCGGGCTGCATCCGCGATCGTCGCGCCATAGACCACGCGATCGAGACGAGCCCACAATGCGCAGGCCATGCACATCGGGCAGGGCTCGCAGGTTGTGTAAAGGGTGTAGCCCCGCAGCGAATACGAGTTCAGGCTTTTGCACGCCAGGCGGATCGTTTGCACCTCAGCGTGGGCGCTCGGATCGTGTTCTTGTCCCACAGCATTCGTGGCGCGCATCAGGCGTTTGCCGCTCTTGCTGTCTACAATCTCCGCCCCAAAAGGTACCGGATTTGGCGTGTCCATGGTCAGCGCAGTAAACGCGGCAAGGGCTCGGATGCGCTCCGCGTCAGCAGCGGAGTGCGCCGGGTTGGTGGTGAGCGCGGCCGCCCGCGGGGCTGCCAGTGCCAACTGGCCTTTAGAGAGCGCCGCGGTCGTGGCTGCAAGCGAAATCGCCTGAAGAAAATCGCGGCGTGAGGCGAAAAATGGAAAGTCAGCCTCCAGATGGCGCATAACTACTCCTTGAGGATTTCGCACCCTAGGGAAGGATCGCACCGGCCGGTGCATCGAGAACAACTGAAGCGTATTCTTGGTGCCATCGAAGGGACTCGAACCCCCACACCCTTGCGAGTACATGGACCTGAACCATGCGCGTCTGCCAATTCCGCCACGATGGCAATCTGAATTGCAATGCATCGGCGGCCCCAAGGCCGCCGCGTCAGAAGATCAAACTCTAGATCAACGTGAGAAGATCAACCTTCAGGAAGATCGACCCTTCTATTTTACAGACCACTACCCAGCTGTCAAACCCATGCAACGCCGGGAGCCGGAAGCCGCCCTACCTACCCCAGCTTCGCCGTCATCGAAATCTTCGCGTTCAGCACCTTCGACACCGGACAGCCCTTCTCCGCCGCCTCCGCATACTTCTGAAACGTAGCCGCATCCGCCCCCGGAACCTTCCCCACAACATCGAGATGGCTCGCCGTGATTGTCCAGCCGGAATCCAGCTTCTCCATGGTCAGGGTCACGTTGGTGCTGATGCTCTCCGGCGTCAGATTCGCTCCGCCCAGTTGCGCCGATAGCGCCATCGAAAAACACGCTGCGTGCGCCGCCGCGATCAACTCCTCCGGGTTCGTTCCCGGCCCATTCTCAAACCTCGATAGTAAACGAATACTGCGTATCTTTCAATACTCCGCCCGGCGCCGAAATCGATCCCTTTCCATCTTTCAGTCCGCCCTTCCACACTGCGCTCGCCTTGCGTTCCATTGCTGTCTCCTGATCATGAATGCAAAAAACAATGCCCTGACATTGTAGACGGAGAGTACCCAACCTGTCAGGCAGGGTACTCGAAGCCCGGCGTTCAATAAAAATCGGAGCAGCTCAGATAGAATCCGCACTGCGGACAAATCGACTTGCAGTGGTGTTCTTTAAGCTCCGTCGAACAGTTCGGACAAAAATTCTCGGGATACTTCAGGTTAGCATCGCTTGCAGTCCGTGCAGGCGAGGCCCTTGTTTCAAGCGCTTCAGACTTCAGTTCGTGCATGTTCCGCTCTGTTCCCGCAAAATAAATGTACCCGATAGCAGGATAAGCCCTCGGCCCTGAGCTAGTGTGCAAGAATCTCACATTTACACGCGTCGCCCATCCCGCTTACCCCACCTTTACTGCAACCGAACCCTGCGTGGTACCGTCTCATAAGTTGTGCTTTTGTCTGTAACCAGGAGACCGAACTCATGGCCGCTTCATTCCTGAGTGCAAATCATAATCCGCGTGTCATCTTCTATACCGCCGCGATTCTGCTTGTCACAACCACGTATCTCTCATCCCAAGCGCCGATCAACCCAAATCCCGGCACTAGAATTCCGCCCGGCAAATCGGAGACCGAGGAATCCGCGATCTCTCGGTCCTCTGGTGCAACTCAACAATGCCTTGGAGAGCCTGGCATCCAAAGTTTCACCGGCGGTGGTTCAGATTCTCGTGACCGGCTACGGCCCGCTGCACGAGGAAAATCGCACCCAGACCGCTCTCATCGTGCGCCAGCACGCCGTCGGCTCCGGCGTGATCGTCGATTCCGATGGCTACATCATGACCAATGCGCACGTGGTCGAAGGCGCGCAGCGCATCCGTGTAGCCTTGCCTCTGCCCGGTGATTCCGGCCGTCCGGTTCCGGTAGGCAAGCGTCACATCCTCGAAGCACGCCTCATCGGAGTCCACAAAGAAACCGATCTCGCTCTGCTGAAGATCGAAGAAAAAGATCTGCCCACTCTGCCCCTGCTCTCGCAACACGAGCGCGCGCGTGGGCCAACTGGTCTTCGCCATCGGCAGCCCCGAAGGTCTGCAAAACTCCGTGACCATGGGCGTGGTGAGCGCCGTCGCACGCCAGGCCGATCCTGAAAAGCCCCTCACCTATATCCAGACCGACGCTCCCATCAACCCCGGCAACAGCGGCGGACCGCTGGTCGATATGAACGGCTCCGTCGTCGGCATCAACACTTTCATTCTTTCCGAAGGCGGAGGCAGCGAGGGCCTGGGCTTCGCCATCCCCGCGCGCATCGTCGATTTCGTCTACCACAGCCTGCGCAAGTACGGCCACGTTCATCGCGTCGAGATCGGAGCCGTAGCTCAGGAAATCACGCCCACACTGGCCGACGGCCTCCACCTCGCGCAGCGCTGGGGAGTCATCGTCGCCGACGTCAAGCCCGACGGCCCCGCCGCTGCCGCCGGCCTGCAGGTTCAGGACATCGTTCTAACCGCCGATGATCGCCGCATCGAAACGCTTCCCCGGACTTTCTCCGCCCTCTATCTTCACCGCCTCGATCAGGTGCTGAAGCTTGAAATTTTGCGTGGCGACCAGAAGAAAATTCTCTACGTTCCCGCCATCGAACATCGCGACCAGATGGATCAGCTCTTCGACGCTGCCGACCCTGAGAAAAGTCTCGTCCCCCGCCTCGGCATTCTCGCCGCCGATCTCACGCAGCAACGTCCTCAACCAGGTCGGACCGCTGCGCATCAACTCCGGCGTTGTCGTGCTGGGCCGCGCCGTCGATCTCATTACTCCCGACACCGGCCTGCAAACCGGCGACATCATCCACGCCCTCAACACCGCGCCCATCACTTCCATGGACGCCTTGCGCGCCTCGGTCGTAAGCCTGAAAACCGGCGATCCAGTAGTCCTGCAAGTCGAACGCAGCGACGGCTTGACCTATTTGAGTTTTGAGATGGAATAGCCGCGCCAGAATTGAGGGGCCGAGGATTACAAACGTGGGAATAGCCGCCCTCGACTGTCCGCCGAGCGAAGCTCGGTAGTAAGTTTGCGCTCACAGCAACTTTGGGTTCGCCCCACTTTGACTTTGCCGTAAAATGCTCTTAGTGCGCCCGTAGCTCAACTGGATAGAGCATCTGCCTTCGGAGCAGAGGGTTGGGAGTTCGAGTCTCTCCGGGCGCACCACTTCTCGAATCAAAAGCGCCTAGAAAGCGCTCCCACCGCCACCACCGAAGCCTCCGCCGGAGAATCCACCGCCACCACCGCCTCCACCGCCGCCCCAGCCTGATCCTGTAGAACTCGCTCGCGGAGCTGACACAAACACTTGATGCATATCCGTCGCCATGCCGTGCATGCTCGACGAAAACAAAATTGGATTGAATCCCGTGCCATATCCGTAGCCGGCTGGAGCCACGTACCAACTCGGCGGATTTTGCACGATGCCGGCGAACGCCTGCGCCCAATGATGCTCCACGCCAAGAGCCATAGCGTACGGAAGAAATTTTTCAAAGGTGTCGGGAGGCATTACTTTAAGGCGCTCAGCATCAACTCGATTCATGAATTCTTGGAAGCCGAGGACCGCGATGTGAATGCGCGCTCCTTTAATCGTCTTCGCCGTCATCACTCTCGCAAAGAGCCACCAGATCACGGCGCTGATTAATATGCAGACAATCACCACCGGAACGGAACTTAGAAAGTCGGCCCAGCCCAAGTACTGAATGATGGCAAATGGGATAAGGATGCAGACCGCTGCTCCAATGCTGTAGCCATTCGCCGATTCCGGATCAAGCGTGTAAATGCCTTTCTGCTTGAGCGCGGCCATGATGTCCTGTGCGAATTGCAGGAATGGCGGTGTAGAAGCGATTCTTCAAACTGGAAAGGCGCGTTTCCTGTCCGCCCTGGAAAATGTTCTCCAGCATCACGCGCTCGTGCGGAGCCAGATCCTTATCGGTCCACTCCGCCACAGGTTTGAGCAAATGAAAGATGTAATCCTTGTGATGGAAAACCAGGCCCTTGTCGTCCACTTCTTCGATCTTGATGAAGCCACGCACGGCCAGATCGACGATGGTCGATGTAATGTCGCGGGGATGGATTCGGTCGTCGAGCAAAGTTCCAGCTTCAGCGGGAGTCATGCCTGGGGGCGGTTCATACATAGGCGCTACTGACATGCCGGGGTCGGGATCGCGTCCCGCATACCACCACAGGATGAACATCACAACCAGAGTTACCGGCGGCAGGAATACGGCAGGATTACTTCCGATAAACCAGAACAATTTCGTGAGCGAACTGGGCTGGCTGAGAATGCCCTTGGGAATATAAACGTCAATGGTCAGGCCGCCGCGCATGGGCAGCGGGCTGGTGGTCCCGAAATCAGCCGTGGCACCCTCGACCTTCGCCGAGGCGTTGCGCTCGGTCGAGCGGTAGACGCCGGTAAACGCTTGCGCGCGGAGCGACCCGTTAGTGCTACCCGGGAAGCGCACTGTAGCAGTCGCGCGGTCGATAGGCACGGGCCAGTCGTTGCCGGTGACGTTCCAATAAAACTCGTCGTATTGGTCGAAGAAGCGTGTCGCATTGCGCACGCGATAGGCAATCACAACCGTGCGCGTCGCATCGACTGCGTTGGGAATATAAATTTTCAGATCGCGGTTCGCGCCCGAAGTGGAAGAGTCGTATTTGAGCTTCGCGCCGTTCTCGTCGGTAACACCAGTGACCTTGAGAAACAGTTGGTAGTTCGTGCCGTCAGGTCCGGGATATTCAATCGGGATGGTGCGGTGAATGCCGTGCCATTCGCCTTCGAAGAGCAAAGTGATGGTTTCTCGAACCTGAGCGGTGCCATCGGCGGCGACGGTGATGTCATCCTGAAAGTTAGAGATGCGCCAGGATTTGGCATAACTCGATGCAGGAGAGAAAGCGTACAGCAGCGCCGCAGCCAGCAGGCAGAAGCGAAGAAAAAAGAAGATGCGAGTTGGGAGGACGCGCGTCACCACGAAGGAAAAACCACGTCTCTTCAAGAAGTTTCTAGTTTACATAACTTTGACTCCCAGGAGACAACCGCCCAACTCTCCTCAGTCATGCTTCGACACAGGCGGTCTACGGTAGTAGATCAACGTGCGGCTCGCGACGAACCGTAGCTCGCCTTATCAAATCTACACGAAGGAGAAAACATGAGGAGAACCGGCACCCTACGCAGCCCCGCGTCGATCAGTATGGACGCTGGGGCCCACAGGCAATCGAGCAAACTATTCAGAATTCCGCGCAAAGCTCTTACCCTGGCGGCCCTGCTGTTGCCGCTGACTGCGAACTCATGGGCGGCGACGGAAACTGTACTGCACACCTGGGTCGACAACATGAACAACGAAAACGGCGGGCCCATAGCCGGTTTGGCGATAGATGCCAGCGGAAATTTATATGGCGCCACCTTTGGCAGTTCCTGCTCGGTGGGTTGTGGTTCGGTTTTCAAACTTACCAAACAGAGCGGTGGCGCCTTTACCTTTCAAACTATCTATTTTTTTCAAGGCAGCGGAGTTGGCGACGGAGAGAACCCTTACGGCGCTCCCATTCTCGACAGCGCAGGCAACATTTATGGCACTACCATGGCCGGCGGTAACGGTTCCGGGATCGTATATAAACTCACGCCTACAGCCAACGGAAAGTACCAGGAAACTGTTCTGCACATCTTCGGAGCCTTTGGCAGCAACGATGGAACTCAGCCTTTTTCTACTCTCGCTTTCGATAAGGCCGGAAATCTCTACGGCACCACCAACCCGGGCGGAGGCGGCGCAGGCGGCACCTTCTGCCTGAACGGCTGCGGCACCGTCTTTAAGCTGGCTCCCAATTCCGACGGGACATGGACGGAAAGCGTGATCCACAGGTTCCCAGGCACCGCGGGCAACACGGACGGCCAGAATCCGCACGGCGGCGTAGTTTTCGACAGCGCTGGCAACCTCTGGGGCACAACACAAACCGGTGGCAATATGAAAGCCTGCCTGCCGTTCCTCGACCCCACTGGATGCGGAACCGCGTTTGAGCTCACTCCCCAACCGAGCGGAGAGTGGGTGGAAACCACCCTCTTTAAATTCGCCGGCGAAAGCACCGGCTTCAATCCCTGGGACGGCCTGGTTATGGACGCCGCCGGAAACCTCTATGGCATGGTCACCAATGGAGGCGGCGGCAACGGTGCAGTCTTTAAGTTGACACCCAAGCCGGGCGGCGGTGTCAGCGAATCTATTATCCATCCCTTTAAGGTGTGCGGTACCGTCTGCCGCGACGGCGCTAATCCCGAGAACGGCATCACCATTGATGCCGCGGGCAATCTCTACGGGACGACCGATCTCGGGGGCGGTGGTGGCGGTGTTCCGCAAGGTCACGGCGTCGTATTCAAGCTAACTCCCAACTCCAATGGCACATGGAGCGAGCAGATTCTCCATCGCTTCTCCGGTGCCGGCGATGGAGCATTCCCTCTGGATGATCACGTTGCTGTCGACTCCGCGGGTAACGTGTTTGGCACCGCTTTCAACGGCGGTAAAGTGGGCTTGTGTCCCTCTGGATGCGGAGTGGTGTTCGAGATCAAGCCGTAGTGTGCGCGAGGGCCCAGTGAAGGCAACGGCCCGTCCCTTCACTGGGAATGCGGCTAAAACTTCACCGCTACCGGTTCGCGGTCGGCTTCAGTGGTTTCGAAGAACTGCCGCGGAGTGAAGTTAAACATACCGGCGAGAATGTTTGTCGGGAATGACTGGATCTTCGTGTTCAGATCGCGCACCACCGCGTTGTAGTATCGGCGGGCATTCTGGATCGAATCTTCCGTTTGGCTGAGTGAGCTTTGCAGTTGGGTGAATTCTTCCGAAGCCTTCAACTCCGGATAATTCTCAGCTACGGCGAACAGGCTTTTCAGCGCGCCGGTCAGTTGATTCTCGGCCACCGCTTTGCCTTCGGGCGTAGTCGCTTGCATAGCTTGCGAGCGAAACTTGGCGATGTTTTCGAAGGTGCCTTTTTCATGCGCGGCGTAACCTTTGACAGTCTCAACCAGGTTCGGTATCAGATCATGGCGGCGTTTGAGTTGCACATCAATATCGGACCACGCTGAGTCGCAGCGCACCCGCAGTTGCACCAGGCTGTTGTACATGCCGATGAGCACCACGGCGATAACCACCAGAATTACCAGGAAGATGATGCCGAACATGAGCGGCTCCTTCAGGAATTTCGCTGTCTAAACTCGAAATTAATGGGAAGTTAGCACAGAGGGAGCGCGGGAGCAAACCGAGTGCTATCTTATGCGCTTCTGGCGTTTTGAGTAGGGATTTTACGTCAACAGTCCGTTGTCAGCCATCAAGCATCCCTATCGTTTTCTTCCTGCAAGAGGGTCACAGTCCTACTTTGTGCCCGATGCCAGAAAAAACAGCGAGAAAGAAATCGCTGATCTGACGCTGGCAGTCGCCGCTCTCAACGCGTGGAACCGCCTGGCGATCGCGAGCCGCGTAACACCCGGCACTTCTCAGGTTCCCACAGGTCGGGCTCCCGCAAGAGAGCAGCGCAAAACAGCCTAGCTCTACTTATTCAGGGGCAGGTTGGTGCTCCAGCAATCCGCGGCGATGAGCCATGCGCCCAGACGTCGCCAGGCTTTCACGTACTTGCCGCGGTCGGCCTGTACGGTGCCATCGGGTTGGCGGATGGCTACTGTGTAGCGGCCGATCTCGACGGCCATGTCCCCGGAAGCGTCGACGCGAACGGTTTCGAGGCGCAGGTCTTCGTAGCCAGCTTCGCCGAACTGGCGCAGCAGGCGCTCGACCGCCTTGGGACCATACGCGGGATCATGATGCGGCGCCATGAATGCGCCATCCTGCGCGAAAAGTGCGGCCACTTGATCGTAGTTGCCGGTGTTGAACGAAGTGACGAAATCCTGTGAAAGGTTGCGAATCAAAGACTGCACGTCCATAAATGGACGCGCATCCGCAAGGGGGCTGGAATACGACCGATACATCTACTACCTCCTGGGGGAAGGCCAAGAGCGGGTCCACGGCCACGGAGCCGGCTCTTCAGGTGCAACGGCATTCTAGCGCAAAAGGGTCTGTGGAAGCAGAAGATTTTTGTATGAAAGAAGAAAAAATTGACCCGAGAAGGCGCGGCAGCGTGCCGCTACTCAAGGGCTGAAAACCACGGCTTGATACTCAGAGACAAGGTGTTATTCAATCCGAACTCGCCAATTAGACCACTAGCGCGGGCACAGCGCCGAAGGAAGCGAGGCGCCAGATGATATCGTGCGACTTGCGCGTGGAAAGAAAGCAGAGGCGAAAAGAATGGGTTGGTTACGGTTGTGTTAATTTCTGATGTCGTTAAGAAAGGAACACAAGAAACCATGAAAAACGGACTAGCTGTCTCAAGGCCGGCAGTCGTGCTCTGCCTGTTGCTGGTTTACGGTCTTACAGTACCGTGCGCGACGGCGCAAGGGACGAAGAGCGGTTTCTTCAAGACTTCGGATGGCATCAAGATTCACTACGTTGAGGCGGGCAGCGGACACGCCGTCGTCTTCATTCCCGGCTGGACAATGCCCGCGTGGATCTGGCAGAAGCAGATCGACGAACTCGCGAAGAAGTATCACGTGATCGCCGTCGATCCGCGATCGCAGGGTGAGAGTGACAAGCCCACGTACGGTCATCTGCCCGAAACGCGCTCGCGCGACTACAAAGAACTGGTCGATCACTTGGGACTGAAACAACCGGTGCTCGTGGGTTGGTCGATGGCATGCGGAGAGCTCGTGAAATATGCCGAGCAATTCGGCAGCGACAACGTGGGCGGATTTGTGTTAGTCGACGGTTTTCTCACGGACAAGCCCAGCCCAGAGATGTTTGCTTTTTTGTCGGGATGGATGAACCAACTGCAACTGAATCGGCAAAAACAAGCCGACGGTTTTATCCGCAGCATGTTCAAAAAGCCACAGCCGGAGAAGTATTTGAAACGCCTGATCGACGCCTCAACCGAGGTTCCGGCTGATACTGCAGCCGTGCTCATCTACAACATGATCGCAATAAAAGATTTCGGTGCCGGTTTAGCCAGGATGAATCGTCCAGTGCTGTTTGCTTACCAGCCCGATTCGCAGCCGAGCGCCGACTTCTTGAGATCGAAACTTGCTGACAATTTGCGATTGGAGCGATTTGAGCGCGATGGGCACGCGCTGTTTGTCGATGATCCGGAGAAGTTCAACCACGTGCTGGGGGAGTTTTTGCAAAGTCTCCACAAGTAATTGACGAGTTCGATTTTGGGGAAGTGCCGGGACTCCATCCTGAAGTACTACATCGAAGCGTGTTTACGCCGACGCGGCATTACAGCGAACGCGTTCGGCTCCGGCGCCGCGGGTGGCGCCGGTCGGCCCGATATTCAGTTTGAACTGCTCGACGAGAGTCCGCAGTTGCTGCGAAGTTTCCACCAACTGCCGGGCTGCCTTTTGAGTGTCGCCGGCGCCCTGCGACGTGCTTTCCGCCGCTTGCGCCACTCCGCCGATATTGCTGGTGATTTCGCCGCTTCCGCGCGCGGCTTCGCTTACGTTGCGGGACATCTCGTTGGTCGTAGCATTCTGTTCTTCCACCGCCGTGGCGATGGTGTTGGAGATGTCGTTGACCTGAACGATCACCTGGCTTATGGAGGCGATGGCCTCCACCGCGGCTTTTGTGTCCCCCTGAATGGCTTCGATCTTACGGCTGATGTCTTCGGTGGCCTTAGCGGTTTCCTTCGCCAGCTCTTTGACCTCGTTGGCGACCACGGCGAAGCCCTTTCCCGCCTCGCCGGCGCGAGCGGCTTCGATCGTGGCATTGAGCGCCAATAGATTGGTCTGCTGCGCAATGGAAGTAATGACCTTGATGACCTGGCCGATTTCGGTGGAGGACTCGCCTAGTTTGGCCACGGTAGCGGTCGTGGTTTCGGCGATCTTGACGGCGGAGGTAGCGACCCTGGCGGCCTCAGTGGCGTTTTTGGCGATTTCCTTGATGCTGGCGCCCATTTCTTCGGCACCCGTGGCGACCGTCTGCAGGTTCTGGCTAACCTGCGCGGCGGAGTCAGAAACGAGTTTGGCCTGGGCGGAGGTTTCCTCCGAATTGGCGCCGATCTGCTCGCTGGTGCTGGAGAGCTCGGTGCTGGCCTCGGTCGCATGGATGGCCGCGCCCGAGATGGCTTGAATCATCCGGCGCAAGTTTTCCTTCATCTTATTGAGTGCAACTGCAGTCCGGCCCATTTCGTCTGCCGAGTGAATGGGGATGTCCTCCACGGCCAAGTCGTTTTCGGAGATGCCGTCGGCGAGGACTAAGGCGGCCTTCAGCGGCCGAATCACCAGTTTGCGAATCAGCAGAGAAACTGTGACCGCTCCTAGCAGGAGCGTGCCGAGACTGGTAAGAAAAACCACGAAGCCGTTGCTTCGCTGGTTGGCGGCCAACACGTCGAGAGGTGCGGTCATGGAGAATAGGGCTGGGACCGGGCGGGTTCCGGTTTGGCCAGAAGAGTCAGGGGTTTCCGGCCAGGAGGAGTGGCAGCCCTGGCACTCCTTCGTGACTCGAACAGGTTTGGCGAACAGTAATACGGAACGGCCATCCACGGTAGCGCGTTCGATGTACTGCTGATCTTCGGGATGGGATTGGAGAGTGGTGAAGGCGCGCTCATCGAACGGATTGGGCGTATCGCTTGGGTCGTTGGGCTGGTGAGAGGGCGTGCGGAAACCGTACCCCTGGCGCTTGGCATATTGCTGACTGACTTGCCAGGCGTGACCTCCTTCCGTCGAGCCGATGCGCGAGCCCTCGGCGATTTCGGTCATCATCCGCAGCTTGTCGGTGAATGCATTCTCGGCTTGCTGACTGACCCGGCTTTGTATGATCCAGAAGCTCAAAGCGGCAGTGATGGTAAGCAAAAGCACGACAGACGCGACGATTTTTGTAGAGAGGCTACTGGCTTCCCAGCGCGTCTGTATTGCAGTCATCTTTCCTCCGTATCATTCACCCAATCGACCTGGAGCATGGGCTGGAACCGACAACCGGCTAAATCGGCTCGGTGCCAAGGACGGGGTGCAAATGCAAATCTGTGAAGCGACTCGCCGGCTGGCATGGGCCTGCGTTTTCTCGATCTCGTTTGCTGGACAGGGTTACGGTTTTACCGTATTTGGGTGCTATCGGCCTTTCGGAATCGAAGCTTTATCGCCGGGCTGTTCTCCCCAGTAAACTGGTTCATGGATCAGCACGAGAAAAAGTGGGATACAGCGCGTATCCAAGGGGGGAATCTAGGTTCTACCGTTAACTAACTCGTAATCAGGCTTTTATAGCGGTAGCGTCCGTGATATAACCGCTCCTAAGCAATCAAGTAGGCTCGTTGGCCTGCCGAGGAGCGTGAGAATGGTATTGGCCCCGTTTCAAGAACGAGAAGGACCAAACCACGAAAGAGGAGGCACTGTGTCCGAAGCACGGACCGGAAAAAGGTTTCCGCTGGAACTGCCGATCAAGATACATAAGGAAGATACTGCGGGCGACGCCAAAGGGCTCACGGGAAACCTGAGCGCGGCCGGAGTTTACATCCGCGCCGACGCCTCGCTGGAAGTGGGATCGCCGGTGGAATTTGAGATCACGCTGCCTCCGGACGTCACAGGCGGGCAGGAGAATGTGGTGATCCAGTGCAAGGGCCGCGTGGTGCGCACCGATCCCACAGGAACCAGCGAAGAAGGCAAGGGTGTGGCTTGCGTGATCGACTCGTATGAGTTTGTAAGGAACTCGTAATCTTTTTGCTTGATGACTTCGCAGCAAATTTTGGAGCGCCGATAACATGCTCAAACTGATTCTGGCCGATAACCAGGCAATCTTCCGCGCCGGCATCGCAAAAGTGCTGGCAGTGGAAGACGAGATGCGCATTGTGGCGCAAGCTCAGACGCCGGAGCAGATGTTCATGGCTCTGGACAAATTTCGCGCGGCAGTGCTGGTAGTGGCCGCGGGCTTTCACAACGACTTTGCCGGCATCGTGCAGGCCGCAAACAAAGCTAAGACCCGCGTTATCGTGCTCGCAGACACGGGCGAGAGCGCGCAGCGGCACATGGCCAACGGGGCGCATGGCGTGGTCTACCGCAACGTAACCAGCGCGGCGCTAGTAGATTGCGTGCGCAAAGTGGCACGCGGAGAGACTTGGGTGCAGGATGTCGCGGTGCCGAGCGAGCTTACCGAAAATGACATGGTCGGGCTGCGCGTTCGCGATCGCCTGACGGCCAAAGAGCTGCGGATCGTCGCGCTCATCGTTCAGGGCTACAAGAACAAAGAGATCGCCACACAGCTGGGGACGACCGAGCAGGTGATCAAGAATTATCTTCGCAATGTGTACGACAAGATCGGTGTATCGGATAGGCTGGAGCTGGCGCTGTTTACGATCCATCACCGTATTTTGAACGAAGCTGCCGCAGCGACTACTGCTGGGCCTGTGCCGCAGGCGCCGGCGGGAGTCTCGTCGTGAGAGCTACGATGTGAATCAGAAGGCCGCCCGCTTGGGCGGCCTTCGTGTTTCTGGGGTCCTAACAAACATCCCGCATCACCACGCACTCTCGCTGCATCTACTTTCGCATGGAATTTCGAACGTTGGGACACTCTGGATTGAAGGTTCCGGTGTTGAGCTTCGGCACCGGAACTTTTGGCGGTGGAAGCGAGTTCTTCAAAGCCTGGGGATCGAGCGATGTGGCCGAAGCTACGCGCCTGGTAGATATTTGCCTCGAGGCTGGAGTCAATCTGTTTGACACGGCGGATGTCTATTCTGACGGATTGTCAGAGACGATCTTGGGCAAGGCGATCGCCGGGCGGCGCGATGATTGTTTGATCTCGACCAAGACCACGTTTCGCCTGGGCAAGGGGCCGAACGACGTGGGGTCGTCGCGATATCACGTGCTTCGGGCCTGCGAGGCCAGCCTGCGGCGGCTGGGCACGGATTACATCGACATTTATCATTTGCATGGTTTCGATGCGCTCACTCCCATCGACGAAGTTCTCAGCACGCTGAATCAACTGGTGGTGAGCGGGAAGGTTCGATATATCGCCTGCTCGAATTTTTCCGGCTGGCATTTGATGAAGTCGCTGAGCGTGGCGGAAAAATATGGCTGGGCGCGTTATGCGGGACATCAAGTCTATTACTCGCTGATCGGACGCGAATATGAATGGGAGCTGATGCCACTGGGGTTGGATCAGGGCGTGGGCGCGCTGGTGTGGAGTCCGCTGGGCTGGGGACGGCTCACAGGAAAAATCCGGCGCGGGCAGCCGTTGCCGAAGGAGAGCCGGCTGCATCAAACCGCGGAACAAGGGCCCCAAGTGGCGGACGAGCATTTGTACAAAGTCGTGGATGCGCTCGATCAAGTTGGGAAAGAGACAGGCAAGACGGTGCCGCAGGTGGCGCTGAACTGGCTGTTGCAAAGGCCGACAGTTTCGACGGTGATCATGGGAGCACGCAACGAAGAACAGTTGCGGCAAAATCTGGCGGCCGAGGGATGGAATCTCTCTCCCGAGCAGATTGCGAAGCTTGACGCTGCGAGCTCGGTGACGCCGGTTTATCCCTACTGGCATCAGCACCAGTTTGCCGAGAGGAATCCTCCGCCGGTCAGCGGCTAGAATCGTGACTCCCTCGCCAGCAAGAAATGTTTGTCATTCCGGCCGGGCGCAGGGAGCAACCTGCTTCCCGACGACGCCACCCCAACTCCGTTCGGAGAAGGTCGCCAAGTGCCGACCTTCTTTCAACTCAGAAGTGGTTCAGAGCGGCACTCGCGCCGACTTCGCCTTCGGGGCCTCTTCGGGTGGAACTCCATGGCTGAATCTTTGGCGTTCGCTGCGCAGGCCTTCCCTTATGATCTCGGTATTTTTTTCGAAGGCCGCCTCCAGGTGGGCCAAAGTTTTTTCTTCAGCCGACGCCGTGGTCATGAGCGGCTGGGCATTGGCGCGACGGTAAGCTTCGAAAAGCAGGGGATACTCGCTGGCGAGAATCCCATCCAGCGCGTCATCGTCCCAGTGCGCGACTTCCAGGGTTCCTTCTTCGGTGGGAGAAAATTGAACCGCGAACTTATCCAGAGTGCGGATCGTCGTCACCTGCGCCCCTTCGTTGCAGCTGAGCTTTCCCGCAGTTTGGCGCGCGCTGCACTCGTCGGCGGCCAGAGCGAGAACGCAGTCTCCATTGGTCAGGCGCAGGATGTAGAGCATCGGACCTCCGTCTCACTCAGCCAATTTGCAGCATTCTGAGCGAAAGATTAACGCGCAAACGGAAAGCTTCCCTGGGTTCGGCCCGGTTCCCTGATACTGCCACGAGAAGTTCGACCCGGCTATAGACAAACCGGGTTCCCGCGAGCAGCCGACTCCGAACTGGGACGAAGCTTTAGTTGCCTGAAACGGGGAAGGCGTTCAGCCGATTTTCTCCGCGACTGACTTTGCCTGGGTAAAGAGATAAAGATAATCGGGGCCGCCGGATTTGGAATCTGTGCCGGACATATTGAATCCGCCGAAAGGATGCGCACCCACCATGGCGCCGGTGCACTTGCGATTGATATAAAGGTTGCCGACATGGAAGTCGCGCTTGGCGCGTTCAATCTTGTCGCGCGACTTGGTATAGATGGCGCCGGTAAGGCCGAATTCGGTGTCGTTGGCGATTTCGAGCGCATGGTCAAAGCCGTGGGCTTTGATTACGGCGAGCACGGGGCCGAAAATTTCTTCCTGCTCGAGTTTCGACTTTGCGGGGATGTCGGCAAATACCGTGGGGCGAATGTAATAACCTTCACCGGCTTCGGGGGCGCGTTCGCCGCCGGTGAGCAAGCGTCCATCTTTCTTGCCTTGCTCGATGTATTGCAGGATGGTCTTCATCGAGCCTTCGTTGATCACCGCACCCATGCCGGTGTTTTCGGAAGGATCGCCGATGGTGATTTTTTCCACGCGAGCTTTGAGCTGCTCGAGGAATTTATCGTAGACGCGCTCATCGACGATAGCGCGCGAGCAAGCCGAACACTTCTGCCCTTGAAAGCCGAACGCGGCCTGCGCGACGCCTTCGACAGCGGCGTCGATATCGGCATCGGCGTCGACGATGATGGCGTCCTTGCCGCCCATCTCTAAAATCGTACGCTTGATCCAGATCTGGCCTGGAGCCTGCTTAGCGGCGGTCTGGTTGATATGCAATCCGACTTCACGCGAGCCGGTGAAAGCGATGAAGCGAGTCTTAGGATGCGCGACGATGGCATCGCCGAAGCTCGCGCCAGCGCCGGGGCAGAAATTCACCACGCCTTCGGGGAGTCCGGCTTCTTCGAGTAACTCGATAAATTTTGCGGCAATCGTCGGCGAGTCGCTCGATGGCTTTAAGATCACCGTGTTGCCGCTAACGATCGACGCGACCACGAGCCCGGCCATGATAGCGCAGGGGAAATTCCACGGTGGAATCACAGCGCCTACACCGAGCGGAATGTAGCTAAGCGAATCGCGCTCGCCCGGCATCTGCACCGGCGGCTCAGTCTTCGCAAATCTCAGAGCCTCGCGGGCATAGAACTCGCAAAAGTCGATGGTTTCAGAGATATCGGCGTCGGCTTCGCCCCAGTTCTTGCTGACTTCAAAAACCAGCCAGGCCATGTAATCCATCTTGCGCGAGCGCAGAAGATCGGCAGCGCGGAACAGCAGTCCGGCGCGTTCTTCGACAGAAGTGTGCTTCCAGGTTTCGAAAGCATGCAGTGCGGCGCTCATCGCCGGTTCAACATGTTCGCGGCCGGCCTTCTGATGGATTCCGACGATTTGCGAAGGCCGCGAGGGATTCAGCGATTTGATCTTGTCGGCAGTTTTGACGCGCTCGCCGCCGATGATCAGGTCATACTCGCGGCCAAGCTGACCGCGCACGCGCTCGATGGCAGCACGCATCTTGCGGGCATTGTCCTCATGGCGGAAATCGAAGAAGGGTTCGTTGACGAACGGGCCGGAATGAGATTGGGATGGTGAAGTGCGAGGCCGGACGGGGGCTTCTAGCGTTGCCATGGGGGAATCCTTTCGAAACTTACTTAAGTATTTTACACCGCCGGTCGAGAGATCAGCGCAAGCCGCGAAGCGGCAAAAGAATGCAGCCCACGGCGTAAGCCGTGGGGAAGAAAATGCGGAAAGTGACCAAGCCCCGGAGGGGCGAAAGAGACTAGCTCCAGATGTACCGCTCGTCGTACTCAATCTTATTCTTCTTGAGGAACACTACGTACTCCTCCTTGAAGGTCACCTTCTTGTGGTGCTCCTCTTGCATCGCAATGTATCGGCAGACGGCGGGCGCATTCGACTTGCTGACGCTGAAAGCGCCATACCCTGTTTGCCAGGCAAACCGGACGTTCCATTTCTCGTGGAGCCAACGGGAGGAATTCGTTTTGACGACTCGGGCAATCTCCGCGGTGGCATGCGCGGGACGAATGCGGATCAGCATGTGAACGTGGTCGGTCGTTCCATTCACGATCAGCGCAGTTCCATGCATTTCGCGGATTATGCCCCCAAGGTAGGCGAACAGGTCGGTGCGGATTTCGGCAGCGATGAGGGTCCGGCGATCCTTCGTGCTGAGGATTTGGTGAAGGAGAAGATTGCCTGCGGTATGAGACACGTTTCTTTCGCTCCTTCGGAGCTGGCCGCGTCTTTATGGTAGCGTTCCCACGGCTTACGCCGTGGGCTGAATTCTTACGCCGCTTTGCGGCTATGCAACTGAGCAAGCATAAGCCTCGCGGTCGAGGCAGGAGCGTTGGATGGCGGGAATATTATGCTGCGAGTTTCATTTCGGCACGGCCTGTGGAAATTCAAAATCATTGGCTTTAGGCACTCCGATACTCACGGGCAATCAGTGCGGAAGTAGGTCATACCGCGGATTGGGAAACCATCTTTTTCATAGCGCCCGAATGACCAGCAGTCGTCCCGGTCCATAACGACCTGCCAGACGATCAAGCCGAAGAACTGCGCTGCCTCGTCGTGTGCGTTTTCACTATCATCCCCTCCGCACGCGATGTAGATTGGCTGAAAAGGGGTGTTCTCCCAGTTTGCTCCTGGAATCCAGCTTGAGGTATCAACCTCGCGGGTGTCGAAGCGCGAATCAAGTTCGGCGTGGATTCTCAGGAACGCTTGTGGGTTAGCGCGGTCAAGCTCAGCCCTCCATCGGCTATATTCTTGCTGATGAGGCACCTGTTCGACTTTCTTCATGTCCGGTACGCTGTAGATCATTCGTTGTCCTATCGGAGCTTCGTGTGGTTGCGCCGGGGCGAATTATCATTTTGGTGCACACCTTGCCGCCTGTCTGTGACGCCGATCACGGGCAAACCGGGATGTTCAAAATCCCCACTCTCGCGGACATCTCACGAGCGTGCAGTTGCCGCCACCTTCACCGGCTCCAGATGTGCGGTGAAGTGGCGCAGGAAGGGGGCTTCGTAGGTCAGACGCATGCCGGGAATACTTTCGCGATGCTTCCAGACTTCCAGGATGATCTCGACCACGTAGTCGATGTGGCTCTGGGTGTAGACGCGGCGAGGAATGGCCAGGCGTACCAGATCCATTTGCGCGGCGGCGGCGAACATTAACGTGCCGATTTCGACGGAGCGGATTCCGCCTTCGAGGTAAAGCTCGGCAGCTAGAGCTACGCCGGGAAATTGGTCCGGCGGAATGTGGGGCAAAAAGGCGCGGGCGTCGAGGTAGATGGCATGGCCGCCGGGGGGCTGCACGATGGGCACTCCCTGCGAGGCGATGTGATTGCCCAGATACGCGGTGGAGGCGATGCGGTAGCGCAAGTAATCCTCTTCGAGAGCCTCTTGCACGCCCACGGCGATGGCTTCGAGATCGCGGCCCGCAAGCCCGCCATACGTGGGATAGCCTTCGGTGAGAATGAGCAGGTCTTTTTCCTGCTGCGCCAGCAGGTCGTCGTTGGTGCACAGGAAGCCGCCGATATTGGCCATGCCGTCTTTCTTGGCGGACATGGTGCAGCCGTCTCCGTAGCGGAACATCTCCTGCGCAATCTGTTTTGGAGTTTTGTTCTCGTAGCCTTTTTCGCGCAGCTTGATGAACCAGGCATTTTCGGCGAAGCGGCAGGCATCGAAGTACAGCGGGATGCCGAAGCGCTTGCAAACGGCGCTGACCTGGCGGACATTCTCCATGGAGACGGGTTGGCCGCCGCCGGAGTTATTGGTCACGGTGAGCATAACCAGCGGAATACGCTTGCGTCCCACGCGTTCGATTAAGGCTTCGAGAGCGGGCACGTCCAGGTTGCCCTTGAAAGGATGCGACAGAGCCGGCTGGTGGCCTTCGGGGATAAGAAGGTCGACCGCCTCCGCGCCGACAAACTCGACGTTGGCGCGGGTGGTATCGAAGTGAGTGTTGTTGGGCACAATGTCACCTTTCTTGCAGGCCACAGAAAACAAGATGCGCTCGGCGGCGCGGCCCTGGTGCGTTGGGATGACGTTCTTGTAGCCGAAGATTTCCTGAACCGAATCGCGGAAGCGGACAAAACTTCTGCTGCCAGCGTAACTCTCGTCGCCCTCCATGATCGCCGCCCACTGATGCGTGGACATGGCGCCGGTGCCGGAGTCGGTCAGCAGATCGATCAACACATCGTCCGCGGGCAGAAGGAACAGGTTGTAATGTGCGGCTTCCAGAAGCTGTTCGCGTTGTTTGCGGGTGGTCCAACGGATGGGTTCAACGCTCTTGATGCGGAATGGTTCGATGATAGTAGTGACGGACATGATGGCCTCGCTTACTTGCGTGAAAGGAAAACCCCTCATGATACGCCGCGTGTTCGGGCGAAGACAGGGCGGCCAGTGTTAGACTCATACGTTTTCTTGAAATCGGTAACCTTCAAACGTTCTCGAAACAGGTGGAATCATGGCCATCCAGAATGTAGGAGTGGTGGGCGCGGGCACCATGGGCAACGGCATCGCGCACGTGTTCGCCCGCAACGGGTATTCGGTACTGCTCTGCGATGTGGAGCAGCGGTTTCTGGAGCGCGGGATTGCGACCATTACGAAAAACCTGGAGCGCGAGGTGGCCAAAAACAAAATTACCGCCAAAGAGAAATCGGCCGCACTCGCGAAGATTGAGCCGGTAACCGACCGCGCCAAGCTCGCCGAGTGCGACTTCATAGTGGAAGCGGCAACCGAGAAGTTCGAAACCAAGACGGAGATTTTCCGTGACCTCGACCGCCTGGCGCGGCCTGAAGTCATGCTGGCTTCGAATACCTCCTCGATCTCGATCACGAAACTTGCCGCTGTGACCAAGCGCCCGGAAAAGGTCGTCGGCATGCACTTTTTCAATCCCGTGCCCGTGATGAAACTGGTCGAGGTAATTCGCGGCCTTGCGACTTCCCAGGAGACATTTTCTGAAACTCGTAACCTGGCACTGAAGCTCGACAAGACTCCGGTCGAGGTGAACGACGCGCCGGGATTTGCTTCCAACCGCGTGCTGATGCCGCTGCTCAACGAGGCGATGTATGCGGTCATGGAGGGGGTGGCCACGGCCGAGGCGGTGGACGAAGTATTCAAACTGGGCATGGCGCATCCCATGGGGCCGCTCACGCTGGCCGATTTCATCGGCCTCGATGTTTGCCTCGACATCATGCGCGTCATGCAGGAGGGGTTGGGCGATCCGAAGTACCGGCCGTGTCCGCTGCTGATCAAGATGGTGGATGCGGGGTGGCTGGGAAGAAAGAGTGGGCGCGGGTTTTACAAATACTAAGGAAAACAGTACCCAGTACTTAGCACCCAGTACCCAGTTTCAGTATCTAGTACCAAGTGTCCGAGTGATCGCTTACAATCGATGACAACTGATCCCGTTCTTACACGAATGCACAGCGACTTGCCGTTCTACCTGCTGGCTGCCATCGCGGGCATTGGCACGGGCTGGGCCGATGTCACGATCAACGATTTGCTCTTCACCGCGCTGCTGGTGCTCGGCGCTTGCATGCTGCTTGGATTGCTAAGGCCGCGTTGGCCCTGGCGGTGGGTGATCATGGTCGTCGCTTTCATTCCACTGACAGAGTTGATCGCATTTAAGCTCACCGCGATCAGGCCTTCCCGGTCGCAAGTGTGGGGATCATTTCTTACGGCGCTACCCGGCACTGCCGGAGCCTATGGCGGCGCGGTGATGCGGCGCGTAATGGATACTTTGAAGCAGGGTAAATGACAAGCGGCTTCAGGCTCTCGGCTGCCGGCTTCCGAAAACAATCCTCCGCCTGAACTCAGCTCTCGGAAGCCGAATAGCGGAAGCCGGAAACCGAATTGAAGACCGAAAGCGGAAGCCAGAAGCCGGGTTCCGAAGGCTGCTTCGCAAAGGTATCGGATAACCCAGAAGTTACTCCCCATTCCACAGGGAGGGGCTGTATGCTGCCTGCATGTGTGTGATGGTTTCGCTGCTGGCGAGCGGTAGCCGGGGGAATTGTGCGCTTGTGTCCAGCGCCCGCACCCGCATTCTGGTCGATGCCGGCGTTTCGTGTCGAGAAACATTTAAGCGCTTGAAGTCTTTAGGCGAGGATCCACAATCGCTCTCCGCTATTCTGATAACGCACGAACACTCCGACCACGTTTACGGTCTGGCTACTCTGGCTAAGAAGTTGAGAATTCCGATTTTTATGACTGGAGCAACGCATGCGGCCTGGGCGCGAGCGCAGCGCAATGAGAAGGGCGAGCGTCCGCAACTCGAGAAACTCGAGCGCTTCGAGTCTGGGCACCGTTTTCAGATTGGCGATATTGAAGTGAAGCCCTTCACCATCCCGCACGACGCCGCTGATCCCGTGGGGTTCACCTTCCGCGTGGAGGGCACGAAGGTGAGCGTGGCCACCGATCTCGGTTATTTACCTGCTAATGTACGCGACCACCTGCGCGGCTCCGACATTCTGGTGATGGAATCCAATCACGATGTCGAAATGTTGCGCGTGGGGTCCTATCCCTGGGCGGTAAAACAGCGAGTGGCCAGTAACGTGGGGCACCTTTCCAATGAAAAACTCGCGCAATTCTTCACCAAAGACTATGATAATAGTGCAGCTTTTGTAGTGCTGGCGCATCTCTCTGAGCAGAACAATCATCCCGAAATCGCGCGGAGAGAGGCAGAAAAGGCGCTGGGCCAACGGGGTGGTCTGTTTCAGAACCGTGTGCTGGTGGCGGTGCAGTCTGAAGTGTTGCCGCCGATTCGCCTTTAGCAATTTATGAGTCAGCAGTGCACTGATCCCATCGTAGGCAAGATACTGGCGGGCTGGCGCTATGACATTTCCGGCCTGGCGCCAGAGATGCGTGGCGACTACGAAAGCCACTTCGCGGGCTGCGAGCGCTGCCGCAGCCGCCAGCGCATGCACCGCATCATCGACGTCGGCCTGATCGCGCTGGCCTCGATTTCCGGCGGAGTCTTCCTGCTTGCTTTTGGCGTGATTCGCCACTTCGGCCCCCGGCACGCCTTCTGGCTAGAGATCGCCGCGCTCACCGGCTTTGCCCTTTCGGCTTTGATCTGGCTCGTCGTGGCCGTGGCCACGCCCGCCCCGGTCACTGTCCTCGATGCGGCCATGGAAGGCGCGCGCCGCGTGCATGATCGCCTGCCTCCCGAGATTCGCGAGCGCCTGCCGGAAGAGTTGCGCGTGAAGATCACGGGGACGTAAATTTGCCTCGGACTCTTTTACAGATCGTGACTCCGGTACTGCTAGGCGCGACTTTGGCGTCTGGCGCCGGGATGTGCCTGATGCCGCAATCGGTCGCTCCTGCCCACAGTGCCCGTTGTCATCCTGCGCAAGCGCCGTCGAACCCGCGCCCTGCTGACCATCGATGCTGCGCTGATCGGCAGGCTTTGGCTTTGCTGGTCAATGCGTTTTCCTCGCGCCCGGCTCTGCAACCGAGGCAGCACACAGAGCCGTCCTCAACGCTTCACCGTCATTCCGAAGAATCTTCTTTCGCCGCTGAACCTTCCGGTGGTCCTCCCGGCATTTTCACGCTCAGAATTTAATCCCAGTTCCTTCCAAAGATCCGTGACGCCGCGTTTTGTTCCGTACAGGCGGGCGAAACCGTATTTTCTTGTTTCTTCGTGCACAAGGAGCTTGCGTTGTTTCGACTCATTTTATTTCTTTCCCTGATCGAAGTGCTGCCCTTTGCGGCATCAGGCCAGAACTCCGACATGAGCGGAATGGCGATGGACATGTCCCTGAGCCAGCCATCATCCGACATTTCACAACTGGCTTCACCCCATGCCGGATCGGGAACTGCTGGGGAGCCAACATCGGTGCCCGAGCACGAGTGGATGTGGATGCGCGGCGGTTGGGAGTTGATGGCGCACGGCGTGATTTTCGTCGATTACAACCAGCAGGGCGGCCCGCGTGGTGAGGGCAAAGCAGAATCGGTGAACTGGGCCATGGGCATGGAGCAGCACAAACTCGGTCGGGGTACGATCTTGTTTCGGCAGATGTCTTCGGCGGAGTCGCTGACCTCGCCGCATCCCGGCTTTCCCGAGTTGTTTCAAACGGGAGAGACTTATCACGGCAAGCCGCTGGTTGATCATCAGCATCCGCACAACGTTTTTGCCGAGCTTTCGGCGTTATACCTGCTGCCGCTCTCGGAGAAAATTTTCTGGGAGCTTTACGGCGGGCCCGCGGCGGAGCCAGCGCTGGGCCCAGTCACCTACATTCACCGGGCATCGGCCTCCGAGTTGCCGATGGCGCCGCTGAGCCATCATTTGCAGGATTCCACCCACACGAGTTTCGGAGTCGTAACCACCGGCTTAGTGATTGAGCGAGTCAAACTGGAGGCTTCGGCCTTCAACGGGCGCGAGCCGAACGAAGAACGCTGGAGCATTCAGCCCGCGGCGTTCGATTCATGGTCCGGGCGGGCCAGCTTCGCTCCGGCGCGTGAGTGGACCGTGCAATACAGCATGGGAAGGCTCGAACATCCCGAGGCGCTGGAGCCAGGTAGCCAGTGGCGGCAGACCGCTTCGATCGAGTATGACCATCCCATCGCAGCCGGCAACTGGGGAACTTCGCTGGTCTGGGGACGCGTGCACAAAATTGCGACTGGCGACAATCTCAACGGTTACCTCTTGGAATCCACCTTGAATTTCCTGCGCCGCGATTACGCTTTCACGCGCCTGGAGTTGGTGGATAAAGACGAACTATTTCCTCTGGCGGCAGTGCATCCGGCGTATCGCATTGGCGCTTACACTTTCGGCGGGGTGCGCGACCTGATACAGAATCACGCCTGGCAATTGGGACTGGGTGCGGATGTTACGGTCTATTCAAAGCCGGCGGCGCTCGACGCAGCGTACGGAAATTATCCCGTGTCATTTCAGGTCTTCTTGCGAATGCGCCCGGGATTGCCCGCGAGACATCACAGCCAGTAGTTGTCCCAAAGTGAGGAGCGGCTTTCGTAAAGTTATGCAAAGGTTGCTGAAAGCCTGTTGCGGCCGCAACTTTCGGAGCATAGTTCCGTTCATACCTCTAGCCACATCGGTTGAAAAAGGAGATTTTATGCATAAGCAACACTTGCTTGTTTTGTTTACGGCGACGCTCATGGCGATGGCCGCACCTTTCGTGACGGCGCAAGACACTCCTGCGGGCAACGCTGCCCCGCAAGCTTCGCAGAGTCAGCCGGCTCAAGACCAGCCAGCGCAAGAGCAACCTGGACAGGAAAATGGTATGCGCCGTCATGGGCCTGACCCGGCGCGGCGTACCGCGGAGTTGACCGGCACCTGAACTTGACGCCGGATCAGCAGACGAAAGTTCGGCAAACGCTCGAGTCGGCGCGCTCGCAGATGGAAAGCGTGCATCAGGACAGTTCGCTTTCTCAACCCGATCGTCACGCCAAGATGAAGGAGATCCATCAGAACACTGACGCTCAGATTCGCAGCCTGCTCAACCCTACGCAGCAGAAGAAGTTTGACGAGATGCAGGCGCGGCGTGAGCAGCGCATGAAAGAGCGCCAACAAGGCGCGCCTCCGAGTGGGGCTGCGCAGCAGCAGTAGTAGATCTGACCAAGGGTCTCGGACTTCGGACCTCAGCAACCACATTTTCGGGTAAGGCTGAGGCCTGAAGTCCGATGGCGTTTTACTGTTTCACAACGTCTATCATGTTGTCGTCAGCGTTGCGGTCGATTAGTTTGTTGTAAGGATCGATGCCTGCGAGAGTCGGCGCTTGATCGACTATGATTTCGAAAGTCTTGTGTTCTTCGGTGAACTTTTCCTTCTTGAGATAGAGTGGCTTTTCTTCATCCTTCTTGCCGCTGAAAACGCCGACCTCGATATAGTCCGCCAACGGTGCGGGAGTCTCGGCGCCGTTGCCGTCGGCCTGTACCTTGCGCGCTTGGACTTCCAGTGTGACTTTGTATCTGCCGTCGGCAGTTTTTTGCGAAGTGGCGGAGACGGCTTTGTTGTCGTAGAGGATGATGCGGTTGAAGCCGTCGTCAACAAGGTATTGAAGTTCCGTCGGAGTCTGGGCTTGGATGGCGTCGACCAGCATGCGGGTATCGGGATAGGGGCTGTCAAGGGCCGCGGCGTCGCGGGCATTGTCGTGTGCGTCGACCTGATTGTTGGCGTTGGCGTAGCGGTATTGCATCAGGAAATTTTGAATCGCCAGATTAACTTTATCTTCTCCAATGTAGTCGGCGAGGGTGTAGAGAACCTGACCGCCCTTCTGATACCAGACGTAGGGTTCGCGCTGCACCAGCGCGAGCGGAGGCTCATGACGGAATTCGCCGGCGCGGCCGCGCAGGTAACGATCCAACTCGTGGCGCAGGTAACGATGCATCAGGTCGCGTCCGTACTTGTGGGCCATCACCTGCAATGCAGAATATTCGGCCAGGCTCTCCGACAACATGTTGGAGCCTTCCACGTCGGCTCCGATGAGCTGATGCGCCCACCACTGATGGCCGAGTTCATGGGCTGTGACGAAGTAAGTGAAGTCGATATCAGTAGGCTTCATCACGCGCTCGATGAAACCGATGGCTTCAGAGTAAGGAACCGTGTTAGCGAAAGATTGCGCGAAGGTGCGGTAGCGGGGAAATTCGAGGATTCGGAATTGCGAAAACTGATAAGGGCTAAAGACGCGGTCGTAGTAGTCGAGGCCGGCGCGCGAACTGGCGAACATGTCATCGAGGTCATAGGGATAGTGCGGATCGTAGTAGATCTCAAGAGAAACATCGCCGTTAGGGCCATGGTAGGTTTCTTTGCGAACCTTGTAGCGGGCGGAGAGGTAGGCGAAGAAGTCGAGAATGTGAGTCGAGCCCATGCTGTATTCGTAGAAGTTGCGGCCGTCGGCCTGCCATTCGCGTTGTAAGTATCCCGGGGCTAGAACGATCTGATCGGCGCTGGTGCTGACCAGGGTGTGATAGGTGACCCAGTCGGAATCGAGCGGGAAAATATTATTAAGCGAGTGCGCGGGGTCGCCGCGGTGCGCCATCTCTTCTAGCGCAGGAAGTTTCTCTTCACGGCGGCGGCGCGGATCGTCCAGTTCGACGCCGCGATTGTAGCCGATGTAAGGAAAGTAGTCGGAGTCGAAGAAAGTTCCGTTGTAAGCCAGTTCAGGCAGTTCGTTGCCATCGCGAAAGCCGCGGCTCTGGTGGCCGACGTTGCAGGTCAGCGTGATGGTTTCCCCGGGCGCGAGCGGCTGATCAAGAGCGTAAATCGCGTACATGTTGCGCGGGGCCGCACTTACCAGATGAAACGGGCGGTCGAACTGGATGTTGCTGGACGCTTGCTTTTGATCCGTGAGATGGATCTGCGTCACCGGCTGGCCTGTCTTGTTCTGCATGGTAAAGCGAACCGTGCCGTCGAAAGAGCGGCGGTCGGGATAAATATTTATGGTGGTGTCGACCGCCGTAATCTTCGGCTGAAGAAGATTTTCGTACTGTTTGAATTTGCGTTCGTAGTCGGCTTGAATGTCGCGGCGCGCCTGGGAATCGAGATATTCGTTAAGAAAGTGCGCGTTGTAGTAGTACCAGCCGCCGGAGCCGGCGGCGATCAAGAGAAAGAGCAACGCGATCGGAGCCAGCCGAGGAGCGCGGGCCAGAGCCATGCGAGCCCGGGCACCCAGCGAATCTTCGGCGCCCCGTCGCGCAAACGCGATGGAGATTACTCCCAGCACCGCGGTGATCGCCAGCCAGTAAACCATCGACCAGAAAAGCGCGGGCACGAAATGCCCATAGCCGTTCATGTCGGAATAGGTGTAAGCCGGGACTTGTCCGATCAGATAGAGCGTGTTCTCCCAGCCAAAGCTGAACAAGATCGGCATCAAAACGAAGATGCCAATCAGAATGGCGTGGCCGACGAACTTGTTCGAAACCAAAGTCTGGACGAAGAAAGCGAGCAGGATAAAGGCAAGCACTTGCGGGAAGGTGACGACGTAGAGTTCCTTCAGGTATTGCAGGATTTCGTAGTGGTAGTAGCCGGCGATGGTCTGCATGAAGATGCCGACCAGCATGGCAACGGCGAGCAGGAAGAGTTCAACCACGACCACCGCAGTGAGTCGCGAGAGCCAGTCGATCGATTCGCGCAAGGGCAGGGCATCATGAATGCCATCGAAGTGAGTGTCGTGTTCGCGCCACAGCAACTCGGCGGCATAAAGCGTCGCCACGATGAAAAGAAATAAAAGAGCGCTGCCCTCGACCGCCTGCACCATCAGATAGGTCACGGGCCAGACATTCTGATCTGCAACGCGGCCGGCGAAGTGGCCATTGTTGATGCCGAAGGCGAGAAGTAACGCGACGATAGCCCAGAAGGGAATGTCGCGGAGAATATTGCGCAGCCGTAGCCGCGAGAGCGAAACGTATTGCACGAAGGAGGTCGAGGAGTTGAAAACCTGATGCACCTGCGGAAGCCGGGCTGAGACCAGAGAGCGCACCGGCGCTGCCTCCGTGAGGTCCTGCAACTTCGCCTTGGCGGCGCGCCGGCCTTGGGAGCGCGCGGTGAGGGCTTCGACTGACATAGGGAACAAGGCCCAGACCGTTCCCAACGAAATCAACCCAACCCCGATCCAGAGCAGGCGATTGTAGAGAAAGACTCCATTCGCGAGTGCCGGCGACAACGTGATGAACTGGGTGTTTTTTTCGAGGACGGTCCAATAGCGCGTGATGTCATCCAGCATGATCAGGCCCAGAGGATCGAGAATGCCCGACCAGAAGCGCTCGAGCGAGCGGGTGGCGACAAATACCGTGATGCCGATCACGTAAATCATGAACAGCGCCACGCCTTGCAGATAGACGATAAAGATCTTGCGGCTGAGCGCCGAGACCATGAAGAAAAGCGAGCCCAGAAAAAATATCTGGACCACGGTGATCGAGAAAAACGGCTGCAGATAAGCCCAGAGATGGTTGGGAGCGATTCGAGTGTGATCGGCCCAGGGAGCGAAGGTTCCGAGAAAAGTGCCGAGAAGCATGCCGGAGAAAGAGAAGACAGTAGTGACAAAAGATCCGGCCCAGCGCCCGCCGAGGTAGGCGAACTTCGAAATCGGCTGGGTGAACAGAATCTGATAAGTATCGCGCTGGAAGTCGCGCAAGATCGAGGTGCCGAAGATAGCGGCGATCACGATGATGCCGAAGAGCGCGACTTCTATGTCATTGAACGTATTCGCGTAGGCCGAGTTGAGGAGGATTTTGCCGTTGCTGTTGCCGAGCGGCCCGAAGCTCTCCGACGCCACCAGCAGAAACGAAAACGTGAGCCACAGCAAAAAATAAACGTAGGTCGAGAGGCTCTTGAAACGAAATTTCAGTTCAAAAGTAAAGAACTCCCAAAAGAGTGCCATGTCGAAACTTCCTCCAGACGCGGTCGTAGCCGAACGACGCCGCGGCGCGCTAATTCATTTCTTGCTTTGCTTGCTGCGAGAGGTTCAGGAAATATACGTCTTCGAGTTCGGAATCAACGGCGGTGAAACCGTCTCCCGGCGATGAGTCGGAGTACACGCGAACCTCGTGTTGGCCTCCAACGAGATGCGTGGAGATCACGCGCAGGTGGCCTTCGATCGATTGCAACTCCGCGTCGGTGGCGATTACCTTGGACCAGATTTTTCCACGGAGCGCGGCCAGGGTTTCGTTGGGCGCGCCTTCGAGCAGCAAGTCGCCGGAGGCGATGATGGCCATGCGCGGACAGAGCTGGCGCACGTCATCGACGATGTGCGTCGAGAGAATCACGGTGCGGTCGCTGCCCAGCGACGAAAGAAGGTTCAGGAAGCGATTGCGCTCCGCCGGGTCGAGGCCGGCGGTGGGCTCGTCCACGATAATCAGCCGGGGATTGCCGAGCAGCGCTTGCGCGATGCCGAAGCGCTGCTTCATGCCACCCGAAAAAGTGGAGAGCGCTTTCTTGCGCACGTCCCAGAGGTTGGTTTGCTGCAGCAAAGCATCGATCATCTCTTTGCGCTCGCCGGAGGCCGTCATGCCCTTCATGATGGCGATGTGCTGCAGCATGTCGAGCGCGGAAATCTTGGGGTAGACTCCGAATTCTTGCGGCAGATATCCGAGGATGCGGCGAACTTCATCTTTCTGGCGCAGGACATTGATGCCGTCGAGCGTGATCGAGCCGGAGTCGGGGTCCTGGAGCGTAGCCACGGTGCGCATCAGTGAGCTCTTGCCGGCGCCGTTGGGGCCGACCAGGCCGAACATGTTGTTACCGATGGACAAGGAAAGATTCTTGAGGGCCTTAACTCCGTTCGGGTACGTCTTGGAAAGAGCTGTAATCGTAAGTGCCAATGCTGCCTCCCGTTTTCAAGTGTGCTGACTGATGTAATGTGCCCTGGAGCTTGAGTGGGCAGCTATTTTACTACTTACGAAGATTAAGATCGTTTGGTTTCAATTTCTTGTGGGCCCCTTCTGGAGTACGGCCTCGGCCCATCCCAGAGGCCAATGGTCTTAGGGGCGTGGGCCGGAATGACCTTGGGTGCCGTGTCTCACCGGAGCCTTGCCGCTAAACTTCCTTTGTCCTTTACAATCTCACGATGATGACGAGAAAAATGATTCTCTGCGGTGCGGTTATGGCTGCGAGCCTCGCGGTTTGGGCCGAAGGCGGGGCGGCTCCCGCACCGACGCCTGCAGCTAATGCGGCGAAGCGCGAGGCGGTGTCCGTGCGTCTGCCCTCGGCGGCCTTTGCCGCGATGGAAACCATTAACCCCGATCATATTCGCTGGCACGTCCGCTACCTATCGCACGATCTGCTGGAAGGGCGCGGCACGGGCCAGCGCGGCGGCGACATTGCGGCGGAGTACATTGCCACCCAGTTCGCCGAATACGGGTTGAAGCCCGCTGGCGATAACGGAGGTTTTTTACAGAAGGTACCGCTGGTGGGCATCTCTACGCTCCCAGAAACGCAGTTCTCATTGTTGCCGAAAAACGGCGCGGCGATGAATTTGAAACCGCTGGACGAATATGTCGCCTACGACCGCACGCAGCAGACTCAATCCGACGTGGATGCGGAGATTGTTTACGTCGGCTACGGCATCGAAGCCCCCGAATATAACTGGGACGACTACAAGGGCGTGGATGTGCGCGGCAAGGTTTTGCTGATGCTGGTGAACGAGCCGGCTTCGGACGATCCCAAATTTTTCAAAGGCAACGCGCTCACGTATTACGGGCGATGGACTTACAAGTATGAAGAGGCGGCGCGTAAAGGCGCGGTCGGCGTAATTCTGATTCATCGCGAAGATATGGCGAGTTATCCGTGGGAGGTGGTGCGGAACTCGAACTCGGGCGAGCATTCCTCTTTGAAGTTGGACGGTCCGGCGCTGAAGGTTGCGTCGTGGGTGCAACTCGACGTAGCCAAGAAGCTGGCTGCGGCTTGCGGCATGGATCTGGAAAAGATGATGGCGGAGGCGCAGTCGCGCGATTTTCATTCCGTGAGCATCGGAGCGAAGTTGAAGGCTCACATGGTGAGCAGGGTGCGTGAGTTCGAGTCGAACAACGTGGTCGCGATGCTGCCTGGCTCGAACCGAAATTTGAAAAACGAAGCGGTTATGTATACGGCGCACTACGATCACTTTGGCATCCGCCCGGATATGCCGGGAGATAACATCTTCAACGGTGCGGCCGACAATGCTACCGGATGCGGCATTCTGCTGGAGTTGGCGCGGGTGTTCGGCACGGCGCGCGAACGGCCGGGCCGGTCGTTGATTTTTGCCGCGGTTACGGCGGAGGAGCAGGGATTGTTGGGGTCGGAGTATCTGGGCAAGTATCCTCCGATTCCGGCGGGGAAGATTGCTCTCGATCTAAATTATGACGACGTTAAGCCGCTCGGAGCGCCGGAAGAAGTTGAAGTTACCGGGGCGGAGCGGACTACTTTTTATCCGTGGGTGCAGGCTACGGCGAAGGAGTTCCGGCTCGCGATTCGTCCCGATGCGCTGCCGCAGGCGGGACATTTCTATCGCTCCGATCATTTCAGTCTGGCTCGGGCAGGCATTCCGGCGTTCTCGATAAATGAGGGAGTAAAGTTCAAGGGCCACGATGCGGCATGGGGTGTGGAGCAGAATAAGGAATATATCGAGAAGCATTATCACCAGCCCAGCGATGAGTACCATCCGGAGATGGATTTTGTCGGCGATGCGGCCATGGCGCGCTTCGGATTCGCTCTGGGCTGGGAGGCGGCGAGCCTCAGCCGGCTGATCGGCTGGCAAAAGGGCGATGAGTTCGAGGCCGCGCGGATGAAGAGCCAGTAGCTAGTACATAGTACCGAGTGAAAACGGAGTGCGCATCTGTCACACCGATGCATCCGGGAACCAAGACAAGCAACAATCAAGATTCAACAATCCGCAATTCCTGCTCCTCATCTCCGCGACTCCGTGGTGAAATGAACTTCCCATGGCAAAGCGGGTGAGTGTCGATCGCTGGCTGTTTACCGTAACCATGCTTCTGGTGTTCGTGGGGCTGGTGATGGTGTTTTCGGCCTCGGCGGTGATGGCGCGGGAGCGCTTCGGCTCTCCGTATGCATTCTTATTGAAGCAGTTGTTGTGGGCCGCGGCTGGCCTGGTGGCGATGGTTGTCGCGATGCGCGTGGACTACCGCCGCTACAAAAACCCGGCAATCGTATTTTCCTTGCTGGGTGTGATCACGTTGTTGCTGATCTCCGTGTTTTTTCTCGACCGCTCGCACAATACGCATCGCTGGTTCCGCCTCGGCGGATTTTCTTTTCAGCCTTCGGAACTGGCCAAGCCCGTGCTGATCTTATTTCTCGCTTACTTCCTCGAAGGGCGCAGAAAGCTGGGGCAAGCGGCAAGTTCTATCGACGATTGGCGCAACACGCTTTTGCCTGCCGCGGCCCCAGTGCTCGTGTTGCTCGGTCTGATTGTTCTGCAGCCAGATCTCGGCACAGCGATCGCCTGCGCCGGGATCGCAGCTTGTATTTTTTATGTGGCCGGCATGCGTTTGCGGTATTTCGCTTATGCCTTCGGAGCGGCGCTGCTGCCACTTTATTTTCTGATTTTTCATGTGAGCTGGCGGCGTGACCGCATTCTGGCTTTTCTCAATCCTTATGCCGATCGGCAGAAGACCGGATTCCACATTATTCAGTCGCTGATTGCGGTGGGCACCGGCGGCGTGACCGGCACGGGGCTGATGGAAGGAAAGCAGAAACTGTTTTACCTGCCGGAGCCGCATACTGATTTTATCTTCGCCGTGACTGCTGAGGAGTTGGGCTTGGTCGGCGCGATGATCGTGGTAACGCTGTTCGCCATCTTCTTATGGCGTGGTATGCGCGCGTCGTGGCGCACCGGAGATATCTTCGGGCGCTACTTGGCGGTAGGAATTACCAGCATGGTGGTGCTACAGGCATTCATCAATATCAGCGTGGTTCTGGGCCTGATGCCGACCAAGGGGATCCCGCTGCCGCTAGTGTCGTATGGCGGGTCGTCATTGTTCGTGACCCTGCCTTGCGTCGGAGTGCTGCTGAATATTACGAAGCAGGCGGAATGAGGCCATTGAGTGATTGAACAGATCACCCGATGGCTCAATGACCCAATGATTCGATCGCTCAATCGTTTATAGTCACCTCATGCGGGCCATTCTGGCGGGCGGCGGGACGGGAGGGCATGTGATCCCGGCGCTGGCTATCGCCAACGAACTCAGGAAAAGTTATGGGGCCGAGGTGCTGTTTATCGGCACTGCGCGCGGCATCGAGAACCGTCTGGTGCCGGCGGCGGGGTATCCGCTTCAACTGGTGCGCGTGGGGGCGCTGAAGAATGTCAGCTTGATGACCCGGGCTAAGACTGCGTTCGATTTGCCGCGCGCGGTTTGGGATGCGGGGCGCATGTTGAATGAGTTCGCTCCTGACGTGGTAATTGGCGTGGGCGGGTATGCTTCTGGTCCGGCGATGCTGGCGGCGGTGGTGAAGCATATTCCGACGCTGGCCTTTGAGCCCAATGTGGTGCCAGGATTTGCCAATCGCCTGGTCGCGCGATTTGTCTCTGGGGCCGCAGTGCACTTTGAAGAGACGGCGAAATATTTTCGGCACGCGGAAGTGACGGGAGTGCCGGTGCGGCAAGCGTTCTTTGAGATTCCGGTTTTAAGTAATAGGAAGCTGGGCGGCGTACCGACACTACTCGTCTTCGGCGGGAGCCAGGGAGCGCACGCCATTAACGAGGCGATGATCCGCTGCCTGCCGGAGTTGCGGCGCCAAGCGCCCGGGATGCATATCATCCATCAAACCGGCGAGCGTGATTATAATGACGCGCTGGCGGCATATAAAAATTTGGGCGAGTCGGCGGAGGTTTTCAAGTTCATCGAAGATATGCCGGCGGCATTTTCGCGGGCGGATTTGGTCGTATGCCGGTCGGGAGCAAGCACGGTGGCTGAAATTACGGCTGCCGGGAAGCCTGCGATCTTTGTGCCGTTTCCACGTGCTGCGGACGATCATCAGCGTTTGAATGCAGAGGCGTTGGCGCGCGAGGGCGCGGCTGTGGTCGTGGAAGAATCAAAGCTGGAAGGAGTCTGGCTGGCGGAAACCATTGCGGCCCTGCTGGGTGATCTGCAGCGATTGCGGGCGATGAGCGAGGCCGCGCGGAGATTGGCGCATCCCCAGGCGGCGCGCGATATTGCGGCGATGGCAGCGCGCGTGGCGGGGATGGAGGAACCGAATGTTCAAGGGCTTGGATGAGCTGAGACGGGACTCAGGCGAAGGGCGCGAATTCACTTGGCGAAAGTTTCCTCTTCCCTTGAAATTCTTCATCGTGTTTGCACTTATCAGCTACGCTGCGCAGGTTTACATCGCCTATGCTCCTCCACACGGCCGTCCGAGCTTCACACTCGCCTATTTGATTTGCCCTGTCTGTGTGTTGACGCCGACGGCTGATCCGAATATTTCAGATATCGTTTATTTTATTGGTCCCATCGACGCAGTTTTATATGGGGCAGTCGGTGCAGTGATTGGCTATCTGGTCAACACGTTTATGTAAAGGACACGACTGATGTTTAACTGGAAGCGGCGACTGGGACGGGTGGTAATCGTGGCGGTTGCGCTCACGGGAATTCTATATGCCGGCGATTGGATCGTGCTGCAGATTCGCACGGCGCGGGGTACAGCATTTGCATCCGTGCAGGTCAATCAGTTTCTAGCTATCCCGCTCAAGGCTAACAAAGTGGAGTACGACTTTATCGGGACGGTGCAGGAAACTTGCAGCCGGTCGATATTTCCTCAGAAGGGGAATCCAGCCTGCTGGTGGCTGAAGCGGCATACTACGCAGTGGGAGTGAAAGAAGCCTTGCCACGGATTCGCGCGGATTCACGGATAGAGAACGGACACACAAGCGCCAAGAGAGTTCCCCTAGAGTTTCCGGGTTGCAGCGGAGTGAAAGGGATCCTTCGCCTGCGTAAGCATTTCGCTTTGCGAAGCGCTTACTCCGCTCAGGATGACAGGGCGTAGGGTTTGCGGAAATGTTCGCCAAGATTCAGCACATACATTTCGTGGGCATTGGCGGGATCGGCATGAGCGGCATTGCCGAGGTGTTGCTGAATCTCGGCTACCGGGTTTCAGGGTCGGACTTGAAGAGTTCCGCCGTCACGCAGCGGCTGGCTGGCTTGGGCGCGGCGGTATTTGAAGGGCATCATGCGGAAAATATTTCCGGCGCTGAAGTTGTGGTCACCAGTTCTGCGATCGCTAGAGAAAATCCTGAAGTTGTCGAGGCGCACCGGTTGCATGTGCCGGTGATTCAGCGCGCGGAGATGCTGGCCGAATTGATGCGTCTGAAATATGGCATCGCGATCGCCGGCATGCATGGCAAGACGACTACTACTTCGATGGTGGCGGCGGTGCTGGCTGGCGGAGGCCTTGATCCCACCGTTGTGGTGGGCGGACGCGTCGATGCCATGGGATCGAACGCGCGGTTGGGCAAGTCGCAGTATCTTGTTGCCGAGGCCGATGAGAGTGACCGGTCGTTTTTGAAATTGTCCCCCATTCTATCGGTCGTAACCAACATCGACCGCGAGCACATGGATTGCTATCGCAACATGCGCGACGTGAAGAAAACTTTTCTGGAATTCATGGACCGAGTGCCGTTTTACGGCGTCGTGGTGGTCTGCAATGACGATGCAGTCTTGCGGCGCTTACTGCCACAGGCGCAACGGCGCACCGTAACTTATGGTACGAAGCGGGGGTCGGATTTTCTGATCAAGTTGGAGAATAACGGCACAAAGGCCGGAGCATTCGATTCGCAGCCATTGAGTCGTTTTCGCGTCGGTTATCGCAAGAGAGATTTGGGTGCGTTTACACTGCATGTGCCGGGCGTTCACAACGTGTTGAATGCTACGGCGGCGATCGCGGTGGGCGTGGGTCTGGACATTGATGTCGAGGCGATTCGCGCCGGGCTCGACCAGTTTCGGGGAGTGGATCGGCGCTTTCAGTTACGGGGGCGCGCGGGGGGCGTGAGCGTAATCGACGATTATGGGCATCATCCCACGGAGATTAGGGCTACCTTGGCGGCGGCGCGGCAGTGTGGATTTCGCAAAGTGCATGTTGTCTTTCAGCCGCATCGCTATACGCGTACGCGCGATCTGATGGACGACTTCACCTCTGCATTCGGCGAGGCGAACACTTTGTTCGTGCTGGATATCTATGCCGCCAGCGAGGCGCCAATCGAGGGAATCAGCGGGGAAGCTTTGGCGCGCGCGATTCGTGACAAGGGTGGACTTCAGGCTGAGTATGCCGGTTCGTTTGCGGATGGGGTAAGTGCGGTTACGGCTGTGGCGCAGAAGGGCGACATGATCCTTACGCTGGGCGCGGGCAGCGTGTCGCAGGTGGGGCCGATGATTCTGGAGAAGCTAAAGGAGCGGGAAGATACAGCGTAGATGTATCTCGCGAGCGCCGCACGGGTAAGTCAAAGTCCCTGTCAAGCGCTGGTTTGCATCCGACGCGCCAGCACTCAAACCGGCTCCTTCGCGTCGTTTGAAGACCCTGATCGAAACCTGATTTACATCACCGAACTGAACCGGCACCATGTGTAGAAAGGCGAGAATCAGGGGTTGGGCTGGTGGCCCAGCTTTGCGCGCAACTATCGGTGCGGTCACAAAAAAGCCCCGCGCTTGCACGCGGGGCGAGTCGGTGGTGCCCAGAGAGAAATTCTACGCGGCTTCGCGGCGCTTCTGAATGATCTGCAGTTGCTGGCGATACTTCTGTGCGTTGCCTACGATCTTGCGCTGCGGCAGGCTGTTCACCCATTGATCGTGAGGAATGTTGCGGCGTTCGCGACGCGTGCCGACAGCTCCGCGGTGCCTGAGGTTCGTGAGGTGCTTCTCTGCGGTCTGCTGCTGCCAGCCGCTGCCGGAGTTCACGGTGAAGACTCCGATGTAGCCGCCTGTCAAGAGCTGCAGCGGACTTTGGATTTTGTTCATGCGATCGAATTGCGTAGAGCCCTCGGCGCGAAAATTTTCAAACCATGACGGATAGACGAAGTCCGAGAGCAGGACATTGTCGATCTGGTAGCCGAAGCTGTCATCTTCGCAGGCGTCGCAGACTTCGTAGGCGTAGAGCATACCGGCGGTGTCGGCGTTCTGCACGAAGACGGTGAGGTTGATGTTGGGGTCGCCCAGCATCTCGAGCAATTCGTGGCTGGCGGTGACGGTCCAGGAGGTACCCGCCTTGAGATCGCTGTCGGCGAATACTTTGCCGATAGGAAGCCCCTCGGTGGTGAGATCGTGGTAACCGAGAGCGTTGGCCTGGTCGGAGTCATCGAGCAGCACCAACCACCAGCTTCCCGTCGGAGGTTGCGTGGTTTTGGGGATGATGGTGAGCGCGGCGTCCACGCCCCAGACTGGGCGGAAATCGGTGCTCACTTGCTTCTGGAGCGCAGCCACGACCGGCGCCACATCGGAATCGGCCAGAACGGTGCTCTCGTTGATTACGGAAATTTGAATGGTGGGAGTTTGAACGTGGGTGGGTTGCGGCATACAGTTTGTCTCCTTTGAAAGAATTTGGAGAACGCGCAGCGTGAGTTGCGTGACTCTGTTAACGAAAGCTTATACGCTGAGCTGGTGAGGAAAAGGATTTCTCGGGGAAAAAGTTCGTCGAGGTTCCAGATTGGGACCGTTCCAAAATGGAATCATCGCACGCCCCAACTGCCGCACGGCCCGGCTGAATCGCTCTCTAAACGTCGTCATTGTTTATGCTCCGGTCCGATGCCATCACGGTTGCGGTCACTCAGGCCGCCACCGAAGCGGGGTTTGAACTCATCGGCATTTCTCCGGTGCAGGACACTCCGGAGTTGGCTTACTTTCCGCGCTGGATCGCTGAAGGGCACGCGGGCGAGATGAAGTATCTTGAAGCGCGCGACGAACAGGGACGGCTGAAACGGGCATCATTGGCGAACGCCGCGCCCTGGGCACGGAGCGTGGTGGTTTGCGCCATCAACTACAACACCGATCAACCTTATTCGACGCAGGCGCCAAACGATTCCACTAAAGCACAGACTCGTGGTTGGATTTCGCGTTATGCCTGGAGCCGTCAGGATTATCACGAGGCGGTTTTGATACGGTTGAGAAAAGTAGAGGCCGCGCTGAGAGAAGCTTGCGGAGCTGCGGATGTCGTCACGCGGAGTTACGTAGACACCGGACCCATCGTCGAGCGCGTGGTGGCCAAATACGCCGGGATTGGCTGGATCGGCAAGAACACTTGCGTCATTAATCAAAAGCTGGGCTCATGGCTCTTTCTGGGAGTGATTCTCACTTCTCTCGATATGGCTTCGCTTGATCTTGCGGCGATAGAGCCCGCCCCCGATCGCTGCGGTACTTGCACGCGCTGCATTGACGCTTGCCCGACTGAGGCTTTCATCGCGGCTTACCGGCTCGACTCTAACAAATGCATCTCTTATCTCACCATCGAAAAGCCAGGTGCGATTCCCGAGGAAATTCGCTCGGGGATAGGCCGGCATGTTTTTGGCTGCGACATCTGCCAGGATGTTTGTCCGTGGAATCGGAAGGCACCGGCTACGAAGGCTGAGGAATTTCAGCCGCGTCAGGAATTAGTCAATCCATCGCTCGAATGGCTGGCCGAGATGAGCGAGGAAGAATTCCGGCGCGCGTTCCGGGGTTCGCCGGTGCGGCGCGCGAAGCCCTCCGGCTTAAGGCGGAATGCGGTGATTGCCATGGGGAATAGCGGAGAGCGGAAATTCCTGCCGCTGCTCAAAAGGCTTTCGTCCGACGAGGATGACGTTGTGGCTGAGAGCGCGGCGTGGGCCATCCGCAAGCTGAGTGCAATGTGAGATTTGCTGAGCAACAGCAGGTTCTCCGCTTCGCCGTCGCATTCGCTCCCGGCTCCGGTCGGAATAACAATCCTTTGACGAAAAACTAGCACGTTTGCGGGAATCCCTATCTTTTCGTTTTCTATCGGTTACGCATGTCGTCTAAGTCCAATCGTTCGATCAACTTCCGTAACTCGCCTCCGCGCCAATTGGCAACTAATCTTGCAGCCAGGGGTTGATACAAGCAACGGGTATGCCTTGTCTGGGGAGATTACGGCGCGCTGTGGGCACAACATTTGTGTTGATGTTGGCGTACGCCTCGCTGGCTTCGGCATCGTCGGCCACACTGTTGCTGGAAGAGCCTTACGGCAAGCTCGGATTTTTCACCGCGACTGGACACGCGGCGGTTTATCTGTCTGGCGTGTGCGCTCAGACCCCGCTGGTGTTGCGGCCGTGCATGCCGGGCGAGACGGGAATTGTGATCAGCCGTTACAACGGAGTCGAGGGTTACGACTGGATCGCGATTCCGCTGGTTCCTTATCTCTACGCGCTCGATCGCGCGGAGGACATTCCGCTCTATGCCGATCCGAAGATGGTTAGCTTCCTGCGCGAGCAGTATCGCCGCGAGCATCTGGAGTCGGTGGTGCCGGATTTGCCGAATGGCGCGAGTCCCGGAGGCAACTGGTACGAACTGGTGGGGACGGCCTACGACCGCACAGTTTACGGCTTTGAAATCGAAACGCGCCCGGTGCAGGATTTGGCTTTTATCCGCGCCTACAACGCTGGATCGAATCGTTCTCACTTTCGCACCGTAACGCGAAACTGCGCCGATTTCGTCAAAGACGTGATCAACTTCTATCATCCGAAGGCCCTGCATCGCAGCATCGTCGCCGATGTCGGCATCACTACGCCGAAGCAGATGGCGAAGATGATGGTGAAGTACAGCGCACGGCATCCGGAGCTGAAATCGTCGCGTTTTGTGATTCCGCAGGTTCCGGGGAGCGAAGCTCGCAGCACGCCGGTGCATGGAGTCGTCGAATCGTTCTTTAAATCGAAGAAATATATTGTTCCCAGCGCGATCGTCAGCCCGATCTTTGCCGGATGCGTGGCGGCGGTTTACCTGGGCACGAACGCCGACCACTTCGATCCGGCGCGGCAGGCGCTGGTTTACAATCCGCTGCGCCCCCTCGAAGCTCCAATTGGCGCTGAAGATCGCCGCGCCTATCAGAGCGAACTGAGTCATCTGATGGCTGACCCAAGTTCCGGCAGCCAGGTTTCGCCATCTTCCTTTGCTGGCGCAACTCACACGGAAAAATTGGGGCGCCTCTTACACAACGCCGATCCCGATCTGGATGAGGAGGGGCGACCCGTCCTGCGAATTGGGACGGGCGAGGGGAGAGTGACGATAGGAATCTCGGCCGGAAATATTTTCGTCAGTGAATCTCCCGACTTATTTACACAACGCCTTCTGGAGTCGCGGTTGCGGGAGGAACTGCGGCGGGGATCTCCACCAAAGGCGTCTGAGAGTGACGTGGAACGCGATTGGCAGATGCTGGTCACAGCGCGGAACGTTTCTGAAGAACGAGTGACCTCCGCGCCTCCGGCGAGGCTGGTTCAGGCGAGTTCGGCTTCGCGTGTGGAACGCGGCGGGAATCGACCGTGAGTGGTAGTTTTAGCTTCTAGCTTCTAGCTTCTAGCTTCTAGCTTCTAGCTTCTAGCTTCTAGCTTGAATCGATTGTTATGCTTGCCCAGGACCACCCCGCTAAAGCCGGGTTTCTTTTTTCGAGGGATTTGCGGGGCGGCTAGAAGCCGCGCCTTTCAAAACAGGAGCACGGTTTAGTTAGGCAGCTAGCTTTATTACTCGCGATTACTCGCGGTTTGGCTAGAAGCTAATAGCTAGAAGCTGTGGGGGTTTACTGCTGTTGTTGGGATTGCTCCTGCTGCGGAGTTCGCGGCGGAATCATCGCGCCTGGGACCGGAGGGTAGACTCCGGGTTGCCCCGGCTGAACCGGCTGCCCCGCCTGCTGTTGCTGCTGCATCAGCAACTGGCGCTGTTGCATCTCCTGCAACATTTGCTGTGGAGTCTTGATCCCGGGCTGATCCGCGGGCGGCGTGGGCTGCTCCGCCGCTTCCGTTGGGGCCGGTTCTGCGTTGTCATCGGAAGCATCGTCGGCCGCATCGGGCTCGTTAGATTCAGCTGCATTGGCGGTTGCTACGGGAGCCGCTCCCGGTTGCGCCGGCGGCGCTTCGGGCGCCGCTTTGGCGACGAGTACCACTCGCACCAGCGCGTTGGCATCCTGCGGAGAACCCAGCAGGATGTAATTGAATCGCGTTCCATTGAGCAGTTCGGCCATCACGTCGCGCGCCGGTGCCGGACCTAGCCGGGTAACGACTCGCTCGTTGGCAGTAGCCGGAATGTCGATTTCGGCGGAGGTGTGCTTGCGCACTCCGCGCAGAATATCTCCCAGGGTGGAATTCGGCGCGATGATCGTCAACATCCCATCCTGATAGCTTACCTGCGGGGCAACGGCCGGAATTGCATCGAGCGGGACCTGTGGAACCGGGCCTTGCGTGCCTGAAGGCAGCGGAGCGAGCGCCTGCTTCTTTACTTTATGCGCCCGGTGCACCGTGCCGGTGTCGGCCACCGCAGCTAGCGGAAGGCAGAAGATTGCGGCCAAGATCCACGTCGTCGCCTTCGATGCCGAGCTCATGAGAAACTCCTGCGCTGATGCGTTACCCAGGGGAGCGGTACACTCTGTACTGCAATTCTAGCACCGCTTTTAAGGGCCCGCCGGGGTGGGAAACTGCGGCGGCCAGCCCCTACTCTATAGAATGTATTGACTTTACTCTCTTGCGGAGGAAACTTGCATGGTAGCGATTTGCCGGAATGCGCAAGGGATTGCGCTTGCTGGGACCTTTCGGAGACGATAAGTCTCGAGCGCAGAATTTCCGGGGAGAAAGGTAAAGATATGGAGTTTGAGACCGATTTGCACAGACGCAGGTTTGCGAAAAGCCACGGCGATTTAGGGCTTCGGCGCAAGCGTCTCGTGATCCGCTGTGCACTGCTGACGGTCATCGCGTGCTTCGCATCGACTGCCTTTGCGGAAAATTGCCTAACCTCCAGCGATATGGATACGGCCACGCGCACCGCGCTTACTGCCACGGCCCAGCGCTACTTCGGACTCATTGCGGGAGGAGATACCGCGTCCCTGCGACAGGCCGCGATTCCTGCCGTGGCTGGCGATTTTTCGAGTATCGAAACTACAGTAAAGGACAATCAAGCGGCGCTGGCCGGGTCGAAAGCAACGGCCCGCCCGCCATTTGTGCTGGAAGCCGAGGGCAACACTCCCATTCCACGAGCGGAATTTCTCTGTGGAGTTTTCGGCAGCAGCGGCCAGACCAGCGACAGTGCCGTCTTTACGCTGAATAATCTTCCGCCGGGGAAATATGGGGTCGTGATCCTCGACGCATCTTCTGCCAAAAGCTCTTACACGGTTTCGCTCATCCTGCAACAGCTGGGCTCCGATTGGAAGCTGGGCGGTCTCTACATCAAAGCTGGGCAATCGGCTGGACATGACGGCGCCTGGTACGAGAAGCGCGCTCACGATTTTCAGAGTAAAGGACAGACCCACAATGCATGGTTCTATTCCTTGGAAGCGAGAGCCTTGATTTCACCACTTCCCTTTATGAGTACCGCGGCTACCGACAAGCTTTACGACGAATCGCAGAAACTGCAACCCAACGACCTGCCGGCAGACGGCAAAACCACAGATCTCGCCGCTGGCGCGATCACCTACAAGCTAACCGATCTTTTTCCTGAGGTGGTCGGCAATGATCTGGATCTCGTTGTGAAATACCAGGCGGCGGATATTTCTAACACCAACCAGACTTATTCGAGCAATGTCGCGGTGATGAAAGCGTTGCTGACAAAGTATCCGGAGCTGAAAGATGCATTTGCCGCCGTGGTGGCTCGCGCGGTGGACTCCGCCGGACATGATTACGGGACGATGCTGGCGATGAAAGATATTAAGTAGCAGTTCCCAGTTCCCAGTTCCCAGTTCCCAGTTCTCAGTTCTCAGTTTTTCGTTTTTCGTTTTGGTCGAGGCGGCAGTCTTTCGGATTTTTGTCGTCGCGTAGTCCCAGGAATACGGGTGCTCTCAATTTTGGGCTGTTGCTGCCGATTGCGCCTTCCGTCCATTCGGCGTATTCGATCGTGGCTACCAATACCGGCTTCACCCAGGTTACCTTTCTCAGTGCTTCTACTTCGCCGAAGAATGGCTTTTGTTTGGTTTCTAGTTTTTTCAGAACTTTCCAAGTCTCTTCGAGGGACTTCTGGTTGAATCCGCTGCCCGCCTGGCCCACGTGTATCAGGCGGTCTTGCTTGTCATAGAGCCCTAGTACGATGGAGCCGAAGTGAGCGCGGCTGCCCTCGGGCTCGGTGTAGCCTCCGATCACGCATTCGATGTCGTGCCTGATCTTTATTTTCAGCCACTCGCTGCTGCGGCGCTCCTGGTAGATGCTGTCGCGCTTTTTTGCGAGGATGCCTTCGAGGCCTTTTTGTTTTGCTATTTGGAAGAGCGCCTTGCCTTGTTTTTCGTAGTGATCGGAGTAGCGCAGCGCGTCTCCCGGGAGCAGGATCTCGGCTAGCTTTTTCTTTCGGTCTTTGAGCGGCACGCGCCGCCAATCGTAGCCATCGAGATAGAGCAGATCGAAGGCGTAGTACAACACCGGAACGTCTGCGTTTACCGTGCCGCGATGGCCGCCGGGACGGAAGCCTGTGCGCTGCTGCATCAGACTGAAAGAGGCGCGGCCCTCGTCGTCGAGGGCAACTACTTCGCCGTCGAGAATTGCGGTTCTCGCCTTGACGAATTGCGGCAGGTCTTTCAGTTCAGGATAACGCGGCGTCAGGTCGTTTTGATTTCGCGACACCAGGCGAGCCTTGCCGTTCTCGATGAAGGCCACGGCGCGGTAACCGTCCCACTTGATTTCGAAGAGCCATTCGGGGCCGTCGAAAGGCTCGTCGAGCGATGTGGCTAGCATGGGGTGGATTTCCGTGGGCATCGGGCGCTTGATTGGGTCGGGAAGTGCTTTTAACACAGAAGGCACAGAGGACAGGGGGTAGGTCGTAGTGTTTGGGGTTACCCCATGTTCCTTCGTGCCCTCTGTGCTCAAGTCTTTGCTTTTTTTTTACCGGCAGGTTTCTTGGCGAGATTTTTCTTATCGAGTTTAGCGACGGCATCAGCGAGCCACGCGGCTTTGAGTTTACCGCGACCTGCCGCTGGACGGCTCACCCACTCTTTCGAGCCGGAGTCTCCGGCGATTTCCGCGAGGCTGCGCTTGCTTAGAACCGATTCGTCATGGGCGTCGATATCGTATCCCTCGACCGCGTAGTCATCATGCTTTTTGATCAGCAGCCATTCGTTGCCTTTGCTTCCGGGGCGGCGGCCTTTCATCTTCACGATGGCGAAATCGCCGTTTAACTTCTTACCCTTGAGACGAAATTTCAGGTCGCCCTTCGCCAGCATCGCAGCGGCTTCGGCTTCGGTGCCTGGAACGTATTTCCCTTCTACTGGGGTTGGAGAGAGCGGCTGCCAGGTGCCCACGTCCCAAACCATTACCGTGCCTGCGCCGTAGTTGTTCTCGGGGATGATGCCCTCGAAGTCGAAATACGACACCGGATGATCTTCGACCTGCATGGCAAGGCGCTTGTCCGCGGGATCTAGCGACGGGCCTTTCGGCACGGCCCACGACTTCAGCACGCCCTCCATCTCCAGGCGAAAGTCATAGTGGAGGCGGGTGGCGTCGTGCTTCTGGACTACGAAACGGTGGCCAGCTTTGCTCTCGACTTTCGGCGGAGGCTCGGGGGTCTGCTCGAATTTGCGTTTGCGTTTGTATTCTTCGAGGGCCATGGCGGACACTATTTAACCACAGAGACGCGCAGACGCGGAGAAAGTCAAAATCAAATTCTTAACCACAGGGGACGCAGAGGAACGCAGGGTAGAACATTTTCCTTTAGAATCCTTCCACGATGCGACGCGAGTTTCCTGAGGTGCCGCTGGTGGGCGTGGGCGCCATCATTATCGAGGAGGATCGCGTTGTATTGGTGAAGCGGCTGCATCCGCCTTTGCAGGCGGAGTGGTCGATCCCGGGCGGTGTGCTCGAGGTGGGCGAACTGGTGCGCGAGGCGGCCATCCGTGAGGCTCGCGAGGAGACTGGACTTACCGTCGAGGCCGGCGAACTGCTCGGCGTTTACGACCGCGTCCTGCGCGACCCCGAGAAGCGCGTGCAATATCACTACGTTTTGATTGATTTTTTATGCCGCAGGGTTGCGGGAGATTTGGCCGCCGCCAGCGACGCCGCCGAGGTGCGGTGGTTTACGTTGGAAGAATTGCCCGGGCTGAAGCTGGCCGAGGATACGTTGGACGTAATCCGCAAGGGCTTTGCGAAAGCTGAAAACGGCTCAACCTAAGCGCGAAGAGGCTCGGACTTACATCCGGGCCCCTCCCAATCAACGGAACCTTTAGTACGGCGTGATCTGGAATACCGCTCCGAAGGCTGCGGAAAAAGTCGCGGCACCCGCAAAAGCTTACCTCGGGGGCTAAAGCGCATTTGATTTCTTGGCGACTATACGGCACGAGTAAAAAGAAGTTGCGGAAAAAGTCGATTCACGCACCTCAGCGGCTAAAGCCGTCCTTCAACCCAAAACCGTAGTTTTTCCGCAACCTCTAAAACTCGTGCCCTTCCCGAAGGATATTTTCTCCGGCGCGGCCGCGACGCCCACCGGACAACCGCCGGGACCTCTACCGCCTCGGGTGCGACACGCTCAAGGGATACGTAGCGATCAGATACTTGCCCTCATCACTGTCGATTGCTTCAAAATCCCAAAGCTGTTGGTACTGGCCTGAAAAGCTGCGCATGCGGAAATAATAGGTCATGCCCGCTTCGGCGGTGAAATGCGCCAAGGCGACCGCCTGTCTTGATGTTGAGGGATCGGCACAGACGTGGTGCTCGCCGGGTTCCACGGAGACCGAGAAATAGGAATTGTGCTGAGCCGCGCCGGCCCAGGCTCCATCGAGGCCAAACTTAGTAGTCCCGCAGCTACCCAGGCAGGCCACCACACCGTAATCCCGGATGAAATAAACCCGGGCCTTGCCGGCTTCGGGCGGCGTGAGAGTGTGTTGGGATTTATCTAGCTGCACCTCGAAATCAACCTTCGGGCCGCAAGCGGCGGTCACTACGCTGGCTTCCTGGGCAAATGCAGAGACGGCCAAGAACATAACCGCAAGAATCGTTCTCATGGTTTCCCTCCGGGTTGTTCGATGCCTAGCTGCTCTGATTAGGTACTTGGGGTCTCAAATACTTGGGGTCTCCCACTCGCCGGACTCGGCTGACTTGAAGACAGCTTCGATCACGGCCATATTCTTGATGGCATCTTCGAGCGGAACCGGAACCTCGGTGTTGTTGAGAATGGCCTGCGAGAAATCATCTCCCTGCATGATGTATTGATTGGCCGTGGGGAAAGTTTCTGTGCTGATGGTTTTGCCGGTGAGGTCGCCGCCGTCGTCGATGAAGATGCGGGTGGGGCGCTCGATGGGCGCGTTGAAGGGGATTTCGATCTCGATGCGTCCGCGGGTGCCTAAAAAATGAACGCGCTGGTAGGGCACCAACTGCGTGCTGCAGGTGAAGATGGCCTGGCCGGCGGGGAAATCCAGAAGGGCCGAGGTGAGCCGGTCGGTGTGCATTTGGGGATCGCGCTCCAGGCGCGAGACCACTCGCGTGGGCTCGGCGGCGAAGGCGTAGCGCGAAGCATGGATTAAGTAGCAGCCGATATCCATAAGTGCGCCGCCGCCGGCCTCAACCTGGTTGCGAATGTTGGCCGGGTCCACGTTGAAATAACTGAAAACGCCCACCACGGAACGCAACTCGCCGACGCGTCCCTGCTTCAGAAGTTCGCGCAAGCGCAGCCATTGCGGAAAGCTGCGGATCATGAAAGCTTCGCCGATCTTTACTCCTGTGCGGTTGCTGACGGGGATCAGAGACTTGGCCTCGGCGACCGTCATGCTGAGCGGCTTCTCGCACAGAACATGCTTGCCGGCTTCGGCAGCCTTGGCCGTCCAGGGTATATGAAGCTGATTGGGAAGCGGGTTGTAGACAGCATCAATGTTGGGGTCGGCGAGAAGTTCTTCGTAGGAGCCGTACGCGGTAGGAATACCAAGGGTTTTCGCAGCCTGCTGCGCCTTGGCGAAATCCCGAGATGCTATCGCGGTGACGGTGGAATATTGCCCCTGCTGCATGGCAGGAATAACTTTTTTAACGCCGATAGCGGCGGTGCTGAGAACTCCCCAGCGAATTTTGTTAGGCATGAAGGCAATGATAATGGCAGAGGGCGTTTTATGCATTGCGAGCGGGAATGCCTTGGCTCGCGAGGTTGAAAATAAATCGCAGCGACTCACAATTTGCCGTCTGGCACTCGGCAGGGCGTGATACCTTACTCGAATCCTTGAAAAGCTGGACCAAAACACGAGACCTAGTGGAAATATCTTGGAAGGCCGTTGCTGGCTCGCGGGTACAAGGGGTTCTTCGCTTCGCTCAGAATGACAGTCTTGAAGTTTAAGCATCTTGAAGTTTAAGCATCTTGAAGTTTAAGCAAAGATGACGATCTCCCGACGCGAATTCATCGCGAGAATCGCGCAGACCGGCGGCTACGGCGCCGCTTTCATGACAATGCATGCGCTTGGCCTGTTGGGCATGGTCGAGTCGGAACAGCAGAAAGATTTTCCATTGCCTGCGACCGCGGGCCGCGGAACCAAGGTCCTCATTCTGGGAGCGGGGATCGCAGGGCTGGTTGCGGCCTACGAGATGCGGCGAGCCGGCTTCGACTGCACGATACTGGAGGCGCGCGAGCGCCCGGGCGGGCGCAACTGGACCTTGCGCCGCGGATCGAAACTTATCTTTAGCGATGGAACTTCGCAGGAATGCACATTCGATGAAGGAAACTACTTCAATTGCGGGCCGGCGCGGCTGCCCTCGATCCACCGAAATATTATCGGCTACTGCAACGAGTTGGGAGTGGAACTCGAGGTCGAAGTAAATAGCTCGCGGCGGACTCTGCTGCAGAACGACAGTGTCTTCGGCGGCAGACCCATCCGGCAGGGACAAGCGATCAATGACACGCGCGGTCAGATTGCCGAGTTGCTGGCGAAATGCGTGCAGCAGGGGACGCTAGACCAAGCCATCACGCAGGATGATCATGCGCTGATGCTGGAATTTCTCAAGTCTTACGGCGCGCTGAAAGCTGACTACAGATTCCGCGGATCGGCGCGATCGGGCGATCGGCAACTTCCGGGTGCCGGTGATCAGATTGAAATTCCTCGCGAGCCGCTTGCCCTGTCTGAGTTGCTGCGTTCGAAGTTCTGCATGCCGATGCTCTTCGAAGAATCTCTCGACATGCAATCCACCATGTTCCAGCCGGTCGGAGGCATGGACCGCATTGCCTACGCCTTCGCCAAGTTCCTGGGATCGAGGGTGCGTTATAGCTCTCCGATCACCGAAATCAGAAAGACGACCGACGGCGTTCGCGTGCTTTATCGTGAGGGCGAAACCGGGCCGATTCGCGCCGTCGAAGCGCCCTTCTGCATCTGCACTTTGCCGCTGACCGTCGTCAAAACCATCCCGAATGATTTTGCTCCGCGCGTGAAAGCGGCTTTCGAACAGGTGATATACGACTCTGCTTACAAAGTTGCCTGGGAGTCGCGGCGCTTCTGGGAGCAGGATGGGGACGAGATTTACGGTGGTATTTCGTTTCTAACCAGCGGGCCGATTCCGCAGGTGTGGTACCCGAGCGCTAATCTGATGTCGAAACGCGGTGTGCTTATTTCAGGCTACGCTATGGAAAACTTTGGCGAGTTCGGCAAGCTGCCCTCGAGCGAGGCCAAGCTCGCAGCCTCGCGAGCCGCGGTTGAAAAACTTCATCCCGGCAAGAGTAAGGAACTGGAGAAGCCGCTTTACATGTGCTGGGGCAAGGTGCCTTACAGCCTGGGATCGTGGGTGAGTCGTGGACCGGACTATCCGCCGGTGTCTGAAGCGGCGTATTTTGATGGTCCTTACAAAGAGTTTATTGTTCCCGACGACCGGATCTATTTTGCCGGCGACCACTGCAGCCATATCATCGGCTGGCAAGAGGGCGCGGTGCTGGCGGCACAACGCGCCGTGACCATGATCGTCGACCGGATCAATCAAGCTTAGTCGAGTTTAGAGACGGAGATATCTATGGAGAAAAAATCGATTTGTCTCATGGTGTTACTTGCGTCCTTCGCCGCGGCGCAAACGAGTGTTCGTCACATTCAGGAAGAAGACCGTCCTATCGCAACCGGAGTATGGGCGGGAGATACGCTTTACCTGAGCGGGCAACTGGCCGCGCCGGTGACTCCGGCCGATGCGACCAAAGGAACGGCCGCGGTTTATGGCGACACCGAGGCGCAGACCATGAGCACGCTCACAAAAATTCAGGCGCTGTTGAAGACTGAAGGGCTGGGCATGGGCGATGTGGTGATGATGCACGTTTATCTGGCGGGCGATCCGGCGAAGGGCAACAAGCTGGATTTTCCAGGGATGATGGCCGCCTACACGCGCTTCTTTGGAACGAAAGAGCAGCCCAACAAGCCGGCACGCAGTGCCATGCAAGTGGCGGCGCTGGCTGCGCCGTGGGCGTTGGTGGAGATCGAAGTGATCGCTGTCAAGGGCTCGCAGAAGCCTGCGAAGTAGCTCTAGGAATTCTCATTCCGGAGCGTAGCATCGGCGTCGTCTTCCCACTCCGCATCGCAGGTCTGGCAATGCCAGGCTGGGCGCTGCAAGGGGAGCGGAACACGGAGGAAGGCGCTCATATAAGCGATCGGACGGTCCAGTTCCTGGAAATTCACATCGAGCGACCGGCATTGCGGACAGCGCGGTTGCTCATACAGTCCGACACCCTGCACGTAAAGGCCTTCGAGAATGGGCTCGTCGAGCAGTTTTTGGGCATTGGCTGCATCAGGCGCTCTTACTTTGAGTTTGATGCCGCCAATAAAATTTGAAATGAACCAGTCGAGGCGGACCAGGTTTTCGTCGGCGAGGAAACATTCGATGCCCGCGGATTCCAGACTTCCCTTCGCCAGCAGCGCTTCCGGCAGATCGCGAAACTGGCGGATGGTCACAAGCTCGCGTACTTGTAACTCCTGGCGTGCTTCGGCAGGTTCTTCGGCAAATTCCAGGTGCCGGCGATCCATCTCATCTTCCAGAGCATCCCAGGCCAGATCGGTAAGCGATTCCGCGTGCCGCGCCAGTCGCTGCAGTTCGCCATCGGTCATGCCGGCGTAGTTAGCGGCGAGCCTCTGGCGTTCGCGCTGCTGCTCGAGATATTCGTCCAGTGACGACATTCGCTTAGGATACTTCGACAAGCTTCGGCCGGCCAACTATAAGTTCTTTCGCACCGGCACCAAAGCGCAGGCTCATTTTTGAACGAATAAACGGCACGCCTGAAGTCGTGCCCTTCCCAATCTCGCTCGCCGCGGTTTCTGCGAAAAACAAACGGCCCGCAGGCTCTTTCGAGCTTGCGGGCCGTCCGGTGGACTGTTTGGGATTGACCAAGAGGTGGTCACTCTACGTGGCCTCTCACGGCAACTCCCGGGTCTGGGCCCGAAGCCCAAGGAAGAAAGCCTTCGCGCGACCTGACGCGATGCCTGCCTCCGTAATCACCGGCTAGTGTGCGGGCTGTAGCTTCCGGCGCGTTAAATTCGATGCGTCCGGAGCCCCGCTTAGAGCAACCAGCTCTAAGTCTCAGCCACCTCACCTGGTCTTAGACTCCCACAACATATACCGCTACAATCAGAACTTGTCATTCGACCACCTCCTTTCCGGTGTAACCGCAGATTAGTACGAAGCCGGCCTGTGCGTCAACGGTACGAAAGTGTGTATCGAAGATGGCACTCCCTTCGCCCGTTAGCTTCAGGGGCATCGGTTGATGGAAGGACGATGGGAACGGCGACGAAACCTTCGACGTTAGGAAATATTGTTCGCCAGCGCTGTCCGCGCTGCCGCACGGGAGCCATTTTTCGCTATTCCATTTTTCGCGGATTTCCCAAGATGCACGAGCATTGCCCCGTCTGCGATCTCAAGTTCGAGCGGGAGCCGGGCTACTTTCTGGGAGCGATGTACGTCAGCTACGCTTTGGCGCTGGTGATCGTCGCGCTGTTCGCGGCGCTGCTATGGTCGGTGACGGGCTGGTGGATCACGAAAGATACCATCTGGGCGGTAGTGCTGTTCCTGCCATTCGCTCCCACGATCACACTCTTTGCCCGCGTGCTTTGGATCTATCTCGACCAGACCATCGACCCCGAACGCAAACCGTAAGAGTGCGCTCCGACTTACTTGTCATTGCCTCGTAACCCGCCTCGCAACCCGGCGCCTCGCAACCCGCGGTGCCTTATTGAAAGGTCAAGCTTTTTCCTCCGTCGCAGTGGAAGTGGTTGTGGTTGGCGTTTGCATTTCGTCTTTTGCCTGCATGGCAGCCTTGAACCCGCGAATTCCCTCGCCCATTCCTTTTCCGAGCTCGGGCAGTTTTTTCGGGCCGAAGACCAGCAGAGCGATTCCGGCGATGATCATTAAGTGCATGGGTTGAAACAAACCTTCGAGCATGATGTTCCTCCAATCAAAATGACAAGACACTTTTTCAGAAAAATGGACGCTGCGAGCGATTGACTGCTCCGCAGCGTCCACTGCCGAAGAGACCGCATCCCCCGATAGGCTCTTGCGCGGTGGGGCCAACTACAACCCGCGCTGCGCGGCATCCGCTGCCGCAGCCAACGCCTTGAGCGTGGAAAAGAACTCAGGCGATTGACCAATGAAAAGTCCGTCCGCGGTGAGTGCTTTAACTGCGCCCATCGCTGCCCCAGCAGTATTGGTGGGGCGAATGATGGAGCAGGCCGGGAATTTGGGGTTAAGGAACGGGCAAGGCTCGGGCATGATCAAATTGCCCTGCAACGATTCTGGCTGGTTAGTGGAGAGTTGTTTGAATGTGACCTTCGCTCCCGTCACGGGGTCGACGTCGGTCAAGGTAAGAACGTTGCCTGCTTTGTCATGCCAGGTTTGAAAGTGAGAGGTCTCGGTAGGCCCAATGCTCAGCAGAATGCGCAGTACATCTACGTTGCTGACTCGCTGGGCCAGAGAAGGGTAAAGGCTGCTGCCACCCTGCTCGATGGCGCAGAAGTGAAATCCAGCAGTGAAAGCGATGGCTTTGAGATGATCAGGGATATTAAAAGGCGCGATGTGTGCAGGGCCACTCAGGTCGTCATCAGTTCTTGGGATGGCTGTCCGGTTCACGATCACTTCGGACTGTCCAAAGGCGAAGTTGGGATTCAGATCAGGATTCTGGGTGGCGCTGCGATAGCGTGTCCAGAAGCTGGTGTCGACTGTGAGATTCATCAAGTTGGTGAGCCGCCCAACATCTTTGGCTCCCGTCGCCTTGCTGCTGGGCAAATTGGCAAACTGACTCGAGGTCCACCGGCTCTGCTCCGATGGACTCCAGAAAGGCGTTGATGAAGGCCTGATGGCTCCGCTCGTCGTCGGTGTTGTCGTGAATGTACTGCGACATGTCGCCATCAAGAATCTGAAGAGCTGACATGTAGAGCGGACTTCCGCCATTCACTCCGGACTCTTCGCTATCTTGCACGCCACCCAGTTCGGTGTATTGCTCCCAGAGATCGGTTTCGATGATCTCGGCCGCGGCGAGAAATCGAAGAATATCAATGTCTCCCTTGGTGATGGTTGAATCGCTGGTTTCGCGGGCGAAAGCGGGTAATCCGCTGCCCAGGATGCCAGCTCCGACGGTCGCCACAGCACCGGCGACCATACTGTTCTTGAGGAACGAGCGCCGGGTTGCGGCGCTATCGAGTACCTCCGTGAGTTGCTTCATAATTTCTCTCCTTCAGCGTGGTCAACTGGGTGCGTCGATCACGATGTAAACGGAGAGTAGCTTGCACGCAGGCAGCCCGGTGTCACGGGAGAGTCAAGCGTTTGTATTTTCTTAGTGAAATTGTCTCTTGTTGGTGAAGTTGTCTCTTGGTGAGGGATGAGAAAAATGCGCGCAGCCCGATTTTGCGAACCCCAGTGAAATATTTTTGGTCAGCGGCCTAAGGCAGGCCGAAAGCATAGACCGCACTCCCCGCGGCGATTGCAACGTATTCTTTCCCATCAACGGCAAACGCTATCGGTGCAGCGTAGACGGCTCCGCCCATCTGGAAATGCCACAGGGGCTTGCCTGTTGCAGCGTCGAGCGCGATGAAGTTGCCTTCAGCATCGCCGGTGAATACAAGGCCGCCGGCGCTTGAGAGCACGCCTGACCATGTCGGAGACGTGTGCTCAAACTCCCACTTTATTTTGCCGCTTGAGGAATCGATGGCTTTCAAAAATCCGCGGTAAGGCTCGGCTTCGTCCGATGGAAAATACGCACTTCCGTAATAGGCGTGACCGGCTTCATACGGCTGCGGAGCGGTGCTGAAGATATCGCATTGATCTCGCGACGTGACGTAAAAGAGCGTCGTTTGCGGATTGTAGGCCGGCGCCATGAAATTGGTCGTGCCGAGCGCGCCGGGGCAAACCGTGTGACCTTCGAGAGTTGGCGAAGCTTCTTTCTTGGCTATCGGACGGCCTTCGGCATCTTTGGTGTCGCTCCACGTAGTTTTGCCGTAAGGGCTTGCCGAAATCAGCCTGCCTGTGCTGCGATCAAGCACATAGAAAAAACCGTTACGGTTGGCTTGCGCGATGAGATGTTTGTCGGCAGCATCGATCATCACCGGCACCTGTGTGGCGTCCCAGTCATGTTCATCGTGTTTGGTGAACTGGAAAAACCAATTCATCTTGCCGGTATCGGCATCGAGAGCCAGCAACGAATTGCTGTAGAGGTTGTCTCCGGCGCGCCCCGCGCCGCGATTCGACGGCGCAGGATTTCCCGTGGGCCAAAAAATCTGATTCGTTACAGGGTCGTAAGTTCCGGTGTTCCACGCGGGCGCTCCTCCGACCTTCCAGGAGTCGCCCTCCCAGGTCTCATGGCCGGGTTCGCCCGGACCGGGGACGGTGTTGAGCCGCCACTTTCTCGCGCCTGTCGTTGCATCGTAAGCATCGATGAAGCCGCGCACCCCGTACTCGCCACCGGAGACTCCGATTACAACAAGATTCTTCACCGCCAGCGGGGCGACCGTGAAGCTGTAGCCCACGCGATAATCCGCGGCAACTACGTCCCAGATCACGCTTCCGGTCTTGGTGTCAAGTGCAATGACGTGAGCATCGAGGGTGCCGAGAAAAACTTTGTCGCCCAGAATTGCGAGACCGCGATTTACGCGGCCGCAACACGGTCGGATATCCACCGGCAATTGGTGCTGGTAGAGCCATATGGGTCGGCCGGTGCGGGCATCGAGGGCAAATGCGCGGTCGTCCTGCGCTGTGGCGTAGAGAATGCCGTCTGCGACCAGGGGCGTGGTCTCGAGCTTGCCTGTGGCCCCGGTTTGGAATACCCACTTCGCGGTAAGTGAACGCGCATTCGCGGCGTTGATTTGATCGAGCGGACTGAAGCGGCGTCCGGAGTAATCTCCTGAATAAGTAAGCCAGTTTTGCGGCTCCTTATTGGAATTCAGAAGGCGGTCGAAAGTGACTTGGGTATGGGCTGGAGTGGTGAAAAGGATAGCCACAAAGATCGCCAGAACACGTACTGCAGGCCCAATCAAATCTCGGTCGTCCTCCGCGCTTTCTCTCATTTTGCCCCCACGCTGGTGAGATAAGCCACAATATCTTCAACATCTTTGTCGCTTAGCAACGACGAGTCGTAAGTGGGCATGATCGACTCGCGGCTCTTCTGAAAAGAGCGCAGCTTGTCTTTTTCCAGCAGATAAATCTGTTCGCTGGTGTCCATCATCTGCACGGTGAAATTGTCTTCGTTCAAGGCGACACCCTTGATTTCTTTTGCGTCCGATGTCACAACGGTTACGGTCTCGTACTCCTGAGCGAACTCTTTCGTAGGCTCAGTCAATCCCCAGGCCAGACGCCGACTGGGATTCCGCACTGAATCGATTATTGCTGCACCAGTCCGCGACCCACCTACGCCCGTAAGCTCCGGACCTACGCGTCCGCCCTTGCCCTCGATCATGTGGCAGAGCGAGCAGTTCGCATCGCCATAGAAAAGCTGCTTGCCGTGCGCGGCGTTGCCGGAGGGATTTGCGGAGGCCTTCACCTCCACGCTGCGGATGTAGGTGATGATTTGCCAGATTTCTTCGTCGGTCATGCCCACGCCTTGGCCGTTGGTTCCGTTCGCGGGCATTACTGTGCCGGGAAGGCCGTTGCTGATGACCTGAAACATCTCCTCGTCGGAGTGAACGTGTTTCTTCTGCGCCCGGGTGAGGTCGGGGCCGCGGCCTCCGCCGTGCGCGCCCAAGCCGTGGCAGAGGGCGCAGTTAATGCGGAATTCATATTCGCCGGCCTTGGCCGCCTTGGCGTCGCCTGCGAAAGGATTGCCATCCGCGTGGGCCGGCGTGGAGGACAGTATGAGCAACGATGCCGAGATCAACCCGGCAAGAAATGCCCGATGACAGCTGGCTCGTTCTTCGTTTAGAGACACCAGTGACTCCGCAGGGAAGTTGCCGCATTCTACGCTAAGCGTCGGCAAACTTACCTTTGGAAATCTTGGAAATTGCGCGGCCGTACAGGTCCCGGAGTTATCTGGGGCCGATCCCAATGCACCCCTAGACTAGGATCATCCCCCGGAAGGCGCAACCGGTGTTCAAAAAGGCCCTATTCTTCTGTCTCCTGTTCCTGGTCGGCGCCGGCCTCGGTCTGTTCGCCGGATGGGAACTCTCGTCGTCACGTCTGATCGTGATCGAGAAGAGCGGCTTCGACAATCCTCAAGGCAAAGGTTTTCTCAAGACCTACGATTTGTTTGCCCGCCTGTGGTCGGTCAACGTGGGTTCAGCGATGAGACTGCAGGACCCGAAGCAGAGCCCCGAGCGCCGCCGGGAATATCTGAACCTGCTTCTGGAGACTGCGCAGAGAGGCAGGGCGAGTGTGACAGATCCGGTGGCGCTTGCGCTGGTCGACGTGGAAATTGGCATCACTGATGTGCGGTTGGCAATGGTAGAAGAAGCCGGGGGTAATCTGCCTGCATCCCAAACCTGGATGCAAAAAGCTCAAGCCACCTTGAAGGAGGCAGGCTGGAAGGACTACTCAGAGCCGCACTTGAAGAAGTTGGTGCTGGTAATGAACCAGCAAGACGCTTGCGACAGCCCCTGCGGCAAGCAGTGAGGAGCGCTTGAAAACGCTAAAGTTCTGCAGCACGGCGGTGTTATCCGGCTTCGTCATCGGAGTCCTCGGCGGCTGGCACTTCGGAGGCGTCATCACCAAGGGACGACTTGCCTGGGAGGAAATGTTCGCTTCGGCAGGATACGGGCAACTCGCCCTTGTCCAATACGATCAGGCCGATCCTGAACACGCCCGCCAGGCCCTGCTGAGCTTTACAGATTTCTCAAAATCAATGACCAACCTTCCCAGTGCGCAAGGAGACAAAGCGCTCGTTACCGACGCCGGACTAGCTTATCTGAAGCTGGCGGCAATTGAGGAACTCGCCGGCAATGCTGACCTTTCCCACCAATACGTTCTCAGTGCTCAGCAGAGCTTCAGAAGTGTCGACAACAAGATCGCAGAAGAAAAGCTCAATCAGGAAGTGACAAGAATAGCCGCTCTCCCCCAGCCAATGAGCCCGCCTCTCTAAAGCTCCCTCTCGTACATGTCCAGCGGGCATCTGGGAGGGGCACTTCGGGCTGGCTACGATTAGAGTCCGCCTGGAAATGCGGCCGATCTTCTTTTTTCGCGGATCGTCTTCAGCAACGCGCGGGAGATATTCCTTTAGGCTGCAGACTTTTTTCGTGTACGCGGGGACATCGTTTATTTGTCAGCGCGCATATGTTTCTGATGGCTCAGCCTTTCCAGCGGAAGGCATTTTCTTGAGGCAGGCCGATGTGGGCGAGCACGCGATAAGCAAACTCGCGGGCCATGTCATCTAAAGAAGCAGGCTGGTAGTAGAAAGCCGGAATCAGGGGGAAGACGGTAGCACCGGCATCGGCGGCGCGAAACATGTTTCGAATATGAATTTTATTGAGCGGGGTTTCACGAACGCAAAGCACCAGCGGACGCTTCTCCTTCAGGCAAACGTCGGCGGCACGCTCGATCAGATGTGAGGCGAGGCCGTTAGCGATGCGGGCTAAAGTGCCCACGCTGCACGGGATCACGATCATGACGTCGGCGGGGTAAGAGCCGCTGGCCACATTCGCTCCGATATCGGCATTCGATTGCTCTTTGATTTTCGCGGAGGGAGAGGACGCAGTTGCCGCTAAGGCCTTGAGAGGCGAGTTCCGCTTTTTGTTAGCGCTTGTCGTGTCAGTGGCGAGGAGTTGGGCGACCAGATTCGATCGGCCCTGGATCCTGAGTTCCTCTGCCATCACGCGCAGGGCGGAGTCCGAAGCGATGAAGTTCACGGTCTGAACTCGATCGTCGCGATCGACGGCGAGGAGCAACTGCCGAAGAAAAACCGAACCACTGGCGCCGGTGGTGGCGACGGTCAAATTTTGCGGCGAGGGATTCGGCAAAGATTCTCCTGTGACTGCGAGCGACTGTCAGCGACCCGAACTTGGAGCATAGGGAGTCGAAGAATGGTAAGTCAAGGCGAACACGAAGATTCGGGAGCTAGAACGTAGAAGCGTTTTTATGGCAACCACGGTAAACTTGCGAACTCGCCGCAGCGCGGCGCAACTCCACGCGCTGGCGGGTGTGGAGCGCGAAATCCGGGCGCAGGATTCGCACGGCCGACGAAAGTATTTACGCGAGTTTACAGAAGCCTTTCGAGAGTACGACTTCGTGCTCGATTCGGAGCAGTTGCAGAGCGCGGTGCGCGCTGCCGACGTGGTTCTGATCGGCGATTACCATGCCCTGCCCGCCGCTCAACGCTATGCCGCGACCCTTCTTGAGCAGCGGGCTTTGAGCGGAGATCGCCCGGTTGTGCTCGGAGTCGAAACCATCTTTGCCCGCGACCAGCACATCCTCGAAGAATGGTGGCGCCGTGAAATCGACGAGAACGAACTGCGGCAGCGCATTCGCTTCGATTTGGATTGGGGCTACGATTGGGCTCCGTTTCACGAATTGCTGGTGGCTGCGCGGGACCATGCAGAAGCGATTTATGGGCTTGACTGCATGCCCCGCGAAAATCTGCGCAAGATCGGCGCTCGCGATCGCCACGCTGCGGCGAAGATTGCCGAAATTCGCGAGCGGCATCCTGATGCAGTCATCTTCGTCCTGTTCGGCGAGTCGCATCTTTCTCCCGGACATTTGCCAAAGGTTTTACATCAGGAGATTCCCCAGGCCAAAATCCTGACGGTGCTGCAGAACATCGATGCGCTTTACTGGCGCGCCGCCGGAGAACGGGCCGATAAAGTCGACGCGGTGCGCGTGAATGATCAAGTACTGTGCGTGTTTAACTCTACGCCGCTTGAGAAGTACGAAAGTTATAGGTTGTTTCTCGATCAGTGGAGCCGCTGCAACAGCGCTCCAGACTTCGCCCCGACCATCTACAACCTGATCGACAGCCTGGCCAGCTTTCTCGAAATCAACCGCTACTCGCCGCACAACGGCACGCAACCAAAATTCCTGGTCGATATGCTGCCGGAAATTTACGGCAGGGCGTCGGCTGCCGTGCTACGGCGTCTGCTCTCGCGCAAAGGATTAGGCGAGCAGCAACTGGAAGCGACGCTGGCCAGCGTCGAGGAACGCGGGGTCGCTTATTTTCCGCAAGTCAATGCCTTCTATATCCGCGATTTTCAAATCATGCACGCCGCGGAGGACGTCACTCGCTTTCTGCATCAGGCGTGCCAGGGCCTTCCCCGGCGTTTGAATGGTTCAGGCCATGCCAGCGAAGAGGGAAACGGAAGATCTTACTCCGCGACTACCGATGCTTTTTATACGCGTGTGGTCGAACATGCCGTCGCGTATTTCGGCTCGCGTGTGCTCCATCCCTCGCGTCCGGCGCCGGTGACGGATGACTCCCAACCAATTTCGCGTGCCACCTGCGAAAAAGCTGCGCAGTCTGCTCTTCGTGCGGATGGGGAGAAGTTCGAATCGACGGCGCAAGATCTGGGATATCGCCTGGGAACGTTGATCTACGACGCATATCTGGCGGGTAAAGTTACGCCCGCAGGGTTGCGCCGCTTGTTCCTCGCCCGCCTAAGCCAACGTGGCCTCGCCCGCAAAGTCTGCGTCGCGGTGCTTGCCAAAGCCCGCCTTATCGCCCGTCGCGAGTGCGGCTGAAGGGATTCTTCAATCTCGCACTAATGCTAATCTAGTGCTCTTGCTGAATGCCAAGTGCTGGCTGCAGAGTGCTCCCATGAACGCAGAATCCATTCGCAAACTCTTCGAGCAGGTTCGCAGCGGCCAGCTTAGTCCCGATGAAGCTGTCAACCGCCTGCGGCATCTGCCTTTCGAGGACCTCGGCTTTGCCAAAGTTGATCATCATCGCGCTTTGCGCGCGGGTATGCCTGAAGTAATTTTCGGCGAAAACAAAACGCCTACCCAGCTTGCCGAGATTTTTTATCGCCTGGCTCAACACGGGGGCAATGTGCTGGCGACGCGGACCAATGAAAAACAGTTCGCGGCCGTGAAGAAAAAGATCCGCGCGGCTGAAAGTCGCGAACTGGCGCGGGCGATTGTCTTAAAGCGTGATCCAAAAAAATATGGTAAGGGCACCATCGCTATTGTTTCCGCCGGTACCAGCGACATCGCCGTCGCTGAAGAAGCACTGGTAACGGCTGAACTCATGGGCAACGAAGTCGAACATTTTTACGATGTCGGGGTCGCCGGAATTCATCGCCTGCTGGCGAATCGCGAAGCTCTCACCAAGGCTCGCGTAGTAATCGTCTGCGCCGGCATGGAAGGCGCGCTGCCCAGCGTGGTGGGCGGCCTCGTCGGCGTTCCCGTGATCGCCGTGCCTACGAGTGTGGGCTACGGTGCGTCGTTCAAAGGTCTGACCGCGCTGCTGGGCATGTTGAATTCGTGCGCTTCGAACGTGAGCGTGGTAAACATCGATAATGGTTTTGGAGCCGGTTACGTGGCTTCGTTGATCAACCGGCTTCCTTGAAATCTGCCTGCGACTTAAACTCAGTGTTAAAGCCCGCACGATAAAGCTCGGCTAAGGAGTGAACATTCATGGCCATCGCATTGTCGGAAAATGCCAAGAAACTGATCGACCGTCCTAACTTTGCTCACCTGGCAACGCTCATGCCAGATGGCTCTCCGCAATCGGTGCCGGTCTGGATAGGACGCGAGGGCGAGAACCTGATCATCTGCACCGGAGAAAAATCGCTTAAGGCAAGGAACACGTTGCGGGATCCCCGCGTTGCGCTCTCCATCGTGGACTTTGTCGACCCTTATGCGGAGACACAGATTCGGGGGAGGGTGGTCGAGCGGCGCCCCGACCCCGAGCTAAAGATTATGGATCCCATATCCCATAAGTACATCGGGAAGCCATTTCCCATGCGCAGCCCGGAAGGACGCGTGGCGCTGATCATCGCCGTGGAAAAGGAGCGCTATACAAAGCTTCCGTTTGAACACACTCCGCCGCGGTGAGATCGATGATGTGAACGGGGGAACGAGGTACTTCGCCCCTCAGGGTGAAGAACGGGACTCGCAATCGCAGGCCCTTCCTCATACTTTAATCTACGGCTTGAACTCGACTGCCACTGTGGTTTCCACCGGCACAGGTTGGCCGTTGACGCGATAAGGTTCGAAACGCCACCAGCGCAGGGCATCTGTGGCGGCGCGCGCCAATACGTCGGGTCCGTTGAGCGCCTGAACGTCGGTCACGATCCCCTCGCGGCTCACCACAACGTCTAGCACGATCACTCCCTGCAGATTCGCTGAGCGCGCCGCCGCCGGATAATCGGGATCCACCCGGTGGGTCACCAACTTCTCCATCTCCTCGGCGGGAACGTGTATCTGCGGCCGCTCCTCGACCTGAGGGTGGCTCGCGAGACCGGCCTCGATTTCTGCCCACCCGGCGTTCCAGCGCCACCATAAAACCGCCAGCAGAATTGCGGCGGAGCACAGTAAGAAAATCCAACCTTTGCCACGTTTGCGCGGCGGTAAATTCAATGCGAAAGGCGACCACTCGGAGCCTTTACCGGCGGGCGATGTCGCCTGCACGATCGGTTCAGGCTGGGCTTTTGCTTTGTTCACCCAGTCGCGAATCAGCGCCTGCTGCTCGGCCGTGAGCCCGACAAACTCCATGCCGCAGCGCAGCTTGTCGTGATACTTAACCAGGGCACGCATGCGGAGGGGATCCGCCATGTGCGGCAGACGGATCTCGACTCCTACAATCTCACCCGGTTTCACTTCTCCAGCCAAGACCGCGCCGAAGCCGCAATCGGCGAGGTTGACCGCCCGTCCGGGCAAAGTATCGGGAACGCCGGAGCGCAACACGGTGACATCCAACGGCGCCTGCACCCGGTAGCGCACGGCACGCCGTTGCGGCCTTACTTCCCGACGCCGTGCTTTCGGAGCTTTTGCCATGCGAAAAATCACCACGGAGGCGCTGAGCCAAGGAGAAAACGAACCTGAGACAGCAAAACAAATTCTCGATGTTTTCGGTGTCTCGGCGGTGAAAGTGTTTACTTCTTGGCTCGCAGCTCTGTGACTTCGTTACCGTTAGCCACGAGCACAACGCTGGCCATACCAATGAAAAGGCCGTGCTCCACGACTCCGGGCATGTCGCTGAGTTGGCGGGCTAACGAGCTGGCATCAGGAATCTGCCCGAAGTGGCAATCCAGAATGTAATTGTTCTCGTCGGTCAGATAAGGGTGTCCGTTTTCGTGCCGCAGCTCAACTCTCGCGCCCAGAGCTTCAATCTTCTTCGCCACCAGAGCCTTAGCAAACTTGATCACTTCCACCGGCAAGGGAAATTTTCCCAGGACCGGCACTCGCTTCGTAGCGTCGGCAACAACCACAAACTGCCGGGTCGCCGAGGCTACAATCTTTTCCCGCAGCAGAGCCCCGCCGCCGCCTTTTATCAATCTGAGTTCAGGATCAACTTCGTCCGCGCCATCGACGGTGACATCGATTTGCTGGCAGTCGTCGAACGTGATGAGCGGAATTCCAAGACTTGCAGCCTGCTCGCGCGAGCGCACCGAACTCGGGATGCCGCGGATTTTCAGCCCATTCTTCACCTGTTCGCCCAGCAGTTGAATGAAATAGGCCGCCGTCGATCCGGTGCCTAGGCCGACCACTTGGCCATCCTTCACAAACTTCAAACTCGCCCGGGCCGCAGCTTCCTTTTCCTGATCATTCGCCATAGGATTCGAATATTAGAAGCCCTCTCGTAGATCTGGTGGACGCGAACGTACGTCAGGGGCTAAAGCCCGCGTTTATTAGCTCCCGGTTGCTGCACAGCTGAAGCCGTGCCCCTCCCAAAACTATTCATCCCAAACTCTTTTCGACGAAAATCAAATACCCAGCCAGCGCCAGCCCGAACAAAATCGTGAGAATCGTGACCAGATCGACGATAAATCCCGCCGGCTCAAACTTCCCTTCGTCGAGTTGCACCCGGATTCTTCTATAGCGCACCAATCCCGCCCCTACCATCACCACTCCCGCGAAAATCGCGCTCATCCCCATCCATACCGAAAAGCCCGTCGCTTTCGAAGGATGGCCCTGAAACGCGGTCAGTTGGCGCAGGGCGATGGCGAAACGTCCAATAGCGAAGCCAAAGACCACGATGGCCACACTGGTTCGCACCCACGCCAGAAACGTGCGCTCGTTGGCTAAATGATCGCGGGCTCGGTTGGAGTTCTCAACCACACGGGCTTCCATCACGGCGTAGTGTCGAAGGCAGCATTATTCCACAGCCTTAGCCACGAGCGCGGCCACGCCTGCAATATTCTTGACCAAATCAGCGGGCACGCCGTGCCGCTGTTGCAGGTATTTCGGACTATTGTAGGAGACCCATACCTTGCCGTTGTCATCTTCCGCCACCAGCGCCTTCAGCGGAAGATCGATCGCCACCGACGGCGTGGCCATCATAAGCGGTGTTCCGCCCTTTGGACTGCCGAAGATCAATAGTTTCGTCGGCCGCATTTTCATGCCGACTTTCTCCGCCTCTCCGCTGTGATCGACCAGCGCGAACACTTGAAGTCCACGGTCGGCGAAGATCGATTGTAGCCGCCTAAGCGTTTCCTCCACGCTGTGCGGACTTGCCACTTGCAACAGCCCATTCGCTGGCATATTCATTCCCTTCCCGCTGCGATTATCTTCCCCAGGATTTCTTTCGCAATTTTAGCCGCTACCGTAGCCGTCAAATCAGAAACATCCTGCGCCGGATTGTACTCAACCACATCGGCTCCCACGATCGTTCCAGAGATGGCGTGCAGATGCGCGATGGCTTCTCGCACAGTCATGCCGCCCGGCTCGCGATGTGAAACTCCGGGTGCAAATGCCGGATCGAGAACATCCATGTCGAACGAAATGTAAACCGGCCCTTGAATCTTCAAGCACTGGTAAGCCGGAAGCTCACTCATCTCGACCACCTCGACGCCAAAGCGCGCCGCTTGCTCGCGCTGGTGCGCATTCATGGTGCGGACGCCAACCTGCACGAGCCGCTTCGCCAGGCGCTCCTCCATGATGCGCGCAAACGGACACGCATGCGAGACGCGGCTGCCCTCGAACTCTTCGTACAAATCGGGATGAGCGTCGAAATGAATGATGCTCAGGTCGGGATAGCGTTGCGTAAAAGCTTTGACGATGGGATAGGTAATCGAGTGATCTCCGCCCAACGAAACCGGAGTATCGTTTCTGTCCAGCAACCCGCGCACGGCGCGCTCGATTTCCGCAAAATCTTCCCCGACCTTCTCCAGAGAATTGCTCAGCTTCAAATCGCCGGCATCCACGAACGCTCCCGGCGCCCCCAAGTCCACGCCCGATTCCGTCCAAGTGTTGGACGCGACGCTCCGCATCGCCTCGCGAATTTTGACCGGCGCGAGCGCCGGCCCGCGCAAGAAAGATGAATTTATGTCCAGGGGTATTCCGAGAAGAGTTGGCATGAAGAGGATCCTTTGGCGACCTGTGGAAGTCTCTTATTGTGTTAAAGGTTTGTGATGTCCGGAATCCCCCGCAATTCGAGGCGCATCCGTTATCCTAATAGCAGATCCTATGGCCCCGAAATCTAAATCTTCTAACGGCGCAGCCGGCACCGTTGTGGTTGAAACTCCTACGAACACAGCCAACGTTGAGCGGGAGCGTGTGTTCAGCGCTTTTCGGCAATGGGGATATCTGGAGGGCGATCTCGACCCCCTCGGCTTTCTGCGTCCGCGTCCGACGCCTGAGTTGCAGATCGAGAGCGAATACACGGCTGAAGCTCGCGCCATTTATTCCTCGACCATCGGGGTTGAGATCAACCACATCTACGCTCCCGAACGCCGCCGCTGGATCTACGAGCAGATGGAATCGCCGACTCAAGGTTTCGAGGTTACAGAAAAAGACCAGCAGCGCATTCTTGACTTGCTGATTCGCGCCGACATTTTCGAGCAGGTCATGCAGCAGCGTTACCTGGGCAGCAAGCGCTTTTCGCTAGAAGGCGTGACGGCTCTGATTCCACTGGTCGACGAAATTCTCGATACCGGCTCCCGGCTCGGCGCCATCGAACTGGTAATGGGCATGAGCCACCGCGGCCGCCTGAATGTAATTGCCCACGTCGCCAAGCGATCGCCGGAGGAAATCTTCGCCGGCTTTGAAGACGTGGATCCGCGCAGCGTTCTAGGCTCGGGCGACGTGAAGTACCACATGGGCGCAACCGGCGAATACATTACTCGCAGCGGCAATAAAGTGCACATCCATCTGGTTTCAAACCCGAGTCACCTGGAAGCGGTCGATCCCGTCACCGTGGGCCGAACTCGCGCCAAGCAAGATCGCGCCGGCGAAGGCGGGCGCGAAAAATATCTCCCGCTGTTAGTCCATGGCGACGCTGCCTTCGCCGGACAGGGCATCCTCGCCGAGACCATGAACTACGCCGATCTGCCCGGTTACACGGTCGGCGGCACCATTCATGTGGTAGTTAACAATTTGCTGGGATTCACCACCAGTTATCTGGAAGAACACTCCACGCGCTTCGCGGCTTGCATCGCGCGGCGGCAATCGATTCCCATCTTCCACGTCAACGGAGAAGATGTTGACGCCGTCGTGCGCGTAGGCCGCCTCGCCACCGAATATCGCTATCGCTTTGGCACCGACGTCGTGATCGACCTAATAGGCTACCGCCGACACGGTCACAGCGAAGTGGATGATCCGACCATCACCCAGCCGTTGCTCTACAAAGCGATCAAAGAGCACCCGCCGCTTTGGGAAATCTACGCCGACGATACCGGCGCAACCGCCGCGCCAGCGCAAGCTGCAGCCATCAAGGCGGAGTTTGAAGCTTCGCAGACAAAAGCCGGCTCGATCACGCAAAAACCGTTGATGCGCGAACTGCCCAGCTACTGGGACCAATACTACGGCGGCCTGCACAAGCCGGAATACGAAGCGGAAACCGGACTCTCAACCGAAGAATTAAGTGAGCTTACCAGTCATCTGACCACGTACCCCGAGGGTTTCCACATTCATCCGAAGGTGAAGAAGTTGCTCGAACAGCGCGCGGAGATGGGTGCGGGCCAGCGGCCTGTCGATTACGGCATGGCCGAGGCTCTGGCATTCGCGAGCCTCGTAAAGAAAGGAATCCCAGTGCGGCTGTCCGGCCAAGACTCCCGCCGCGGCACTTTCAATCAGCGCCACTCCGTTCTCATCGACATCGAAAATGAAAACGAATATGTGCCGCTGGAAAACATAGCGGCCAGCCAGGCGCGCTGCGGAATTCACAACTCGACTCTCTCCGAGCCGGGTGTGCTTGGTTTCGAATACGGTTATAGCCGCGACTATCCCGAAGCGCTGGTTCTGTGGGAGGCGCAGTTCGGCGATTTTGTGAACGTAGCGCAAGCCATTATCGACCAATTTATTTCCGCCGGAGAGGCGAAGTGGAATCTGCTCTCGGGCCTGGTGCTCCTGCTTCCGCATGGCTATGAAGGCCAGGGACCGGAGCACTCCAGTGCCCGCATCGAGCGCTTCATTCAACTCGCCGCCAAGCACAATATTCAGATCACGCAACCCTCGAACGCCGCTCAGTATTTTCACCTGCTGCGCCGGCAGGCCCTGCGGCATTGGCGGAAACCGCTGATCGTCTTCACTCCCAAGAGCATGCTGCGCCACGCTGACGCCTCCTCGCCAATCGCGGATTTCACTCGCACGAGCTTCCAGAATGTGATTCCCGACAAGGAAGTGGAACAAGCGGATCGCATCCTGGTTTGCACGGGAAAGATCGGGCACGAACTGCAGGCCGAGCGCAAGAAAAGAAAAGAGAATTCCACGGCGATCGTATTTCTCGAACAGCTGTATCCCTTCCCGGAGAAACAACTCGCCGCCGAATTCGCTCGCCACGGCGAGGCGGGAGACATCGTCTGGGTGCAGGAAGAGCCTGCCAACATGGGCGCGTTGTTCAACATGCTCCCGCGCCTGCAGCGTATCGCGGGCGAGCGCCACGTGATGTCGGTCAAGCGCAGTTCCGGCGCCAGCCCAGCCACCGGCAGCGCTAAAGCGCATGAAGTAGAACAGAAGACTCTGCTGACGCTCGCCTTCACTACAAAGGGATAAAGACGGGGTTCCAATGATGCGATCTGGCGCACTGCCGATAAACGAAATGATCGCGTCGGATCTCCTGGTTCTTCCAGTTGGCACGTGTGTTTGGTGGTTGATGTCACGCGGCTGGGCGGGACTGGTCCAGGGAGGCATGGTCACTAAAAAGACCAAGAAACGCCAAGAGTGGGGGTTTTTGTTGGTTATTGCGGCAGCATATTTGATTATGTTTGGAATAACCGTGTACGGTTACCTCTCGTAATGAGCGGTCGCCCGATTCGCCGCCCCCAACCGCTCCGCGTCGCCATCGACACCGGCGGCACCTTCACGGACTGCGTCTGGAATGACGCCAGCGGTCAACTGCGCATGCTGAAGGTCTTCTCCACCCCAGGCGATCCCTCTCAGGCGATTGTCGAGGCCCTGAGTAAAATCGGTCATGGAGGGGAGTTGGTTGTTTTGCACGGCACCACGGTCGGAACCAACACTTTGCTCGAACGCAAGGGTGCGCGGACGGCTCTCATCACTACCGCGGGCTTTGAAGACGCCATCGAAATTGGCCGTCAGGCCCGTCCCAAGCTCTACGATTTTTTCTTTGACCGCGTTGAACCGTTAGTGCCCGCGGATCTTCGTTTCGGTATCGAAGAGCGCACGGCCAGCAACGGAGAAATCTTGGTCTCGCTCTCGGACGCAGCTTTGAAATCGCTAGCTGCGAAGGTTTCGGCGAAGCAACCCGAGTCCATCGCGATCTCGCTGCTCTTTTCATTCGCGAATTCGAAAAACGAATCCACAGTCGCCGAGTCCCTCAAGTCCCTGGGAGTGCCGCTCTCGATTTCTCACGAGATCCTTCCCGAGTTCCGCGAATACGAGCGCACTTCGACTGTAGTGATCAACGCATACCTGCAACCGGTCATACAGCGTTATCTGCAGAATCTGGAGCGAAGTGCGGCATCTAGCACGCAGCGACTAAAGCCGCGTCTGCCAAAGCATTCTTACGGCACGGCTAAAGCCGTGCCCTTCCCGAACGAACTCCTCCCAGATCGCTTTGGGGTGGCGCAGCGCTTCAGCGCTGCGAAAGAAAATCCAAAACCAAGAAGGACTTTAGCCCCCGAAGGGCCTCTGCATCCACGCATCTTCGTCATGCAGTCCAGCGGCGGCATCACTTCTTTGGCCACTGCCGCCAGCGAACCCGTGCGCACGGTGCTTTCCGGCCCCGCCGGAGGCGTAGTCGGCGCCGCTGCCTCTGCCCGCGCCAGTGGCTTCCAGCGCATCATTGCCTTCGACATGGGAGGCACTTCCACCGACGTGTCGCTGGTCGAAGGCGAGATCGCAACAGCCAGCCAAGCCGAAATCGTCGGACTGCCCATCGGCGTTCCCATGCTCGACATTCACACCGTGGGCGCCGGCGGAGGCTCGCTCGCGCGCTTTGATGCTGGCGGCGTACTGCGTGTCGGTCCCGAATCCGCCGGCGCCGATCCCGGCCCGATTTGCTATGGGCGTGGCACGCAGCCTACCGTCACCGACGCAAATTTATTACTAGGCCGACTGCAGCCCAACCGCTTTCTCGGGGGCGAATTCACTCTCGATCTCGACCGTACCCGCAGTATCACCCGCGAGTGGCTTACGCAGCAAGACAGTTCGCTAACCGTTGAAAAGTTCGCTGCCGGAGTAGTTCGCATCGTAAATGCCACTATGGAGAAGGCCATCCGCGTAGTTTCCATCGAGCGCGGCCGCGATCCCCGCGACTTCGCCCTCGTCGCCTTCGGCGGCGCTGGCGGCCTGCACGCCTGTGCGCTGGCCGAAGCGCTGGGCATTCCTCATGTGATCGTGCCCGCATTTCCCGGCACGCTTTCCGCGCTCGGTATTTTGGTGAGCGACATCGTTAAGGATTACTCTCGCACCGTGCTGTGGCGCGTGTCGGATAAAATTCCACACGCGCGATCGGCGCAGGAGTTCGCAGCGTTAGAAAAGCAGGCTACGAAAGACTTTCACCGGGAGGAATGGCAGGGGAGACCGCATTATCGGCGCAGCGTGGATCTCCGTTACAGCGGCCAGGGATACGAATTAAACCTGCCGTTCGGCAGAAATCTGTTAGCCGAGTTCGAGCACGAACACCAGCGCCGATACGGCTATGTGCATCCCAAGCGCGAGGTGGAACTCGTGACCCTCCGCCTGCGAGCCACCCTGCCAACGACAGCTCGCATCGGGAAGATACGCAACGTAGAGAGAGGCAGTGTGGGAACGGGCATTCCTGCACGTCTGAGCCGAGCAAAGCTCGGCTTGCTTTCCAGTCCCAAAGCCCCAGTGCTATTCGACGGCAAGAAACTCGCGGCTGCAATCTATGCGCGCGAGGATCTCAAGCCCGGCAAGAACTACGCTGGCCCCGCCATTATCACCGAATACAGCGCCACTACCGTCATTCCGCCGAGCAGACGATTCCACCTCGACCCTGCCGCCAATCTGATTGTTACAACCCGATAAAAACCTCGCCCCGACTAAATCTCATACTCGGCGCTAGGTACTCGGAACCGGGTTCGCTACAATGAAGCCGTGAAACCAAGCATCTTTGTCGTCGAAGACGATCCCGACATTTCCCGCCTTGTCCGTCACCACCTTGAGGGCGATGGCTTTGCCGTGCGAGTTTATCCCAACGGCTCCAACGTAATTGCCGACGCTGAACGCCAGCGGCCCGCGCTCTTCGTACTCGACATTATGGTCCCCGGCAAAGATGGTCTTGAACTTTGCCGCACGGTGCGCCAGACCCCCGGCCTGGCCTCGGTACCCGTAATTTTTCTTACCGCTAAAAGCAGCGAAGCCGACCGTGTGCTCGGCCTCGAGATCGGAGCCGATGACTACATCGCTAAACCTTTCAGCCCGCGCGAGCTTGTGGCCCGCGTCAAGGCAGTGCTGCGCCGCTTTGAGCGCCCACTACCTCCGAGCCCGTTAAAAGTCGGCGACATCGAGATCGATCCTTCTGCCATGACCCTCACAGTGCGCGGACAAACCGTCCCCACCACCGCCACCGAGTTCCGCCTGCTCGATTATTTCGCGCGTCATTTGGGCCGAGTTTTTTCGCGCGACCATCTGCTTGATTCCGTCTGGCGCGATACCTCGTACGTTACCCCGCGCTCGGTCGATGTTTACGTGCGCCGCATTCGCGAAAAAATCGAGCCCGATCCCGAAAATCCCCGTTATCTCAAGACCGTGCGGGGCGCGGGCTACCGCTTCGAGACTCCGCGTTCCGATGCGCCCCGATCCGAGGCGGCGAGGTGAGAAGCGGGATTTTCCTTAAGCTGCTGGCTTCTTTTCTGCTTGTGATTATCGCCGCAGCCACCTTGTTCGACCTCCTGCTGGGCGGTGCCTGGGAGGACTCGTTGCGCAGTGAAATCGAGCGCAGCCTCACGCAAAAAGCTGAACTGGTCGCACATCGCGTCGAAACCGACCGCAGCGGCCATCCTCTGACGGATATTGCCGCTCAGGAGGGACAGGCTGCCGGCGCTCGCGTGACGATCATCGATCCGACGGGCAAGGTGCTTGCGGATTCCGAGGCCAACCCAGACTCCGTCGAGGATGCTGCTCAGCGAAAGGAGTTTGCCGCCGCTCTCTCCGGCAAAATCGGCGTTGACCAGCGCCGCAGCGCCACCGTTGGAACGCCGTTTTTGTATGTAGCCGTACCGGTCTCAGGAGGTGCCGTGCGCTTGGCCTATCCGCTCTCCGACGTCGAGGCTGTTTCGCTGCAGGTGCGTCATCGCCTGGAACTGGCTTCCGGCTTGGCTTTTGTCTTTGCTTTACTGGTGGCGGCGGTGGCTGCGGTGTGGAGCGCGCGCCGCCTCGAGCGAATCGTGGACGTGGCTGCCCGCATCGCCGATGGCGACTTGCAAGCTCGCATCCTTGAAAATTCGCCGGACGAAATCGGACGCGTCGCCGACGCCATCGACAAGACCGCGCGCCGGGTTGAACATAGTTTCGCGGCGGTGCGCTCCAGTCAGCGCCAACTTGAAACCCTGCTCAACAGCATGCAGGACGCCGTGATCGCGGTCAGTGCTGACGGGCTCGTGCAATGGGCCAACCAGCCCATGGACCGCCTGGTCCCGCAGCGCACTCGCCTGCATCAGCCGGTGGTCGAGACCATTCGCGACCCCGACTTCCTCGCTGCCGTCAAAGAAGCGATCGCCACGCACGATGTGAAGACCGCGCGCGCCACTTCCATCGTCCCGGGACGCGCCTTCGATGTGACTGCGGCGCCGCTGCCGGAAGGCGGCGCGGTCGCCGTGCTTCGCGATCTCACCGAAACCGAGCGCGTGGAAAAAACTCGCCGCGACTTCATCGCCAACGTTTCCCACGAACTGCGCACGCCTCTCACTTCGATCCAGGGCTATGCCGAGACTTTGCTTGACAGCACTCCCGAGCAGGGGGCGCCGACGCGCGAGTTTCTGGAAATCATTCGCAAGAATTCTTCCCGCATGTCGCGCCTCACGGAAGATTTGCTCACCCTGGCCCGGGTCGAATCAGGAGAAACCCGTTTCGAGCCGGAGTCTGTCCCGCCCGCCGAAGTTCTTCACGACGCGGAGGAGAGCTTTCGCGAAATCGCCCGCGTCCAGGGCATCGAATTGGAAATAAAAGATTCGCCCGTTCCCGGCTTCCCCGATCGTCCTTCGAAACCGCCCCCGTCCGCCGCCAACTCCTTTCCCGAGAATCTTCCGCTGGTTCTCGCCGACCGCGAAGCCATTCACCAGGTCTTTGCCAACCTGATCGATAACGCCCTGAAGTACGGCGCTTCAGGGGGGCGGGTGGTCCTCGGGGCGCGCCCGGTTCCTCACGCGGTGGAATTCTTCGTGCAGGATTTCGGCGCCGGCATCGCTTCTGAACACCTGCCCCGGCTTTTCGAGCGCTTCTATCGGGTCGATAAAGCCCGCTCCCGTGAATCTGGCGGCACCGGCCTCGGCCTTGCCATTGCCAAGCACATCGTGCTCGCCCACGGCGGCACCATCCGCGCCGAGAGCGAACTCGCTCACGGCTCCACGTTCTTGTTCACTTTGCCCACGGCGTAGGCCGAAAATCGGTCCAGGAAGAAGCCGGACCCTAGCCCTAGCAGCTCACGGCAATCCTGCTGCGACTGAGTTACCACACGACTGATTGCGACGGCATTGCTTGCGGGTTATCGCACTCATGCGGACACGAAACTAGGCGCAACTGGTCTAACTCGTCGCGCCTGATCGACTGAATGAGTGGCCCTTTCCCGTCCAAAAAGAAGGCGTCGTATCTGACGAGTTCCTGATTCGAGTTCAGGTACTGATTACTGAGCTTCGCTAGCCGCTTAAGCGCTACCACTTCGACAATGTCGCCAAGATGATAGTTCATGCGATACCGTTCCTTCGCTCCGTGACTTCCTGCGGCGAAGTTGCGACGGGCAAAACAAAGGCGAAAGTGACAAGGCTGGTTCAGGCCCCGAGATGTTACAATCGCCACCTTTGAGGAGGTCCTTATGAAAGCCTTGAAACGACTTTCGGTGGGGATAGTGGGAGCAGCTCTGTCTTATGTTCCGACTATTGCTCAAGAGCAGCCAAAGCCCGACAAGCCCAAGATGGAGAACCCGGAGACGATCCCGCCGACGACTGGTTGCGAGGGCATCACGGGCGCTCTGCCAGAGGCTATTACCGAGTGTCAGAAGCGTGAAACCGCACGACTGTTTGTCATCTTGGGAAAACCTGAAGCCGCGATGCGGGTGCTCTGCACGACAAAGGTCGCCCGAGACGCATTCGGGGGAAGCACAGAGGCGTGCGCGAAATCTAACTGATCCTAGTCTAGGTGTCACCTCGATGCACTAAAGTAATTAGGGCCTTCATCCTTGCGCAAGTATCGGTGCTAAGATCGTTCCGTTGGGTCCTCCGGAGATGTCATGAGACGAACCGCGGCTTTTCTACTCTTACTTGCGGCCAGCATTGCCTGCTCACTTCCCGCCGTTGCTCAAAAAGAAAACCGTAGCATCGGAGAAAACAGCATTGAGGCCCGAAAGGCGGCCAAACAATACCAGAAAGCGTCAAAGAAGGCTGCGAAGAAACAGAGGAAGGCGGCGAAGAAGATTCAGAAGCAGCAACGCCAGGCCGCGAAGCAGCAACGTCACGGCAAGTAGACTTAGCTCCAGAGAGTGGGGCGTGCCATATCCGGAAAATGACAAAAAATTCACAGCCCCTTAACCCAGTTCACAAGAATAAAAACTATCCTTGGACGTTGACCATCTAGTTATGGTGCGTCAAAATTAGTGCAACAGGTTCTGGCGACCCAGGGATACCCTTATGAGCACCGCTCGCCTGCAAAGCGTTCCTCCCGAGCCGGCCCACCATCAAATTGTTCGCCGCACCGTGGAGGCTTGCCGCCTGGCCAAAGAAGCCGCCGGAGCGGCCGCCGAGGGCATCGCCACCGGCTCTGGCCCTTTACTCAACTCGCTGCGCCAGCGCGAGCGCGAACTGGACGCGCTCGACATGGAGATCGACAGCGCCGTCACTAACGCCATCACGGAAGTTCAGCCCGCCGAGGCCCGCGAACTCCTGGCCTGCATGAAGTTCATGATCAGCCTGGAGCGTATTGGCGACCTGCTGCTCAGCTTTGCCAACAGCGCGCAAGCCGCCGCCGGACGGGTTGACTCCGAAGATACTCGCGACCTCACTCACATGGCGACCATCCTCGAAAAAATGCTGACGGATGTAGGCGAAGCTTTTTCGACGCGCGACGTGGGCAAAGCCGTCGATGTTCTCCGCGCCGACTCCGAGATCGATCGCCTGCGCAACCTGATCTTCCTTCGCCACATTGAGAATCCGGAAAATATCACGCGCCAGGCCAGCCTGCAGATCATCTTCATGACCCAGTCGCTCGAACGCGCCGGCGACCACGCCAAAAACCTCGCCGAAGAAGTCTGCCACGTAGTGAGCGGCCACACCGTACGCCACGTCCTGATGGCCTACGACAAGCCGGTGGAACAGATGTTCATCGACTACCTCCGCCGCCGCGACCAGCACTAGTAGCGCCGGCATCCCGCCGGCTTCGCGTGTACCGACTGCCCTTCGCTTCCGCCACCACCGTTTGTCATCCTGAGGAAGCGGAGTCGCCGGCGATAGCCGGCGACTCCCGACGAAGAGCTTGCCCTGAGCGTGCCGAAGGGACCTATGCAACTTGCCTGCAGAGCCAACACTCGCACCCGCTCTACCCCGGATTCACTGCCGCACTTTCGCCTGCCGTTTCCAGCAACCAATTTCGGACTAGGGCCTGAACTTTGAGGCGGGCTTCTCCGGCGGGTAGATGCTTTACTGCCTCGGCCCCTTTCTTTTCGGCGGCGGGCTTTGCGGCTGCGGACTGCACTGATGCTGCGGCGGCTGGCGCTTCCTCATCCGCTTCGTCTTCGTCCTCTTTTTCGTCTTCTGCTGTTTGCTGCCCTTCGCCCTCTGTTTCTTCCTCTTCTTCAAAATCTTCTTCGAACCACTGCGGGCCGCCGATGGAGGTGCGGTATACGTCGTCGCGGTCGATCACGACTTCGGTCGCGTCACTGGACTCGAAATCCGCGTTGCGCAGGTTGACGCTGGCGGTTTGCAGCGCGTAGAGCATCAGGCCGGCGGTACGATGGTCCATGCGTCCGGCGCCAAGCATCTGCATTACTTTCATCAATGCCACCTGGACCGAGTTCGCATCTTCGAGCAGCGGCAGGTCGAAGCGGCGCTGCGCCGTCGTGTCCTTCGCGATCTTCGCGCGCTCGCGATGGATGCGATCGTGAAAAAAGCAGAGCCTGCGCCAACGCAGCGCGGGCGAGCCGCACTGCGTCCCATTCATCTTTATGTGCTGACAGCGTGGAACATTGTCCATCCCCATATTTTTGGTCACACCCTTCCGGTTGCTCGCTCGGCGCGAATTTGCGGGTACCCTCCCCCACCCCCTCAAGTTCTGGAATCATGGGGTTGGAGTGAAATTGGCCCGCAAAATCTAGAGGGCAAAGACGTTAGATACCAAAATCTTTGCAATCAGCGACTTTGGAAACTAGGAATCCGTTCCAAGGTCATTTTTGCGCTGTTGATCAGAATCTCGCAGTCGGGCTGTGGAGGGCAAGGTTGCATGTCACAACGGGTGGCTGTGGAAGAAAATTAACGATCAGGCCGGGCATTATCGGTCCCACTTTTCGTCAGCCTGTATTCGGGTTGTTATTCGTAATGGACGTGGACTTCGGCTCGGCGCTGGCTGGCTTTTGCTAGCTAGCTGAAGACGTCAAAGTCTTTAACCACAGGGAGCACAGAGGACACAGGGTAGACTTTGGCGATGTCATTCTGAGGGGCGCGTTTTTTGCGGGCCGAAGGACCTGTGGGTTGGTCGGCAGCGGCACCGGTGCCAGCCAAATGCATAGGTCCCTTCGGCAAGCTCAGGGCAGGTTCTTCCTTGGGAGTCGCCGGCTATCGCCGGAGACTCCGCTTCCTCAGGATGACAGGCCTCGTGGGTGAGCGAGATGAAATCGATTCCCTGGCGATCGGCGTTCGTGGAATCCCACCTTTGCGCAAAGTGCGCGCAAAGATGGGGCACCCGCTGCGGACTGAGCGAAGGCGAACAGCAGGTTCCTCCGCTCCGCCGGTCCCTTCGCTCCGCTCAGGGTCCGCCTCCGGTCGGAATGACAGAGTCGTAAAACTGTTGGGGCACCGGGCGTGGGAGTGACGTAGTTCAGCGATCCCCGGCCCGCCTATCTCTTTTCCAGATATCTTCCGACTAACCCGGCGCAGGCTTCGACAAAGGCCTTCTCCGGTTCGGTGAACGCGCTCGTAAAATAGCTTTCGATGTCGAGTTCCCCCGCGAGCTTATTCTTTACGAAGATGGGGACAACGATTTCGCTCTTCACCAGCGGCGATCCCGCCAGATAACGCGGGTCTTTGGAGACGTCATCCACGACTACGGTCTGCCCAGTGGTGGCTGCAGCGCCGCAAAGTCCGGTGTTAAGCGGGATGCGGGCATTGGGGGTGAAGCTGCCGACGAAGGACCCGACCACGAGAATCTCCGGCGCAGCAGGATCGACCAGATAAAACCCAACCCAGTTGTAGCGCGTCATCTTCTCGTGGAGGCGCTGGCAGATGTGCTCCATCAGCGATTTTGCGTCAGGAGCGGTAAGAGCGAAATCCTGCAACTCTCGCAGCAGCTCTGCGTGGACCGGCGTAGTCTGCCGGTCTTCGCGGTTTTGCACTCTGGCATTCAACGGGTGGCCTCCGTTGCAGAACAGTGTACCCGACAATATGGAGTGTTAGCGTCGGGCGGGCTTACTCTCTTGGGGCAAGCCATTAAAAAAGGCGCGCCCGCAAAGGCTCGCCGCTCGTCTTATCGGCCGTTTTAATCGGGCGTCTTACCGGGCGTCTTACCGGACTACGATTTGCCCAGTCATTTTGGGGTGGAGCGAACAGAAGTAGGAATAGGTGCCTGCCTTGGAAAAGGTGTAGGAAAATTTCTCGTCGGTGTCGAGGACCTTGGACTTGAATTCGTCGTTGCTTCCCATGACCTTGTGTGGAATGTCATCCCGGTTAATCCAGGTTATGGTGGTCCCGGCAGTTACGCTGATGGTGGCGGGAGTGAAACTGAAATTGGCGATCTTGATTTCGGTTGAGGCCGGTTGCTGCGCATACTCCCCCGAACACAGGGCTCCTAGCAGAGCGACCCCCATCAGCGCCAGCGCGTAGTAGAGCTTACGTTGTTTAGGTTTTGTCATGTTTCTGTCTTTCTTCTTCTTCCTCAGAATTTGATTCGCTGTCTGTCTTAGCCCAGCGTCGAATCGACTACCGCCAGCGTATGCTTCCCTTTGACGTAGTTCACATCCGTGATGCCCAGAACGCTCTTCAATTGGTCCGCAGGAACTTTCATTGGTCCAGGTGAGGGGGCCTTGCCTGGCCCCGGCTGCGGAAATGCCGTGGACCTTGCGGTATGGAAGGTTACGCTGCCTTCGATTTTCTGCATGATCTGGTGAATGTGGCCGTTCAACACGGTGACCGAGCCAAACTTCTTGAGATAGCCGAATGCTTGCGCGCTGTCGTCCGTACCCCATCCCCATTCCGGATAGATCGACCAGAGCGGGATGTGAGCGAACACAACAACCGGCGTACTGTGCTTAAGATTTCGCACGTCGTCCTCCATCCACTTCAATTGTTCGCCGCCCAGCGTGCCGAGACCTCCCGCTTTCAAGTTCACTACGTTGACGAGTCCGATGAAGTGCACACCCTTCTTGTCAAAGCTGTACCAACCTGCGCCCTTCGTATTACGACCGTAGCGTGCGAGATAAGATTTTCCGTTGCCCTCGTCCAGCAGATCGTGTTCACCAGGAACGTAGAAAACTTCTTTGGCCTTGGCGCTCTTCAGGATCTGATCGACATTGTCGAACTCCTCCGGTCTGGAGAGGTGGCTGATGTCACCCGTGTGCAGCAGGAACTCGGGCGGAGTAGCTAGACCGTTAATCTGGTCGATAGCGGTCTTCAGCGTGCCAATGACATCCGTGTTTGCGGGCTTGTTGAAACCCATGTGGCTGTCGCTGATTTGAACGAAAGTGAGATCGGTGGATTTGGGCTGCAGGTTCTTGCCGAAGGCGTGGGAAACAGGGATGCCCCCACTCAGGGTCCAAACTAGTCCAGTGCCCGCCCATGCCATGCATTTGAGAAAGCCACGACGATCAACGCCGTCATCGTAGGAATCAGCTTGCTTCGGATTCTCTCGCTTCTGCTCCATATGCCCTCCTGAATTTGTGCGCTCGCAGGCTATAACTCAGGGAGGTGAATTTTATTCCCGACAGAATGCAGGAGTTCATCTGCCGTGATTTTTGCGCTACTTAGGGGAAACAAACAGAATGTTGTTGTCTCGAAGCTGTACCCACGCCGACTGCCGGGATAACAGGGTTGATTCGTATAGATATGCGTCGCCACCAAGGCCGGAGGAACCCGCTTCCCTCACCGCTAACGCCAACGGGCGGCGGGGTGTGATCTTGGTCACTGTCATGGCTCACCTACACGCCTAGGATGAGTCCGTACAGGTTCGAGCGGCTCGGAGGTGTTCTCATGAGAGCTACGCTTAGAGTATTAGCGCCATTGTTGTTTTTGAGCAGTCTGATCTTTGTCGCATGCGGAGCACCTGACACACCCGCCCCGTCGAAAGTAGCAACGGCGGTGCAAAAGAAAGAACCGGTGCTCTATACCGGCAAAAGTTGCTTTTCGCAGATGGCTAGTGCGGCGTCACGCTGGCAGCTGGACGCAATGCCGGTTCATCTGGAGTCCCATTTCAATAGCGAAAGCACGGGCCAGAATGGAAAAGCTACGGTCTGGCAAGCGATATTCGCCTCTCCCGGTCGCAGTACATGGCGGTCGTTCACTTGCTCTGGCAGCCGGCTGAATAACGAGCCTCCACTCGGCGTCACGGGAAGCCCGGAAAGCGCCTCGTCGCCGGATATGTCCCAAGCAATGTTTGAGTCGCTTCTGCTGGATGTCGACTCCGATCAGGCTTCTGCCACGGCGCAGGAGAACGGTGGCGCGAATATTCTCAAGAAGAACCCGCAGCAGCCAGTGATCTATTCGCTCGACTGGGACGCAAAGAACAGGAAGTTGGTATGGGTGGTGATGTACGGTTCTTCCACCGCCGATTCCAAAGGCATCGGAATCATCGATGCTACTTCCGGGAAGTTCTTGCGTGCCGCTAGGTAGCGGTGGGCCACGGAAGCCCCTTGGGGACAGGCGACTGTCCGTGCCCAAGTCGTAGGCGTTCAGGCACACTCCTGCGATCTCTTGATTTCAGCTACCGGCAAAAGCGACTCCGGGCGTTTGATCTCCACCGGCTGCTCGCCCCGCCGGATGAGCACAATCGCCCCGAGAATTGCCACTGAAGCCAGCACAAGGCGCATAGAAAGCGGCTCGCGCGCCAGTAGCCACCCCAGAAGCACCGCAACCACAGGATTGGCATAGGTGTGCGTCGCCACCAGCGCAGGCGCAACCCGCTGCAGTAGCCAGGTGTAAGAAGTGAAGGCGATGATCGATCCAAACGTGATGAGATAACCCAACCCGAATAGTGATCGCAACGAGATGCTTGCCCAGTGAGTCTGCTGGAACTCACCGGAAACTCCCGCCACAATAAGCAGCATCGCCGCGCCGCAGAGCGTAGGCAGCGCTGTCCGCCCAAGCGCATCCGATGGCAACTTCAGCCGGGGCGAAATCACGACTCCGATTGACCAGGATAACGATCCCAAAAGCACGGCCAGCAAGCCCACCAAACTCGACCCTTTCACGGTGAGTTCCGCACCCGTAAGCATGGCCACGCCCACGACTCCCAAGGCCAAGCCCGCAACGCTCAAACGGCTAATCTTCTGCTGGCCCACTATCCAGCCCAGCGCGAGGATGAACATCGGTTCGGTTGCAATCAGCAGGGCCGCCAGGCCCGATCCAACGTATTGCTCAGCCCAGTGCAGTGATCCATGCCCGATTAAGAAGAAGAACGCTCCCAGGACAGACCCCGCAACCCACTGCTGCCGCGTGGGACGAAAGCCGCGCAGCCACGCCCAAGCCAGCATGATTGCCCCGGCCGTCGCGTGCCTGACTCCGGCCGCCACCAGCGGCGGAATCGTCTCCACCGCATAACGAATCGCGAGATAGGTCGACCCCCAGATGACATAGATGGCCACAAACGCCAGCGCAAGTTTGATAGCGTGGCTGCGTTGGTGCGATTGCGCGAGTATGCGCGGGTCGGGAGTAATCACGGGCCGGCCTCCGATATTAATCAACTTACCGCTGCGAATCATCGCCATAATCTCGTCGCGCTGGCGGGTATGCATAGGTTCTGCCGATAGGTACGTAACCGTTAACCAATCTTTCACAGGTTACACGCACATCGTAACTGGCTTCTCATAACTCGTCAATGGAGTTTTGATGGTTATATGATGAAGAGGAAAGTTTCCAGCGGTTCACCCATGGCCGAAGCTAAATTGGAGAGACAATCTCCGCCCTTCCAATTGGTTGCGGGAAATGTATGTCTCGATTTCATCAACACGCTGGACAATCGTCCGAGCGCCGAGCCTAAAGAGTTGATTCGATCTTTTCCCGACCTCGTCCGGTTTGCGGAACAGTCCGGCATACTAAAGGCGCAGGAAAGCATATATCTTGTTGGGAAATTGCACCTCAGGCCGGTCGAGGCGAAGGCAGCAATTCGCCGGACGATTGAAATGCGGGAAGCTCTGTACGCTGTTTTTTCAGCGGCAACGGAGCGACGAACTCCACCGGCAGTTGCGCTAGCGACGCTGAACGCCTACATTCGCGAGGCAGCACAACATTCGCGACTCGTGCGTCAGCAGGAGAGATATGAGTGGCGATTTGACGACCTGAAGTCGGCAGATGACTCGGTGCTCTGGCCGATCGCGCGCGCCGCCGCAGATCTGCTGGCTTCGAGTGATTTGGCGATGGTGCGCACCTGCTCCGCACCGACCTGCCAGTGGTTCTTTCTCGACACCAGCAAGAATCACCATCGCCGCTGGTGCAGCATGAAGGTCTGCGGCAATCGCACCAAGGTGCGGAAGTTCTACGCCAGGAAGAAAACGGCGTAGTTACTTCAGCTCGGTGACGATGGCACGCTGCTGTCCTCGAACCAGAGTTTCAGTGTGGATGCGGCCGCGGGCGCCGAATCTAACGGTACCAGGCTTGTAGGGATAAAGATCGACATGCCCGTCTGCAGTGGTCGATTGCAGATCGCCATCCTCGAGCATGACAATTACGGCGTCTTTATCGTGGAAGTGCATCGCAGTGGCCACGCCCGGGGTCCAGGTGAAATCCCAGACAATAACGCGTTCGTTCTCGAATACCTTCTTAGAGCCGGCCCGCGGAAATGCGAGCGGATAGCCGGTTGTATTGGGAATCGGATCCGGTGGATGGTCTTTGAGATCGATGACGATCAATCTATCGCCGACGATTTTCGGCTTGGCGCCCTTAGCCACGAACTCGGCCTCACCCGACAAAGACACGATCACCGCGTCAGCGGGCTGCATGACAGGGAAGCTGGTCACTTCCCAGACAGTGACGCGTTCATTGTCGATTAACGGCTTCAGGGCCGTTTGCAGGCTGGCCTGGAGCAGCATAGTGCACAGTAGTAAGGCGGAAATCATCGCTGCACCTCCCTAGGAATTTGCACACGCGGGCAATGTCGATCGTATCAGGGGGTGGTTCTTGAGAAAAAGAATTCTTCTCAGGCAGTGGAATTGTGCCCGGCGAGAGTCAAGCCATATCTGAGGTTCACAGCTTTAGCGAGGCAGTTTGAAGTCGACTGTGATCTGGGTTTGAATCTCGACCGGCTCCCCGTTGAGCATGTACGGCTTGTATTTCCACTGCTTGACGGCGTCAGCGGCGGCACGCGCCAGCTGCGGATCTCCCTTGAGAATCTTCAGTCCGGAAATGTCTCCAGTCTTGGCGATCGTCGCTTGCAACTCGACCGATCCCTCGATGCGCATCTGCAGCGCGCTTGCCGGATACTTTGGCTGCACTTTCTTCAGCACCAGCCCCTGCGATACTCCCTGGGAGACGCCCACGGTTTGCAGCACGGGAGTGGGAGCGGTCGCTCCTCCGGCGAGATCAGGCAGAGACCCGCCATTTCCTGCGGGGGCGATAGCCGCCATGCTCACAGGCGGAGCATCGTTTACCGTAGCTGTGCCAGCCTCATTCGGATGTCTGACCAAGATTGGCTGAGAAGCGGGTGTGGCTGGCGCTTTGAATGCCATCGCAGTCGATTCAGAAGTTCTGGGCGGCTTAACGCTGGCAAAGGTCGGGCTGGGCCGCGTTTGCGCATCCTGCTCGATAGCTTTGCTGGGCATAGCGGAATTGGGTATACCGCTGGGTATAGCAGAAGAAGGTTTAGTGGAATCAGGCCGCTCTAGGGCAGGTAAAGAGTCCGGAGCCGAGTGTTGCGCCGCAGTCGGAGCAGAAGGCGCTGGCCGCGCGACTGGCGCTGCTGCTGGCGTCGGCTTCGAAACCAGAGATTTGACTGTGTTCAGCCAGCTAGGGAACGCGATCGCGCCGCCGGCATGCGTGGATACCAAATAAACTGCGACCGCGACCAGCATCACAGCTGTTCCAATCAGAAGCCCCATCTTGCTGAGACCACTTCCGGCAGGATTCTTCTCGCTGTCTTTCTTATCGCCTATCAAGGAAAAGAGAGCGGGGGTTTCCTCGCTCGTATTGGCGTTGGCTTCGGCTTTAATATCCTCGGTCTCCGCATGGAACTTCAGTGGTTCTACAATGGGCGCAGGTGGTTTCTCTACCATCGGCGCAACCGGCTCCACTTCACGAGCGGGCGCAGCCGCGCTCGCCGCTGTCGAAGCAGAAGGCCTGGGAGCGAACCCGAAATTTGCAGGAAGGGGCGAAGACTCCGGCGTGCTCGGCAAAGTTTTGCCTGCGTTGGCCGGTGCGCTCTTCAGTGCTCCGGTTTCAGCTTCGATTTCGACCGGAGCGAGCGCCTTGATCGTGGGACCGGCCTTGCCCGCGGCAGCTTGCACATCAGAGGTTCCGACCGCAGGCGAAGGTTGTTCGGCGGAGTCGGGCAGAGCGTTCTCGGTTTCGGGTGCGATCTTAGGCGAAGCGGAAGCGACTCGCGGTTGCGCTGCCTGGTTTGCAGGCCGAGCGCCGGTAGAAAACGCAGGGAGCGGCGAACTTGGCCGCGAAACTGAGACATTGGCTGCCGGCGCAAGACTTTCAGGTGCAACTGGACCCGGCTTAGAGATAGTTGGTGTCGCGGCTTTGGCCGCTTCTCCCTTGCGCAGAAGTCCGCGGGCGACTCTCAACGTGCCTTTGGCCTGCTCAACATTGATGGGCTTGGTAAGAACCAGGTTTGCGCCCATGCGGAAGGCCTTCGCCACTCCAGCCTGCCCTTCGACGACGGCGACTGCCAGAGAAGACTGGTTGTTGGTGGCGTTGCGCGCGCTCTTGAACAGGAGCGTGGCGTTCTGTTCGTTATCGCAATCGACGACCACGGCGTCGAAATGCTCGCCCATCAATTTCTTTACCGCTGCAAAAGGCTCGGCGCAGGCGACCACGGCAAAATCCAGTTCGCTGAGAACCTGGGTTACGGTGCGAGCCGTTCTTTCATCGGGGCAGAATAGGAGTGCTTGGTAACCCATATTAGAGTCATCGTAGGTACAGCCGTAAGCCTCATCAAGTTACGGTGGTACTCACCGCAAAGCATGTTTGGGCTTGTCAAGATAGGCTTTTGGCGCTTTCCGTCTTGTGCACATCTTGCGGCGGATACAATACCGGGTCATGCGGGTACCGCTATGGATAAAAGTGCTTTGGACCGCCTGCGTGATCGTCTGGATTCCCGTTTACTGGCGGCAGTATGGTCTGCAAAACTTTCTCTTTTTTTGTGATCTCGGCAATCTTCTTATTACTTTTGGCCTTTGGCTTGAAAGCCCTTTGATATTCTCCTGGCAAGCTACTGGATTACTCTTGTTCCAAACGCTCTTCACGATTGACTTGGCGGGCGCGGTGCTTAGCGGACACCACCTGATCGGCGGCACGGAGTATATGTTCGACCCCCACATTCCGCTGCCGATCCGCTTACTCAGCTTGTTTCACGTTATTACGCCGCCACTGCTGCTGTGGGGGATTTGGCGGCTAGGCTATGATCCGCGGGGATGGAAGTTGCAGACGCTAACCACGTGGATTGTGATTCCGATCAATTATTTGTGGCGGCCGCAATTTGATGTGAACTGGGCTCGCGGCCCTTTTTTTCACGAACAGCATGTCATGCCTGGATGGTTGTACGTTCTGGGATATTTGATCGTTGTCCCCAGCGCTGTTTATTTTCCTACGCATCGCTTTCTTGTCTGGTTGACGCAGCGCTGGAAAGCGGAGTTTTAGCCGCTTGGCTTCGCGTCGTTCGCAGTCTTGGCCGCAGCATCACTCTGCTTGCTTTTCAAAGGCGAGTCACTGCTTAGGTAGAGTGTCTGAGAAGGCGAGGCAATCTTGGTTCCCGACTCTTCCACAAAGTTCATGATATGCAGCAGCAGATCTTCGCGGACCTCTGCGAATTCGTTGTAATTCTGTGTCATCACGTAACAGGCAAGTTCTACGTTGATTGCAGAGGGCGTGAGATCAGTCAGCCAAACATGAAAGGTTTTCTTTTCAACTTTAGGATGAGCATCCAAAACGCGGCGCATTTCGGTAAGCACGGCCTGGAGTTGATCCGGCGAAGTTTCTAGATGAAGGCCGAGCACGGTCTTGAAAAGGATTTTGTCGCGTCGGCTCAGATTTTCGACGTTGATGGTCGCGACCGTGCCGTTGGGAATGGCCAGCAGAGTTCGCTCTTCCGTGCGCACGCGCGTGGAGCGGAGTCCGATATCTTCGACCGTCCCGGTACGATCGCCGAACTTGCAGACGTCGCCGACCCGAATCACTTCGTCGCCTAAAACTGAAACCCCGCCGAATAAATTCGCGATCGTCTGTTGCGCGCCGAAACCAACCGCAAGAGTTCCAATGCCAACGCCGGCCAGCGCAGTCGTCAGGTTGAAGCCCAGCACGCCGAGGACAAAAAACAGCGCCATGACGAAAATGAACGCCTTGATCAGGCGTTCGCCGAGCAGCATCAGCGAACCCGTACCGCTTTGTCCGCGGGCCAGAGCCCGGTTACGCACGCGCCGCAAGAACCAACGCACTACCCGCCACAAAATCCAGTTAGCGCCGATGATCACCGCAACCGTCGTCACCTGGTTGTAGTAATGCCGTTGCAGCAGCGGCATGCGCAGATAGGCCGCAAGAATGCTGTGCGCGATCGCTCCCACCAGCAGCCATGCGGGGCCAGAGACGGAACGAAAATCAAGATCGGACTGCCCTTGTCTTCGCGCCCACCAGCGGAGCGGAATCTGCGCTACGACCAAAATCAACCAGGCCGCCGCAGCTGCCACCGGAATCAGCAACAGCAGCGCGAACCATTGCCACAGAGGCATCCCCTCCCACTGATGCTTTACCACCCACTTCGGCAATCGCGTTTCTACCTGGCGGGCTTCCACTTGATCGTAAAGTTCCGGAACCTTGGCCAGAGTGTCGGAAGAAATCAGCCAAATCTTCCCTGCGTTTGAGTCAGTAACTCGCACCAGTTCCAGTTGCACTTCCACGTCACCGGAAGACATGGTTCCCAAATTCTGCCGGCCGGGCGCTACATCTTCCTGTGGTGTACCTTCCGGTTGCCGGCTCGGCCGGAGGTTCCCGGCAAAGGCGCGGTTCATCGCGACATTCAATTCCATCGCCAGTGTTGCGCCTTCGGACTGTCGGCGTGCGGCGCTCATCTGCAGATACTGCGCGGCAATGCTGTTCTCGCCCGACTGAGCGGCCTGAAGAAATCCGTAAATTGCGCCGTAAGGCGTATCGCGACCTAGCTGGTCGGAAGGCTTTGAGGGACTGCTGGGAGACGATGGGAGAGGAACTTGCGCAAGTGAACTGTTTGACAGCGCTAAACACACCGCCAGACTAAGGACAAAAAAATAAGTTGCCTTGCAAAAAGTGGACATGGGTTTCTTCCCCATATTATCCACGCTTAGGTCGGTATATGTCGGTGCTGGTGCCGTAGAAAACTTCGGCAGAGTTCATCAAAGTCTCCGACAACGTCGGGTGCGGATGGATGGTCATCGCAACATCGCTCGCCAGCGCTGCCATTTCCACGGCGAGAACGCCCTCAGCGATCAGTTCACCGGCGCCCGCGCCCACAATGCCAACTCCGAGAACGCGCTCGGTGTGCGGATCGACAATCAGCTTGGTCATGCCCTCGGGACGGTCAAGCGTAACGGCCCGGCCGGACGCCGCCCAGGGAAACTTGGCAACTTTGATTTCGCGTTTTTCGTTTTCCGCCTGCGTTTCGGTGAGGCCGCACCAGGCGACTTCAGGATCGGTGAAAACGACGGCAGGAATTGCGTTGGGCTCGAAGGCGACTTTGTGCCCCGCGATGGCTTCGGCGGCGACGCGACCTTCGTGCATGGCTTTGTGGGCGAGCATTGGCTCCCCGACAACATCGCCGATGGCGTAAATCGAGGGATCGGCAGTTTGTAACTGCTTGTTGACTTCGATAAAACCACGCGGGTTCACCTGTACCTGCGTGCGATCGAGGCCGGCAATTTCAGAGTTCGGCTTGCGCCCCACCGAAACCAGCACACGATCGAAAACTTTTTCGCGATTGCTATCTTGCACCGAAGCGCCTTCGAAAGTGGCTCGAATTCCTGAACCTTCTTCTTTGAGGGAGGCTACAGTGGTGTTCAAGAGAATTGTGTCGAACATCTTTTCCAGGCGCTTGTGAAGCGGAAGCACGAGATCGCGGTCTGCGCCGGGAAGCAGGCCGGGCAGCATTTCGACGACGGTAACGCGCGTGCCCAGCGCCGCGTAAACCGAGCCAAGTTCGAGACCGATATAACCTCCGCCAACGACCAGCAGCGTGCCCGGAATATCTTCCAGATTGAGCGCTCCAGTGGAATCCATCAGCCGCGGTGAATCGATTTTAAAGGCGGGAATAATGGCTGGCCGAGATCCGGTCGCGAGAATGATGCGGTCGAAGTTGAGAGTCGTCTCGGTGGCGTCGGCTTTGGTTATGCGCAGTGTAGTGGAATTTTCAAACGCGGCGCGGCCTTGAATGAAGTCGACGTGGCGTTGCTTCGAAAGGAGTCCCAGGCCGCCGGTGAGCTTTTTGACGATTCCTTCTTTCCAAGCGCGCAAGCGCGCAAGATCGATTCTTGCGGGAGGGAATTCGATCCCCCAATTCTTCGCCTGCTGTGATTCTTCAATCAGCTTGGCGACATGCAGCAACGCCTTCGACGGAATGCAGCCGCGGTAAAGACAAACGCCGCCGGGATTCGCTTCCGGATCGATCAAGGCAACTTGCAGGCCGAGATCGGCAGCCAGAAATGCGGCGGCATAGCCGCCCGGGCCGCCGCCGACGACAGCTACATGCAGCTTCTTGGCTGCTTCGTGAGTTTCGTTCGAGGTCTGGCTAGGAGTGTCGTTCATCAAGGTATTTTCGTTTGAGATTTCTCGCGCGCTACGGCTGCTATCCCTGCACCGAAAGCAGGAAGGGCTGTTCGAAGGCCTCCGCCACCCAGCGCAGAAAACGCGCGGCGTCGGCGCCATCGATCAGGCGATGATCATAGGAGAGCGAGAGCGGCAGAATCAGCCGCGGTTCAAACTTTCCTCCGATCCATTCCGGCTCCATGCGCGAACGCGAGAGCCCCAGGATCGCAACCTCAGGATGATTAACGATGGGAGTGAACGCGGTACCTCCGATGCCACCGAGGTTGGTAATAGTAAAAGTGCCGCCTTCCATGTCGGCGAGGGTGATCTTCTTTTCGCGGGCCTTCTGAGAAAGCTGCGACAACTCCACAGCAAGCTCCACAATATTTTTCTTGTCCACGTCGCGGATCACCGGAACCAGCAATCCGCGATCAGTATCGGCTGCAACACCGATAGAGATGTATTGCTTGTAGATGATCTCCTCTTTTTCCATGTCGATGGTGGCGTTGAACTGCGGAAAGACTTTCAACGCCGCCGCGCAAACCTTTAGAGCGATCGCGGTGACGGTCATCTTGCCGCCGGCTTGCTCGGCCTTGGGAGCAAAACGCGCCCGCAAGTGCTCGAGTTCCGTTATGTCGGCACGGTCATGCTGGGTAACGTGAGGAATCGTGTTCCATGATTCGGCAAGGTGTTCGGCCGTCTTGCGGCGAACTCCACGCATCGAAACACGCTCGATTTTTCCCCACTTGGTGAAGTCCGGCAGTTTGGGAGCGACAAAGTGTCCAGCGCGGGCCGGCGCCTGGACGGCGGTGGCTGCTGCAGCCAGCGCAGCTTTAGCGTGGGCTTTTACGTCATTCTCGCTGATGCGTCCGCCCGGGCCTGTACCCTTCACCTCATAAATGTCGACCCCGATCTCGCGCGCCAGACGGCGTGTGTGCGGAGCTGCGGGAACCGCGGGCCGATGGTCGGTTCCGGCGACCTTACCCAGTTGCACCGGCATAGAAAAAGCAGCCGGGCGCGGCATTGGCTGGTCGGGAGGCAACGCCTGTTCTTCGGTCTTGCCTTCCGCGCGAATCGCAGCCTGAAACGCCAGACGCGCGCCGTGCTGGCCGGAGACATGCTCCACGGGACGACTCGGCGCACGAACTGCTTCTTGCTGCGCCGCCCCGCCCTGCAGCGTGAAGATAACCTGCCCAACCTTGATCTTCTCGCCTTCCTTGACCTTGACTTCATTCACCACGCCGCTGACCGTAGAGGGAACTTCAACCACGGCCTTGTCGGTTTCGAGTTCCATGACAGGCTGGCCTTCGGATACTTTCGCGCCCGGAGCTATCATCAGGCGCACCAGATCGCCTTGAGAGATATTTTCTCCGAGCTCCTGCAGGCGAAATTCGTTGACCGACGGAACCGCCGCAGGGGCTGCCGCCGAAGACTGTTTAGAGTCCGGCGAGGAAGATGACAACTGCGATGGTGCCGAGGCCGTACGCGTTTCGGCGAAAGACCGCTCGTTCGAAGAAAGCTCGCTCGAAGAACCCTGAGGAGCGGCGGCGGCGGCGCTTCGAGCCGGCGGCTTGGCTTCGCGGGAAGTTTCGGCAACGGCTGACGTGCCATTGCTATCCGCGGTAAAAATCACCTGCCCGACCTTAACCTTGTCGCCTTCTTTGACCAGAATCTCGTGAATCGTTCCGCTTACCGACGAGGGCACCTCGACCACCGCCTTGTCGGTTTCCAGCTCCATCACTGCCTGGCCCTCGCTGATCGCCGAGCCAGGGGTGACCATCAGACGCACAAGATCGCCCTGTTCAATGTTCTCGCCCAATGCGGGGAGTTTAAATTCAATCACAGATCCCATTCCCTGTTCTTTCTCGCGAGAGGCGGCCGATCACGCTCTGCGATACCGACCACCACTCAACTTATGGCCGGGTTCACCTTCTCCGAATTAATCCCCAGATCGCGAATGGCCTGCTTCACGACATCAAGGCCGATCTTATTTTCGCGCGCGAGAGCCCCGAGCGTGGCGAGCACGATGTGCTTTGCGTCCACTTCAAAGAAATCGCGCAACGCTACCCGATTCTCGCTTCGGCCAAAGCCGTCGGTACCAAGAGAAAGCAATTGTCCCGGTACCCACTTCGCCAGAGATTCCGGCAGCACCTTCATATAATCAGATGCGGCTATGAATGGCCCCGGCGCATCTTTCAGAGTCTGCGTTACGTAAGGAATCTTGGCCGCATCGCCGGGATGCAACATGTTCCAGCGTTCGCAATCATTGGCATCGCGATAAAGTTCTTTATAGCTGGTCACGCTCCATACGTCGGCGGCAACGTTATATTTTTCCCGCAGTATGGTTTGCGCCTTCAACACTTCATACATGATGGTTCCGCTGCCCAGCAATTGCGCGCGCAGCTTCGCATCCGGCGCGTCGGCCGCCTTGAAGCGATAGAGTCCACGCAGCACGCCTTCGCGGATGTTGCCATCTTTCGGCATCTCCGGCATCGGCAGCGGCTCGTTGGTTACCGTCAGGTAATAGAAGATTGATTCCTGATTCACGTACATACGCTTGATGCCATCCTGAATAATGATGGCTATCTCGTAGGCGAAGGCCGGGTCGTAGGCCAGCAAATTGGGGACCGGCAGCGCAAGCACGTGGCTGTGTCCGTCCTGATGCTGGAGTCCTTCACCGGCCAGCGTGGTTCGTCCCGCTGTGCCGCCGACCAGAAATCCGCGGCAGCGCATGTCGGCAGCCGCCCAAATCAGATCGCCGATACGCTGTAGCCCGAACATTGAGTAATAAATAAAGAACGGGATGGTGTTGATGCCGTGGTTGGCGTATGCAGTGCCGGCGGCGATGAATGAGCACATCGAACCCGCCTCGGTAATTCCCTCCTCGAGAATTTGCCCGTTCTTCACCTCCTTGTAGTAAAGGAGCGTATCCATGTCGACCGGCTCGTAGAGCTGGCCCACGCTGGAGTAGATTCCCACCTGGCGGAATAGAGCTTCCATGCCAAAGGTCCGAGCTTCATCAGGAATGATCGGCACAATCAGCTTGCCTACTTCCGGATCGCGCAATAATTTTCCCAGCAGTCTCACGAAAACCATGGTAGTTGAGGCTTCGCGGCCCTCGGTGCCTTTGAAGAATTCTTCAAAGTACGAATCAGGGACCGGCTTGAGCGGAGTGGCCCGCAATTTGCGTTGCGGCATGTATCCGCCGAGTTGTTGCCGCCGCGCCTGCATGTATTTTATTTCAGCGCTGTCGTCGGAAGGTCGATAGAAAGGCGCGTTCTGCAATTCATGGTCGGGGATCGGAATTCCGAAGCGCGAGCGGAAGAGCTCGAGCTCATCCTCATTCAGCTTCTTCTGCTGGTGCGTGATGTTCTTGCCTTCGCCGGCTTCGCCCAGTCCATAGCCTTTGATGGTCTTGGCGAGGATAATTGTCGGGGCGCCGACGTGATCAACGGCCGCGCGGTACGCGGCATGCACCTTGATGGGATCATGCCCGCCGAGTCGCATGCGCGCCAGTTGCTCGTCGGAGAGATGCTCCACCATTTTGAGCAGGCGGGGATCGGTACCGAACAAATTTTGCCGGAAGTAGGCGCCGCTCTCGACGAAATATTTCTGGTATTGGCCGTCGCTGATCTCTCCCAGACGCCGCACTAGGATGCCATCGCGGTCCGCGCGGATCAGGCTGTCCCAGTCCGAACCCCAGATCACTTTGATCACATTCCATCCCGCGCCGCGGAAGATGGCTTCGAGTTCCTGAATGATTTTTCCGTTGCCGCGGACCGGGCCGTCGAGGCGCTGCAGGTTGCAATTCACCACGAAGATCAGATTATCGAGATTCTCGCGCGAAGCCAGCGTGATCGATCCCAGAGCTTCAGGCTCGTCCATCTCGCCATCGCCGAGAAACGCCCAAACCTTGCCGCCGGTGGATTCTTTCAACCCGCGATTTTCGAGATAACGAATGAAGCGCGCATGATATATCGCTTGGATAGGACCTAGACCCATCGAAACTGTGGGAAACTCCCAAAAGTCAGGCATCAACCACGGGTGAGGATACGAACTCAGCCCGCCGCCGGGTTTCAGTTCGCGGCGGAAGTTCTCCAGCTTTTCTTTGGGAATGCGTCCTTCAAGGTAAGCGCGCGCATAAATTCCCGGCGCAGCGTGCCCTTGGAAATAAACAAAATCGCGGTCGCCGCTCTCGGTCTGCGCTTTGAAGAAGTGATTAAACGCAACTTCGTAAAGAGTCGCAGCGGATGCAAAGGTGGAAATATGCCCGCCGATGCCCTCCTGAATTTTGTTGGCGCGCACGACCATGGCCAGCGCGTTCCAGCGCACCAGGCTCTTGATGCGGCGCTCCATCTCCTGGCTGCCGGGAAACGGCGCCTGTTGCTGAGATGGGATCGTATTCTGGTAAGGAGTAGTCGCCGAGAAAGGAAGATTCACTCCTGCGGCGCGGCGCGCGTGCAAGGCCAACTGCTGCAGCAAACGCCCGGCGCGCACTGGGCCACCGCTTGAGAGCACATAGTCCAGCGAGTCGACCCACTCCCGTGTTTCTAATACTTCCTGACCGTCAGTTTCCGTCTGAGCCACGTCTGATTTTCTCCGTTGGGTGAAGCTGAATGTTCCATGATATTGAAATGTGAGGAAATTTGCTGGACGAAGGCCTATGTCCAAAAGTCTACAATGTTAATGGTCGGCTTAACGTGCACTGAAATGATGTCAGGACTGCCCTGCTGAACTCTGGCTGGCTTAAGGGAGGCTCTCGATGCTGAGGATGCTGCTGCTTGGGTTGGTGGTTGTGATCCTTGTATTGTTGCTGCCGCGGCTCATCTCTGGCTCTCACGCGTCCGTTCCCCTAGCCGGGAGCGTCGCTCCAGACTTCACTCTGCCGTCGCAGGAAGGTAGTCTCGTGAGTTTGAAGGATTTCCGCGGCCGCTGGGTTGTACTTTATTTTTATCCGAAAGATCAGACTCCGGGCTGCACTCGCGAAGCCCACAACTTTCAAGTCGATCAGTCGAAGTATACCGAGCGTAATGCGGTGGTGCTCGGAGTGAGCGTCGACAGCGTGGACTCTCACAAAAAGTTCTGCACTAAAGAAGGATTGAATTTCAAGCTACTCGCCGATCGCGAAGGCAAAGTGAGCCGGGACTACGGCTCGCTGACGAATCTCGGATTCGTAAAGTTTGCGGCGCGGAATACATTCCTGATCGATCCCAGCGGGAAGATAATCAAGACTTATAGCAGCGTCGACCCGGCGCGTCACAGCGAAGAGGTGCTCGCGGCCCTCGATCAGATGCGGCAGCCGATGTAGCATGGCCAGCACAGTTTTTGACTCACACGAAACTCAAGTTTTCTCAAACCAGGGCCGCAGCCTGGGCGCGCAAGCGGCCAGCGTAAAATAGAGAAGTGAGTTCCGCCGTCCAGCAACCCGTGCGCGCGCCGTCCCGCGCCCAAGGGCAATACCGTTTTCCGCCCGGCTTTCAGCGCAACATGCTGTGGTACGCGCTGCGCAAGTTCCGGCCTGCGAATCCAATTTATCTCTTTCAACACCTTGCCGAGACCTACGGCGATATCGCGCATTACAAGATCGGGCCGCATCACATCGTGTTTGTGAATCATCCTGATTACATCCGCGAAATCCTGGTAGTGCAGAACGACAACTTCATCAAAGAGCGCACGGTGCAGCGCAGCAAGATGCTACTCGGCAGCGGCATGATCACCAGTGAAGGCGCTGAACACCGCGCGCAAAGGCAGAGCGCGCAACCAGCATTTCATCGGCAGCGCATCGGCGAGTATGCCCGGACCATCGTGGAAGAGGCGCAGCGAACGCGCAATGCGTGGAGCGGGAACGCGAATGCCGGGGCGAAGCCGCGCGATATAGCGGCGGACATGATGCACCTCACCCTAAACGTGGTGGCGCGCACTTTGTTCGCCACCGATCTGTGCGATGAAGTTTACGAACTCGCCGCAGCAATTAATCGCATCATGGGCCTCTACAATTTTCTGGTCATGCTGCCCGCGGCGGAACTGCTCGTGCATCTGCGACCGCCGGGGCTGGCTGCATTTGTGAGAGCGCGCCGGCGCATCGATGCCGTGGTCTACCGCATGATCGACGCGCATCAGCGCAGCGGTCACGATCGCGGTAGCTTACTCGATCTGATGCTGGCTGCCTCGCCTGGCAACGATGCGGATTCGCGCCAGTCTCTGCGCGATCAGGTCATCACGATTTTCTTGGCAGGATATGAGACCGTGGCTAACGCGCTGGCCTGGACCTGGTATTTGCTCTCCGAGAATCCGGAGTGCGAACTAAGATTCCATACTGAGGTCGATAGCGTTCTGCAGGGAAGACTGCCAACGCTGGAAGATGTTCCTCGCTTGCGTTACACGGAAATGGTGCTGGCAGAATCGCTGCGACTGTATCCTCCGGCGTGGGCCATGGGGCGTTATGCCCGCAATGATTTCGCGCTCGGAGATTTTTTTCTTCCCGCGCGAACCACGCTGCTGACCAGCCAGTTCATCATGCACCGCGATCCGCGCTATTTTCCCGACCCGCTGCGTTTCGATCCCGAGCGTTTCTCTCCGGAAGCGAAAGCCCGCCGCACCAAGTTCACCTATTTCCCCTTCGGAGCAGGCGCGCGGCAGTGCATAGGAGAATCTTTCGCCTGGATGGAAGGAGTTCTGATTTCGGCCACGCTAGCACAAAAGTGGAAATTGAAATTGGTTCCGGGACATCGCGTCGAACCAGAGCCGCTGATCACGCTCCGCCCGAAATATGGAATGCTCATGCAGCATGAGCCGCGCTGATTGAATCGCCGGCTAAAGCTCACTTGTGATTTGCGATGACACAGGCTCGGGGAATTGTTCCACAAGTCTTTAGTGGACCGTGACCTGACCTGTGCTCGAAACCGATCCCAGCGTGGCAGTAATAGTTGATGTGCCCGCGGCCAAGCCAGAGACAATTCCAGTCTGATATCCAACCGTCGCGGCAGTTGCGTTCGAAGACGACCAGTTCCCCAACGTGGTGAAATCCTGAGTGCTGCCGTCGATGAAAGTCCCGGTGGCTGTCAATTGCGTAGTAGCTCCCGCCGCAACCGAAGCGGTTGTGGGAGTGACCGCCAGCGAAACCTGTGCCGGGGAAACGACCATCAGATCGGCCGTGCCACTGATTGTTCCCAGCTTCGCCGTGATAGTGATGTCTCCTATTCCCTGACCAGTCGCGAGGCCAGATGAAAGCGTAGCCACATTGCTCGCAGTGGGAGACACCGCCGTGCCGGAGGACGACCAGCCGACTAAGATACTGATGTCTTGCGTCGAACCATCGCTGAAAGTACCGACAGCTGAGAATTGGATAGTATTTCCCGGGACGATGAAGGAGGTTGCCGGTTTGACCGCGATCGATTGCAGAGTGCCTGCCGTAACTGTCGCGGGCGTCGACCCAGGGACCGAACCGAACACGAATGGGCTGTTCGTATTCACCGTGATAGTTCCTGGAGATAGCCCCGTGACCAGGCCTTTAGCCGTGACCGAGGCCGCGCCTGTGTTGTCCTGAATGGTCCAGGTCATTATGTCGGTTAGATCCTGAGTGCTGCCATCGCTGAATGTTCCGGTTGCGATGTAATTGACCTTAGTCGTCTGCTCAATGGAGGCGTTGGCGGGAGTCAAGGCGACGGACTGTAAAGTAGCATTGGTTACGGTTAGCGTCGTAGATGGTGTAAAGCTGCCCACGGAAGTTGTAATCGTCACCGGTCCCAGCCCCACCGCTTTAAAAAGACTCTGCGGCGTTGCGAAATTGGTGGCGACGGAAAAATCGGAAGGCATCCAGTTCGTAGCCAGACTGCTGACATCGCGCGTGCTTCCATCGTTAAACGTTCCCATAACAGAGAACTGTATTTGGGTATGATCGGCAATCGAAGGATTCGCTGGCAGAATGGCAACGGAAACCAGATTCGAAAGATCCACGGTCAGCGTCGGAGATGTAAGCGGGGTAAACCCATTAAATGAAGCCATCACCGCGTTGGCTCCCAGACTCTCGCCGATCGCCAGTCCGCCGGTGGAACTGATGAAGGGTGCATTCGCGAAGGTGGTATTCGAAAGCATCGACCACATGGTCGAGTTAGTCACGTCCTGCGTGCTGCCATCGCTAAAGGTAGCCGTGGCCGTGTACTGCAGTTGATCTCCAAATCCAATAGTCGCGGTCGCCGGAGTGACAGCAAGAGAAGTCACCGTTGCTGGCGTAATATTCAGTTGGGCGCTATTCGAAACGCTTCCCAGAGATGCGGTAATGAGCACGGTGCCGGTGGCCCCGCCTTTTGCCGCTGCCAGACCCTGAGTGGGAGGATTGCTGCTCACAGTAGCCAGGTTGGGCAGCAGGCAGGACCACTGCACGGCTGCAGTCAAGTCCTTGGTGCTTCCGTCCGAATAATTTCCCATGGCGGTGAATGCCTTCGAAGTTCCCTGCGCAATCGTCGCCACGGAGGGATTCACTTGAATGGCCGTGAGTACCACCGGGCCATCCTTTCCACCGCCGGCCGTCGCAGTGGAACTCGAACTTCCGCCGCAACTGGTGAGAAAAGCGGCGGCAAAAAAAACGAAACCCCAAACCAGCCCTATCGTCAACCGCCTTGACATTCTATTACCTCAGGAAATTAGAGAGGCGAGGATTATATTGCCGCAGCGCCCCGGGCTAGATGAATCTTAGGTTAAAAGTCCACGGAGTCGTAGGGGCCAAGAACTAACGCCCTGCCGCGATCTTGGCCAACAGTCGGTCCCGAGGGCAGTACTCGAATTCATGTATTTTTAACCTGACAGTAACCAGCGCGTCATAGGCAAAGCGCTACACTACTCGACCGAATCAAAAACGCCTATCAAGAACGAAAGACGAGGACATATTTTCCTGTATGGGGCTTCCCGGATCGCGAATAGTCGCTGCCGCTTCGCTGGCCCACCTGCTCTTAATTCTGGCTGCCTGCGGAAGCTCATCCAAATCTTCGACCAGCGATCCTCAAAGCGGCGTCATCGGTCCTCTGACCGGCAACTGGCAGTTGACCTTGCTGCAGCAGGAACCGCTCCCTTCAACGCAGCTTTCCGTCTCGGGTTTTCTTCAGCAGTCGAGCAACTCGCTGACCGGCAGCGTGCAAGGCCCCAACATCAACGGCAATAATGGAAGCGTGGTAAACTGCGCCGGGGTCTCGAGCCTGAGTGGAACCATCAGCGGCCAGACAGTAATCTTTTCTGTGAACCCGGGTGGGACAACTTTCAACTTCACAGGCAATATTTCTCCTGACTTCCAGTCCATGTCCGGCGACTATCAAGCGCCGGGCGGCGCTTGTTTGACGGAGCCAATGAGTGGCACGTGGAACGCCTTCTTGATTCCGCCGCTGAATGGCACTTTCACCGGGACCATCACGAATTCGAGCTACATGGCAGTGCTAACCGGCATAACCCCTGCTGCGCCGATTGCAGTTTCGGGCACGATCAATCAGGGCGACAGCGCCGGCGCTAGTAATGCGACCCTCACGGGAACGATTAGCGCCGTTGGATATCCTTGCTTCACCACCGCCTCGCTCACCGGCACAATCAGCGGGCAGAATGTATATCTAGACATTTTTGGCTACAACGGCGTGCAGATCGGCACACTCGGTCAACCCGGAGTTGGGACCACCCAGGGTTCTCCCGCCATTGTGGAAGTGAACTCAACAGGGGTTTCATTGGTGGACGCCAGCACGAGCGGCCTATTTCTCGGGGTTTTCACTGGAACTGGAACTGTAGGACCGTGCCCTTCCCTTTTCAATGGCTCCAGCAACCAAACCTCGGACTCCGCTGCGATCGACCTTATTTTTCAATAACCCTCATTCGGCGAAATCCAAAACACAATCCTAGATTGCAGCCCAAATCTGGTTTTCGATCTCTAATTGCGGCGCGGAAATACTCTATAGCAGCAGATTTGCGGAGGGGCAAGACTTTTCGATAGGTTGGCGAAACTATTGATGACTGGGGATGGGGAAGGGCACGACTCTTTAGTAGTGCCCTTACAGCCGTTTAAGACGCTCGGCCCCTGCAGCCCCCGAGGCCGGCGTTACCTTAAACGGAATCGCGCCGATTAGAAGGTAAACTTCGCCGCCAGTTGCAATGTTCGCGGCCGGTGCGCATTCACCGGATGCAGAAACGAGTTGCCGGTCAAGCAATTCGTACCGCCCGGGAAGTATGCTCCTGCAGAATAATCCGGTCCACCGTAGCAGTTGATGGTATTGCTGCCGGTGTTGCCGAAGTTCGGATCGTAGAGCCGGAACTCGGTGTGGTTGAAGACGTTGAACGCCTCCGCGCGCAACTCGAGTTCGCTGCCTTCGCGAACCACAAAGTGCTTCAATAACGACATATCGAAATTCAGGCGAGTGGGGTTGTTCAAGAAATTTCGCCCGGCATCGCCGAAAGTAAGTCCGCGGGGTGCGATGAATTGATTGGGATTCAACAGCAGCGGACCAAAGCTGGCGGCATTCATCTTGAACGCGACGGGCGCCGGATTCGAGACCACGTCGGGATACGATCCTGCGCCGACTCCGTTGGCAACTCCCGCATTGTCCAGTACGCCAATTCCGCTGCTGCCAGCGTTATTGATCACGCTGAATGGAGTTCCGGATTGATAAGTTGTGATTCCAGACAATTGCCACCCGTCGCCTAGCCAGCGCATGAGCCGCGAGGGCTCTCCGGGAAGGGGTGCATCCTGGCCATCGCCGGTTGGTTGGTCAGGGGTGCCGGCAGTCCACCTCTGCAGCGCGCGGCTCATTTTAGGCAGGCTATATACGTAACTCACATTCACCAGGTGGCGCTGATCGAAGTCGGAACTCGCCTTGTTCGATCGCAGATCGAGTGAGTTCACAAAAGTGGGATCGGTGCGGTCGGAGGAGTCGTCGATGGAGTGGCTGAAGGAATATGCGACTCCGGCAGTCAAGGGACCTCGCGTGCGCCGGATCGTAGTCTGGAAGCCGTGGTATGACGAATCGGCGCCATTTTGCAGGGAGAAAATCTCTCCCAATCCAGGATAAGGACGGAATGTATTCGCCAGCGGAAGAACAGGGTGCGCCTGAGCGTTCGACGATTGCCCCTGACACGCCACTTGCATATTGATCGACGCCGGGTTGTTGGGGCTGATGGTGACGCCATTTTGCAGTGTAAACACCGGCTTGGTGGGATCAGTGGTTACATTGTCACAATCGGCAACCGAGGCTCCCGGCACTGCCAGCAGAAATGGCTCGTGCAGCGAGAAAGGATTGAGTGCCGCGGGCACCGGTTGCAACTGATTCAGTTGGCGCTCAACGGTGAGGCGCGTTCCCTTGCTGCCGACATAGGCGAAGGTAGCAACAAAACCCTTAGGCAGTTCGCGCTGTGCGCTCAAGCTCCACTGCTGCGAATACGAATACTTGGTGTTGGTAGGAATCGAAGTCACATTGATGGGGAACGCCCCAGGCAGCGCGTTGCCGGTCGGGTTGCACAGCGGACTGAAGAGGCCAATACAGGAATAGCCGAAAGGGAAGGGCTGGGTGACGTTGAGCACATCGGGAGCGCTAGCCTCCAGCGATCCGGTATTAGCTTCGTCGCCGGTACCGTGCTCGTAGAAGATTCCGTATCCGGCGCGGATCGACGTCTTTCCGTTCCCCTGCGGATCCCAGGCGAAACCAACTCGCGGCGCGGGGTTAAATACGTGACTGCTGATGCAGCCCTGAGGCACGCCCTTCACGCCGCACTGCACGATTCCATTGATAATCCGTGGATCGAGATTCGTAAGATCGAAAGGGATGGGGTGCGTGCTGGGCAAGTTGATGAGTTGTCCGCTGACCGGGTCCACTTTGAGTTGAGCGGCCAGCGCACTGCTGAAAGCCTGAGGCTCCCAGTTATAAGCCCGCAAATATTTCTCGTGATAGTTCCCAAACAAACTAAAGCGCACGCCTAGGTTCACCGTGAGACGCGGGGTCACCTTCCAATCATCTTGAACATACGGCTCCACGATCTGATAACGATTGTAGTAGCGCAGTTGCGTGCTGTCCTGGGTATAACTCTTAATAGCGTTGGCCCCGCCCAGAAAGCTGGAGTTGCCGTCATTGTAGAGAAAGTTCGCGAAGGCATTCCCGGTGCTCAGCGCGCCTCCATTTACGTTGCTGAAAGTCAGCAGCCCTTGCGTATCACCCGAGGCCGCGCCCAAAGCTCCGTTGGTCTCATTCTTTTGCGCGATTATGTACTGGACTCCAAACTGCAGCGTGTGCTTCCCAATGGCTTTGCTCAAATCGTCGCGAATGTTGTAGGTCGGGTTGGTGTGCTCCCAGGGCATGTAGGAAGGATCGACAGTAAACCCGGCTCCCCCGTATGCCTGGTTGTTGCCCGTCAGCACGACGCCCGGCGCTTTGCCGCCGAAGCCGTTATTAAAGAGGTAGCCCATGGGGCATTGCGCCACGGTTCCGCTGGGCGGAGTGGTACAGGCGGCTGAGGCGAAAAGTTGCTGCAGGTCATTGGGATTGCCCAATCCTGCGGGGCGTTGGAAATTTGCTCCCGGGCCGTTCACATCGGCCAAAGTGATACGCGAGTCGGTATAGCTGAAGACCGTTTCGTTCAACAGGGAAGGCGTGAGCGTCTGCGTGAGCCGGACAACCATATCGATTCCCGGTCCCACGAATTTGTTTTGCACCGTCGGAAAGGTGTTTTTCACCGTGCCCCAGTTCGGAGTCGGAGTAATCGTGTCCCAGGAATCGTGAATGTAGCGGAAGGTGCCGTGCACCCGGGCGTTGAAGTTATGGTCGATGCGGAACAACTCTTCGCGCCAGTGCGTGGGTTCTGAGATCACTGCGTCGTAGCAGGGCATAATGGGCTGCTGCGTGGTGTGATCCAGTTGGCCCACCAGGCTCGAGTTACAACCAATGAAGGCGTTGGGAAGAGGAATGAGATTCGTATTGAGAATAGCTAGAGCGTTAGGGTCGAGCCCGGCCGTCGTGACCGGACCGTTCGCAAGTTGATTGTAAATAAAGTTTCCGTTGACGTTTCTTGAGAATAGAAGACGATATCCAGCAGTGCTGGTTCCGTTGGGGACGCCAGGACAGTCGGGATAAGATGCGATCGGGAAAATATAATTACCCAGCGACCCCTCGTTCACCAATTTCTTGAGATCCGATGGATCATTCGGACTCGGACAAAGGTCGCTGAAATTTCCCTGGCGTTCCGATAACGTCGGCACCGCCTGGTTAAAGTTCGATTGCAACTCGTTGGGCGACCTTTCAATGCGCTTTTCTTCGGAGAAGAAGATAAACGTCTTATCTTTATTCAGATTGTAATGACCGGGAATCCAGAGCGGTCCGCCGATCGTCCCGCCGAAGTCGTTTCTGCGATACGTGGGCGCCTTGGTGGTCTCGTCGAAATAATTTCGCGCGTTAAAGAATTCGTTGCGAAAATATTCGTACACATCTCCGTGCCACTTATTCCCGCCGGTCTTCGTGGTCACTTCCACGGTGCCCGAAGCAGTGCGCCCATATTGCGCCCCGTAGTTCGAAGTAAGCACTTTCACTTCTTGAATGGCATCGAGACTCGGATAGACTACCAGCGTGCTTTCCGCTCCGCTCAAGCCGGCATTCAACACGTCGCTGCCATCCACTTCGAAAGAGTTATATTCCACGCGGCCGCCGTTCACGCTGTACTTCACGCTGCCCTGCACGCCTACTTTGGCTTCATCCTGCCCCGTTTGATTGCTGACACCAGGAGTCAAAGTGATCAACTGGGTAAAGTTACGGCCATTCAACTGGAGCGTGGCCACTTCCGTTCCCGTGATAGTCCCGGCAACTTCGGCGTTTTCAGTTTGCACCTGCGCCGCATTACTGGCCTCTACATTTACCTCTGTCTTCTCTCCGGCCGCCTCCAGTGCCGCATCCAAAGGCAGAGTGTCGCCCGCAGCTAAAGTCAATCCCGAAGTTTGAAAGGCCTTGAATTTCGGAGCGCTGATCGAAATATCGTAAGTGCCCGGCGGCAATCCCGTCACCGAGTAAACTCCCTGCGCGTTGCTGGTGGCATTGAGCTTGAATCCGGAAGAATTGCTGACCGTTACCGTGGCATCGGCCAAAACTGCGCCCGTCGGATCGGTGACCGTCCCACTGATGCTGGCGGTCGTGCCTTCTTTATGCACTACGTTGGCGTTGATCTGCTCAGCGCTCTGGATAACAGCCCCGCTTGCGCCCGGCGGCGGCGGCGGAACGGTCGGCTCAACATACCACCACGGCGTACTGCTCTGCGCCTGCTGAGTTTGTGCTATCCCACTTTGCGTGGGCGTGCCCTGTGAGCCTGATCCGGTCTCGAACTTTGTCGTTGCCACCGCCGGCTCAGAGGCCGAAGCTACCTCAGACTCCCCGGGCTCCATCAGCACGTCCAGAGGAATCGAACTAGCAGCTTGCAGCGGAATATCCGCGACTTCGAATATCTTGAAGCCCTTCGCCGTGACGGAAATTTTGTAGGTGCCCGCGGCCAGGCCGCTTACTTTATATTTTCCCTTATTATCGGAAGTCGCACTCTGGCTGGTGCCTGCCGCATCGGTCACAGAAACTGTGGCTCCCGCCAGGGCGTTGCCGGACGCATCTCTCACCGTGCCGCTCACTGAAGCAACGTTCTCATCCGCCGGCGCGGCTGCCACCCCACTCGCCGGATTATTATCCGAGGCGTTTAGAGGCGTACCCAGACAGGCGATACCGCCCATCATTATCAGTATCAGTATCGGCACCCACACCAACAGACAGATAGCGATCCTCGGAAATCTCACGATTTCTAAATCCCTCCACACAGACTTTCGCATTGAACTGGTGTGCGACCTGGAAGCAATCCAAGCCACACCCACGCGCCGCGCTTTTCACTTTCTGACAGGCGAGTACCGGCTTGCAGAGCTGGACACAAAGCACAAACCACATCGGCCTGCAGCACCAGCTTTCAACGGGAATCCCGCACTGCACCATCCCCGGGGCAGAGGCGACCTACTGGCATCCGAATTCAATCAAGCTGGAAACCAGATGAGTCCACCACAACTACACTGGAGTTGTTACGGGGGCGTGACAGAATGATTAAATTCAGGTTACAGTTACGGCGAGCCGATTACAGCGCTGACGTTTCCCGCGGCCGGTAGCCCGCGGTGGGCAAGTCCGAAGCGATGGCAGTCGCGTCGGTCGCCGATGAAAGTAGCAACTCGCGCTGGTTTTGCACTCTCGCCTTCGATCTCGATCAGTGGTCCATCGGCTTTAGGTATTCGCGCAAAATCTTCTACGCGTTTTGAAGCATTCTTTGGACTTTATCCACCTGGCCCATACGGATATTTTCCACAATGTGGTCTGGAAAATTCTCACAAATTTAACAATTGAGTCATGTCTGCGTAACACGCCTCCTCCATAGTTGCAGGCGACTGAAACCGCCTTAGCGGGAACGGTCATTCCAAACTCACTGAATGTCTCATCAACCCTCTATTGGGTCCCACTCCTGGTGCGCGGAAATGCGGTATCCGCGGCGCAGGTGTGGCTCCCTGCGGCACTCCCACGATTCGCAACCCAATTTTCAGGAGAAGAAGCAAATGACACGATTTAAATCTCTGCTCGCGGTTGTGGTAGCTACCGCGATCGTAGCCCTGGCACCGGCCGCCAATGCGCAGAATATGCATATTGTCGGCGCCGGTTCTTCGGCGCAATTTCTCGGCACCATGATTGGTATCAGCACGATGGTGCAGAACAACTTGTCCGCCGGCCAGTGCCAATTCCATTGGACCAAGAAGAGCGCGATCAATGCGCATGACAACCGCGACACCTTGAACCGCATTCTCGATGAAACCAACAACGTAGGCATCGTTTGGGAGGCCCAATGTGGCTCTGGCGGCGCGACTAACATCACTGACGTCTGGCTCGACGCGCAGTATGACTCCACACTCGGCGTTCGTCTGTTCTCGGCCATGCAGCGCGGTACAGGTTGCAACGTTGCCCCCTATTGCCAGGGCGCGACCGTTTACCTCAGCACCACCGCAGGGACCGGCAGCGACAACTTGGTTTTCCCCAACAACCTCTGGGCTGACAATGCCGCAGACGTGGCCATTCCGGCCGGCGTCGTTAACTTTATCGGCACCACATCGCCGGGTACCTTCCACGTTAACCTGGGTCTCACCGACATTCGGCCGGAAGATGCCCTGTTCGATACAAACCGCGCCAAGGCAACTCTCAATACCACCACCTACGCTGGTCTGGGCTACGTGGGACCGACCGCACAGATCGGCGCTCCCATCTATACCGATCAGTCGGGCAGCACCTCGAACCTGACCCCAGTCGGCTTTGCGCTTTCCGGAGCCAACGATCCAATTTATACGGGAATCCCGGTTCCTGCTTACACCACCCACCCGATCGGCGCGGCCCCCATCGTGTTCGTTTACAACAACGGCGGGACGTTTGCCCACGGGCTTGCGGATCTTAGCACCGGAGTTAATGAGTTAGGCACCGCCGGCGGGCCCTATAACTTGGCGCATCTGTTTGACGGAACCACTTCTTGCGACACCAACAATGCTGCCTTCACCAACGGTGGCGACGGCCTCGCAAGCCCAATCACCCTGTTCCTTCGCGAGCCGCTCTCCGGCACGGAGAACACCACCGAGTGGACTTTGTTCCGCACCACCGGCAACACTAGCGACACCCAGGAAAAGGGCGTCATCAATCCCACGCGTCCTCCCTACAATCCACTCGCTCTGAACTGCACCGGCAACGGCCAGCGTCAGCGCCGAGTTGGAAATGGCCAGGTAGTCAGCGCCGTCAACAGCACCCTGCACGGCATGGGCTACATGTTCTACAGCTTTGCCAATGCGACTTCGGTGATCGGAACCAACGTAGCCAATCAGCCCAACTACCAGTATTTCACCCTGGATGGCGTAGATCCGATCGGTCTGCCCAACGGGGCATTTGGAGCGAACACCGCCGCCCAGCAACTGCCCTACTGCAGCGGCGTTCTCTGCCCGTCCAGCTCGTGGACCGGCGGCATCTCCTACCCCAACGTTCGCAATGGCACTTACAAATCCTGGTCGGTCTATCGCTGGCTGATCGCTAACACTGACTCCGATCCTTTGGGACCGACGGTGCTGGTTAACAGCATCCGGGATTACATCGACTCCACTGTCGCCGACTTCGTGCCGTTCGAAGCCTGCCCGGTGGGTGATAACAACCCAATCTGCTCGGGGAACAACAACTTCGACGGACTTGAAGTCTACCGCTCGCACTTCACGCAGTCCGCGAAGACCTGCAGCTACACCGGCGCACCGCCCGCGGATGAGTGCAACGGTTCGCAGACTCCCACGGAAGCGCTTACCGGAGGAGACTCTCTGGGTGGCGGAACTGAACAAGGTGGCGATCAGGGCGGTTTGATCATCGGCTGGGATCACAGCACGGTCACCACCGCACACCAAGCCACTGGAGCATGCGCCGGATTGACCAAGGTAACCAAGACCGCTGGACGCACCTTCGGTTTCTCGGCTACCAGTTCGGCACACACCACTGGCTATCCCGTCGCGCTGGAAACGGCGAACGTTTCCATCGACGGAAGCCCAGTCACCGTCTCCGCTTGCATCGCGCCGTCAGCCTCGATTGCGTATGTCAGCGGCTACTCAGGAACTTTGTCGACCGGCCATAAGTTCGCGGCGTACATTGCCCCGACCGCCAACGGCGCGCTGGGCAAGAAACAGTAGTTTTCGAACTGTCATGGATTGCAGTTGGTTCATGAGAGGAACTTGGTAAATGATGATGAGGCAGGCTGGCTTTTCTCAGCGGCCTGCCTCGTTTTCGTATTTTGATACAAGAGGACGACCACTAAAATCAGGACTTCCATGAAAATGTTTCTTTTTCAGCGCACCAATTCTGCCATTGTTTTGCTGACAACATTATTTCTGGGCTCGACCGTGGGTTGGACGCAAACAACCGACAAGCAAGTGCCGGATAAGCAACTGCCAGCTGAAAATTCCGCGGGAAAAGCTCCCGCCAGGCCGAACCTGTCGAGTGCTGACCTTACTCCCAAAGTAATTGAGGACTTCACAACGCCCGCCCTCACGAAAGAGACCGTGCTGGGCGGCGTCGAGCCTCTAGGGGAGTTGGAAAACGATGAGCAGCCTCAGTTCACGCGCCAGGTGCTGCGAGTGATGTGGCGACCGGGAGATCCGATCGATCTTTACATAATCAAGCCCGTCGGCGTGAAGAAGCCGCCGGTGATTCTCTATCTGTTCGACTACCCGACAGAGAACGATCATTACCGCAGGAATGAGTTTTGCCGTCTCTTGACCAAAGAGGGATTTGCCGCGGTAGGTTTCGTACCCGCCCTCACGGGACAACGCTATCATGATCGCCCCATGAAAGAGTGGTTCGTGAGCGAACTAAAAGAGTCGCTGGCGGCTTCCGCCCACGATGTGCAAATGGTTCTCAATAATCTAAGCACGCGCGGCGATTTGGATATGGATCGGGTGGGCATGTTCGGCGATGGGTCGGGGGCTAGTATTGCCATTCTGGCGGCGGCGGTCGATCCGCGCATCAAGACTTTGGATCTGCTAGATCCCTGGGGCGATTGGCCGGATTGGATTAAAGAATCGAAGCGAATTCCAGAGAAGGAGCGGCCGGATTATTTGAAGCCGGAGTGGCTCGCGGCAGTAGCGCCGCTCGATCCCGTAGTCTGGCTGCCAAAACTGAAGACACAAACCATAAGAGTCCAGTTCGTCAGAGACGTGGCAGTGACCCCGGCGGATGTGCAGCAGAAGATAGAGGCGGCCGTGCCCGCCAGCGCGCAAATCGTGCACTACGACAACACAGGCGCATTTCGCGCAGCTATTGCCGAAGGTGCCGGCTTTGACTGGATCAAGAAAAACATGCAATTCAGCGTGGTACCGGGATTAAGTGCGGTCGGGCACCAACAAGAAAAAGGTTCATCGGATCGCACCAAGGATTCGTCGCAATAAGCGCGAGCCAAGATCAATGCCAGACCTTCAGGAGAAGCGATGCAGACGCGGGGAGGAGATCCTTTCCAATTGAGAGCCAAATTGATATCCGCATGGATAGCCAGAGCAGCATACAAAATCATTGTGCTGTCGCTTGGGGCTGCGGCCTTTGCGGCACTGCAAGGCTGCGGCGGCCACGCCATCACACTTGCTCCCAATGGGAATCAGACGCTTCAATCGATTCAGATCGCGCCCGCGACTTCGCTGATTCCTCTCGCCGGAAATCTTCAGCTCACGGCCGAGGGCACTTATAGCGACGGGACTACTCTCGATGTGACTTCGCAGGTAACGTGGAGCGCCTCTTCGGCTCCGAGCACTACTGACTTCGTTACGGTTAATTCCTCCGGCGTTGCTTCCGCCAAAGCTTTGGGTACCAGCGTAATCACTGCAACCTTGGGGTCTGTCGTCGGATTGCGTCAACTGACAGTGAATACCAACGGTTATACCTCCGGCACATTCACTATTCTGGCCGTGCCTTTTAAGACCAGCATCATTGACGCGGCCTACCTGCCGCAGTCGCAAGCGAAAATCCAAGGCGCTTATGCCGTTCAGGAAGTGAATCTGGATGCCGACCAATTCTCCAACGTGTTGCCGGTTCCGGTGGCACTGCTGGGTTCGATTCCCATGCCCTCTGGCTTCGTGCCTAACGTCACCGCCGCCAGTCAAGCCAGCTATCTGGTCGCGGTCATCAGCTATAGCTCGCCGCAAGTGCAGATCATCGATGCCAGCAACATCCCTTCGGACTTGGCTAACAATACGGTGATCAATACTTTCACTGCTCCCGTGTCCGGCACGGTGACCTTCAACGGAATCACCTGCACCATCTGCGCAGCGGTGGTCAATCCCGTGAACAATCAACTCCTGCTGAGTACGGCGCAAGGCTACTACAGCATGGATTTAACCACCGGCGTATTCACGCCGCTCACTTTCACCCCCGTGGCGCTTCCCACGCCGAACTTCTCGCTCAATCCGATTGCGACTGATCCCTATCTCCTCAGCACAAACCCCACTGCGGGCGAAATACAAATTCTGGACCTGACGAGCAAGACCGTCACAGATGGGAATACAGGCCTGACCGCCCCCGGCACGGCCGCCCTCGATCTGTTCACCGATTATGCCGCCGTGGTCGATGCCGATACCAACAGTGAGTCGCTGCTTACGCTGGCGAATCCGCAGAGCCCACTCTCCAGCGTGGCAGCCCCGGTTGGCGTTTGTGGCCCGCCAACTCGCATGAACATGGTTGCGCTGGGTATCACCGCAACCCCGGTAGTCAGCAACTCCACCCACACGCTGTTTACCAGCCAGAGCACCGGAAACTGTGTGGGCTTCCAGGTTTGGCCCAACTCCGCCGCAGGCCAACTGCAGCCCTCGGTTATTCTCTACGGCTACGGTCCACTGCCCGCCACCCCTGACGGCAAGCAGTTCGCGAACGGCGCCGATCCTAATGCCATCGCCACCTACACAAGCCCCGTCGATAAGAAGAACTACGGCCTCTTGGTGGACGGGACACAGCAGTGGATAGCAAAGATCAGCTTTGCCACCGTCTTGAGCCTGACAAATATCTCGAGCGGAGGAAGTCCCCCGCTACCCGCAGGAGAAGTGATTCCTCCCAGCGACTTGTCTACGGGAGTTGGCGGCGATCCAGTCATATTTTTGCCCACCCCAAGCACGGAAGTCACTCTGTCGCTGGCCAGCATTAACTTTGGCAGCGAGCCGGTGGGAACCGCAAGCCCTCAGACTACAGTGACCGTAAGCAACATTGGACCGAACACAATTACCTTTTCGCAGATCGCAATTCAAGGAGCCAACGCGGGCGATTTCAGCCAGAACAACACCTGCATCGCCCCTCTTGTACCCCAGTCCAGTTGCGCCATTAACGTTACCTTCACTCCCACCGCGGCCTCCGGGGCAACGCCGGCTTCGGCGACGCTCATCGTCACCGACGACGGCAGCAGCACCCCTCAGACCGTTTCGCTATCAGGGACAGGAACAACCTAGAGGTCAGGGCGGACCGCCCTTCAAGGTGACATCGGGGGAACTGATGGGACCCCCTACCCATCGCTAGCGGAGAGGCGGGGTAACCTGAAGCAGAGGGGCGGGGTAACTGACCTCTGCTTGCGTATGACCTGCACGAAAAGCCGGCACCCCGCCGTCCAGCATCCACTAAGGAGTTACTGTTTCTTGCCCAATACTCCAGGGGAACTCGGAGGAATGTATGCGCTGTAGGGCACATTCGTCTGGGTCCCGGTATTGGTCAGCGTGTACAAAGTGCTCGTCGAGGGTGCTGCGACGACTTCGTAACTGGATCCGTTGATGTTGATCGTCTTACCTACCAGAGCAGCCGGGTTCGGAGGGCTTCCAGCCGAGAATCCGAAAGCGCGCCCTCCCGTCCTTGTCACCTTGCCGAGCAGGCCGAAGTTTGCGGTGTCTACCGTTCCGTAATCCCAGCCAATGGTTAACCCTGCCATATCGCCCCCGGCTTCAGGTCCGCCACCCAAAGTATTACCACCATCCAGGGCGCTGGGCAGAGTCGCGTTGCCGTTGCAAGTACCACCATTCGGGCAGGAAACTCCGGATTGTGTGAAGTGTGAACGGTAGACCTCAAGACCGTCGCTGTTGGTGGAGGTGGCGAATGGAACATAGTCTGCGATCGTGTTGTCGACCAGGTCCTGTGCCGCCTGAGCCAAAGCTTGGGGGCCTAAGCTGTCACCGCCGGTGCTCGGATCAACTAGCCAGCGGTACATCGCCCACGCCTTATACTTGCCGTTGCGGAGATTGGGGAATGAAAGTCCGCCACTCCACAACGTCGACAAGCAACTGGTGCCGGCGCAATTGGGGAGCTGTTGGTTTGTGGTCCCAGGTAGCGCCACGGGATCTACGCCATCGAGGGTCAGGTACTGAAACCCGTTCCCGCTTAGGCTGGCAGCGCTCCCGAAGCTGAACAGGGTGTAGCCCAAGGTGTGGGCGTTGTTCTTGATGGTGCTGACCACTTCGTCGTTGCCGATGGCGCGTTCCCGAGAACCTCCGCCGCCCACGCATGCCAGCTTCAGTGGATTGTCGGGTGGGCGAGTGGGATTGATAACGCCCACTTCCTGCGAATCGGTCGTGTTGCCAATCGTACGAAAGAGACTGAACTCAGCGATGTTCATCGCGGCGGAGATTGGCGCAGGGAGAACCAGCGTGATGTTCTGAGAACCAGTGCCGCCAAATGCCGCGTTGCTGGTGCTACAGGCTGTCGTCCCATCGAACAGATGCGCCAGGTTGTACGGGCCGCCTGCTGTGCCCAATCCGTTGACGCCGGTGCTGAGATTCGCGGCGTTCGAATCATAGCTTCCACCGTTGTTGTAGACAAAGAGGATAGGAGCAGCACCGACTGGAGCCGTTGAGAAAGATCGCACTTGCATGCCTGAAATAGGATCGTTCCCGCTCAATTTGAACTTGATCGGCGTTGCGCTGGCAGTTGATTGTGACGACTTAATCGGGAATCCAATATCGATGGTGGGACCTTGATATCCGAGACCCGAATAGGTCGACGTATTCAGGGCTGCTGCAGCCCGGTTCGTAGCAAAAAGGGCGTCTTCCGGACGAATGTCGGTAAGCGCAACATTGACGTTCAAGTCGCTTCCACCTGCGGGATCGGTGCCGATCGCGCTGGATACAGATGCCGGCAGAGCGACATCGGAATTTCCATCTGCCCACACACTGGCTGGGGAGATCAAGTTTGCGGCCGCAATTCCGGTGACGACCTGGAGCTGGGCGCCAGGGATTCCTGAAGGCTCCGTGGCTAAGAAGGCGCGTACGCCAATCACGGAGTCAACTCTGACGTCGACCCAGATGTCCGAGACATTCGTCCCACCAACGCTGGAAGCGCAATTCGCGCCGTCTTGAGCCGCCACCCAGACCACCCAAAGATTGCCATTTTCTGGGGTGATCCGACCCAGTGGGTCGCGATTATCGATGATGTTGCCAGCTGCCGGTGCTGTGTAATGGAATGTGCACGTTCCATTGGTGTTGCCTGCGGTCAGATTAATGAAAGCAAGCTGGTCGGCGGCGAGCGCGGAGGTCGTGTATTGGGCCGGTGAGCCGGCGCCAACGAAGTGGCAGTTAGCGGAGCCAGTAGCACAAGCTGGAGTACCAGCCTGGCTCGTGGGTACTACAGCTATGCATGCTGCTGCTACGAGCGCAGCGAAGAGACAATCAAGCTTCGTCATGAAATTCTCCTGGTAGGAAAGTTCAAACGCGCTAAACACACACGGAAACCCAGAATCGCAATTCTTTCATGTCCCGGATCAGAGCCTCCGAATCATCCGTTTACTTTCGGAATGACGATAGGAGGGTTTTGTTACGGGAATGTTCCAATCAGGTGAACAGTGCGTTAATGTTTATGCGTCTATACGCATGTGCAGATTTCAAAGCTTGAACGGCGAGTCGGGATGGTCAAGGGGCTGAACTCGGGGAAAAACACTTGCCCAGACCACTTCTTACCGTGCTGCCGGATTGCTATGCACAGGTCTTCCTGCAGCAACTGCCGAATACGGCTTCCACTGGCCCACCGTGCAGGCACCCTCTTGAATGGCATTTTTCAAACGCCGCGTGTCTTCCTGCAATTGTTCTTCGCTCTTGTACGCGTCTCGCAGAAACTCGAAGAGCCTTTTCTTTGAGCCCTGCTTGGCTTCAGTTAGCCGGTAGAAGATGCGGAGACCGTCTCGCCGATCGAGCACGAGCCCCGAGTTCTTCAAGTACGCGAGATGTCGAGAAACCGTCGGCTGGGCTGCCTCTAGGACAAACTGGATATCACAAACGCACAGTTCACCGTGGAGCAGCAGGTTCAGTATGCGTAACCTGTTCGCATCCGCTAAAGCCTTGAAGTATTGTTCGAGTTCCTTCATGCGTCAAACCTCTGATTCATTTGGCTACTGCCCCCCTGAAGAGTTGTTGTAGTCCCTCCGCCCCAATCGGCGGCTCGGCCTGCCATGGAATCAGGACTAGCCTCTGTGAAAGTTTGTCCCTCACTTCAGCAATGTAGCGCAATTCCAAAGCCCCGCGTTCGGCCAGAACGGGGTCATGCGTTCCGGTCGCACAGAAGCTCTGGTTTATAACCCACGCGTAGGGCTTGATGCCCGCCCGATTCAGGTCTTCTTGAAGCCGCGCCGCCTCGTGTACGGGTGTGGCTTCGGGCAAGGTCACAATGATAATCCGTGTGAAATCCGGGTTCCGCAATTGGGGCAGCAACCGGCGCACGCTGTCCGGTATGTGGCTCAGGCTGCGGGCAACATCGCGGTGATAGGATTCAGCAGCGTCGAGCAGCAGTAAAGTATGTCCTGTCGGGGCAGTGTCTATCACCACGAAACCTTGATTCCCTTCGTCCACGCAGCGCGAAAAGGCACGAAATACCGCAATCTCCTCCGTGCAAGGGGAGCGGAGATCCTCTTCGAGCAATGCGCGGCCTTTTTCGTCGAGATCTCGCCCGGATTCCGCCATCACTTCTTCCATGTAAGCGCGTGCTTCAGAAACTGGGTCGATGCGCGAAACACGAAGACCCGTTATGTCTGCTGTCAAAGCCAGCTGCAGGTGGGCAGCCGGATCGGTGGTGGTGAGATGGACACTATGACCGGAGCTTGCGAGTTCCACTGCTAACGCAGCAGCGATCGTGGTCTTTCCCACGCCGCCCTTGCCCATCGTCATGATGACGCCTCTGCCGCGTGCGATCAGATCGGGCACCAGGGCGGCAAGCGACGGCGGAAGATTCACTTCAGCTTGCGAGTGGAGTACCTCATTTCCCGCATCAAAACGGCCTTGCCCCAACTGTCGAAGCGCGTCAATCCCAATGAGCGACTGCGCGACCAAGGGCACTTCGATTCTGGCAAGCCTAGCAAGACCATTCGGTATCTTCGCAAGTGCCTCGCTTCCCCTTTTCTGCAGAGCAACCGCGACCGAATCGTCCTTCGACGAGGCATGAAAAACGCCATTCAGGACCAACTTCTGATTCTTTAAGCCGAGTGCATCAAGTTCACTGCTGGTCCGAGCCGCCTCTGCCAGAGCGGAATGTTCCGGACGGCTGACAAGAAAAAAGGTCGTTGTCGTTTCGTCTGACAACGCCTGCAGAGCTTTTTCATAGAGTTGGCGTTGGGCCTGCAGACCCGCGAGCGGCCCGAGGCAAGAGGTTCCACCGACGTTCGCATCGATGAATCCTGACCACGCTGCCGGCAATTGCAGCAGGCGAAGCGTATGTCCAGTAGGTGCAGTATCGAAGATCACATGATCAAATTCGGACGTCGCGTTTGCGTCACCCAGCAGCTTGGCGAATTCGTCGAAGGCAGCGATTTCTACAGTGCATGCACCCGATAGTTGTTCCTCAATGCTCTTTAGTGCCGACTCGGGAAGGAGTTCTCTATATGGCCCGACCACTTTCTCCCGGTACTGCCGGGCGGCCTCCTCAGGATCGACATTCATGGCGCAGAGGCCATCTACCTTCTCCACGAGAGTGGGCCGCATGCTGAGTCGAGTTGCCAAAACTTCGTCGAGATTCGATGCTGGATCCGTACTCACCAGCAAGACTCGCTTACCGGTGTCCGCCAGAAAAACGGCAGTCGCGCAGGCAATTGACGTTTTGCCCACGCCGCCCTTGCCGGTGAACATAAGATTTTTAGTTGGATTTCCGAGTGACTTCAAGGTTCACCGCTTGCCGATCTTGCTTGCGCCACCGATCGATACCAACGATAAGTGAACATTCTCCCCGGTTACGACTGGCTCGGGCTCATACTCCAACCCGACGAACCCCGCCAACGCTTTCCGGTCCGGGTAGATGGCTTGGCTGACGATCACACCATCCACCAGGACAAGGGGGAGACAGTTCGTTCCCTCGCTGTTCAGTGTCGTCTTGACGGTCGGATTGTTGGTGAAAGCCCCGACCTCCTGCGCCAGATTGTAGCGCTGCACTTGCACGCCTTTACCCTTCAGCCACTCCAAATCAGCCGAGAACCTCGGCAGGACGGGATCTACACTGGGCCCACAAACACCGCTGGAACAGCACATTGCAGGATCAAAGACTTGAAGTTTTATCATCACATTTTGCCTATTACTATATTCGCATAACCGTATAGACATATGATAGCATGGCCCGCGTCGAGATCTGTGAATTGGATGGGGTCGGGAGTTTTCTCTGTAGAGGATATGATGCCACGTCGCATTCCGTGTCTGGCAGTGCTCTTTTTCTTTTCCTTCGTGGCATCCGCACAGACAACTCTGAACGGGGCAGGATCGGCATTCGTTTTCCCGATCATGTCGAAGTGGGCAGCAGAGTACCACAAACTGCACCCAGAAATTCGAATTAGCTACTACCCCAACGGCAGTTGGTCTGGAATGGTTCTAACGATGGCGGGAATGATTGATTTTGGCGCGACCGATGCCCAAATCAGCAAAGCGCAACTGACTAAGGCTCAGGTTCCGGTCATTCACGTAGTCGAGTCGTCAGAACCGCTAGATGAATATCGCTGAGAGGTGAGCCGTATCATGCTGCCTTGCAAAGCTGCACTAGAGCTTCGACAACCTTCCAGGCGCCGTGGGTTTTCTCTGGAGGATACGATGCCGAGTCGCATGCTGTGTGTGATAGTACTCTTCTTCGTTTCCTTGCTGGCCTCCGCTCAGACGACGCTGAATGGCGCCGGATCAACATTTGTATACCCGATCATGTCGAAGTGGGCAACCGAGTATCACAAGCAGCATGCGGAAACTCAGGTGAGTTATCTCCCACTCGGCAGTGGAGCCGGTATCGCCCAAACGATGGCGGGGATGCTTGACTTTGGCGGAACCGATGCCCCGGTGAGCGACGCGGAACTGGCCAAAGCGAAGGTTCCCGTCATTCAGGTTCCGGTTGTTTTGGGCGCGGATGTTCCTGCTTACAACCTTCCACAGGTGCACACCCAACTTCAGTTCACAGGCCAAGTCTTAGCCGATATCTTTCTCGGAAAAATCAAGAACTGGAATGATCCCGCAATTGCTTCTGCGAACCAGAGTGTGGCACTGCCCGACCAAGAAATCACAGTGGTACATCGCTCGGACGGCAGCGGCACGACCTACATCTGGACCGATTTCTTGTCAAAAGTCAGTTCCGAGTGGAAAAACGGGGTGGGCAAAAGCACAAGCGTCAGGTGGCCGGTTGGCATCGGTGCCAACGGCAACGAGGGAGTCTCACAAAGGATTCGCGAGGTGAAGGGAGCCATCGGCTACATTGAGCTTTCCTACGCTCAAAACAAGAAGATCCCTTTCGGAAGTGTCCAAAATGCCAGTGGCCTGTTTGTCGCCGCCACCGTTAGCAGGATCAAGGAAGCCGCTGCGTCCGCCGTCGGGGCCCGGTCCGACCTCAGAGTCTCCATCAGCAATGCGTCCGGACCCAGCGCTTATCCCGTCGCGAGTTTCTCTTGGATTTTAGTGCCCGTCCAAACGAGGAATCCCGAATCGAAGAAGGCGCTCAAGGAGTTTCTCTCCTGGATTCTGACGGACGGCCAAAAGTACGCTGCCGATCTCTATTATTCGCCTCTGCCACAGGAAATCGCTGCCAAGGCGCAGAAGGTGGTAGAGGAATATCGCTGAGGTGATAAACATCGTGCGTTCTTCGAAACCGAAAGTACTTTTCCTGTGCACCGGAAATTCAGCTCGCAGCCAGATGGCCGAAGGCTATCTTCGACATGTCGCGGCAGATCGCTTCGAAGCCTTAAGTGCGGGGGTTGAGCCCACAAAGGTCAATCCACTAGCCGTTGAGGCCATGAATGAGATTGGAGTCGACATTTCTCACCACAAATCCAAGGATGTCGTTACACTCTTGGGCCAGCATATTCCCTATGTCGTAACAGTCTGTGACAACGCTAAAGAGCGTTGCCCGATATTCCCTCGCACTTACAAGTTCCTGTCTTGGAGTTTCGACGATCCGGCTGAGGCGCGAGGATCGCACGAGGAAAAACTGGCTGTTTTCCGCCGCGTCCGAGATGAGATCGCGCGCACAATCGACGAGGAATTGGTAAATCCACCGACTGTGCAACGTGCTGGAAGATGAGTGACGACTGAGTTCAGTTAAATCGTAAAGGAGATCTCGATATGTATCGCCAACGCCAACTTTTCGCCGTATGTGTAGCGACGGTCACCATTCTTGGTCTGTTGTTAACCTTGGGCTGCAGTTCAAAGTCCGATTCCGAAGAAGTCTTCACGCCGTCGCCGGATGCGCCCACAGCCGCTATGGGCGCCGCCGGTAGCACCTTCATCGCTCCACTTATGGGGAAGTGGGTTGGCGTTTATCAGCAGACCCACCCTAAGGTCCTGATCAACTATCGACCGATCGGGAGTGGAGCAGGTATCGAGGAGATGAAGCAAGGATTTCTCAGCTTCGGCGCTAGTGACGCACCGTTAACCGACGATCAAGCCAAGCAGATGACACCTGTGGTCCAGGTTCCCGCCAGTGCGGGTCCAGTTTGCATTGTTTACAACCTGCCCAATCTGAGCGTTCCACTTAGACTTAGCGCCAAGACTTTGAGCGGTATTTATCTGGGGAATATCATTAGCTGGCAAGATCCGGCAATCGCAAAAGACAACCCAGGAGTAAAACTACCAAGGGCCGCAGTGATTGTCGTTCATCGTTCAGACGGCAGCGGCACCACGAATATTTTTACCTCGTATCTCGCTAAAGTCAGTCACGATTGGTCATGGAAATCGGGTCACGGTTTGTCGGTTTCGTGGCCGACTGGTTTGGGTGCCGAAGGCAGTAGCGGGGTCCTCGCCATAATGAAGCAGACCTCAGGGACCATCGGCTACTTGGAGCTGAATTATGCTAAGGAGAGCGGCATGCCGGTTGCTTCGATTGAGAACCAGGGTGGCCACTTTGTGCAACCGAGCCCTGCCAGCACTGCCGCCGCAATTAGTGCGTTCAGCGATGCGCTGGCGAAAGATGTACGCACGCCGATTGTCGATCCTCCGGCCTCTGCTACCGATGCTTACCCGATTTCCGGATTGACCTTTATTCTGATACCTAAAGATCGTCCGGACGCGGCACAGCAGGAGGCAGTCAAAGAGTTCGTCGCATTTGTGATCTCCACGGGCCAAAACTCAGCCGAAGAGCTCTCGTACGCCAAGCTCCCGGACGCCGTTCAAAAATAAGGACTGGACCTATTGAGCCAGTTGACGGCTAGCGGTCAGACGCTCCGGTAGGGAGGAATCGCTGGGGGCAATCTGAAGTTTCTAATTATCGGAGGCAGCGAGACCGGGATCAGTGCTGCGTTGAGCGCACGCTAACTGGACTTCGACGCAGCGATAACTGTTGCCCTCGCTGACGGCTACCCGAATTTCAGCGTCTGCGGGTTGCCTTTCTTCCTGAGTGGAGAGACTCCTGACTGGCATCGCCGTGCCCACAGAACTGAGTTCGAGGGAATCAACCTGTTGACCTGGCATACGGTCACGGCCATCAATGCGGGTAAGAGGAGTGTTGAGGTAGTTGACCGAGAAAACAGAAGGAAGAGTCTCTCTTATGATCGTTTGCTAATTGCAACCGGAGCTGTGCCCCTACAGCGTCAAACTGACGGTTCCGTTATCGCCGTCAACGCAAGGCGCGGTACCCCCGGTGCCTTGGGCTACCATGTGGTAAGTGCCGGTCATTGAGGTTCCGTCGAGCGAGGTTGACCCGTAAATTTCTCCGATTTGAGTGCCGTCGGTATTCACTAGATCCAAGACGGCGGAAGTTCCACTGATCGATCCCAGAATAGTCGCCGAGCTGAAACAATAGCCTGTAGCGGCGAGGCTTCCGGAGAGCGGCGTACTGCTCGTACCGGTATTCGCCCCCTGGCTGATCTTTCCCGTCACCGAGTAGGTGCCGCCGCCCTGAGCTTTCGACGTAATAGTTCCCGCGATGTTGCCGTTCAGCGGCGAAACCAGGTTTGCGGTCCATGTGCCCGTCACTGGAGCGGACTGCGAACCGCTGCATCCGGTCGAGAGTATGTTGTAATTCCCGCTCATGGACGTCTGACCTGCCGCAATCGTACCGGTAAGATTCACCGAGACCCCGGTCGGGCTTACTACCATTGAGATATTCGCTCCGCTGACCGTTCCGCTGACACTTCCAATCCCCGAACAGGGTATGTCAGTAAAGATCACGCTGCCCGTGACAGCATCGCCATTCTGTATCAGCGAGCCAGATTGCGTCTTGTTTAACAAGGGGTTATTACTCTTGGTAAGTATCATCTCCCAGTTACCAGAGAGCGATCCGGACAAGGCGGGTTTGCTATCGCTGCTGCCACACCCGAGAAGGCAAGACACAAACAATAAGAATGCGATTCTGCGCTGCATAAGCTGTAACCCCTTCGGACGCTTCCCGGCAATCACGGTTGCATGGACTGCCCAGTGGAACGCGAGGACATCGGCGAAATTCCGGTGTTGCTTATTGTTGGATTCGACCGCGAGAAACGTAAAGGGTAGCCCGTCTGGCATTACGCAAACGTTACCGCAAGGTTAATGTTTGATGAATTTCATGATGGCCGGAAAGGCTTACGAAGGGCATCGGCCGGTAAAGGCAAGGCTCTGACGGTTTTCCTAGCCTGACACGGGAGTGCGCGACACACCATGTGCAACCAGTAGAAACTCGACCCGAAAGACGGAGCCATTGCCCAAAGCGCTCTCTACCTCTATTGATCCCTGGTGCAATTGCACAATCCACTGCGCGATAGCCAGTCCCAGACCGCTGCCGCCCAGTTCGCGGCTACGAGCTTTGTCGACGCGGTAGAAGCGCTCGAAGATTCTGGCCTGATCCTCGCGGGCAATTCCGATTCCCGTGTCTGTAACGGTCACCACCGCTCGCCCGTCTTTCTCTTCGGCTTTCAGAATGACTTTCCCCTGCGCTGGGGTGTACTTGAAGGCATTGTCGAGAAGGATATCGATCAGGCGCCGCACAGAGTTTCCGTCTCCCACGACCGGTAACTGCTCACCTTTGAGATACTCTTCGAATTGCAGATTGCGCAGGACAGCAACCTGACGCCATTTCGCGGCTGACTCCCTCAACGTAATCAGCAGCTCAAAAGGTTGGAAATCGACCGCTTCGCGTCCGGAATCGGCGCGCGCGATTGCCAGAAGTTCTTCCATGAGATTGCCGGTTCGCTTCGCTTCGAGCAGAATGTGCTCCAGTGTCTCCCGGTATTCAGATTCATCGCGCGACCGTCGCAACGCTAGTTCGGCTTCGGTATGGATGAGTGCAATCGGGGTTCGTAACTCATGGGAAGCGTCGGCGGTAAACTGCGTAATCCGCAGAAAGGCGGTTTCGATGCGCGCCAGCATTTCGTTCAAGGTATCCGATAAACGCTGCAGTTCGTCGCCGGTATGTAACTGCTCCAGCCGGCTGCTGAGGTTGTAGCCGGAAATAGTACGAGCGGTCCGTGCCAGCGCGTCCACCGGGGCCAGTGCCTTGTGGCTCAGCCAATAACCCACGCCCGATGCGGCGAGAAGCAGCAGCGGGGCGAACAACAGCAGATAGCGGCGGAAAGCGTCAAGCGTCTCGGTCTCTTCATCCAGAGAGCTGGCGATTTGCACGATGAAAACGTGCCCCCCGACCTCGATTCGCTGGCTCATGATGCGAAAAAATTGCTTTCCCAGTTCCCGGTTCTTGTAATCAGGTTCCTTCAGCTGATCGAGGTTCAAGGCAGGCAGTGGATGCTCCTGCAAGAAGTGCGAGCGATAAATCAAATCGCCAGTAGCCTCACTGAGCTGGAAATAGTCCTCTGAGCTTTCGATTTTGTAGTCCGCGCTGATCTCTGACTGCAACTGCGTCGTAGGCGCATCTTTCCGAGCTTCCAGAAATCGTTTCAGATCGGCAGCCTGGCCTTCGAGCGCGGCATCGGCAATGTCGTAAAGATTCTTCCGCAGGATCAGCCACATGCCTGCGCCGAAAACACCCTCGGCAAGCAGGAAAATGACCAGATACCACAGCGTCAGGCGCAGGCCGATGGAAAGTTTCTTCACCCGGCAGGCTCCTCGCGAGTCGTTTCTTGACGAATCATGTAGCCAACGCCCCGGACCGTGACAATCAGCTTTGTTTTGCCCTCACAATCCACCTTTTGCCGCAAGAGCCGGACGAAGGCATCGAGCGTGTTCTCTTCAATTTCCCTTTCGAAGCCCCATACCGACTCGATAAGGGTGCGCCGCGGAACCACTCTCCCGGCACGATACATCAATCGCTCCAGCAGACTGTATTCGGTGCGGGTTAGAATGATTGGCACTCCTGCTCGCGAGACGGTGTGCGAGTCGGGATCAAGAGTAAGATCCGCCACCTGCAGCCGGTTCTGCGGCCGGCCCGTAGTACGGCGCTGCAGGGCGCGCAACCGGGCGAGTAGTTCGTTGAAGCTGAATGGCTTGGTGAGATAGTCGTCAGCACCCACGTCAAGGCCGCGCACCACATCGGGCACCGAATCTTTAGCGGTGAGCATCAGCACCGGGGTTGCGATACGCTCCTGGCGGAGTCTCTTGGCCATCTCGAAGCCGTCCATTTTCGGCAGCATGACGTCCAGCACGATCGTGTCAAATTCATAATCCCGAGCCAGTTCCAAACCTTCGCCGCCATCGCAGGCGCACACAACATTGTGACCTTCCTCGGTCAAGCCTCGACGCAGCAGTTCCAACATCCGAGCTTCATCTTCGACAACGAGTAGCTTCACAGGGGTCCACTTGTACCACAGCTTAATTTAGCCGACCAGCCTGAAAATTCGCTGAATGACTTGCATCAAAGACTCAGACATTCATCTCTTCTTAACATACGACTGCTATGCTGCCGACTTAGTCCACCCTGACGGGATCGTTTGCTGGCCAAATCCATCCTGTCCGCAGCGCGCCGAAAGGAAAGTTCACTATGAATCGCAAAGCGTACGCGGTCGTTTTCGCGTTCATTTGCCTGCCTCTGGCTTCCCTGCTGGGTTGCGGTGGCAGTTCGAGTTCGACTCCGCCCACCTATTCACCTCAGGTCGTGGGGATCAAGGCAAGCAGCGGTACGTCACAAAGCGCAGCGAGCGGCAAGGCATTTGCTGCGCCCCTTACGGTGACCGTAACCACGGGGGGAATTGCGACGGCTGGGGAGACAGTGAAATTCACGGCTCCAGCATCGGGCGCGAGCGGCATTTTCGCTAACGGAACCGCCACGGAAACTGACGTTACAAACAGCGACGGGGTAGCCACGTCTTCGACGTTTTCCGCGAACACAGTGGGAGGCGCTTATAGCGTAACGGCGACTGTTTCAGGGGCAGCATCCCCGGTAACTTTCAATCTCACCAACTTACCGGCGACTTCTTACGCGTTCTCCATGAGCGGACAAGATGTGAATGGTGTTTATTACGCACTCGCAGGGTCGATAGCCATCGATCCCACTGGCAAAGTCCTCGCGGGCGAACAAGACTACAACGACGGCAGCGCTGGCCTTACCTCGCCTGAACCCAGCGGCGACCAGATTACTGGAGGAACGCTAACGTTTGCCTCTGGCGCCCCTGCCGGCCAGGCCACTCTCACCTTGGTTACGAATAACCCCACGTTAGGTAACCCCATGTTAGCCACCAGCACCAGCGGCACCGAAGTGTTCGGGGTGCAGTTTGTTAACTCCAAGCACGCGCTCATCATGGAATACGACGGCCTCGCTACTTCCAGCGGCAGCATGGACCTGCAAACTCTGCCGAGCAAGCTTAATGGGTCGTACGCCTTCGCTCTTTCTGGATCTGATGTGAACGATCAGCCGTTCGCCTTCGGCGGGGTCTTCACCGTCGCTGGGAGCAGCCTCACGAATGGCACCATTGACGTGAATGATGTGGATAGTACGGGGGTGGTGTCGATAGGCAAGGCTTTCAGCGGAACGATTTCGCCTGCCGATTCCTTCGGGCGTGGCACTATCAGCGGAGTAAAAATCGCGAACATTCCGGTTTCTCTGAACTATTACGTGGTTGGGCCGGAAGCGATCCGTCTCATTGATGTAGACTCTGTCGCCAAATCTTCGTTTGGGATCGCCGACTCTGCGTCTGGCTCCGCCTTCGGGCAGGGCGCGGGAACTTTCAGCAACGCCTCCCTCGGACCATCCGTCCTCGCCATTGCGGGCAACCAGCTTGCTCAGTTCGGCGCTCTGGCCCAGTTCACTACCAGCAGCACATCATCCTCGCCCGCTAACTTCTCGGGCGTTGGGGACGACAATGAACCGGCCAATGGCGTTCTTACGTCGCCGCCAGTTTCCGCAATCACGGGAACCTATTCCATCGGCAGCAATGGATATGGCAGCCTGGCGTTCAGCCCCGGGCTTGGCGATATCAACGAGCTCGGCATTTACATGACGGATCCAACTCTGAATCTTGATGATCCGAACAACACAATCGGCGGTGGTGGCGCCCTGGTTCTCGATCTGGATTCCGGACAATTGGGCGCACCTCTTCCTGGCGGTGCCGGAGTGATAATTCCCCAAACTGATGCGACCACAGTAGCCACTGCGACCTCCGACTTCGCCGGCAACTACGCCGCTGGATGGCAGAATTTCGGCAACATGGGCTGCGGCTGCGAGTTCGACATGCTCGCTCAGGGGACTATGGTCGCGAACGGGGCTTTGAGCCTCACCGGACTGGTCAGCGATCCCTTCTTCTCTTTCGGAACCGCCGACGCGACAAGTTCCGGAGACACGTTTGTGGGGACTCCACTGGCAGACTAAAAAATCCCGGACGCTACACGATGTTATCGGGGACGGCACTTGCGACAGTAATCGACGGCTCGTCCGGCAACTTCGACATGGTCATCTACCAAGCCAGCGGGGACAATTGTTCTGGCTCGACTATGACATCAACTTGACAACCGTTTCCGTAGGGCCGCTGGAGCAGCAAGGGTCGCTGACGGGACTGCCCGCCGCAGGAAGGCCGGCGGCGAAAAACTTATCGAAAACGAAGCCGTAGTACCTTGACTTTTGACGGTAATGAAACTCTTCACAGCATCGACTGCAGCTACTGTGAAAGAGTCGTCCAGAAGAATGCGATTACGGTAGGCCGGGGACAGTTGTAGTCGGTTCCCAATAAGGAAAGGACCTCGCTTTTGTGCGGAGAAGTCATCAATCTTTGGGTCGAATCGCGCATCTAATGGTTCATGGGAGATGCCGGTAGATCGATTTTTGGCGAACGTTATCGAGTCCTCTCGGTCGCAGCCGACCGCCTGCGCATTCGAGGAATTCTCAGCGGGCAAGTGCTGACCATCATAAATCCCGAGCCCGAATTTCCTCTCACGGAAGCAGACTATCCCACCGGCAAGCTAATCGCGCTCAGCGATCCCTCCACTTCGACGCTGAATTAGGCCCCGTCCTCCCAATCCTTTCTCGAGTTTGCCTATTGCAACCGCGCACCAACCGCAAACGCAGGGAAGAACATCCAAGCTGCGTGCCGGCACCCAAACACGTCGATGGCCTGCCCGTCTCCTCTTCCATGCCCACGGCACAGGAGAAAAGACAAAGCCTCCTGGAAAAAATCAAGCGGCGCCGGAACGGCCGCCAGCCATCGCGAGCCGCTGTGCGGCGCGCCTCGTAACAGAACTGAAGAGAACTTGCATGAGAATCGCAGCTACCGCCGACTTGCATTTCAATCCTCAAAGCTACGCCAAGCTGCAGAATCAGTTTGAGCGGGTACGGGATGAGGCTGACGTCCTTATTCTTGCCGGAGATCTTACCAACTATGGGCAACCTCAGGAGATGGAGCCGCTGCTGAATGCGCTGGTTCGCCTTCAGGATTCCAACCATGGTCGTGTTAGGCAATCACGATTTTGAAAGCGGAAAGGAAGAAGAGCTCTGCCGCCTGATTGCAGGCGCGGGGATCACCCTGTTGGATGGCACCGCCTACGAGAGAGATGGCGTGGGCTTCGCGGGAACGAAGGGCTTTGTCGGGGGCTTCGGGCGCGGCATGCTAACCGCCTTTGGAGAGCGCGAAATCAAACAATTTGTCCAGGCGTCTATTGACGAAGCGCTCAAGCTCGAACGTGCCATGTCGCAACTGCGCACCGCGAAACGCGTCGTCGTGCTGCACTATTCGCCGATCCCCGAGGCGGTTCAGGGAGAAGCCATCGAGATTTTGCCCTTTTGGGGAACGTCACGCTTAGCTGAAGTCATAGATCGCCACGGTGCAGACCTCGTGGTGCACGGTCACGCTCATCACGGCAAAACCGATGGCCGCACTCCGGCGGGAGTACCTGTGCATAACGTGGCGATTTCTCTGCTCTAGGCACAAGAGAAGTCATCGGTGTACCGGGTTTTCGACCTGTGATTGCGCGCTTCTCCGAAGCCACCCGCCTGTAAACGCTGCGCTTGAGCAGCAAAAGTCTGTTGTGCCATGCTTCGAACTCATATATGTGCGGTAGCGTACGGTTTTCGCCCGATTCCAATGGCGCAACCGGCAGCGTAGGGTTGGTCCAAATCGCAGAACGCTACTCCACTCGTGCGATCAGGAGGCACCATGGAACGTCTAAAAGGCACGGTAAAGTGGTTTAACAATGCCAAAGGTTATGGCTTTATTGGTCGAGAGGATGGTCCCGACGTTTTTGTTCACTACACAGCAATCGCAGTTGAAGGCTACAAGAGTCTGCAGGAAGGCGACCAGATTGATTTCGAAATCGCCGAAGGGAAAAAGGGTCCACAGGCAGCCAACGTAATTAAGGCCGCTTAGTCAAAAACATTTACGTGTGTAGAAGGCGGACGCGGCTCGCGTCGAAAGGCCAAGACATGCGCACGCCCGGCGGTATTGTCGCCCAAAACAGAAACAGAAGAAGATCGGAGCGCGGTTGAGAATCGAACTCATCGGTTCAACTCAAATGGAGAATGCTCTTCGTTTTTCGTGGTCTCCTCTTTTGTCGCTCGCAGAGTAGTCACAACTCTAATCAAATCCGACTTCCCTTTTCGCAGGCTCTCCATTGAGATTCTCTGGGGCGAGGCGATGGCCTGGTCGGAAGGAACAAACCCCACACTTTGATCTCGGCCCATTGATTTCGCACGGTACAGCGCCGTATCTGCCAACTCAATGACCTCCTCTGCGCAGATGGCCTCGAACGCGTTCGTAGACCAGGGGTAGGGCGCCCATCCGATGGAACAGGTCTGGTGCAATTCGATACCATCGCCCAAATCGAAGGGTTCTAAGGCTATGGCATCCAGGATCCGGCGGCAGAAAATCGTTAATTCGGAACGGTCAGCGGACCGAGTCACGATCATGAACTCTTCGCCACCCCACCTAACCAACACATCGGACTTTCGAACGATCCTCGAAAGACGTTTGGCAATCATGCGAAGCAACGCATCGCCAATAGTGTGGCCGTACTGGTCATTGACTCTCTTGAAGAAATCAACATCGACCATCATGAAGACAAGGTCGCGATGGTCTACCGTGCCTTTTGCGGATGTCGCAACCCGCTGGTAGGTGCGTAACACCTGTGCTGACTCGGCGGTGAGGGTCTCCTCCAAGTAGCGACGATTCCACAATCCCGTTAATGCGTCCGTGTACGAGGCCTCGTGAAGCTCGAGGTTCTTTCGCTGCAATTCCTGGCTTTGCGAGACCAGTAGACTTTCCTTCTTCATCAGGTCGTCTTTCAGTCCGCGCATCTCTTCCAGGGTTTGGTAGGACTTCTGAAGTAGTTGGATCAGTTCCCGATCAAGGAAATGTTGCTTCAGGAAAACCAGAAAGCCCATCACCAGCATCGCGCCTAAGGACAACAGTAATCTGAAATGGCGAATTGGTTGTGGTGCATTACCGGCAAAAACCGCCCATGCCTGCATCAGCGGCATCGAAAAGACAGCCAACATCGCCAGCCGTGAGGCCCAAATACTCGGACGCGCCGCGATTGCTTTCTGGAATTGACTGTCCTGTGAAACTCTTCGGGCAAGCACTCCAACACCGATGAACCAGGCCATTGCGGTCATCAATGGAATATCGTAAACGCTGCCGGTGTAGTAAACGTGAAAGTCGATGGCAACACTGGATGCGATTGAACCAATGGCATAAAGCGAGGCCGCACCCAACAGGTGTGCGTAGATGGTTCTCCACGAGCCCGAACTGCGTCGCCATAAAAAGGCGAGAGCGAAAAGAAAAACGGTATGCTCTAAAAGGTACACCCCATTGAAGCAACTGCCATACAGTGCTTCATTGGGATAGACATACTGCCACGGGATGACTATGAAAAGAAACAGATAGAGCCACCAAACCAGCAACAAAAGGAAATCGAGGAAGCTGAAACGGGCCGAGTAGTGGTCCATCCGCGAGTGAGGCTGGGCGGCCAAGGCGGCCATCATGGGGACGATGTGCAGGAAGAGGACAATATCGCCAACAAATGGATTGGGCACGTCCCGACGCAAAAGGACCTCGAAATAGGTCCATAACAGCTGAGCCGATAGCCACATTCCAAAACCCAAGGTCATGAATAACCAGAAGAACCTCGTCCGGCCCTTAGCGGCAGTTGCGGCAGAGAGAATTGAAATGAAGGCGGCAAGCAGAAGTATGCACTGCGTGAGATCACCAAACGCTGTCAGGCTAAAGCTGCGGGGAAACCACAGCCCCAGTAGAATCTGGGCGGATATCAGCAGAAATCCGGCGAGAATCCACCTCTTCGGAATTGAACGGAGTCCCACGAATTAATTGTAGGGTTCGTATCGAGCAATGAAAGGATTACCGGGGTAACTTCGCGGTAGAGAAGAAAATCACCGTCTGCCCGAACGAGGCCCGATCTCACCAGCGAGCATCGTCAATGCGCCTCCGATATCTAGAAAATTACCATGTTCCTTCCAGCGTTTTTTCTTGACGATCTTGGCCCAGGGAATCGAACCTAAACTAGGAGTAAGTCAGAGATTTAGGGTGCAGGTGTGGGGCTTCGGCTTTCCGGGCTTCGCTAATACTTCCACATCTTGATCTCGTTGCCATTCTTTTCGAACTGGACTTCGTCCATAAGTTGGCGGATGAGATAAACGCCGCGTCCGTGATCGGCATGGAGATTTTCGTTTTGTTTGGGATCGGGTAACTTATCTAGATCGAATCCGGGTCCGGGGTCAGTGACGGTTATCACGATGCGACCGTGGGAGTCGGTGTTCACCCGGCATCGGACTTGTTTCGAGGGATCGTTCCCACATCCGTGGATTACTGCGTTGGCAAGAGCCTCCTGAACCGCGAGCGCAATCTCAAAGCGCTTTTGCTCTGGAACTTCCAAACGGGTTAGAGTGTCAGAAATAGCGTCGACAACTTCGGCGATGGCCTCAGAATTCGCAGGCATGCTGCGGTCGAGCAACTCAGAAAGCGCGGGGTTTTCCGGACCACTGCTTGAGTCAGCTGACATTCAGGCCTATCTCGTTCTCGAATCCGGCGAAAATAGTTTTCGACTCAGGCCGCAAAAGACTCCACCGCCGCGTCGTCGTTGTCGAAAATTTCGAACAGGTTGATAACGCCCACGAGTTTCAAGGTCTGCACCGCGAATTTATTGGGTTGTACCAGCTTGATGTTTCCGCCACGCTGCTTGGCCGAGGCCAGAAACCGCACCAGCAAACCGATCCCACTGGAATCAATCATGGACACTTCGGCGAGGTTGAGGACCATGCGGGTATCTCCGCTGGCCAGCGCCTCCTCCATAGTTTGTCGCAAGCCGTCCACTGCCGCACCCATTCTGAGGGGTCCCCGGAGCTGAACGACTTGCACTTCCGAACGCCTACGGACGCTAATGTCCAAACTGTCCTCCACCGAAGTCCCGCGCCCGCCGCGGGGTAATCGAATCGAGATACCGAGCGTCCCAAGTTACGGGAAGTACGCGGGTTTTGCAAGTGGGAAGGGCCGGCATCATTGCCTCGCTCCGAGGACAAGGACGCCCTAGGGGTCACCGGGACGGCGGCGCTGCTAGGTTCCACCTCGTGATGCCATCTGCTTTGCTCAAAAGCGATTGCACTAAGATAAATATTTCATCCTGAAGGGTTTAAAAATTTGACATAATCGTTGCCGCCACGGAGGAGGCTACGGCATGGCGGGTCCCCGAAACGAACAAGCCCGATTTGCCGTAATAATCGTCACCACCGACGAGCGTGTGCGCCCCGAGGCCGAAACCTATCTAGCGGGTGAACATGAGCTGCTTGTGCTCCAAACCTGGGACGAACTGTCGGCTTTGCTCACCAAACGACCGAGCACCAAAGCGCTTCCCGACGCCATCCTGCTCGACCTCGATACCGTAGGTGAAAGCAGCAAAGATGGAATCACCGCCCTGGGCGAGCTGCGAGCTCTGGCACCTGACCTGGTGCTCGTGGGGCTGACGCGATCCAACAGCCGGAACCTGCGCCTGCAGGCGGTGGCGGCCTCGGTCGACGAATATTTCGTCGCGCCCATCAACTTCGAAGAAGTAGCCAGCGTTCTGCGCCGGGCGCTGGAGAAGCGGGCTCTCGAGATCGAGTGCCAGCAGCAGCAGGCCGCTCAATCCGAGCGAGAATCTTTTTGCGACCTGATCGGCGGCAGCGAGCCCATGCGTCGCGTGTACGAGGCCATTAAACGGGTCGCCGACAGCACCAGTACGGTTTTGATCGGGGGAGAGAGTGGAACCGGCAAGGAACTCGTGGCCCGGGCAATCGTGGCTATGGGGCCACGGGCGGAGAAACCTTTTATCAGCATCAACTGCGCGGCTCTGCCCGAGAACCTAATTGAGACCGAACTCTTCGGGCATGAAAAGGGAGCCTTCACCGACGCCCGCTCCGCCCGTGCCGGGCACATCGAGCTGGCACATACGGGGACGTTGTTTCTGGATGAAATTGCCACGTTAGGGCTGGCCTTGCAGTCCAAGCTGCTGCGCGTCTTGGAAGACCGGGCGGTGACCCGGATCGGCGGCCAGAGTGCGAAGAAGATCGATTTTCGGCTGATCGCGGCGACCAACGAAGGCTTGGAGGAGATGGTTCGGACCGGACGCTTCCGTGAAGACCTTTATTACCGGATCAATGTTGTGCCGATCGTGCTGCCGGCATTGCGCGACCGCCCGGGGGACATTCCACTTCTGCTCGATCATTTCCTGCGCGCCTACTGCAGCGCGAATAATGTCCCGCTAAAGCGCCTGGAGCCAGAGGTGATCCAGATTCTGGAGGAGGATGCATGGCCGGGAAACGTTCGCGAGCTGCAGAATCTGGTGCAGCGACTGGTGCTGATGGTCGACGGCCCGGTGGTGAAGGTCCAGCATCTGCCGCAGAGGCTGCTGTACAACAGTACGGCCAGCCAGGAATCGATGCTGATTCCCGAAGCGGGAGTAAGTTTCGACGAAGAGATTGCGAAGATAGAAGTCGCCTATCTATCGGCGGCGCTGCGGCGCTCGGAGGGCAGCAAAATAGGGGCGGCGCGGCTGCTCCAGATCGATAAACAGAAAATGCACTACCTCTGCCGCAAGTATCGTCTGGGGAAGGATTAAAAATTTATCGAAATTCCGCACGGATTAAATATTAATACTCGATGGATAAATAATTAATCTTCGGCGACATCCAAGCGATCGCTTCCCAACCCCCACGCAATAGGAACCGCTCTCCCAAGTGCCTGATAAATATGGGTTCCTTTGAGACTCCTGGGACTTGCCTGAGTTTGGCATTGCATCTGCTACATATCAAACCGAGACGTAACGAATCAAAATCAGCCAGGCGGAGATAAAATAATGTCGATTCAGAAGAAATCTTTGATCGGTAATATGACAGCGGCCAAGAAGGCCATCATTGCCACCAACGTTGCCTCCAGCACCCCAGTCGTCTCCAGCGTCAGCCTGGCCAAGGGCACGTTGGCAAAGGGCACTCTCGCCAAGGGCACTTTGGCCAAAGGCACGCTTGCCAAGGGTACGTTGGCAAAGGGAACCCTCGCGAAGGGCATTCTGGCAAAAGGGACGCTAGCTAAGGGCACCCTGGCAAAAGGAACCCTAGCGAAGGGCACGCTAGCCAAAGGCACCCTGGCAAAAGGGATTCGCTAATCCACCAAAATTACGCAGGTGGACAGTCTAAGAAGGGCTCGCTCCGGGGGGAGGTCGAGCCCTTTTTCTTTGCTATATCAGCGCTGGAAATCCGAGATGCCGACTTTCGCCTTTTTACCAGATCCCGTTTCACCAGAATTTTCGCTGCAGAAACTCTCTGATCGTCTCCCAGACAAATCCCACTGCACTTTGCCTGCGGACTTCGACCTTCGCGTCTCCCGACATTCCAAAGCGCATTTTACCGCCGGGGTTCGAAAGTAGAACCGTGGCCACGTAATACGCAGGCTGCGCAATGCCCTTATATTTTTCTTCCAGTATCAAGCCACGAGGCACCTCGGATGAAGCGGGAGCGATAGAATTCACACGGCCCCGCACTGGCTGGAAGACTGACCGCAGCAGCAACGAAACTGGAGCGCCGGAGCGCACGCGCTGAATGCGAAACTCGGGCAGAAAAATCCGCGCCTGCAGTGTTGTCGTGTCATCAACTTCGGCCAACAGCTCACCATCCTGAACAAAAGAACCTAGACGGTCCTTTAGGTTAGGTGTGACGATCACCCCTGAAATCGGGCTCTGCACTCTTAACTCCGCAACCTGCTGTGAAAGGGAGCGATAACGCCCAGTCTGGGAGGCAAGTTCCGAGCGTGCGCTCCCCAAGTCCGCGTAGGTAAGTTGAGCTTGCCGTGCCTGAGCGTCGGCGGCGCCAAGGCTAGCTTGGGCGTTCTGGGTTTCGGCTTCAAGCTCTCGGTTGCGCAGGACGAACAAAGTAGAACCCGCCGTGACTGGCATGCCTTCCTCGGCCAGCACCTGCGTGATCTGTCCGGGAACCGATGCGCGAGTAATGGCGCGCTGCGCCGGTTCGAGGATGAAGCGCCCGCTCACGGTTTCGCGCCAGACCGGGGCAAAGAGTGCAAGTAGCAGAATTACTCCTGCCACCGGCTTGTAAGGTCGGTTCAACCAACTGCGAAGAATCTGCTGTTTATCCAGATAGAAATCCTTCATAAATCGCACCGAAGAGCGAAGACGCGCTCTTAAAATCAGCAAAGCCAGCAACAGTGCAGGCAGGAACGCCCACTGCGAGCTGAAGCGCGATGAAATGTTATAGGCCAAGCGCACCACGGCAAACAGAACGACGTAACTGTACAAACCAGAAATCAACGCATAGCTGACGAACAACCAGCGCCGTTGCGGACGCAGGTATGGAACCTCGACGCTCAGCCTGAACAGATTGCGCTTCGTCCAACTCGAAAGATATTCGGTGGAGCTTTCCTTAATCGTGGGAATTCCGATCAGCTCGCCAAAAAGGTAGTAGCCATCCAGTTTGATCAGAGGGTTCAGGTTCATTAGAACCACAGCGACGCCAGTGATCAACATGATCTTGTAAGCGAAGTCGTGTGCCGGGCTGCCGGGCGGAGTTCCCCACCAGACAATGCTTGCCACTGAACAGAACATCAGCTCGGTCCAGATTCCGGCGATGATCGCAGCCACGCGCGGCCACTTACCTCCGTAGACATAGACTTCGCCTACATCGCAAAAGAATGCCGGGGAAAGATAGACCAGCATGAAGCCCATGCGATGCACTGCTCCGCCGAAGTGCTTGCAGGTGAGCCCATGCGCGCTCTCATGAAAGAAACCGAGGCCGCAGAACAACAGCCAGAATTCGGCCAGATCGGCGGCGCTCTTGTCGGTGAAAGTGTAATAACGCAAGGTATCGCGCCAAATCTCGCTCCAGCCACCTACAAAGATCAGAACCATAATCGAGAACATGCCCAGCGTCAGCAGAGTGAACCAATTCGAATAAACAAAACGTAGTCGGTTGTGCAGACGTGTGAGATAACGGTCTGGATCCCAGGTGGAAAACGTTATCAGCGAGAGATCGATTTTCTTGCCAGCCCGGCGGCGGCGTTCGTCGGCCAGTTTTTGACTCGCGGTCGTCAGTTCAGCGGTGCGATACCAGATGCCGCCTTCTTCCAGCGACTCGGCGAATTCTCGCACGTCTTCTTCTCCGAATGCGATGCCAGTCTCCTGCTGAAAGATCTCGATGACGTCGCGGTATGAGCGTTCTCCGTTGAAGAGGTTCACCAGCTTCCACTGTTCAGGGCTAAACCTCATCACGTAGCTTCCGCCGGAAACCATGGCGACCATGGTGGGCACGCCGCCTTCAATCTGCTCGCGCGCGATCAGGTTGGGATGAATCTTTGGGAACGATTTGCCCCTGCGCGCGGGAAGTTCCGGCAGCGCTACATTCAGAACTTCGGCGAGATTCATTGCGGATTCCGCAGGCGGATGTTAGCGGTCATTCCCGGTCGCAAAGAGGGCGACGGTCCCTCCAATTCCGCGGTAATGTCGATGGTATCGCTAGCCGGGTCGACAACCGGGGCCACGAGTAATACTCTGGCTTTGTGTTGCTCTCCGGGAGTGACAGAAGTTGTAACCACAAGCTCAGTGCCCTTGCGCACGCGGCCGAGATAAGATTCGGGAAGAGAAAATTTCACTCGTAAGGGTGCGACCGCCGATATCCAAAACAGGTGGTCGTTCTTGGCGACCTGTTGCCCGAGGCGAAGATACCGTCGCGCCACAACTCCGTCGAACGGCGCGGCAATTCTGGTTTTTTCCAGTTCAAGCTCCAGCGACCGCAGGCTCTCCTGTGCATATTTCAAATCCTCGCGCTGGCGCTGCACTTCAAACTCAGTGGCATCGTATTGATACTTGGCCTTCTCTTCCTCGGACTTGGCGATAACATTCGCCGTCCACAATTGTTCGGCGCGATCGCGCTGGGCCTGCGCGACTTTCGCGCTGGCCTCCCAGTTCTTGAGATCGGCCTCGCTGCTTCGCGCTTTGGCTGCCGCAGCATCTTTATCGGCGGTAAGCTGGCGATCGTCGAGACGGGCAAGAAGCTGACCTTTTTTTACGGATGCGCCGGCCTCTACAAAAACTTCCGCGACTACGCCATCGCGCTGGGCAGCCAACTCGATCTGATTTTCCACAACGATAGGTCCGGAGGCAATGTAGTCAGAGGACGAGGCTTGAGGTTGGGTGGCGGCGTCAGTCGCTGACTTAGAGGCGACGGCCGCATCTGCGGGAATCGCATTCGAGCTGCATGCCAGCAACAACAAATCCAGCGCAAATATCCCAACTAGCGCCAAGCCACGACACGAACTTCGCAAACTAAAACTCTGCATAAAGCCCCCGGATCGAACCGCGACTTCGAAACGCACCGCGCTCGCCACTGTCACCATCCGAACCATGCCCATAATTTGGCCCAAAGCCACATTCCAAAGCCGCGAAACAGCACATAGCCGGCGGGATGCCATCCCACTGAAATCTTGCCGTGACCCTGCATGCCCGGACGAATCTTGCCTTCAGCATTCGACACATTTACTCGCGCGACGAAAACCTGCTGGTCTGCCTCCACCTGGCTGCGCGGGCTGAGCATGCTCACGCTCCCGCGGAAAGTCTGCAGGGGATAACTCTCCAGCTTGAGCGACGCCCGCTCCCCGTCTCGAATCAGCGTGACATCTTCTTCAGGGACGGCGACGTCCACCAACACATTGGAGGTCTGAATTATCTCCACAAAAACATCGCCGTGCTGCAGGCGGCGACCCACCGAGTTCTGTATTTGCGGCGTGGTCACGAGGCCATCGAAGGGAGCGCGCAGTGTGGTGCGATCGAGGCGCTCGCGAGCGCGCGCGAGTTCCGCTTGCAGGTACTCCACTTTCGTGCGTTCGTTCCCAGCCAGCGTCCCGTCATTCGAGGCAAGAGCGCGATTCATTGTGGCGAGCGCCTCGTCGTACTTGGCCTGGGCCGCGGCGACGTCTGCCCGATAATTCCAAGCTTCCAGATCCGCCAGCACAGCACCCTGCCGTACATTATCCCCTTCCTGGATGTAAACGTTCTTCACTACGCCATCGACTCCTGCCTCGATCTGCGCCGAGCGAGCCGATGCTACAGTTGCGTCTCCGATCACCCGCATAGGCAGTGGACAGAAAATCAGAAAGAGTCCCGCGGCAATCGCCAGTGCGATTATCGACCAGCGTCGGCGTTTCTCCATCGCCAGAAAGCGCTTTTTCCTCTGCAGCAACGGCTCGAGGAGATTGATAAACGGAACTTCCCGGTACAGGGAAGCGTTACGCAGGGCAACGGTAGCTTGCCCCGCCAGCACCTTAATCATTTCCAGATGCGCCGCGGTGAGAAAATCTGGATCACTGCTTTCAAACGACAGCACACCCAGGCGTCCTTGATCATCGATTAGCGGCATCGCGTAAAATGCGCGCATCCCGGACGCCGAAAAATACGCGGCAAACTTGGCCTGGGTTTCGTGGCGCGGGTCATTGATCTTATCGCCGTGCTGGGTAATGTGGATTTCCTGGTTCGAGATCGAGGCCCACTCCAGCATTTCTTTCAATGCGGAAATCGCCGGATCGGCATGATTGATCTGCGTCATACCTGACACAGCTTTCAGTTGCAGCGCACCGCGCTGCTCGAGAGCGATGGCAGCGCGTTCAAAAGCGATGATCGCCTGAGTATGATTCACCACCGCCTGCAGCACACGATCAAGATTGAGGGTTGAAGTAATCTCGGCGCTGACTTGAACCAGAGTTTGCAGAATCTCAACCTTGCGCTCGGCAAGCAGCAGGCTGGCATTGTGCAGGGCATTGCTGGCTGTCTCGCAGATGTTGGTGAGAAGAAACTGGTCATCGTCATCGAAGGGCACGCCGTCCAACCGATTGACCGCCTCGATCACTCCCACCAAACTCTCATGTTCCATCAGCGGAGCGGCCACTAGTGAAAAAATAGGCGCATCTCGATTCGCCGTGTTGCGTTTGCGTAAACGCTCGTCGCCGGCATCATCTATGAGTACGGCTTCGCCGTTGTCAGAGATGTCTCCGGCAACACCTTCACCCGGTTTTTGCACCTGGCCAATTGCAACAGTGGGATCGAAGCCTTCGGACCGCATCAGTTCGAGCACGTCGTTGTTGACCATCCACAGGTTGACTGCTTGAACCCCCATCACCTCCTGAAATTTCTTGGTGATGATCCCGAGCAACTCGTCCATCTCCAGGGTTGAGTTAAAGACCTTTTCCAGGTCATACATCTGGGTGACGCGGCTGATGGAATGCAAACTGGCGTTGCGTTCGGTTTCATAGGATTGAGCCGCAGCCAGCGCGGGCGCGGCTAGTTCGGCAACCTGCTTCAGCGCCTCTAGGATCGCTTCAGGAAACGCCTGCTCGTAGCTCACCAGTTCGATGGCGCCGAAAAGAACCTCATCCACAAGTAAAGGAACATAAGCGAGAGCGGTGACTGTCCGGCGGATATCGAGGTGAGCGTAGTCTTCGCGCTGCAGGTCAGCGGCTTCGAAGACCATCAGGGTTTTGTTTTCCGCGACGCCGCCGAGAGTGCCGGCGGTAAATTCGAGCGGGCCGCCGACCTTCACTTCACCCGCGATCGCCTTCCGCGTCCAGGCGGGATTATCCAGGTCCTCGATGATGTACACCACGACCGCGATGCCGGGCAGAAGTTGCGCCACCTGCTCTGCAGTCACCTGCGCACGAGGACGCACTTCGGCTCGCGCCAACAAGGCCGCGGCAAATTCGGCCACGGGAAGGGTGAATTCAGATCTTTGAGTCGCCATGAGCGGCGGTCCGATAATGCAGTTCTATCGCGACGCAGATCGCCCGCGCTAGGGGAGATTGCCCACTATCAGCGGGCGATTCGGCATCTTAAGCTGCTGGTGAGAGCGGGTCAACTTTTATTTGAAGCGGGCTGGAGGCGACGGCGAGCGACGATGCTGCAATACGGCGAGATAATGAAAGTCGCCGAGAGAGCAGTGTGGAAGCAAGAAGGGAGATCAAATTGAGAGGTGAAAATCGTGTCCGCTTTTTGTCCGCCTCGTGGGGCAAAATTTAGCCTATTTTGCCCCATCGAGGCCCAACCCGCACGAAAAGCCAAGTGGGGTCCAACTGCAAGCCAGACAACCAACTACCGGAAGAATTTGGAGGCGCGGGTCGGAATCGAACCGACGCATAAAGGTTTTGCAGACCTCTCCCTTACCACTTGGGTACCGCGCCCCTGCTTCCTACGCTAGCGTTCCGGACGGCAAAAGTCCATCTGAGGGAGAACTGCCAAGCGAAAACTGGAGCGGGAGACGGGGGTCGAACCCGCGACATCGACCTTGGCAAGGTCGCGCTCTACCACTGAGCTACTCCCGCTTATGCCTCCAGCGATTCGACGCACCTGATTATAAACGACGCCCTGCGCTGGGGCAATGCTACCGCCGCATGGACGAAATGCTGGTGTTCGATGCAAGATCCTTCACGGGCCAGGCTTCGATATCCGGGCCAGTGGATCGGGTGAGGCTCTATACCGGCACTGACGCCATTACTTCCGGGTCAATCAGGCGGGCCGCCGAAAAGTGCTCCAGCCTTAGGAGTAACGGCAGGGTAACTTCCTGCCCCTTCGCCACCACCAGAAGTCCAGACCGGTTGTGCAGATTTTGTTGCAGAATCATGCCCACGCTCAGCCGGGAAACTGAAATTTTCCTCAACTCCATTTTCGATGCGTTGGGTTTTATGTCCACTAAAGCATTTACGAGATCGCGGTCAAACTCGGATCTATGCTGCAGGCGTGCGATGGCATCCTCATTGGCTGCGCCCCGCATCGTGAGATTGTCAAAGGCAACGGCCACCCGGAGCATTCGGGCGCCTATCACCAGGATCGCCGCCGGCAGTCCCGGAACCAGCGGCGGAGCGCTGGGCGGAGCCTCCACGCTGAATTGCTGGCTGATCATCCAGGCCACTGGCTCCAATCGCCGGACATTGGCCAGCAGTTTTTTGCCTACACTAGGATGAGACTCAAACAGCATTCGATTCGCCGCCGACAGGTGAGTATCAACATAGGCCGCCTGGATAAGATCCTGGTCCAGCATAATGCAACCGATCTGCGAGAGCATGGCCGCCGCCTCAAAGCACCAGGACGAGGGCAGGTGGAACTTGGCCACCAGATGCTTCATGCAACGGGCAATGCGGATGGATTTGCCGAAAGCCTCAGGATTCACCGCGCTAAGAATGTCGGTAAACACCTTAATGCTTCCCATCAAAGTGTTTTCCAGCAGATCCTTCTCCGCTGTAATCAATCGGTGCTGGACCAGCCCGCTCGTGATCGCGATGGCTAGATCCTTGGTTTCGCAGGGCTCCGCCAGGAAGCGGAAGACATGACCTTCGTTGACTGCGGCTAAGGCTAAGTCAAAGTCGGAGTACGCTGTCAGCATCATTCTGGTGGTATCCGGCGCGATCTGAGCAACCCGCGTGAGGAATTGCACACCGTTCATCCCAGGCATTCTCAAATCGGAAATTACGACAGCATAAGGGCCGCGGTCGCGAATGACGCCTAACGCGGCTTCGCCGCCGACAGCGGTATCGATCTCGAAGGCCGGAAGCGTGAGCTCATGTTGAGTCAGAAAGGCCGGCTCGTCGTCTACGAAGAGAATTTTTTCGCCCAATCGGCCTCGTGCGGGAATCCGTTTGTCCAGGAAATCCCTGAAGGTTCAATCGGCAAGAATCTGCGAAAGGGTTAATAGCGGAGCGAGACAAAAACTAACCTGGCAGCGCCATGGCGTGACTGCGGGCGCGCTTGCGGGACAGTCACGGAAGCTTTTGCTGCACGGCCCACTGCGGATCTTGCTCGGGCTGAACGATGTGGCCGTCGCGCATGTGGATGATGCGATCTCCGACCTTCGCCGCTTCGGGATTGTGCGTGATCATCAGAATCGTCTGGCCTAATTCTCGATTCGACTGGCGCAGCATGCGCAAGACGATGTCGGAGTTCTCCGAATCCAGATTTCCCGTAGGCTCGTCCGCCAGAACCACCGCCGGCTTGTTGACAAGCGCCCTAGCCAGAGCCACGCGCTGCTGCTCGCCGCCGGAAAGCTCTGACGGGCGATGATTCAGCCGTTTGGTTAATCCGAGCAAATCGCAGATGCGCACAAAGAATTCCGGATTGCGGCCGCCATTGCCTGAGATTTCCTGTGCGATGCCTATGTTTGAGCGGGCATCGAGCGTGGGCAGCAAGTTGAATTTCTGGAATACGAAGCCGATTTTCCGTTTGCGCATTCGGGTACGCTCGGCATCGGAGAGTGTGGCAAAGTCGTCGCCATCCAGAATCACCCTGCCGGAATCGGCGCGCGTCAGCCCGCCCAGCAGATAAAACAACGTGGACTTGCCACTGCCGGAGGGCCCCACGACGGTGACAAACTCTCCTTTTTCAATGCTGAAGGAGACACCGCGAAGTGCAGGGACATCGATCTTCCCCACGCGGTATGTCTTGCGTAAATCGATGGCTTCGATGAATGCGCTCATGCAGCCATGATTTTACAGGAACGTATAAGAAGGCCGCGGCCCGGCGGCGTGCAGGCCAGCACTACAGTTTAATTGTGTGACTACTTAGGCCGCTCCGATTTGGCGCGGCAGAGGCGTGGTGCGCTGCATTCGCTTGGGTCCGCGCTTGCGCACCAGCAGCAGGCGAATTCGTTCCAACAGATCGGCCGGCGCGTAAGTACCCCGCGCCAGGAACACGTCGGCTTGCGAGTCGTGATCGTGCACACGGGCCTTGCTAGAAATGAGGATGGCAGGTACATCCGGCGACACACTTTTGATCGCCGCAATCAATTGCGGCCCGTCGAGGCCGGGCATCGCCATGTCTGTGACCACGAGGTCGATGCCGCCTTGCCGGAAGCGCTCCAGCGCTTCTTCGCCACGGGAGTAGCTGGCAACGCGATAGCCGCGTGTTTCCAGCATGATTTTGCGATGGGAAAGGGACTGATCGTTATCGTCAACACACAGGATCGTACGCTTGGGTTTCATTCACCGTCCGCACCCCCCAAAGGGCTCGTTGCGAAACGAGCGCCGGGGGAGTTTTCTCTGTTCGCGAAGAATATGAGAGCGAATGAATGCTAACGGTAACTTTGCGCGCTGTAAAGTAGCGTCGAAGCAAATGGCAGAGGTTGGCTATTGACATTTTCGGAGTGTGCGAAAGACATGATTCTGAGCCGCTTTTGTGCGAGTCACTAAAGAAGAAGTTCACCGCGCATAATTTCAACCGAGTGCCCGCCCACGCGCACGTTAACTACGCGGTTATCGCTGCGCGAGGCACGTACGAAAATTCGGCTGGGCCTCTTCATCTCGACACCCTGTTCGATGAGCACACGTTCATCCGATTTCGCAACGCCGTGCGCCACCATCCACGCGGCCGTGCAGCCCGCAGCTGAACCGGTAGCCGGATCCTCGCCGTTATAAAAAAGCATCCGAGCGTGAATGCGCGCTTCACGATCCACCGTCTCGCGCGTCACAAAATAAAAAAACTTTCCTCCGCTCCTGGACAGATACTCGGCGGAGCCGTTGAGATCGACTTGCAAGTTCTGAATGACCGCCAAAGATTTCAGCGGGGTTACTGTGAATGGAATTCCCGTTGAAACAGTTTGAATCGGCAGAGAATCGTCGAAGTCCTGCTCGCGCAATCCGGTTGCTCGCGCGACGGCGTCGCGCTGGTGCTGAACTCCAAACGTAGGATCGATCTGCGTCATCTCGCCAAAAACTGGTTCCCCCGCGCGCTCTTCGAAATGCACTGGCACTTTGCCGACGTTGAGCTCGAGCACGACACTTTCCGCAGTGCTCGAACCACGCAAAGCAAACGCCGTCCCCAACGTGGGGTGGCCGGCGAAGGGCAACTCTTCCTGCACCGTGAAGATTCGCACTCGAACACCGCGCTCCCGTTCGATCGCGGCATCGCGCGGCAGAATGAACGTGGTCTCCGAGAGGTTCATCTCCTTGGTGATCGACTGCATCTCGGCGTCGGTCAAGCCACGGCCGTCGAGAAATACAGCCAGGGAGTTTCCTTCGAGCGGGCGCGAGGAGAACACGTCCCACTGCGTCATCGAAAATCTGCGAGATAGTTGCATCATGGACTTTTCCCAAAAGCGGTAAGCCGAATCAGCAATCGATGTGTAATCGACTGCAGGTGGCTCAAAAGAAAACAGATGCGTGGGGAGGCTCGAGCGATGCAGCATTTCGCGCTGCAAACCCTTGGCAGTCCTGCGCTTACGAATGGTGCAGAAAGCTGCAACTAACCCTTGACAACGCGATAAAGAGGATTAGCATTGAAGTATCACCTCCGATCCAATTCAGGATCGAATGGGCCGATAGCCAAGGAATGTCACCGCTTCTTGGTTGCCGGCCCATTTCAACTTCTGTCTGTTGCTGGTAGTAAGGACGGTCGATCACTAATTGACGAGCCACTCCCTCACCCTGCGCACCACCGACTGCGGCGCTTCGGCATCCAATTCGACTGCCCCCTCCTTGTACGCTCGCGAATAAATCCGCGCCTTAGCTTCGAGCATCGACAAGGTCTTCCCTTCTTTTTGCGGCACGCGCAAATGCACCCGGCTGACGCGATCTTCTTCGATCATCTCGTCGATGCGCTCCAGTAGCCGATCCAGCCCAAGACCCTCCGCCGCCGACACGTAGACTGATTTGGAGTCCTCCCGAGCCGAGTCTGCCATTAAACTCTCAGCGACTTCTACATCGAGCAGATCGACTTTATTCATCACTCGCAACCGGGGCTTCTTCTCTGCTTCCAGTTCCTTCAGGACGATCTCTACTTGCGCGTCCTGCTCGGCCGAAAGCCGGCTGCTGGCGTCGGACACATGCAGAATCAGCGACGCCCGCTGCACTTCTTCGAGCGTGGCGCGAAACGCCGAGACCAGCGTGTGCGGCAGGTTGCGAATGAATCCCACCGTATCGGACAGCAGCACTTTGCGCTTCGAAGGCAACACGACGGCGCGAATCGTCGGATCGAGAGTAGCAAACATGCGCGGCGAGGCCAGCACTGCGGCGCGCGTTAGAGCATTGAACAGCGTCGATTTCCCGGCGTTCGTGTAACCCACCAGCGCCACAGTCGCCACCGGAGCCGATTCCCGACGCTGCCGCTGCTGCGCCCGGATGCGGCGCACGTTTTCCAGTTGCTGCTCGACGTGCCGAACGCGCCGCGCAATTTTCCGCCGGTCAGTTTCAAGTTGCGTTTCACCGGGACCTCGAGTGCCGATGCCACCGCCGAGTTGCGACATCTCTACGCCGCGCCCCGCGAGCCGCGGCAGCAGGTATTGCAACTGCGCCAACTCAACCTGCAACTGGCCTTCCCGCGTGCGCGCGTGCCGCGCAAAAATGTCGAGGATGAGTTGGGTGCGGTCGATCACCCGCCGTTGCACGATCTTTTCGATATTGCGCTGCTGCGAAGCGGTCAGATCGTGATCGAAGAGAAGAAGTCGGCATCCACCGAAGCGGCCGCGCCGGCAATTTCCTCGAGTTTGCCCGCGCCGATCAGAGTCGCGGGATCGGGCCGGTCGCGCCGCTGCAGAATTTCGCCGACAACGTTCGCGCCCGCGCTCTCCGCCAGCGTGCGCAATTCGGCCAGCGATTCTTCGGCGTCGAACTCGGGAATGCTCGGCTTGTGGCCGTTAGACTTTCCCGAAGCACTCGCCGGGCCTTCCCCAACGTCTCCATCCCGGCTCAGGCTCGCGGTCGCCGCGCATCTCGCGCCGCTTGAGCCTGCGCGGTAACCTTCGCACCCGTGCGGCCGCGCGTGCGCACGTCGAGTCCCACCAGAAACGCGCGCTCCTGTAGATCTTCGCGGCGCGCGCTTTCGGCGCCCAAGGGCGCACGTCCGGCACAGGACGCACCGGCGCCATCGTCTTACACGGGTCTTCTTGGGATGAGAAGTGCGCAAACCGAAAACGCCTTACCCTTCGGTGCCCGAGGCGCTCGCCGCCGAAGCCACGGCTGCGGAGGACGACGAACCAGACGGCCGCGGCCGCCGCAGCCACCGGCTTCGCCTCTCCGTGCGCGACATGCGCAGTGTGCCCTACCGTCCGCCCGATCACGATGGTCGAGATGGCGTGCTTGAAGATGAGTTGCTCTTGTCCGTTGGCCTCAAGCACCACGGAATACTTGTCGAAGGACCGAATGCGCCCGGTCAGCTTCACCCCACTCAGCAAGTAAATCGTGATGCTCAATCTCTCTTTGCGGGCGGTGTTCAGGAAGGAATCCTGGATATTCTGCGCCGGCTTGCTGTTTTCCATAGCCGATCTCCTTAAGTTCTTTAACTCGACCGCCGGAACGCACTCCTCGCGGCCAGTTCCGCAACATCTTCCGCGCATCGCAAGGAACACGGGGAACAGCCTGCCTCTTCGCCGCCAGTTTCGCAGGCTGCGCCGCCCGGCAGGTAGCTGCCAGTACGATACGGCCTCCCCGCACGCTTTTCAACCGGGAAAATGGAGAAATCGTGCTTTTGTCCCAAACCCGGCCAAGGTGACCGGAGTGTGAATGCGATGCATAGTCGCCCGCGGTTTCGGTGGAAGCTCCGGCAACCATCGCTCCGGAGATGCTCAGCCTTCCCATTGTGTACAATCCCCGCTTGGGCACTCAGCCGGCGCAATCTCACGGAGGCATCATGGTAAGTTGTGTTCTCAAAACGTTTCTCGCACCCCTCCTGTTCGCACCTCAAATCCACATCCCGCAGGATTTCAACACTAACTTTCTCATGCTGGTCCGCTGGGCCCACTTCCTTGCCGGCATTACATGGATCGGCCTGCTCTACTTCTTCAACTTGGTGAACGTCCCGCTGATGAAAGACCTCGACGCGACGACCAAAGGGAAAGTAATACCCGCGCTGATGACTCGCGCTCTGTGGTGGTTCCGCATGTCGGCGGCGTTGACGGTGCTCGCTGGCCTCGCCTATTTTGGGAATATCGTCGGTGCGGACGCGCGCAACGGCGGCGGCTCTGTCGGAGCCGTTATGGGAAGTTTCTTTCTGATCTGGACCATCGTCTGGGGAGTGCTTTACGCTTGCCTGATCCCGGGCAAAGGAATCTTCGATAAAGGCGCATTCATCGGCGTAGTCTATGCTGTAGTAGTCGCGGCGGCGGCCTGGTTATTCCTAAGCTTGAACAGCCGCGGCTGGGAGAGCAATCGCCTGCTGGCGATCGGCATCGGCGGCGGCATCGGCTGGGTCATGCTGCTGAACGTCTGGGGAGTGATCTGGCGCATCCAGAAGCGCCTCATTCAGTGGACGCGCGACAATGCCACCAACGGCACTCCCATGCCTGACAAAGCCAAAGGAATGGCCCGGCAAGCGCTGCTGGCGTCGCGAGCCAATGCATTTCTTCGATCGTGATGCTGTTCTTCATGGGCGCGGCCAGCCATTACCCGATGTTCGGGAAGTAAGCTCTTAGCTTCTAGCTCTTAGCTTCTAGCTCTTAGCTTCTAGCTAAACCGAAAAAGAACGGCGCAAAGCAAAAGGCCATTGCACAAAAAGAGGAGCATCCCCTTCGGGATGCTCCTCTCTTGCTTTCAGTTCGGCCAGTTAGAAGTAGATCTTTGCCCCCAACTGCACGACTCGACCGTCGCCGTTGGTGGTTAGAGAACGAACGCTGAAGATCTCTCCGAATGTCGCAGTGCTCAGGAAGGAAGCATCCTGGCTAGCTCCGTTAGTCCCACCGCCGGGATTGGCAAAATTGGCATGGTTGAAGGTGTTAAAGGTTTCAAAGCGCAATTCGACAGACTTGCTTTCGTCGATGCGAATGTCCTTCTCAATCGCCATGTCGCCATAGTTAATGCCCGGGCCATAGATTGGGTTGCGGTTGGCAGTTCCGAATCCGCTGCCGGCCGCATTGACTGTGAAGGCCGAGGAGCCGTTCGTGAACCAGTAGTTACCCGGGTTTCCGCCGCCACCATTGGCAGCAGTCTGGTAGGTGCGCGGATTCACCTTCTTCACCGCTGCCACCTGGTCAGGACGATCCGGACATGTGAAGAACGATAAGCCATTATCGTCACATGTGAGCGAATGGCCGAGCAAGTCAAATACTGGAATCGGGAATCCGCTCTGAAGCGTGTAGATGCCCACTATGTTCCAGTCATCGGTTAGCCTTCTGAAACGGTGCCCCGAGAGCTTGTAGAAAGGCAGCGTGTACTTGTAGCTGACTACGAGGCGCTGCGGTGCATCGTTCTGGGAAGGACCATAGGTATATCTGGGGTCATAAGGATCCAGTCCGGGGAAGTTAAAAGAACTTCCTTCAAAGTTCGAAGTCTCGTCAAAGTTCCGGGACCACGTGTAAGCGACCTGGAATTGTAGACCATTGCTGAAGTGCCGGTTCACTTCCACCTGCAGCGAGTTGTAGTTCGAGTTGTAATCGGTGGCTTCAATACCCGGTTGGCCGTACAGATTAAGGTTGTAGGGAGTCGCGCCCGGCACCGGGTTTCCGTTCGTATACACAAAGGTATTCGGGTTGAAGGTTACAGGTGTCTGGAGGGGACAAATACTAAGTAGGAGACCAAACGGACAGCCCGAGGCCGCCGACTGCGGGTTGGTTCCGATCGTGGTACCGGCCATGTTGACGTTATAGGCACCCTCCTCGTGGCGGCCGATGCTCCCCACGTAACCAATGGAGACAATGGTCGACTTTCCGATCTGCCGTTGGACGTTCAGGTTAAAGTTGGTCGCCCTCGGGGTGGTGAAGTTGGGCTTTTCCGAAACCCAGTCGAAACCAAGGGGAGCGAACGGAGTGAAATCGACCTTTGCTCCCTTTGCTGGCGGAATGAATGGGAATGGGTTCGGCTTGGAGCCCGAAGCAAAGCCACCGACCGGCGCCGTGTTCACTGTGGTAAACGGATTCGCAAGGTTCGGTGAACTGATGGAATTAGCACCGATGGTGCCCAGCGCGAACGGGGGGTTGAGGAGGGTCTGCAGGGTCAACTCCTCTTCCGAGCGGTTGTAATAGATCCCAATGCCGCCGCGAACGCTCCAGTTGTGCGAGCCTCCCGGACTCCAGGCAAAGCCGGCGCGCGGGGCAAAATCCTTGTACGGAACGTTCACGCCCCCATATTTGTTGATACCCGCATCGCCAGGGTAGACGAAGCCAACTGGGGCGGTCGGTAAGATCGTAGATTGCTGGCCAGGCCGCCACGCGCCGGTAATTTCTCCGTTCGCGTACAAGTTTCTCCAAGGCGTTTCGACGTCATAGCCGGTTCCTATCGTCAAGGTCAAGCTTGGCCTTACCTGCCACTGATCCTGGACGTATGCATAGTATTCGCGAGCGCGGCCGCGGATGATGGAACCGCTGCCCTGAGAGTAGCTGTCCGGAAGACCCAGCAGGAAGTCCGCTCCCGAAGCGGAGGTCGAGAATGGTCCAGCGCCTCTAAACTGATAATTGCCGCTCAAGTTGCTATAGAACGGATTGTTGATCTGAAGGCCTTCCCCGCTGAAGCCGGCTTTGAAGGTGTGGTGCCCCCAAACCTTGCTGAAATTATCCGATACCTGATACGTGTTCTGGATACGCGGTTGAGGCCCGTTTGAACTGAATCCGAGCTCGAAAAGATTATTGACGTTCAACACTGGAAGCGAGGCTATCGCGGCATTCTGCGGGTTGATGCCGGTAAATCCGTAAGCCTGAGGATTGATCGGGTTGACTGGGTTGACGGCAACGAAATTAAAGCGCAAATAGGAGAAGCGAATCTCGTTCAAAGTTGTCGGCGAAAAGGTGTGGGTATAGTCAGCGGTGTATTCCTGATAGTGCCGTTTGGCGTTTTCAGGCAATCCCGGCAATGTCGTGCCGGTAAACGGTATGGTATCTACAGATGGGGTGTTCTGATAGAGGCCATAAAACCAGATGTTGTCTTGCGCTCTCAACCTGTCGTCGACGCGATAGATGTACTGATTGCTGGTTTCAGTCGTAGTCGGATTGAAATTATAGTTACTGCCGTTATTCGGCAGTGGAACAAATTGATTCATCAGCTTCAGTGACAGCGGATTCAGAGCTGTGGTCGGAATAATTCCGCTCGGGAAGGCAACGCACCACGGCGTTCCAGCAGCCGCCGTGCCGACGGCAAATGGCAGAGGATTCCCGCCGAAGGGGCCGCTGGTCAGACTGCAGGGCGAACCTGCCGGCACGGGATTATTGGCATTGTAAAACTGCCCGAGATCAGAAAAATTCCCGGTGCGCTCCTGTGGAGTGTAGACCGGTACCGAAGTGGCTGCGCCCGCGTCCGGAGTCCTCTCATGCAGGCCTTGATACGAGAAAAAGAAAAAGGCGTGGTCCTTGATGATCGGTCCGCCGATCGTGGCACCATACTCGTTGAGGTGGAAAGGAGTAGGAGACGGTTTGCCTGCCGAATTCAATTCAAACCAGGCCGGAGCATCGAGGAAAGTATCGCGATAAAACTCAAAGGCCGAGCCGTGGAACTGGTTGGTTCCATTCTTGATGGCGGCGTTGATGATCGAGCCGGAGTTGCGGCCGTATTCGGGGTTGATCGTGCTGCTCACCATGCTGACTTCGCCGATCGAATCCGGACTGGGAATCACCAGCGGAGTGTTCAGCGAGCTGTCATTCGAATCGGTGCCGTTGATCAAAAAGGCATTCTGCTGGGTTGTCGAGCCGTTTGTGGAATAATCGCCTGCACCGAAGCGGTCAGATGACGCTTGCACGCCCGGCTGAAGCTGCATCAACTGAGTCCAGTTGCGTCCATTGAGCGGGATGTCGACGATCTGATTTCCGCTGATCACAGCGGTGAGCTGCATGTCGGTGCTCTCGACTTGGGCGGCGTTGGCTTCGACCGTAATGCTGTCGCTAACTGAACCCAGCTGCATTTCAGCTTTCAGAGTGAAGACCTGGTCGAGATCCAGGTGAATGTGGCCTTCGGTGAAGGACTTGAAGCCAGACTTCTCCACCTTCACCGAGTAGTCGCCGATCGGTAACTGTAGGAACTCAAACGAACCGTTCTTGTCGGATGGGACGTTGTAGCCCAGTCCGGTGGCGACGTTAGTCGCGGTTATTTTCGCGTCCGGCACCACGGCTCCGGAGGGGTCGACGACCGTTCCGCGGATTTTGGCATAGAGGTTATCGGCGTTCGCCGGGGTCGTCCACGCCAGCCCGATTACCAAACCCAAGGCGAGAAGAACAACGCTAAAACGGAATGCATGCTGCTTCATGAAGAGACCTCCCAGCTTTTCTCAAGCATTTCTTTAGAACGGAAACCAATCCTGCGCTGGATGCCAACACGCGGACCTGCACGTATGGCTCTATCGCTCAACTGAGCGAAAGCAACTCACCTTCCAAAACAGGCACAACATAACATGTTTATTTGTCATGGACATACGGGCCATGTACTGTTGTAGGCCAGGAAATTTACATGTCTTTACGGAAGTGATTATGAGATTTGGTAGGTTTCAACGGTTGGGTTAGTAACACCGGGTGCGCAAGTGCCGTGACCAGCTGCGGTAGCTGCCATTGCCGTTTTCTCACTAAAGGGAGACCAGAGACTATCGGACCACACCCGCGCTCCCCCTGCTACAATATCGCTCTCCGTGACTGCGATACGCACCAAGCTCGAATCGGCCGAGCGGAAACCGACCGCGACTGCGCAGCCGCTCGATTCCGTTCCCATGCTTGACCTGCGCCGCCAGTACGAACACCTGCGGCCAGAAGTTCTGGCTGCCGTGGAGCGAGTTTGCGCCTCCCAGCATTACATTCTGGGAGCCGAGGTCGAAGCCTTCGAACGCGAAATTGCAGATTTCTGCGGTGCCCCAGAAGCCGTCGGATGCGCCTCTGGTACTGACGCCTTGTGGCTGGCGCTCGTTGCGGGTGGGGTTCAGCCGGGCGACCAGGTTCTTACCTCGCCGTTCAGCTTCTTTGCCTCGGCGAGCGCTATCGTCCGAGCCGGCTCCCAGCCAGTTTTCGTCGATATCGACCCGCAGACTCTTAATCTCGATCCCACTAAGGTAGATCGCTACTTGCGCCAGGGTAAGCCCAACAAGCTCAGCGCCGTGCTTCCGGTTCATCTCTACGGTCAATGTGCCGACATGGACGCCCTGCAGCGCCTAGCCGATGAATTCCATTTAACTCTGATCGAAGATGCGGCCCAGGCTATCGGCGCACGCTGGGGCGAGTGTAAGGCTGGGTCGATGGGCACGTGCGCCGCCTTCAGTTTCTATCCCACAAAGAATCTCAGCGCCTATGGCGACGCCGGACTGGTAACCACGAACGATTCGGAAAGGGCCGCGCATCTGCGCCGCCTGCGCAATCACGGCAGCCCGCGCCGCTACGTTCACGAAGAGTTCGGATGGAACAGCCGCCTCGACGCTATTCAGGCCGCCATCCTGCGAGTGAAACTGAAGTATGTGGAAGGCTGGAACCAGGCCCGTCGCGAGCACGCCGCCCGCTATGATCAACTGTTCGCCGAAGCTGGCTTGGCGAAAGCGGCGTCTCCCTCAACTAGCTCCGACGACATCGCAACGGTCGAAGTTCCCGACGACTCCCCGATTCATTTACCTTATACGAACGAGCGCGCCCATCATGTCTTCCATCAATACGTGGTGCGTGCCTACCGCCGCGAGGAACTGCGCGAGTTCTTCACCGCCCGCAAAATCGGAAGCGAAATCTACTACCCCATCCCGCTGCACCTGCAGAGCTGTTTCACGTATCTGGGATACCGCGAGGGTGATCTTCCTGAAGCCGAGCGCGCCGCAAAAGAAGTGCTCGCGTTGCCCATGTTTCCGGAACTCACCGAAGAGGAGCAGCGCCGGGTCGTCGCCAGCATCGCTGACTTCTACTGCTAAATGAGACAGCCGAGGGCGCCTGTCCCCACATGGACGTAACTTCCTGCCGGTCTGCACATCAAAGAAGAGCGACATGAGGAGGATATCCGTGGCACTCTCAAAGGTACTCCCTGCACTGGTTATCTCGTGCGCGATCTCTGCCTTGGAGTTACAGGCCCAGCCCCCACTTATGGACACTACGCGCAAAGCCGTGCTGGTTGAACTATTCACCTCGGAGGGTTGCTCTTCCTGTCCTCCCGCGGATGCCTTGCTGCAGAAGTTGCTGGCGCAGCAACCGGTGGCGGGAGCGGAGATCATCGCGCTCGAAGAACATGTGGATTACTGGAATCACGACGGCTGGGTTGATCCCTACTCTTCGCCGGAATGGACCCGCCGCCAATCCGACTATGGAGCTTTCTTCGGCAACGGTGCCTACACCCCTGAAATCGTGGTCGATGGTGCCAGCCAGTTCGTGGGCACCTATCAGCATGAAGCCTTAAGCGAAATAGCAAAAGCGTCGTCCAAGGCGAAAACCGACGTTTCAATCACTCCGGGGAAGCAAGACGGCAGAGGTTCTCAACAGTTCACCGTCACGGCTGGAAAGCTTGAAACGAACGGCGATGTGGCCGAGGTCTGGCTGGCGGTGACCGAAGATGGATTGCGTTCTTCCGTGGAACACGGCGAGAATGCCGGGCGCGTGCTCAACCACGTCGCAACACTGCGCTCGTTGCGCAAGCTTGGTGTCGCGGACGCGGGCGGCGCTGCCGCCTTCACCCAAGATGCGAATGTGAAATTCGACTCGCGCTGGAATTTGGAAAACGTGCGCGTGTCTGTGTTCGTACAACAGAAAAAAAGCCGCCAAATTCTCGGCGCGGCTTCCATAAAAATAAAATAGCTGGGGATTCACGGCGTGCCCAATGTCTAATGCCGCCGGCGGCGACTCGGCGCCTTGGCCACTTGTTTCTCTTCCCCCGCTGCCAGCACGCGGCGCACGATCGGCGTATTCAGCTTGTACTTGCGCTCCGTGATCGCGCCGCTATCGTCTTTCACTCGCAGGATGAAGACCGGCAGCGTGCCTTCCTTATCGAAGTTTTCGCTGGTCACGGTGACAGGCAGCACTCCGTTCAAGCCGTGTTCGCGGTAAGCGGTCTCATAGCGGTGCTTCCTGATATTCCAGGTAAATACTCGAATCTGATTGAAGTCGTAAGGCAGGCCGTCATGCGGCTCGGTCATGACGCAGAGAAACTGCGGAACGCTTTTGTCCTTGATGCTGGCTTTATCTTTACTGCTCTCGCCACTTTTATCAGCGCCTTCCTTGCCCACGTCCTGCAACTTATCATCCTGCACATGATTCAGCACGAAAAAAGCGACGAATCGCTGGCCCTCGGCATACTGAGCGATATCGAGCGGAACGTCGAGATCAACCATGCGCGACAGCACCCATCCCACGCGGCCTTGCGCGTCGCGCACCAGCCACCAATCCTCAAGCACTGGCGCAGGAGCGGGAGCGGTTTTTCCGGCCGACGCTTTCTCGGCGGACGATTTTGCTGACACCGTTTTCGCGGGCCCTGCAGCTTTATCTGCTGTGGCGCGCTTGAGAAAGGAGACCTTAGCTCCCGCTGAGAGTTGATACAAGTGCTCGGTCTCGCGTCCCGGAGTAAGGTGCATGTTAGTATCGTTGCGCAGCACACCCGGCGCCTGCACTGGATCGTTCTGATTTTCTTGCGTGAGCTTCTGCAATCCGTCGTAGATGGCCTGGTCAACGAGGTAACGCTGCTCGATCCATCCTTCGAGGCCGCTGGCTGAGCGGACGCGCGAAAAGCGCTTCTCGCGCTCCAGCACTTCTACGCGCTCTCCGTTCTTCACCGTTCCTACGCGGTTGTAGACGGTAGCCACCTGATCGCGCAGCGTGGCCTGCACCGCCGAGACGTAGTTCACCTCCAGCACACGATGGCCGTGGCGATTGCAGGCGGATAGAAAAAGCAAGAAAAGCGCGGCGAAGACCGAAGCCCGCGCGGATCGACACCGATGGGAGCAACAAAGGCGCGATGGACGTTGCGATTTTAGAATTTTTGCCGGGTTCACTTCGCGAGGCTCACTTCAGCAGGCTCAGCTTCCACTATAGCGCGTTGGGGAAAGCGTTTTTCCGGCACGAAAGTTTACGGAAAATGCACTCCCGGAAATCGACATCGGCGCATATTTTGGGTCTATAGTCGGCCAATGCAGGATTTCTCCGCCCGCGGCGCAGCAAAGAATGCTGCGAAAAAAACGCACCGCGGTTTCAAAGCCTTTGGTGCCTTTCTCTTTGTTGCCGCGGGCATCGCTTCCTTTGCTGGAACGACTCTAATCTGGCGCGGCACCGTTCTCGATCGAATTTGGGCTCTCAACCGCAACGCCTACAATCAACTCGCGCCTGTCGGGAGAATTGTTGGAGTCGCCTTCGTGCTATTCGGCGCCGTCTTATTACTGGCCGGGGTGGGATGGATGCGCCGCCGGCTCTGGGGATGGCGACTGGGCCTAGCCATTCTCGCGACTCAGGCTTTGGGAGATCTGGTCAATTGCCTCCGCGGCGATTTTGTTCGCGGCGGTATAGGCCTCGCGATCTCCGTCGGACTTTTGCTTTATCTCCGCTCGCGAACAATCCGATCGTGCTTCGTCGAGGTACCGTGGTCACGCTGACAGAACTTTGCCGCTTCAGTTACCATTAATAAAATCAAGATCAGCGATGAATAACATATTGAAGAATCGATCGGTCCTGCTCCTGGTGACATTGTTTTCAGCGGCCTTGTGCGCGGCAGGCGATGACTTGCTAAATCCTGCGCTGCGTCCGCCCAAGGGTTCGCCAGTAGCCATAGTCGTCTTCGAGGATCTTGCAGTGCCCGCAGTGCCGCCGCGTGGCGCCGATCCTCGAGCAGGCCTCGAAGACCTATAAGATTCCGCTGGTGCGCCACGATTTTCCGCTGCCCATGCACAATTGGTCGTACGATGCGGCCGTGATGGCTCGCTACTTCGACTCCATTTCCAAGTCGCTGGGCAACGAATTCCGCGATTATATTTTTGCCAACCAGCTTGAGATCAATCCCCAGAACCTGCGCAGCTACGCCGAAAAGTTCTCCGCGGCGCACAAGGTTGACTTCCCCTTCGTGGTCGATCCTCAAGGCAAGTTCGCCGCCGAGGTCAACGCCGACCGCGACATTGGCCGGGCCATCAAACTCGAACACACTCCTACCGTGTATGTAGTCAGCAGCCGCAATCCGCAGCACCCCTACGTGGAAATGAAAGACAGCAGCCAGCTCTACGTACTGATCGACACCATGATGAAAAACTAAGACTAATGGAGTGACCCCGGAGTTCCTCTACGCCGGCCGTCCTGTGTAGTGCTCGCGAGAGTGGACGGCTTCGTGGTCTTCCAGCGACTCCAGGTGCGTGATCACTTCGGCGGGCTTAGCCAGGTCCACGGGTAGCCGTTCCTCAAGACACGTAGCCATGCGGTGAGCTTCTCCTACCGGCGTGGAGTGCGGAAACAGCAGGTGAACTTCGATAATCTGCCGGTAGCCAGTGGTGCGAAAGCGTACGCCGTGGTAATGCAGGCCAAGTTCTGCGCAGATCGTATCCAGCTTTTCGCGGATATTTCTTCCCGTCTCGGGGTCTGAGTAATCGAGCAGCCCAGCCGCGGAGCGCCACGCTAGCCGTCCACCCGACCACAAGATGTTAGCCGCGACGGCAAACGCGATCAGGGGATCGAAAGGCTTCCATCCTGTAAGCATCACCAATCCAAGGCCGGCGACAACTCCAAAACTGGTGAGGCTGTCGGTGAGAACGTGCTTGCCATCGGCTTCGAGGATCAGCGAGTGGCTGCGCTTGCCTACCCGCAGCAAATACCAGCCCAGCCCAGCATTGAGGACGCCCGCGCCCAGCAGTAGCAGCGTGCCCGATCCCAGATGTTCCAGCTTTAACCCGGCCCGCCATTTCTCGATCGTGTCCACCAGAATCCAGACCGCGGCCAGAATAATCATCGCACCTTCAAAACCCGCCGAGAAAAAAGTGATGCGCTCGTAGCCGTAAAGAAACGTGGGCGCGGCGGGCTTGGTGCTCAGCCGCAGACTGAACGCGGCGAAGGCGACCGCAATGACATGCACCACCGATTCGGCGAAGTCCGAGAGGATGGCTGCCGAGCCAGTCATGAAATATGCCGTCGTCTTGCCCAGCAGCATCAACACGCCCACCATCAGCGACAGGTGCATGGCAAAGCGGGCCGCGCGCAGTTCCTCGCGGTCATAATCCAAAGCTGGCGGGCTCGGCGGAGCAGCGGTCGTGGCAGCCATACAAGGTTCTGAATGCTGGTGCATTCGAACCAGCGTCACATGGGGACTCGTTCCCGAATGTGATGAGATCACAGCGCTGCGCAAGCCTGGCACGCTGCTCGATTCGAAAACTTAGCAGTCAGTCTCCGAATCCAATGCCAATGGCTCGCGCCGCGCGCACCAATTCGCCGATCGGATCGACAGACTTCAGATGTCCGATAGCGTGGGCCACGTCGACCGAGACGATCGAATCGCCGTGCAGCGCTACCATCATGCCAAAGCCTCCGGCTGCGATCAGATCGACTGCGGCCACTCCGAAGCGCGTAGCCAGGATGCGGTCAAAGGGCGAGGGCGACCCGCCGCGCTGAATGTGCCCCAGCACACTAACCCGCACTTCCTTCTTGGACCCTGACCGATCGCACCGCCGATCAGTGTGCCAATCGGCTGTTGCGCCGGTTTTCCTTTAACTCGGGAGGCAGCTTCACGCCTTCGGCTACCACGACGATCGTGAAACGCTTGCCCGCTTTTTCGCGTTCGGCAATGTACCGGCAAACGTGTTCGATGGTAAAAGGAATTTCTGGAATAAGAATCACGTGCGCCCCGCCGGCCAGGCCGGCCTCAAGCGCAATCCAGCCGCAGTCCCGCCCCATCACTTCCACCACCATCACGCGATGATGCGACGCAGCCGTCGTGTGAATCTTGTCGATGGCATCGGTAACCGTATGCAGAGCAGTGTCGAAGCCAAACGTGACTTGCGTGGCGGAGAGATCATTGTCGATCGTCTTAGGGACGCCCACGATCTTCAGCCCCTTACGAAAAAGTTCGTGGCCAATCTTCTGCGAGCCGTCGCCTCCAATGGTAATGATGGCGTCGATGCCCAGCTTCGCGGCATTGGCGATCACCTGCTCCGAAATATCGCGCACGACTTCCTTGCCGTTCTCGACGCTCTTATAGTGAAAGGGATCGCCTCGGTTGGTCGTTCCCAGAATCGTGCCGCCGCGTGGCAGAATGCCACTCACTTCCTTTAGCGTGAGTTCGAAAGACTTTTCCGGCCAGATGAGTCCGTCAAAACCATCGGGGATGCCGATGACCTTCCATTTGTATTTGAGAATGGCGGCCTTGGTGGCGGCGCGGATCACGGCGTTGAGGCCGGGCGCGTCCCCGCCTCCGGTGGCGATACCGATGCAGCGAATGTCAGACATAGGGTTCGATCGTTGGTCGTTGGTCGTTCGCTCGATGCGATGTGCTCCGACTGAACGATGATTACCTATGAAGAGCGGAATGGACAACTTACGAGTGGCCGTGGAACGGTGGCGGGCGGTTATGGATAAACATACCCACGATCCCAATCGCATAGCCAGAACGTTTATGTTAAGCTAGATCAAGCTAGCTTAACTGAGCAATGCGAAAATGAAGGAAGTCGGAGCCTTTGAAGCCAAGAATAAGCTCGGAGCCTTGCTCGACTCAGTGGAGAGCGGGGAGGAGATTGTGATCACGCGCCACGGCAAGCCGGTCGCCCGCCTCGTTCCTCACGTTGCACGCATCGATCAAGATCAGGTCAGCGCTGCTTTTCAGCGAATCCGAGATCGTGCGCGGAAGTTGGCCAAGAAAAATCCCGGCTTCCCCTCCTTCGACTGGGACGAGCTGAAGAAACTGCGTGACGAAGGCCGTCCTTGAACCTCCAACAAGAGTCAACCAATTCCGTTAAACCGCGAATTACCGTAAGCCATCGGCATGAGTATTGTTCTAGATAGCTCGATCACTCTGGCTTGGGTTTATGCGGAGGAAACCACCGACGTCGTTCTTCGTCTGTTCGACTTGGTCATGACTAGCGGCGCGTGGGTTCCTGGATTATGGCGTTGGGAGGTTGCCAACGTGCTGCAGATGAATGTCAGGCGCGACCGTCACGCCGGAGATTTTCGCGACAAAGCCTTATCCGATCTCGCGCTTCTTCCAATCCAAGTGGATGCCGAAGCCCAGCGCCAGGCTTGGGGCGAAACCACCAGCCTGGCCGAGCGCCACGGCCTAACCGTCTACGATGCCTCTTACCTCGAGATCGCATCCCGGCGAGGCATCCCGCTGGCGACCTTGGACCGGCAACTCCGCGCCGCCGCAGCGGGTGCTGGAGTTCAGTTGCTGGGTGTGTGAGAAGACGGGCGGAACGCCGGTCACGGGACAAGATTGAGCCGAGCAGCGACCGCAAACGCCTGGAAGTCCTTGTCTCGCGTGAGAAGAGGGATACCTCGGTCAACACAGGTCTGAGCGATCAGAGCATCGCCGAGGCGAGCCTTGCGACCCATCGCCAAGACTTTAGCCCGTAGCCGACCGGCGCGCTGCCAGTTGCCGGCTTGCAGGTCAATCATGGGAATCTCCGCAAGTGTCTCCCCGACCTCCAAGGAAAGTAGTGGACCACTTAACAACTCAGTTAGCACGGCTGGGACCATCAATGCCTGGCGAGCTTTCAGCGCCTGTTCCAGCAAGTGCGCGTCTCGGCCAGAGGCGCCTTCCAGAAACGCGATCCACGTGCTGGTGTCGGCTGCGATCATGATTCCTACGGGGCGGGCGGCGCGCAAGCGTTGGTGCGGAAGCGACGGAACGGTTAACGATCTTCCTTCAATTCCTCGAAGGTGCGACCGAAGCGGACTTTGCCACGCAATTGCAGCAATCGATCGCAGGCCCGCGACGCAGCCAGCAGTTGCAACCCGGTTCGGACGGTTTGTGTGATTCCGGTTCCACTGACCTGCTGGGCCTTTTCCAGCAGCGCGCCTGGGATTTCCACCGTGATTTTGCGAGCGCTTTCCATAGCGCTTTGGATTACTCCATATCCTATACCAGCCTCGAATATGGTATTGGACGCTACCCGGCCTGTGGGCGCAGCTCTGCGCCAGTGCCTATTCGTTATTCGGACAGCTTCGTTATTCGCACAGCGGGTTGCCCCACTTCTCGCGCACTTTGCGAGAAGCGGGGCCTTTGACGTTGGTTTGCTGAAGCGATGTTCGGTTCTTTTGATTCAGCGAATGATTCACAGGATATCGCAGTTCCTTCAGATCTCCCACGAGGCGATAAGAGCAAAAATCAAAAACCCCACGTCTCGCAAAAACCGCGAGAAACGGGGCACCCGGCCACGCTAGCGTTCAGACTTGTGGAAATTTGGAAGGCGATGTCTCTGTTACGAAACCGGAACATCTAACGACAGGGCGTCAACGTGTATCGCTCCGCTGTCGCAGCCGGCCGACGGGGAGACTCTCACTCACTGCTGGAACGAACGCGAGAAATGGGGCACCCGTATCGTGACGCTGGATAGAAGTGGGCCGTCCGCCCGTCCCTGTTCGCTTTTCGTAAATAATTTTCCAGCCTGGCTTCTTTCACAGACACAAGCACTAGATTTGTTGGCGTTACTTACCCGTGGCGATACTGGAGGATTTCATGATGCCAAGAGAAATCGCTCGATCTTTGCTATTAGTCGTGGCTATTGACCTTATCTCGGCTGCAGCGCCCGCACAAACCTCTGCTTACGGGCATTGGGTTAGCGATCCCAAGAACCTTGCCACCCCCGGTTTTGTCTACGATGTGCCGCCGGCGGGATTCGATCCGCTCACGGCTTCCGACGTTGAACTCGAGCAGTGGGGGTTCCCGCCTCGGCCGGGTACAAGCAACGCCGCGGCTTTTGCTCGCTGGAAGAGAATGGCCGGCTTGGCCCGCGTAACGCCCCAACTGACGTTTACCAACGTTTACTCAAGCCCCGGGCGAAACGTGGGGCTAGGGTCAGTGATCCAAAACATCACCAACACGACCAGCGACGTTTGGAGCGGCGCTGTCCTTTCCGGCGCCGATCACACTTTTTCAGTGAACGAGACCTTGGTAGAGGGCGGCTGGAACATTCCCTCGGCGGCACAGGCGGTCGGAACCTGTAACACGACAGAGGACTACGCTTGGCAATGGGTAGGCTTTGATGGTTGGGGCTCGAACGACGTCCTGCAGGCTGGTACCGAGGCTGACTCCAACTGCTCGTCAAAACTGTATTCGGCTTGGTACGAATGGTACCCGAATGCAGAAACGCGCGTCAGCAGCCCTGCGGTCGGCGCGGGCGATGAGGTAGAGGTGCAGGTCTGGTACACCACTACATCGCCGTACGGCCACGCCTATTGGGCGGACTATCGAACCGGAGCCTCGGCTAGTGTTGGATTCAATCCCCCGTCCGGCACGACCTACGAAGGGAACAGCGCCGAGTGGGTCGTTGAGCGACCCACCATCAGTGGAGCGGTAAGCGACCTGGCCAATTACGGAGCTATGACCATGGTGGCGACTTATGCCCGCATTGGCACTACCACGTATTATTCCCCGAGTTCCGCGCCTTCCGGAGCTACATCACTCAACGTGAGCATGACCTGCCCGCCGTGGAATCCGAGTTCCTCGTGTACAACCACTACAACGATCAGCGCAAGTGCGCTGTTCGTGCTGCCTGGTTCGATTGAGGACGCGCTGTACTTCTATGATTTGTCACCCGCCTTCTGAAGTCGGTACAAGGGGCTTCACTCCGAAGGCCGGAAACTGTGGTAGGGGACTAGTTCGGCATCCGCGAATTGTCTCCTGAAGTGATGAGAACAAAAGAGCAAGAGTCTCACGAAGAAGGAGGAATCCGATGCAAACGTCCAATCTGGTTGCATGCTCGCAGATATCCGCGGGAGGAGTCGCGCGGGGCCAGAGATTAGTATCGCGAGATCGTGGGGTCAGTTCAACCACCGCCGCAGCAAGCGCATGCGGCGTCATTCTCATCTGCATCTTGGCAGCTGCAACATCTCAAGCGCAGACCTTCACTACGCTGGTCAATTTCGAGGTTTCAAATGGAGCCTATCCTGCCAAGCTGAAACAGGGCTCTGATGGGAACTTCTACGGTACGACGTCTAATGGCGGACCGGGTGGCTATGGAGAAGTATATAGGATGTCCTCCACTGGTTCGCTAACAGTGCTTCATGGCTTTGATGAGTCAGACGGCTATAATCCCACAGCCCTATTGCAGGGCACAGACTCGAACATCTACGGGATATGCGTCCGGGGAGGGGGAAGTGATTACGGCGACGTCTACAAGATGACGTTGGCTGGTTCCCTGACCGTGCTGCACAGCTTCAGTGTGGCTGATGGGGCTTATCCGGCAGCCTTAATACAGGGGAAAGACGGTAACTTCTACGGAACAACATCCAATGGCGGCGCGGACGGAGACGGAGAAGTATTCAAAATGACATCTACAGGAACGCTGACTGTACTTCACAGTTTCGACGAAACCGACGGTTATAATCCCGGAGCCCTGGTGCAGGGTACCGATTTGAATTTCTACGGGATCACGATCAGAGGCGGTGGAAACGACTACGGAGAGGTGTACAAGCTGACATCGACGGGCACGCTTACTGTGCTGCACAGTTTCGATGTGACCGATGGCGCTTATCCTTCATCCTTGTTGCAGGGCAAGGACGGGAATTTTTACGGGACCACGTCCAACGGTGGAGCGGACGGTTACGGTGCGGTCTTTAAAATGACTCCGACGGGAACGCTGACGATAGTTCACAGCTTCGGTGCCAGCGACGGCGCCAATCCGGGAGCCCTGATTCAGGGTACGAACCTGAACTTCTACGGAACAACCACGAACGGCGGTGCAAACGCCGATGGTGAGACCTTTGAGCTAACGTCGTCAGGCGTTCTTACGATGCTCCACAGCTTCGACGTAAGCGACGGTGCCAATCCGGGTGCTTTAGTGCAGGGGAAAGACGGGAACCTTTACGGCGTAGCCGTCAAAGGCGGTTCCGGAGGTGGCTATGGGACAGCATACAAACTCGTTCCTTGAAGCCTTCTAATGCCAATTTGCTTCGGGCGCTGGTAGACTCCAAAGTGGATGCGGGAGGTCGTGTCGGTGTATTTCACGATCCGTTGCGTAGCGTTTTTGCTGTTGAGCTCGTGGTTTGCCGATGGTCAGCAGGTCTGGATGCACCGAGAAGTACGAGTCGACGACCTCCCTGTTCGGTTGGCAAAGCACGAGGATCCGGCGGGGGTGCTTGTCGCCTCGCTCGAAACGGTCTTCCATGATTCCACCATCTGCTGCGGGAGGGACTCCGCTCTCGGGGACGCTGCGCTCTCGGCAGACCCGCAGGATCTGAGTAGTATCAGTAGCCGGCTAGGAGGCAGGCATCTTTTGAGTGATGGCCGCCCCATCAGCGTTACGGCAGAGTATGTGCCGTCGGACAGGGTCGCTCCCAATCTGATCATCGCGCCGCTAACAGCGAAACGTGCGATCCTTATACAGTGGAACTCACATCTGTACGTATTGTACGGCGCCATTTACGAGGAGACTGTTGGCTATGGCGCGGATAGCGGCAGCGGAGGCCGTGAATACTCGATCCAAAAGCTTTTGTTGATAGATACCACTTATTCAGATTCCCGAAGATATACTACTTTTGTCAGGCAGTCGGAGGATTGGAAGAGGGTGCAGGGCTTGCTGACGCTAGAGGTTTCGCATCAATAGCGAGTTCAAGGCGTTTTGGCGTTATTGCCGGTCCCTGCCGAGTCCCAAAAACTGATCCGGGTCGAAGTGGACTGTCTATGACGAAAAGTCAAAAGCCCCACTGCTCTCGCAAAGGACGCGGGAAATGGGGCTCCCGGCGATGCTGATGATCCTCTCGAAATTCCGGCCCTGTGAGTCTGCGCGTCCGCTGGTTTGGCGGAGGTGCAAGCCAATGGCGGAAAAAATATCGGCACTCTTGGGCGCGTTAGCGATTTTGTTGCTTTCTGTCGTCTCCTGTGGCGGCTGTCCGGCGACGCCCTCGGTAACTTCGATCTCGCCGAGCAGTGCAACCGCTGGAGCAGCTGGATTTTCGCTAACCGTAAACGGCCGTAATTTCGGCAGCAACGCTGTGGTGGTTTGGGACGGCTCGCCCCTAACGACGACGTTCGTCAATGGTAACCAGCTTACCGCTGCGATCTCGGCGACGCAGATCGCACAGCCGGACACAGCGGTGGTTTACGTATACAACCCTACGGGCGGGACCGAAACCGTTGGTACGTCGTCAGTCACGGCAACCAACTCAAACGGCTGTAGCGCCCAGGGCTCCAATGCGGTTTCGTTTACAGTTAGCCCGTAACGCAGGCAGGGACCCCACTTCTCGCAAAAGACGCGAGAAATGAGGCACCCGGCTACGGCACCTTTATGTTCAGAGTGGCCGTCAGACCATTTGAGCCGTACGTCACAATAACGGAATAGGTGTTTGCCGTGGCAGTGCCGTCGTCCTCGCATGTCTCAGGAGACGTGCCGCTGTTTATGCATGTAATTCCGGTAGCGGTCGATGGCACCGTCCAGGTCGAGGAGGTAGTAAGATCAACCGTCTGGCCGTTCGAGGTCCCCTGGGCAATAAATGTTTCTTGCGAGCCGCTAGTGGCAGAGGGCACGTTCCAGGTAAGCGGTGTGCTGCCACTGGAGCAGTCCGTGGAGCCAAAGGTGCCCTGACAAATTCGGAAGTTGGTCACGTTGGTGAGATCGACGGTTGCTGTTGTGGTACCGGTGATGGCGCCGGAGGCTGCGGTAATGGTTGCCGTGCCCTGGGCTACGCCGGTGAGCTCGCCGCCGGTAGTGATGGTGGCGACCGTTGTATCCGAACTTGACCAACATACGGTGTTCCCGCTGCAGCTGGTGCCGCCCGCCAGTGTCGACGTGCTGCCGTCCTGGTAGGTTGCGCTTGCCGTCATCTGTTGGGTTGCACCCTGGTTAATGCTCGGAGTGGGGGGAAGAACAGTGATGGTGGTGAGAATTGGGTTCTGGAAAAATCCCTTGCAGCCTAAGCCGAGAGCAAAAATCAGAAGCGTGGCAAACGAGCCCGCAACGCGGAGTTTATTCTTGGACAGCATAATTATCTGAGACTCCTTGGGGCGCGCGCTCCATCTCTCTGACCCGCTCAATTCCCATTAGGATACGACTCCCGCGCCAACGCAGTTGTAAAAAATTGTAGCAGAGAAAATTTAAGGGCGGAGCGCGTAACTGTACTTACGTGCCAGCCTCGAACCAGCGCGGCTAACGCCTCCCTTGCTGATAAGAACGTGCGGCGACTACTGAGCTTGCAAGAAAAGTTGCGGTGCCGGCAAACGCTGCGAGGCTCGCCCCGCGGACAGCCGGGGGCGGCTGTCCCCACACGAACTTTCTTTGCAAGTAAAAAAGGCCGGAGCTGAAATCCTCCGGCCATATCCGTTCCAGCCCTGACTGAATCAGCGTCCCTTATGCTCTTTCGGCTCGCTTGGCTTGGGAGCTGGCGCTGGCTTAGGGGCCGGCTTCGGCGCCGGTGCTGGCTTGGGTGCGGGTCTCGGTGCAGCAGGTCTCGCCGCGGCTGGTTTTGGTTCCGATCTGGGGGCAGCGGCTCTGGGCGCAGGAGCGGGCTTGGGTGCAGGTTCCCTCTTCGGTGCGCTTTCACGGGGCGCAGGTGCGCTCGCTTTCGCGGCTGGGTGCGGTGTACTCGCGGGCCGCGATTCCTTTGCTGCCGCATGTGGCGCCGGAGCTTCTTTTCTGGGCTCCGCCGCCCGCGCACTTGACGGAGCCGGCTTCGCCGGAGCCTTTCTCTCCGCCGCCGGCTTTTCCGCCGCAGGTCGTGCGGGGGCCGGTTTTGCAGGAGCAGGTTTTGCCGTGGCCGATCTTGCTGGAGCCGGCTTCTCCGCAGCAGCACGATTCGTCTCCGGTCGCGGCGCAGCCGCCTTGTTTGCCGGAGCAGCGGCGCGATTCGCTGCCCGATTCTCCGCCGGATGGCTTGCCGCCGGCGTCTTCGCGGCTGGACGGCTCTCCGCCGCTCGGTTTCCCGCAGGTGCCGAAGCCCGCGCTTCTTTGGGCGTTATCTTGGGCGGGTGATAAGGCGCGCCCGCCGCTTTGGCCGCCACTACACCACTCCCGTGAAACTCGCCGGGCTTCGCCGTGGCTGCGATTGCCGGACGCCCATTATTTTTCGAGGCAAACAGCGCCGGATTTTTGCGGGCCTCTTGCACATGCTGGACCTGCGCCGCGACCGGAGGACTATGCGGCTGTCTCGCATAAGCTTCTTGCTGCGGCGTAGGCCGCGCCTGCACTCCTCCTTGTCCTCCGTTGAACGCAACGTGGGTCTCATTGTTCACGATGACGGTCTTGTTGACGTAGACGTTGGTAATGTTAACCGTATTCACGCGCACGACGGCAGTGTTGTAGAAGAACGACCCGCCGCGCCATTCGCCGCCACCAAAGCCGGTCCCGAAGTAGCCGAAGCCGTAGTTAATGCCGCCGTAAAATCCGACCTCTGGTCCCCAGTAGCCACCGTTCCAGACGTAAGCGCCATCATTCCAGCCCCAATAGCCGGGAGTCCAAAGGAAGCCCGGTTGCGGCGCCTCCACCCATGTTCCCGGCACCCAGTAGTAGCCGTCGTCGTCATCCCAAGCCCAGTAGCCGGGAGTCCAAAGATAACCTTCGCCGGGGCAGAGCGGCATTTCATAAACCGGCAGCGCCGGCGGACCGATGCGGACAGAGATGCCAACACCGATCCCAATCTGCGCAGAAGATGTGGAAGGAAGTGCTGCCGGAAGAACCAGCAGCAAAAATCCGAATATCAGAAAGCGAACTGCATGATGCAGTTTCATTGTGTCTCCTCACGCCCGGCGGGCTTGCGTCGACAGAGGGCAGCTCGCGCCCGGGCTCAAGCTCAACTTCAGTTCAAATCACTACGCTCAGTAACTTGAAACAGCGTTTGGCCCATACCAGTTTCAATTAGTGTAAACCCCGCAGCTTGGAGTATGTTGCAGGCAGGAAAGTTGGCTGCAATGTGAAGAACAGACAACCTTTTAGCGATTAGAGATTAACTGAGAACTAATTCGTCCTTCTCGACCGCGCGATGCGTTCGTCGATCGGCTTGCGCCCGGCGAAACCCTCTTCGGGACTGTGCCAGTGCGTGATCGAAGTCTCGCCCATCTTCCAGCACAGAAGCACGATCCGGCCATCAACTTCGCAGGGAAAATCCAGCAGTCCGATATCGAGATCTTTCACCTGCACCCCGATCGAGTCGATTTCCGCCAGCGCGTCTTTCGCGCGCTGCTCAGCCTTGGCGCGCTCGGCTTTGCGACGCGCCAGCGGAACGACATCCACATGCGTGCCGCCGTTCAAAAAAATGCGGTGCCCAAGCGCCTGCAACTCGGCTTCAACGTCTTCCATCAGCTTTTTGCCGGCGATGGCGGTGCGCAGAAGTGATTCAAGCACTGGCACCAGAGTCTGGGCTTCGTCGAGAGTAAAAGTTCGGTCAGACATGGGGCTTCTTCCTATTGTAGCGCATGCTTTGCACAGGCGGTTAGCAATAGCTATTGGCAGCTAGCCATGAGCAAACACATTGTCATCTCGAGCGAAGCGAGAGATCTTGGCCTACTTTGCCGCCCGCCGAAACCAGGATTCCTCCCTGCGCTCGGAATAACAAATTGTCGTTGCTAAAAGCAAAGTGCTAGCCGCCAATTGCCGTCCTTACTTCGGCACCTGCTTGATCATCTCAACATCGAGCGTGATGTTGATATCATCGCCTACTACGGCGGGCAAGCCCGCGACCCCAAAATCGAGACGATTAATCTTGGTGGCCGCCGAGGCGCCCATGCGCTGGTTGCCCCACGGATCTTTCATCGGTCCCGAAGGTCCATCTACATCGAGCACGACTTCCTTCGTGACGCCGTGGATGGTGAGGTTGCCCGTGACCTTCAACTTGCCCGCGCCGGCGGCTTCCACTTTCTTCGACTGAAACGTTATCGTCGGATATTTCTTCACGTCGAGAAAATTGGGGCTGCGCAGATCGTTGTCGCGCATATCAACGCGCGTGTCCAAAGAGGAGGCGTCGATGGTGACTTGAATGGAAGTCTTGGCCAAGCTCGCCGGGTCGTAGAGCACGCTTCCGCTCACCTTGGTGAAGGCGCCGCGAACCGTGGAAACCCCTAAATGGCGCACCGAGAACTGCGCCGAGGAGTGCGGCGGATCGAGCTGCCAGGTGTCCTGAGCGGCGGCGAAAGTTAGGAGCAGCCCGACAACGAGAGCGGGGAGGGCGCGACGTATCATTCTGAGTTCTCCAAAGCTGGGTTATTGGAAAACCGTTACAGTCTAACAAACAGTCAGCTATCGGACCGCTCTTGCAAACGAACAACGACTACCGACACGACTGTTACTGAATCTCCAGCATGCGATCCAGAGCTACGCGAGCCCAGCGCTTCACGTCGTCTTTCACTTTGATCTGATTGACCACGTTGCCCTCCACCAGATTCTCCAGCGCCCAACACAGATGCTGCGGCGAGATGCGGAACATCGTGGTGCACAAGCAGCCGGAATCGTCGAGCGTAATTACTTTCTTGCCCTCCGCGGCGAATTCCTTTCCCATGCGATTGACCAGATGAATTTCCGTTCCCACGGCAAAAGCCGTGCCAGACGGTGCTTCGCGCACAATCTTTAGCAATTTTTCCGTCGATCCTATGGCGTCGGCCTTCTGGCAGACTTCCAACCTGCATTCGGGATGAACGATCACCTGAATGCCGGGATACTTGGCGCGAACGTTGTCCACGTGCTCGGGCAGAAAGCGCTGGTGGACAGAGCAATGCCCCTTCCAAAGAATTATTTTCGCCGCGCGCAGCCGATCGGGAGTAAGGCCGCCGTTGATTAGATAAGGATCCCAGACCACCATCTCATTGAGCGGAATACGGAGGGCGTGCCCGGTATTGCGGCCGAGGTGCTGATCGGGCAGAAAAAGCAGTTTGGAGTTTTTCTTCAGTCCCCACTGCATCGCGCCGGCGGCGTTCGAAGAAGTGCAGACCACGCCTCCGCGCTCGCCGCAGAAAGCCTTGATCGCAGCGGTCGAGTTGATGTAAGTGATCGGAGTAATGCCCTCGCCGTTCTCCCCGACATCGGAAGCCAGGCCCGCGCGCAACAGTTGCTCCCAACAATCTTCGACCTGCTCGATGTCGGCCATGTCGGCCATCGAGCAGCCAGCATTCAGGTCGGGGAGAATTACGATCTGGCCGGGCCGGGCCAGCACGTCGGCGCTCTCCGCCATAAAATGCACGCCGCAAAAGACGATAAACTTCCCGGCGGCTTTAGCGGCTTCCTGGGAGAGCTTGTAGGAATCGCCGCGAAAATCGGCGAACCGGATCACTTCATCGCGCTGGTAGTGGTGCCCAAGAATTACCAGGTCGCGGCCCAAGGTCTTGCGAGCCGCACCAATGCGTTCATCCAGAGTGTGATCGGGAAGAACGAGATAATTCTCCAGACTGCAAACAGCAACTGCGGTGGCCATGTTGTCTCGCTTTCAGCTCCAAAGACGCGCAGACAAAACCGCCATATCAGCTCGTCTTGGAACGGGGTTGTTGAAAGCTTCCAGCGGCTCCAGCCGGCTCGCTGCGCCTGATTTGCTGTTTGGCGCCCAGCCTGCGGGGATGTTGAAGCCACTTCTAGCTCGTACAATTTGTTGGATGCCGGGAACCGGCTGCCGGTTACACTTTCGAGCAGCCAATCCAGACTCCGGCTGATATTGTGCACCGTGGAGGCAACCAGTGCAAGCGCCGGGTCAGTTCTTAGTGTTCTTAATTTTGGCGAGTTCTGCCGTGCGACGGGTCCGGATCTGTCGCTGAGTTCAAGTCTAAGTAGACCTTTTGCCCGGCGGAGGGTGCCGGGGCGTAACAATTGCCGTCAGCATTGTAGCCCGGGCAGCGACTGGCAACCTCTTTGCGCTGCGGAGACTGCGCATACTGCCAAACCGCCGCGAACCCAACGCCGCTCTGCGCAGGACTAACCGTGTGCGGGGGAAGGGCGCATCCGGGCGCGGGCGGACAGGCATCGTTGGTGACCCAATAAGTAATGTCGCGACCGCCGGCATTCGCGCGTATATCTTCAGCAGTCACGACATTGCCGTCGTCTTTCGCGGCGATGCCGGAGCAATACATACCGGCGCGGAATCCGGCGGCGGTGACGGCATCGACCCAGGCGTAGATGTAGGCCTTCTGCTCGGGCAGCATGCGACCACCTTGCTCCTGGTCGAGAAAGATGATGGTCCGCGCAGGAAAGCCTTCGCGTCGTGCAGCGGCAGCAGCCGCCCGCGCGTCAGAGTTGCCAAGCTTGGTCGCGCTGAGAGTTGATTTCAACTCCGCATAAAGCCGCCCATTGAACAGCACAAGAAATCCGAAGCCCGTGGATTCGACCGCGGCGCGGTGGCCGGTCCATGTGTTCGTCTTCTCGCCCGGAGGATTGTTGAGCCAATAGCCGGTGTAGGAGAAAATCTGGTGCAGAACCTTCAGGTTTGCGTCGCCGGGGTACGTGTTGCGGTCGAACCCGAGGTAGGCTAGCCGATCCGCAGCCTTCACTGGCTCTGCTTGCGGATACGCTGCACCGAGCGCGGCGGCTAAGAGGGAGATTAGAACGGGGGCCATAGATCATCACTACCAAAACGACTTCAGGCAGAGTGCCTTCAATTGCGCACGTTTCCTGGGATAAGGATCAATGATGCAGTGCGCCGGATTCTCCAGAGTGGGGTCTCGTACAACGTTGTAGCCGAGCTCGCGCAAGTCCCGCGCGGTAATTTTAATAACTATCTGGCCAGGTATACCTTCCGCGAGTACCCTTTCCTCGCTCGTTTCCGCTGCCAAGTAAACGGAGACCTCCTTTGGCCCATCCCTTCCTTGGTCCTTCCACGCCCATGTTTGAAGCGTATTAGTTTGTGCGTCGAGCATGCTTTTAGTTATTCTCCGGAGGAGAACAGCTTCGTCCGGAATGTGGGCGGCGTTGGGGTCCATCGGAAAGGGGTCATGCCCTCTTAAGAAGCCAGTTCCAGAGCCCTTTATCGCCGAAAGATACCAACTGCCCCTCCTCCATCTCTTTGGAGCTCACTACGGTCTTCAGAAACTCAGCGTGCCCGTCGGGCGTAAATTCGATCTCCAAGTCGTGGTCCCCGACGAGCCAGTGGAAGCCAATTGCACCACCCGCCACAGGGCTGACATTAGGCTCCGGCAGAACATCGTACGGGGCATCGGCCAGGAACTTCAGAGCCGCAACGAGAGCGTCGCGCGTCACCGGAATACTGCCGTAGCTGTCCCAGCCCACGGGAAGGTCCCTCATGCGAAGAATCTTTTCCGTGCAGTCCGAAACCCATGTTGGCGACGCTCCAAGTGGGTGGATAAATCCCCAATGGCTGGTCCTCTCGGGCCTGCTCTTCACCCTTACATGCGTATAAACCGCAGTCGTGCTCATGCCTTGAACCTCCTTTTGCTTCTGGGCTTCGGCTTCCAGAGAGAGTGCATTGCTTCAGTCGTGAAGTCGACGAAACCACGCACGACCCATTCCCTCCCTAGGTCAAACGTCTCGGCAAGGTCTTTTGCTGAGCTACCAACTGGCCTGCAGCGGGCGCTCAACGTTAGTTGGATGGTTTCTGTCCCGTCGGACTCCCGTATACCGGGCTGAAGCAACACATTTAGGTGACCCTGCTTCCCAATCGGATAGACAAGGCTCATGGAAATGGTCTGAGGGGCGGGCAGGAATTCGCTCGATGTGGCGCTGGACCAGCCCTTCACGACGTTTCCTAGGTCGGCGAAGGTCTTCCACCCCTGTCCGCGATCGATGTGATTTACGTACGTCACCTCGCATGCTTGAATTGTCGGGGGTTCGACTTTGTGTCGGTGCAGAAACTGGCAGAACTTTTCCCAAAGCCTTTGGAAGGAGGGTTTGAGCTCATCGTAGTGTAGGTAGGGGTCGTTCTTATCCCGCTTTCGCCAATTCTGTATAAAACTCGTGCTCTGAACCTGAACAAGCCGTTTTCCCGAGCTGTGGAAGTACCACCAACGGACGGGAAGCTCCCCGGAAAACTGCAGTCGGGCCTGTTCCTGATTGAGTTCTACCTTTATTCCGCCGCCGTCAGACTTCAGAAGGGGCGGGTGAACCTCAGCTTCGGGGTATTCCCGCCTGATCTGTTGCCAGAAGAGGCCAAAGTAAGGAGTCTTCCAGTTCTGGAGCGGAAGAAATTCCAGCCCCAGCAGCGTCTCGACTGCGGGAGGCCGCTCGTAGTCGGGTAGCAAAACCGCTTTCTCTTCGGGTCTCATATGAGGAACATCGTTATAACACCTCCGCCGCTTTAGCGGCTAGCTAGCGCGGTTGCGGTTTCGGCGGAGCTTTATTCCCTGTCGTCCCAGGCGATCTTCGTTGTCCCATATCCATTGTGTGATGATCCGCGCAGCGACCTCGGCCTTTGTTTTTCCCAATAAACCCAAGGCGGCCACCTCCTCTAGCACTTGGTCGACCGATTCGGAGAGGGAGAGTTGGGCTCGGCGCGACCCGATGGGATTCTTCGTTCTCATTTCTGCTGTAATTAAAGTTTAATTACAGCGAATATGCAAGCACAAATCCTAACAAGCATGGCTCTCGCCACGCCGGCCGCCTATCCCCCGATATGCACCATCGTCCTCGAAGCCGGCACGAAATCCGGCTCGCCGATGTGGTGGCGCTCTTCTTTTTTCTGCACCACGCCGCGGATGAAGTCGGCCAGCTCTTCGTCGCTGGCGCCGCGGCGCATTTGCGCGTGCAGGTCGTGGTCCCACACGGAGAACAGACAGGTGCGAATCTTGCCGTCGCTGGTGATGCGAATGCGGCTGCAGTGTCCGCAGAAAGGATGCGACACCGGCGCGATGATGCCGATTTCGCCGACGCCATCGTCGAAGCGGTAGCGCCGGGCGGTTTCGGAACGCGCGTGCGGGATTTCGACCAGCGGCCGATACTCGGCCATGCGGGCCAGAATTTCGTCGAGCGTGACCACCGTGTCCGGCGACCAGATGCGATCTTCTTCGAGCGGCATGAATTCGATGAAGCGCACCATGACGCCCTCTTCGCGCGCGAACATGCCGAAGGGAATAATCTGATCTTCGTTGAAGCCGCGCATCAGCACGCAGTTCATTTTCAGCGGCCACAGTCCGGCGCGGCGCGATGCGCGAATGCCGGCGAGCACATTATCGTATCCGTTGGGCACGCGCGTGATGCGGGCAAAGCGATCGGGATCGACGGCATCCATGCAGACGGTAACGCGAGTAAGGCCTGCGTCTTTCAGCGGCTGCGCGATCTCCGCCAGCAGATGGCCGTTGGTAGTGAGCGCAATATCGAGAGGCTCACATGTGCATCCTGAAATGGCCGATCTGCGTTCGAGGCCGTCTTACAGCCGGCGAAGTTAGAAACGCAGGGCTTGGCCGAGGTCGCGCACGACAACTCGGCACAAATTCAACCCTTGCGCAGCAACGGCTCGCCGCCGGTCAGGCGAATCTTCGTGATTCCCATCCCGACCAGACCCGCGCCATGCGCAGGTAATCTGCGAACGGTAGCTCGCCGTAAAGCGCGCCTTCGTTTCCGGTGCGGCAGTAGACACACTTGTAGTTGCAGCGGTCGGTAATCGAAATCCGCAGGTCAGTGATCGAGCGCCCGAATTTGTCATGTAGAGGCAAGTCGTTGGTCAGCCAGTAGCGCTGCCCTCCCGTCGGCTGTCGCGGGAGCGTCCTCTCCCGACTATGCGTGGTCGGAGAGGAAAGCTCGGATCACACAAGTATAGGACGACCGCAAGCTCAAAGGAGTTTCAATGTTTTGCGCCAATTTCCTTCTTAATCGCAACTTCGGCCAGCGCAGCCATGATCTTATACCCCGCGTATTCGGGTGCAGGCCATCTTCCGCGAGATCTTTCTTCAACAAACCCTTGTCATCAACCATGGCGCTGAAATAATCAAGATAGGTGCAGACATTGGACGAAGCCGCGCAATATTCTTTTAACCAGCGGTTGAGCGCAAGAATCTTCTCCTGCGAGCGCTGGGCAAAAAAATCCTGCGCCTTCGGCGTGTAGTTATGCACCGGCAGCACCGACGAGTACATCACCTTGATATTGTGCGCCCGTGCCAATTCCGCCAGCGAAGCGTAATTGGCCTCAATATCTTCCAGCCGCAACGGACCGGTATTACCTGCGATATCGTTCGTACCAGCAAGTGGTCACGACCTTTCGATGAGCTCGATGACATCCTGCCGGAAGCGAACCAGCATCTGCGGTGTAGTCTGCCTCCGATGCCGCGATTGATGTAAGGCTTCCGGGAAAATATTCATCGAGATGCCAGTTGTCGGTAATGGAGTCGCCGAAAAAGACAACCCGAGTCTCTCCGGCGTAGACAGCTTGACGCGGCCTTCGCATCGCGGTAGCGCGCAAGTTGGCCAAAGTCGTCCGTGAACACCGCAATACGCGACGCCCGGTAATGATCCAGGCCAGGATAGCCAGTGGAGGGAATAGCGGGCGGAGCTGTCTGCTGCGATAACAAAGAGTACCGCAGAGACTGCTAAGAGCATCGCTATGAAAAGAAGTACGATCGATGATCGCAATTGTAGTGTCCCTGGATGTCCTTGTACTGGGTTCTCAGCCGTTGGCGGCGGTGATGGCGTCGGTGACCAGGGTGATGTTGCGCTGGTCTAGGTTGCCGAGGCAGTCGCGGAGGCTGATGGCGATGCCGGGCTCGGCGAGGCTGGCGGCGATTTTCAGGATCGCCTGCTCGGACCCGGAGCAGGGCGGGTGCCCGGTCTGCAGGGCGTGGACGGCGGCGTTCCACCGGATGACGGCCAGCGGCTGCCCGGTGGTGATGCTGCTGCGGGCGGCGATGATGCGCCGGAAGGCGGGGTCGCCCAGGAAGCGGCCATGCAGGCAGATCAGGTCGACGGCCGCCATGTCGGCGAGCATGCCGGCCGCGGCGTCGCGCAGCAGGCAGGCCAGCTGCCCGGAGGGGGGTCTCGGCGTTCACTGCGGTTCCCCCTCCCCGTCCTGGCTGGCGTCCGGCACGGCAGAGTCCTGGTCCGGCACGGCGGGGTCGCTGTCGTCGAGGGCGGCCAGGCGGAGCTGCCCGGCCAGGGCAGCGGCGTCGGCGCTGGCGACAAGGTGCAGGTAGTCGATGCCGGTCAGCGCGGCAGGCTGGGGTCGTCCTCGTCGGGCGGGGCCTTGGGATGGGCATGCCGGCCGATGACCTGAGGGACCGCCGTGCCGACCTTGCGGCCCTGCCAGTAGACCGTCATCTCCGCTCATGTCGAACGGGTCGAACACGCACTCTATTTTCCGGCCCGTCAGGACGGGTCGACCGAGTACACGTTGCCCTCGACGGAGACCGTGGCGGTCTTGCGGACCTGCCGGATCACGCTCCACGAGAACGCTTCCTTCAGCAGCGCCGGGTCCGGCAGCCGCGGCTGGCCCACGGCGAGCCGTGCCTGCGGCGCCTCGCCGGTCTCGGAGTGCGGCCGGGCGTGGTACTCGGCGCGGAGCCAGGAGGTGAGCAGGGCGTTCAGCTCGTCCAGGCTGGCGACCGGGTGCCGCGCGGGATGAGCGTCGTCGCCGGCGACCTCTGCCAGGAACTGCTGCTGGATAGTCTCGAATACCCGTTCTATCTTGCCGCGGCCCATCGGCCGTCCGGGCTGGCTGTGGGTCAGCTTGATGCCGAGCACCGCGCACGCCCGCTCCAGCGACGAATCGATAAAAGCCGATCCGTTATCGGCGTAGAGACCGCGGGATCCCGTATGCGGCGACCGCGGCGCGCAGCACCCCGGCGAACCGGACAGCGTCGGTGCGGCGGACGAACCGGGCCCCGGTCAGGAACCGGGACCGGTCGTCCACGATGCCAGCCAGGAAGGACGGCTTCCCGCCGACCCGCGGCCCGTTCATGAAATCCGCGGTCCAGATCTCGTGCACCTCATCGGCCTGGAACCGGCCGAACGCCTCGGCGGCTGCCCGCCCGGCTGGTGGTCAGCTCGCGGGCCTCCAGCCACCGCTGGATGGTGCGCAGCGACGGCACGGCCCCGCCCTGGACGGCCAGGATCCGGCGGACCTGCGCAGCGGTGCGGGCCGGGTTCTCCATCTTCAGCCCGGCCGCGAGCTCCTCGGTCCCGTTCCCCAGCCGGGGCGGGCACTGCCGCGGTGACGGCACCAGCGCCTCGAATCCCCCGTCACGGCGGGCGACGACCCACCGGTCGATCGTCCGCCGCGACCGCTGACCCTCTCCGTCCGGGTCCCGGTGCTCGCGGACGCCAGGTCCCGCACGACCGCGCCGCGCTGGCGCGATGTCAGGGCAGGGTCCATCGCCGGCTCTGTCAGCGCCCACCGCCACAGCGCGATGGTGTGCCGCCGCTGCCGGGCAGCGCGGCCTGCCTGTCTGCTGCTGTCATCTCACATCTCCTCGTGATGGCCCGGTTCATGACCGGATGTCCCGACCATGACCCGCCGGGCACGATCACGAGGCCGCGATGACGCCCGCGGTATCCCAGGTCGTGTTGACATTCAGCGGCGGGACCGCCGGGGCCAGCCACAGGCCCCCGGTCAGGTGCGCAGCCACCTCATGAGCCGTCACCGCGGCCATCAGGCCGAGCCGGGCCAGCCCCGCGGTGACCGCCTCCAGCACCGCCAGGCAGTCCCCGCCCGGCGAGCCGGACGGGACCAGCGGCCGGGCCGCCTCCGTCTCCGACACCAGCGGCAGCAGCCGCACCAGCTCCCCGCGCAGGACCCCGGCCCGCCCGGCGAACCGCAACCGCCACGCATGCGCCGTCGACGCCGGGACCAGCCGCCGCCCGCCGCCCGGCGCCGCCGCCCACGGCCGCGCCACCGCACGCCCCGCCGCAGCCGCCCGCGCCGCCAGCACCAGCACCGTCATGATCACCGCCGCGCCGTACCGGCGCCGCGACCACAGGTCAGCAGGCAGCAGCACATGCGTCCGCCCGCAGCCCCGGCACCGCGACCTGCGCGGCCAGAACTCCTCCCAGCCCGAGCCCATCGCCACCAGCCGCCGCCGCGCATGCCCCCACCGGGCCAGCCGCCCGCCGCAGCACGGGCACCGCAGCAAACCGGCCGTCAGCCGCGACTCGACACTGCCCGCCGAACCTCGTACCGTCACCACCAGGTGCCACCTCCGGCACCGCCAGGCGGCCCTTCCCGAAGTCCAGTCAAAGATCACGGGGAGGGCCGCTGCCACCACCCACATGGCCACAGTGACGCCGTCCACCACCCCGCGCATCGCGAACCCGCCGGACTACACCAGATCGGCACCGTCAACGGCACCAGGGCACCCGCCCCACAGCCACCCTCAACGGCGCGTGACAACGT
>CAWAFZ010000002.1:0-504614 GCA_963781635.1 uncultured Acidobacteriaceae bacterium
GATATCCCTGCAACTGCGCCACGGGACTGGTTCCCAGACCGGGGCTGTTGGCAGCGATCTGGGTATCGCTCGAGCCCGGAACAAAGATCGGTTTGTCGGCGGGGTTGTAGAGGTTGGGGTAGAAATTCGACATGTGGTTATTGGCTTCGTAGGTGTGGGGGATTCCATCCCAGCGCAAGCCAAGATTCAGAGTGAGCCGGTGCGTGGCGCGCCAGTTGTCCTGCACATACGCGGCAAGGGAAAGAGCGTCCCAGTCACCTGCGCCCTTGAACCCCTGTTCCTGATAGTTGTTGGAATAACCCAGCAGGAAGTCGGCGAAGTCGTTTCCGGTGTACCCGCCATTGAACTGGAATTGCCCCTGCGTGTTGGCAAAATAATCTTGCACCTTCTTGTAAATCGCCCAACTGCCTCCGAACTTAAACTGGTGAGCTCCCCTGGTCCAGGAAAGGTCATCGCGGATCTGATAATCGTCTGCCGTATTGTTCCAAGGCAGCCAGTTCACGTTAAAAATAGTTCCTGTGCTGCCGCTCAGTTGAATCGTAGGGATGCGATCATCGACGTTGGGACCGTTGAATATCCGGTCAAACGTGAACCCAGAGGGCGCCTTGTAAACGCCAGCCGGAAGGATGTGAATGCGGTTGCCATCGTAGTTAAAGGCGGTTTCGTTGAGCAATGTTGGACTGATGCTGTAAGTGGCATGGACAGTGGTGCTGTAAGAAGGATTGCCGAAGGTGTTGAAGACGGTCGGCACGTTGTCATTGCTCCACTGGGTTTCTCCGTAGGTCTGCTGCGCCTGGTCGGAAATCCAGTGTCCGAAGATGGAGAATTTGTCCGTGAATTGATGATCGATGCGGACAATCTCTTCTTTGCCAGTGGTGGGCGACTTATTGCCGCCGATGAAACTGTCTCCGCTCGTCGGCGCGGGGAATATACCGGCACCCAAGAGTGCCGTTGCGTTGCCGTTAAGCAACCCCTTGGGAATGGCGTTTCCAGGAAACGGTTGGAACACCGGGAGAGTTGCACCTCCCTGTCTCTGGGTAAGAGTGGGAATGGCACAGGAACCGTCGGAGCTAGGCGTGCTGAACGTTGTGATGCCGGCGGAGGCAAAACTAGCAGCCAGGGCCGCCGAGAGTTGGCCCGTACATGGTACGTGAAGACCAGAGTTGGGCACCGGACTCTTGGTCAGCGGATCGTCCGAATTGGCCGGCAGATTACCGGCAAAATTGCCGCCGTAGGTGCTGGTGAAAGGAACCGTTTGGTTGTACAGGCCGCCAGTAATGTAGCGGCGCCATTCCATGTTGTAGAAGAAGAAAGTTTTGGGACTGGAACTCTTGGGATGAAGAGTCACTGGCCCGCCGACGTTGAAGCCGAAATCATGGAAGCGCAGTTCGGCAACGGGGTTTGGCGCGGGATTGAAGTAGTTGCGGGCGTCGAGGGCGTCGTTGCGTCCGAAATACCAGGCGCCGGCATGAAGCTGCTTGGTGCCCGATTTAATGACCATGCTGATAGTGCCGGCCGAGGACAGGCCGTACTCGGCGCTGTAGTTCGAGGTCAAAGTGCGGAACTCGGCAATAGCATCTTCGGAGGGTAATACGTCAGCCCCACCGCCCCCCCCACGATCGGCAGCTTCGCCGCCGTCAACGAGCCATAGGTTGTGGCTAACACGCTGGCCGTTAAAGCTTACGTTGAAATCGCCGCCAGCAGAGGTTGGGACCTGAAAGTCGGATTGGACGCTGGACGCACCCGGCACCAGCGCCTCGAGTGTAAACACGCTGCGACCGTTGGTTGCAAGCTGCGTAATTTGTTGTCCGGTGATTACGCCGCTGACTTCGCCGGAATCGGTCTGAACGGCGACGGTATTGGCTTCCACCGTAACCGTCTCTTGCGCGTTTCCTACCAGCAGGCTGAAATCAATACGCGTCCGGTCGCCGACCTGCAGCACCACGTCCTTGCGCTCGTCTACTTTGAAGCCAGGGGCTTCTGCGCGCACATTGTAGTGCCCAAGGTGCAGGTCGGGTGCCGCATATTGCCCGTCGCCGGCGGTAGCGATGGTCCGCACCAGCCCAGTGTCGGTATTCGTGATCTTGATGGCCGCGTTGGGAACCGCGGCGCCGGACGGGTCCGTAACCGTTCCGACAATTGTGGCCTCTTGAGCGAAGGCGTGGAAGGACAAGCCGAGGAAGAAGGTGCTAAAGATCGCGAAATAAAGAGCCTGATCTTTGGCGGCGGCGAGACTCCTGGCGAATTGCGGCAGGCGAGGGTTCATTAGTGACTTCCTCCGGCACTGGCGAGCTAACGTTAACGTTAACGACACGGAGCACCTTTTATCTTCTTTAGGCTCTCGTTGTCAAGAAGATTCTTGAATGCCCGAAATCGAAAGCGTGAATGGGTTCAGGCCGGCAGAAATACGTCGCAGGAAAGTTCGGACCTTAACGACGCAGTGTTGGGGAAAGTCGAGATCGGGTCAGCCGACTGTTTCAGTCTTTTGGCGGAGACGAGACTTGTTCGCGGCAGGCGCACGATTCGGGGAGACGATGGCTGAGTCATCGAACTTCACGCCCGCCAGCCGAATCTCCCGGAAAAGATGCAGATTGGATGACATTACAACTCCTGGACTGAGATGGACGGTCGGCGGAAACGGCACTCTGGCGGTGAGATTGTCTGCCATGAGGCGAACCGCCATCTGGCCCTGCCGATGCGGCTGCTGATAAATGGACGCTGTGATAGTCCCCTTCTCAAAGTAGGGAGACATCTCTGCGAAAAGATCGGTGGTGATCAGCTTGGTTTTTCCGGCAAGGCCGCGTGCGCCGAGCGCCCGACATACAGGGAGGCAATTGACCGTATTCACGTAGAGTCCGGCGAGCGTCGGGACCCGCCCCAGGAGATCAAACGTTTTCTGAAAGCTTTCGTCTTCGTCTTCGTGCCCTTCGACAACGCTGACGATCTCGCCTCCCGGGCAGTGGCGCGGAAATGCGTCAGAAAAGCCCGCGGTTTTCTGCCGGTGATCTTCGGCGCTCAACATGCCAGCAATCACAGCCACTTTGGAGCCGGGGGGTACGAACTTTCCCATCAACTCTCCCGCCAGGCGCCCGTTCAACAACGGTTCTACGCACACGATGCTTGAACGTCGACTCTCGGGGGCGTCGGTGGATACGCAAAGTACCGGTATCCCTTTTTCTTCGGCTTCATCGATTAAGGGTGCGAGAGCGTGGGGATTCCCCGCCGTGAGAATGATCCCGTTTACGCCATCCTGCATGAGTTCCCTGAACGCTTCCGTATCCGCTTCACCCAAGGTCGGAACCGGCCGGAAAACTAATTGGATACCGTGCTGCGCCACGCTGCGAGCCTCATCCAGTACTCCGCCCCACAGTTGGTCATAGAAAAAATGGATTTCTCGCGGGATGCATACTCCGATGCGAGCGCTGGCTTTGGAAACCGACAAAGAGCGCGCCGCCAAGTTTGGCGTGTAGGCGATCTGCTCGGCGATCTTTAAAATCCGCTGGCGGGTGGATTCGTTAATGCCAGCCCGACCGTGCAAAGCACGATCGACCGTCCCGATGGAAACATTGGCCAGTTCCGCAATCAGGTGGATTCCGCGCCGATCCTTTTTGTGTCTGGCCGCGCTCATCCCTCTTGCTTCCATTCTAGCTTGCTGGCAACGCATCTGCTACTGAGAGCCAGCTGCTCCCTCCGATTACAAGCCCTCTTCCACCAACCTGACCTGCCAACGACGATCAGCACGAAACTCCGTGTACGTTGACGGTGCTATACTTCGTCCCGGCTCGAAGTTTCCGAATTCTAAAAAAGTTTCGCAAGGAGTTGTCCTTCATGCCTGAATGCCGTCCTCGCGTGCTTACGCTCGTCATGGTCTCTGATCTTTGTAGCAGCATTCCCTTCCGTCGCGCAAACAGCGCCTGCGGCACTCTACCTCGATCCGTCCCTTCCAGTGAGCGAACGAGTGGACGATCTGGTCTCGCGAATGACGCTCGAGGAAAAGGCTTCGCAACTCGTGAACCAAGCGCGGGCCATCCCACGGCTGCAGGTGCCAGCGTATGACTGGTGGAGCGAAGCGTTGCACGGAGTCGCCAATGCCGGAACAGCGACCGTGTTTCCAGAACCGATTGGACTGGCTGCAACTTTTGATTCTCCTTTAATCCACGACATGGCGGTCGTGATCAGTACGGAAGCGCGCGCAAAGCATAACCAGGCGGTGCGCGCCGGGCGTCGAGACATCATGGAAGGCCTGGACTTCTGGTCGCCGAACATTAACATTTTCCGCGATCCTCGCTGGGGACGCGGCCAGGAAACTTATGGCGAAGATCCATTTCTTACTGGACGCATGGGAGTGGCTTTCGTCACCGGAATGCAGGGGGACGACCCGAAATACTTTCGGGTGATTTCGACACCGAAGCATTACGCCGTGCATAGCGGGCCGGAACCGTCGCGGCATTCAATCGACATAAAAGTGTCGAAGCATGATGAAGAAGATACCTACCTTCCGGCTTTCCGCGCCGCTATTACCGAGGGCAAGGCCGAATCGATCATGTGCGCCTATAACCGGGTGAACGGCGAACCTGCCTGCGCTAACAAATTTCTGCTGCGAGATACGCTGCGGGGCGCCTGGAAGTTCAATGGCTATGTGGTCTCGGATTGCGACGCCGTCGCCGACATTTTCAGCGGCCATCACTATACGAAGAGCATGGCCGAAGCCGGAGCCGTGTCATTGAAAATGGGCATGGACAATGAATGCGCCGATTTTTTCACCCGGGCCAACAACAATTCTGACTATGTAAAATTTCTTGGATGCCGTCAAAGCAGGGGCTTCTCAGCGAAAAAGATATCGACGTCGCGCTGAAACCCCTGTTCACGGCCCGCTTCCGTCTCGGGATGTTGGATCCTCCCGAGATCGTGCCTTATGCGAACATTCTGGATTCGGAGATCGACAGCGAGCCTCATCGCGCGCTCGCGCTGCAGGCGGCTCGCGAATCGATCGTCCTCCTGAAGAATAGCGGCGTTCTTCCTTTGAGTTCGGATGTAAAAAACATCGCAGTCGTCGGCCCGCTCGCGGAATCGACCCGTGTGCTGCATGGCAACTATAGTGGGACGGCATCTCGCGCGACTTCGGCGCTCGATGGCATTCGCCGGCAATTCGCTTCCGCGCAAGTGACCTATACACCGGGCATGAACTTCCTTCGGGAAGAAGAACTCATTCCCTCTACCGTTTTATCAACTGCCGATGGACAGCCCGGGCTTGAAGGGAGAATATTTTTCCAAGCCTGACTTCGAAGGCACGCCGCAAGTTGTACGAGTGGATAAAGCCATCGAGCTGCAGCGCTTTCATCCCGAACGCGCATCGATAGCTCCTCCTCAGGGCATGGTGGATTTTTCGGTGCGATGGACCGGATTTCTGATTCCCGCCGAATCGGGTGACTATCAGATCGGCAATGTGGGTTCGATGAACCGTCTTTGGCTCGATGGCAAGCTGATTGTGGACGATTTCGTCTTACACGATCCCAAGCCTACAAAGGCGACGCTGCGTCTTGAAAAAGGACGTCGCTATGCAATCAAACTGGATTACGGGCAAGGTGGCACGGGACTCCGACTGGTATGGCTCCGCCTATTAGCTGATCCCATTCCAACTGCCGTCGATTTAGCTCAGAAGGCCGACGTGGTTGTAGCCGTTGTTGGGATAACCTCGCAACTCGAGGGCGAAGAGATGAAAGTCGACGTACCCGGTTTCGTGGGCGGCGACCGCACCAGCCTCGATCTGCCGAAAGAAGAAGAGGATCTTCTCGAAGCATTGAAACCGACGGGCAAGCCGCTCGTTGTCGTCCTCATGAACGGCAGCGCACTTTCAGTGAATTGGGCGAGTGAACACGCGGATGCCATTCTCGACGCGTGGTATTCGGGCGAAGAGGGCGGTACTGCGGTCGCCCAAACTCTGGCGGGAGTGAATAATCCCGCTGGACGGTTGCCCGTGACTTTTTATAAGGGCGTCGATCAGTTGCCTGCTTTTGAAGACTATTCGATGAAGAACCGGACCTACCGGTATTTTGAGGGCCAACCACTCTACGGTTTCGGCCATGGACTCAGCTATTCTAAATTTGAATATAGCAATTTGAAGCTTTCCAGCGCCGAACTGGAAGCTGGTGGTGCTCTCACCGTCGATGCGGATGTGAGGAACACGAGCCAGAGGGATGGAGATGAAGTGACAGAGCTGTATCTGACTTTTCCAAAGTCTCCAACCGCCCCGCTGCGGGCGCTGCGCGGTTTCGTGCGAATCCATGTAGGAGCGGGCGAGACGAAGCACGTCCACTTCATGCTGGATGCGCGCGACTTGAGCGAGGTCGACGACAAGGGTGATCGAATCGTCGCTGGCGGGGCCTACCGCATCACGATCGGAGGCGGCCAACCGGGGACGGGTGCTCCGCAGGCGGAGGCGAAATTTGAGATCAAAGGTAAGCTCGCACTGCCGGAATGAATTGACCGTATGCGGTTGAGACACTGGGGAAGGGCGCTGGCAGTTTCCGTGGGAGTGTTATCGGCTCTATTGTGCGCCCTGAATGCTGATGTTTTAGATTCGCTGAAGTCTGGTACACAACCCGAGACCACTGAGCGTTCCCTCGATAAGCGTTCAGCCGGCGAGCAGGCAAAGGGCGTCAGCCCCATCCAGTTTGCGTACCAGCCGATTGCTTTCGAAATCGATAGCTGCGAAACTCCGGAGCGCCACGCACCGGAAACCATGGCCGGAGGCGTGGCCGTCTTCGATTACAACAACGACAGCAAACTCGACATCTTTTTTACAAACGGCGCCGAGATCAACACCCTTCGCAAGTCGTCTCCTAAATACTTCAATCATCTTTTCGAGAACGATGGCCGAGGGCATTTTACGGATGTCACCGCGAAGGCCGGTCTCGCTGGCAGCGGTTACGACATCGGCGTAGCGGTTGCCGACTATGACAACGACGGGTACGAGGATATCTTCGTCGCCGGTGTGTACAAAAACACGCTTTATCACAACAACCGGGACGGAACATTTACCGATGTAACCGCCAAGGCTGGGCTCAATAGGCCTGATCCTAAATATGGGCCGCTCTGGTCAGTGGGTGCCGTTTGGGTCGATGTGAACAATGATGGCCTGCTGGACCTGCTCGTCATTAATTACATGAAGTGGGACATCAAGCACGAACCCTCCTGTCCCATCGACGGCCACGCGGATTATTGCAATCCAAAGTTTTACAAGCCAACTCCCAACCAGCTCTTCATCAACAACGGAGACGGTACTTTCAGGGATGCCTCGGTCGAATGGGGTCTGCGCGCTCATCCGGGAAAAGGCATGGGAGGCGCGACCGCCGATTTCGATCTCGACGGCAAGATGGACGTTTTCATCGCGAACGATAAAGAGTTCAATTGGTTTTTTCGAAACCGAGGTACTTCGTTTGAGGAGGTTGGATTCGACGTCAATGTGGCTTTGCGGGAAGACGGCGTATTTATCTCTGGTATGGGAGTGGATTTCCGCGATCTTGATAATGATGGATATCCAGACATCATAGTAGTCGCCCTAGATAAAGAAACATTTCCTATCTATCGAAACACCGGCAAAGGAAATTTCGTTGAAGTCACGCAAGAGAGTGGGATGACCGCGCAAAGCCAGTCGATGGGCGGCTATTCGCCGACGATTGCCGACTTTGATAACGATGGCTGGAAAGATATCTTCGTTTCACGCGGTCACGTGCAGTCTCTGCTATCAGCTCCTCGCATCACGGTTGAGCAACCGAATACAGTCTTCCGCAATTTGGGCGGCATGAAGTTCGCTGCTTTGACCTCCGAAGCAGGATTGACCTCACGTCCTGCCGCGCGGCACCGCGGATCCGCCATCGGCGATCTGAATGGAGATGGCCGCGTCGATGTGGTTGTAACCGCGCTGAAAGCGCCGGCGGAAATCTGGAGGAATGAAAGCCCCGGCACCAATCATTGGCTAGAGATAAAGCTGCAGGGAACGAAGAGCAATCGCGATGGAATCGGCGCGCGAATCAAGGCGGTGACCAAGAGCGGAACGCAATATGATCATAAGTCGACAGCGGCTGGTTATGCGTCATCGAGTGCGGGCCCGGTTCATTTTGGATTGGGGCCTAATGCTTCAGTAGATCTGATTGAAATCCGCTGGCCGTCGGGCATCGTGCAGGAGTTGAGGGACGTGGCATCCGACCAGATTCTCACGGTCGAAGAGCCAGCGCAGGCGCGGAGGTTCTGATTGCCGTGTGGCGGTCAACTGAAATGCACCGCGCAAAAGGACTATTGTTGCTGCGTCCCCGCCCCGGCGAGTCTTCCAGGAGTTGGGGTCGCGTGCCCACGCACAACACCGCGGCTCACATCGTCCTGCACGTGCCGGCGTCGGACGTGAAGAACGAAGGCCTCGATCAGGTTCGTCGCAAACCCTTCGCTTCCAAACTCCTGTCCACACACTGAGCAGCGCGGATTCCCCCGCTCGAAAATATTGATTCGCAGCGTCGCCTCGCTTTTCAACATGCCCCATTGTGCCATAAGATTTGCTTTACGTGTACGTTAACGTTTAGCGGGAGCGGCCGCGGTAGATAGGAACCTGCAAGCGCTACTCCCGGAGCGGTCTGCTCTTTGCCAACTGCATCTCCAGTCCCACTGGTACGGACCTGAGAATTAGACGATCGTGACTTGAACTCCGGATTTTCTTAGCGCGTTCAGGTCTGCCTTCGGGATCGCGGAATCCGTGATGACATGTTGTAGGGAAGAAGTGGGAGCAATCAATGAGAGGCTGCGCTTGCCGAATTTGCTGGAATCACAGACGGCCACCGTCGACTTTGGAAATCTCTATCATGGCGCGATTTACCTTCGCTTCCAAAAGGTTGGGCGTGCTGAGCCCGTACTGCACGTCGAATCCGTCGACTCCAAGAAAAAGAATGTCCGCATGCAACTTATGGAGCGTCTCTTCAGCGAGCGGCCCAACCAACGAAAAAGAGTTCTTTCTCAGACTTCCACCTGTCAAAATCACTTCGAGCACGGATCCGGAAAGTTCGGCTGCGATATTTGCCGCGTTGGTAATGATCGTCAGGTTTTTAAAATTCCGCAGGGCGCGGGCGATGGCGGTGGTGGTAGTGCCGGAATCAAGGACGACCACTTGCCCTTCGGATACCATTTTCGCGGCAGCGGAAGCAATCAGCAGCTTCTCCTTGCGATGCAGTTTTTCTTTTTCGCGTAAAGTGGGGTCTTCCAGGGCGCCGTCGCGCGCTGGAAGCGCACCGCCGTGGGTGCGGTGAATCTGTCCTTTTACATGCAGAATCTCCAGGTCCTTGCGGATGGTGACCTGCGAAGTGTGGAACTGTCTGGCCAAGTCCACAACCAAGACCCGACCATCCCGGCGCAGCAGATCGAGGATCGCTCTTTGCCGCTCTTCGTTTAACATTCAGAGTTAGCGTTCAGAACTTTGTGACGATCTACGGCACATCCGTTCTTGCCAAATTCGCTTGGCACTTCATCTTCTATCCGCATAACAGTCGGTTGTCTAGGGAAATGTTCCGGCTTGGTTCGCCCATTCTATTTTGCAGGGCGCAGCCAGAACCGTTCGCCTTGGGCTGAGAGCGCGGCTTCCCCCAGAGCAGTGTTATTCCGGTCGAGCCTCGATCAGCAAATGCTTATCGAACTCGGCAGAAAGAGTGGCCTTCGGACCGTGCAGCGTTCCCAAGTCTTTGTTGTTCACGTAATCGACAATGCGATAATTCGATCTTGCAGACCGCGAAGTTCAATTGGTCCGCTCCAATGGCGGGCAAAGAACGCATAGTAGAGTTCCTGATCCTGTCTTTGCGGATAACATGAGCCTCGGGAAGATCGAACCCTATATCGTAGAGATCTGCCGAGATACTCGCCTCGCGATAGCATTTTGTCTTTGTAGATTTGCAGCCACTTCTCAAAAACCTTCTGCCGCTGCGGCGTCAGATCCGACTTGCTGTGCTTCTTGACGAGATTCGGGAGCACGAACTGCGTACCGACGACTCCGCCCACGCCAACGGTTGAAGCAAAATCAATGGCCCCGTCGCTCAACTCGACGTGGTCGCCAAAATAAGGAATGTTGTCGCCCATGAGCGCTTTCAAAGTCTTGCCTTTGGAGCGGACCTGAAACGAACTTTCCGGATCGGACGCCACCGACATATTGAAATGCGGCATGGTGAAAAACGAGTACGCAGTGCCGCAGGGACAAAATTCCACCAAGGCGTCCGGCTTTACGCTACGGGCGGTTTCGTAAATCTCCCGAAAGAAATCGGGCAGCGCTTCAACCGAATCTTCCGGGCGTTTGTGATGATGCGCGGGATTGTAACAAGGAGGAACGGCATTCATGTGCTGGCCATCGAGTTTGAGGCCGTCGAATCCCCACTCTCCCAGGATCTTACGAACCAGCGCTTTGTGATATTCCACGACCCCTTGATCGGCTGGACATAGATAAAAAGAGTTCCACCATGAGATCTTCCGCTTCGATCCATCGCGATTCAGCAGAAGGAAGTCAGGATGTTCTTTCAGCAAATGCGAATCCGGGACGGCGCTCAGCGGCGACCACCACAGTTGCGCTTTGAATCCTTCGTCGTGAATGCGATCGACCAGAGCTTTCATGTCAGCGTCGCCGTTGGGGAATTTCTTGGGGTCTGAGCTGCCCAATCGCCGTAGTTGTTCTGCCAGCCATCGTCTAGCGTCACCCAAGAGAAGCCCATTTTCTTGACGGTTGGAAGCGTGTCGTAGACCTGCTTCGAGTTGCACCGACCGGCCATAGCCCCAGGCGCACCAGATCGGGCCAAAAGCGCTGTCGGGCGCCGAAGCCATTTGGAATCCTTGCCGCATCATGAGGCGGCGGTATTCGGTGAGCGTGCGAAAGTAATCCCCTTCATGCACCGAGACAAAGGTGCGGAGAGTATGAAAGCTCTCTCCTGGATCCAGCGTGCGCTCACGGGTCGAGCGAACCGCAACGCGAGCGTGACGGGCGTCGGGCATGGATACGGGAAGCGATATTAGGCGGGGGCCCGGTTCTACATGGCCGACAGCGAGGCCACCGTCTTTGCGCCAGACATCGACGATCGGAGTTCCTCCACCGTAGTCGCTGGCATTCATGCCGAGATAATTTTCTTGTTTGAATCCTGCGCGCAACGGAAGCACCCAATTCGGACGCTTCTCATAGGAACCGCTTTGATAGGACCAAAATGCGGGGCCGGGAGCGGTCGGATTTGCGCGCATTGAATATTGATGGTTGGCCCAACCACGAATTGCGATTGGTTCAGCCCCTTCGTTCGTGTAAGTAACATCAAAGATGGCGATGGATGGAAAATCAGAATAAATCGTGACGGAGACGTCCTTGCGTAGATTGCCGGAGCGAAGACCGCCGGCCTTGCCCGTCAGAGAGCAGCCGCTGCCCACCGCCAAACGCGTCTGACATATGTTCTTCGCGGCTTACAGTCAGTGGGAAGTCGCTCCAGGTGCGAACGCCAGTGACAGTTTCCGACGCCGAAAATGGGGTTAGGATTTTCAGGCTTCCGCCAAACAGCGCGACGACGCGGCTGCGCAGGTTATGGTCGAATTCGATTCGCAGGACTGGGCTTTGGATCTGAAGACCAGGAGCGACTTTGGGTGCGCCAGAAGGAGCGGATTCTTGAGCCATATTTCGCCCAGAATTCCAGGCAGGCAACGCAAAGCAAAGCAAAATACAGCACGTTAGCCCAACGGGTCGCCCGCGCTTGACTTTCTCCAGCCGGGATCTCATGCACCGATATGGTTGGTTTTTCATCTCGCACCGGTCCGGTTGGAGAATATTGAAAGCCAGCCGAAAATGTTTTGATGTGTTACGAATAATTTCGTTTTACTTTGTATTGTTCGGCGTTGTCAAGCTCATTGTTAAATGATGATTTTGTGCGGAACCCGACCCCAGAGCTTTCACTCGGCTTAGTGCCCGAATGTTTCGGACTCTCAAAAGTACAGTGGATGACACGGATTTGTGTTTTGCGGTTGACAAGGAGGGGAGACGACGGTACAAGTGAACGAAAGAAAACGTTATCAAACGAAGCCATACGAAGGTATGCTCAAATGGTGCTGCGCCATGAGCCCGTTTCTAGCAGCAATCTGACATCTATTGAAAGTATTCGTTACTATTCGTAATAGGTACGGCACCCCCGAAGTGCTTTGCGGGGAACCCTTGGAGGATCGGCCGGATTGAACCATGAACCCCAGAAGCGCGATTGCAACGCAACTGCAAGCTTGCGGCAGTTGTTGATTCACAATCGCGTCTCTGGAAGTGGTGGTATTTATGCAGTCTGTTCTGCGCATCCCTGGGTCATTAACGCAGCCATCGAGCAGGCCGGAAGGAATGATGCTGTCCTGCTCGTGGAGTCTACTTCCAGTCAGGTCAACCAACTGGGTGGGTACACTGGACAAAGCCCTGCTCAGTTCTCTGAATTTATTCACTCGGCCGCGCGTCGCCGCAGTTTTCCGAGCGATCGAATCCTGCTGGGCGGCGACCATCTTGGGCCATTTCCTTGGAAAAACGAAACGTCGGATTTGGCGCTGCAAAAAGCTTGCGCACTCGTCCGCGCCTGTGGGTCGGCGGGATACAAAAAGATCCATCTGGATGCCAGCATGGCATGCGCCGATGACGCGGCAGTTCTTCCGGAGGATGTTGTCGCGCGGCGGGCGGCTTTGCTATGCGAAGCTTCCGAAGAAGCGCTGAAAGATATGCCACCGGGCTCGACCCATCCTGTCTATGTTATCGGCACCGAAGTGCCGCTCCCCGGAGGCGAGTCGGCTTCTAGCGGTGCTCCCGTGGTGACTACGGTCGAGAAACTCTCGCAGACTCTGCACATATTTCAACGTGCCTTTGAAGGGAGAGGCTTGTCAGCGGCCTGGCAACGGGTGATTGGCGTCGTGGTGCAGCCTGGGGTGGAGTTCGGGGACGACGTAGTCTTCGAATACGATCGCAGCAAGGCGCGACTCCTCTCCGCAGCATTGCCGGATAGCCCTTCGCTGGTATACGAGGCTCACTCCACGGACTACCAGTCCCCGAGCGCGATCGCGCAAATGGTGGAAGACCATTTCGCTATTCTCAAAGTAGGCCCGTGGCTGACCTTTGCGTTCCGGGAAGCTGTGTTCGCTTTGAGCGAGGTTGAACGCGAACTTTTCATTAATAAAAAGGGCCGGGCTCTTTCGAAGGTTCGGGAGGCGCTCGATCAGGCCATGCTGCGCGAACCAGGGTACTGGCGTTCCTATTATCACGGAGATGAGAGCCAACTCCAACTCGCGCGAGCATACAGTTACAGTGATCGCTGCCGATATTACTGGCAAGAGGCAGCTGTCCGGGCAGAGATCGAAAAACTTCTCGATAACCTCAGGACGCAGTCGATACCGTTGACGCTTCTCAGCCAATACCTCCCTCAGGAATATCAAGCAATTAGAACGGGGCAAACCGAGAAAGAGCCTGGGGCCATAATTCGATATCACATTCAGTTGGTGCTGCGAATCTATGCGGCGGCGTGTGGAATGGAAAGAAATGAGAATTACATTGTGCATTAGCCAGCGGTCCCAACTGCAACAGCGAAGCGCATTTTAGAGCGGAGGCGAGATGGCGAAACTGGATGTCTGCGTGGTCGGGGAAATTAACCTGGACTTGATCCTCTACGGACTGCCGAAGGACCTGGTGCTGGATCGCGAGTTGCTGGCTAGTGGGCTGGCTCTCACGCTGGGTAGTTCGTCCGCGATATTTGCTCACAACCTGGCCTCGCTTGGAACCAAGGTCGGCTTCGTTTCGAAAACCGGAGGCGACGCGTTGGGGAAGATGGCGCTGGATAAATTAACACCCGCCGGAGTTGACGTAAGCCGTGTGCAGCAAACCGCGGGTCGCATCCCCACGGGATTAACTGTTGCTTTGCCTTACCAGCAGCATCGCTACATCCTTACATTTCCAGGAACTATGTTCGAGATGCGGTACTCAGATATCGACATCGACTACGTTCTTTCCGCGCGGCACCTTCACCTCTCGTCCTATTTTCTGCACCGTGCACTGCGCCCGCGAATTGGCGATTTGTTCCGCCGCGCAAAAGCCGCGGGCCTTACCACATCGATGGATACCAATGACGACCCCGAAAACAAATGGGGGGCAGACCTGCTGGAAGTTCTGAAGCACGTCGACATTTTTCTTCCCAATGATCGTGAGGCGAAGAAAATCGCGCATACGGACGACCTCGCGCAAGCCCTGAACATGCTGGCTCGATACGCCAAGGTAGTGGTGGTGAAGCGCGGTACGGCGGCTGCGATCTGCCGGACAGGGGAAGAACAGTGGAGCCTGGCACCTCCCAGCGTGAAATCTGTAGACGATGTTGGCGCCGGCGACAGTTTCGATGCCGGCTTCATCCACCAATATCTGCAGGGGGCAAAACTCGATGATTGCCTGGCGTTCGCTAACCTGGCGGGAGCGTACTCCACTACCAAGGAAGGTGGTACCGAGGCCTTTCGCGACAGCAGCGCGCTTTCCAGCTTTATGCGGCAACAGTGGAACGTCCTGGACCGGGGCGCGTCGCCCTTTAAGGGGTAGCCGGACTCCTCCTGCTCTCGGAGGAAGAATATTCTCGTTGACAACGACGGTAAAACGGAAGTAAAAGTAATAGTTCGTAAACTTACGCAATACCATTCGCACTGCGAAGTAAGAGTCCAGTTTTTCCCGGATGCAGCTTAGGAGGCTTGGCATGCCCGTTTTTTTTCCCGCCCGACAAACTCTTGCGGCGCTTTTTCTTTTGGTAGCCATTGGCTTCGCAATCCCGTTATGGGCACAAAAGGATGCCGGGACGATTGTCGGGCTGGTACGCGACCCGAGCGGCGCCGTGGTTCAGGGCGCTAAAGTCACGGCTGAGGACGTGGATCGCGGCGTCCAAATGACTCTCTCCACCAACGACCACGGAGAGTATGTCGCGAGTCCACTGCACATCGGACGGTAAAGGTCACGGTGGAGAAGACAGGCTTCAAGAAGGCAGTGTCAGAGGTGGTGGAGTTGGACGTGCAGGGGCGCGTCGCCATCAACATGACCCTGCAGGTCGGGCAAATATCCGAACAGATGGTGGTCACGGGAGCGGCGCCTTTGCTTGAAACCGAGACTTCGGAGTTGGGACAGGTCGTGGACCAGAAGCGGGTGAGCAGCCTGCCACTTAACGGGAGAAACTTCGCCCAACTAGCGTTGCTTAGCGCGGGCACGGCGCCGAGTGAACCGGGCGCGCGCGATGAGGGCGGATACGGCTTCAGCTCCAATGGAGCACGGTCGCTACAGAACAATTTCTTGCTCGACGGCGTGGACAACAATTCGAACCTGCCTGATCTTCTCAACGAAACGAACTTTGTGATTCAGCCTCCAGTCGAGGCCCTGCAAGAATTCAAGGTCCAGACTAACGCTTATAGCGCGGAATTTGGGCGGGGCAATGGAGCGATCGTGAATGCAGTCATCAAGTCTGGAACCAACCAACTTCACGGATCGGCGTGGGAATTTCTTCGGAACAATGTGCTGGATGGGCGGAACTATTTTGATCCGGTGGGGCCGGTACCGCCTTACCAAGCAGAACCAGTTCGGCGCGACATTCGGCGGACCAGTGTTGCTGCCCCATTTGTATGACGGCAGGGGACGCACGTTCTTCTTTGTGGACTACGAGGGCTAGCGCGTTCGCCAGGCACAAACTCAGATTGCGTTTGTTCCACCAACGGCGTGGCGGACCGGAGATTTTTCAAGCCTGATCGACTACACCACCGTCACGGGCACAGATTGCAATAACAGACCGACGTACGCGGGCGAGATTTTTGACGCCAAGCTGGCGCAACCAACTTGCGGCGTACCCTTCCAGTACGACGCAACCGGGAAACCCCTGAACATCATCCCAGCTACGCCGGTCGTGGCCGGCGGCGGTTCGTTAGATCCGTTAGCATTGCGGCTGGCAGCGTTGTACCCAGCGGCGGGGCCGATCAATTCGAGCGGAAACAACTTCGTCGCCAACCCGGTGCGCAAAGAAACGCGCAACAACTTCGACGTTCGGGTCGACGAAAAATTCTCCGACGCGGACAATGCTTTCTTCCGTTTCAGCTTCGAGAACCAACCCAGCTCCATTCCTGGGACCTTCGGTGGGCTGGCCGATGGTGGCGGATTCTTTAGCGGCCAGGAAGACTTCTCCTACCGGAGCTTTGCCACCAGTTGGACACACATTTTCAAGCCCGAGTTGATCAACGAATTCCGCCTGGGCTACAACCGTATTAATGCCCATCGGCTTGAGCTCAACGCCAACACCAACGTATCGGCCGAACCTAATATCGATTTCCCCGGCGTTCCTTACTCGTCCGGTATTGGCGGACTGCCGCAGTTAACCTTCAGCGACGTTGCTACGTTGGGCAGTCCCACGTTCCTGCCTTCGGTCGAACTGCAGAACTCCTACACTCTCTCGGAAAATCTCACTTGGGTGCGCGGGCGCAACACCTGGAAGTTTGGCACGGAAATCCGGCGCGAAGAATTCACAATTTTCCAGCCCGCTGCAGCGCGCGGCACGCTCGGCTTCAGCCCGACCCTGACCGATAACCCGGCAGCAATCGGCACCGGAGGTGGCGGCTTCGCTTCGTTCATGGCAGGATTCACCGACGGTGGAAGCATCAACAACCTGCATAATGTGGACTACTTCCGCAACACCTACGCGTTTTACGTGCAAGATGATTGGAAAGTTACGCCCACGCTGGTATTGAATGTGGGATTACGCTACGAACTATTTGGCACCGTTTCAGATCGCCACAACGACGTGGGAGATTTCGACCTCGGCGATCCTACGAACCCCACCATCTTTGTGCCGAAAGGACAAACGGCGCAGCTCACGCCTTTCATCGCGCAATACGTTAAGATCAGCCCCACTGCGAGCCGGGGGCTGATCAACTCGGACCTGAATAACTTCGCGCCGCGCTTCGGCCTGGCTTGGGAGTTTACCCCGAAGACCGTGTTGCGTACCGGTTATGGAATCTTTTACGGTGGGCAGGAGAATGGTCCGTACTCGAATCCGAGTCCGGGATTCAATCCTCCCTTCTTCACCAACCAATCTTTCATCTCGCCCTGTAGTGCGCCGTCGGCCAATGCAACCGCCGGAGATTGCCGCGTAACTCAGATTCCGGCTCTGGCTGACGGTTTCCCCGCCAACTCGCTGGTGAATCCCAACACTCCCATCTTTTTCTCCGTCGATAAGAACCTGCGCACACCCTACATGCAGCAGTGGCATTTAAGCGTTGAGCGTCAACTGCCCGCCAACAGTGTCTTCACACTGACCTATGCGGGATCCAAAGGGACAAAGTTATACACGTTCTTCAATGGCAATCAGGCGGCGCCCGACCCAAATCCGAATGACGCGACCGCGCCACGGCGGCCGGTATTTGCTACCATTAATCGGTTCGCCAGGTCCTTGTTCCCTTGCGAATTCTCAATACTGCAGCCCGGTTTTCGATACCGCCATTGATTGGTTCCGCTCCACTGGATCGTCCAACTACAACTCGCTGCAGGCAAGTTTCGAAAGGCGCTTTGCCAAGGGCTTGCAGTTCCAGGCCGCATACACCTACGCACATTCGCTGGATATCGCTTCCAACGCCAACCTTGGTCCTACGCAAAACAACAGCGACTTCCGCTACTTCCGCGATCCGCAGGCAGAGTACGGGAATTCCGATTTCGATGTGCGCCAGCGCTTCGGGTTCAATTCGATCTACGAACTGCCCTTCGGCCATGGCAAACATTTCCTCGGAAACACTACAGGGTTTGCGAACCAGCTGATTGGAGGCTGGCAGATCGCGAATATCCTCTCCATTTCTACCGGCAACTGGTACACGGTGCTCGACGAGAACGGCAACTTCGCGAATGCTGACGGCGGCGCCGGCGGCGTGTCCCAGCGTCCCGATCAGGTCGGCGACCCAACCCGGGCGGGCCCAGTGCCGGGCAACCCAACGCTTCCTGTGTTGCGCCCGCCAGGATTCGCACGCCGAGCGCGTGGTTCAACACCTGCGCATTCGCCAATCCACCTGCGGGTTCCTTTGGCGACGTTGGCCGCAATACTATCCAGTCGCCGGGATACAAAGAATGGGACTTCTCCGTATTCAAGTTCTTCCATACCTCGGAGAAGACGGATCTGGAATTTCGTGCGGAGTTTTTCAATCTTCCGAACCACACGAACTTCCTGTTCGCGGAAAGCGGCCCGCAAAATGGAAACAATGCGACCAGCCTTGGGACACCGCAGTTCGGCGATTTAACGGCTGCACGGCCGCCGCGGCAGATACAGTTTGCGCTCAAGTTTTCTTTCTAAAGTCGGCGTTGGCGTTCGAGTGGCCTTTGAAGGTGGAGTGAACTCATGAGCCGTGCACGACGTCTGGTCCAAAAGCTAACAATCGCGCGGAGCGCGCTCGAAACTGCGCTCAAGGCGCTCACGGTCCTGAAGTACACGATTATGTGCGCGACCATCGTCGCCATAACGCTGGGCCGTATGCCGTGTCCAGCTCAGCAACTGACGAATGCCAATCTGTCCGTCAAGGTCAATCCGCAGGATGGATCGTATCAATTCGGACCTACCGGTAGCCCATCCGTGCTGCAGGCAAGCGTAGGCGCGCTGCTCGATCACGCGTGGCAGCGTGCCGGGAGCTATCCTTTGCATTCGGTTTCCGAATCGACATTTAGCGACGCGCTTGGCGCCGGCAAAGAGTTGACGGTCACCTGCAGCGGGCTGAGCGGTAATCCCGATTTGATCTACGTACTGCAGCTTTACACCGAAAATCCCTACGGCTCCATTCAAGTAAGAGTCAGGAACGGAACGAGTAGGGCAATTTCGGTACAGGCAATCCGCAGTATTGAGGCGATGGGGGAGTCGATCATTAACTTGGGTGGGCGTCCCTCGGATCAGCGAGTTCTTTCCGATAGCTTCAGCGAGGATTGGCCCGACTTGGTGATCTACGATCTCGGCGATGCTCCTGGAGGCATGCACGGGGGAGTCGGAAGCCAGCTTATCTATAACCGGCAGACCAAGCAAAGCTTATTCCTTGGCGCACTCACATCGGATCGCTTCTTGACTATTTTGCGACTCAAGGCCGAGGGCAAAGGCACCGACGCTAAGGTCGCATCTTATAACGTAGACTCTACAGGGACCACGGAGATTCAGAAGGATTACAGCCAAACGGAGTCTCTTGAACCAAAGTCACTGAAAAGTGACCGGATCGAACTGAGTCTTCCCCTGAATCCGGGCGAAGAGATGAGCTCTGAACGGGTGATGTTCGCCGCAGGTCCGGACTATCTGGGGCAACTGCGCGCTTATGGCTCCGCAATTCGACAACTGCATCGCGCGCACGTTTCGAGTGAGATTCCAATCGGGTGGTGGAGTTGGACCGCTTATTATGCCGCGATCAACGAAGGCGAGACGCTGGCGAATGCCGATTGGCTCTCGCAGCATTTGAAATCGATCGGCTACAAGTATTTCCAGATCGATGAAGGATATCAGTACGCTCGCGGCGAGTATCTCACCGCCAACGCAACGCAATTCCCGGACGGCATGCGGCTTGTGGCCCATCATATTTTGAGAGACGGCCTCACGGTTGGCCTGTGGACGGCGCCATTCGAGGTAAGCAGCCGCGCTTGGGTCTACGAACATCACAAAGATTGGCTGGTTCACAACGCCGAGGGCCAGCCCATTCCTCTCGAGGATGTGTGGAGGCAGGGCGTTGACACACTTTACGCGCTTGATACGACGCACCCTGGGGCGCAGGAATACTTGCGCCAGACCTATAAGACGTTGGTTCGGGAGTGGGGAGTTCGTTTCATCAAGATGGACTTCATGGATACGACGGCAATCGAAGGTTACTACCACCGTCCAAATACCACCGCACTCGAAGCCCAGCGTATCGGCTTGCAAGTAATCCGCGACACCGTCGGCGACGATGTGATCTTGGACAAAGACGGAAGCCCGATGCTCAATCCGGTTGGAATCGTTGACACGGGCCGTGTCTCCGCCGATACGGGACACAGTTTTCTGAGATCAAAAGCTGCGGTCCCAGGTATCGCGGCCCGCTTCTACATGAACGGCAACTTCTTTATCAATGATCCGGACGCTTTCAACGTCACCGATACATATTTGGTGGAGCATTCGGGCGAGCGTTCGTCCCCTTCGCTGGCGACAGCGCAGGCTTCAATTGCACTCTCTGCGATCGCTGGTGGTATGTACGAAATCGGCGATGACCTATTGGTGCTCAACAGCGAGAAGGATCGGCTGGCGCTGGTGGAAAACCGAGACCTGCTGAACATGGCCAAAGCTGGGCGAGCTTCAACGCCTTTAGATTTGATGACTTATGACAAGGAGGATGAACAGCCCAGTCTTTTCCTGCTCCGGCACAGCCCGCGCCAAAGCATCTTGACTGTTTTCAACTGGACCGACAGGCCGCGTTCGCGCTCGTTGAGCCTGCGAGACCTAGGGCTCCCGGTCAGCTCTACGATGGTGGTAACTGGGGTGATAGATTCATCCGCCTCCTTTGCTCTGGAAGGTGGCGCAATCAGGATTCAGAATCAGTTGCCGCAATCGGTGGTGGTTATCAAGCTGGTGGACACTGCCGTTGCCAAGGCCGTTCCGGCTGTGAGCGCGCGAGTCCCTTCTCAGTCGAAGGCTGGGGAGACGATCGCTTTCTCAGCTCAGGCGCGCCCTGATGGCGTACCGGCACTCGGCTATCAGTGGGACTTCGGCGACGGGACAATCTCAGAAGGGCCCAACGTTTCTCACTGTTATACAAGAGCGGCCGATTTCATAGTTCGACTCAAAGTCGAGGGGCCGGACGACACGCCCTATGAACAAAACTTCTCCATAAAAGTAACCGGCGAATTGAAACCGACTCCCGACCTTCGCGCGAACCGGCGCTTTGAGCAGCCGGCCGATAAATGATTGCACCCTAATTGCGTCCACCACGAGGTTGAAGTTCCAGCGTGTAGCCCCTGCATGCCACCGAATGGGCTGAGACGAGTTGCACCTCTGATTCCGGCGCGGATTGCCCTGGTGCTACTCGCGAAAACTTGGCCGTAAAGCTGATGCCCGTATGGTGCTGAAGGGAGGCGGACTGCGGTTTATGCAGTCCGTCTTTTTATGCAACGGATACGGTTTAGGCGCCGTCGTCCTTATTCACTAAAATGCTAAACTTTGCAGTTTGAAATTATGAGTCATATCGGCCGATAGATTTGAACCCGGCGGCGCAGATGACTAGGATGGAAGGACTTCAAATATCTGGTTGAAGAGCGCGAGGAAAAATGGTCCGATTCAAGGTTAACGGAACGGAAAAAACCTACGATGGTGATCCCGATATGCCGCTGCTGTGGTATCTGCGCGATGTGGCGGGATTCACCGGCACCAAGTTTGGCTGCGGAATGGCTTTGTGCGGAGCGTGCACGGTTCATCAAAACGGGGAAGCCGTGCGCTCGTGCTCGGTCGCGATGAAAGAAGTCAGCGGGACTAGCATCACTACGATCGAAGGGATCTCCGCGAACGGATTGCACCCTGTGCAGAAGGCTTGGATGGAGATCAAGGTGCCGCAATGCGGGTATTGCCAGACCGGGCAGATCATGCAGGCGATTGCTTTTCTGAAGCAGAATCACAATCCGACAGATTCGCAGATCGACGAGGCGATGTCGGGCAATCTCTGCCGCTGCGGAACTTACCAGCGCATTCGGGCGGCGATTCATAAGGCCGCGAAGGAGATGGCATGAACAACATCCAGAATGTGAGCCGGCGTGGATTTCTGCGGGGCGCGTTTGCAGCCGGGACGTTTGTGCTGGGTATGAGCGTGGTCCCGAAGCCGCTGTGGGCGGGACTTCCGGGCGATGCCTCAGCCGTTTTCCAACCCGACATGTTTCTCAGCATTGCTAGCGACGGAACGGTGACGATTATTGCGTCGCGCTCCGAGATGGGTTGTGGCAGCCGCACTGCGCTGCCGCTGGTTCTGGCGGACGAACTCGATGCTGACTGGTCGAAGGTGAAAATCGAACAGGCGCTCGGTGACGTCAAGTACGGCGACCAGGATACCGATGGTTCGCACTCAGTAAGAAGTTTCTTCGAGCAGATGCGCCAGGTTGGCGCTACGGGCCGCGCCATGCTGATCACCTCCGCTGCGCAGAAATGGAATGTGGCTGAGAAGGATTGCACGACAAAGCCGGGATATGTTGTCCACAAAGCCAGCGGTCGCAAGCTCAGTTACGGCGAACTCGCACCGGTTACGGCGAAACTTCCAGTTCCAAAGAAAGAAGATGTGAAGCTCAAGAGCCGGGCAGAGTGGCGCTACATCGGCAAGGCTAATGCGCTGTTCGATCTTCCGGATATCGTTACGGGCAAAGCCGAGTTCGGCATGGACGCCGCGATGCCGGGCATGGTGTATGCATCGATCGAGCATCCACCCGTTCTCGGGCAGAAGATTAAATCTTATGACGACAAGGCTGCGCTGAAGGTGCGCGGTGTGAAGCAGACCTTGACTATTGAGACTTTCAAGCCGCCACACCACTTTCAACCCCTGGGTGGCGTGGCGGTAATCGCGGACAATACCTGGGCCGCTTTTCAGGGGCGGAAGGCTTTGAAGATTGATTGGGAAGCCAGCCCGCATGCGGTCTATAACTCCGATCAATTTCGTAAGACACTGGAATCGACGTCTCGACAGCCGGGCAAAGTAGTGCGCAACGTGGGAGATGTGGATGCGGAATTTGCCAAGGGCGACAAGATCATCGAGGCGGAGTATTACACTCCGCATTTGGCGCATGCTTCCATGGAGCCTCCGGTCGCTGTGGCAGAGTACCGCGACGGAAAGGTTGTGGCGTGGGCGCCTACGCAGAACCCGCAGGGCGTGCAGGAAACGATTGCCAGCGTATTGGGGATTAAGAAAGAAGATGTCACCTGCCACGTCACGCTGCTCGGCGGAGGCTTCGGTCGCAAATCGAAACCCGATCAGGTAGCGGAAGCGGCCGTGCTCTCGAAACAACTGGGCAAGCCGGTGAAGGTTGTATGGAAGCGTGAGGACGACATTCAATTCGATTTCTTTCACTCCACTGCTGCGATGTATATGAAAGCGGCAGTGGGAGCAGACGGCAAGCCGACTGCGTGGCTGCAGCGCACAGTTTATCCGCCGATCGGTTCGACCTTCGACGTGAATGCCAAATACGCTCTCAGCGAAATGTCGCTGGGCTGGAATAATTTGCCCTTCGACATTCCGAATCATCGCGCCGAAAACGGTCCCGCCGACGCACATGTGCGCATTGGGTGGCTGCGCAGTGTGGCCAATGTTTATCATTCATTCGCCATTCACTCGTTTGCGGATGAGCTTGCCAACGCGGCGAACAAAGATTCGGTGGAGTATTTGCTCGAGTTGATTGGACCGCCGCGCATCGTTCCCCTGGAAGCCAGGCCGGACCGGCCGGACGAGCAGAAGCTTTATCCGCTGGACACGGCACGCCTGCGTCGCGTGGTGGAGATGGTGGCGGAAAAATCGGGCTGGGCAAAGCGGCGCAGCGGGAAGGGGCACGGCTTCGGGATCGCCGCTCATCGCAGCTTCCTGACTTATGTGGCTACGGTAGTTGAGGTGGAAGTGGATGGCGATGGGCAGGCGAATATCCCCAACGTTTGGACCGCCGTCGATACCGGAACCGTTGTTGCTCCCGATAATGTTCGCAACCAGTTCGAGGGTGCGGGGAACTTCGGCGCCAGTCTCGCTTTGATGAGCGAGATTACTGTGAGCAACGGAGTCGTCAATCAGAGCAACTTCAACGACTACCGGCTCGTGCGCATGGATAGTGGCCCGAAACATACGAGTGTGTATATCGTGGAGAGCGATGCGCCGCCTGCCGGTGTAGGAGAGCCGGGAGTGCCGCCGTTTGCTCCAGCTTTTTATAACGCTATTCACGCGGCTACTGGTAAGCGCATTCGGGAGATGCCGCTTTCGAAGACGAAGCTGGTGTAGCGGCAACACGGCGGCAGGAACAAGTTGCCGCCGAGCAGTTGCGGAAGCCACGCCCTTTCAAAATCTGACGGCATAGTGAGACGCAGTCTCGCAAGGAAACTGTTAAGCCGCGGGAACTACTCCTTCGGGCTGCGCGACCACATGGGCACATTCGAGTTCCAGCCCCTGAAATTTAGAGCTGTTGGCTGAGCCGGTGCTATAGCCTCCGGTTTGGATGGAGCTTGCAAAAGTTCAAGCACATAGTTTTCAACTTGCTTGCGGATTTTGGGATCCTTCAACGCCGATAAAAGTTCGGGCTGGTTGACATGTGTGAAACCACCGCATAGCGGACACTTCACCAAATCGTCGTTCACCATTGCCGCCTCCTGAGAATTAATCCACGAACGTGGCCGGGAATTCAGTGTTCATTAATCTCATTGCATCGCATGTTGCAGGGGCAAGCAGTGATACGTGTCGCAAGAGCAGGTGATGGGAATCACTCTGAAGCAAGATATGGGTGCAAGTTAACAAGGTTAAGTCAGCAAAAAGAACGCGCGGGGCAAAGTTTCGGCTACCATTGGCCAGTCGTCAGATAATCGTGAATGGAGCGGGCGGCGCGGCGTCCGGCGCCCATTGCAAGAATGACGGTGGCGGCTCCGGTCACAATATCGCCTCCAGCAAAAACACCCTGGCGCGTGGTGCGCTGGGTTTCAGAATTCGCCTGGATGTAGCCACGCTTGTCGGTGCCGAGGCCCGGCGTGGTGCTCTGCACGATGGGATTTGCCGTGGTGCCGATCGCCATGATAGCCACGGATAGAGGCAGATCGAACTCTGAGCCTTTGATTGGCACGGGGCGCCGGCGTCCGGAAGAATCGGGCTCTCCTAATTCCATGCGCACGCAGCGCGCTCCGGTCAGCCAGCCCTTGCCATCGGAAAGAAATTCCACGGGAGCGGTCAGCATCTGGAAGTCGATGCCTTCCTGGCGGGCGTGGTGAACTTCCTCGGCGCGCGCGGGCATTTCCGCGTCGCTGCGGCGGTAGATGACGTAGGCTTTGCGCGCTCCCAGGCGCAGCGCTGAACGAATGGCATCGAGCGCGGTGTTGCCACCTCCGATCACGGCGACATCTTTGCCGTGCAAGTCGAGCATTGGCTCGTCATAGGCGGGGAATTTGTACGCCTTCATCAAGTTTATGCGGGTAAGAAATTCGTTGGCCGAGTAGACGCCGTTGAGGTGCTCGCCGGGAATGCCCATGAACTGGGGCAGTCCGGCGCCGGTGCCAATGTATACCGCGTCGTATCCTTCTTCTTGCAACAGTTCATCGATGGTAACGGTGCGGCCTACGACTACGTCGGTCTCGAACTCAACACCCATCTCGCGCATGTAATCGAGTTGCTGACGAATGATCTGCTTGGGCAGGCGAAACTCGGGAATGCCATAGACGAGCACTCCACCGAGTTCGTGCAGCGCTTCGAACACGCGGACCTGGTGGCCTTTTTGAATGAGGTCGCCGGCTACGGTTAGGCCCGAAGGCCCGCTGCCCACGACCGCAACCTTCTTTCCAGTCGGCACCACAGTGGGGAGCACATGGGTGCCCATGCGCTGTTCGTAGTCGGCAACAAAGCGCTCCAGGTAGCCGATGCCGAGCGGTTTCACTTTCTTCGAGAGCAGGCACTTGCCCTCGCAATGATCTTCCTGAGGGCAGACTCTTCCGGTGACGGCGGGCAGGACGTTGTCTTCGCGAATCTTCGCCGCTGCGGCGAGGAAGTCGCCGACAACGATTAGCTCCACAAATTCCTTTACCTTCACACCTACGGGGCAATTCACGGTGCAGGTCGGTTTGGCGCACTCCAGGCAGCGCAGAGCTTCCTGTTGAGCTAGCTCCGGACTATAGCCGAGATTGACTTCGCTGAAATTCTTATTACGCTCATCGGCTGGCTGTTCGGGCATGGGCTGTCGCGGAACCTTGATGCGCTCTTTCATTGGCAATGGAGTTAGGGAATTGTTCGCTGCCGGAGTCATCGTTCACCGCCGGGCGCAATCGCGCACGTCTCTTCTTTGGTCGCCGCTTGCTCATAGGCCGCTAGGGAGCGCTGCTCGGCCTCGCGATACATCGCGCCGCGCTGTACCAGCACGTCGAAGTTTACTTTGTGGGCGTCGAACTCGGGTCCGTCTACGCAGGCGAACTCGCTCTTGCCGTCGACCAGCACGCGGCAGCCGCCGCACATTCCTGTGCCGTCGATCATGATCGGGTTTAGACTGACCACGGTGCGGATATTTTCTTTGCGCGTCATCTCGGCTACTGCCCTCATCATCACGACGGGTCCGATGGCCAGCACGAGATCGATGCGCGTGCCGTTTTGAATTAACTGGCGAAGTTTGTCGGTGACGAAGCCTTTGTCGGAGTAGCTGCCATCGTCAGTGGTAATGAGGAGCGCGTCGCTGACGGCGCGCAGTTCCTGCTCCAGAATCACCAATTCCTGGTTGCGCGCGCCGATGATCGAGATTACGCGGTTGCCGGCTCGCTTCATCGCGGCTGCGCTGGGATAGGCCATCGCGGTTCCGACTCCTCCACCGATTACGACTACTGTGCCGAAATTCTCGATCTCAGATGGCTTGCCCAACGGCCCGACCACGTCAAGAATGTGGCCACCGGTTTTGAGCGAGTTCAACAGGCGCGTGGTTTTTCCCACTGACTGAACTACGATGCTGATGGTGCCGCGCGCCGGATCAGAATTCTCGATGGTGATGGGGATGCGCTCGCCTTCCTCGTAAACCCGCAAAATGACGAACTGCCCAGGCTTCTGTTTACGGGCGATGCGCGGCGCTTCCAAGATGAACCGCTTGATGCCGGGGGCGAGAAATTTGGCGTCGATGATCTTGAACAAGAGCGCTCCGCTAGAGAATCACATATCTATCGTGAAGGAACCGTGCCCAGACCGGCTGTGATCGGGATCACATTGCAGTGTTCGGAGGATTACTCGCTGGTCGCACTACGAACCGGGTTTGAAGATCACGCCCTGGCCCGTGCGGCTGTTCATGATCACACGGATGGAATGATCGAAGTGAAGGTGGCGAACGCATCCTCTTTCGGCCTGGGAGGGTTGATTGCTCAACCAATTCCAATCGATGCAGCCTTCGCCTGCGTCTGGGTTAACGGTGAAATATCCGATTTGAAAGGCGGTTAGATTCTGGAAAAAATGACTGCCCTGCGAGGGGGTGACGCGAAAATCGCGGAAGCCGGCTTCGACGATCACACGCGCGCCGGAAATCTCATCCCACTCGACGGGAATGCCAAGCCAGGGATCGTTCGATCCCCAGCGGCCGACGCCGATCAGCAGATAAGAGCTACTTTCCGCGTTCAAGGCGGCGTTGAAATAAGCGACCGCTTTGGCTACTTCCTGACTGCGCCCGCGCTCGAAGCGCTGCGCATCGACTACGACCACGTCGTGCAGATTTTCGATGCACCCGTTGCCCAGGACTTTGTTGCTTTGGCAGATCAATCGATCGGGGCTGACTTCGTCAATTTTAACGTCCGCGCTGTCGCGGGCCAGGGTGAGAGGCCGAATCTGCAGGAAGCCGAACTCAGCAATTCCACCCGGTTGCTGGGGTAGGCTCACGGCAAATTCGATTTCCACGGGATTGCCTAGCGCTTGTTCGCCCGCGCGCATGAGTTCATCGAGGATCGCTGCGAGAGGAAAGCTGCCGTGCTTGAGCACGTGGGCAAAAGTAACGAGGCGTGAGCCAGGACGATTGAGTCCGTCGTAGACTGCGTGATTGTCGCGCGAGTAGGTTGACCCGACGGTCTGCAGCGTGCCGTCGGATTCGGCGGCGTCGAGGCCGAAGGGCTTCTCGCGCAAATGTTCACCTACGCCGTCTAGTTCTAACGCCCAAAATTCCGATTGCGAGTTGGACAAAACATCTTCGACAGAGGAGAACTGCAGCAGGTTGCGTGGATAGCGCGGGCAGAAAGTCAGACATTTTCCGCCGTCCACGACGGCGCGGCCCAGGCCCAACGCCACGGAAGCGATGCCATCTTCGAAAGTTACGGGTGGCACCGGATAAAAATTGCGCGAGCGCACGACTCCAGAGAAATCTGGATAGTAGCGCTGACCGTGCTTCGCACCCACGACCTGCTGCAGAATCACCGCCATCTTTTCTTCCTCCAGGCGGTAGGGCGTGGCGCGCACGTAAGCTTTGGCATGGCGGCTGAAGGTGGAAGCATAGACGCGCCGGATGGCCTCGCTCAGCGCTTGCAGACGATCGTCAAGATTGGCTTGATCATTACCCAGCATGAAAGTTTCGTAGACGCCGGTGAAGGGCTGATACTGCGAATCTTCGAGCAGGCTGGAGGAGCGCACCGCCAAAGGATGCTTGACCTCGGCCAGAATCGCTTTCAAATTGTCATTCAAAGATGCGGGGAGCGGCGTGGACAAAAACCTTTGCTGAATTTCCGCATCGGAAGCACAATGCAGGGCGAAATCCAGCAGGTTGTTTTCGGTTAAGAATTGATCGAATAAATCTGTGGTGACCACGACCGTTGCGGGCACCGCGATGTGAACTCCCGGAAAGCGATCGGCTATGTGTTGTTCGCGCAAGACGTGGCGGGCAAAGGCCAGTCCGCGCGCCTTGCCGCCGAGCGAGCCTGAGCCCAAGCGCAGAAAAGTGGAAGGCAAATTTTCGAAGATTCCAGCATGGAAGTCGCCGATGAGCACTTCGTTCTGTTCGCGGCGGTAGTTGCGGATCGCATTCGATCAGATCACGGCGCAGCTCTTCCGTGGTAGGGAAATCTGAAACCTTGCGCGGGCGAAGCTTGGCAGCGAGGACGAACTCGGTGCGTGCCATCAGCCAGTGCGAAAAATGGTTGCGCTGGCCGTGGTACACGAGGCTCTCCGGAGGAAGGGTCTTCAGCTGAAACTCGAGTTCAGTTAGATCTCTCGCGCGGCCGACTTCCCTCAGATCCGGTGTGCGAAATACAAAGTCGCCGAAGCCAAACTCGTCGGTGAGAATTCGTCGCAAGTCTTGCAGCAGAGTTGGCGAGAGTTTCTGGAGGAAAGAATATCCTTCGGCGTGAGCGCGCTCGCGAAAGGCCGGGCGGCTGGTTTGTAAAACTACGGGAACGTCGGGCTCGAGGCTTTTGACCAGTCGCGCCAACTCAAATCCGGCCTCGGTACTCAGTGCTCCATCGCGCGGAAATTCTACGTCTGACACCAAACCGATCAGATACTCGCGATACTGGCGCACGAATTGCTCCGCTTCTTCGAAGCTCGAACTCAGCAAAATCTTGGGGCGGGCCTGCATGCGCACGAGTTTGTGGGCGGCGTTGATGCCTTCCTGAATGACTCGGCGCGATTGCTTGATCAGTTCGGCATACATCACCGGAAGGAACGACGAGTAGTAACGGATGTTATCTTCCACCACAAGGAGCACGGGAACGCCCATGGCACGCGTATCGTGCAGCACATTGCGCTTGTCTTCGATGTACTTGACGATCGCGATCAGGATGCGGGCATCGCCCTGCCACAGGAAAATGCGCTCGACATCCGTCACCGGATGGCGGCCGATAAAGTTCTTCACTTCGCGATAATCGTAGGCGAGCACCACCACGGGAATATCGAGCCCTGCGCGCTTCACTTCGCTGGCTAGTTGCGCTGCGTCCATGTCTCCGACGGCTAGATTGGCAACGATCAGATTGAATTGGGGATTGGAACTCGCCAGCTCGAGCGCTTCGGCACAACTCGAAACGTGAGTGATGCCGGGAATCTGCTGCAGGTTGAGCTCGAGAGATTCGTCGATGAGCAGTTCGTTGAGACGGCCGTCTTCGCGGAGGATAAAAGAATCATAGAGGCTCGAGACCAGAAGAATGTTCTGCACTTTGAAAGGCATCAGGTTTTCGAAGCCTTCGAAGCGCTCCTCCGCGTCGAGGATCGGTTGGGCGATGCGCTGGACGCTCATTCGGATATCCTAGTCCTACTCCTAGTCCCCAATTGGACTGCCGCAGATGCAGGTACGACTATATTCTTCCTCGGTTTCGAGGGTTTGTGAACCGGCATGAAACCGGGTTCCGAGAGGCTGCCGCGAGGTGAGGACTGCGGCTGGAAGCTCACTTCGACCTCTTCGTCATTCGCTCCCAGCGAGCAAGCTCATCCTTCACGACGAGATGTCTCAGCATGGTTGGGTAATATTCGCTAAGCGGCTCGTCGCTCTTCTCGTACCCGCTGAGTTGTTCGTAAAAGAAAGGCTCGAGCGTGTATCCCGACATGTATTCGCGCATCATCGCTTCGCGAAGGCGCTGGCTGCGTGCCGGGTCTCCGTTGTCGAGGTATTTCAATGAGATCGCGCGTACGAAGTTTTCGTCCAAGAAGTTCTGGAGGTTCGCGACATCGCCTACGTCCGGTTGCTTTTTCGCCAGTTCGAACAAGGGCTCGGCAGGTTCTTGCAGGGTTTTGTATCGCGGATCATAGCTCATCGAATTCGTGATGGCGTGGACAAACTCGTGCGGGTTATATCCGATTTTCGCTTGGGGACCTTCTATGGAGTCGAATGTATCGTCGAGTACGAAGCCAAAGGAGCGAGTGAAAGACTCCAGGAGATTGGGAATCACGACGGCACGGGGTGTGCCCCCGCCAGCAGCACTCAACGCCGACGTTCGGCAATACGCCATCACCTTGACCACCTGAGCCAGGACAGCTGCCCGATATTGGTCGATGTACTTGCTGTAGTCTGGCCGGACGCTCGCGTAAATCTCCTCGATCGGAGTCGAAGCGTAGAGTTCACGCAGCAGCACTGGCAAGTCCACCAGGGCGGCGAAAGAGGTCTGCTTACTTACGTCGGGCCACTCGGCTGTGAACTTGAAATCGGGAGGGCCGCCAGTGGAAATGGCTACGACGCTGTAGTCGGACGGCTGCGCGCCGCTGTGTTGCCGGTAAAAGTCGCGAATGCGTTTAGCAAGTTCCGGTCGCACCGTGCGCAAGAGTTGTTCCCGCACGCGGACGCGAACGGGATGCATGCCGTCAGGACTGTTCTCCTCGTCGTAGCCGCCGAGATTGAGCAGGCAGAACGTAGTAAAGATGGTTTTGTTCTCAGTCACTTCGACTCTGCGCGCCACTGACTTCTCAAGATCGCCCTTGTCCTGCGAGAGCTGCCCCACTGCAGATAAGGCGATCATCGAAGTGAAAATGAATGGAATAAATCGGTTCATCTCGCACTTTCCAACCAGGAGTAACAGCGCTGCGGCCTACCGAATGGAGCGCGGCTAACGAGTGGCATAGACCCCCGCTCGCGAGGTTCATGCGAGGACGTTGGAGCGCCCCCGAGTAAGGAAAGCGCCGCAGCATTTTTCTGCGTCCGGCCAGAGCGAGAACACGGGATGGAATACATCCACCCCGCGTTTTGCTTCGCTCTCTATCTTCCCGAAACTGTCTACACCAAGCCCTGGTCCAGCATCGCGTTGGCTACTTTCAGGAAGCCGCCGATGTTGGCACCGTTAACCAGATTGCCGGGCGTGCCGTATTTCTCGGCCGTTTCGTAGCAATTTTTGTGGATGGCGATCATGATCTTGTGCAGACGATCGTCCACTTCCTCGCGAGTCCAGCTGAGCCGCGCGCTGTTCTGCGCCATCTCCAGGCCGGAGGTGGCTACGCCGCCCGCGTTCGCGGCTTTCGCCGGTCCGTAAAGGATATTCGCGTCGAGGAACATCTTGGTGGCGTCGAGTGTGCTCGGCATGTTCGCGCCCTCGGCAACCAGCTTGATGCCATTCTTGATGAGATTCGCCGCGTCCTTCGCGGTAATTTCGTTTTGCGTGGCGCTGGGGAAGGCGCAGTCCGCTTTGATGTTCCAGAGAGGATTGTGCTCCAGCTTGATGTCCGTCGGCATGAAGATCGCCTTCTTGTAACGATCTCCATAGTCGCGGATGCGGCCGCGCTTCACGTTCTTCAGTTCGATGATCCACTCAAGCTTTTCGCGATCGATGCCGTCGGGATCGTAGATCACGCCATTCGAATCGGACACCGTCACCGGCTTGGCACCGAAATCGAGCAGCTTCTCGATGGTGTATTGCGAAACGTTTCCGCTGCCCGAAACCAGGCAGATTTTGCCTTCGAGCGAATCTTTCTTGGTCTTCAACATTTCATTGGCGAAGTACACGCAGCCGTAGCCGGTGGCTTCAGGCCGAATCAGCGACCCGCCCCAGCCCAGGCCTTTGCCGGTGAGCACGCCGGTGAATTCGTTGCGCAACCGTTTGTATTGTCCGAACAGGAAGCCAATCTCTCGGCCGCCCACACCGATGTCTCCGGCCGGAACGTCGGTGTCCGGGCCGATGTGGCGCTGCAGTTCTGTCATAAAGCTCTGGCAGAAGCGCATGACTTCGTTATCGCTCTTGCCCTTGGGATCAAAATCCGAGCCGCCCTTGCCGCCGCCCATGGGCAGCGTGGTGAGCGAATTCTTGAAGACTTGTTCAAACGCCAGGAATTTCAAAATGCCGAGATTCACCGACGGATGGAAGCGCAGTCCGCCCTTATACGGGCCGATGGCGCTGTTCATCTCGATGCGGAATCCGCGGTTGACCTGGATATTTCCTTGATCATCAAACCAGGGCACGCGGAACATGAGCACGCGCTCTGGTTCGACGATCCTCTCCAGGATGCGGGCGGATTGAAATTCGGGATGCTTGCCTAGGACCAAACGCAACGAGTCGAAAACTTCGCGCACGGCCTGATGGAATTCAGGCTCGGCGGGATTCTTTGACTCGACGCTTATCATTACGCTCTCAATATAGTCTGCGGGAGCCTTTACTCCCGGGGATGTCATGACTCTTGGATTCATAGTCCTACCTCCATGGATTTGTGGTTACGAATAAAAATTTTTTGATAAGGCCGATTTGATTGTGGGCTGCTTGCGGGGGATTGCAATGATTCGGGATGCGGGTGGGGGTGACGTTGATCACCTTGTATCTCTCTAAGCGCGGCCTCTGAGACCGCGCCCCTCTTGCTAACATTGTGCGAAGCCATCGGCTTGCGTGACTGCGCCGACGGCGACGTGATGATCGATATAAATTCTGCCGGCGTCGAGCGCTTGACGATCGAGCTCGAGCAGATCGGTTTTTTTTACTTTTGCTTCCAGCACTTTCATCGCGGTCGCGGGACGAAGGCACTCGGTTGCTTCGAGGAGCGCTCCTGCCATCACGACGTTGGCCACCTTGGGCGAGCCGAGGCGATCGGCGATCTCCGAGGCCGGAATGCAGACCACTTGCGCTTGCGAAATCGTGAAGTCGTCGGGGAGTTGATCGCGGCCGTAGAGGATAAGTCCCCCAGGCGCAACTTCGGAGGCGAACTTGCGCAGCGACATCTCATTCATCGCGACCAGCACGTTGGGATGGGAAACCAGCGGCGCTCCGATGCGTTCTTTCGAGAGCCACACGTGGCAATGGGCGCTGCCAGAGCGCATCTCCGGCCCGTAGGAGGGAAGCCAACTCACTTCAAGACCTTCGCGCATTCCCATCTCAGCTAGAAGGTTACCCAGCAACAGAACGCCCTGTCCACCGAAGCCCGCGATCTTAATGCCCATTTCCCGGTAGTGATGCGGGAATGCAGGCGTGACGTCAGTGGTGTCTGTGCGTTTGCCTTCGATCAATTCCGCTACGCTCTTGTGCGGAGGAGCGTTCTTTGTGGGCAATTCAATTTTGTGATCGCGAAAAACTTCCAGCGGGAAGTTCGGAATCATTCTCTCCGCGACCCATCGGCGAGCTTCGACAGGATCCTTTCCCCAGATCGTGGGGCAGGGCGAGAGGATCTCGACAAAGGAGAACCCCGCGCCGTCGCGTTGCAGCTCTAAAGCTTTGCGCACGGCACGGCGCGCCTTCATGATGTTCTTGTTGTCGGAGAGTGCCACGCGCTCGATGTAAACCGGGGCTTCGAGAGAAGAAAGCATCTCAGCCATATGCAGTGGGAAGCCTTCATTCACGGGGCGGCGTCCCCAAGGTGAGGTTGTGCTCTTTTGATCGACCAACGTGGTAGGCGCCATTTGCCCGCCGGTCATGCCGTAGATCGCATTGTTAACGAAGAAGACGGCAATCTTTTCGCCGCGATTGGCGGCGTGCACGATCTCCGCCGTGCCGATGGCCGCGAGGTCTCCGTCGCCCTGATAGGCAATAACCACCTTGTCCGGACAAGCGCGGTGCAAACCAGTGGCCGCCGCCGGGGCGCGTCCATGCGCGACTTGCACGTTGCCCACATCGAAATAGTAGTAAGCAAATACAGAGCAGCCAACGGGACTCACCAGGATGGTCTTGTCTTGCAGGCCCAATTCTTCGATCGCTTCCGCAATCAGTTTGTGAACTACGCCGTGTCCGCAGCCGGGGCAATAATGGGTTTGGTGTTTTAGATCGGTCTTGCGTTCGTACGTAGGATAGAAAACTTTTGACCTCGAATGCGCGACTGCATAGCTGTCGGTGCTCGCCTTTGCTTCCTCCCGCGATGTTTCCTCCAGCTTCTTTTCCTCTAGCATCTGATCCTCTAAACCCACGCGCTCCCCAGCCATTGGTTGTCTCCTTATCCGTTCTTGCTAAACCAAAGCCTGCTAAACCAAAGCGGCGGTCTGCTCTTCGATTTTCTCTACCAGCTCTTCTACGGACGGCACATTGCCTCCAACGCGTCCGTAGAATTCCACCGGTTTGGTTCCATTCAGTGTGAGGCGGACGTCTTCCACCATCTGCCCATTGCTCAGCTCGACCACCAGAACTTGTTGCGTGCGTGCGGCGGCCAGCTTTAATTGCTCCGCCGGGTAAGGCCACAGTGTAATGGGACGGAACAGACCAACCTTGATTCCCAGCCGGCGCGCCTCATCCACTGCCGAGCGCAACACCCGCGACACGATGCCATAGCCCACTACTAATATTTCGGCGTCGCCGGTGCAGTACTCTTCACAGCGCGCCTCAGTCTGTTGAGCGCGAATGTATTTTGCTTCCATACACCGCTGGTGGGCTTCGAGATCGTCGGGCTCGAGATAGATTGAGCTCACGAAATTCTTGCGGGTCTCGGCTGTGCCTTTGACGGCCCACGGTTTTTCTGGAGCTGCGAGTTCGCGGTATTCGAGATCGAGCGGCTCCATCATCTGGCCAATGTAACCGTCGGAGAGAACGATCGCGGGATTGCGATATTTGTCGGCGAGTTCGAAGGCGAGGATGGTCAACTCCGCCATCTCCTGCACCGACGCGGGCGCGACCACCAGATTGCGATAGTTGCCGTGGCCTCCGCCCTTCACCATGGCGAAGTAGTCGCTCTGCTCGGGAGCGATGTTGCCCAAGCCAGGTCCGCCGCGCATCACATCGACAATCACGCAGGGTAATTCAGCCCCGGCGAGATACGATATTCCTTCTTGCATCAGGCTGAGCCCGGGACCAGAGGAACCAGTCATCACGCGAACGCCCGCGGCCGATGCACCGTAGACCATGTTGATGGAAGCGGTTTCGCTCTCGGCCTGCACGAAAGTTCCGCCGACTTCAGGGAAAAATAACGCTGCCGCTTCTGCGATCTCGCTGGCGGGCGTGATGGGATATCCATAATAGGCGCGGCAACCGGCGAGCAGCGCGCCTTTCACCACGGCCACGTTTCCTTTACAAAGCTGTCGCATGTTCGCCTCCCTGCGGAGCAACGGTCTTAAGAGGTGCTATCAGCCGGTAGACGACGATCGCGCCTGGCTCGGGGCAGCAGTAAAAACAGATACCGCAGCCGGTGCAGCCTTCGCCGGTGTAGCGCGCGGGATGCACGCCGTAGCCGCTCAGTTCGGGGGCGAGGTCCAAACATTTCGGCGGGCAGGACTCGATGCAGAGCCCGCATCCTTTGCACTCTTCGATATTTATTGCGATATTGCCGCGTGCTTGGCTCATGCTTTCACCTCGCCACGGTTTCTGGTGTTTGCTGATGTTGCAGCCACTTGATCTTTTCGCAGTACTCGTACAACTCCTGGCGGAACTTGGGGTGCGCAATCTCGATCAATGATTTGGCGCGCTCGCGAATCGTTTTGCCGTGGAGGAAAGCGACTCCGTGTTCGGTCACAACAGAGCGGATGAGCCCGCGCGAGGTGACCACGCCTGCACCGGGGTCGAGCATGGGAACGATGCGCGAGATGGTTCCTTTCTTGGCCGTCGAGGAGAGGGCGATGATCGACTGCCCGCCCTTAGAGCGCGAAGCGCCGCGTATAAAATCCACCTGCCCGCCGATGCCGCTGTAAAACTGGTTGCCGATCGAATCGGAACAGACTTGTCCGGTCAGGTCGATTTGCAACGCAGAGTTGATTGCGACCATTTTGTCGTTGCGCGCGATCAGCGCGGGATCGTTGGTATAAGCGGTCGGGTGAAATTCGAAGATGGGATTGTTGTCGACGAACTCGAACAGATTCTTGGTGCCCAGTGCGAATCCCAGGATGATTTTGCGCGGCTTGAAGTTTTTTCTTGCTCCGGTGATCACACCAGATTCGATGAGAGGGATGACTCCATCTGAAACCAGTTCGCTGTGCACGCCCAGATCTCTACGGTCCATCAGCAAGGGCAGCACCGCCTCTGGAATGCCTCCGATGCCAATCTGCAGCACCGCGCCATCTTCGATCAGGCTGGCTACGTTGCGCGCGATGGCGACGTGCAGATCGGAGAAGGCCGGTTTCTTCAGCGCACACAGTGGCCGCGAGGATTCCACGACGGCATCGATTTCGTTTACATGAATAAAACTGTCGCCATAGGTGCGCGGCATCTGGTCATTGACCTGGGCTATCACGTAGCGCGCAACTTTGGCAGCGGTAAGGGTTGTGTCGACGCCTACGCCGAAGCTGCAGTAGCCGTGCGAATCGGGAGGGGAAACTTCGATCAGGGCGACGTCGATCGGCATTGCGCCGTTCTCGAACAGGCTTTCAATCTCGCTGAGATAGATGGGAGTGTAATCGGCGCGGCCCTGGCTGATGGCGTCGCGGACATTGGGGCCGATGAACATGGCATTGTGGCGAAAATGCCCCTCCATCTCGGGGGCCACATAAGGGGCGCAGCCCACGGTCATCATGTGGACGATCTCCACATCATGCACCTCGGGGGCTCGGCGCATTAGGGCTTCCACCAGTGTTTCCGGCTCGGCGCAGCCCGGTTGAATGTAGACTCGCATCCCCGAGCGCACAAAGCGCAATGCCTCATCCGCCGTCATTAGGCGGTTCTTATAGTGTGTTTCCCAGGACATCGGAGGGGTCACCTCGTTACATTTCATTCTCGCTGAGATTGGGCTGCGGAGAGATATCCTGTGTCACCCCTCTTAGTGATTGTGGTCACGGCCAAATAAACGGCTCTCCCAAAGGTCGGCGCAATCCAGTTTTCATCGGCGTGCGCCGGGTATTCCGTTATCTGGCATTTGGATTCCGAAAATACTCTGTCGCGGTGCGCGGTTTCGAAATGTGGTAGTTCGCTTCTTTTGTGGGATACCCCACCCCCACTCCTCTGCTCGTACTGGAATCATCGGCTTAGCGGAAAAATTCCCCGCAAAGTACGGTTTTTAAAGAGCTTAGATAGCAAAATCCGTGAAGCAAAGGACTTATGCGGGCAGCGATACGGGTTGGCCCGACTGTCACTGCTGTTACCATGATGGCGCCCTTGCTCAGTGGGCACAAGGTCGGATATCACGCGCAGGTTGTGGAAGGTCGTGAAGCGGCGGGACTGTTCTATTCGTTAGGGTCCCCTGCACAACGGTAATCTACGCGGCGGGCTAAATCGGCATCAAAATGGGACTATGCGGATTTGGGCAAAAACCACGGCGACGGCGAACCTAATGTGTGGGCTTGCTCTGAGTCTGGCATGGGCGGGAGCTGAACCTGCACGGAGCAATGCTTCCAGCCCCGTACGTCCAAGCACGTCCGGGACTTACGCGCCAAAGCCCGTTCGGACTCTAAGTCAGGATGATCGTTTGTCGGTAATCGCCGCCGCGCTCGATCCGAAAGTACGCCAACATTCCGTGCGCGATTGTTCGCATCTGGTTCATGCCATCTACGAACGAGCTGGCTTTGGTTATTCGTATGCCAGTTCCTCCGATCTCTATATTGGGGTCGAAGGTTTCCAACAAGTGCCGCAGCCGCAGCCTGGCGATCTGGTGGTGTGGCGCGGGCATGTGGGAATTGAATTCGACCGTCGCGGCATGTCTTCTTCAGCCTCATGAGCAGAGGTCCGGGGATCGACGACTACGGAAGTCCCTACTGGGCCAGCCGAGGGCGCGCGCGGTTCTTACGTTACGTCAAGAACGATACTTGCCCAGGATGCGCCCGCGCCCTGTGATTTAATTTACTTGGGGCGTTCCCCCTGCACCCCATCTAACGCGTTGAGTTGTTGTACCAACGCAGGACTCGGAGGGCGCGCAGCGTGTTCCAGCGGCTTGCCCGGCCGACAGCGGTTTCCATCTCCAATGGAACATATTCGGGATGAAGCAGGTTCAGGGGCCAGCGGCCGTTCTGGTGGCGGCGCTCAATCACGACTTCGATGGCTTCACGAACGCGGCTGTCGGGCTTGATTCCTGCATTTCGCATGTAATCGAGTCCGCGCAAGACGTCGTAGTGCCAGAATGTCGGAAACGAGAAGCGCAGCCAGCGTTTGTTGATAACTTCGCCAATGCGAAGCGAGCGGAACATGCGGCGCTCGAGTAGATAGTTTTCGGCTCGCTTGCGGGCTTTCGTAACAGCTGCGGATTTGCGGCCGGCTCGTTCGTATTCGAGCAGCCCTTCAAGCACGCAGATAGTGGTATGGAAAGAAGAGCGTCGGCTTTTCGGTGCTTCGCAGTTCCAACCACCATCTTCGAGTTGCCCGCCCAGGAGTTGTTTGGCCAGTGCATCGTTTGGTTCTTTGTTCGGCCCTCTGAAATACGAACCGAGGCCGAGGATTCTGCCGTTGATGCAGGGCTCGGTTTCGCCGTCAAGGTAGGGCCGGTTGTTGAGCCATGTAAACACGAGCCGCTTGTCGACACGGTCGATCATCTGGCGAGCCTGCTTGCTGGCCGGGTCGAGACCGAGCTCCATCAACACGGATAGACTGTAGAGAGTGACAAGCAGGTCTCGGTGATCCTTCGGCATATCATTTCTCCACTCAGGCGGGCTTCCACTCCAGCTGCCGGCGGGAGATTGGAGGGCGAGAAGTTGGGCTCCCCAGCCTTCGGTTGCGACGCGCGACCGCTCGGCTGCAATCACGTCTGGGGCTTCACTGGTGAGGTCCCGCATGACCTGCCAGCGGATGGCTGGGTCAGAATCGAGGAGCCATTTGATGTGCGCGGGCCGAGGCGCGTAATCGTGTGGGCGCATTGAGCTATTAAAGCACGTGGCGTGTAAGGTTTGACCGCACACCGGGCGGGTTCACCTTGGTTCCTGTGGCAGAAAATGTGGGCGAAGAGCATTCTGGGCGGACGGTAGGCTACGGAGACTATTCGGTATTGGCGAAAAACGCGATTTCACTCGTCAGCTCTTTGACGGGTTTTAAATGTAAAATCGTGCGACAGTCGATCGAGAGGGACTCTCAATCCTGTGCCCAACAATTTCAGAAGGCTTCGACTCTTCTTCTTACTGCTGCAATCAGCTGTGGTGGAAGTGGGACGTATCCTTCCTGGCTGGCAAATTGCTGGCCGTCGGAGTACACCCAATCAACGAAATTGACTAATGCGGCAGCACGAGAGGAATCGAGGTGAGTTGGCACGTAGATCCAGCTAAACCTGGTAATGGGAAACGAATCTGCCCCGGTTGCGTTGACCAATGAGACCGAAAAACTCTTCCATCTTTTTACGCCTGCCATCGGACATGCTGCGGCTATGCTCTCGCGGGAGGCTTTAACAAATTTACCGGCCGGATTCAGGACGGCGACTTGCGAGATATTGTCCCTCGCTGCGTATCGGACCTCTACGTAGCCCACGGCCCCGAATTCGCTTCTTACCTTGTCCACCATATCGGAGCTGCGCTCCGCCATCGTTCCGATTGGCCAATGAGGCGAGGCCGTGGTTCCGATCTGTGCGCGAAACTTGGAATTCTCTTTGGATAGAAAATCAGTAAACACGTAGTTTGAGCCCTTGCCCCCGGGGCGATTGATCACGTGAATCGAAATATTTGGCAGGGTTATGCCTGGATTAAGTTGACTAATCTGTGGCGCATTCCACATTTTTAGGTCGCCAAGGAAGATACTGGCTAATACGTCCCCGGAAAGCCGAAGGTCCTTTCCGAGACCCGGTAGGTTATAGATGGGAACAATGGCGATGATCGCAGCCGGGAGTTCTGTTAACGCACCGTCCGCTCTTTCTTTGCCGGTGAGCAAGACCTCTCCAGCAGCAAAATCACCATTGCCATGAGAGATTTCTAGAATTCCTGCACTGGTGCCCAAGGGTAGGTATCGCATCTGGACCAGCGGGTTGCGTTTGTCGTACTCCACTATCCATCGGGAAAAGAGAGGCGCCGGAACAGTCGATCCCGAACCTACGAGGATAATCGTTTGTTGGGCTTTTGCACCCGCATTGAACAGCGCAAGAAGAGAAATCGAAACCAGCCAGATTTGCGAAAGCAAAGATGGACCTGAGGGTAGTTGCGGATTGCCGGGTGGCGAAAGCCTAACAGTTACATTCATGCCTGTCTACCCTTCCGGACTGCCCTGCGCGAAGAGCGCCGCGTAAAGGAAATTTCACGAGGTTCTGCAAGAAACAGGCGGCCGTTCTCTCCGTCAGGTGCGTTGCGGTAGAGATCGGTCCACTTGTGAAACCCGCACGGTCTGGCATTCCGTCTCATTTCGGAAAGTTCTATGGACTTATATCGGCAAAGTTTGAAATAGGAAGAGCATGAGGAAGATCTAAAGGATAGCGATGGCATGAGTCTGCTACTCGACGAAGCAAACCGTCGCAACGTCGCGATGTCACTCATTGGTATTGGCGGAGCCAAACCGTAGCCACAGTCATCAAATCGGGCAGGAGGTGACGAAAGATGTATCATGTGCGCCAAGAGAGCCTGCCTTTTGTTGGTAGTTCGCATGAGTTTGTCGGAGCTGAGCAGGGGAACACCAGTGTTTCGGTTTTCCTGTTCCATGGGAAACCGGGTTCGGGACCGGGTCCGCACCGGCATCCTTATGACGAGATCCAGTTCATCCGTGAAGGCCGGGGGCTTTGGACGGTGAGCGGCAAGACCTTCGAAGGCGGCGCCGGAGACATCTTTGTCATCAAGGCGGGCGAGATCCACAGCTTCAAAGCGATTGGTGATTCACCTCTGATACAGATCGATGTTCACCTCAGTCCCCGCTTCATCCAAGAGAACCTATAGAGCAGGGGATTGCAGCGTGGATGGGCGGCGGGTCAGATTGCGATGGTCCCGCAGAAGCACAGCATTCTGGTGATCGACATTGAGAAGATGCGCGAGATTCGCAGCTTCAAAATTGGTAGTGTGCCCGCGCTGGCTTTGGTTGCGCCTTGAGTGGCCAAGTCAAAGAATAATTGCTGCCGTCTCGGGTATTCCCACCCTTGCGAACCCCGCGAGGGCGGGGCCGACTGGCCTTTGCTCACGCAGGCAGACAGCAGGTTCCTCGCTCCGCTCGGAATGACAACGAGTGGGCCCCGTCCATCTCGCCGATGTGCTAAAGAGCAACGTGTATACTTGCTCCGCCTCAGCACCTCCACACGATCTATTGTCGTTTGCGGCTGTCGAGAGGTGCGCGTACGCTCACGAGGCTTAGGAGATTAGTGATGAGAAAGGCATTGCCGCTTCGATGCTGTTTGCTGGCTGCGATTGCGTTAACTGTTTTTTGTGTACCGACCTGGGCACAGGGAAACCTTCGCACGGTGCTGTTCGTTAAGGTGAAGATGGGTCAGGAGGAAAGCTGGAAGGCGGCGGTGAAAGACTATGCCGCGACCGTGAAGAAGGCGGGGTCGGATCAGGGGTTCACGGTCTGGGAGTCCGAGAGTGGACCGCAGCTCCATGCGGTGGTGTGGTACTCGGCGAAGTGGAAGGAGATGGATGAGCAGAATCCGAAGCTGAAGCCGGTCGAGGCTGACATTGCGAGACTCTTTGCCCGGCTGGACACCGTGACGGAGAGCCTGGAGACCTGGATCGACGAAATGCAGCCCGAGCTGATGATTCGCTCGAAGGAAGTTCCGGCGATGGTACGGGTTGGGCGAACGAAGGTGGTGTCGGGCAAGATGGACGACCTCAAAGCGCTTTTCCACGACACGATTGTGCCGGCGGTTAAAAAAGCCGGAGTCACGGATTACGGAGTCGCGGTGGCGCGCTACGGCACGCCTTCGAATGAACTTCACAGCTACTTGGGTTTGAGCGGCTGGGGGGAACTGGATGGACCGATTGGCAGCGAGAAGGGGATGAGCGCCGCGGAGTACAAGGCGTTCCAAGCCAAAGTGGCGCCGCTGATCGAGAGCACGGAATGGAGCATTTGGAAGTATGAGCCTGAGCTGAGCTACGTGACTGCGGCTCGGTAGTGAGAGCTTGTTTTTTTGAAGTCCGCGACGCCCACGCTTGGAAGCTAGAAGCGTGGGCGGTCTTGGTTCCGGCAAACAGCGGGTTCCTCCGCTCCGCCGTCGCTTTCGCTCCGGCTCCGGTTCGGAATGACAGCGACCTGTAGTGACGTGTGATCGTAATCATTAATGCGAATTGGTTGCACTCAGGCGAGGCCACGCGATTTGAATCACGATAGTCGTAACGAGGGTCAGCAGAAAACAGGCCATTTGAGGATGACCGGGCCACATGAGTTGCCCGAGGCCGAGCGCCCATGAGCTTAACCCAACCGCGCTTCCGATCGCAGTTGCGATCAACGAAACTCTCAACGTTTTCATAGCCCGTCCTTGATAGTTAGTACAGTGATAGTTAGTACAGTGATTGTCAGTACGGGAAGAAACCCAGTTTTGTTCCGTCTGGGTGGCACGATTTTGCCGCCCAGTTGCCCTGCAACAGTAGAATACTGCTGCAAGAGGATGTTACCTTAATCCAGAATCGATCTGGACAAGTGATTGAATTTAATTCGCGCTGGCGGCTATTCGGAAAAATTTGGTTTTCGATGAAGAGGCAATCTGGCCGTGACATCCTGACATGGATTTTGGGAATTGTTGTCTTGAGCGGAGCGGCGACATCGTCTGCCACCGCGGCAGACGAGAAGAGTGACGCCTTACTTGCCACCATGCAGCAGGAGTTGGCCCGGGCTCAGGCGAGCCTGGGAAAGTTGGATCCCGCCCCTTATTTTCTGAGCTATTCGGTCTATGACCAGACCGCTTCCATGGTGATCGCCAGCCAGGGCGCACTGATCAATTCCACGCATGTCCGCAGGCGCTCGGCCGGTGTTACGGTTCGCATCGGGAGTCCGGCCCTCGACAATAGCCATGGGAACGAGCGTAGATCGGCGATCAGCTCGGGAGTTCTGCCCCTGGAAGACAATCCCGACGCGATCGCGCATGAGCTGTGGGGGCTCACCTACGAGGAATACCGCAAGGCCTCCAAGGCCTATGTGAACGTGAAGACGGGAACGCGAGTACACGTCGAGGAAGAAGATCCTTCCCCGGACTTTTCTCAGGAGAAGCCCCAGGTCTACGCCGATTACCGCGAACTGGCGCCTTCGGCAGAACAGAAAGTGCTGGAAAAAATGGCGCGGCAATACTCGTCGTACCTGCGCAAGTATCCTTACATTCTTTCTTCTTATGCCATTGTCAGCGCACAGAGATCGCGGTTGCACTTTGCGTCGAGCGAAGGCAGCCACGTGGTGGTACCCAGCGTGACGGTTCGGGCAGTGATCATGGCGGGAACGCGAGCTGCCGACGGCATGGACTTGATGCGGGTGGAAACTTTTCAGGCGGAAAGCCTCGAGCATTTGCCGGTCGAGGCAGAAATTGCGCCGCGAGTCGAGAAGATGGCCACCGACCTGAAGGCATTGGCGAACGCTCCGCTAGCCGAGCCCTTCGATGGCCCGGCGTTGCTTTCTGGCCGTGCCGCCGCCGTATTTTTCCACGAAGTGCTGGGCCACCGGCTGGAAGGCCATCGCCAGCGCGGCGATCAGGAGGGGCAGACCTTTACCAAAAAGGTGACTCAGCAGGTGTTGCCGGAGTTTCTCAGCGTGGCCGACGATCCCACGCTGCGAACCCTCAATGGAGTGGATCTGGGGGGCTGGTATGAATTCGATGACGAGGGCATGCCCGCGGCGCGGGTGGAAGTGATCAAAGACGGCATCCTGAAAAATTTTCTCATGTCGCGGCTGCCGATCAAGAATTTTGCATCCTCGAACGGGCATGGACGCGCGCAGCCCGGATTGATGCCTACGGGACGGCAAGGCAATCTGATTGTAACTTCGACGCACACCGTCAAAGACGCCGACTTACGAAAAAGGCTGATTCACGAGGTTAAGAAACAGGGCAAGCCCTACGGACTTTATTTCGAGGATATTCAGGGAGGCTTTACCCTGACGCAGCGTTCGCTTCCGCAGGCATTCGAGGTGCTGCCGGTGATGGTATGGCGCGTCTACCCCGACGGCCGCCCCGATGAACTGGTCCGTGGCGTGAATATTGTGGGCACGCCGCTGGCCGCGCTGAGCCGGATTGAGGTCACTGGGGAGAAGACGGAAGTATTCAATGGAATCTGTGGAGCGGAATCGGGCTCAATCCCGGTTGCGGCCGCGGCGCCGGCGATGTTGTTCTCGGAGATCGAAGTTCAAAAACGAGCGAGTTCAACGACTCGCCTGCCCACTCTGCCCAAGCCGGAATCGCCTTCGGCTCCACTGCCTCCGCCAGTGTCGCCCTCGCCGGAAGCGCCGATGGGGCCGCCTTCCGCGCCGCCGGAGAAGGAGCCGGATCCATCGTGATCATCCGACTCGGCCAGAAACTCTTCTGCGGGCTCGCAATGTTACTCGCGCTGGCTTTCACCAATCTGCTGCCGGTGACTTGTCTGACGCCTGCCGCCCCGGCGCAAGAGAAGGAAAAAGAGAAGAAAAACGACTGGCAGGCCGAGGCTGACAAAGATCCCGTGTTACAGGCGATGTGCGCCGAGTTGGAGCGCTCGAAGTCGAGCCTGAAACTGGATCGCATAGCACCGCCCTATTACATCGAATACCGGATCCTCGATATCGACGAGTACTCCGCGGAGGCCGAGTTCGGGGCTGTGCGCACCGACGTGCGCACCCATCTCCGCGTGCTGCGCGTGAACGTGCGGGTGGGCGACTACAAGCAGGACGGCGATGCGGCTAAGGGCGATTCCGGGCCGGGCATGGCCGACTTCGTGCCGCTCGATGATGACGTGCTTGTGCTGCGGCATCAACTCTGGCTGGCAACCGACCAGGCCTATAAGAAGGCGGCCGAGGCTCTTGCGGCTAAGCAGTCGCAGCTCAAACAATACAATGTCGACCAGCCGGTTGACGACTTCGCCCACGCCGAGCCGGTCCATTCTCTCGGGGCGCTGGCAAGACTCGATTTCAATCCGCCGCCCTGGACCCAGATGCTGCAGGACGCTTCGGCTGTGTACAAAAGCGACACGCAGATCGAGAGCTCGGAATCGAGTCTGAAGTTTCAGGCGGTGAATCGGTATTTCGTCAACTCCGAAGGCACGGTAGTGCGCAGCGGAAGAAATCTCTACCAGATGTATATCTCCTGCAGCACGCAGGCTCGCGATGGCATGAGGCTGCAACGCAACAACAGTTTTTTTGCGCTCGACAGGAAAGAGTTGCCGACGGCAGCGGAGTTCGCGGCTCGCGGCGCGAAATTGGCAGCGACTCTAAAGGAGCTACGCGACGCTCCCGTACCCGAGGAGGAATATCGCGGGCCGGTGCTGTTCTCAGCCGACGCGGCGGCCACTGTATTCGCTGATTTTATCGGCGAGAGCGTTCTCGGACGCAAACCCGGGCTGGGCAAGAATGAGCGCACAACCGGGGCATTTGCCAGCAGTTATAAGAGCCGGGTGCTGCCCGATTTTCTTTCGGTGGTCGACGATCCCACGCTTTCTTCCTACGGCGAACAAAAGTTGCTGGGACATTATGAGTTCGACGACGAAGGGGTTCCGGCGCAACGCGTCTCGGTGATCGAAAAAGGAAACCTGGTGAACTACCTGATCGGACGCGAGCCGATTCGAGACTTTCCCTCCTCCAATGGCCATGGCCGCGCGCGCTTGCCTGGCTCGGGGACCGGGTCGACGTTTTCACTTCCTCATGTCGGCAATCTGATCGTCAGCTCGGCGCAACCGCTTTCCGCTGCGGGGCTGAGAGAAACGTTTCTCAATCTCTGCCGGCAGCGTGAACTTGCCTATTGCTACCGGGTCGAAACCTTCGGTCCGAAACTCACGCCTCGCCTGCTCTACAAGGTCTGGGTGAAAGATGGGCACGAGGAATTGGTACGCGGCGCTGTATTTGGCGATCTCGACGCGCGCGCCCTGCGCAGCGATCTGATCGCCGCCGGAGACGACGTGTACGTCGACAATCGTCCCCAGATTGTTCCCCACAGCATCGTGGCTCCGTCGATTCTGTTCGATGAACTGGAAGTGAAGCGCGCCAGCATCAACAAAGACAAGCTGCCGGATTACCCCGCCCCTGCGATCGGAAAATGAGAAGCGGGGAGAGACTGGGGCCGATGCAATGGTTACATTTCCAATGCTGAAAACTGCCGCACTGAATCTGAAAAAATATTAACCTACTTTTCATCACCCAGTCACACGGCACTCCTAGAATTTCGAGTCATCCCTATGAAGAGACTGTTCCTGATCGTGGAGGCGTCCGCGATGAAGGGCATTTGCGCTGGAGCCCCGCGCAGTCACAGCCGCTCTTCACGCTGTGATGCAAAGGAGTGTCACTCATGAAAACGCAGAACTCACGCCCCATTTTTCATTTCATGTTTGGGCTGCCGGCCTTGCTGGCGCTGTGCTTTTTAGTCGGAACGTTGGCTTCCGCTCAAAGCGGACATGGAATTATCACGGGCAGCGCCACGGACAGGGAAGGCGCGGTGCTGCAAGGCGCGCAAGTGAAGATAGAACCGGGTGAGATTACTGCGGCCACCGACGGGCAAGGAGAGTTTACTGTTCCTGGCCTGGCTCCAGGCACTTACACGGTGACAATTTCTTACATTGGCTTTTCGACTTTCACGCAGCAAGTGAAGGTTACGGCGGGGCAGGCGAGCCAACTTGTGGCGAAGATGGCGGTTTCGGCTCGTAGCGAAGAAGTTACGGTGACCGCGGAACGGCCGCATGGCGAGGCGGAGGCTCTGAACCGGCAGCGGACTTCGGACGACATTCTGCAGGTGCTGCCCTCCGATGTAATTACGAGCCTTCCTAACGCGAACATTGCCGACGCAGTGGGCCGGCTGCCCAGCGTGACTTTGGAGCGCGACGAGGGCGAGGGCAAGTACGTGCAGATCCGCGGGACCGAGCCGCGGCTGAATAACACCACTATCGACGGAGTCAATGTGCCTTCGCCGGAGGCCGGGGTACGCCAGGTGAAGCTGGATACGATCCCGGCGGATATCGTCGAGTCGGTGGAAGTCAGCAAGACGCTTTCAGCCAATCAGGATGGGGATGCCATTGGCGGAACCGTGAATCTGGTGACCAAGAGCGCCGGCGACCAGCCAACCCTGATTTTGGAGGGGATCGGCGGCTTCACTCCCATTCTAAATACGCGTTGGATTGATCAAGCGAATGGAACGATAGGCCAGCGTTTTGGAGCGGCCAAGCGCTTCGGGGCGCTCTTTTCAGGAAGTTACGATTACAACGGGCGCGGTATCAACGACATTGAACCCAGTCCCACACTTAGCTCCGAACTGCCCCTTTACGACAGCATCGACCTTCGTGACTATAGGTACAAGCGCACGCGCTACGGCTTTGGCGGTTCGCTGGATTACAAATTAAGAGAAGGTTCGGGGATTTATCTCCACTACTTCTACTCCGACTTTAAGGACTACGGGGATAAGTGGGTCTATACGTTGAACAATGGAGGAGCTCCTGGGTTCTCGAACGAAAGTCGCTTGCCGGACTACGGCATCGGAAACCTTGCCATTGGCGGCAAACACGTATTCACTAATTCCTGGCTAAGTTGGGAGGCCTCGGTTTCGCGGGCACGTCAGACCGCGGCGGCGGGAAATCCCGGAGCAGACTTTCAACCGGCGACCAACGCTCTGAACAATCTAACTTCCTGTGTCAGCCTGCCGAGCCCTGATATTCATCTGCCGCAGTGGTCTCCCTCTTGCTTTGGATCGCCGACCTTTGATCCGAGCCAGTGGAGCCTGCTCGATGTCAGCCTCACCTCTGGCAACACATCTCAGGTCAACCTACAGGGAGCCGTATCGTACGCAAGAAACTACCACGTGCGCTCGCATTTTTCGACCTTCGAATTTGGCTTCAAGGTGCGGAACGCGCACAAGGGGCAGGATGCCTACTCGCCTACCTACGACAGCCCCAGCGCAGCGGCGCCCCTGATGACTCAATTCCTAACCGGCCTTTCAGATCCTAACTATTACTTCAAAGCGTATACGATCGGGCCGTTCACCTCATTCGGGAAGATCACTGGCGATCTGAACAACCTGCTGAGTCAGGAAATACTCACCTACGACAACAGCATGACTCGCATTAATTCCGACGCCAGTAACTATGACCTCACCGAGCGCATCTCCGCTGGATACGCCATGAACACGATCGAGTTTGGCCGCTTCCGTCTGCAAACCGGCTTGCGCATTGAGGCCACGCAACTGGATACACGCGGCTACATCGTGACCAATGATGCGAACGGAAATTACATCTCGACCGCGCCTGCGATCGCCAGCAACTGGTATTGGAATCCCATGCCGAGCGTGCAGTTGCGCTACCGGATCACCGATGACTCCGACATCCGAGCAGTTTACGGCAGAGGAATTTCGCGGCCCGATCCGTACGATACGATTCCCTATGTCACGCTCGACCAGTCTGGCAGTCCGCCGAACGTCAGCGTGGGGAACCCCAACCTCAAACCCGAACACGCCAACAGCTATGACGTGTTGTATGAACATTACTTAAGGCCGTTTGGCGAGATACAGGCGGGCTTCTTTTACAAGCAGCTGAGCGCTCCCATTTATTACATCGATAATCCGAACCTCAGCCCCGGAGATCCTTACTACAACACTTACCCGAAGGATCATCTGGATTACATCATCAACGGCGTCAATGCGAAGTTGTACGGAATGGAGGCCGCTTACATTCAGCACCTGGGCTTTCTGCCGGGCGGACTGAACGGATTCGGGATCTCGGCAAACTTCAGTTGGACCGGGTCAAGCGCAGGCACACTGCCGTTGCGCAACGACGATCCGTCATTACAGCGCCAGGCTCCGGTTACCTGGAATCTCAGTCCGACTTACGATAAAGGCCGGTTCTCGGCGCGTCTTGGAGCCACCTACAACAGCAAGAGCATTTTCCAATACCAGTGGGAGCAGTGCACTGCGGCAGCCGCCGCTGCCGCAGGTTGCGAAGACTCCTCTAGTCTTGGTACGAAAGGCCCGGCGGGTGACATTTATCTGATGCCGCACTTGCAGCTTGACGCGCAAGCGAGCTATCGCGTGCAGAAGACTCTCACGGTGCTGGTGCAGGGCCTGAATTTGACGGACGAGGTTTTCGGTTTCTACAACGGCAGCCCTTGGTACGTCATCCAGCGCGAGTACTACAAGCCAACGTATTCCTTTGGCCTGCGCTGGGAGCCCCGCAGGGAGTATTAAGCAATTTTCGGACGCCCTCGAACTTTGCTTTCAGGGGAAATTCAGAAAGGCTGCTTAGGATGAGATGTCTCCACACGAATCCAATCGATTCACCCGAAAAGAGGATCTGCATAAATGAAGAATAAGTTGAAACCGCGGTCGATCCAATCCACTCTGCAGGGTTTCATTCTCATAGCCATCTGTGCGTTGGGCATGACCCTTGCCTGCGTCCCTGGCGCGTCTGCGGAGCAATTTTCCATCATTAAGAAAATCCCGATTCCGGGGCAGGGTAGTTGGGATTATCTTGCCGTCGATGAAGGTGGTCGGCGTTTGTATGTTTCTCACGGCACGCAGGTGGAAGTGCTCGACGTAGATGCAGGGAGCATTGTCGGCAATATTCCGAAAACTCTCGGTGTGCACGGGATTGCGATTGCTCCGGGACTTGGCCGCGGATTCGTAAGCAACGGGCAGTCGGCGACGGTTACTATTTTCGATCTGAAGACTCTAAAGGAGATTGGTGAAGTTCCCACCGGACAAAAACCGGACGCGATCATTTTCGATCCGGCTACTGCGCGGGTCTTTGCCTTCAACGGGGGCAGCAACAGTGCGACTGCGATTGATGCCGCGACCGGCAAGGTGGTGGGGACGGTCGAGCTTGGCGGTGGACCGGAATTTGCGGCCGCGGATGGCGGCGGCTTTGTTTACGACAATTTAGAAGATGGGAGCCTGGTGCTCAAGATCGATTCACGTAAGCTCACGGTAGAGCAGCGCTGGCCGACGGCGCCTTGTTCTTCGCCCAGCAGCATGGCGATGGATCGGGCGAACCGCCGGTTGTTCATTGGCTGCCGCAGCAAAGTGATGGCGGTGATGAACGCCGACACGGGGAAAGTCATCACGACATTGCCGATTGGCGATCACGTGGACGCCACCGCATACGATCCGGAGACCAAGCTAATTTTCAACTCCAATGGCGAGGGTACGATCACGGTGATTCGGCAGGAGAGCGCGGATCAGTATTCAGTCGCGGAAACCGTGAAGACCGTGTCGCGGGCTAAAACGCTGGCTTTGGATCCGAAGACGCATCGGGTGTTTCTGTCCGCGGCAGAGTCAGGGCAGTTCGAAGTGCTGGTCGTGGGAAAGTAGCGAATTTTTGACTTTGGGGCGTAAGCTTTTCATATGGGTTCACTACTAAGATTGCTTTCGCGTACGTTGTCGCTGCTGTGTCTAACCACGGCACTATTAGGGTTTGCTGGCTGCACCAAGAAATCAGCCGCGCAAACTTCGGTTGATTTGCAGCTTAAAGTAAATGTTCCATTTCGCTTCGTGGCTTATGGCGACACTCGCTTTCACGATCCGAAAGATACTGATGCAGCGAATCCCGCGGTGCGGGTGGCTTTGGTGAAAACCATTGCGGATGTGAATCCTGCCTTCATCTGCTTTACCGGGGATATCGTTTACAACGGATACGATACGAATGACTGGAAGGTCTGGGACAGCGAGACCAGTATCTGGTATGAGAAGAAGATCCCGATCTATCCGGCGTTGGGCAACCACGACTTGCATGGCGATGAGAAGATCGCGTTGGCGAATTATTTTCAGCGCTTTCCTGATCTGAAGGACAGCCGCTACTATTCGGTGCGGGCTGGGAATACGCTTATTCTGGTGCTCGATAGCTCTTTGGACGAGTCGGGCGGCGCGCAGGGCGAATGGCTGACTGCCAAGCTGAATAATATTCCTGCCGATGTGGACTTCGTCTTCTTTATGTTCCATCATCCGCCTTATACGAGTTCTTCCGATGCGAAGAAGTTTGGCGGGGGGCACTCCGCGCGATCGGGAGAGCAGCTTCTGGCGAAGATGCTGGAAGAACGCCAGGGTCACGTGCGTGCCCGCTTTGTGGTGTTCTCCGGGCACGTGCACAACTATGAGCGGCACGAACACGGCGGCGTCACGTATTTTGTTTCCGGCGGCGGAGCGGCGCATGCTTATCCTATTGAACGCGCTCCGGGCGATCCTTTCCAGAGCAAGGAAGTGAACTACCATTACCTGCTGGTTGAGGTCGATCATCAAGAATTGAAAATTACGATGAATCGCCTCGAGTTGAACAACGGTACGGCGGTGTGGACTCAGCCGGATTCGGTGAAGATTGCACTGGCTCCGACGGCCGTAAGCGCTGCTGCTGCACACTGAGTTTCCGCTCCGGCATGTAAATCACTGCCGCGTTGCAAAAGTGCGGATGCGTCGTGCAAGCTGATAGGCATGCCTGAACTGCCGGATATTGCCGCCTACATCAGGGCACTGGAGCCGCGCGTCGTCGGTCAGCCTTTAGAAGATGTACGACTGGCTAGCGCCTTTCTGCTGCGGACGGTGCAACCACCGCTTGCCAGTATCGAGGGTCGCGTCGTTCGTGAACTGCGGCGGGTTGGGAAGCGAATCGTATTTGGATTCGATGACGATCTCTGGCTGGCTCTTCATTTAATGATTGCCGGGCGGTTGCACTGGAAGGCGGCGGGAGCGAAGCTGGTCGGCCGCAACAATCTGGCGGCATTGGATTTCCCCAACGGATCTCTCTTACTCACCGAAGCCGGCAGCAAGCGGCGGGCGTCACTGCATGTACTGGCCGGCGAAGAGGGCTTGCGTTCCATCGATGCGGGTGGTATCGATGTGTTTTTGAGCGATCTTGAGTTGTTTCGCGCGACGCTTGCGGCTGAAAATCACACACTGAAGCGAGCCCTTACTGATCCGCGTTTGCTGAGTGGCATCGGCAATGCGTATTCGGATGAAATTCTTCACGCCGCGCAACTCTCTCCTGTCGCACAGACCCAAAAATTGAAACTACAGGAGTGGGAGAGACTTTTCGCAGCGATGCGACAGACGCTGGAGTTGTGGATCGAGCGGCTCGGCGCGGAAGCAAAAAACAAATTCCCAGAAAAAGTTACGGCCTTTCGTCCGGAGATGGCGGTTCACGGTCGTTATGGCGAGCCTTGTCCGAGATGCGGCGAGAGGGTGTTGAGAATCCGTTACGCCGACAAAGAAACCAACTACTGTGCGCACTGCCAGACCGGCGGCAAAGTTCTTGCGGACCGCAGTCTATCGCGGTTGTTGGGATCGGACTGGCCTCGAACGCTGGATGAGTTGGAAGCTTTAAAGCGACGCTAATCAGTCCGTGGGAACTTTGATGGAAGATAAACAACCGACCTGGAAGACCGTGCTGGCTTTCGCAATTATTTATTTTGTGTGGGGTTCGACTTTTCTAGCGATTCGGATAGGGGTTCGCGAAGTCCCGCCTTTTGTTCTCGCGGCGATGCGATTCCTGGTGGCTGGAGTCGTTCTTTACGTGTGGATGGTGGTGCGCGGCGAGCGATCACCGAGGGGGCGTCAGTGGACGTCGGCGTTTCTCCTTGCGCTGCTGATCTTCGTCTTCGATTACGGACTATTGTTCTGGGCCGAAAGGCGCGTACCTTCGGGGATTGCCGCAGTGATGCTGGCGACAATTCCGGTTTTCATGGCGCTTTCGGAAATTATCGTTCTGAGGACGCAAAGGCTCACACTCCGCCTGGGATTGGCGCTGTTGATCGGGATTGCGGGAGTGGCAGTGCTGATGAGTTCAGGGTTAAAGCTGGGCGGAGAGCCAATCGACAGGGCGGGTGCCGTAGCGCTCATCTTTGCTGCTGTGAGTTGGTCGGTGTCGTCAGCTCTTACCCGCAAGTTGCCCTTGCCAAATTCGAAGGTGATGAGTTCAGGATCGCAGATGCTTGCGGGAGGCGTGTTGCTGGGAGGCGCGGCCGGCGTTCTTGGAGAATTTCGTGATTTTCATCCGTCGACAGTATCCGTGGGAGCGTGGCTGTCTCTGTTGTATTTGATTGTCGCAGGTTCAATCATCGGCTTTACCGCTTATGTGTGGCTGATTCACCATCAATCGCCAACCAAAGTGGGGACCTACGCTTATGTGAATCCGGTCGTGGCCGTGGTGCTGGGTTATTTTCTGGGCGGCGAAGCGATTGGGCTACGAACGGTTGTAGGTACTTTTTGTATTTTAATCAGCGTGGTGGTGATTACTACGACGCCGAGAGTGGTCACGACGCCTAGCGCGGACCGCGATTTAGCGACGACCTCGCAAATCCCCGATTAGCTGTTCGACACAAATCGCTCTTCAGCGCAGGGTCACTTTCGGCTCATTGGAACTCAAGCATTACGATTTCTGGATTCGACCCCAGGCGCAGCGGTGGTCCCCACGTTCCGGCACCGCTGGAAGTGAAGACTTGCATGTTGCCGATACGGCTTAAGCCGTAGACGAACTGGCGATAAATGCGGCGCGCCATCCAACTCCAGGGAATGAATTGGCCGAGATGGGTGTGCCCGGAGAGTTGCAGTGAGACGCCGGCGGCCTCGGCGATTTCCGGATGGTCTGGGGCATGCGTTAAGAGAATACTGGCTCGGCCGCGGTCCAGGCGGATGCCGCGCAGCACGGAGGCAAAGTGGTTGTCCAGTGCGGCGTTGCGGTAGGGCACACCAATGATCTGCAGGCCGTCGACTTCGACCTTCTCATTGCTCAACACCCGCACTCCGGACGCAGTGATGGCATGCAGGTACTTGCTGTCGTCGCCGAATTGCTCGTGATTTCCTGCGACAAAATAAACTCCGTGGGGCGCAGTCAGGCGGCTCAAGGGTTCGGCGGCACGCTGGGCGTCGATGGCGGTACCGTCGTAGAGGTCTCCGGCGATGAAAATCGCGTCCGGCTCTTCGCGCAAAATCTTGGCCACCATGCGGCGCAAGAAACTGCCGTTGCGCACGTGGCCTAGGTGCACATCGCTAATCAGAGCCGCCGTTCGGCCGCGCCAGGCTTCGGGCAGGTTCGCGAGCCGGACGGTGGTGCGAGTGATTCGCGTCCAACTGGCGTTGAAAACCCCGTAGAGTCCGACTACTGTTGCTGCGGTGAAAAGTATTTCTACCAGGTGATGAAAATTGATACCGAGTCCGGCGATCCGTGCCACTGCGAAAATGATCCAGGACGAAACGGCCGCGACGAAGAGGAAGCTCAGCAGTCCGAGCCAGACCGCGGCTGCCCGGTAAAATGCTCGCACCACCGGATTGGTATAGCGGAAGGCAAGTAGCGACGCGGCGACAAAGCTCACCGACATGAAAGCCAGAACGAGTTTGAGCCACAGGCTGCCAAACATGTGCCCCTTGGGTGAAAACGCCCAAGTCGTGTAAAGGAGGAAATGCGTTAGGAAAAGAACGAATTGAATAGTAACGATGAAGCCAATCAGGCGCTGTCTTGCTCGCATGGTGCATTAGATTCATCGGACTGGGGTTTGGATTGTTCGCATAAATCGTTGAATTTTCACGTAGCTATTCTTCCGTGACAGAGATAGAAGCGAGACCGCTTTCTCTTAATTTCTGATTGAGCTGCTGCAATTGTGTCTCTTTGAATTGTTTCCACTGCGCGATGCCCGTCTTAGCCCTTTGGCTCGATTCCTGGTAAAGATCGCGGGCCTGGGAAGGGACGGTGCGATCACCGGTCTCCACCACGCGCAATGCTGACGCCAAATCGCTGTATGCGTCTTGCAGTCCGGGTGACTGCTCGGGCGCGGTTTCGTTCTTGCCGAGAATGCTTGCAATCTGTGTTTGTGCGTCTGTCACGGACGAATCTAGCGCAGGAGTTTTGTCTTTCAGCTTCTGCACAAGCTCAACTAATTGTTTCTGCGCTGATGTGATTTCCGCCACGGCGTGGCGCGCTTCCAGGACTTCGGTGAATATTTTCTGAGCGAGTTGCAGTTGCGCCTCAAGAATCTCGGGAGTCGCGGAGGAGCGCGGATCCATAATGACTTTCAGCGGCTGAGTTTGCGCATTTCCGTCCACTGTGAGACGGACCTGATAAATTCCTGGAACTACTTCTGGACCGCGGGGATTCCGGAAGGAAGAGTCGTCATCCGCACTGGGGCCTCCGGAGCTGTACCATCTCAGATCCCAGATAAAGCGATGCAAGCCGGGAGGTTTCTCGAGCACCTCGGGTTTGGGAAGCCATCGCTCAGCGACGGGAATCGGCGGCTGTTTTTCCTGATGCTGATCTTCGGATGAGAATGTGCGGACTAGTTTCTGTTGCGGGTCAATGATCTCAAGCTTGATGCTGCGAGCTGATTGTTTCAGAGAATAATCGATCATCGCACCGGCGGGAGGGTTCTCGGCTGTAGGTTCTTCGGGCGGAATCGGCGTTCCGGGGAAGGAGTCGTTATCGATGCGAAGTGCGGTGGCGGGATGATAGAGAAAGAACGACTTGGCCTGGGCCGCTTCGGTGGCCCGCCGCAGTGGCGTTATATTGTCGAGAATCCAGAAAGAGCGGCCGTGGGTGGCGACGATCAGGTCGTCCCCGTGAATCGCGAGATCGCAGATCGAAGTGACCGGCAGGTTAAGTTGCACGGGCTGCCAGTTATAGCCATCGTTGAACGATACGTAAACCCCGGTTTCGGTGCCGGCGAAGAGGAGTTGCTTTTGCTCCGGGTCTTCGCGAACGGCGCGGAGGAAGGAGTTTGCCGCGATGCCGTTAGTGATCGGCTGCCAAGTGGCGCCATAATCGAGGGTGCGATACAGATAAGGAGCGCGATCGTCGAGACGGCTGCGATCGACGGCCGTGTATGCGACTGCGGGATCGAAATGCGAAGCCTCGATGAATGAAATCTTGCTCCATGCGCTCAGGCCCGGAGGCGTGACATCTTTCCAGGTTTTTCCGCCATCGCGTGTCAGGTGAATCAAGCCGGTATCGCTGCCGGCCCAGATGAGATCGCGGTTGAGAGCTGACGGCGCAATTGCAAAGACCACGCCGTATCCTTTTTGTTTCGTATTCTCAATTGTTGCTGGTCCTGGTTTCCCGCCTGATTGAATTGATCCTGTGAGATCAGGGCTGATGGTTTCCCAGTGCAGGCCGCCGTCGACTGTCTTCATCACGAATTGCGTGCCGAAGTAAAGCGTAGTTGAGTCGGCCGGGGAAAAGAGAAGTGGCGGAGTCCATGGTGCGCGATATTTTCGCTGGGCGATATCGGAACCGAATGTCTGCACCGGCCATGGAGAGACATCCTGGCTAAAGCTCGTGCGCCGATCAAATCGGCTCACGTTGCCGTAAGCGCCGCTGAGATAAATGATGTTCGGATCCTTGGGGTCCGGCGCCATGTATCCGCTTTCGCTTTCACCCGAGGGGAACCAGTCGCGCGGTGTGATCTGGGCGTGATCGGTGCGGCTCAGGACGGCGGCGCTGCCGCTGTCCTGCTGTGTGCCGTAGACGACGTAAGGAAAGCTGTTGTTGGTGATCACGTGATAGAGCTGGGCGGTGGGCTGGTTGTACCAGGAACTCCAGGTCTGGCCTCGATCGAGGCTGATGGTTGTGCCCTGGTCGGTTCCGAGAACCATGCTGGCAGAATTCTTGGGGTCGATCCAAAGCTGGTGGTAATCGTCACCGCCGGGGGCTCCGCGGACGATCGAGAATGTCTTGCCTCCATCTTCCGATCGATATAGAGCTACGTTCGGCACATAGACGACGTTAGAATTCTTCGGATCGATGGTGATGCGATTAAAATACCAGGCGCGGCTGGTCAGACGAGGGTCAACATTCATTAGTGCCCAGGTATTGCCACTGTCGTCGGAACGGTACAAGCCGGACTGCTTTGCGGGATTAAGTTTGGCTTCGATAAGGGCATAGACGCGCTTGCCGTTGGGCGCGACGTCGATGCCGATGCGTCCCCAATCGCCGGTGGGCAAGCCGCTGCCGACGAGGCGTGACCAGGTTTTGCCCGCGTCGTTCGATCGAAAAATTCCGCCGCCGGGTCCGTCGATGGGCGCGTAGGTGCTCCAGGGCGGGCGATGCGTGTGCCATGTGCCGGCAAAAAGAAGCTGCGGATTACTTGCGCAAATCGCCAGATCTGACACGCCGATTTCCGGTCCCTGATCGAGAATCTTGGTCCAATGCACTCCTCCATCGACGGATTTGAAAACGCCGCGCTGCTCATTCGGGGCATAGGCATGGCCGAGGGCGCCGACATAGACGACGTTAGCGTCGCTGGGATCGATCACGAGGCGGCTGATCTGGCGTGTATCTTCAAGGCCGATGTGCGTCCAGGTCGAGCCACCGTCGGCCGACTTATAGATTCCGTTGCCGGAAGACATATTGGAACGAATGTCAGATTCGCCGGTTCCGGCGTAAATAACGTTGGAATCGGAGGGCGCTACAGCAAGGGCGCCGATAGACGCGACGGGTTGGCTATCAAATATAGGCCGCCATACCATGCCGGCATCGGTGGTCTTCCAGACGCCGCCATTGACCGCGCCAAAATAAAAAGTTGTGGAGTCGCCCGGCACTCCCGCGACGGCAACAACGCGGCCTCCTCGGAAAGGACCGATCAATCGCCATTTCAGGCCGCTTAGTAAGTCAGGCGGAATCGACTGGGCAATGGCCGACTCAGCCAGCAATAAAAGAGAGAGAGTAAGAATATTGCGATTGAATTTCAATCTGCGTTTGCGCAAGTGGCGGTTCCTCGGTGGATAGTCAGTGTACTGGAAGTGGCCGCTTTGTTGAAGAACACCATTGTCACCCGCGTCGGTTGACAATTCGCTTTTGACACCCTACCTTTCCGGGGGATAGTTGTGAAGTCTGAGCGCCCCTGCGGCGGGAGTCGCGGTGCATTTCGAGTTGAGAATTAATGTAACGGGAGATAAGCCATCATGCGGGTTGGAGTATTTACGCCACTGCTTTCGCAGCTACCGCTGGCCGCGGTGCTCAAAAAACTGAAGGGGCTGCAGATCGAAACAGTCGAACTGGGAACGGGAAACTATCCTGGCGACGCGCACTGCAAGCTCGCAATGCTGGAAGACGCCTTGGCGCTTTCGGAATTCAAAAAGATAGTGGCCGATCACGGCGCGACAATCAGCGCGCTGAGCTGTCATGGCAACGCGTTGCATCCGGATAAAGACTTTGCGAAGAAGCATCGTGATGTGAGCCGCAAAACTATTTTGCTGGCAGAGAGACTTGGCATCTCTGTGGTGGTGGATTTCTCGGGATGTCCCGGTGATTCGCCACAGGCCATGGCTCCGAACTGGGTAACGTGCCCTTGGCCTCCGGATTACTTGAAAGTGCTGGATTGGCAATGGGACGAAGTGGTCGCGCCTTATTGGACCGAACACGCGAAGTTTGCCGCCGATCACGGTGTGAAGATTGCTATCGAGATGCATCCGGGGTTTGTGGCTTATAGTCCGGAGACGATGCTGCGGCTGCGCGCAATTGCGGGGCCGAGCGTGGGATGCAACTTCGATCCCAGTCATCTTTTCTGGCAGAGCATCGATCCCATTGCCGCGGTGCGATTGCTCAAAGATGCCATCTTTCATGTGCATGCCAAGGATACGCAGGTCTATTCTGCGAATTTGCCGCGCACCGGCGTTCTTGATACCAAACCTTACACCGAAGAGCGCGAACGGGGATGGATCTTCCGTACGTGTGGTTACGGGCATGGGGCGGAGTGGTGGGGCGAGTTTATTTCTACGCTGCGGATGTTCGGTTATGACAACGTGCTCTCGATTGAGCACGAAGATAGCTTGCTTTCGCCAGAAGAGGGATTGACCAAGGCGGCGACCTTTCTCAATGGCATCGTGATTCGTGAACAACCGGGGGCTGCATGGTGGGTGTAGACCTCGCGCGAATTCGGTATGGAGAAAAATGAAGACGATCAAGACTGCAATTCTCGGGACCGGATTCATGGGACGCGTGCATCTGGAAGGAGTACGGCGCGTTGAGTCGGTGGAAGTGGTTGCGATGGCCGGCAGAAATGCGGACGCGGCGCGACGACTCGGCGACGGCTTTTCTGTGCCAACGATTACGACCGACTACCGCGAGGTGCTGCGTAATCCGGAGATCGACGCGGTCCATGTCTGCACGCCGAACGCGCAACATTTTCCCATGGCCAAGGAAGCGATTGAGGCAGGGAAGCATGTGCTCTGCGAAAAACCGCTGGCCACTAGCGTTGCCGAGGGCGAAGAGTTGGTGGCGCTGGCGGAGCGGAAAGGAGTGCGGAATTGTGTGTGCCACAACTTGCGCTACTATCCGATGGTCCAGCAGATGAGGGCCATGCGCGAGGCGGGAGATTTGGGAGAAATTCTGATTGCGCAGGGAACTTATTTTCAAGACTGGCTGCTGTACGACACCGATTGGAATTGGCGGGTGGATGCAAAGGCCGGCGGGCCCTCACGCTGCATGGCGGATATTGGGTCGCATTGGTTTGATATGGCGGAGCACGTTACCGGGTTGCGTGTGAGTTCGCTATGCGCGGATTTGCAGACGTTTCATAAAACGCGTAAGCAACCGAAGAAAGCGGTTGAGACCTTTGCCAATAAACTACTCGGTGCGGAAGACTACGCTGAAACGGCGGTGGATACGGAGGACTTCGGGACGGTGATTTTCCGTATGGGCGAGCGGACGCGCGGGTGTGCTGCGGCCAGCCAGGTTTCTGCGGGGCGGAAGAATCGGCTGGGTTTGGAGATTTACGGTGCGCAAGCTTCCGTGGCGTGGAGCCAGGAGCGTCCAGACGAATTGTGGATCGGGCACCGCGATAGCGCCAACCAGTTCATGATCAAAGATCCGTCTTTGCTTAAGCCTGGGGCACGCGGATTTGCCGATCTGCCGGGAGGGCATAGCGAGGGTTACGACGACACATTCAAGCAAGTCTTTCGTCGTTTTTATGCATCGATCGCGGGCGCTGCGCCTGAGTATCCGCAGTTTGGAGATGGGTTGCGGCAGTTGAAAATCCTCGAGTCCGTACTCAACAGTAATGGCACGCGAGGCTGGGTGAATGTGCCCGCAGTTTAAATCAGTCGAGAGGAACGCGTGCTAATTCTTGCTTCTATTATCGCCATCTTTATTTACGGCATGATCGCCGCCATGCTGGGCACGATCTTGCCGGAGCTTTCCAATCGTTTCCAGCTCTCGCCCAGCCAGAATGGAACCATTGCTTTTGCGCAGGCGCTGGGGTTGATTATCGCTTCGCTGTGTGCAGGGCCGCTGATTGATAACGAAGGCAAGAAGCTGGGCATCGCTCTCGGACTGGGGTTGATTTCGATTGCGTTGTTTGCGCTGCCTCGTTCTCCGGGGTTCCGCAGTATTTTACTGCTGCTGTTTCTGCTCGGAGTAGGCGGCGGCATTACGGTGACCGGAGCGAATGCTCTCGCCAGTGACGTGGGTGAGGCGCATCGCGCAGCTGCGCTCAACCTGGCGAATCTTTTCTTTGGACTCGGCGCTCTAGCCACGCCACTCATTGCCGCCAATCTTTTTAAGCGGGATTCGGTGCGCCTTTGCTACACCGTTGCTACGCTTACGGTGGTTACGCTGGTGGTCGAGGTTGTGACCGCGATGCCGGGGCCGACGGGCGCTGGACGATTCGTGCTGGCGGGTGCTTCTGAGGCGTTGGGGCGTCCATTGCTGTTTTTGATCGGGCTTTTTCTTTTTCTCTACATCAGCTGCGAGGTCGGAATCTGGAACTGGCTGCCACGGCATTTGATCGCGCAGGGCATCCCGGAGTCGCGGGCGCTTAACATTCTCTCATTGGGATTCGCGCTCGGCATGTTGATCGGGCGAGTTGGTATTTTACCCGTTGTCGCGCGCGTGCCTGCGGTGACGGTGACCATGGTGGGATCGATCGCGATGGCGATCACGACATTCTTGATGTTGCGGACTAAGACAGCTACGGCGGCCTGGGTTTTAGTTTTTCTCGCGGGGTTGTCGATGGCGCCGGTGTTTCCGACTACCCTTGCGATTGTGGGGGATGCTTTCCCGCGTATGACAGGGACCGCGATTGGCTTCGTGATTACTTGCGGATGGACTGGACTGGCGGTCAGTTCCCGCGTAATCGGCGCGATCGCCGGCGGCGACGCGGCAAGGTTGAGGAAGGCTCTGATGGTGATCCCGGGGTGCTCCGTGATCATGGTCGGCCTGGATCTGGCGATTCGAGGCGCGCTGCACTAGCAAGGTGCGAAAAATCGGTTTTTGCTTAAATGCTGATGTTCGATGGTTACGCCGGGAGGGCGCGCATGTAGTCGGCGTCGATCTTTAGCGCGTCCATCATGGGCATGTCGAACTCTTCCTGCTCGACAAAGATGTGTTCGATGTTGCCTCCGCGCTTCGCCGCTTCGAAGATGGGACGATAATCGATCACGCCGTGACCTAGTTCGGTTGAAGGCGGTGTGGGCAAGGGCTTTACACCGTTACCCACCTTGAAGTCTTTAACGTGCATCATCTTGATGCGAGCGGCGTAGCGAGACAGCAGATCCGCGGGCTTCTGGCCTGCTGCGGCGGCCCAGCCGCAATCCAGCTCAAAGCTTACTTTGGCAGGGTCGGTTGACTTCATCAGTTCGTCGTAGAAGAGTACGCCGTTTTCGGAAAGGAACTCGGGCGTGTGATTGTGATAGGCGAAGCGCATGCCGGCGGCGTTTACCTTTTCTCCGATATGGTTGAACTGCTCGGCATTCCAGCGCCAATCTTCGAGTGTCATCGATTCACGGGCTGCGCGAGAACCCGGATCTTTCACGCGCGATGGGTCTTTCAACATGGGTGCGGCACAGACGATGTACTGCAGGCCGAGATCTTTGCCGAACTGAGTGGTTTCATCCACCTTCGGCAGGAGTTGAGCTAAGGGATAATGAGCGCTCACGCAGCGCAGGCTGGCGCGGTCCATCGACTCTTTCACTTCGCTCGGGCTGTGGCCGAAGAAGCCTGCAGCCTCTACTTCACGATAGCCTAGCGCGCCCAGTTGGCGCAGGGTGCCGTCGTAATCTTTGGGAAGAACGTCGCGCACGGAGTAGAGTTGCAATCCGAGGGGCAGGCCGAGAGGATTGGCCAGCAGGCGCGGCACTTTATTCCAGAGCGCGGCGCAGGCGGCTGAGGCGGTTTGCAGAAAAGTTCTTCTAGAGACGCGGTGCATAGTTAGGGTCCTCAAATTCGAATCGTTTCGTTATATCGTTTCGTAAACCGTGCTTGAAGTCCGTCGTGGTAAACCTGACGGCTCAGGGCAGGCTCTCGTCCCGCTGGTGAAAGCGCGGGACTCTGGGATGACTGCCAACATGTGGGATCGCTAAATTTCAACCGGCACCTATCCGCGAATGGTCTTCGCTTTCGTATCCCACATTGCAATCGTGTTCTTAAAGTAAGCGTAGTTGGCCAAGTGGCAGCCGATGGCCGCGTGATTGCCGAATTCTTCGTTCTCGACGGTGGGCTTGCGAGTGCGAACCGCGTCGAAGAAGTTCGCCTGGTGCGCCGAGACGTCGCTGTATTCGGGCGGGGCGGTGAAGGTTTCAGCTTCGGCTGGTTGATAGTCGCGTGGATCAGGCAGGGGGTGCTCGGCCTGCCACTGCTCCAAGTATTGTTTCCGCAGTCGGGTCGGCCAGCCCTTGATGGAATATCCTTCGGGCTTGGGAGTTGAGTCCTGCGGTGTGAAGACAAGAGTTTGCCCGCTGATCTCCATCGTGCCCTTGGTGCCGTGAAATCTGATCGGTTCGCCGCCCGCGTTATTTAAATTGCTGCGGAGCACTACGCGGAATTTTGGGAAGTCGAAAAGGGTTTCGATGAGATCGGGAAAGTCACGCCCATCTTTCCAGCGATATAATCCTCCGCTCGATTGGGCGCGCTGGGGCGCTTCATTGGTTCCCGAGACGAAGAAGATTCCGGACAGCAGGTGAACGAAGAGATCGCCAGCCAGACCTTCGCCGTAGTCCGCAAAGCAGCGCCAGCGGAAGAAGCGGGCTGCATCGAACGGACGCTTGGGCGCGCCGACAAGAAATTCGTTCCAATCGATGGTCTGCTCGCTGGCGTCGGGCGGGATGGGATAGACCCATGCGCCGCTGGCGGAGTTGCGGTCGGAAAAGCCTTCGATGAAGAAGACATCGCCGAGAGCGCCCCCCGCGAAAAGTTGGCGCGCTTTTTCATAGACGACGGAACTCACGCGCTGGCTTCCCACTTGCAGGATGCGATTGTTCTTGCGCACGGCGTCGACCATGGCGAAGCCGTCCTCTACGTTATGCGACATGGGCTTTTCGCAATAGACGTCTTTGCCGGCAGCGCAGGCGTCGACGACGATGCGGCGATGCTGATGGTCGGGTACGGCGACGATGACGGCGTCCACATCTTTGCGGTCGAGTATCTCGCGGTAGTTTCTGGTCGCTGGGACGGTCTTCTGTACGGCTTCCTGCGCGGCCTCATGACGACTGTCATAAAGATCACAGACAGCGACGCATTCGGCGCCTGGCACGGCGATCGAGGCTTGCAGTAACTCGCAGCCGCGCGTGCCTGTGCCGATCGAGGCAAAGCGCACTCGATCGCTGGGCGCAACAGGTCGTCCGGCGCCCCAGAGGGTTGGAGGCTGCAGCAAGGTTAGTTTGGCGGTGGCGCCGGCGGCCACGGAGCCGGCGCCGATACGCATGAAGTTACGGCGGGTTAAAGAATGCATTAATGTCCTTCCCGGGATGAACGGCCATCATTGTATGCGCGAGGGACGAGCGGAGTACAGCGCACCCAGCCGCCATGAAGTCAAAGCACATGCGGTGCCCAGCATTATGTGGCTGTTATCAGTGCGGTAAATAGGGGATATACCGTATCGAATGGGTCGGTCGGGTTCCGTAAGATTTATCAGACCGGGATTGAATTGCCGGGATAGAAGAGATGCCGGTGGACAGTCAATGAGGTTTCCGCCGGGACTCTACGAATAGACAAGGAGATGTCTTGATGCGACGAATCGGAAAGACCGCAGTGGCGTTGGTTATGGCGACTGCTTTTCTGACGTTTATGGCCGCACCCCAGGTGCGTGCGGATGATGATAGGGCGAAGTGCCAACATGCAGTCGAAAAAGCGGAAGCACGATTAGATAGGACGATCCACGAACACGGCGAGCGTAGCCACGAGGCCGAGGACCGGCGGCGTGCCTTGAATGCCGAACGGCAACGATGTTGGGAGCGCTATCACCAATGGTGGAATGGAAGAGACCATCGGTGGGAGACGGAGCAGAATTGGGAGGATCACCACTAGGATCGGCTTCTGGTCGCCGGTTTCCGGCTTCGGGTTGCCATTTTCTTCTCGAAATCTCATCTCGAATGAAGGGGCAGCCAGTCTTTGGCTGCGGCTGCCTTTTACGGTTTAACTCCCCGCCGGTCCCCACATCCTCTTAGTCTGTGCTCATATGCACGATCCAGGCGGGCTCTTTTGGCGTTGCGGGATTGGTCTTCACTTCTCCTAAAGTCCAGTTCCCGTGTGCCGATATATCCCCAAGCAAAGAAACCAGGACAAGCAATTTAGTAGCGGCTTTTGTGGGGAGAATGAGAAGAAGCTCATGCCTATAAGTGCTCTCATCGTCGATGACTCCTCCGTTATGAGAAAGATCGTGGAGAGGTCGTTGCGCCAGGCAGGCATCGAAATTACGAAGGTGATCGAAGCCGGGAACGGAGCGGAGGCGCTCAGCGCATTGCAGGAGAATAAGGTTGACCTCATCCTGTGCGACATCAACATGCCGGTGATGGACGGGCTGGAGTTTGTAAAAGCGCTCGCCGGGGTGGAGAACGCGAAGGGCGTCCCTGTGGTAATGATTACAACTGAGGGTAGCGAGGCTCACGTAGTGCAGGCGCTGTCGGCGGGGGCGCGCGGCTATATTCGAAAGCCGTTCACACCCGAGCAGGTGAAGGAGCAAGTCATCCCCATTCTGGCAGGGAAACTATGAAGTCTGCGGCTCAAGTAGCTACCGACCAACAAAATCATGAGAGCTGGCGTCCACTGCTGGAAGTGGCCACGCGCGAAGTTTTTGAACTGATGCTGGGCAGCCAGTTGAGCGCGCCGGAACCCGCCGAAGTGCTCCCTAAACCACCACACGATGTTACCGCTATGGTGGGCCTGGCGGGCCAATTGTGCGGGATGTTGAGCTTTTGCTGTGACAATAAGGCCGCTTTGCTGATTACTTCCAAGATGCTGGGGGCTGAACTGGACAAAATAAGTAACAACGAAATGTCTGATGCGCTGGGCGAGGTTTCGAATATGGTGGCGGGCAATTTCAAGAACAAGGTTTCGGGGCTGGGTGATGGATGCATGCTCTCGCCGCCGACAGTCATTACTGGCAGCGACTACGATACTTATTCCCTAGCCGATCGTCCTGGACTTGAAATCAAGCTGGTGTTTGAAAACATGCCGGTCATTATTACCCTTCAGATCCACAGCTGAACGGGCTTCTTCCGCGGCTAAAGCCGATGTTGTTTTGGTGTCAAGTACCGCGTGGCTTGAAGCCGCGTCCTCCCAGCATAGCGGGGCCAGGGGTTGCTGCTATGGTTCCCAAACCCGCGACCTCCGGACAAATTCCACTTTCCTAAGCAGCATTCATGACGTTGGTATCGGGAGCGCGAGGGTTAAGAACTCAACTTTGCCGCTGACGAACCGAAAATGGTGGATACCAACTGGAAGACTTCGGTGGCGGCTTCGTCGAGTTCGAAGGTAAAGCGGACTAGGTCCACGCCCTCCAGGCTGCGATACTCCTGCAGAAGAATGGGCCATGCTGGATCGCCGATCAAATCTACTTTCCGGCGCTCGTAATACCCGTACCCCATATTGCGCATCCGGCAGAGAAGATCGCTGAGGTGAACTAAAGCAACGAGAGGCCGGGACGCCGTGCTGAGTTCGGGGACATGATGGTGTGCGATCACCTGAACCAGGTCGTCAGCGAGCTTCCATTTTTCGGCCAGTGCGCGTCCAGTATCGCAGTGGGTGAAACCCATGGTGGAGAGTTCGGCCTCGTCGAGAGGGATCTGTTCTTCCTTGGCAAGGGCTTCGGCTATAGCGAATTCCTTCGCGAAGGCGATGCAGTTCACCAGGAAGCCAATATCGTGCAGCAACCCGGCCATGTAAGCCTTGTCGCTATCGGCGGCCAGCATGTCGCTGAATTTGCGGCAGACCATGGCGCAACCGAGCGAATGCCGCCAGAAAGTGATGGGATCGAGCGCCCAGTCGTTGGCGGGGAAGCTGTCGCCCAGGCAGCACGTCAGGAGAATGGTTTCGACACGGCGCATGCCCAGGCTGATCACTGCTCCCTTAATGGAGTCCGGAGTCTTCGACAGGCCAAAGAGAGGGGAACTCGCGACCCGCAGGCATTGTACGGCGATGGTGTTGTCATAGGAAACCAGCTTTACCACGTCTTCGAGTTTCACTTTGTCCGGGGGCAGGTTGAGCAATTTGAGCAGGGGCAGGAAAATGGCGGGAATACTGGGCATGGTGTCGATTCGGGCCACGCGCTCGTGGATGGTTGCTGCTAAGGATGAGGTGCTCATAGCTTGCCGCTCTTCAGGGATGGTTTCCAATATGCGATGGTGCCGGGAAAGTGCACGAGGTGAAACTTGTCATTCAATTTCATGAGTGATTCCGAGGTGCCGAGAAAAAAATATCCGCCGAAGTTCAGATTGCCGTAGTAGTGGTCGACCACCTTCGCTTTGGAGGCGCCATCAAAATAAATCAAAACGTTGCAGCAGAAGATCAAGTCCATGCCTTTCATGAACAGCATCTTAGAATCGTCCTGCAGGTTGAGGCGGCTAAAGGTGATGAGCTTTTTTACTTCAGGACGAACCTGAAGTTTCTTATCGTCGATGACGGTGAAATACTTGCGTTTGAAGTAATCGGTAGTGTTGCGCACGGCGTAATCCCCATAGATGCCGGCCTTGGCGGTTTCCACGGAGCGGTCGTTGAGATCGGTTGCGAGAATCTCGACGGTCCATCCCTTGAGCAGCTTCTCGCTTTCCTCGAGCATGTTCATGGCCAGGGTGTAGGGCTCTTCGCCGGTGGAGCAGCCCGCGCTCCAGATGCGCAGGCGCTTGGTGATCAGCTTGGTTTTCTCGGTGACCAGTTCGGGCAGAATCACTTTGCGCAGGGCATCAAGTTGGGGTTGGCTGCGGAAGAGGCAGGTTTCTCCAATCGTGATCTCGTTCAGGAGTTGGCGGAGTTCGCCTTCGCGGTTGGGATGGGCCGTGAGGTGATCCCAATACTCGCGCGGCGATCGGACTTCGAGTTGTTTCATGCGACGTCCACAGCCATCGGCGAGAAGGTAAAGTTTCTCCTCGGCCTTATAGATACCTGAGACTTTGTACACGAGGTCGCGGATCTGGCGGTAAATGGGATCCAGAGGTTCGCCCTTGGCAGGCGGAGCGGGAGTGTTAACAGGAGCGGTCTGGGGGGCAGGCGTCATTTTATAGGAGGCTCCAGAGTGGCGTAGTTATTCAAGTCCATCGGCGCTGAGGGGCCGCGACTTTGCACGACGCGGCGGTTAATTTCTGCAGCCAACTGGTTTAGAGGATAGGCGGCATCGTCCAATCCCGAGGCGTGCACTAAGCCGGGCATGCCCCAGACCACGGAGGAGGGTTCATCCTGAATGATGATGTTGCCGCCGGCATCGCGGATGGCTTGCGCTCCAAGTACCCCGTCCGAGCCCATGCCGGTCATTACCACCCCAAGGACATTGGCTCCATAAGCTTGGGCTACGGAGCGAAATAAAACATCGACTGCGGGACGGCAGGAGTTCTCCTGCGGACCCTGACTAAGATTCAAACGGTAAACCATGCTTTGCCGCACGACCTTCATGTGAAAATTGCCGGGCGCGATCCAGGCGTGTGCCGATGAAAGAACTGCGCTCATGGTGCCTTCTTCTATTGGAATTGCGGAGCGGCCAGCCAAGCGCTCAGCCAGAAGCCGGGTAAAAATTGGCGGCATGTGTTGCACCACGACAATGGGGACGGGAAAATCCTTGGGAATGTTTGGCAGGACTTCCGCCAAGGCATTTGGACCACCGGTGGAAGTGCCAATGGCCACGATCTCGATACGCGGGTTGGCGCGAGCACGGACCTTCACGGCTGCACGAGTCTGGGGGAGAGGCACGAGCTTGAGTGGAACACGAGCGCCGCATAATGCTTTGATCTTGGGAATAAGATCGGCGCGAACGCGTTCGATGGCCACCGCGGCACTGCCCGTGTTACTGGGCTTGGTGGCGTAGTCGGAGGCGCCGAGGGAGAGCGCGTCGAGGGTGGCCGATGCTCCACGCTCGGTGAGCGTGCTGAACATGATCACCGGCAGCTTGGGATAAAGCTTGCGGATTTCCGCGAGAGTTTCCAGGCCGTTCATGACCGGCATCTCAACATCGAGCGTGACCAGGTCGGGTTTGAGCAGGGGAATCTTCGCGAGAGCGATGCGGCCGTCGCTGGCCACGCCTACTACTTCCAAGGCAGGGTCTTGCGACAAAGTGTCGGAGAGCACTTTGCGGATTACAACCGAATCATCCACGACCAGGATGCGAATGGGCGCCATAGTAGGTAATTTCAAGACTTAAGAAGCTTCTCTGGTTACGAACCCGCGTGCGCCGCTCTGCTTTGCCCGTGGCTCGCGTCGGTGCCGAGTCCACTTCCGCGGCCACCAGTGTTGATCTTGAACTGGTCGACCAGACGGCGCAGTTCGGCCGCGGTCGCCACCAATTCTTGAGACGCCTTCTGGGTATCGGTGGCGCCGCGCGTCGTGCCTTGCGCCGCTTCCGCTACGCCCGCGATGTTGGTGGTGATTTCTCCGCTGCCCTGCGCCGCTTCGCTGACATTGCGCGACATTTCGTTGGTGGTCGCATTCTGTTCTTCCACTGCGGTGGCGATAGTGCTGGAGATATCGTTGATCTGATGAATGACACCACTGATGGTGCCGATGGCTTCGACTGCCGCTTTGGTGTCGGTTTGGATGGCCTCGATCCTGCGGCTGATATCTTCGGTGGCTTTGGCAGTTTCTTTCGCGAGTTCTTTGACTTCGTTGGCGACGACGGCGAAGCCCTTGCCGGCTTCGCCGGCGCGGGCGGCTTCGATGGTGGCGTTAAGTGCGAGCAAGTTGGTCTGCTGAGCGATGGAAGTGATGACTTTAATGACCTGACCAATCTCGTTGGAGGACTCTCCCAACTTGGAAACGGTGAGGGTGGTAGTCTCAGCGGTTCTAACGGCTGAGGTTGCGACTTTGGCGGCTTCGGTGGCGTTCTTGGCGATTTCCTTGATGCTGGCGCCCATCTCTTCGGCGCCGGTGGCGACGGTTTGGAGGTTCTGGCTGACGGTTTCTGCGGCCTTCGAAACCACATCGGCCTGGGCCGACGTCTCCGCGGAGTTGGCGCTGATCTGCTGGCTGGTGGCGTTGAGTTCTTCGCTCGCCGCCGCCACATGACCACAGGCATCGGCTATAGCCCCGACTGTGGATCGCAAATTGTTCTTCATGCTGTTCAGCGCGGCCGTTGCGCTGCCAATTTCGTCCTCGCTTTCTACCGGCAAATCTTCCATCGTAAGATCGTTATTGGCAATTTCGCTCGCCATCTTGACGACAAATGACAATGGCCCCGTGACCAGCTTGCGCACCAGGAGGAAGAGGACACCAGCAGCGGTCAATAGGGTGAGAAAGCTGGTTAGAAACAACGCAATTGAATTGGAACTGGCGGTTTGCGCGAGAGTTTGTGTGGAAGCTTTTACGCTAAACGCCCCGCGCAGGTCACCCACTTTCATGCCTTCTTTCGTGTAGCCGAACGGATCCTTTGCCCCGACGGGATCTCCGTGGCACAGCAGGCAGTCCTGGGTGAGCCGGACGGCCTGCGCGTAGAGCATCACATCCTTGCCGTTGTCGACCGCTCGCTCGGAGTATTCCTGCAGGGTGGAATTCTTCTGAAATTCAGCGAGAGCGCGGCGCTCGAACTCGTTAGCCTGGTTCTTAGGGTCGCGCGGGGTCAGCGAGGGAGTATGAAATTCCATGCCCTGGGCGGTCGCGTATTGACGGGCAACGCTCCATGCCACCACCACAGGCACCTGATTTAGACTTTTGAAATTCTTATCGGGCACTAAGGTGTCGATGTTGTCGGAGAACCAGGTGCGCGTGGCCCCGGCCATTCCAGTGATCTGGCGCACCTTATCGCGGAAGGCCTCTTCCGCCTGCTGGTTCACGCGGCGCTGCGTAATCCAGAAACTGACGGCCGAGGTCACCACCAGCGTAAGGGCAATAGCCGCTAAAATCTTTCCATTTAATTTCATTTTCCGAAGCATTTGTCTTCTCCATTGATTCCCGAATCGCAGAGTCTATGCGTGTGCTGCCATGCTCCGAGGTTCGCGCGCGGCCGTGCCGTACCCGCTGCCTGCTACCTCCGCGCCGATCTTGAACTGTTCAACCAGATTACGGAGCTGGTTCGAGGTTTCGACCAGTTGCTGCGAGGCTTTCTGAGTGTCAGTGGCCCCCCGCGTTGTGCCTTCCGCCGCCTGAGCGACACCCGCGATGTTGGTTGTGATTTCACCGCTGCCCTGGGCCGCTTCGCTGACGTTGCGCGACATTTCGTTGGTGGTGGCGTTTTGTTCTTCGACGGCCGTGGCGATGGTGCTGGAGATGTCGTTGATCTGGTGGATGACTCCGCTGATCGAGGCGATGGCTTCGACTGCCGCTTTGGTGTCGGTCTGGATGGCTTCGATTTTGCGGCTGATGTCTTCGGTGGCTTTGGCGGTCTCTTTGGCGAGTTCTTTGACTTCGTTGGCGACCACGGCGAAACCCTTGCCAGCTTCGCCGGCGCGTGCGGCTTCGATAGTGGCATTGAGTGCGAGGAGGTTGGTTTGCTGCGCAATCGAAGTGATGACTTTGATAACCTGGCCGATCTCGTTGGAGGATTCTCCCAACTTGGAGACGGTGGCAGTAGTGGTTTCGGCGGTTCTAACGGCAGCAGTTGCGACCTTAGCGGCTTCGGTGGCGTTCTTGGCGATTTCTTTGATGCTGGCGCCCATCTCCTCGGCGCCGGTGGCAACGGTCTGCAGGTTCTGGCTGACCGTCTGCGCGGCCTTTGAAACTACGTCGGCCTGGGCGGAGGTTTCTTCGGAGTTGGCCGTGATCTGCTGGCTGGTGGAATTCAGTTCTTCGCTGGCTGCGGCTACATGAGCGGCATTGTCGGTGATGGCGAGAATCATGCTTTTCAGGCTGGCACTCATTTTGTTGATGGCGACGGTGAGGTCGCCCAGTTCGTCCTGGCTTTGGACTTTCAGGTCTTCGTGGGTAAGATCGCCCGAAGCAATGGCCTCGGCCTGAAGCAAGACGGAATGGGTTGCACTGGAGATGCTTCGGCTCAGGAAAATGGCGACAAAGATGCCGATGGAGAGAGCGGCGAGTGTGGTGACGGCCATCGCCAGATTCATTGACCGGGAGGCGGAATTCAGCTCTGCATGCTCATCCTGCAGCAGGTTGTCAAAAGAGGCCGCAGTCTCGTCCAGGGCGGCCCTGATCGCGTTATTGGCCGGCGTGGCCCGGTCCGCGTAATCGTTCCCTGACCGCACCACAGCATCGCGTTCACCGCTGGCGGCTGCAGCAATCACCTGGTCCTGGATCTCGTGGAAGGCGGGGATGGCCTTTTTGATCTCCGCCAGCCGGTCCCGGTTCGCCTGAAGAGTCCAGTGCGGTGCCAAATCGTCCAGGCGGGCAACATCTTTGTCAACATTGACCCACATATCATCGGCCAGCTTCTTAGCCGCCGCTCTTCTGGCCGGGTCCTGTCCGGCCAAAATTGCCTGGCGGCCTTTGTTGCCCTCCTGATTCAGGTCCCGCTGCAGCTCCCGCGCGGCTTCGAGCGAGGGAAAACGCACGTCGAAGGCGTGATCCTGGTTCTGCTTGACGTCGGCCAACTTCAGGTAGCTGGTCCCGGCGCTAAATACCATCAACGCCAGAATCACTCCAAAGCCGAGTCCCAGTTTCTTGCCCAATGTGAGTTTCAATCCATCCTCTTTTCTTAAGACCTGGTGCGAATTCAACCGAAAACCGCTGTTTGCTGAACGCGAATGTTCCGATCCCAAATTCAAGCTAGGGCGCGGCCACCACCGCATCAGCGGTCATCTGACAGGCCTTCTCGGTGTCGAGCACCAGCATCAAGCGGTCTTTGAGTTTGTGCACTCCCGTGATCATGGTGCGGACGGTGCCGCGCAGGGTTTCGGGAGGGAGTTCGAAGCTGGAGTCGTCGACCTCGACGACATCGCCAATTTCATCGACCAGCAGGCTGACCGCACCATCGTCGGAGCGGACTACGACGTTCATGGCGCGCTTGCCAGGTGGGCTCGGCTCGAGCTCGAGCAGTCGGCGCAGATTCACGGCAGTGACGATCTGGCCGCGCAGGTTGATGAGGCCGCTGACCACCGACGGCGCCAACGGGACCTTGGTCATATCGAGGGTGCGAATGACTTCCTGAACGCTCTGGAGTTCGACGCCGAAGAGCAGCTTGTCGAGGTAGAAGGTGCAAAACTGTGAAGTATGAGCCATAAATTTAATGAGCCGCCTCCGCCGCTCGAGCCGATGGAGTGGGTGAAGTAATGTGAGCTTCCGCCTGGCGCAGAATGGCAGGGATATCGAGCAACTCCGTCACCCGGTCTCCGATGACGACCGAATAGAGAACAGAGGCGCGGGTAGCAGCCGACTTTACATCCGCGCGATCTTCGACGATGTCGAGAATGCGCTCGACCACCAGGCCGAAGGAGCGGCTTTCATGATTCAGCACGAGCACTTGAATGGGGCCGGAATCCGGCGTGGGCGGAGCCTGCAGGGAGCGCAGTTTGTTGCGCCGCTCTTCGAGAACCACACTCAGGCGAACCAGGGGTAGGATCTGCCCGCGATATTGTGTGACCCATTGGCTGCCTGACATTTCCACTTGAGCGACGGGGAACTCTTCGAGGCGCGCCAGGGTGCTGAGCGGGATGGCCATACGGGAATCGCCGGGGCCGGCAAAGAGCAGAAAAGTTTGCTTGTCGTCTTCGCTCGCCGTCGCCCCCACAGCCGAGATTTTCTCGGTCAGGGCCCGGTCGCGGGTTTCGGTGATGACGCTGGCCCGCTGCGCGAGGCCGAGGACGTCAAGAATGAGAGCCACTTTGCCGTCGCCCATAATGCTGGAACCGGCAAAGGTTTTTACGGTCTTCAACTGTTTGCGCAGTGGCTTGACCACGATTTCTTCGGTGTCGTTGATGTGATCGACTACAAGCCCAAACTGGCGCTCATCGGCTTGCAGCACGACGATGTTGACGGCATCGCCTTTTTCCGCATCGGGATCCGCATTTACAGGCTGTGTCAGTTTCAGCTCGCGGTTAAGATAGACCAGGGGCAACAACCGTCCACGCAGGCGGTAGACAGGGGCGCCGTGAACCAATTCAATAGCTTTGGCCACTTCTTCGCTTTCGAGTCGCACCAGTTCGAGCAGACTGACTTGGGGAATCGCGTAGCGATCGCCGGCGCAAGTCACAACCAGAGCGGGAATGATGGCAAGGGTCAGAGGAATTTTTACTCGGACTGTGGTACCCGCGCCTAAGGTGGACTGAACATCGACGGTACCGCCGATTTTCTCCACGTTGGTCTTGACCACATCCATGCCGACGCCACGGCCCGAGACATTGGTGACTTTGGTGGCTGTTGAGAATCCGGGGAGAAAAATCAGGTTAAAAATTTCGCGCTCGCTCATGCGCGGCGCTTGTTCGGCGGTGATCACGCCACGCTCGATGGCCTTTTGCCGGATGCGCTCAGCGTTTAATCCGGCTCCGTCGTCGGTGATTTCTATGTTGACCTGTCCGCCTTCATGAAAGGCGCGCAGAATGAGGCGTCCGCTCCGATCTTTTCCAGCCTCGATGCGAGCTTCGGGAAGTTCGATGCCGTGATCGACGGAGTTGCGTACGAGATGGGTGAGGGGATCTTTAATAGCCTCGATAATGGTTTTGTCGAGTTCGGTTTCCTTGCCCTCCATCTCGATGCCAACTTCTTTGCCGCAACCGAGCGCCACGTCGCGGACGGTTCTCGGAAACTGGCCCCAAATGTTGCCGATAGGCTGCATGCGGGTTTTCATGACCTGCTCCTGCAGTTCGGTGGCGATCAGGTTCATGCGTTGGGAGACGGCCTGCAGTCCGGCGTCTTCCGCGGTATTGGAGATTTGCAGCAGCTGGTTGCGGGCCAGAACCAACTCTCCGACCAGAATCATGAGCTTGTCGAGGACGCTGACGCCGACGCGAATACTTTCGGCGCCTGCTTCGCGGTGGCGGGGTTCCTGAGTAGGCTGGACTGGAGTTGCGTCCTCCGATTTTTGCCGTTCTTTAGCTTCGGTGCGCGAAGGAGAGGACAAGGCAGGCGCAGCTGCGGCAGCCGGAGCCCGGGCGCTCGCCGCCGCCGGGGAGGGTTGAGGTGGTTCGGAGTGAAGCTCCGCCGGGGTTTGCTCGTGAGCTTTCGCCGGACCTTTGGCAGCGGCCTTTGCGTGTTTGGAAGCGGCTGCTTTCTTCGAGGTTGGGGGCGGGGGCGCAAATGGTGAGGTGATGTCGGTGCCCTGCCGAGCAGGCTCAACCGAGGGTTCGCTCAGAGCGGGCAACTCGGCTTCCGAGAAAGAGGGCGATTGTGGGGCAGGGGCAGATCGGGGCGCGTTCTCATCCACCCGCTGCAGCCGGGTTAAGGTCTCGCGCAGGTCGGGATAGTCATTCTCGCCATCCTGGCCGGTGGATTGAATTTCCTTAAGCATCTGCCGGACGGCATCGACCATGCCCAGCAATGCGGTGGTAATCTCCGGATTTAGTATGAGCTGACCGTCACGCAAGAGAGTGAGCAGATTCTCGCCGACGTGGGCCACTTTTTCGAGCTTGGTAAAACCTAGGAAGCCACACGTGCCCTTGATGGTGTGGATGGTGCGGAATACGCCCGCCAGCGCGTCTTTGTCTTTTGGGTTTTTTTCTAGGCCAACGAGGTCGCGGTCGAGGCGATCGAGGTTCTCGTAGCTTTCGACCAAGAAATCTTGGACGATGTCACTCTCGCTCATGGCAGGCATTCCTTTCCAAGTGGGAGATGATTTTTCGGATGCTGCGGGCCCGCGCCGTGATTAGGCGGCGTAGTCTCTTCAATTGTCCATCGTCGCTTGGGTGGTTTTCTTTAGAAATTCGCCGACGGAGGCCGGAAGCAGATGCGGGCCGGAGTTTGTTAGAGCTTCTTTAGAAGAAAAAGAAGTAAAACGATGTATGCGACTAGTGGACTCCGAGTCTTGGAGCCTCAATCCTAAACCCGAGAGGCAATGGCGGGTGCCTACTCGGGTTTCTTTTCCGACTCTTTCAGCAACGGAGCTTCGATGGGCTTGCGGGGGAGCATCTGGTCGCGCATGGCGGCGTCGTAGACAAAGCTGGCGACGATCACGGCGGCTTGTTTCAGGTCTTCCGGCTGCAGGCGATCGTAGACGTCCATGTTCGAATGATGGGTGCGGGTCTCGTAATCGAGGGGATCCTGGATGAATTGAAACGCCGGGATGCCGACTGCGTCGAAGGATTGGTGGTCGGTTCCGCCGGTGTTGCGCATGGTGAGAGTGTCCATGCCCAGATCTTTGAAGGGTTTCATCCAGGCCTCAAAGATTGGCCCGACCGCCTGATTCTCCTGCAGATAGATGCCGCGAATTTTTCCCGAGCCGTTGTCGACATTGAAGTAAGCGGAGATTTTGGCCTGCTCGGGCTTTACGGTGACTGGCCCCGCTTCGCGCCGCCGAAGAGTTGGCATGCCTTTCATTAAAGGATTGTCGATGGGGGACGCGAACCGAAATGTTGCTGCACGTAGCTTTGCGAACCGAGCAGACCTTGCTCTTCTCCGCTCCACAGGCCAATACGAATCGTGCGGCGCGGCTTGATGATCAAGCGCCTTGAGAATGCGGACGGCTTCCATCGTCACAATCGTGCCCGCACCGTTATCGGTCGCCCCGGTGCCCGCGTGCCAGGAATCCAGATGCGCGCCCAGCATCACGACTTCGTCTTTCTTATTTTTATCTGTGCCGGGAATTTCGGCGATGGTGTCGTACTGCATGGGATCGTCGTCGTAGAAAGTGTTGGCGACGTTCAGTTCGAGAGCTACGTCTTTTTTCTGCTGCATCAGGCGGGCGATGCGCGCCCAATGCTCGAGAGCCAAGGTGAGTTGAGGAACGGTTGTAGTTTCGCCGCTCTTGTAGCTTCCGCCGGATTGTACGAATACGGTTCCTCCGCCTGAGGTCTGGCGGCTGTGGTCGATGACTGCAAGAACTTTTTCATCGGCCAAGAACTGGTTTAAATCTTTATTGAACTGCATGCGCTTCAAGATGTCTGCGAAACGGTAGGGTTCATGTTCGGTCAGGCTTGAATAATCGGATAGCTTTGCGAGATCGTCATCGGTGAGGCGTGTGAAGGGTGCTTCGGTAATCGGTTTGGCCGCTATCTCAGCGCCCAGGATCACGATCATGCCGGCGAGTTTGCCTTTATATTTTTCAAAGTCCTTCTGATCTTCGATGATGGCGCGGATGCAATGGCCCTGTACTGCGCCGTTGGTGCCGGGGGTCCAGGCTTTGGGGTAGGCGATGAGTGTGACAATGTCGGGCGAGGTCATGCGTACATTGACATATTGGCTGGCCCAGCCGCGACCGAAGGGTCCCCAGGCTTCCAGGTGGGCGTTGCTAAGTCCCATTCCCGCGAGCTCATCGCGCGTCCATTCGTTGGCGCGCTTCATATTCGGCGAGCCGGTGAGGCGCTCGCCGATCGAATCCATTAACTCGGTGGCATAGTCCATTACTTTGGAGTTGTGAAAGCCTTCGTAACGAATCCGGCTGATGGGTTCCAGATCGACGGTTTCCTGCGACCACAACGGGGAAAAAGAGGACAGCGTCAAAACAAAGCAGACCAGTCGCACTAACACTCTCACATGTAACTCCGAGTGGGGATTAACTGCAAAACGGGGATTATACAACCCAGGGTCGAGAGAGCGTGCAGGTATGGGTTATGAGTAACGCGGGTGAGGCTCTGATGGCGCATCATTCTTTTTTGCAGGAACCTCTTTGCCGGCGTCAGGTTTTTTCTGGCTGGGATTTTTTTCGTCGCTCTCAATCTTGGAACTCTTATTCTCGGTGCTCTTCGTCGCGCCACTCTTGGATTCTTCGGACTTCTTTTCCTCTGCTGACTTTTCCTCGCCCTTCTTGCCTCCACCAGCTTCGGCGGAAGGCTTTCCCTCCTGGGCCGCGTCGCTATTTTTCACGATGTATTGCACGATGAGTGAAATGCGGCGGTTCGAAGGATCGAGCGGATCTTCGAGTTTGCGCAGCCGCTGATCGGCAAAGCCGCGGACTTGGGTGATCTGATCTGGCTCTATACCATTGGCTTGCACGATGCGGCGGGCGGCATTGGCGCGGTCGGTGGAAAGCTCCCAGTTGCTGTAGTTTCCGGATGTCGCGTAAGGCTTCGAGTCGGTATGGCCTTCAATGGAGAGTTTGTTGGGGAGTTTGCCGAGTTCCTGAGCCAGCGTGATCAGCAAATCACGCCCGTCATCATTCAGTTTAGAACTGCCGACTGTCGAAGAAGGTTCCGGAGGCGGATTCCATGAGCTCGATGCGCAGACCTTCGTTGGTGACGGTCATCTCGATGTGATTTTTTAGTTTCTCGAAATCGTTCATCTCGCGGATCTTTTGTTCGAGCTGATCCTTAAGCTTGGGCATGTTGTCTTTGGTGAGGACAAAATTTTCGCCCGCGCCCGCCACGGCGGATCCCTTTTGCGAAGCCGTGCCATTGGGATCGCGGAAGTAGCCGCCGACCGCCTCCTGTACCGGCTTGCTGCTGCTGAGCAGCCACAGCACAATGAACAGAGACATCATGGCGGTGACAAAATCGGCGTAGGCAACCTTCCACGCGCCGCCGTGATGGCCGCCGTGGCCGCCTTTTTTCTTGAGGATGATGATGGGACGAGTCTTGTCCATGACTTGCGCGCTAAATTCGTCTATCCAGAAGGCGCCTCCGCCGCCGCCTCCTCCGCGACCGCCGCAACTTCTACCCCACCTCCCTTGTTGCGGCAGGCGGCCTCGACTTCCTGGAACGAGGGTCGCACGTGACCTGGAATGGCGCGCCGTGCCACTTCCACCGCCATGATCGGCGCGGTGCCCTTTAGAAAAGACACGATCAGGACCCGCAGCACGTACAGATAAGCATGTTCTTCGTCGGCGAGCTTTACCATGTTGGCCGCGATCGGCCCGACCAGCCCATAGCACAAGCAGAATGCCCAGGAATGTCCCCACCAGTGCCGCCGCTACCTTTCTCCCAATTTCTTCCGGAGGGCCGCCCATCGCGCCCATGGTGATCACGATACCCAGCACGGCCGCTACGATTCCGAGACCCGGCAGGGAGTCCGCCACACTGGTGAGAGCCGCTGTGGGCTGTTCGGCGTCATGGTGATGAACTTCCAGATCCAGATCCAGCATTTGATCGAGATCGAAAGCATCTACGCCGGTAATGGCCATGCGCAGCGAATCGCACACAAAGTCGCGCACGTGGTGGTTCTTGAAAACCTTCGGCGCCTTCGACAACAAGGGACTCTTGTCGGGTTCTTCCACGTCGTCCTCCAGCGCCATCAGCCCGTCTTTGCGCGCCTTGTTCAGCAAGTCATACATCATCTTCAAAGAATCGATGTAAGCCTGCTTGTTGTACGTGGAACCGCCGAAAACCCCGCCAATTCCGCCCGCAATCTGCTTAAGAATGTGCAGCGGATTGGCGATCAGCACGGTGCCCACGGCCGCTCCGCCAATCGTGACCAGCTCCGCCGGCTGAAGGAGCACGCTCAAGTTTCCGTGCTCCATCAGATAGCCGCCGACCACGCAGCCGAAGACCACGACAATGCCAATAATGGCAAACATGTATTAGCTCTTTACGACGGTGACGTTCCCACTAAAGTGATCGCTTGAATCGTTCAAGATGAATTGCCAGCTGCGTTTGTGCGAGCCGGCATCAAGTCTTGATTTCTGATGAGTTCATTCAGAGCTCGCTGCAGCAGCGAATCCACGCTGTCTCCGGCTACTGCGCCCGTGCGCCCGATCGAGATGGGCACCGATAAATCCTCTCCCCACCACCGGATGGTTACGTTCCTCATCATCTTGAGCATGCGCTCGCTGACCGACTGGAGAGCGTATTCGGTGCACCCCAGCAAGATTACAAGAAAGCGCTCCCCACTCCACACGCCGACAGAATCGGTGGCGAAAACAGTGTTTCTGAGAGTGCGAGCCAATACCTGCAGAATAGTGCGGGCTGCTCCCTGGCCGTACTTCGAGCGGAACTCGGTAAGATCATGCAACTCCAGAAAAACCACTCCGAAGGGAACGTGGTGCTCGTTGAACGAGCCTAAGGTTTCACGCAGGTGGGATTGCATCATGGTTCGGTTCGGCAATCCGGTTACCTCGTCGAGCCAGCCGTGTTCTTTCATGCGGCGATCGTTGGGGTCGGGACCGGCTATGGCGAACTCGCCTTCAAAGGTCTGGATAATGCCGATGATCAAACCACGCTTATCGCGCAGCGGGATGGCCCAAGTGTGGACTTGAGTGCGGTGTCCTGACTTGTGATGAATGAAGCTCATGGTCTCCACAGGCTTGGCATCGTGCAAAGCGATTGCGATGGGACACTTGTCAATGCACATTTCACAGCTGAAATGGTTGCAGTGCTGAAGGATGTTGTCGGTGCAGGGGTGACCCAGCACATCGATGCGCGAATAGCCGGTGAGTTGCTCGGAGCCGTCGCTCCAGAAGACGATTTTTCTTTGCAGATCGAGGACGCTCACGCCGATTTGGAGGGCATCGAGTATAGCCCGATACGTGTCTGGATCTTGGAAAGCTGGCATGGGGCTCGCAATATGGATGTTCAAGAAATGCTTGCTGCCTTTCCATCGGCAGCGGACGGACTCGACATAAGGTCAGGGCGCGATGGTCTCGAAGAGAATTGCTAAAGGGCGAGTCCGCTATTTCTTGGCGAAAACGTCAACTAAGTGACGTGCCCGCAACAGGTTAAAGAGTGGCACTTTGGGGTGGTGTAGTGGCACGGGAGTGCCATATGCAGAAGTCGGCGGGAAGTTTAATTTTACAGGTGAGCAGTTCTGGGGGAGGGCTGCCCGGGCGCCCTGATCTTGAAAGAGATTAGGGCGCTCGTTATTTAGGAGAGAATTCCCGGGCTTCGAGGATCCGGAAGGGCCTCAGAAACGAGATTGAGGCCAGAGTCGTTAATTGGTCGAGATGGTGAAGTTAACCGTGATCTTGGCCTGGGTTTCGACCGGTTCGCTGCCTTCAAAGTGCGGCTTGAAGTGCCATTGCCGGACTGCATCCTCAGCGGCGGAGGCCAGAATGTGCGGGCCACTCACCACGTGCAAGTCCTGAATGATGCCGTCGCTGCCAATCAGTGCCTGCAAGATCACCGAACCCTGCACCTTCATCTGTCGCGCCAGCAGCGGATAGTTGGGCCGCACGGGCTTGGCTACGATCTCAGAGGCGTCGGCGGACATCTGCACGCGCTCGGAGGCGTCACTGGTGACATCGGCGGCATTCTGTGAATCGCCGGGGATGCTTGGGTCGGCGACCGGCTCGGCTGGCATCGCCGGGCTGCAAGTCGACGCGCACCGAGTTACTGCCGGGGCGGACGGTGCGGTGCTTATCGCCCGCTACTACTTCCATCTCCAGAGGCGGCAACACGGTGCGACTCGTTACGGCAATCGGTGCCGCCGGAGACTGTGTTTCTGGACTTGCCGAGGCAGGAGTCGATAAAGCTCTCTTCACGGCAACGCGAGTGGACCTTTGCACAGGTGCCACGTGTCTTGACTTCGCAGTGCGTACTGACTTGCTGACGATGGCGGGCGATTGCGGAATGGCGGCGGCTGGTGGACGCGGGACTGGTTGGCTCTCGACCGACTGATCTGCTTCTTCCGGAGTCTCGGGGAACCAGAAATCGCGGTCATGCCACAGGACGATTCCCAAAGCCAGCAGCAGAAGGCAAAGCGACCCGACCATCAGCCCCCGCTGTTTCGGATCTTCAGAGGCGCGTGGCCGAGATTCGGCGAGGACGGTGCGCTCCGTCTCGGCGTGATTGTCTTAAGCTCCAGATCAGGCATGCGCGGACACCGGCTCCTGGGGGGAAGGCGCTTGCGCTAGTATGCCTCAAAACGCTGCAAAGGCCAGCAAAAGTAGGATAATTCGCGGCCTGAAAGCGGTATGATTCTCGATTCGGCCATCCTAGAACAGGCCGGACACGAAACTTTCATACGCTTGCTGAATCCCATGACTGGGATTCGAGCGCAAGTTTTTTGTCGGGATATCGCGGCCTGGTAAGCGCAAGTCTTTGCACAGCAAATTGAGGGCAATGCCATGAAAAACAAGAATGCCGATCACAACCGTCAGCTGGAAGAAAAAAAATTCAGGCAGATCAGCCGGCGCGAATTGCTCAAGCTGAGTCCGGTGCTGGCGCTGGGCGCATTCGCCATTCCCAGCTTGCGCGAGGGATTGCTGAAGAAGGGTCTCGGGTTCAGCGATTGGACTTCGGCGCGCTTTTTCCGCCCCGGGCATGCGGCGTCGACTTTCGATAATGCCGATCTCACTCCTTTCACGAAGTTCCCCATCAACGGTTATGACGTAGACGATCCCGGGGTGGATTTCGAGACATGGACCCTCACGGTCAGCGGCGCCGTGAAAAAGCCTGGGGACTACAAACTCGCGCAGGTGCAGGCGTTGCCACGTATTCGGCAGAACACGCGTCACATCTGCGTGGAAGGCTGGGATGTGATTGGACGATTCGGCGGGGCGCGGCTCTCTGACTTTTTGCAATTGATTGGCGCCGACACTACCGCGCGCTTCATCACCGTGAATTGTGCCGACGACTATTACGAATCGCTGGACATGGCGACGGCGCTGCATCCGCAGACTTTGCTTTGCTATGAAATGTACGAGCAGCCGCTAACCCGCGAGCATGGCGCGCCGTTGCGTTTGCAGATTCCCACCAAGGTTGGCTACAAGCAGGCCAAGTATTTAACGGATTTGAAAGTCACAAATGTGCTGGACCGAGTGGGCTACTGGGAAGACCAGGGGTATTCGTGGTTTTACGGGCTGTGAGAGCCTGTCGTCGAACGCCCGTTTTCGCGAAGCGTTTCTGCCGGAAGGGCACGGCTTCAGTTGTGCCGGCTGGAGGTCCCGCGAGACGCGGGCTTTAGCCCTTTGGGCGCCGCGGCAAAGGAGGCATGATATGAGCGGTGCGGTCATCGAAATCATCCAGACAAAAGGAAAAGAAGACAAGGCGCCCGTAGTCGTGGGTCGCGCGGTCTACGAGCATCCCTACATTGTGCGGCTGTGCCACTGGATGAATACCGTCGCGCTCTTTGTGATGGTGGGCAGCGGGCTGCAGATTTTCCGCGCCTTCCCCAGCTTCGGCGCGAAGATTCCGCAGAAAGACTTGCTGCATTGGCCGAAGGCGTTCGCCATTGGCGGATGGCTGGGCGGCGCGTTGCAATGGCATCTCACCTTCATGTGGATCTACATTGCGACCGGCGTTCTCTACCTCGGCTACCAAATCTTCAGCGGCAACTACCAGCAGGTGCTGTTCACGCATCGCGACATTCCGGGCGTGTGGCCGATGGTGAAGCATTATTTTTTCTTCGGTCCGAAGCCGCCGTTGCGCGAAGCCTACAACCCGCTGCAGAAGCAGGCTTACACCATCGGCGATCGTGCTGGGCGTTTTGTCTGTGCTGACCGGTTTCGCGGTGTGGAAGCCGATTCAGTTCTCCTGGCTGGCCTGGATGATGGGAGGCTTTCACTACGCGCGCATCTGGCATTTCGCGGTGATGTGGGCGATTTTGTTTTTCGTGCTGGGACATCTGGTCATGGTGATCCTGCACGGCTGGAACAATTTCGTTTCCATGCTGACGGGATGGAAGAAAGATCCCGAGTATTGAGTTTCTTCGCGATGAAGAAGGCTTTGTTGCTGGCTTTTGGGTGGCGCAGCGCTTTCAGCCTGCGTTTGCATTCGGCCTTCATCGGGCTTTAGCCGCTGCGGTATTCACGACGATAGGATTGCGAGCACGATGTCCGATCCAGAAATGGCGTTGAACAATCCGAGGCAGGCCGGCGATCCGCGCGAGCAGGAACTGATTTCGAGCGTGCAGCGCGGGCAGCATGAATTGTTCTACGAACTGGTGCGGCCTTATGAGCGGCGGGTTTACGCCGCGGCGCTCGCGATTCTGCGCAACGAGCAGGATGCCGAGGATGCCGCGCAGGAAGCGATGCTGAAGGCGTTTGCGAACATCCGGCAATTCCGCGCCGGAGGCACGATTCAGCACCTGGCTGATCCAGATCACGGTGAACGAGGCCCTGATGCGCCGGCGAAGGGAGCGAACTGTGGTCATGGAAGGCATCGACGATCGCCGCGACGATGAAGAAAGCGAATATGCGCCCCGGGATTTCGCCGACTGGCGCGAGATTCCGTCGGAAGCGTTGGAGCGCAAGGAAGTGCGGCAGCGGCTGGCCGAGGCGCTGGGCACGCTCGACCGAAAGTATCGCGAGGTTTTTGTGCTGCGCGATATGGAGCATTTGAACATTCAGGAGACAGCGGAGGCACTGGGCATCACGGTGGCTTCGGTGAAGACGCGGCTGTTGCGGGCGCGGCTGATGCTGCGCGATCTGCTGGCCGCCGGATGGGAGCAGGGCTGGTTCAGCCGGCTGCCATTCGAGAAGGGGAACAAGCCATGGTAGAGCCAGAGAAGTTGAATTGCGAACAGGTGTGGCGCGAGATTTCGAATTACGTCGACGGGGAAGTGGACGCGGCGCTGCGCTCTGCGATGGACGACCATTTCAGCAGTTGCCAGCGCTGTGCCTCGGTGCTGGCGGGGACGCGAAACGTGGTTCGCGCTTTATGGCGATGAACGCATGCTGGAGGTTCCCGTAGGATTCAGCCAGAGGCTGGAAAGCGGCTTGAGCAGAAGATGGACAGGGGAGCGAACGGCACGCCCGACGAGCCGTTACTAGCGCGGGCGATGGTCGAGTTGGTCGGCGTGGCTGGTGCCGTTGGCGGCGATCGCTCTGATCGCTGGAACTTTGGCGTTGATGGACTCGCTGACTTGCGGGCATTCCGCGAGGTCGCATCCATGGCGGAGCCGGCGCAACAATATTCCTCCTGACCTGGCGGTGGTGGTTTCTGCAGGATCAAAGCTCTTTCACGTGCCGGGATGTTCTTTCATTCATGACAAAGCTACGGAGCGAACGATGACGGCGAAAGAAGCGATACGGGATGGATATGTGCCTTGCACGCGCTGCTTGCGGCAGTATTTGAAGACGGCATTGACGGGGCGACGGGTTGAGGCGCGATAATGCTTCCGCCGATGCGGAAGAAGACCAGGACGACTGGTTCACACGGCTGGACATTAGATAACGGCCGCCGAATAGGCGCTCCGCATTCTCTGCGCGATTGAACAATCGATCAAACAATCTTGTCATCCCGAGCGTAGCGAGGATCTTGTTTCTTGCACCGGCAGCATGACTGCTGCAGGCAAACACCAGGATCCTCGCCTCGCCCAGGATGACAAGCGCGCGGAGTCCGCGATGACAAGCTCGGGAAGCCCGTGCTGACGACGCTAGTTCTGCTTCATCTGGTCGTTCTTCATCGAGTCATCTTTCTTCATGTCGTCGTGCTTCATGCTGTCGTCTTTCTTCATCGCGTCTTTCTTCTTCGTCTTCTTGCTTTTCTTGCTGTCTTCTTTCTTCATCGAGTCGTCTTTTTTCATCGTATCCTGCTTCATGTTGTCCTGCTTCATCGTATCGCCGCTGGACTGGGCGAAGGCTGCCATCGAAGCGGCCAGAATGCATGCGAGCGCGAAACTGCCGAAAGTCTTCTTCATCATCTTCTCCTTGAGGTGAGTATTGAGTTGGATCGTCCGGCAGGTCTTCACCTGCAGGCTTAATATGGGATGAGCCGGCGTAGGAAAGTTACAAAGGAGGGCGAGGAAGAATCAATTAGGAGAATAAACCCTCAGCGGCTGAAGCCGCAGTGTCTTGAGGCGTCTTCTACGGCACGGCTGAAGCCGCGCCCTTCCCGAAGCCCTCGCTTCAGCAGGCAAGCTGGTCGCGGGAGATCTTCAGCCCACTCAGATTGCCGAGTGCGGTCACGGCCACCGATTCCGTTTTGAAGAATTCTTTCGCCAGGCTCTGGAGATCGTCTGCGGTTACGGCTTCGATCTTCTCGATTAGTTCGTCGAGGTCCTGGAAGTGGTCGAAGTACATTTCCTGGCGTGCGAGGTTTGACATGCGGGCAGTGCTTGATTCTAGCGAGAGCATCAGGCTGCCTTTTAGCTGGTCTTTAGAGCGGCGTAATTCTTCTTCCGGCACCGGCTCGTTCTTCAGATTGCGAAATTCGTTGACTACCGACTTCACAACCTTCGCCGCCGAGGCGAGCGAGGTGCCTGCGTAGACGGCCATGCATCCCGTATCGCGGTAGGGATTGAGGTCGCTGTAGATGGAGTAAGCCAAGCCCTGGCGTTCGCGGATATTTTGGAAAAGGCGCGAACTCATTCCTCCGCCGAGCAGGGTGTTGAGAATGTAGCCGGCGTGGCGCTTCTCGTGCGCGATCGGGTAAGCCGGCACGCCGATGCAAAGCTGCACTTGTTCGAGAGCTTTCTTATTGCGCAACACTATGCGGGGAACGATCTTCGGTTCGGCCGAGTGGAAGCCGTTCTTGCGCTGGCTTCAGGTGTTCGAAGTGCTTGACTACCAGATCGACGAACTGATCGTGGTCGAGATGTCCGGCGGCGGCGACGATAATGTTTCCGGGAGCGAAGCGGTGAGAGTAAGTGTCGAGCACGGCTTGGCGCTCGAATTTCTTTACCGTTTCTTTGGTGCCCAAGATCGGCTTGCCCAGGGGATGATCTTTCCAGAAATTTTGGGTGAAGATTTCGTGGACGAGGTAGTCGGGGTTGTCCTCGTCCATCTTGATTTCTTCGAGGATGACGCCGCGCTCGCGGGCGATGTCCTCGGGGGTGAACGTCGGGTGCAGAACCAGGTCGGTGAGAATATCAAGTGCAACCGGAACATGCTCGTCGAGCACCTTGACGTTAAAGCAGATACATTCTTTCGAGGTGAAGGCGTCCATGTTGCCGCCGATGGAATCGACCTGGCGGGCGATCTCCTCGGCGGTGCGGTGCTTGGTGCCTTTGAAGACCATGTGCTCGATGAAATGGGAGATGCCGTTCGATTGCGGCGTCTCGTCGCGCGAACCGGTCTCAAGCCAAATGCCGATGGAAGCCGAGCGGATGTGCTCCATCTGCTCGGTGATCACGGTGAGGCCGTGGGGCAACACCTGACGGCGAATATTGCGAACTTCTTTAGTCCAGTGCTTTACCAGAATGCTTACTAATATCTGACGCACTGGCGGGGCTGGGTAAGCAGCAATAAGTGGTAGGTAGAATCAGATGTTGCGGCATTTCGTCAGCGCTAACAGGCGACCCACTATTCTTATGACATTCGAGACGGGACTTGGTGGACGATAGGGGTTGCCATATGAAGATGTTTCGATAAGCGAGGTTAGAATGAGCTTGGTCGCAGTGCTGTACGGCTTGGTGGGCATTTTGGGATTCGTGATTTCGAGACATACTAAAAGGGTCGGTGACGAAGCTGACGCATCGTCGTTGCTGGGTATGGATGCGCGAGGAGCTCGCCGCTTTGGTGAGCGAAGCGGGCGAGCCGAGCTATCGCGTCAAGCAGATCATGGATGCGGTGTATCGGCAGCGAGTGGAGACGCTGGCGGAGATTTCCACGCTGCCGAGGGATTTTCGCGAGCGGCTGGCGCGGAGCGGCATGACGGTCGGGGCGGCGCGGATCGAGCAGAAATTTATGTCCTAGGATGGGACGGTGCGGTATTTGATTGGGTTCGCCGATGGGCAGAGTGTGGAAACGGTTTGGATGCCCGAAGGGGACGGCGGGGAAGCAGGGGATGGGAGTGAGGCTGGAGAGGAAGCTGAGGTCTGGCTTAATCACCTCGGCGCTAAAGCCGCAGTTAGTTGTGTCGCGACTACGGAGCGGCTGGAAGCCGCGCCCTTTCAACAGGAAGTACTTCGAGAACGGCGACAGATCGGCACCTTCCGGGACGCTCGACGATTTGCATTTCCAGTCAGGTGGGTTGTGCCGTCGATTGCCAATTTTGTTTGACCGCTCTGCTCGGGGTAAAGCGCAACCTGACTGCGGGCGAGATTGTGGGGCAGGTTTGCGCGGTGCTTAAGGATCAGAATGTTTCGCCGCCGGAGGATCGCATCAACCTGGTTTTCATGGGCATGGGCGAGCCGTTTCTGAATTACGAGAATTTCGTGAAGGCGTCGCGGCTGCTGGTGGAGTGCGTGGGAATTGCGGAGCGGCGGATGACAGTATCAACGGCAGGAATTGTGCCGCGCATCCATGATTTTGGCGAAGAGAAGATTCGACCGAAGCTGGCGATTTCTTTGAATGCGTTCGAATGATGTAGCTGCGGACGCGGCTCATGCCACTGAATAAGAAGTGGAATCTGGAGATGCTGCTGGCGGCGGCGCGGGAATTTCCTTTGCGCACGCGGGAGTGGATCACGTTCGAATACGTGCTGCTCGGCGGCGTGAACGATACCCCGGAAAATGCCAAGGAAACGGCTGAGTTGCTGCGCGGGCTGCGCTGCAAGGTGAATCTGATTGCGCTAAATCCGGGGCCGGGAATTGAATTTGCGACTCCCAGCGCGGAGCGGGTGGCAGCGTTTCAGAAGACGCTGCGCGATGCGGGTGTTCCCGCCTATATCCGGCGTCCGCGAGGCCGTGATATTTATGCGGCTTGCGGGCAGCTTAAGCGAACGGTTGCGATTCCCACATCACCGGAAGTCCCGCTGCAATCGATTTCTCCGGCGTGTTCTCCGGGGCAGGGGTAGCTGGTAGTTCGATCCGAATGCTGGTACCCGCGATATCATCCTGCGACCAGAAAATCTTTCCCTTGTGCTGCTGCAAAATGTTCTGGCAGGCGCTGAGGCCCAGACCAGAAAGAGGCTTGACGGAATCGCGAAGGTTCCTCGAGTTTTCCAGTCCTTTTTCTTGAATCTCGGCGACCGCCACTCCACCGGCATCGGTGATGTGGATGAAGATCGTCCCGTTCAAGTGTTTGGCAGCGATGCTGAGAGTTCGACTGCCCGCTTCATTTACCGCATGCAGGGCGTTATTAAGAGTCTGCACGCAGACTTGAAGCAGTTGATTGGAATCTCCCAAAACGTTCGGCAGATTAGGTTCAAATTCTGTCCGGATGTCAATCTTGAGAGCTTGTGCCTGCGGTTGGGAGAGTTTGACGGCGGTGCGCAGCACCGTGTTGAGACTTACGGTGCTCATGATTGCTGGACCTTGCTTGGCGAAGTTGAGCAGACTGGCGACAAGACGATGTGGCACGCCGAGTTTGTTGTCCAATTTTTGCCGCCAGCTCTTTTTGTTCGGAATTCAGTGGGGTTGTCAAAAGAAGATCGGAATAACCTAACATGGCCGTAATGGGGTTGTTGAGTTCGTGAGCGGCACCGCCGACGCAGTTGACCGATGGAGGCGAGTTTTTCCGACTCCGTGATTTTCGCCTGCAGGTGTTTCAGGTTAGCGTAGGACTCTTGCGATTGATCGAGCAGCCGTCGCAACTCGCGATCAAGCAAGCGTTGGCGAGGAAAACCATGCGCGCCCATGCCCAGCGCGGCCGAGAGGGTCAAACATCACGCGGAAGGAGCGGACGCGCGCGGGAATCGCGGCGTCCCACAAAGCCCAGGCGGCGAATAAAGGAAGCGAAAAAACTGTGATCATGCCCAATCTGGCCAACCATAAGCCGTAAGATGTGGAAGCACTGCGCGCCTCAATCTCAGGTTCGTGATCGGGTGTCCAGAGACCGATCACAGTAATCCACGCCATGGAAACCGCCAGAGGAATATCGTAAAGGCTGCCACTGTAATAAGTATCTCTGCCGAGCGCCCAATTCGCGACATACGAACTCGCGGCATAGGTTAAACTGGCGCCGAACAGACTCGCGTAGAGAGTTCGCCAGAGGATACGACGGCTTGCCCTACTGGTCCACCAAGCTCCGGCTAAGGCGCCGAGGAAAGCCAGTTTTTCAATAAGGTAGATCGAATTCAGATTATGGCCATAAGCCGGAACGTTGGCCACCACGTACTGCCAGGGAATGACGACAAGAACATACAAATACGCCCACCAGACCAGCAACAGAGCGAAATCGAGGCGGCGCAGAGGGGCTGAGTATTCGTCCTGGGGGGCGTGCGGGCGTAGCGCCAAAGCAGCCATCAGCGGCACGATGTGGAGAAAAATAATGATGTCGGCCGCCCACAGGTCCGGGACGTCGGTTCGCAGCCAGACTTCGTAGTAAGTCCACAGTAATTGATAGACGAGCCAAAATCCGATCCCGAGAGCGAGCAGCATCCAGAAAAGGCGAGATCGTCCTCGCAACCTTACTCCACGCGCGATGAGGGACGCCGTGCCCGACAACAAAAGCAGACATTGCATAATGTCGCTGAGAGCAGTGAGGCTGAAAGACTGGCGCATGAGGAGGGCAGCCAAAACTAAAACCCCTAGACATGCTGCGGCCCCAGCGGCCCAGAGCTGGCGTGCGCTCCAAAGGATATTCCGAGTAGGGTTCTCGCCCGAGGTCCAGAGTTTGAAAGATTTGGACAAGAAGAATCCTCGCGATATTTTAGACCGCATCTGGAGCGAAACTCTGTTACGGAAGTAATCTGTGGGGAAGAGTTAGCCCGGCAGAGAAGAAGAGCCCGAAGTTTCGCTTGCTCGCAATCCGTCTTAATTAATAAGATGCGAGGCGTTAATATATGCCAGACATTCTAAGCCTTGAAGAATCCGCCTTTTCGCGGGAAAGCGATTTGATTGCATACTGAGCCCCAGCACCGTTTTTTTGGCAGGCAGGCGCCTACTGACCCCAGTGAGGTGCGCCGCATCGAGCGCTGGCTCGCGACGGCCCGGGTATTCCTCGCGGTCTCGGCCCTCGTGGCGATTCGCATGGATCCCACCCAGTTGGGCAATTCTCCTGCGGCTTACGGTCTGCTGGGTTTCTACATGGGGAACAGCATCCTCATTCTGATGCTGCTGCGGCGGCGCAAAGCCTCGACCGCATCGTTTCGTGTGCTGGTGCATGCCGCCGACATCGTCTGGCCGGCCTTTATTTCAGTATTTGGCGACGGTCCACGCAGCCCTTTCATTTTGTTCTTCGTATTTGTTCTAACTGCGGCGGCTTACCGGTGGGGCCTTTGGGAGACTCTGAGCACGGCGGCGGCGGAAGTCGTGTTGTTGTGGACGGAGAGCCTCTTGATCTTCCACGTGTGGCTGGCGCGCGGTAAGAACTTGCCCTGGCACATTCTTTCCGGTCTCACCATGAATACCGCCGAGTTCGAGCCGAAGCGGCTGTTCATGCTCTCAATCTATCTGCTGGTGATGGGGCTGCTACTCGGATATCTGGCGCAACAGCAAAAGCACCTCCGGGCGGAGAAGGCCGTTGTAACTGGCATGCTCGCGAAAGTGCGCGTAGAGGCCGGTCTCACCGGCACTCTGCAGCAGATTTTCCGCGAAGTCATCGCCATGTGTGGCGGATCAAGGCTGCTCGTGGCGGCGCAGGAGACGCATAGCCAGAGAGTTTTCCTGGGTGAATTGCGCCAACGCGAGGACGCTTTTGCTGATTTCGCGTGGCTCGATTCCTCTCCGCGAGAAGCAAATAGTTATCTCGAAGATTTTCCCGGAGAAGGTATGCTACGCCTCGATGACCGGAGATCGCTTGACGATGACGGCGCTGGACCGCGATGGCAACGCGGTGCAATCGCCTCCTACGGACGCGCTGCTTCAGTTGAATCAGAGGCAGAGTTTTCGTTCGCTGATTGCGATCTCGTTTGTTTTTGGCAGCGAGTGGCGGGGGCGGGTTTTAGTTTTCGATCCTTCGTGGCAGGGTGAGATACAGGAAGAGTTGCGTTTTCTCCTCGACTTGCTGCGCCAGGTGGGGCCGGCGGTTTACAACGTTTACCTGCTGCACCGGCTGCGGCGGCGAGCAGGTGCAGCGGAGCGGGCGCGTTTCGCCCGCGAACTTCACGATGGCGCAGTGCAGTCATTGATCGCCGTGGAGATGCAGGTCGATGTGCTGCAGCGCAGGCGGAAACTCGCCGGCAAGTCGGTTACTGGCGGAACTGGGACGGATCCAGGGGCTGCTGCGGGAAGAAGTTCTCAAATTGCGCGAACTCATGCAGCAGATGAAGTCGATCGACGTGGATGACCGAAGATTCATGAGTATTGTGACCGACACGGTGGAGCGGTTTGAGCGCGAGACCGGAATTTCCGCGCGTTTTGTAACTGACATGGAAAAACTGCGAGATGCCGCAGCCAATGTGCCGGGAATTGGCGCGCATTGTGCAGGAAGGGCTGGTCAACGTGCGCAAGCACAGCCGGCGCACACCAGGCGCTGGTGCGGCTGGGTTCGACTCCCAGCCAGTGGAGCCTGACACTGGAGGATGATGGCAAGGGATTTCCATTCTCCGGCCGCCTGACCCAGGAGCGAACTTGATCAGCTTGGCAAAGGGCCCGGTGATCATTAAGGAACGAGTTGCGTTTGATTGCGGGCGAACTCACGATAGAATCAAACCCGGGTCCGGGGACGCGTTTGGAAATTAAGGTCCCGCGAAGCGTGGAAGTAACCGATGGATTTAAGAAGATCACAGCCGGTGCGCATCGTGATTGCCGACGACCATCCTATTTTTCGCGATGGTCTACGCCGGCTGCTGGAAGCGGAGCCCGATCTGAAAGTAATTGGCGAGGCATCTGACGGCGCCGAAGCGGTCGGGCTGGCGCGGCAGTTAAAACCCGACATTCTGTTGCTGGATCTGGCGATGCCCAGACATCCCGGGACTGGAGGCGTTGCGGGATATGAGTACGGGGTCAATTCGACTCCGGTCCGGGTTATCCTGCTGACCGCGGCGGCGGAGAAGAGCCAAATCGTGGAGGCGCTCCAGTTGGGCGCGCGGGGCGTCGTATTGAAGGACTCGGCTACACAGCTGCTGCTGAAGGCGATTCATACTGTGATGTCCGGAGAGTATTGGGTCGGACGGGAGAGCGTCTCGAACCTGGTGCAGTATTTGCGGACCCTGGTGCAGTCTTCGAGCGACGAAGCGCGGCAGAAGAAATTCGGGCTCACGCCTCGAGAACTGGAAATTGTCGCCGCCGTGGTCGCGGGATATTCGAACAAAGAGATTGCGGAATATTTCAAAATCAGCGAAGACACGGTAAAACACCACTTGAGCAACATCTTCGACAAGCTCGGGGTGTCGACGCGCCTGGAGCTGGCGCTTTTTGCCGTGAATCAATCCCTGCCTCTGAAAAGTATTGTCTGACAAAACTTTAGAAAACATTCATCAAGGAAAGGTGGATGGCACTAATGTGCCATTGGCGCTGCTGGCGCGGACACCTATGATCAATGACAACCAGCCTCGGGACAGAAATGAACGCTTCACGTGTGGGATGGTAGTCCCCTGTTCCAGCACTAGGGGTGGCGTTAGCGAATTCAAGGAGACGGAGCCCGTGGCAAAGATTCTTCAAAGTGTTTGGAAGCAGTTTGGCAAGGATGAGGGTGGCCAGGATATCGCGGAATATGCGGTGATGCTGGCGGTCATTCTTGTGATCGTAGTCGGCACTATCCGGTTGATCGGCTCGAATGCCAATAACGTTTTCTCTCAGGTCGGCAGTTCGATCCAGTAAACGCGATCGAACCGGTTCACTCAGTTAGCCACACCGATAGCCTTGGTTGAACTGCGCCTCCTGCAGTTTCTCGAGCCGCATTATCCTAAAGTCAGGTCTATCAATGCCGCGCGCTCACTTGGGCGAAGGCGCGGTCAGCGCCATCTTCTGACTGCTGCCGGGAGGCGACAGCCTGGTCAGGTAGGGAAAGAACGGCGTGATCGCAAAGGGCATCTTCTCGCGCGCTGAAGTCAGGGCGACTGGTTTGGCCTTTGCCATTTCCACCTGATCGCTCCAGGGATCGAGCTTAATACGTCCTCCCAAGGGAAGCGCCGCAATCTGATCAGCGCGCTGCGCGTCCAACGCGGGCGCAGACTCCATCAGCATCGGCATGCGCAGGCTCTTCGCGCTGGCGACACCATTGCCCAGATGAGGCCGGATCAGATTGGGCAAGTCGGGCGCGCTTTGCTGCAAGGCTTTAAGAAACAGCCCCGCACTCCCAAGCTTATCTTTGTAAGGAGAATTCTTCAGCAACTCGAGGGCCTTGGTGTCCGCCGCTTCCTCATCGGCGGGGCGCCGTTTGAAGTCAAGACGCTGGAAGGAATCCTCATCGGGGAAGAACATGCGGTCGTTGAAAGCCAGCTTGGTATCTGTCGGGTGGCCGAGCACAATGTGGCTGAGTTCGTGAGCCAGGACCATGGCGAGCGAAGCTTCGTCGGGAAGCACATCAAGCAGGCCGCGACTCACCACGATGGTGTGTCCAATGGTGAACGACTCCAGCGGAGCCGTAAGCAGGACGCGGCAGCGCACGTCGGATTGCAGATCAATATTGTTCGTGACCAACAAGTTGTTGACAACGGTTTGCAGAATCTTATCGACCTCACCGGAGGGCGCAATCAGGCCGATCTTAGTGAGACGCTCGATAGCGTTGTCTTCCGCCTGGCGCTCCCACATGCGCTCGGCCAAAACTGGGCTGGGGTCGGCGGCGGCATCAGTCTGGTCTTTTACCGACTGCGGCGAGTCAACCAAAATCTGGGTGAACTCGGAATTCTTGTTCAGCCCCTTCAAGTCATATCCCCAAAGCCGGGTCTGCGCGCGGAAGTGCAGGGCCTTACCCAGGTTGGTCTTGAGGTCTGACTCCTCGCTGTAAATGTAGGCGGGAAGCCAAGCTCCGGTTCGCATATTGAGCCGCCAACTATCGAAGTGCAGATAGTAGCTGGATTTCGGATGCGGGTAGTAGGTTCCGTTGAAGCGCACCACGTTGTAGTCCTGGTCCTCGACCCAAATGCGTCCGAGGAATCGACCCGCGGGAGCTTTCTCCTTAGGCTGGACATCGATCACAAGACAGCGTACTTCTCCCAGAAACTCGCGGCGGACGAAGGAGAAGTCGTAATACTTCCGTTGGAAATCGGTGTCGAGCACTACCATCTGCGCGAAACCAAGAGGCAAGAAACGCATGGAGTAGAGACCGGTAAGGTGGTTCAGCATGCGGTGGCCAAAGCCGGGCTGCCCCACAAAAGATGTGTCTTCGGGGCCATCGCTCATATCGAGACGGCCCAGGAAGTATTGATCCTTGATCGCCTCGGGATTTCCACTACTGTCCGTCTTGAGATCTTGAAGGTAAGTTTCGACCATGGGACGGAGGTGGCGCATCTCGGCTACAAAAAGATGTTCTTTCTGGATCACGCGGTCCATGACCTCATTGAACGAGGCCGGAGGCGGAGATGAGAGCGTGGCGATGCCTGCGGAGGCGGTAGCTTCTTCCCCGCTCGGAGCTGAAGGGGTGGGATCTTGCGACAGCGCCGGGAGAGACGCCAAAGAAAACAACAACAACGAAAGCCAACTTAGCTGGAAAGCACGCATAAAAACCTTTGGGGAGAAAACCTATGCCAACTGAAAAATGATGTGTAAGACGACGGTGGAATCGGCAGGTTCGCCGTTCTTGAGCGCCGGACGGAAGCGAATTTTTTCCGCCGCCCGGATTGCATTGTCATCCAAACCGTGACCTAATCCGCGCACTACGCGCACCACGCGCAAACTCCCTGACGCCTGCAGCACGGCTTCGACCAACACTTCACCTTCAATTCTCAGGTTGCGCGCTTCCTGAGTGTAAACGGGTGTGGGTTTGGAAATAATTTCCGCAGGCACGACTTTCGCCGCTGCCGCTTCTGCGGGTTGAGAGTGTACGGTGGGCGCTGCGGGTACATCGGCATCGCCAAAGCCGCTGGGCTGCACTTTGCCGAGGGAAGTGTGAGATTGGGTTTCGATGGCGGTACCATTGCCGAAGCCGGCGCTGGTCACCACCCCGGCGACGCCCTTGCTGCGGCCCGTGCCATTGCCATAGCCCGCTTCCGAGCTTCGCGGCAAATCAAAAGATCCCGAGGCGGCAATGGTGACGGCTTTTCTCTGGTCGGGTTTTGCTGGGAGTCCGCTGGGGTCGCCAAAACCTCCCGTCTGCACCTGCGTGGGGGTCCGGGCCATGGTGGGCTGGGCTGAGCTGCCGGTAGAGAATACGTTGGTCTTCACTGCCTCCCGAGGGATCACCGGGGCGACCTCAGAAACCATGGGCTCGAGTTTCTTTGGCGCCAGGCTCACTGCAGGAGCGCTCGCATCTTCTATGCGCGGTTTTATCACAGTCTTCGGCTGTTGCGCTGGAAGGTGCAACACGCTCTCCGGAGGATCGAGGTGGGCGATGACCGTAGGCTGCCGCAAGATGAGCGGCGGCTGCGGGTGCAGATTCACAGGTTGCGGTGTGCTGACCAGCAGAACTGAGCGGAAGTTGTGCTCGGGAGCTACGGCCACCGACGGGAATAGCATCCGCGCCCACACGATCGAGCCCACGATCAGAGTTTGTGCGGCTATGCCGAAGGCGAACTCCGCCCACGGAGCTCTCACCTTGGGCAGGGTCGAAAATGGCATCTTGGGCATTGCCGCTAAAACGGTGGGCTGGAAAGCGTATGAAGTCATAATTCGTTCACCCGTAAGGCTTCAAAACACAGGTTCAAGGTTAAAAGTTTCTCGGACTCGGACCGAAGCGGGCCAAGCGGGAGCGTATCCTAGAAACGGACGCAGAAGCCTGAGTTTTTCCCCAAAGATCAGAGCCTGCACGACAAAGGCCATTCGCCGGCAATTCTAAAGTCTATCCTCTTGTCTCTCTGGTACTTAGCCTTAACCGGACGAGCCACTCGCGTTCACACCACTAAAATGAGAAAATTCTTACATTACGAGTGAGTCTTTTTTCTTCTTTTCAATTCAAACTTTCTAGTCTTTTTTGTCCAACCGTCACATTCGATTTTTCTCAGCCAAGGACGCGGAGTCTTCCGAATTCAAAAGAAAGCCAGCACTTACTTTGCCCATCACCTTTACTATCGGCGCCATCGGCACTTCCGTTTAGAGGCTCGTAATTCAGCAATGCACGATCTTGGGACTAGCGATCCTTTTGGTCGCATTGCGAGTGTCGACTACCAACTGCGCCTCGCTCACGATCTTGTCGTAGTCATAGTCGGAGTGATCAGTGACAATCACAACACAATCGTACTGGCCGAGATCTTTGAGCTCCGAGCGTTTCATCTGTAAGTCATATTTTCGGCCTTTGCCGATGATAGGGAAGTAGGGATCGTGGTAATTGACCTCAGCGCCTTCCTTTTGCAGCAGTTCAATGATCACCAGCGCGGGCGATTCGCGCAGATCGTCGATATCCCGCTTATAGGCCACGCCCAGGATCAGGACGCGCGATCCGTTCAGCGACTTCTTGTGACCGTTTAGTGCGGCACTCACCGAAGCCAGCACGTGGTACGGCATGTGGGTATTGATCTCGCCCGCCAATTCTATAAAGCGAGTGTGGAAGTCATACTCCTTCGCCTTCCAGGATAAATAAAATGGATCGACCGGAATGCAGTGTCCGCCGAGTCCTGGGCCGGGATAAAAAGGATGGAAGCCGAAGGGCTTGGTGGAGGCCGCATCGATGACCTCCCAGATGTCGAGGCCCATGCGCAGGCAAAGCAACTTCAGTTCATTGACCAGGGCAATGTTGACGCACCGGTAGATATTTTCGAGCAGCTTGGTCATCTCCGCAGCTGCAGGCGAGGAGACCGGAACGGTTCGGTGAAAGATGGATCCGTAGAGAGCGCCGGTCAGTTCTGACGCCAGAGGGTTCAATCCGCCTACGACTTTCGGAATATCGCGGCGCGCCACCGTCGTGTTCCCGGGATCCTCGCGCTCGGGGGAGAAGGCCGCAAAGAATTCCTTGGCTGAGTTGGAGGTGCCGCCGGATTTTCTGCGTGCTGCCCTCAATCCCAGCTTGTTCTCTTTCTCAAGGATGGGCAGCATAACTTCTTCGGTCGTGCCGGGATAGGTTGTACTTTCAAGCACAACCAGTTGCCCTGGTCGCAGGTGCGGAGCCATGGCATGCGCGGTAGCCGTGATAAAGCTGAGGTCGGGCTCGTGATGCTCGTTGAGCGGCGTGGGAACGCAAATGATGATGGCATCCATCTCCTCCAGCCGCGAATAGTCGCTGGTGGCTGAGAGACCCTGGGCTTTGGCCGCCTGGATTTCCTCCGCGGCGATGCGGTAGATATAGGAACCGCCCTGAGCGAGGGTGTCGACTTTGCGCTGATCGATGTCAAAGCCGGTGATCTTGAATTTTTGTTCGCTGAACAGTAGGGCGAGAGGGAGTCCGACATAACCTAGGCCGATGATACCGACTCGCGCCTGACGCCGCTCAATCTTACTCTTGAGCTCATGCTGAGGTGGCTCGAGGGTGGCTTGTTCCAGGGAACTATTTGCGGCAGATTGAGTCATCGTGTCCACGAAAATCTCGCTGGTGAATGGACTCGATTCTAGCACGTTAGGTTAGAGAGTTCTTAGGAATGGCGGCCCTTGAGAGTACTAGCAAATAATCGCTTTTCCGCAGTTGGGAAAGGGTTGAGAACATGTCCATGTCCAAGTGGAGAAAACGATGAGGAGAGGGTGGTTCTTGGCCCTGGCATTTGTGCTCTCGGCGACAGTTCTGGCGTCCAGGGCCGGGAGTTTTCTTCTGGTTGATGCCCCGCGGCGGTCCGATGTGATCCTGGTGCTGGCCGGGGAGACGGAGCGGCGGCCGCAGCGGGCTTTGGAACTCCTTGGGCAGGGCTATGCGCGGCGTATCGTCCTCGATGTGCCCAATAACGCTTACTTTTATGGCTCCACGTTGTTGGAAGTGGCGCAGAAATATGTTCAGGCTTTGCCGCAGGCCACATCGATTAGCATCTGTCCGATCGATGGGCTCTCCACAAAAGACGAATCAAAAGATGCGGAGAAATGTTTGCAGAAGGAAAGCGCGAAGAGCGTCCTGATTGTAACCTCGGACTTTCACACTCGACGCGCACTCAGCATCTTCCGCCGGGAAGTTCCCGGATACGAATATTCCGTGGCCGCGGCGCGGCAAGGAACGCAATTCGGTGCGCGCTGGTGGACGCATCGGCAGTGGGCGAAAACCTTCGTGGATGAGTGGCTGCGGCTGATCTGGTGGAAGCTGGTGGATCAGTGGCATTGAAGGAGTTGGATCGACGAAAATTTCGGTTGAACTGCCAGCTGCGAAAAAGTTTTCCACTGCTGAATCGTCTGAGCAAGCACAAAAGGCATTGACTGCCAAGAACTTTGGAGGATACGATGCGATAGCGGCACCAAGATAGTTATTAACGGAGCGTGGGACGGGCAGGTCTGCTTTCCGCAGAATGGTAAGTTGCGTGCCTTTTCCGATTGTGCATGCTTTGCAACATGGTCTCCGAGACGTGGAAGTGCTTGCAATGATGAGGACTCTACACTTGAAGATTCTGAGCTGCATGATGGCCGTGATTTTTCCGGCAGCCTTGTTCGCTGCGGACCAACCTGCTGCCATGCTCTACAGCCATGGAACCGCACTGCTGAACGGCACCACCATCACGAGGTCGTCGGCTATTTTTTCCGGCGATTTGGTTCAGACTAGTGCGGACTCTGTGGCCAACATCAATGCCACAGGGTCAACTGTTCTGGTGTTGAATGACTCTCTGGTTCAGTATGAGGGCAGCACTGTCAAGTTGGAGCATGGAGGTGTCACCATATCGACCTCGAAATTGCTGGCGACTCGTGCTGGCGACGTTACAGTATCACCGGCCTCCGGTGCTTGGACCGAATTTGAAGTCAGAGACGTGGATGGTAGGGTGCAGATCGCGGCTCGAAAGGGCGACCTAACCATAGGCGACGACACGGGTACAAGCACACTGTCACAAGGCCAGCAAACCACACGAGAAGAATCACAGTCGCAAGACGATTCACGGTCGCAGAACAGCAATAAGAAAAACAAGAAGAAGAAAGGAGCAGCTGCACCCGCAGCCGCTCCTGGCGCAGCGGGCGGGATCCTCAACTCTCCTGTGGCAATCGGAATTGGCGGGGGCGTTATTCTCGGTACAACAGCATGGGTGTTAATCCAGAGCAGTACGCCGGCGAGTCCATCGAAGTAGATTGACCTTTAGCTGCGCTGTGAATTCTGCAATCTCAAGTGCAACTACTCGATACTGCTGCGCCGGCCGTTAAGCGAGCTGGCGAACGTAACTTGTACTCCCGATTTTGACCGCCTCTAACCTGCACCATCTTGGACACCTCCCGGCTTCCGGTCACCACGCGAGTCAATAGCCTGGCACCAACTCCGCAAGTTATTCTTACGTAAGCACTTTTGTGCTGAAGGGAGGAGTCTGTTGTTTGAATGGCGCAAGCTCGTTTGCGGCGTGATGATCATCATTTTGCCGACATCGCTGATGGCCCAGAATTCCGCTGGGGCGATGCTCCACAGCGACGGAGGAGTTTGGCTGAATGGGAATCCCGCTCCCAATTCCTCTGCGATCTTTCTGCATGACCTCGTGCAGACGCAGAAGGGCAATTGGGCAAAAATCGATGCTGGGGGGTCCACGGTCACGGTCCAACCTGAAACCATTGTGCAATTCGAAGGAGATGAACTCGTCCTCGAGCATGGCGGCTTGCAAGTGAATACCTCCCGAGGAATGAGAGTGCGCGTGAACTGCATCACAGTCATTCCTCTTACGCAAGATTGGAATCGTTACGACGTCACCGACGTTGATGGGAGAGTGATGGTGGCTGCGCACAAGAATGATGACAAGATCCATTACCAAGGTGCGGCTACCCGCCTGTCGAAACAGGCCCGGTTCTCGGACGTAACGGTACATCAAGGTGAGCAAGTGACACGCGAGGAGCGATGTGGTGCGCCGCTCAAGCCCTCCGATGCGGTCGACGCCGCCATAGCCACTCTGGATACCCCTTGGGCCATTGGAATTGGGGCAATCGCGGTTGGTGTAATTACTTGCTGGGCTTTATGCCGCGGGGGCGAGCCCGTCAGCCCCTCCAAATAGCGCCTGTTTTAGAAGTTTTTTCTTGACATCCCTTTTTATACAACTCATTGAATCTGAGCTCGGGTTCAATTAGCACTGTCGATCAATTCAACTGGAATTTTTCAGCCAAGCGAATAGAAGAAGGGTCATCAGTTTCATTCAGTGGCATGGAAACCCAGATTTATCGCAATAACCAACTGAAACCACAAGCAGCTTGAGCATCGCTTCCGTCCAGTGCAATAGTGAGCAAGCAGAAGATCAACCGCGAGCGGGTCCAGGCGGCGCTTAACACGTCTTGCCCGAAATGCGGATGCTCGATTCCGCCCGATAAGATCCGGCGCGTTGACTTTGAAAAGATGGAATGCCCGAGTTGTGGCGAGCGATTTACGCCGGGTCCGTGTGACAAAACCCCGCAACACTGAGGCGCGATGCGGATGCCGTACGATGGGCGGAAGAGATTATGCGGGAGATTGATAAACGATGGCCGCTAAAATAACCGCTCTCAAAGTTTTGGAGGGACTGAAACCTGCTGTTATCTCTGCAACCGTTACAGTCCCCGCGACATCGCCGATATGGGGCTTATCAGCTGTCACCTCGCTGATTCCGCCCGGCACTCCTAAAGTCACGCCAACAGGCGTTCCCCCTGCTGATCCTGCCAACGCAAACAAGAAAGTGAGTTTGCCGCTGCAATATGCGGCTGCAGTTCTAACGGGGCAAGAAGACGTGCTCGCCTCCATAGTGCCTTGTTTTGACACTCCTCATCATCGAAGGAAGCTCATCGCAGAAGTGCTTTACGTTTAACTCGGTTGGCGAACATGCCAGCGAGGGCCAAACCCAAGATGGCCCCGAAGAATGTTGCCGTGAGCATAACTCCCGGCGACGGAATACCGCTGCCGAAGTCAAAGCGGGCAAAAAGGAAGGAGATGTAGGCCATCGCCCCAGTCCAAAAAGAGAGCCTGAGATACATAGCAGCGACCTCCGTCGAAACTCTACCACGAATTTTCCTGACGGTACAGATCGGAACGAAGTGAAAACTATTTGGGGCTTGCTATCGTTGCCGCTACGAAAAGGAAAACTACTTCGGTAGACGTTTGCGCTCGGGGCCCGCGCCTCCGCTCCGTTTCTCATTGCGAACGTAGGACAGCCCGCGCTTCAACTCTGCGGATAGGTCTGTGCTCTCAGTGGCGACATGCACCGTTTGTCTGATTCTTTTCCCAGCGAGGCGTCTAGTTCCTCGGGGAAGTAGTCACGAATCGACCTTCTCGACGGACTGGCATTCCCTCCGCCCATCTTTCAACGACTGAGACCGGCTCCCCTAAGAACGAGGCAGCGGGGCGTGTTTTGGCATCTGGCGTGCAAATATCTCGGAGGAGAGATAAGAATGTACTCCGCTCATTCCTCTCAACCGCCGATCTGCGGCGTGTGCCAAGAACCTGTCTCGCTCGAAATCTGTAAAACAGATAAAAGCGGTCACGCAGTTCACGAAGAATGCTACTTGGTTAAACTTGGGTTGATGCATGCGAAGATAGTCGTCCGACATAACCCTCCCCGCAGTGTAAGGCCCACGAAAACGGCAGAAGCATACGCTTGGGGCTGGACAACCTAGCCCGCTGATAGAGGACCAAAACCATTGTTTGTCTCGTCCTCTACATTTCTAGTTCTGTGCCGCCTTTAGACGCATAATGAAGTAAATGAAATTTACAATTCTGCTCGTTGACGACAGTCGCCTGTTCAGAACCGCAAACCACAGAGCGCTTGTCCGCGCTGGATATGAAGTGATCGACGCGGAAGACGGGCAGCGAGGCTTAGAATTAGCCCAACAGCGGTTACCAGACCTGATCTTGCTGGACATGATGCTGCCGAAACTCTCCGGTCCCGAGGTATTGCGGGAGTTGAAGAGCGACCCCCGCACGAGGCCAATTCCGATAATCGTGCTGACCGCCGCTTTATCTGAGAAGAACAAGAAAAAGTTAGAGCATGAGGGAGCGGCAAACTTCGTAGAAAAGTCCGATGATCTCCTACGCAATAACTCCGCCGCCTTGGTCAAAGTCGTGCAGCAACAGCTACTCACTAGAGAAACAAAGACTGATTAGGCACTTTGCCCAGCTACCGTAAAAAGGTTCTCATATCGTGAACAGGCTGCTCCACCCTCGATCAACCCAAGGCAATGTAGTCTCATTGGTTCCAATGTGGAACCATCGCTATCGTTATTTATGCTTTCGCCACGTAATCGGAAATCTGGAAACGCTCTCTGCAAGAAGCGACGTTATCTGAAGCCGTCGCGGAGCCAGGCGAACAGGGAAAGGTGAATGAGATTATTGCGGATTGAGCGCGAGTCACTTGCATTTTCGCGCATTACAATTTCAGCCATCTGTGCGATTCGGTGTCTGGACAAAAGAAAAACTGGTGGAAGTCACACTCGTCTTCGACGAATGTACTATAGGGCCAGTGGCCATAAGGCTCTTGTCCTTGCACAGCATCTACACCTTCGACAAGCAATGCGGGTCCATCACAGCAGCGACGTGCAGGCGTCACAGAAATACCCAGGCCGACTGGAGTAAGAGACTTAACAGACTACTGTTCCGCCTTTGGAAGGAGGTTCTTATGGGCACCGCAACGATCCTTCCCTTCTCACCGGAGTCAAATGAGAGCACAAAGGTCATTCAACGTTACCGACAGGCCTATCAGGTCGCGCGCAGAATTGCGGATTTCGCTGAAACGGCGAAGCTAGCCGGCCTCGTCGTGGGCGGTGTGCTCGTCATGGCCTCGAGCCTCGCGGGCCAATGGGCTTGGGGCCGACATTCGGGTTTTGCGCTGTCGCTGTCGCTGCTTGCCTGCTCCCCGCTCGCGGTATTGGCGGGGTATCTATGGGAGAAGGTTTTTCAGGCACAGGGATGTCTGGTGAAAATGAGTATCGATTCAGCCGTCAACTCGTCGCCCTTTCTTTCAGGTACGCAGCGCTCAGCGGCGATGTTTGGGCGGCAGGAACTTACGAGTGTGACCAGTATCGAAGCGAAAACAGCATGAGTCTGTTTTCAGGCACAAAAGCAGGCATATGACTGGCAACGGTTTCGCGCCGAGAGCCTGCTGGGTGCTAGCCTAGCCGGACAGAAAAAATACGCTGAAGCCGAACCACTGCTGCTCGAAGGCTACAGGGGGATGCGAGCGCGGAAAGACCTCATTGGCGTCCCCGATCGCTACCACCTGGAACTGGCCCACCAGTGGCTCGTCCAGCTTTACAAGGATTGGGGAAAGCCGCAGAAGGCGGCCGAGATGGCGAAAGAACTAGCCCGGTAGAGGAGTCCAAGTCCCCGAAACCGTGACTCGGACAGAGGCGGAGCGCCCCTTCTCAATCCACTCAGCGTCCTCAGCGAGCAATGGACTCACCCGCCTGAGAATTTGCTGATCAAGTGGCGAAGTCACGCTGGCTGCGGATTCAATGTGTCAACCCATGTGTTTGCTCTTACACTTACAAGGTCAAAAAGGGCTTCGCCGCGAGAGCCGCAAATCCCTTGCTGTCAACGCGGACTTTTTACTTTTCGGCTGGTCAGCCGGTATACCTTCTGAGTCGCTGTCCCCTGAGATGTGCCAACTACAAGGGATACTGGAGGTGATGGCTGAGTTCCATGGAGCGGCTCCTCATCAAGAGTTTTTGAGCAGCCGCGTGGTCTCCGGGTCGGGCAAAGAAATACCCTTGCACAAGTTCGCAATTCAGCTTTTTGAGTAGGTTCACCTGCTCCGCAGTCTCAGCGCCTTCGGCTACGACCTTCAGACCAAGGTTGTGAGCTAGCATGATGATGATGCGCACGATCTCGCTAGTTTCACTGTCTGTGTCTATCTTAGAAATGAAGGCACGATCAATCTTCAAGGTATCCACCGGCAATCCTTGCAATCGGCTCAATGAAGAGTACCCAGTTCCGAAATCGTCAATGCTTAGGTGAACTCCCAATGTCTTCAGTTGCGAGAGAACCAGGCTCGATCTTTCTGGGTCCGCCATCGCGATGGTTTCCGTGATCTCTACGTTGATGCTGCTTGGGTCGATTCCAACTTCGACCAGAATAGTGTTGATCTGAGCCGCCAAGTCTGACTGGGCAAATTCTTTGGGGGTGACGTTCACGCTAATGGTCAGCGGCGGATCGCAAGGAAATTGGGAGTGCCATGCACGAAGCTGTAGGCAGGCTTCGCGCAGCAACAGGCGGTTCATCGGCACGATAATTCCAGTCTCTTCAGCGATCTGGATGAAATGGGCAGGTGACAGGAGTCCTTCAGGCCGTTGCCATCTGCTGAGTGCCTCGAATCCCGCAATCTTTCCGCTCTGCAACGACACAATGGGCTGATAGTGAACTCGGAATTCGCCCAGTTCCAGTGCTCGGCGCAGGTCAGTTTCGAGGCGCAATCTCTTGACGGCAGAGGTGTGCATCGCGTTATCAAAGACCTGACAGCGCGCTTTACCGTCCCGTTTGGCTCGATACATCGCTATCTCGGCATCGCGTACCAAATCCTCTGAATTGGTGTACGAAGTTGCGCAAAAGGCGATCCCGATACTGGCGGTCGTTACCACCTCTTGTCCTTCCACAACAAAAGGAATGCCCAATCGCTCCTGAAGGCGCTCGGCTACTCGAATGGCATCGCCGCAATCTCTAATGCCTTCCAACAGTATGGTGAATTCATCGCCGCCAAGTCTTGCTAAACTCGCTTCGCTCGCAACAGGGCTTGCCCTTGCGTCAGGACCGAGCGTGAAATGGTATCGACGCCCCGAATGGAAGCAGTCAATCGGCGGGCAATCTGTATTAGAAGGGCGTCTCCTGCCGCATGCCCCAAGCTGTCATTGAAGACCTTGAATTCATCGAGATCAATGAACAATACAGCGAACTTATAGCTTATGTGCCTCTGGGAAAGCGTAAGTACATGTCGCACACGATCTAGAAACAGGGTGCGGTTCGGCAAGTTGGTCAGAGTGTCATGCAAAGCATTGTGCGCGAGCATCTCTTCTGCTCGCTTGCGCTCCGTGATATCACGATTGACGATGACCAAGTCTCTCGGTCTGACCCTCTTCATTATGAATCGCGGTGGCGACTGATTCCAGAATCCGCCATGTCCCGTCCTTGTGGCGCATGCGGTATTCAAGCCGCTCTCCTCGTCCAGTGAGTCTTGCTTTCTCCGCCGCTTCTAAACCCGCTGCTGATCCTCGGGATGGATTTGTTCCACTGACGAAGTCAACTTCAACTCCTCCGACGAATACCCAAGAACTTTCTGGTACGCAGGACTGTTATAAAGCCGATTCCCAGCGCAATCGATGACCGCGATCATGTCGGCCGCATTCTCGGTGATAACTTCAAAAAGCTGATTGCGCTCGGTCAGTTCGCGGCGGATTCGCTGGAGTTGAAGTTGCTGGTAAACCGTATAGATGTCGAACAGGAGCACAAGGCATGCCAGCCCGCGTACCCAATCCTTGAGATCAAGCCACTCGGAGTTCTTTAAGAGGTGGGTGCCGGGACAGGTCAGAGACACGATGCCCGCCGTCAACACTAACGTGACCGTGACGGCAAATCCCCAGAGCCACCACTCGCGTGCTTCAATCTGCCGCATCGGCTTCGTGCGGGGTCGCTCATGCTGTTCGTTATTCAAGACTAATCCTACGCGATGCAAACATTAGAAAGTCGAGTGTGAGAAAAATGACTGCAAGGTGAAAGTTACGAAAGGCAAACAGCGACAGTTCTGTGATGAGTTAACAAATAGCTGCGGGTACAATCCCGTCAAACTCAACCACTGTATGTTAATTGCCTTTATTGACTGCTTTAGGCTTGCAGTGCGGGCTAACCTCGTCAGAATCACGAGCTACGTTCGGTAGGCAGAGCCAAATGCAACTAAAGCAGGTGAAGAGTGGACAACAACTTGTCCTAACTTTAGTAACGACCAGTGCGACTTAGATCACATTTGTATGTCTCTCGCCCTCGATAATGCATCTTAGGCCATTATTCCTGTTGGTAGGTATGTTCAGGCAATATCTCCAAGGTTTGGCAATGCACCCCGCACTCTTTGCGTCGTTGTCTTGCACTGACGTTGGCAAATTGTTGTTTCCACATTTGTAACCCGCCAAGACTGGATTCGCTAGGAGTTCGCTGTGAAAAGTAAACGGATAAAACTGAGATTAGGCATAGCGTTTGCTGCCTTGCTTGCAATCGTGGTCGGCGTGGGGCAGTTAGGGCTCTACCGGATGAAGGAAATCAACGAGACTTTTGGCCGCATCACAGGGGAGCAACTAGCAAAGTTAGAACTGATACAGAGAGCGTTGACGATCTCCAATAACAATAGCCGCATCGTGCTGGAAACAATGCTCGTAGACAAGAAAGCCCTCATCGACACTTTGCTGCAAGCCAGGTTTGAGAATAGCAGAGAACTGTCGCAACTCTTGGATGAAATCGAGGACCACTGTCAGTCGGAGAAAGAAAAGCAGTTGCTGTCTGCGGTAAAAGGGGCGAGGAAAGCATATGTAGACAGCTATCTGCGGGCTATACATTTGCGTATCGATGAAGGGAGACAAGGCGAAGCAGAAGCGGTCGTGGTTAATGAAACCCTTCCCGCACTGACCAAATATCATAGGGCTTGGGACGAGCTCGCAGAGTTTCAGAAGAACCAACTGAATATCGGGGCTGCGCAGGCACAGGTCAACTACGTCAGAGTCCACAGCTTTGTCCTTTTACTAATTGTATTAGCCGTGTTTCTTGCGTGCGCCACCTCTGTTTTCGTAACCCGCCAGACGGCGACCGATGTTGAACGGGAGGTGCAACAAAACGAGGAACACATGCGCATGGCAATGGACGCGGCGAAAGTAGGCTTTTGGGATTTGGATGTCATTGAGGAAGAGCACGTGTGGTCAAACATCTGCAAGGATTTACTGTGTTTACCTCCGGATAGCCCAGCAAACCTCCAAGTGTTGAAGAGCAGCGTGCATCCCGATGACTGGAAGATGATGCAGGATGAAATTGAAGCAGCGATTCGTGAAGAGCGAGACTACGTATGCGAGTTCCGAGTAGTGTGCACCGACGGCAGTGTGCACTGGCGTAGCTCCAGTGGCCACGCTTTTTACGACGGAGCTGGGCGCGTCATTCGCATGAGCGGGATCACCATGGACATCGATGGACGCAAGCACTCGGAGGAACGTTTGCGCCTACAAGCTGCAGCTTTGGAAGCAGCCGCGAATGCCATCGTGATCACAGATTCTAACGGCACTGTCCTATGGGTGAACCATGCGTTTACTACAATGACTGGCTACAGCAAGGAAGAGATATTAGGCAAGAATCCCCGCGTATTGAAATCTGAAAACCAGTCGGAGAGCTATTATGCCGATCTCTGGTCAACCATCTCGTCAGGTAAAGTGTGGCACGGTGAAATCGTCAACAGGCGAAAAGATGGAACAACCTACACTGAAGAGATGACGATCACGCCAGTGACCCAAGGCGTCGGCAATGCCAAGACGCAGTTCATAGCAATCAAGCAGGACATCACGGAACGCAAAGCTGCCGAGGAGCGGGTCCAATTCTTAGCCTACTACGATGCTCTTACGGGACTGCCCAATCGGACCCTTCTTCAGGATCGATTAGCCAAGGCAGTCGCCGGTGCTCGTCGGCGAAAGGACAAAGTTGCGCTTCTGTTCCTCGATCTCGACCGGTTCAAAAACATCAACGACTCCCTCGGGCACTCGGTCGGTGACCTTCTCCTGCAGGAGGTTGCAGAGCGACTCAAGAGATGTGGGCGTGAACAGGACACCGTAGCCCGGCTAGGCGGAGACGAATTCCTCATCGTGCTAACTAATGTAAAAGACGTCTCTGACGCAGCGGTTGCCGCTGAGCGGCTCAGGATCAATGACCGCTGAATTCGTCATTCAAGGTCACTCACTCACTATTAGTTGCAGCCTCGGCATCAGCATTTTCCCGGAACACGGTACGGACGGCGAAACCCTGATCAAGAATGCCGATGCGGCCATGTATTGCGCCAAGGAGAATGGACGGAACAACTTTCAGTTTTTTACCGAGGACATGAACGCTCAGGTCGTGGAGCGATTGACCTTGGAGAACAGCTTGCGACTGGCACTCGACAAGAAAGAACTCTTTCTTGTGTATCAACCGCAGATGGATATTGCCACTGGAAGGATCACCGGACTGGAAGCACTGCTGCGCTGGCAACACCCGGAATTGGGTCTCGTGCCACCGGATAAGTTCATACGAATTGCCGAGAACAGCGGCCTGATCGTGCCGATTGGCGAATGGGTGCTCAGGACGGCCTGTTCTCAAGCCCGGAAATGGCAAGACGAAGGTCTTCCCGCGGTGTCAGTGGCAGTAAACGTATCAGCGATCCAGTTTCGTCAAGAGGGCTTCTGCGAACTCATCAGAAGAGTGCTCCATGAGACTGGCCTCGCCCCGCAATACCTCGAACTGGAGCTAACAGAAAGCCTCCTGCTAGCCAATGCGGACGTGATGTTATCAGTTGTTCAGGAATTAAAGGCCATGGGGGTGACGCTCGCGATTGACGACTTCGGAACTGGCTATTCCAGCTTCAGCTACTTGAGACAGTTTCGGGTCAGCAAGCTCAAAATCGACCGCTCGTTTGTCCGAGATGTCGCCGTGAATCCTGATGACGCGGCGATCACAACCGCAATCATCAGCATGGCAAAAAGCCTGAATCTCAAGGTGATTGCCGAAGGCGTCGAAGACGAAGCGCAAATGTCATTCCTGCGGGCACATCAGTGTGACGAAATTCAAGGCTACTACTTCAGCAAGCCTTTAGCGGTTGACAAAGTTGCTGACAAGCTGCGCGGCGACAGTAAGGAAGCAAAAGTTTTAGCACAGAAAAGCGGGGCACAATCGTGACAACAGAAGTTATGGGGGCTGTATCGCATTATGGCGACCGCTGTGGTGCTGTCGATGTCCGAGCACTCTTGGTATTTTCTGATCCAATCACCATTCAGCGGGTCAGCCACATCCTGAAAGAATTTTCTATTTCTCCCGATACGTGTCAGGAAATGTCAGAAACGGTTGGCCGAGTGAATCGTCAAAAGTTCGACGCTGTCCAGCACGCGACGCACACGCAGTCCGCCCAGAGAGGTATCGACCTCGATCGCCGGACATTCCCGAGTGTAATCGTCCACGATGGTCAACATACGAATCACCTTCCCCGTGCTCACTCAATCACTCACGAAATCCATCGACCAGCGTTCGCTCGGCTGGCTCGCCGCGGGCTTCACTACGGTGCGTCTGAGATTGCATGAGAGTCTTCGGTAGCTTTCGGATTCGGGCACGCGTCCCCAGGAATCGGGGAGCCACGCTGTCCACGATGCCGCCCAGATGGAGAAAGTCAAAGAAACAGCGTAGCGCTCCGAGCTGGTGTTTTACGTGGTCGTCAGAATGAACTCCACGAAACGGTTACCGGTGTGGTTTTGAACACCCGCTGCCACTACGGAACCTTGAATCGGAGCTGACGCTTGCGCGTGCGCATCCGCGGTAAATCTCCACAGGGTCCCTGCCGTTTATGAAGCGCTGAAAGCGAGGCGGTAAGTGGCAGGAAACCCAGAAGAGGGCTGGATATTCCCAGCGTCCTCGCAAGAGGGCCACTAAAGGATCAGCACAGGAGGGCGATTGATCGAGCTAACGCGAAGGCCAAGGGCAAAAAGGCCCTCAAGCATTTCCAGCCTTACGTTTTGAGGCACACTGCCCTCACTCGTCTGGCGGAGGCCGGCTGTGATGTGTTTACCTTGGCGCGCATAGCAGGGCACTCCTCCATTACGATCACCCAACGATACGTTCATCCGCAAGCGGACGCAATTGAGCGGGCATTCCAGAGGACGACCGGAGCGAGTCTGCCTTCGCCTCAGTGAGGGTTTAAGCGCGCCACAAGAGGGTAGGGGTCCTATTGAGACGTTGTGCCTTGCTCATGACAAATAATGTCATCAGCCGTTGGCAACCTGCCAATTTCACAAAGCTCTGATCGTCTCTGAAATCCGGTGCCTCCTTGAAAAGATAGGGGCAACATGCGTAACCAGTGCGCCGGCCGGGCTTGGCCCGCTACGTGCAAACATCAAGAGCGATTTAGAACGTCATGAAAGTCAACTTTCTTAAGGACGGGGGTCATCTGATGCGTCGAGAGAGAGGCTTTTCCCTGATTGAGTTGCTGATCGTGGTTGCCATCATCCTAATCATTGCAGCGATCGCTATTCCGAACTTGCTACGTGCACGTATGGCCGCCAACGAGTCGTCTGCCGCAGCTTCCATTCGTACCATCAACACCGGTGAAATTACATATCGCTCCACCTATCCCAGCACCGGCTTCTCAGCCAATCTGGTTTCCCTGGGCGGACCTTTGGGCGCGGCTTGCGTTCCGGCGGTTGCGTCGGCGTGCTTGATTGACTCCGTATTGGCCAATGACGGCAACCCGGCTGGTAGCGGTAAGAGCGGTTACCTGTTCACCACGGGCGTGGGCACGGTGGCGGGCGGCGTCAATGTAGGCTATACCGTAAAGGGCGCTCCGATTACCATCAACCAAACTGGTATTCGCGCCTTCTGCGCTGAGGAAGATGCAGTGGTTCGCGTCGACCCGGCCGGCGTTTGCTCCACCACAGAAGCGGGCGTCCTGACCTTCAACCCTCTTAACCAGTAATTCGTAGAAGAAGCAAGTTAGGAGATCTGGCGAAGTGCCTGGGGGAGGGTACAAAGCCGAGACGCAGCAGCGAACGCAAGTTCGCTGCTGTTTTTTGCCTGATCACGGCTGCATTCAATCGTGCCATTTCTCCCTCCGTTCAGCGAAACCTGCGGACGCAAGATCAGAATGCCTAGTTTGCAACACTCAACCACTCAACCTTCCTTGGTGGGATTTATTATGAGGGACAACAGGTCGTCAGACCATTTGAGCGGGAGCGTTTTAGTGAGGAAGTCTCCAATGTTCATCGGAGTTACATCTCTCAACGCGTGATTGCCAATGAAACTGCAAAGACATGATGCTGCCGAAACTCTCCGGTCCCGAGGTATTGCGGGAGTTGAAGAGCGACCCCCGCACGAGGCCAATTCCGATAATCGTGCTGACCGCTTTGTCTGAGAAGAACAAGAAAAAGTTAGAGCATGAGGGAGCGGCAAACTTCGTAGAAAAGTCCGACGATCTCCTACGCAATAACTCCGCCGCCTTAGTCAAAGTCGTGCAGCAACAGCTACTCACTAGAGAAACAAAGACTGATTAGGCACTTTGCCCAGCTACCGTAAAAAGGTTCTCATATCGTGAACAGGCTGCTCCACCCTCGATTAACCCAAGGCAATGTAGTCTCATCGGTTCCAATGTGGAACCATCGCCATCGTTATTTATGCTTTCGCCACGTAATCGGAAATCTGGAAACGTTGTCTGCAAGAAGCGACGTTATCTGAAGCCGTCGCGGAGCCAGGCGAACAGGGAAAAGGTGAATGAGATTATTGCGGGTTGAGCGCGAGTCACTTGCATTTTCGCGCATTACAATTTCTGCCATCTGTGCGATTCGGTGTCTGGACAAAAGAAAAACTGGTGGAAGTCACACTCGTCTTCGACGAATGTACTATAGGGCCAGTGGCCATAAGGCTCTTTTCCTTGAATGTACGAAAGCACGGGGCAGGTCAGTCTGATGCGCAACACGTGTATGAGTATCACAATCGTGATTCTTGCCGTTTCATCACCGTTTTCCGCTCAGGATGGATATTTTGCCGATTGGTTCCACCGAGTGGACAAAACGCAGGCGGAACAACCACATTGGGCTAACCCTTTGGCAACTACCACGCCCCGTCTTCAGGAAGGGCCCCGCTACGACCAACGTTGGCAGGTGAACACAAAGGGGGTGACAACCGACAATTATGACGGTGGGAAGGGTTTGGAGTTAATCCCGTTTGAGAAGGTCGAGGTCATTTTCAACGTGCCCCCCTACCTGGCTCACAATAATCCCGCCGTCCACGACGGATTTGGCGATGTGGCGTTCCTAATCAAGTACCGGCTTCTCTCAGCAAACGAGGAGCACGGCAACTATATTCTGACCGCCTTCTTGGGTTGGAGTGTACCCACTGGTTCTTATACAAACGGTTCACTGCACGCAATCATCACGCCGACGATAGCCTACGGAAAGGGATTCGGTCACTTTGACGCTCAGGGTACATTCGGAGTCGGCCTTCCAGTTGCCAATACCAATTTAGTGGGACGAACGTACGCTTGGAACAACACGTTTCAGTACCGCCTTTTTCGCAAGTTCTGGCCTGAAGTGGAGATGAACTCGACATTTTTTCAGGACGGAACGAGTGATGGCAAGAAACAGAACTTTGCCACACCCGGTTTGGTGATAGGGCGATTGCACTTGTGGAAAAGAGTTGGCTTAACAATCGGAGGCGGATACCAGATCGCGACAACGCACTTTCACACCACGAATCACAACGCTATCCTGTCGATCCGATTCCCATTCTGATTCTCGGCAGAGGTGAGCCTTATTTAGGCTGCCGCCACTGACGGTGGACGGAAGCGGTTTTACACCCCAATCGCTGATCCTGTGGAACGGAAGCACATTGGACACCACGTTCCTTGACGCACACCACATTCAGGCCACGATTACTCAGGAGACCTTTGAGTCGTTTGGCGGCTCGGCGGGGAGCAGTGTGCAGATTTCAGTAAGGTCGCAGGGTTCGGGCTGTCCTATCAGCGGGAATTCCGCGACGCTGCATCTGGTATCAATTCCATCAATTAGGGGGAGTGCGGGCAATCCAGATCGTAGAGGGACGCTCTAACTTTTTCCAGATTCACCCGGCGCATGGGCGAGAAGTGGCGCACCACCAGTGATTTCGGTCACTGTTGAACAACAAAACCAGCGTTATGCTTCCGCGGTAAACTGGTCCAGGCGCCAAAGTAAAGTTATTCATGGCCCTGCAGTTCAAATCTGAGCTCATAGTTATTGCGTTTGTCACTCTGGGTTGGACGTCGCCCTGCTTAGGACAGACCCCTCAGCAAACGCCTGTGCCTAGTCCCGAACCCCGGGGGATAGCTTCAGCCGGGGAACAACTGCCCGGTCAGAAATTGCCCGGAAGCATCAGCGGAACGATCGTTGATCAAAGTGGAGCTGTCGTCGTCGGAGCCCGGGTGAGGCTTACCAGGGAAGATCAATCCCTAAACCAAGAGGTGCTATCCGGCAACGATGGGCAATTCTCCTTTGCCAACATCGCTCCCGGACCTTTCCAGCTAACCATTACGTCGGAGGGCTTCGAGACGCAAATATCGTCTGGAATCCTGCGTCCAGGGGAGATCTACATTGTCCCGTGGATGCCGTTGGCGGTTGCGACCGAGAAAACTGAGGTGCAGGTCAGACTCTCGCCGACCGAAGTGGCAGAAGACCAGATCAAGGTTGCAGAGGAGCAGATCAAGGTTGAAGAGAAGCAGCGTGTGCTTGGCGTCGTTCCAAATTTCTATACCATCTACATCCCCGGCGCAGTTCCCCTCACCCCGAAGCAAAAGTTCAAGCTTGCCGGGAAGACGGCGGTAGATCCATTCACTTTCGTATTTGCGGCGGGCTTTGCGGGAATTGAGCAGGCGCAAAATCGCTTCAGCGGATATGGCCAAGGTGCGCAAGGTTATGCAAAGCGCTTCGGCGCCAGGTACACCGACACAGTTACGGGCACGTTCATCGGAGGCGCCATACTGCCATCGCTTCTGAAACAAGATCCGCGTTATTTCTACAAGGGAAGCGGGAGCAAGCGATCACGGTTTCTATATGCGATTGCCAATTCAGTGATCTGCAAGGGCGACAACGGACACTGGCAGCCAAGTTACTCGGGTATCATCGGAAGCCTTGCGGCGGGCGGTATCTCGAATCTCTACTATCCAGCGCATGATCGCAATGGAGCGGGATTAACGTTCGAAAACGCACTCATCGGGACGGGCATAAGTGCCGCCACCAAAGTCTTTCAAGAATTTTTCTTCCGGAAGTTGACTCGGAAAGTTCCTAACAACGCCCCGGCTAAACCCTAAAGCTCGAATCCGCAAGAAATCATCTTGTTGGCGTAACATCGCCATAGCACTCATTGACCCGGTTGTACTTTGGTAGAACCTGAAGACAGCGAAGATTGTCGTATGCTTTTTTCATCACCACACACCGCCGCTGCGGACCAGGGTCATCCGCACACCATAAGTCTGAAGCTGCGCGACATGAACCAGCTCTTCAATTCGGTGCAGAAAAATCGCAGAGGAATTGGGCGCTGGATTACCATTCAGCCAGACACCTCCGTTGCTGTGGAGCATAGCCCGAGAGGAATCCTGGGCGATCAGCGACGTCGGCAAAATGACGATCATCGCGCTGCAAACGAACTTGCTCCATCCAGGCATGAAATACTCTGCTTTCTCCGGCGCAAAGGTGCTGTTGCAAGGGTAACTTGCGCTCATCTTGCCTCCTATTGACTCGCGTGATCACCGTAAGATGGGCGTACCTGTACTGGGGAGCCAGTCCAGGAGGTAGGTACTAAGCCTTGTTACGACAGTGATCTGTCGGAGAGCAGGGAAAGCCGCAAGAATTTAAGGTGCGATGAGGATCCTTTCTGCCGATACAAAATTCTTCCGGGCGCCCCTAACGATTCTGCTGCTCGGGGTGGTGATGCTGCACTGTGCTTCGGTGATCGCCCAGACACAGCCTGGCTCCAATCCCAAACGGGACTTGTTTACTCGATTGCGGCTGCATTCCACCGGCGCCTCTCCGGCTGCCACCTGCTCGGTGCAGCCGAATGAGGTGTTGGTGGGCGAGCCGGTCACTGCGACCGTAACCAGCAGCGCCTTCAATCGCAAACATTCGCTCAGCTATGTCTGGTACCCCAGCGACGGCAGCGGTAAGGTGATCGGCAGAGACGCGACGGCGCAGATCAGCACCACTGACGCGGCCCCCGGCAGCTACACCGTCACGGTCTATGTGACGGACGACAGCAAAAACAAAGAAAACCAAGTTACGTGCTCGGCTGATTTCACGGTGGAGCCGGTGCCGCCGAAGAATCCGCCAACCATTTCTCTCTCCGCCAGTGTGGCTAGCCTGCAGGCTGGTGGAACCGTGAACTTCTCGGCCAACTGCACCAGTCCGGACGGCGTGCCGGTCTCGGTTGCCAACTGGACGGCCAGCGGTGGAACGGTTTCCGGTGATGGCGGTTTGGCCAAACTTTACACGGCTGGAGCATTGCCGGGAGCAATCGCGGTGAGCGCTACCTGCACGGACTCGCGCGGGCTGAATGCTCAAACCTCGACCGAGGTCATGGTGGAGAACGCGCCGCCTCCGCCGCCTGTGCCGAGCCCGGAGATCGAAGTAGCTGAAGTTCGCCTGGCCCTGCACAGCATTTATTTCCCGACGGATCTGCCGCGGGCCGAGAATCCCGATGCGGGCTTGGTTGCAAGTCAGCAACAAACTCTGGTTGCGCTCGCCGCCGACTTCAAAGAGTATCTCGAGAGTAAGCCGGAGACACACTTGCTGCTGGAGGGCCACGCCGACCCGCGGGGCCGCACGCAGTATGATCAGAAGCTCTCGGAGCGCCGCGCCGAGCTGGTCAAGAGCTTCCTGCTGGAACAGGGAATTCCCGAGGCCAATATCGAGACGGCTGCATTTGGCGCTCGCCATGCTTTGCGGGAAACCGCAGTGAAGAGTGCGATCGAGAATTATCCTCAACTCAGCCGCGAGGAGCGTCAAAGGGCGCTCAGCAACCTGGAGACAATTGTCCTAGCCAGTGATCGCCGCGTGGATGTGGTACTGAGCACGACTGGTGAATCTTCGGTCCGGCAATTCCCGTTGAATGCCGCGGATGCGTTGACTCTGATCGGTGGCCGGGAAGATGAGGTCGCGAAGAAGCCGGTGGAGTCTTGGCTCAAGACGATAGCGAACAAGCGCCGCCCATGACAATTTCCTTAAAGACGACCTAAACTTGGGTTTTGCTGGGTAAGTTGCGAAAAATCTCTATTGCACTCATCTGGCCCTGGGGTACCTGAGTGTAATGGCCTTCCATGAGAAGGCCGGTCGGAGTCAAGTGGGTTCTTTTGTTTTTTCGTTGGACAAAGTTTTTCTCCCGCCGAGTGGCCACTGTCGCCATGCTTCCATCCGCACTCTCGAGGAGCGATTCGGTTTCGCTCGGTGCATGTTGGGCGTTCTCGTTTCAGCCGGTGCTGCCATCGGTTTGGCGCCCTTGGGTTCTGCTCTTTTAGAGTCGAACCGGGCCAGGCGATTAACGCAGTCACCGAAACTCGGCTTTGGGCTTCGCCGCGTACAAAGATTTCCTCACGCTCTGGAAAGACGCCGATCCTGACATCCCGATCCTGAAGCAAGCAAGGGCAGAGTACGGGAAGCTGCAAGATTCCGCCGGCTGAGGATTTGTTGGTGAACTGGCGAAGTCACGCGGGCTGGGGGATCGGCTGTACGGGGGAACCCAGTGAAACCGCGCGATCGCAATCTCGACAACTACCGTCCGTAGGGGTATCGCGACCCTGTCCGCGATTTGCTGGAGAACTGCGGTTTTGTTAGATGTTCTAAGGTCTCTCCTAAGACAGCGCATATATGTTTTACATCGGGTTGCGCCAGCTTGTTAAAGAATGGTAATGCGATCGTGCGAGCTGATACAGACTCGGTTACCGGAAGAAAATATGAATTTTGCCAGGCCCCATAACAGGGCTGCATATGGATGGGGGCGAAATAGCGTCCGCAACCTATTCCAGTCGAAGCAAAATGCTTTAGTACCGCATCGCGCTGGATTCTGGTAAACCTTTCACGGAGGCGGACAACAAACACAAACCAGCTGATGCGACCCTGTGGCGCATATGCAGGCGGAAGCACAATATCTGTGCATTTGCCAAGCAGTTGGTGATAGGCGCTCGCCACTGCCTCGCGTGCGCTCAGCATGCTCTCGATTCGCTTCATCTGTACGCAACCTAATGCGGACTGCATTTCAGAGAGGCGGTAGTTGAACCCGAGTTCACTGTGCTCGAACCAGTCATCGGTATCATAGCGTCCCTGATTTCGCAACGCCCGGATCTTCCTCGCTACTCCGGGATCGCGAGCGACAATCATTCCGCCTTCCCCAGTGGTGATTTGCTTGTTGGGGTAGAAGGCAAAAACTCCAGCATCTCCCAATGCGCCAACTTTCTGGCCATGGAACTCAGCTCCGATTGCTTCGCATGCATCTTCAATAAGTCTCAAATCATGACGCCGCGCAATGGTGAGAAACGCATCCATGTCCGCTGGGTATCCGAAGGTGTGAACGACAACGATTGCTCTGGTTTTGTTGGTGATCGCCGCTTCAGCCCGCTCTGGATCCATGTTGAGAGTGACGGGATCAATATCAACAAAGACGGGGTTTGCCCCCGCGTAGCGAATGGCATTGGCTGCAGCGACGAAGGTGAACGACGGCACAAGCACCTCGTCCCCCGGTTGTATGCCGAAAGCGAGCATGCAAAGGTGGAGGCCTGCAGTTCCCGAGCTGACGCCGATGGCGTAGGGAACACCGGTATAAACGGCAATGGCGTGCTCAAATTCTTCGAGCTTTGGGCCCAGGCTCAAACGGGTACTGTGCAAAACCTCCAGGACGGCTTCTATTTCTGCCGGAGATATGTCTGGCGCGGAGAGCGGAATCTTCATGGAGATCAATCAGGGCTCGTTGTCCGCTTCCGTAGCAGATCTGCGTCTAGGGGCACGGAAGTCAATATCTCTGCAATCCTCTCGGCCGCATGTCCGTCCCCATAGGGATTCGTCATTCCTTCCAGAGAAGATTTGAATCGGTTGCATCTGGCCTCCTCTATTCTCTGCAGAATGGACTGCTTATCGGCTTCGGCATCGAGCACGTTCCTGGCGCGCTCCCTGCCATATTGCCGGAAGCCAACATTCACCGTCGGCAATGCGAGCGAAGCAGTCTCCATGATGCCGCTGCTTGAGTTGCCGACCATGAGGTCCACACATGCCAGCAGACTCCAGTAAACCACCGTATTGAGGTTGATAAATATGCGTCCATCAGCCCGGGCATCCAGGAATCTGCGGGTTTGCTCTATCAGGTATCGACTCCCGGCATCCGCGTTGGGATAACAAAAGAGAATTTGCTCACTTCTCTCGCTCAGTGCTGCAAATAAAGCAGAAGCTTCATACGTAGTGTCTTGCGAGATGGTTACAGGGTGGTAAGCGACGACTATGGAGGGTTTAGAGAGATCAAGCTTGAGGTCCATTTCGAGCTCATTCCGTGTGCGCAATTTGCTGCGCCTTAGATGATCGAGCGATGGAGCACCTGCGCGGTGCACTCGCCAAGGCTCCTCTCCCATGGAAATGATGCGTGCCCGGGCTTTTTCGGTGGAGGTGAAGTGAACATGGCTCATTTTCGTAACAGCATTCCGGACGGCATCGTCAATCGCGCCCTCACTGATTTCTCCACCCTCAATGTGCGCAATCGGTATGCGCAGAGCTAGCGCGACACTTGCCGGCGCAAGTATCTCGTAACGGTCAGCGATCAAAAGCAGAATGCTCGGCCGCATGCCTCCGAGCAGATCCGCGAGGGAAAGCACCCCTAGGCCGATACTCTTTGCCATGCCGATATCGGTATCCGAGCTGAGGAGTGTTTCTACAGAAGCAGCAATCGCAATGCCGTCTTTCTGAATCTCCCGCGCAGTCAGGCCAAACTCCGGAGACAGATGCGAACCCATGACAATCAGCTTGAGGTCAACATTTGGATGGGCTGCCAATTCGCGCAGGGGCCAGTAGAGATGGCTATAGTCCGCCCGTGACGTCGTTATCACCGCAATGGTCCGCTTCTGATTCATCTCCAGAGCTCTACTTGCGGTTTATTTCCTAGGAGCTGCTGCAGAACCGGCCCAGGTCGATACTGTGGCACCGCTATGCAGATGCTATCCAACAAAAGCCGCAAATCTCTCTGTCGAACACTGAGGGTTAGCTGTTCCACAATCGCCTGCAAAGTCCTGGGAGCCAATCTCTCCGGCTGCACTGTGGAGAACTGATCATCTTGTGCAAGCACGCTCTCGTAAGGGGATGAGAGGAGTTCTTCAACTTTGTCTCCTGGGCGTAGCCCGGTGAAGATCATCTCGATGCCCTGCTGTCTAGCCGTTGCTGCAATGAGATAACGGGCAAGGTCCTCGATTGTTCTGGCCGGGCCTAGGTCAGGAATCAGGATTGCTGTTGCGTACGCCGGTGACAACGCAGACATAAGGAGAGCAACCGCATGATCGAGGGTTAGAAAGAAACGCCGGGCGTCGGGGTGGGTGACTGTGACGGGCCCGCCTCGTATAATTTGTTTCAGAAAGATCGGACCTACACTGCCGCTCGAACCCAGTACGTTACCCAGCCGCACTGCCTTTCGTTGTAGAGCTCGATCTGGATGTGCAAATAAAAGTAGCTCAGCCAGGCGCTTTGTGGCGCCCATGATGCTAGCCGGCAAAACAGCCTTGTCTGTGGACACCATGATGAATTGGGCCGCTCCGTATTCTGAGGCTGCCTGCATAAGAGCGTAGGTGCCGAGAACGTTGGTACTTGCGGCGGCCAGCGGATTCAGCTCCATCAATGGAACGTGCTTGCATGCCGCAGCATGAAAGACAATTTGAGGGTGGTAGAGTGCGAAAAGCTCAGAAAGCAGCACTGAATCACAGATGCTGCCCAGAATCAGTACGCGCTCTTCTTTCGATGATGAATCGACAGATTGTTCGAAAGCATGCAAGCCATGTTCGTTGCTGTCAAGAACAATCAAGGTGTCCAGGTCGCTTGTGGTTGCGAAGCGAGCAAGCGCCGAGCCGATAGAACCCCCGCCACCCGTGATCAACACGGTCTTCCCGGAGAGGTACTCTTTTAATGCCGCAGAAGGGGGTACGCAGTGCGGGTTGCCGGCAAACTCTGTCCAAATGTTCTCACAGTCCTGCGCGCTGTCCATCATTGTTGTAAACCTTGGCTATAATGCAGCGACGCGAGTAGTTTTTTCGGTGAATCCCGTGGATTTCATTCCAGTAGTCGCACGCACTTTGCGGAGACTTCGTTTAGAAGTGCCAGACGATGCCGCCGCCGGCGAAGAGATTGTATTGACGGCTCTTACCCGTGTCCACATTCAGCTGCGGCACGCCGGACCAGAACTCTCGAGCTTCACCGCGCAGGCTGAAGTTCTTGTAGAGCTTCACATCGAGTCCCACTCCAGCCTGCAATACGCCGGTGGTAGTTCCGGTTTTACCCGGGTTTGTGCCTCCAAACTCAAGCGTGGAACTTTCACTGAAATGGCCGAAACCGCCACCAAAACTGACCCAAGGAGAAACTGACGTAGCGGGAAAGACGTTCAACCGTGCTGCGGGAGTCACGAAAAAAGATGAGTATTGTTTTGGGACCAGGTTCTGTGCGGCGTGCACATCTTCGTCGGGGTCTACTACGAAGGGGACTTCCAATGCGAGGGCCAACACTTCTCCGCCCATAACCCGCCGGGCATAATTTATTTCGAAGGTCAAGCCTTTGCCGAAGTGCAGGTTCGGATCATAAGAAGGGGCGCCTGGGATTCCCTGATTGCTGACGAAGGTACGCCCAAGGATCCCCGACAATTCGTTCTCTTGCGCCGCCGGCCGGTTCCACGAAGATGCAAAATGCCACCAGAGCCACGACGGTAAGGCGTTTTAGCGACATTTCTCCTCCCGGATTTGGTCTGTTCGTTGCAAAGTAAGTTCCGCCTAGGCTAGCACGGCCCGTGTTTTTCATCGAGTCTTTGCAGCCACAGGTTCATCCGTTGAATTATCGAGTACAGTCAAACCCAGCAGCATTCCTTCCCAATATGTTGATGGAGAATTAATTATGTCGGCCCGTCAACGACTGATCATTATCAGAGGGAGTGCGGCGGCCGCCAATCCCTCCATGCCGGATAGATCTAGACCTCGCGGGTTTGGATAATTCAGCCAGGGGCCCGGAAGCGGCCAAGCCGCAAAGCAGGTAAAAAATCGCCGCATTTGCGGGGATCTGCAAATTAAAGTCCACGAAGCTATGGAACAGAATTCCCGTACACCCCAGCAAAGCGGCGAGGGAGACCGCGCCATCCCACTTAAATTCCCAGCGGCGAGAGGTCGGCAATCCGTGTCGGTACAAACAAGTGACGAACCATAGCATCAGCGCGAAGCCCAGCAAGCCGGTTTCCACCAGCAGTTGTGCATAGTCGTTGTGCGCTTCGTTTACGAACAGGTTCGTATAGAAGCTACGGAAACTCGGATAGACCGTGGGGAAGGTTCCCAACCCCCAGCCCAAAATCGGTCGCTGGGAAAACATTCGCAAGCTATCTTTCGTGATATTCAGACGAATGCCGGGGCTGAGATCTCCGAGGCGTCCCAGTACCTGCCCCTTGCCTAAGAAAATCAGCAGAGCCAAGATAAAAACGCACACTGCCGTCAATCCCAGCGCTATGCGCGGGCTCCGCTTCTTTCCGAGAGTCAGAGCGGCGAACATCACCATCTCGAGAACGAAAGCGAGCATCCCTCCTCGCGAGCCAGAAAGAAAGATCGTACTGGCCATCAATGCCGCGCAGAAGGCAACTAGAACTCGCTGTCCTCCCTTGAGCAGATGCCCCATGCTGGCCACAAAGGGAAGCGGCACCAGCATTTCCATCAGCCCGGCGTAGTGGTCGTGGTTGACGTAACTCCCATAGATTGAGCCGCCATGGAAGTGTGGACTATGGATCCAGAAAATTTTGCCATTGCCAGTCAGCTCTTGGACGAGGGCAAAAAAGGCGTAGCCGGCCCCGAAGCAAATCATTACGAAGGCGAATATCTTGCGAGCCTCTTCCTCTCTGACGCATTCTGCTCCAAGCAGCAGCACAATCCCATAGGAGATGTACTGGAGTGCTTCATATTCAGTGTCGTATCCGTAAGCAGACCTGCGCAGGGCAATCTGCGCCAGAATGAGCCCGAAGAAAAGCAACGCTGGGAGGTGCAAGGGATTTCTCGATATCTTCACCTGCCTGGAAGCAACCTGCTTTCCCGCCCAAACAAGGAATAGAACTGCCGCCCCGGCTTCCAAGACAAACGTCGACCACTCATCAACCGCACCAAACGCCAACACGGCGAAAATTAGAAGGGTGCATAGGCCGAAAACGAGCACCCATGGCAGGATTCCCGACTCGCGATTGTACTGGCGTGCCAGATCAACAGAATCGGGCGCATCGACAATCGCATACGATGATATTTTTAACATCACCGATCCTTGTTTCATTTCTCCACCAGCCTGAGATCGTCGATCCAAAGCTTGCCTCGGATCAGGGGGACCCCGGGCTGGCGGACGATTTTCAACAATACTAGATTGGTGTTCGGGCCCGTTTGGAATCTTGCATGTTGCACACGCCAGGGATTGGTGCCTAGCAAATCATCAGTGAGAACGTAGGGCGCGTCATTGTAAGCATCCACGATGGCAAACCGCGGACCGCTGGCACTCTCGATGTCTTCAGTCCTCGATTGGGCACTGAACTCGTACCCGGTGTTCGGTTTTACCACGACGAACTGAAGGATTCCGGCATCGGCTGGGTTCAGCCCATCGAAGGTGACTGAGAGCGATCTTGTTCCGTCGTAAAACTCGCTCGTATCTATAGCTAGCGCCGCATGCGCATTCGATTGATACCACCAGTCAAAGCCACCATTCAGCAGGTTCTCTTCAAATCCCCCATTCACGATCAGGTTCTCATGAGAGGGAAGGTAGGCCTGAAGGGAGGGATTGACGCCGGCCAATTGTTGCCATGCAGTTTGTGCTGCTGCCACTTCTTGCTTCGCGATGAGAAGCCGAAAATAGGGGAATGCAAGCTTGGTCGAAAACTCCTGGTTTAATGCGATCAGATGGTCCCAGACATTTTCCGCGGCAGCCACTTCCTGTTTGTAGACAAGCAAGTGTAGAAACGAAAGGTAAAGATCCGGTCTTCGCGGCAGAGCCTGATCAAGAATCCGATTCGCGTCTCCAGTTGCACGCCAACAGAGCTGGAGAGCAGAGTCAACCGCCTCCGGGTCGTTTGCAAGAACGATACGAAAATAACGAAGAGCTCTTTCCGGATCACCCTGAACCAGGAAAAAGTTCGCAGCCTCCCAGGCAATGTGCGGTGTTGTAGGGTCCGCTTCCACGGCGTGCTCGACACTCTCTCCCTGCTCGTTGATCCGCCCCGCAAACTGGTAGGCTCCCGCCAAATCCAACCAGTATCGCGCTTCGTAAGGATCCAAATGTAAGGCTGTCCAATAATCCGAAATAGCTTCGTCCAGACTTGCGCCGGACAGTGCAAGGTTTCGGCCGCGGAGTTCGCGATACTCAGCGTTCGACGGTTCCAGCCGAATGGCTTTGTTGAGATTCGATAATTCCGGAGTCGATGCAAAGTGGGCGGCGAGGTATGCTCGCAGGGCGAATTGCAGGTACAGTGCTACGACCGTGACGCAGGCGGCCGCAAAAGAAAATCTCCAAAGTCGGGATCGCATTTCAATCTGCATCTGAATCTACACCGATAGAGCCGAAGGTATGTTCTGAGCCGGCGACTCCGCCGCACGCAAATTTCAGCGAGTCATCTCAAGAAACTTTGCTCGCTGCCGTTGGTTTATCTTCCGGCGACTCCTCACGGTAGTAGTGGTTCGAGTATCGTCCGCCATAGCCATATTGGTAGTAGTATCCTTCGCCAGAATGGCGACTGAGCGCGTTAAGGACAATACCCATAACCCTTGCGTTGACCTGCAGCAGCACGTCACAAGCGCGTCGCAGGGCGGCTTTTGTCGTCTGTCCGGAGCGGGCGACCAGGATGATTCGATCTACCTCAGGAGACAATAGCACTGCGTCAGTCACAGATAAGCATGGCGGCGTGTCGATAACGATGTGGTCGAAAACTTCACGCCAGCTAAGGATGAGATCCTTCATAACGGTCGAGCTCAGCAATTCGGCTGGTTGCGGCGGAATGGGGCCGGCTGGCAAAATCCACAAATTGGGAATTTCGGGGCAAGGGAGTAGCACATCGTCGAGTTTGTCGGATCCAGTTATCAGGGTGCTAAGGCCCCCGCGAGGCCTCATGCCAAACAGCTTTCCTATGCTAGGGCGACGAAGGTCCGCATCGACAAGCAAAACGCGGCTTCCGCGCTGAGCTAATACTAGAGCTGAATTTGCGCTGATGGTGGTCTTTCCTTCTTGCGGCATTGCGCTGGTGACGAGAATCACTTTCGGCGGTGCGCCAAACGAGGAGAGGAGGATTGATGTCCGGAGCGCTCGGTATGCCTCTGCCGCTTCTGACTGCGGACGAGCATACGTGACCAAAGTAGGCGATTCAGAGTCGGTCACGGCCGACACGGTTTTAAGCCGTTTACGCAAGTAGCCGTTACTTGAAACCTGTAGCGGTATGATCCCGAGGGCTGGCAGCGTCGAAATCGCGCTAAGCTCTTCCGTATTCCTGATGCTGGTGTCCATACTCTCCAGCACGAATACAAGTCCAATACCGCAGGCAAGGCCGAATAGAAGGCCGAGCTCCAAGTTTCGGGGTACATTCGGTTTGATCGGGTTGGTCGGAGTCCGTGCGACATCCACGATGCGGATGTTGCTCGATCTCAGACCTGCGCTGACACCCGCTTCCTTGAGTCGTTGCAGAAGATCCTGATACAGCTGTCGGTTCGTCTCTGCATCGCGCTTTAGCACTGAGTACTCAATCGCGGCTTCATTGAGTTGGTTCGCCAGTTGCTTCTGCTGTTCGAATGCGGTCGTAAGCAAATTCTCGCGCTGCAGTGCGGCCAGATACTCATCGCGAATCCCATGCTGCATTCTCGTTTCTTCGGCTGCGATTTCCGCGCGCACCTGTTTGAGCTGATTGTCCAATTCGACGACCTTGGGGTATGCCGAACCGAATTGGGTCGCAGCCTGAGCGTGCTGAATATTGAGGTCACCTTCCTTTTCGCGCAGCTTGTCCAGCATGGTGCTCGCCCCTTCGCGGGACGTCTTGATGTTGGCGAATGCGGCAGGGTCCCCAGCCGCAGCGAGCCGGTAATTGGACTCTTTCTCAATACGATCCGTCTGGGCTTCGGTTAGCTCCTTGTTCAGTTCGTCCAGTTTGGCCGTGACGATGTTCTGTTTCTCGTCGACCCCGAGCATGCCGCGCTCTTTCTGGTAACGGACAAGTTTCTCTTCGGACGTCTGGACTTTTAGCTGAAGATCGGCCAGTTCCGTTGAAAGCCACTCTGAGGTTTGGGTGACAGACTCGTATTTTGTTTTGAAGTTCTCCTCGATGAACGTTTTTACCAATGCATTGACGATTTCGGTCGCCAGGCGAGGGTCTGGATGCGTATAGCTGATTTGTACAAGACGGGAACTTGGGATTATTTGAACGCTCAACCCTGAGCGAAAGGAGCTTAGCAAGCCTGCTGCTTTGGCCGGATCCGGCTGCATGCCCGAAATGCGAATCGAGTCTTCCGTTTGCGGGTGTGTTGCAACCCCAAACTCCGCGCCTTGGTCAAGGTGCATGCCTTCAATCACCTTCATGGCCAAAGCATCGCTGCGAAGAATCGCAGCTTGGGTTTCCAGGGTCACTTCGTAATCGTAGTCAGGAGAACTATTCTCGCCGTCCTTGAATCCCAAGACATTCGGATTTTCTGGAAAGATCGCTACCTTCGAGGTTGCCTGGTACAGCCGGGTTGTCTTGAGGGTCGCAAATACGGAGAGTGCAAAAATAATGGCTACGGTGGCCACGACGGCCCATCGTCGCTTCTTTAGAATTCGCCAGTAGTGCAGTAGAGGGTTTACTTCTTCAGCAAGAAAGGGATGCACGGACCGGCGACTATGAAAGACTTGCGGTTCGATCGGTTCCAGTGCTTCCGACTCGCCTGAGTTATTGCGTCCGGACTGCAATTCCATCAATTGATCCTTAGAAATCCCGCCAGCGGCGTTGTCGCGCCCCTGCTGAAACCTATTCTATCTCGGCAAGAATAGGCGAATTCTAACAGCTTCTGTCTACTTTTAGTCGGGGAACTTCCTTGCATCGTCGGGAAACTCCGTTAATTTTCTTCGCCGCCCCAGAAAACATGTTCGCCGAAGTCGTGCCACTTAGCAACAGCGGACAGACCCGTGCAGGCGCGCGACCTGCTTCTCGATGAGCGCTTGCTCAACGCGGTGACGAACCTCTTGGCCGAGATCGTGGCTCGGCAGTCTGGCGCCCAACCGGTACGTCGGGGATTTGCCTCTGTTCGATATTGCCAAGATTCGGGAGTCCGAGATTCTGTGCTCGCTCGCTCGCGCAAAGCCCCTCCCTAGAGATTTTCCTCGATGCTTTTTGCTGGTGTTTCCAGAGAGGATCGACACAAAGTGTAATCGTTTCCGCATACTCATCGTGATCGTGCCCGATTATCACGAGCGTGACCTCAAGAAATCCGCCGAGCAGCAGCTTTTCCGGTTTGGGATTACCGATCCCTAAGAGCCGGCCTTCCACCGGGCATCCGGGTTTCAAGATCCGGCGGCCCAACAGAACATGGTTGATGACCTGGTCACGGGGTAGCTCCGGCGCACCTTTTCCCGGAAAATGATAATTGAATGGATCGCGCCCCACCCCTTTGGGATCCGAAAGCCATTCAAAATCCGAATTCGGCCAAGGCGGTCGCAGCTCGACAACGCGAAACGGAATCGGTCTCGATGTTTGATTGGTGATGAGTAGGTCAATGATCCAACCGGCGCGTCCGTCCGGCAGGTCAAAGACCATGCTGTCGTGTACCGCGCCGACCTGCTCGATTTCAACCTTGAGTTCCGCGACGGAAAGATCGACAGGGATGCCGACGGCGGCCATCTCGCGAAGCGATGCAGAATGATTAGTGACTTTGGCTTTACTCATCGCAATCTTCCTTGGGTCCGTTGTTTTCCAGCTTGATGAATCTAACGTACATACATGCATACGTGCATACTAATCGCTTTTTCGGTCGACCATTGCGCTCGGACACTGAGGACACCGGGCGATGCCGTCTTGCACTGAAAGAACCTGATAAGCGCTAGCAATGCGATGGATCTGCTCACGGACGCCGTCCGTAAGCAAAATTTTATACCCCTTCACAACCCGCTGACCGCGAATTCCCAACGCACGCAGTAATAACCCGACCATCTTGTCCGATAGGACGCGATCTTCATGGCGCCCTTCCAGCAAAGCGTTTACGCTCTCCGCCAGCTCGCCAACAAAAAAGTGTTCCGTATTCGCCTTATGGCAGAAAAACAGCGCCGCTTCTGCGACCACGCACCGGTTATCGGAAAGTCGAGCGCCTTCAGCCTCTTGACTTTGTTGCAATAAAGAGCTGGAGACGGATTCTTGCAAATCCGGACAATCGCAAATGGGCGCCAGCCAAGCGCGGACCTCGTCTCGCATCGCGGGAACGAAATTCCGCAACTCGATTTGTGCATCGCGTACGCGCCGATAATTGACCATTCGGTACCGGAGAAGCCTCGCCTGAAAATCGTTCGTAGGGTCTTCTTCGTCGACGTCCGTCAGTGTCGGTAGCGGGTCCTGCGCTGGCGAGAGGCTCACGTGCACTCCGATTCTGTCCGCGAATTCGGGATCGGTCGCAAAGGCCTTCGCGCCATACGCGTTAATTTGACCCTTTCCCCGCGCGATGCAGAAACGTCGATTACTCGAAGCCTGCAGAATTCGCGTAACGCGTTGCGGAAGTTTGCGCTGATTGATCAGTAGAGTGGCGTCGAGCTGGCTAGGCAACGTGCCAAGAGCTGCCGTGTCGATATCGCCCACCAGGAGACTTCGGCGGCAGAGACATCCCAAGAGGCGAAGCACCAAGCTTGACTCGCTATCCGGTCCTAGCAGGTACAAGACTGGAGCGACCGGAAGACAATCAACGAAAAAGCTGGCCAGTGCAAATGCAATCAGGAGATCGGCCGCCTCCGCTGCCAAGCCGACATAACGAGACAAGAACTCCCGCATCGAAGCAGTTAACTTGGCTCCCGATCCGAACGATTTGCTCGTCGAGGGGAAGCGGACCGCGTTGACGAGACCTCCAACAATGGGCGCAGGCGTGTATGTGCGGCCGCGATAGCTGGTGGTGGGCATTGTCGCGGCCCTGCGGCCATCCCATATATGCAAGCGAAGTTGATTCGGGTGATCCGGGTCGATTACGGAGTCGATCATCAACTCGGGGAGGCACAACCCAAAAATCTGAACGCTCGATTTTGGGCCTTCTGGACCGGAGCGTTTTGGATGCACAACTTCCCCCTGAAAAAACATCTGAACGCGCGTTCTTGAGCCCGTCAGAGTAAGCATGAATGTATAGAAATGCAAAACGCCTGACCGTAGTCAGGCGTGGACACACATAAACACAGGGTCAGTTTACCTCAAAAACCAACACATTTTCGTGAATTTTGTTAAGTTTTTGATGTTTTTGTTCGCGTGGTTAGGGTGGTATGGACTCCCTTACCGGAGAATTGCCCTAAGAATATCATCACCCTACGAGTGTAAACGGGGTAGCGGAAAGATTGCTGGTCTAGCCTTCCCCCGTCAGCAGCCATTCAACACTTTTTGCAAACTCCTGACTGATTCGAAGCAGGATCTCCGCCCCAATCTCCACTTTGCCGCGTTCCATGGTTGAGAGATAGTTCTGGCTGATGCCAATGCGTTCGGCGAACTCCTCCTGCGTCATATCAAAGCCGCGCATCTCCCGGATACGGCGGCCTACCGCTACCCAGTCGACCGACACGTATTTGCCCCTTGACGGCATGTATCCGTATAATGATAAAATATCGTTATAGATTGAATCGGCCGGACTAATCCGGATCGACTCCGACTATACGACGCTTTCTTTATTCCCCCGCGTCGTGAATGCAACGCCAGAGTTGCCGAGCATCGGCTTCAGCGAGGAGCATATGAAGTCTACTCCAAACAATTTCGCACGTGAATCGCGGTTCGCAAAGTTACTTTACGGAGACTTGTCCAAATCTGTCCTGCGTGCCCTCAGTGAATTGATTCAAAGGCATCAGGTTTCAGTCACAAATGGAGATGTTAAGTATCTCGACGGCGGCTGGTATGTTACCCATTCCGGGCTGCTTCGGCTTGCCGAGCGACGTCGCTGTGTCGGCATTCACTGCCGCCCTGTCCTCGAGTCAAGCGATCCCACAACCTTTCGGTGGGTATTCAGAGCTGCGGTTTTTAAGTCGCGGGCATGTAGAGGCTTCGTCGGATATGGCGATGCCGATCCCTCCAATGTGTCTCCCTTGATCCATGGCGCCGAAATGCGCGTCGCGGAAACACGCGCCGTCAACAGAGCCTTGCGGAAGGCCTACGGCATCGGCATCTGCTCGGTCGAGGAAATCGGGTCCTTCGCCGAACCACCGCAATCCTCCCGAGAGTCGAAGAAGCTCCCGCCACAACCGGCCAACGGGAACTGCGGTGGCCCGAAGGTTCGCGAGCGCCTTTGCCAGATCATCCGCCAGCATCAACTCGATCCCAACCTGGTCAAGGCGTATGCAACCGACTTCTGCGGCGTCAAGGCGCTTCGCGATGCAACTCGCGAGCAGGTCGATAACTTCGTCACGCATCTGGCCGACTGGGCCGAGAAGGACCGCAATGCTTTGCTTTGCCAGCTCAATAGCTTTCCCGGCCAGAAAGAAGGTGTCGCATGAAACGCCAGATTAGCGGCTTGCACGCGGCCGATCGCTGTTCCGCCGACCGGGTTCCCGACGGTATTTTTCTGGTTCGGGTGCAACGGATCACATTTCGCCGCCAGCCGTCAAAGCCCTACTGCGTGCTGGCTCTGTCAGTTATTCAACCACCACGATTTTGCGGCAGCATCCTTTCCGGACGGCTGTACTGCACTCCGAAAGCCCTATGGAAGTTGAACTGGTTCCTGCGCGACTTCGGGTACGACTCCGAGTTGCTTGGCCGCGACGAAGTCGACGAGAACCAGCTTGTGGGGTTAACAGGGGTGGTCAAGATCAGCCACATCGTTTTCGACCATGCGTCTCTGCTCCGATTCGACGGCTTCGCACCTGCCGGACGCTGGGAAGAACTGTCGCCGGCAAATCTGGACAACCCGCAGGTGGCCTGAAATGACGTACAGCTACACCCAGATCAGCCAATACCTTACCTGCCCGCGCCGTTATCAGCATCGATATCTTGACGGCTGGAAAGAGAGAGACAGCCGAGCGGCAATGCTCTTCGGACGAGCTTTCGAAAAGGCTCTCGGCGCTCTTTTTCGCCGCGAGGATCCGGGAGCCGTTCTGTTTTCTGAGTGGTCCGCGGTTCAAAATCAGGGCTTGCGCTATTCCGACCGTGACTCCTGGGATCGGATGCTGCAGCAGGGAATCATGCTGTTGACCCGATTCTGCCAGGATGATCGGATTCGGATCCTCCAGCCACGACGGAATCTGCAGATCAAGTTCACGCGCGAGATCGGTCAGCGAAATGACTTCGTGGCCTACATCGATGCCATCGGCAAGCTCGACGGGACTCGATGTTTGCTGGAGTGGAAAACCTCCGCCAGCCGTTACCCAGAGGAACCTGCAGGTCTATTGTCCTTGGATCCACAAGTGGTTTGCTATTCGTGGATAACGGGCATTGCCGAAGTGGCTCAGATTGTTTTCGTTCGCAAACGCCTGATTGAGATTCAGTATCTGCGAACCACCATCACCAACGCACAACGCGAGGAATTCGGCTATCTGGTCGAGAACACGGTCCGGAGAATCGAGTCGGCAGACTTCCTGCCGCACAGTGGCATCCGCTTTCCGCAGAATCCCTGCAGCAGCTGCCCGTACGTTGGACTTTGCCTGGGTAAGCAAGAGTTGGCCGACGCCAGTCTGGTACGGCGTCCAGGAGCAGAGAATCTTGATTGGCTTGACGAGCTTAATTACTAAGAATCCGCCTATGCCACCGAAGTTCAATCGCCGCCGGGCCCTCTTCGTGCTGGGCAAAATTGACGAGATTCTGGATTGGGAGCAGCGGAAAGAGACCGAGCGGGACACCAAGTTCGTAGAACTCGGGCGCTATCTATGCGAAGTACGGGCGGGACAGTACTGGAGGCTGGAGGACCTGAAATCCTTTGACGAGTTCCTGGAACGACGGTTTCCGGAGTCGAGGCGGAAGGCCTACTACTTGATGTCCATCCATGAGCATCTGCCACCACAAGCGAGGAAAGAATTGAAGGAAGTGGGCTGGACGAAGGGTTTGGAGTTGGCGAAAGTGGCGCGGAGAGATGGGCAGCACTTCGATTGTGCAACCTGGTTGCACAAAGCCCGCGAGCTGCCCAAGGACCAGTTCAAGCAGGAGGTGGAGAAGGAACTGACCGGGCGGGAAACCGAACCTTGGGAGATTGTCTATTTCAAGCTTTACAAAAGCCAGATTACGGTCATTGACCGCGCGGTCGAAACGGCAGCTCTGATGCTGGGAAGCGGCCGATCTCGCGGCTATTGCCTGGAAATGATTTGCGCCGATTTCCTTGCGGGGGCAAATCTGGACAACGGAGATCCGGAAATGCTGCTGTGTGCGATGACGCGACTCTTCAAAATTCTTCCCGAGAAGCACAAGCAGACATTCCTCGAAGGCCTCACTTCGGACGTTTCATGAGTTCGATTGGCCAAAGAGTTTCGCCATCGCGGCTCGATCCCGAGTCGTACGAAGCTCTGCGGCAGCAGATTCTGCGTCGCGACAGCTGGCGGTGTCAATTTTGCGGCAAGATGTCAAACTTGGAAGTCCATCACAAACAGTTTCGCAGTCATTCCGGCGACGATTCGGAAGAAAACCTGATCACACTGTGCGTCGATTGCCATGACCAGATGCACATCCCGAGAGCAGTCGAATAGTGCCCAATTCACAACGCGTGGAATCGTGCTCATCGCATCGAGAATTCTTCCGGAATTTTGACGCATGGAGATATACCTATTATATTTTCCTAACAAGTTCTGATCTCCCAACCGTGCAAACCGTTGCTTTCAGGGGACGGGCCTAGGCTTTGTCTTGCAGTCGGGGTGGTTCACGCGATGTCCGAAGTCGGGCACTGGGAGCGAGAAGGCGGGAGCTTGCCATATAGCGACCGTCTTTGGGCGAGGGTCCTGCGCCTCAAGCTGGGACATTTTAGCTGCAACGGTCGAGCTCAATTCTCCTGAGGCCTTCCTGAGGCCTTTGAGATATCCGTCTGGGAGACTGAATGAGGCCTAGCCCGATTGAAATCATGATTCGTGGAGTCGTCCCATGCGCTTAGGAGTGGCGTTGCGTCACCTGTTCACACGCAGGGATCTTGCGACGTTAGCTCTGCTTACGTTCCTCATGGTGTTCAGCGGTTCGCTTGAAGTTTTTGGCATCGGAATGCTGTTCCCGTATGTCGCGATTCTGCAGGATCCCTCTTCGATTTCGAATATGCGCTATGTCAGCGCAGTCTATCGAGGATTGGGTTTCGAGTACCACCGCAGTTTTTTGGTCGCCATGAGTGTGTTCCTCCTCGTAATGTTTTGTGTAAAGGGCTTTCTCGCTCTTTGGGTCACGAATTCTCAATTGCGGTTCGCTCGATTGAAATTCGCGGATTTGGGACGCGCACTGCTCTCCCGGTACCTGCATCGATCGTATGTGTTCTTCCTTTCGGCGAATACGTCGGTACTCATCGGCAATCTCACCACTTCGCTTTCGCAGCTTTGTGCGGTTATCCAATCGGCGTTGTCCCTGGCTTCCGAAGTGATTGTGGCGGTTGGCCTCGTGGGATTCCTCATTTTTCTGAATCCTGTATTTTCCCTGTCCGCCCTGCTGTTCATAGGCGGGCTTTCGTTCCTGCTTAAGCGAGTAATAAGGAAGCGGATCACTCACTACGCCAATGCCAATGAGCTGCACTGGAAGGCAATGATTCGCACGGTGAACGAATCATTGAGCTCTGCAAAAGAGGTGAACGTTCTCGGATGCCAGGACTACTTCGTCGACACGTACTCTAGGGAAGTGGAGCAGTATAGCCGGGCGCAGCAACATTACAACGTTCTCGCTCAATTTCCACGCGTCGCGTTGGAAACGGGAGCCGTCGCGGGATTAGTGATTTTCGCATTGTTTGCCATGTTGGGCGGGACATTCGGGCCAAATCTATTTGCAGTTCTTGCGGTGTTTTCAATCGCCACTGTTCGCATCGTGCCGAGTGCTACACGCATATTGCAGGCATGGAACGCGATAAGCTTTTATCGTCCATCGCTGGATGTTATCGCTGCTGCATTGTCTGATGCAGCGGACGAAGCGGACGCCAATGTGGCGAAAACTTCATCTCTTCCTTCGAGCCTGCGTCTTCGAGAGTCGCTCGCCGTTTCCATCAAGTCTTTCGTTTATCCCACGAACCCGCATTTTACTTTGGCCGACATCGATCTGACCATTCAGAAAGGACAGACCGTCGGGCTGATTGGGCAGTCCGGTTCTGGGAAAACTACGCTAGTGGATTTGATCCTTGGACTTTTCCCGGATTTTGATGGCAGAATCGCCGTGGACAATCACGATATCCGGGAGAATCTTGGCGCGTGGCGGAGGCAGATTGGCTACATCCCCCAAAGCATATACCTGCGTGATGATACGATTGTGCGCAACGTGGCGTTTGGGATTCCCGATAATGAAATTCATATCGGAGCCGTAGAGCGCGCCATCCATCTTGCCGGCCTGGATGCGGTGATCCACACACAGCGCGACGGCATGGAAACGATAGTTGGCGATCGTGGTATACGTCTCTCGGGCGGCGAGCGCCAGAGAATTGGCATTGCGCGAGCTCTTTATCATGAACCTGAGCTCTTGATTCTTGACGAAGCTACCTCTGCTCTCGATAACGAGACGGAACGGCAAATCGTTGATTCGATCTTGGGTCTTGGCGTATCCAAAACGGTGATCGTTATTGCCCACCGGCTAACTACGGTAGAGAATTGCGACATCGTTTATCTCATGCGCAGTGGACGAATTGTTGACCGCGGGTCGTTCTCGAAGATCGTCGAACGCAGCCCAGCTTTAGTTAACCCATAACGAACCTGAGCAGCGGCTCTGAATCGATTTCTTTGAATTAGCGTGGATATATTTTGGTTAAAGCGTAATATCGCGAGCTCGTGCCGTTATCGCAACGGGCTGCTCGTTTTTTTCTCGGCTTCTGTTCGTGTACTCGGATCGGCTACCGGAATTTGTGCGGCAACCTGAATGGTTGATTGGATTTCATTACCCTGATCCGATCGGGGAATTGCGTCTTCGTTTGAGAGCCAACAAAGGTGCGGACGCTTTTGTTCATGGAGAGGTGTTCGAGCATCACTACTATCACTTTTTGTTCTCCAGTGCGCCAACGACTATTCTCGATTTGGGTGCGAATATAGGCCTGACGACGATCTATTTCCATCGGTGCTTTCCAAATGCCGAGTTGGCCTGCGTTGAACCAATGCCTGGAAATCTAAGCATGCTGCGCGAAAACCTCCAACTGAACGCGGTAAAAGCGACAATATTCTCTGGAGCCGTTAATTCTACGGATGGCCGTTTAATGATGGAAATTGCTCGAAAGGATTACGGGCATCGAGTGGCTGAACCGGGCGAGCCTTTCGGGAAGCAGTACATGGAGGTTCCGGCAGTTTCGGTTCCGAGCCTTCTTGATGTGCTCAAATGGGATCGGATCGATTTGCTTAAAATCGACATTGAAGGTCATGAGAGAATTCTCCTCTCCGAAAATGCAAAATGGCTCGATTTGGTTGACTCGATATGTATTGAGTGTCATGACGGTTTCACCTCGAATGATCTGCGCTTGTTGACCGAGCCTTTTGGTTTTCTTCCGCCCGAGCAACTGCCAGGAATCTGGCTATTGAGGCGTCCGAACGCAGTTCGCGTCGAACAGTCGGCTTCGTTGCATCATTAATGGTGATGCGCATACTTCTTAGTTGCCTACAGAGTCTCAAGAAGCAGCCATTGCCTGCTTACAGCCATTGGCGCAACTACTTCGTCGCGGGCCTCGTTGAAGCGGGTCACGAGGTCGTCGAGGTGGCAAACATTGACTGGGCGGAAGGAATGACCTATCCGCCGGGCAGTGGGTTGGATGCATGGCGGACGCGGACGTGGGAGACAGTAGAAAGCTTTGTACGCCAAGAGATTGCACAGGGGCCAATTCATCTGTTTGTTGGTTATTTCTATCCTGAGCAGGTAGAAGAGTCCGCAATCGTGGAATTGCAGAGGATGGGAATTCCGTGCGTAAATTTCTTTTGCGACAACGTGCGCGAGTTTCTAAAGCCACCGCCAGAGTACTCACCCTTTGCGTTGCACTGGGTACCGGAGTTCGAAGCCCTACCGATGTATCGAGCGGCGCGTCTTCCCCACGTGCATGCTCCGATGCCATGCTGGGTTTCCGCTGAACTGAGAAGTGCATCGGCCCTGGAAACTGAGCCAGCGACGTTTATCGGTTCCCCGGACGTTTTGCGCCGGAATCTGCTGGGTCAAGCATTGCGGGGTGGTGCAGATTTTGTGATAAGAGGGAATGGATGGCTGGCGGATACTTCTGCGCAGTCAAAGAAGGTTCGTACCGCGGCCACGTTGATAAGAAATCAGATTGACCTGGTAAAGAGGCGAGGACCTGGTGGCCTGCTGACTAAGGTTGAGTCCCTCATGCGACCTCTGCGCCCGCCGATGATCGAGGAGTTAAGAATTGGCCTCCCTCTTTCAGAAGCGGAATATTTTCGCGTTAGCCGGGAGGCGATTGTCACTCTTGGAGTGAACCGGGTGCCGAGCGTCAATCGATCACTACATCGGCCGTTGGTGTATTCCCGCTTACGTGACATTGAGGCTCCAATGTTGGGAGCCTGCTATCTGACTGAATGGACCGAGGGTCTGGAGCATATGTACGAAGTGGGCAAAGAAATCGAGACCTATCGAACTGCCGAGGAGCTAACCAGCAAGCTCGACCAGCTGCGCCGGAATCCGTCGCGCCGCAGCATCATGCGGATGGAAGCGCAGCGCCGGGCTCTCTCCGACCTCAGCGTCGCGCGAAGCATTGCGCGTATCGGTGCGTATTTTGGGCTCTGAGCCGCTTATGAGATTAGAACTGCTGTACAACCCCAGATTGCTTTGCGAGCGACTGGCCATCGAATCCGTAAAACGAAAAAGGCTAGCCATACTAAAAGGCACGCGGGCCGAAGGGCTCGCTCTTGGGCATATCGACACGTTGGAACTAGTGGAACTCGCGAGCCGAGCAGGAATCAAGGTAATTTATGATATTGGCGCCAATATCGGAACGTGGAGTCTTATGGCGAAGACTCTTATTCCTACTGCTCGGATTGAGGCTTTCGAACCTCTGGCCAAGCACCAAGTTCAGTTTCTGCAGAACTTCGAGGGAAGCGAGCATGTAACTTTGCACCCCATTGCCGTCGGAAGGGACAATGCCACGGAGACTTTTCATGTTGCGAATCTCTCCGATGCTTCGAGCCTGCTGCGGCCCAATGATGCCAGTCGGTTGCAGCTCGGCGTGCGTGAGGCGCAACAGTTTCCGTTGCAGGTGTTTCGGCTGGATGATTATCTTCGAGAGAAGCAGATTCCCTGGCCCGACTTGATTAAGCTCGACATACAGGGCTTCGAACTCGAAGCGTTACTGGGTGCGCCAGATTGTCTGACATCAGCGAAGGCCGTTATCACCGAAGTCAGCTTCATCGAATATTACGAGGGACAATGTTTTTTTCATGACCTCGTCGCCCATTTGGCCCGGTTTGGATTATTCATAGAGGCCTTCGGAATCAATACGCCAACCGGGAAGCCTGTGAAGCAAACCGACGTATTATTTATGCGGGGTGCGAACTCATCGGCGAGTGGAAGCCTTATCGACGCACAAAGTTAGGTCGGAGCGTCTAATCGGCCTCGTTATTAGTCGACTTGCAGGATGAAGGACATCATTGTGCGCCCACACTTGTGATATTCATTGGCTTTGATGCGCGGATTCTCCTTCAGCCATTCGGCGAAAGCCTTTGCTTCTCCGCGATCCAGTCTTCCCTTATACGAATACCAGTCGTCGAAGATCAGAACCATACCGGTTTGGACGTAGTCAGTGATGAAATTAAGCACCGGGACAGTTGACTCATACAAGTCGCAATCGATTAGGATGATCGATGCTTTTTGAATGCTCAGTTCCTGTTTAAGTGCAGGGGTCAGCGTTTTTTCGTACCACCCTGCGATGCAGTGGACCTTCCGAAGATCAACGCCACCACGCTCAACGTTGCGTTTGAACTGTTCGAGATCGCAAGCATATTCGCCGGTCTCATACCGTTGAGATTCGTCCGCATCTATTCCGACGGGTCTTGGTAGCCCCTCAAAGGAATCGAAGATAAAGGAGCGCATATTTTCCAGGCGTGGATAACGTTTAATCGACTTAAACATATCGATTAGAGAGGAGCCACTACTACAGCCGAATTCAAGATATTCGCCACTGACGTGGCAGTCGTCTACGAATCCAGCTACCGTGTCGAACAGCCATTGGCGCGAAAGATACTCGCGATGTTCGCGAAGCCAGAGAAACCCAAGTCGCGACAGTGTCTTGGAGACTGGCCGGAGTATTCTGCGCAAGATTCGTATCGGTAAAGGGGTCATTTCTTTGGGCATGGAGGGGACTGATTATCTCATGCGTCAGCAGAGTGGATTACAATGACCGAATCGCTTTGCTTCGCGATTACAGTTACCCAGTGGCGCACCGTTTACCTAGCCTCGACGGGCTTCGCGCAGTCGCCATCACTTTGGTGATTGCGGCTCACGCTGTCCAGCGCGGAGCCGCGTGGATTCCTCCGAGGCCGGCGACCTATATAGCTGTTTTGGCCTACACGGGTGTGAAGGTATTCTTCGTTCTCTCAGGTTTTCTCATCACTTCGCTGCTGTTGAAAGAACTTCGCCAAACGGGCACACTTTCTCTTCGCACTTTCTATTGGCGCAGGACGCTGAGGATTTTTCCTGCGATGTATGCATTCCTCATTGTAATCGGTGCAGGATATGTAATCGGGGTCGTTCACATTGGCGATGACAATCCGTCCCGGATTTTTTCGTGCGCCGCGTATCTGTCAGACTACATTCCTGTGTGGGGATGGCCGCTGCACCACACATGGTCGCTGTCTGTGGAGGAGCAGTTCTACCTGTTATGGCCGGTCGGGCTTTTGCTTTGCGGATTGCGCAAAGCCGGAATCTTCCCAGCTGTCCTTATCTTGATCGCTCTTATTACCCGAACCATAGCCTATGGCGAATACAGGTTCGATACCGTAGCTGATTCCCTCGCGATCGGGTGTCTCGCTTCGATTTATCGGGAGCCGATTGAAAAGGTGATCCTGCGGCTCTGTCCGTCCTCCATTCCATTATCCGGCCTGCTTGTGGTGCCGTTATTATTACTCCCAGCCGCGAATCACTACTCACGGCATCCTACGTTTTCGTCCCTCGTAGGTATTCCGCTGCTTAACGCCTCCATTGCAATTGCGATGCTAGCCGTCATCGCGAGACCGCCGGTCTGGCTAAATGCTATGCCTGTGGTAAGCCTCGGTCGGTTGAGCTATTCGCTGTATCTTTGGCACCTGCCTTGGGCAAGAGACTTCCGTTTGGGCTGGTTGTGGCTACCCGCGGCCCTGCTCTGTGCTTGGCTCTCGTACCACTTCATCGAGAGACCTGCCCTCCAATGGCGAGACCGCTACTCGCCGTCAGAAACCCATCGTTTCGCAAACGTTGTCCATGAGTAGAATCTGCCTCTACTATCGGCAGCCGCCAGAGGGGGATCGCTGGATATGGGGGGACCGCTGGGTCCGGCCTCTGGTTCGGAGGGTGATCCGGGGCAAGCCAAGGATGGGTGGGGTAGATAAGGTATTCCACAATCTCCGCCTAGGGTTGGATCAGCTGGGTATCGAGTATCACGTCAATCTTCCCTTCAAGGAACTGAAGGCGGAGGATCGTGTGGGAGTTCTCGGTCGCGGCCGTTATTCGCTCACGGGCTACCAAAGGCCGAACCCAATCGTAGCGGGAATTGGCCTGATGACCCATCCGAGCGAGTGGCCGACGTTGTGTGAGGACTATCCAGTAAAGCGTTATTTGCAGCACTCGGCGTGGGCCAACGATGTTTACCGGCCGTATTTCGGTGATCGGTGTGGGATCTGGCCGGTGGGCATCGACACCGACGTATGGGCGCCCAGCCAGGACAATCACAAGGACATCGACCTTCTCGTATACGACAAAGTGATGTGGAATCGCGCGGTAGTAAAACCTCCGCTTTTGGCTGTGATCAACGATTTCGAACGACGAATGAATTTGCGGGTGAGCAGCGTAATCTATGGAAGCTATACCGAGCGTGAGTATCGTGATCTACTGTGGCGAAGCAAGGGGATGATCTTCCTGTGCGAGCATGAAAGTCAGGGGCTCGCCTATCAGGAATGCCTGTCGTGCGGCGTACCTGTACTCGCATGGGATCAGGGACAGTGCCTTGATCCCAATCGGTTTGTATGGGGACAGCCGCACATCGCTGCGACCAGCGTACCCTACTTTGATGAAAGATGCGGCGAAAGGTTTGGCGGGCCTGAGGAGCTGGAACAGAAGCTCTCCGTGTTTGTCGAGAAAAAAGATGCGTCGGCGTATAGTCCCAGAGACTTTGTTATGGAGAACCTGACGCTGAAGGGATGCGCCGCGCGGTTTCTCTCGTTTTTCGAATGACCTTTCAATCATGTTGAATGAATGAAGCACCTGCTTCTAAGAGTGTTATGAATATCCCATCTCTGGATGGGCTGCGTGGAGTCTCGATACTTCTCGTCATACTCGGTCACGCGAGGGGAACGAGAGATTTCCCTTCGTGGATCCCTTCCTTCGCGACTGACCATGCGGCATTGGGAGTCCAGATTTTCTTCGTTATTTCCGGTTACCTCATTACAACTCTGCTTCTGGGCGAGGAGCAGAGGACGGGAACAATCTCTCTAAAGCTGTTTTACGCGCGACGAACAATTCGTATCTTCCCTCCTTTCTATCTCTTTCTGCTCGTGCTGACGGTTGGCGTCTGGTCGGGCATGCTTCAATTGCCCAAATACAATCTGTTCTTCGCAGTTGCTTATGTGATGAACTTCACTCCTGCTGGAATTGGGACCTGGGTGACAGGTCATCTCTGGTCCCTTTCGGCGGAGGAGCAATTCTATTTTGCGTGGCCTGCCGCACTAAAGTTCGCAGGCAAGGGTCGCGCCCTGTCTCTTGCGGCAGTCGTGGCAGTCGGTTCCCCTCTGGCAGCGTTGGCCCTGTACAAAGTGGACCACGACCTTGGAATTCGTTTCTTGGGAGTTTTGTCTGACTCCATTGCCTGCGGCTGTGTACTGGCCGGAATCATGCCGTGGTTGCGTCGCCAAAAGCCATTCTGGACGGCTCTTTCGGCGCGCGCGGGGGGTCTCATCATACTTGGGATTCCGCTCATCGATCAGCGGAAACATCCAAGGATGCACCTCCTCTTCATTGAGACGACTCTTAATGTGTGCATATGTTATTGCATTGCGCGCTACGCAGAATTCCCCCAAACGATCGGCGGACGCTTTCTTAATAACCGCGCTTTGGTTTCAATCGGTCGAATTAGCTATTCAACATATTTGTGGCAACAGTTGTTTCTGAATCCGAATGGTACGACTCTATTGCAAACATTTCCGGTCAATGTGGTCGCTACGTTCTTTTGTGCCGCGATATCATATGCAATCGTGGAAAGGCCTCTTTCGGGCCTGCGAAAGCGGATGCAACCACGAGCACCCACCAGTTGTGTGGCGCAATAACTAAGAATGGCCGTTACCTCTAGAGTCAAGAATTGGATAAATAATTGGCTGGCGTTAGCGAACGTGCGGATTGAGACTCGAACCGCCGAACGCGCCGAAATTGACCGCCTGCTCGCTTTAGATCACGTAGGGCATTTCCGCAACCCGGTCGTGCCCGTTCTACCGCAAATCGCCGGTTGCGATCCGAGGCCTCTGCTTAAGGCGCTCGAAGAGTATCGAGAAAGCACGAACCGATTTGCCAAAGCCAAAGAAGACGGCAAATTTTCGTTTTCAAACGATTACTTCACTTCGCCGGACGCTGAAGTTGCTTACGCTCTTATTCGTCTCCTGCGTTCCAAGCGTATTGTCGAGGTCGGGTCTGGAAATAGTACTCACCTTTTCCGCCAAGCGATTACGGACGGAAAGCTGGACACACAGTTGGTATCCATTGATCCTTCTCCGCGCCGCGAGGTAGAGTCAGCAGCCGATCAAGTTATTCGCTGCAGGCTGGAAAACGTGGCCTCTCCCCATTTAGAAGACGCGCTAGAAGCCAGCGACATCCTTTTTATCGATTCAAGCCACGAGGTTCGTCCGGGAAATGACGTTGTTCACTTGTTCCTGAATGTGGTGCCGAAACTGAGGCGGGGCGTTGTGATTCACGTCCACGACATATTCTTGCCTTTCGAGTATCCTCGGGAATGGATCGTTGCGAACACACTAAATATCAACTGGACGGAACAGTATCTCGTGCAGGCTATGCTGCAGGGTTCGGATCAATTCGAGGTATTGTGGCCGGGCTACTTCCTACAAAGAACTTTGCCGAACTTTGCCGATTACTTTTACAAGGACGCAGGTATCGCAAAATCCTTATGGCTGCGCAAGACCGCTTGAGCCCGATGAGCACCTCCTGCCCCGAAGATGGACGCTAATATCGTCATCCTGACCGGGAATCACCTGTGCAACAATCCCCGAGTCATCAAAGAAGCGACTACTTTGGCCAATGCGGGATACAGTGTCACGGTCCATGGGGGCTGGTTTGACGAAGGTCTCAAAGCGCGCGACATTGAACTACTGAGATCGTTGCCTTTCGACTTCAGGCCGGTAATCGACGGTACTCAGAATAGGTTTCGCAGGTTCAGGTTGCGCGCCAGCATGAAGGTGGGAACAGTTGCGCACCGGCTTGCGCGACTCGAAAGCCGTAGCCAGCTGGGATATACCTATACTGGTCTCAGCGCCGCATCCCGTGGCGCGGCAGACCTCTATATCGCGCACTCCGAAGCGGCTATGGCGGTCGCCGAGGACCGATTGAATGACGGGTCGCTCGTCGGCATAGATCTGGAGGATTGGTTTTCGGAAGATTTGCCGCGGGATGCACGGAAAAATCGCCCCGTGCGACTGCTGCGTGAGCTGGAGCGCAAGCTGCTTACGTCAGGCGGCCACTCGGCCTGTCCTTCGCTCGCCATGAGTGAAGCTCTGGCGAGCGAATTCGGATGTCGGCAGCCGACCGTGATCTACAATGCATTTCCGTGGTCTGATCGAAAGTACATGGATGGCCTCGTGAAGGATCGACGGAACCTCAGGCTCCCGTCGATCCATTGGTTTTCTCAGACATTAGGCCGCGATCGGGGATTAGAAGATCTTGTCGCGGCCCTACCTCTGCTCAAGCATGAAGCCGAGGTCCATCTAAGAGGGAAGCCGGTCAGCGGATTCGACAACTGGCTCGCGAGCCGCATGCCAGAGGCATGGCGCGGGCGGATTGTGGTCCACCAACCGGTTTCGAACACGGAACTCTTGTCCCGAATCGCCGAGCACGACATCGGCTTTGCCGGCGAGACTCCTTCTATTCGCAGCCGCGATCTGACGGTTACAAATAAGATTCTGTACTACCTGCTCGCTGGCCTTTCCGTTGTAGCCAGTGATACTGCCGGTCAGCGGGAAGTAGCTGAGCAAGCAACGGGCGGCGTATTTCTGTATCCATCGGGCGACGCTTCGGCGTTGGCATCGCTCCTGGACGAGGTGCTCGGATCAGCCAATGTCCTGAGGCTGGCCAAGAATGCCGCTCTCGCATCCGCCGAGAGAACATTCTGCTGGGAGTGTCAGGCGGGGAAATTGCTGGAGTCCATCCAACGCGCTTTGGGTTCGTTTCATCTGTAGGGGCAGAAGAAATGTCAAGTTCGGTCGAACTTCTCGGATGGTTGGGCAATCACCTCGGTAAACCAAGGGGTTTTGAACGTATTGTGCGATGCTTTGCCTCGCCGGAAAAGTGCAGCGATCTTCCAGAATCGTGTCTTGTGCGGGACGGACTTGTTTTTGTCGCGCGGCCTTGGGTGCAGGTTGACTGGAATATCTTTTTTTTTGGCACCTACGAGCCCGAGGTCAGAAGGATATTCCGGACGGTATTGGTGCCGGGAGGGGTTGCGGTCGATATTGGTGCGAACGTTGGTTGGCATACGCTGCTCATGGCCTCCCTCGTCGGCGCAAACGGTCACGTGTTCGCGATCGAGGCAAATCCCTTCTTGAGGCAACGGTTGCATGATCATCTTTTTCTCAACCGTTTCAAGCATGTTGAGGTCATGCCATTTGCCGCGGCGGACGAGGATGGGACTATGGACTTCTGTGCTCCGGCAGCGGATGACCCGACCTCGGGAAATGGTCACGTCGTCAAGATGGGTACAGGAGAGCCCGGTGGAACCATCCGGGTGGAATCTCGTCGGCTAGACACGCTTATTGCCGCTGCGAGAGTTAATCGTGTAGATCTTATCAAGATCGACGTTGAGGGGTTTGAATGGCGTGTTCTTCGGGGCGGAGAAGAGACCATTGACAAGTTTCGACCGCATGTCATATTCGAATACAATTCCGAAAGTGCGTCTCGGGGTGGTGGGATGCCGGATCTCATTAGTGAATTTTTCCGGGTACGTCGCTACCGATTGTTCGCAATTGGGCGGAACTGGGCTCGCGCCATCGACGGTACTTCATGGCCGCGGTCTGCCGATATCTGGGCCGCCCCAGTCTGATGAGTCTGCCTCCCTTTTTGGCTTGATCGACATGCTTGTCACCTCTATTCGGCATCGAATCCGGGATCTTATTTATCCCGGTCTCGACTTACACACGCGTAATCGCGCCTCGCTGTGCCGTTTCTGGGGGACTGGACCCCGTGACGTTCTAGATGCTGGCAGCGGTAACGGGTATTTCTCCTGGCTGGCCTATCAAACCGGTGCGCGTGTTGTGGCAATGAACTGCGAGCGCGAACAATTGGAGAAAGCGAGAGACTTCTTGATCTCGCACAGGCGGGCGGAGTCATCACGCCTGCGCTTCGAACATTGCAATCTTTATGCACTGGCCCATGAGACTCGGACATTCGATGAAATTATTTGCTTCGAAGTCTTGGAACACTTGGCTCGCGACCGGGATGTGATAACCGAGTTTTATCGCATCTTGCGCCCCGGTGGCGCTTTGCATCTCTGTTGCCCCCATCGACTGCACCCGCGGCATCAGGCTGAGGTGTTGGACACGCAAGAATCGGGCGGCCATGTGCGAGCTGGATATACGGAAGAGGATTACCGAAAGTTGCTAGAGCCTGTTGGATTTCATATTGAGTCTGTGGTGGGAATCGGAACGCGGGCGGTCTATCGAGCCGACCAGATGCTTCGCATGATCCGCAATCGGGTTGGCGATTGGGCCGCCCTACCCCTCCTGCCGTTGGCGCTACCAGCCGTGTGGCTCGCCACGTTGAATCCGCGTACACCGTTTAGCCTGTACGTCAGAGCCGTCAAGCGCGCAGGGGGCCCTTGATGCGTCGGGTCTTGATCGTAACCAGCTCGTATGCTCCCACAATGATCGCTGACATGCAGAGGGTGCGCCAATTGGCTTGGGAGTTGCCCGAACTGGGTTGGGAGGTGGAAGTCCTAAGCCCGTCTACCGAATATCAACTGGCAACATGCGTTGACGAGGACAGCGCCGCATTTTTCTCGCCTCGTTCTCAGGTACATTGCGTGCCGGAAATGTGGCCGGGCATGTTTAGAATTGCAGGAATCGGAAACATCGGTTGGCGCGCCCTATTCCCGCTGTGGTCGGCGGGCAAGCGTTTGCTGGGGCAGAAGCATTTCGATCTGATCTATATCTCGACTGCTCAATTCCCGTTGTTTCTGCTTGGGCGCATCTGGCAGCGACAGTTCGGAGTGCCATACGTTTTGGATCTTCACGATCCTCTGTATAAAGAGGGTACGCGGTACCCAGTTTGGGCGCAGCCCCGTTTCAAACACCTCGCCAGCAGCGCGTTGGCCAAGCATGTGGAAGCTCACGTCGCTAAAGCGGCACAGGGATTAATTGCTGTTTCCCCAAATTACATCGATACTCTTCGCCAGCGTTACGAAGCAAAACAGCCAGGATGGCTCCGCCCGGGATGTTGTGAAGCGATCCCGTTTTCGGCTCTGCCGCAGGATCTTAGTGAAGCAGCTGGTGGCTTGGCGCCCTACTCTAAGAGAGACGGCCCGCCGTACCGTATTGTGTATGTCGGTGTTGGCGGGCCTGTAATGGCGAGATCGTTTACACTGTTCAGCCGAGCGCTATCGCGGTTGCGAATGCGATCCGGCAGGCTATGCGAAGAAATTCGCGTAGAACTGTTCGGTACGACGCTAGGATGGCAGCCTGGTGAAGCGCGGGGCCTAGCGGATATTGCTGCAAAATGGGGCATCGGCGATTTGGTATGGGAAGAACCGGGCCGATTGTCTTACCGGCGTTCTCTTGAACTGCTGCTCCAGAGCGATGGGGCGCTTATTTTCGGTGTTGAGGACGCTGGGTACATGCCATCAAAGCTTTTCAGCTATGCACTTTCGGGCAGGCCCCTGCTTGCCACACTACATCGCGAAGGTCCCGCCTTCTCTCTGTTTCAGAGCATCTCGAAGCTAGGGCATGCTCTTTGGATAGGTCAAAACGATGACATGCCTCTAGAGGAGGCAACGAGTGAACTGGAGACTTTCGTGCGCGAAGTAGTCACGCGGCAGATTTTCGACCGCCGCATCGGTATAACGCCGTTCTTAGCGCCGGCCATGGCACGCCGTCACGTGGACATATTCGAGGCGTGCCTTTGAGGTGGCCGAACACGTTCTGCACTTCAAATTACATGTCACCATCGGTGGTCTCATGACCATTCTATTCGGCCATCCGAGCGGCAACCCGAATTCGCACCATGCCGCACTCGCACACTTTGAGGCCCACCGGTTGGAGGCCTTTTGTGTGCCCTGGATGCCATCTTGGGTGACGCTGCAACTCCTTGACCATGTTGCCCCTCTGCGCCCGATGGCGCAACGGTTCAGGCGTAGGCACTTTCCCGCACTTGCTAACGCACCCAAGATTCAGGGCCGGCTGGGGGAGATGCGCCGCCTGATGAAACGCGGGTTCGGGCGAGGTGACGAAGCGCTCTCTTACGAAGCCAACGACTGGCTCATGAGCACAATGCGCACAGAATGCCGACGTATCAGTGTGCGTGCAGTGCACTCCTACGAAGATTGTTCGCTCTGGCAATTTCAAGAAGCCAAGCGTTTGGGGAAAGCATGCATCTATGACATGCCAATCGGCTACTATCCCGCCTGGGAGCACACGCAGGAGGAGCTCGCGCAAAGGTTTGTCGACTGGCTGCCCGCTGGTGGACTGCCGTCGAGCCGCTACGTGCGCCCCCAGCAAAAACAGGACGAAATGGAACTCGCAGATCTGGTGTTGGTGCCAAGTAGTTTTGTTGCGGATACGGTTCGAGCGTTCCATCCGAACAAAGCCCTTGCCTTGGCGCGTTACGGCGTCGACCTTGAATTTTGGAGGCCAGACGCGTCTACTGAACGATCAGAGGTGTTGCGCTTCATTTATGCCGGGCAGATCTCGTTACGCAAAGGCATTCCGAGCTTGCTGCAGGCGTGGGAGAAGGCCGCGCTGCGGTCTGCGGAGCTACTGCTCGTAGGGTCCTGGCGCTTAAGCGAGAGCAAAAGGCATTCTTTGCCGAGCGGAGTCGATTATGTACCGGCCTGTTCTTCAGGCGCACTGCGCGATCATTATCGTCGCGCCGACGCGTTCGTGTTTCCCTCCTTCTTTGAAGGATTTGCGCTCGTGCTGCTGGAAGCCATGGCATGTGGACTACCCGCACTCGCCTCAGCAGCCACTGGTGGCGCGGATGTGCTGACAGAGGCTTCCGGACGAGTGTTTCCGGTCGGGAATCTGGACACTCTGGTGGACGCTTTGCGGTGGTTCGACCAGAATCGAAACCGTCTACCCGCGATGAGCCGAGCAGCGCGCCAACAGGCGGAGTTGTGCACTTGGGAACGCTACCGTCGCGCCGTCACAGAAGCGACAGCAGGTTTTCTGTAATCCGCTTTCTTATGAAAGGCTATTACGATTGTCGTATGCAAATTGACATTCAGAATCTACACAGATGAATCGGTCCCGCAAATTCCGCTATTTTCTTTGGGCTCTTATCCAGGGGCAGAAGAGCGTCCGTTCCTGTCCTAGTTGTACTAGTCTTAAAGTTGGCACCGTTCGGCGAAAATTTCTGGTAACAGCCTTACTGGAGTGTCAAAGTTGTGGATTGCGGTTCCGTTTTCCGAGGGATACGGATACCAGATCACGACGCTTTTATCAAGGGGAATACGAGCAGGGCTTTACGACCGATCTTCCTTCGGACGAACAATTGAAGGAGATGCTGGTTTCCCGTTTCAAGAATACGGCGAAGGACTACCAAACGTACATCTCTGTATTACATGCCATCGGCGTTGAGCCCGGTAGCACGATTCTCGACTTCGGTTGTTCGTGGGGTTATGGGAGTTGGCAACTTCAGGAGGCCGGCTTCAAGGTTTACTCTTATGAAGTGAGCAAGAGCAGAGCAGAATTTGCCCGCAGCAAACTGGGATGCTCAATCGTTGGGGACGACCTTGTCTCTGATCCCATCGACTGCCTTTTTAGCGCCCACGTACTCGAGCACTTGACGGATCCCAATTTGTTGTGGCGCATTGCAGAACGCGTCTTAAGTCCGAATGGTGTCGTCGTATGTTTCCTGCCAAACGGCGATTCGAGACTAGAAGCCGAGTATGGAAGCAGACAGTATCATCAGCTTTGGGGGCAAGTTCACCCTTTGCTGGTCGGACCCGGAGCAGCAGCATTTATGGCAAAGCGCCATGCATTTTTACCGGTTGTCCACACGTCGCCTTACGACCTGCAGCTACTCCGAGCAAACACGCCGAGCGACCACTTGGTCGGGCAGGAACTGCTATTGATTGCGCGTAAGGCCATCCACGGGGGGAGCAAGTTGTCATAGAAATTGCCCACCTTTCGGATCGGGTACTGTCTTAAACAAGACAGCACCTCGGATCGGAGCGTCTGGACCGACTTGGCGCTCGTAGTTTAACCTTAAGCCATTTCTTTTCTTCTGAAATGAGTTGCTCCCTATGCGATTGGCATTCCTCAGCACGCACCCCATTCAATACCACTCTGCATGGTTTCGTGCGTTGGCTGCATGTCCGGGTGTGGACCTTTGCGTCTATTACTGTCACCAGGCGACACCGAGGGAACAGGCTGCCGCTGGGTTCAGCCTGGAATTCGATTGGGATGTACCCTTGCTTGAAGGATACCCATACACTTTCCTGAAAAACGTAGCCGATTTGCCAGGTCATGGGAGATTCGGCGGATTCGACACGCCCGAGATTAAGGAGATCATTCAGCGGCGCGAATACGACGCCATGTTAGTGAACGGTTGGCATTATAAGAGCGCGTGGCAAGCCATCTGGGCCTGCTGGAAATCAAGAGTGAAAGTCATGGTGAGGGGCGACTCCCACTTGCACACGCCGCGAGGCATAGCGAAGCGAGCTGTCAAATCTCTCACATATCGACGTTTCATCCCGCATTTTGATGCCTGTCTTGCGGCTGGCCAGTGGTCTCGGGAATACTTCCTGCATTACGGCGCCCGCCCCGAGCGCATTTTCTTAGTGCCGCATGCTATAGATAGTGGAAGATTCCGGATCGAGGCAGAGTCTCTTGAACCGCGGCGCTCCGAACTGCGGGGGGAGAAAGATCTGGACAAGAATGCAATAGTATTCACGTTTTCAGGAAAATTCATTTCCAAGAAGCGACCGCTGGATTTTGTGAGCGCGATTGAACAGGCCGTGCGGCGCAATCCCCGAATCCAAGGTTTGATGGTGGGGGACGGCCCGCTGCATGCTTCGTGTGAGAACCTCGTTCGGGACCGAAAAGTACCGATTCGGTTTACAGGATTCTTGAACCAGTCTCAAATCACTAAAGCGTATGTTGCATCCGATGCGCTTGTGCTTCCCTCAGATGGAGGAGAAACCTGGGGTCTGGTTGTAAACGAGGCTATGGCCTGCGCCCGACCGTGTATAGTGAGCGATCGAGTCGGGTGCGGACCCGATCTGGTTATTCCGCAAGAGACTGGTTCCATATTTCCTTTAGGGGATGTGGACGCCTTAGCGAATTCAATGCTTGAGTTGGCAGGAAATCCTCAGCGCATGATTTCAATGGGTCTCGAGGCCCAGAGCAGGTTGAGAAACTATTCTATCGAGACGGCAGTTGATGGCATCATCCAGTCGGTAGCGGCGACCGTGGATCCCAGGGTCTTGCATGCAGGTGTTTAGGACCGCGAACAACGCGAGGACGTGGCCTGTGCTGCTGTATGCAGGCGTCCCGTTAATCGTCACTGCGGTTCTGTGGGCTACTAGTCTTTATGAAGTAAGCCTACCTCAGGTCATTGCTGCGTTCATCTTGTTTTGGATTCCATGGGCTGCTTACCGGGAATGGGTCAGGGGGGCCCGAGAGAAGATTCCGCTGTTCGCTCTAATCGGCGTCGTGTATTGGGTGGCCTACGCGGTGCCGTTATTTTGGCTTAAACACGGCATTAGTTTGGTTACGGGAAAACACCAATTAACCGAGAACGCCATAACGCAGTCGCTCTACTTGGTTGTTTTCGGCGTGGGTGCCCTGAAGATCGGCATGGCGGTGGCTGAACGCCTGCGCTTTATGAACTCTTACGGACTTGACATCAATCGCAACCCGGGACGATGGCATTACCTGAGGCTTGCATTGCTAGCAGCGACAGTGCTGAAAATTGCAGTGCCGTTCGATATGTTTGGCGGTGGAGGCCGCCAGTTTCTAGCCATTGTTGAGACGATTGTTCCGTCGGTTGCGTTTGTTATTCTCCTACGATATTACCTACGTGGCAAGGCGATTCCAGTCGATAAGGCGCTCCTGGCGGGCTATGCCGCCATAGCAGTGGTGGCTGGCATCTCTTCAGGCTGGCTTGGAAGTTTCGTTGGCGTAGCTATTATGGCTACGGCGGTCTATGTGTACGAGAGACGAAAATTCCCGCTCGTTGCGATCATGATAGGTATTCCCATTGTTCTTTTCCTGCAGCCCGGCAAAGAGAAGTTTCGGCAGCAGTATTGGCGCGCAGGCGCTTCGGAGAGCTACGTCGAGCGATTCAATTTCTGGATGGATAGCTCTTGGAGTGCATGGGGAAAGCCTCTGTTGAATGCAGACAAGGAACAAGCGAGAAATTTGGCCAGCGAGACGCTAGGCCGACTCTCGCTACTGCAGCAGACTGCAAATGTGATGGAAACAACACCCGAGCGTGTTCCATACCAGAACGGACGCCTGTATTCGTATATGTTAGTCACATTCGTTCCTAGGCTTTTCTGGCCTGACAAACCTTCCGTCAATGATTCGAACAGGTGGTACCAAGTTGCGTACCGACTAACAACGCGCCAAAATTTGAACGGCGTATCGATTGCGGTCGGGTACTTGCCTGAGAGTTACATAAACTTTGGCTGGTTTGGACCGCCCGTGGTGATGTTCTGTTTAGGAATAGTACTAGGTCTGTTCGACAGGATCTTTCTGCGTCCCAGCTCGGGGTTGCTGTTGAACAGTGTTGGTGTGAGTCTCCTACCCGGCCTGTTGACTGTAGATGCTCAGCTCGCACAATACATCGCGGGTGTCGGGCAGCAAGTTGGGGTCGCGCTGATTGCATTGGCTCCCATGTTTGACTTTCACGGTAGTCGGTTCTATCGAGGACCGCGATCGTTCTTTACGTCGGCACCTATTTACAAAGACGGACGATCGGTGCTGACTGGAAATCGCTGACAAGCAAGCTTGTTTCGGCGGCCTTGATTTCAAATCGAGTTTGAAGTCTTTTCCCTCGTCTCCGCCGATTCATAGAGAACCCACGCGAACATCTTCTGCAAGAATTTGCTTCTTTCAAGTTTCCGTAGTGCCCACTGTCGGTATGGCTTTACAAACGGGTAGCTGAGGTCGAGTGCCCGCCGAAAGGCCGAAAGCACAGGCTGAAGGGCTGAAGCTGCCTGGCTCTCTGGTCAAGTTGGAATCTGCCCTACCCTTTACTTACGCCTATCCCGAAGCGAGTTGGGCCATGAATCCGGAAGATCCGCAGACTGATAACGCCCGCTGATAGCTCTTTCGCGACGAGCGCATTCTTGGTAGTGCGACGCCGTGTTATGCCAGGATCGCTAAGCACGGAGGCGCAATGGCCTAAAATCGGAAATCAATCTTGTCTGCGTGCCACCGGAAGGGCAGGGAATGGGCTGGCAATCGCATCGGGGTACTCATGAACTTCAACCCATCACCAGCGTCTCTCCCCAGAACTGAATTGCTAGAAGCAGCCCGAGGCGGGGACGTGTAGACTGGTTCTGCGCCGGGCAATCCGAAGTCAAGAAACAATGAAGTGCATTTTACTAATGCTCGCAATATTAACGGCCTCATACACGATCGCTCAGGAGCCACGTCCTAGTGTTACTGCCGCGGCCTCGACATCCGGTGTGGTCGCTGGGTCCGACATGGTTTCCAACGGCATCGGCCAGCCGCCCGTTTATCAGACCAAGGCTGTCCTCGATGCGCGGGATTACGGAGTTACGTGCAACGGAACGACTGATGATACAAACGCCATGCAGAATGCCATTAACGCGGCCTGTACTTTCGGTACGACTCCGAAAACACTGATATTGCCTAATCACTGTACAGTAAAAATTTCGAGTACTTTGATGATCACGCATTGCGCTGGCCTCACAATTGACGGAGAGCAATCGCAGGGAGAAGCCAGTCTAAGGGGTGGACCGGGCGGCGCGGCGACATTCCTCTGGTACGGCACGACCGGCGTGCCGATGATCACCATCAACCAGACACGCGATTCGATTTTCAAGAACTTCTCGATGTTTCCTAATGCTAAAAGCAATTTGGTGAACGGTGCCAGCAGTTGCTTGCTGATCGACGCAGTTGCACCTGTCACTGGGATTGTAACCAACAACAGCTTTGAGGATCTTCAGTGCAACAACGGATCGGTGAATCCCCGCTTCATCGGCTTCGATATTTGTCCGACGGCACCAGGGAATTGCGAGGCGCAAAATTTTGATCGCATCACGATCGGCTGCTCTTATCACACGCCGACCTCGATTACGAGCAACGGTGTCGGCATCGGCTACGAGGGAACGGCAGGCGCAGAGCCCTATTTCGAGCACATTCATTGGATCGAAGAGACTCATTGCAGTAAGGGCATCGACATCGAAGGCGGTACGGGGACCAATGTACTCGACATCGACGGCGGCCTGATGGGAGGGAACTACACCGATCTTTTCCTGAACGCAGGACGGAATACGAGCTGGCGGCACATCCGTAGTGAAAATGCGATTGCCCAATTTGTAATCGGGACAAGTTCTGGTTCTGGTGCTCATGACTTAACAATTGAGGAGAATTCTTTCTCTGGGCTGACCAACGGCACCACCACGATCAGCTATCCCTACGGCACAACGGGTGGCATTATTCGGCTCATCAAGAATGATTGGGACACAAACTCAACGGTGATTCCCTTTGGGCCGACCGGAAGTGGAGCCTTTGTTGGAGTTTTGGATTCCCAAGACAATACCTACCCTAACAACGTTAATTGCATCTCGGCGGTCTTCGCCTCTGGCGGCACGATGTACAGCAGTCTCAACGATCAACCGACTGGCGGAATCTGCCACTATGGCGGTCTCCATTTAGGCCGGCCTACTGGCGCTCTCCGAATCGATCCTACCGCATTCGGCAATTTGCCCACTTGCGCGTCGCGTACGCAAGGAATGCTAAAACCAGTTTCGGATTCCAAAACAGACGCGTGGGGCGCAACCATCACCGGCGGCGGATCGGATCACGTGCTAGCGTATTGTGACGGGACCAAGTGGACGGTGGCCGCCAAATGAACTTATCGGACCATCTCTCGCGCATCGGATAGCAATCTTCTCAATGGAAAGTGAAGGCCTACGCTGATCTTCTGCCACGAGATCGTCTCTGCGTGCCCGCCACACAACGGCATTGGAGCTCACGCTTTGCGAACGCGAAATGAGGCTCGACATCTTGCGCGTTGCCCGGAAACGAGTCGACGATTTTCGAGGTCTAATCAGTGATTCGATGGTCGAAATGGCGCGTGCTTTTGGCGCAGAAAAAGGTGTTTCACCACCATGCCGGCCGAACGGATCCGAAGAGATTCTTGGACGGAATTCGAGAAAAAGGAAATGTTGAAACTCTACCATAAAATTCTAGAGCCCCAAGAACTGATTGCAGAGTGTGAGGAGGAGAGGCCTTGCTACACCAGCGGAACAAAGACATTTTATTCTTGATGATCTCTAAAGCCACGCTCCCTGGTTATTGGTTTCACAGGTTTATCATGCCTCCGAAGTCCAGAAACGGCTCGGGATTACATCTGCACTTAGGCTGTGGCCCCAAGTACCTGCAAGGTTTCGTAAACATTGATGCTAATCCACTTCGAAAAATTGACCTGTGGTTGGACGTTCGGAATGGGCTTCCCTTTCGCTCTGACAGCGTCGATTCCATCTATTCTACGCACGTGTTGGAGCATCTATATCCCGATGAACTTAAGAACGCGCTCTGCGAGTCTGCTCGCGTTCTGAAGAGAGGTTGTGGAACGCGCATCGTTGTACCGAGTTTGTCGAATGCCATTCTTGAGTACAATCGCAAGAATGTCGGCTGGTTTAGTGAGTTCCCGCGCCATTATGAATCTCTGGGAGGTAAATTTTCCAATTTCATTTTTTGCGATGGCCAACACAGGACCGCATTCGATTTTGACTATATGCGCGAAATCCTCATTGCAGTCGGTTTTTCGGAAGTAGTGGAAGCCCGGGAGGGCGAGAGTAGGCTCTATGGTGCAAACGTACCCCGCTATGAGTCGGAAGATGCTTCCAATTCGCCTCATTCCCTTTATATCGAGGCATTTAAGTAGAGCGGACTTTTCCGGCAGCTTGGCATTTTGGCGGACGAAGATCTTTCAATTGTCTTTTCATTTGTGCGATCTCGACGGCCAAGTTTCACCGTCGCAAGTTTATTGCAGAAGGCACGGCACCACCGATTGGGCTGTCCGGCTTCGGTTCTTGCGTGCACGCTGGTGAAGAATTGTTCAATAGGAACTGACGATCTGACTTCGGCTGGGAGCCTGCTTCCAACTTGGCTCGACCAATTCCCGAAAACGGCCACATTCGCGTGGCTGAAATTTCTAAGCACTTCCTGAAATGCATAACTCCTTCATTTTATTAGACGACAAAAATCGCGATCCTGAGCCTTTCGTTTGTTTTCGTGGCGAGTTGGTTGCAGCGTTCACTCCAGCAGGTGGCCGGGAGCACAATCATGCTGCGCAACTCTTTGTCTCTGGCGTTATTGCTTTGCAGTACAGGAATCATGTTGGGCCAAGAACCTGCCTCAAGTACCAGTGCTTCTTCGGTTCCAACCGTAATAAAATTCAGCGGCACTGCTCGAGGCCTCGACGGAAAAGAGCTGTCCGGCCCGCGGGGTCTAACGTTTGCCCTCTATCAGAATCAGGAAGGTGGCAGTTCGATTTGGATTGAGACCCAGACAGTGACTCTCGACAGCCACGGGCGATACACCGTTTTGCTGGGATCGACAAGTCCGGGCGGAATCCCTCCCGCGCTGTTTGCTTCTGGGGAGGCGCAATGGATTGGCGTGACGCCCGATGATGGAATTGAGCGTCCGAGGTTTGCCATTACGACTGTCCCGTATGCTTTCAAAGCTGCAGAAGCCGATACGTTGGGCGGGAAAAAACCGGAGGAATTTGTGTCTTTGGAGCAGCTAACTACGCTGTTGGGAAATGGTATCGGAAATATGTCGCAACCGGCCTCTGGTATTCCGGGAGAGACGGGTCCAGGAGGTCCGGATGTAAGCGCGGATCTGTTGCAGGAACCTCTAGGGAACAACGTCGCTATGTCTAGAACAACGATGCCGGGGGGGGTGGCCGCGGGATCCGAATTGGTCTCCAGCGGCATCCGCCATCCGCCCGTTTATCAACTCAAGGCGGTTTTCGATGTACGCGATTATGGGGTTACCTGCGGCGGGATGATAGATGACACGCGGGCCATGCAGAGTGCCCTGATCGCTGCTTGCAATTCAGGTGGACGCGGAAAGACTCTAATTCTCCCGAATTCTTGCGTCGTCAGGCTGACAAGCACTCTCAATATTACGAAGTGCTCTGGAGTCACCTTGGATGGCGGCCAATCTCAGGGACAAGCCACCATCGGCGCGGCGGGGGGAGCGGGCTCGGGCAATGCGGCCCTGCTGTGGTACGGACCAGTTGGCGGAACGGTCCTTGAAATCAACCAAACTCGTGACTCGATCTTTAAGAACTTTACTGTTTTTACGAATGCCTCTAGTTATACGGCGCCAGGCGCGAATATAGGCATCCTCATTGATGAAATTGCCCCGGTTGCAAATATCGTTACCAACAACAATTTTGAGGACATTCAGGTTTATAATGGGGGCGCTAGAAACCCCAATTTCATCGGCATCGACATCTGCCCTTCTGCTCCGGGGAACTGTGAAGCACAGAACTTCACGAGATTGACGATGGGCTGCGGCGGCGGAGGCCCGACCTCGACCAGCAATGGCACGGGCATTAAGTATGCGGGCGGCGAACCCTTTTATGCGTTCCTTCACTGGTTTGAATCGACCGGATGCAGTAAGGCAATTGACGTTGAAGCCGCAAACATCTTGGACATCGACGGTGGGCTGGCAGGGGGTAACTATACAGATCTGTTCTTGAATGCTGGGCGCAACATCAGCTATCGCCATAATCGCAGCGAGAACGCCATCGCACAGATCGTCATTGGAAATCCTTCATACTCCAGCGCTCATGACCTGACGGTGGAAGAGAATTCCTTCTCCGGGCTGACGAACAATACGACGACGATCAGCTACCCGTACTCGGATACCGGCGGAATTCTACGGATAATTAAGAACGATTGGGATCAGAATTCTACCGTCACACCATTTGGCCCTACAGGATCAGGTATCTTCGTAGGCTGGTACGATTCTCAGGATAATAATTATCCGAATACTACACTTTGTCCTGTTTTCCCTTTCGCAGTAAGGCACAGTAGTTTGATGGATCAATCGTTCAATATGCCTGCTTGCGCAAAATAAACGAAACATGCTAGAGCGCCCAAGACCGGCGCGTGCGCGGAATCGTTTTTCTAGACTTCGACTGAAAATCGACCTCGGCCTGTGATTGCTAGGTTGGTCCCACTGGGGACTGGCGGCGCTTCGTAGATGCCACCTGAGCCGAAACTGAGGCGTTTCCTTTTCGCAGGATTGTCGGCGGAACGTGGGCGGCGACCGTTTTGCTTGCGGACAGATACGGGGCTAACGCTCCCCTGAGTCGGACAGCAAAGTGCTCTCTGAGAAAGACTGCATTGACCCTGGCCGCTCCCGCTGTTCCCAATGCTTGCGCGTGCTGAGCACTCGCTAACAGAGGGACAGCCGCTTCCGCAATGCTCTCTCTCGAAAGATCTTTAGCGACCACGGCACCGGTGCCGGGTGGAAAGAGCTCTTCTGTGACGGTACCGGCCAGCCCCAGCACAGGTACGCCGAAGCTGGCGGCTTCGACTCCGGCCAGTCCGTACCCCTCCTGCTTCGAAGGATAGAAAAGCATACGGCACGATCGATACATCCGATCACGCTGCCCATCGTCAACCCAGCCTGAAAATTCGATACCGCTGAGTCGTTCCGACTTCACTCGATTCTCCAAGCGGTGCTTATCGTTTCCAGTTCCTACGATGATCAGCTTGGCGTCGGGAACCGAAGATTTGATGAGCGGCCATGCGTCCATTACGGAATCGTGGCCTTTGAGGCGTTCGGAATCGGCCATCCGGCCGACAATCAGGCCAACTGGAGGATTCGATCCGACGCTCGCCATTTCATTTTGCCGGGCAACACCCAGCCATGTGACCTCTGCCTTCGGCAACCAAGGATTAAAGACCCGAGCCTCGGCTTGGGTCGTCGCCGAGTTCACTAAGAGAACGCTTGCGCCCAAGAGCGCTTCTCGGCGCCGGCCCACAATCGGTTTCCAGACTTCAATGCCATGCAGGAACACCGCGTAAGGAATGGGACGCAATCGGGGTATGATGGTGTGCAAAATCGCAAGGTCGACATGGTCGTACAGAACGAAATCGGGAGGCGTCAGACTACCCCAAAATGTTCTGCCGACGGCGGCGGGGATGCGCAGGATTCTTGGCCAGAAGGCATGGTGTTCCCACACCGAGACATGGGAATCTTTTTGCAGCGCTGAGACGATCATTTCGGTAACCACGCCAATGCCGCCATGTGTAGTACCGAGTCCGGAGGTGACGAGAGCGATTGTAGGACGCACCGTGGGCCTGTAGAAGTTCGCGAACATTAGTATCATCTTCTAGCGGCAGATTGAAAGGCCTTTTTGTAGAGATCGACGTTCTTGCATTCTCGGCTCGCCCCGATGAAAATTCTTCACGTCGTGCCATCGTTTTATCCCGCCTATTCCTACGGCGGCCCGATTCGTTCCACCTTCGAGCTGTGTCGCGTCGCCATAGAGCTGGACTGTGAGGTTCGCGTTCTGACCACGGATGCGGACGGTTTAGATCGCGTGCTGGATGTGGAAAAGAACAAGGAAGTGGAGCTTCCGGAAGGATTTCGGGTTCGCTACTGTCCGCGCAGGCTGCGACATTCCGTCTCGCCAACTTTGCTGCGATTGTTGCCCGCGTACCTACGCTGGGCTGATATTGTGCATCTTACTGGTGTCTACAACTTTCCCACGTTCCCGACTGTTCTCTGGACCCGTTGGCTGAATAAACCGCTGATCTGGTCCCCGCGAGGAGCTCTTCAACGCTGGGAAAAGTCTTCACGAATCGGCCCAAAGGCGGTTTGGGATTTCCTGTGGTATTACGCCGCGAACCGCGGCGAACTGACGATGCACGTTACATCGGAACAGGAGAGCTGCGAAGTTTTGCTTCGTTTCCCGAAGTTGCGAACGGCCATGATCCCCAATGGGGTAGATATCCCAGTCAGTCTCCATCGAACAGAAAGGAACAGAGACCTTCGATTGCTCTTCATTGGACGGTTGGATCCGAAGAAGGGAATTGAGGCTTTGCTAAAAGCTTGCGCGCTGCTCGCCTCGGCTCTCCCATGGCATCTCAGAATCGCGGGGTGGGGGGAACCGGGGTACGTTTCGCAACTCGAAGAGCGGATCCGAGCGCTGGGACTGAGTGGACGAGTGGACATGCTAGGACCAGTTCTATCCGACAAGAAGAAAGATCTGTTTGAGCGCTCTGATGTCGCAATCGTGCCTTCATATACGGAGAATTTCGCTATAGTTGTAGCGGAAGCTCTCGCCCATGGGGTTCCCGTAATTGCCAGCAAGGGGACTCCCTGGAGTCGTCTGGAAGAGATCAGATGCGGTCTGTGGGTCGACAATGATCCGGCAATTTTGGCCGATGCAATTCGTAGGATCAACAGCATGCCGCTGCAAGATATGGGGCGAAGGGGACGGGAATGGATGCAGAGCGAGTTTTCCTGGCGCTCTGTAACTAGTCAGATGCTGGCCTTGTATCAGCGTGTTCTGAGCGCTAATGTAGCAGATGAACTCGTTGCCGAACATCGTTAACGTCAAGGATTCATCGAATGTGCGGAATTGCTGGAATCGTGGGCGCCCGGTCACGCGTATCGGTGGAAGCCTCGCTGCGATCAATGCTCGAAGCGCAGTTTCATCGCGGTCCTGATGACGGCGGCTCGACTGTGATGTCTGTTCGCGGTGGAACGGTGGGTCTGGGAAACCGGCGCCTGGCCATCCAAGATCTGTCACCTCTGGGCCACCAGCCGATGGTTAGCCAGGCCACCGGTGACGTTCTTGTTTACAACGGTGAGATCTATAACGCTCCTGCGTTGCGTGATCTGCTGAAGACCGAGGGACTTGAATTCCAGGGGCATAGCGACACGGAAGTCCTCCTGCGTGCCTATGAGCGTTGGGGAACCGAATGTTTGAGTCGTCTTCGCGGAATGTTTGCCTTCGCCTTGTGGGATGCTCGTCGCACGCGACTGGTGATTGCGCGAGATCCCATGGGAATCAAGCCGCTGTACTATGCGGCAAAAGAGGGTAGCTGGTTTGCTTTCGCGTCCGAAGTGCGAGCGTTGCTGCAAAGTGGTTTACCTGATTCTCGCATTGATCGTCGCTCGTTGGCTGGATACTTGGCATACGGCGCCGTTCAGGAACCGCTCACGATCTATGAGGGTATATTTTCGCTGCCTCGCGGTTGCTGGCAAGAACGGGATGATCGTGGGAATGTCACGGCGGGGGAAAGGTATTGGCAACTCCCCTTCCCAGAAGCGTCGCAGCGTGCGCGTCATCTGACAGATGTTGTCGAAGAGGGTCGTGGAATCCTCCAGGAGTCCGTGCGTCGGCATCTACTCAGCGATGTGAAAGTCGGCCTTTTCCTAAGTTCAGGGCTGGACTCTACGGCATTGCTGGGGCTCACCCCAGGAAAACACAACATCGACGCATTTACGGTATCGTTCCCGGACCATCCCGAGTACAACGAGGTTCTGGCGGCTAAAGTCGCTGCAGAACGTTTCGGTGTCCGTCATCACGAATGTCCGGTCAGCGACAGTACGGCTCTGGTTTGGATTCACAAAGCTTTGGAAAGCATGGATCAGCCCTCGATGGATGGCTTCAACTCCTATATCGTGTCCCGCGCGGTCCGTGAACATGGGATCGCGGTAGCCCTGTCCGGGCTGGGTGGCGATGAAGTTTTCGGAGGCTATGAACTGTTTCACCGTGTTCCCCGGATCTATAACGCTCTGTCTTGGCTCGTTCCTTTTCCGGAGTCCGTGCGTACTACGGCAGCCTGGCTTGCCACGGCGTTCACCAACGACACGGTCAGGCAAAAGGCGCACGAGATTGCAAAAGTTAACCCGGGATTGATCGGGCTATACTTCCGGCAGCGTCGCTTGATTGGCGACTCTGCGATGCAGGCGTTCGGCTTTCAGGCCGGAACACTCTCTCTGTCAGAAGACTTTCAGGTTCCGGAACTTCAATACACAGGTTGCTACGTACCCGCCGATTTGTTGTCCTCCGTGGCCAGACTGGATGCTTCGTTCTATCTGGCGAATATTCTGTTGCGCGACAGCGATGTCTTCGGGATGGCAAACTCACTGGAAATTCGCGTTCCCTTTCTCGATCGCGACCTCATTGATTGGGCCTTTCGACTGCCCGGAGATGTCGTGCTGCCAAAGGGAGCCCCTTTGAAGCATTTGTTGCGAAAGATCTGCGCTGAGGTCTACGGGCAGCTGCCCGTCGCCTCTTCCAAGCGGGGCTTCGTGGTTCCGATCTCGGCGTGGTTGCGGGGTCCCTTGCGTGAGGTGATGGAGACTAGTCTTGGCACCCTGCGCGATTCCGGATTGCTCGACACAGCTGGAATCGACGACGTAGAGGAAATCTTCCGTCGGGAGCCGGACACTCAGGTCTGGTCGCGATTGTGGGCTCTTGTTACCCTCGGGTCTTGGCTTGGGACCCAGCATGCAGGGGCACCAGGTATGAAGCTCGTGCCGGATGTCAGCCCGGAGTTCGTTCCGGAGGCACCAAAACCTAACAACAGCGTTCTTGAATTTACCGTGATTGAGATGCCACCGAGAGAAACTGCAGTATCCAGTACGGGGACTCAGTGATGCACCGCCACCCAGGATCGCAATAGACCTTCAAATTCAATCCCCACCCTGCTGGTCGCCGCCTTGCCCGACTCGTTACGTGCCTTATAATGTGGGCAGCTAGCTCACCGTTTAGGTAGAAATGGTTTAGCGAGCCGCCGATCCGCATTTATGCCTCTAAGACTGAACATGCCAAACTTGGCGGACACTCGCACCGTGACCTCGAGAAGCGAAAATGCCGATGCCGTTGCGGTCACCGTCGTTATTCCGACGCGAAACGAGGCTCGACACCTGGGACGCTGTCTGGAAGCGGTTCGATGCTTTTCCGAAGTCTATGTGGTGGATTCGCAGAGCACCGATTCAACCGTCGAAATAGCACGGGCTTTCAGAGCAGAGGTAGTGCAGTTTCACTATCATGGCGGCTGGCCCAAGAAGCGGCAGTGGGCTCTCGATTCGCTCTGGATTCAGAACGATTGGGTCTTGCTGTTGGACGCTGACGAGATGGTGACCCCAGATTTGGCCAATGAGATTCGCGAAGCTATTCGCAATCCCGATTTCATTGGGTACCGGGTTTTCCTTCGGCTCAATTTTCTTGGAAGGGATCTTCGCTTTGGAGGAAATGGCTTCTGGAAAGTGTCTCTTTTTCGGCGAGGCAAGGGACACTTCGAGTGCCGATTGAAAGATCAGGATCAGTCGATGAGCGATATCGAGGTCCATGAGCATGTCATCGTGGACGGTCGTGTCGGGAAGCTGCGGCATGTTCTTCCCCACCACAATGTGGAGTCTCTTGACCGGTACTTGACTAAACACAATGAATATTCGAACTGGGAAGCGAAGGTTCTTTTGCAAAACACAGCCCAAGGGGATGTATTGCCGCCAACATTGTTTGGGAATCAGGCGCAGCGCAGAAGATGGTTAAAAAAGCGTTTTTTTCGACTTCCGGGTTCGCCGTTATTTTTCTTTTTGTACAAATACGTGTTGTGTCTAGGGTTCCTGGACGGAGTGCCGGGCTTAATCTATTGCGCACTCCAATCTACGCATTTTTTCCACATTAAAGCGAAGATGTATGAACTGAAAAACACCGGGAAATCTGCAAAGTAGCGAACTTGGCAAGACGTTCAGTGCCATTTCAAAATAAATCCAATCGCCACGCGTTGGTGAGGAGTCGTTTTCTTGTACATTCTGGGCGTAAACGCGTATCACGGTGATGCCGCTGCCGCCATCGTCAAAGACGGGCAGCTCATCGCCGCAGTTGAAGAAGAGCGGTTTAGTCGAAAAAAACATTGTGCCGGTTTTCCCGCACTGGCGATACGCTATTGCCTGGATGCCGCGGGTATTTCCCTTGATCGGGTGGATCATATTGGCATTTCTCGCGACCCCTCGGCCCACCTCCATAAGAAAATCCTATTTTCGCTTACCAAACTGACGAACCTTTCTGGGCTGATCGCAGCGCGGCTCGCCAATGCGGCCAAAATACGCGATCTCCGCCAGGACTTGGCAAATGCGCTGGGAGTTGCCGCTTCGGAGAGGGCGCAGTTTCATAATGTGGAACATCACAAGGCGCACATGGCGAGTTGTTTTTTCGTCTCGCCTTTCGAACGCGCGGCGATTTTGTCGATCGACGGCTTTGGCGACTTTATCAGTACGATGTGGGGTGCGGGGCAGGGCAATCGTATCGACGTGCTGGGTCAGGTTGAATTTCCTCACTCAGCGGGCGCAGTTTATACGGCGACGACCCAATATCTTGGCTTCACGAAGTACGGAGACGAAGGTAAGGTAATGGGACTCGCCCCTTATGGACAGCCACGATATCTGAGTGAATTTCGTGACATCATTCGGACTGACAATGGCGGTGGCTTCAAACTGAACCTCGACTATTTCCTTCATCACTCCGAGGGAGTGGACATGACATGGGATGAAGGCTCGCCCACGATTGGCCGTATGTTCTCTGACAGGTTCATCGACAGCTTCGGGCCGGCGCGTTCCGGCAGCGAGCCTCTTAGCGCGAAGCAGGAAGATATTGCTGCGTCGCTGCAAGCGCGACTGGAAGAGGTTGGCTTTTACATTCTTAATCAGCTCTACGAGAAAACGAAGGTTGACCGGCTCTGCTTGGCCGGCGGCGTCGCGCTGAATTCTGTCATGAATGGGAAAATTCCGCTGCACACGCCTTTCAAGGAAGTTTTCGTGCAGCCGGCCGCCGGTGATTCCGGGACTGCAGTGGGAGTTTGTTATTACATTCACAACATGATTCTTCGCCAGCCTCGGTCATTTGTAATGGGGCATGCCTATACCGGGCCAGAGTTTGGCGAGGGACAAATCGAACAGGTGTTGAACCAGACCGGTTTGGAGCATCGCAAGTTGACCAACTGCGAACTCACCAAGGTGGCTTCGCAAGCCATTGCTGACGGAAAAATCGTGGGCTGGTTCCAAGGTCGGATGGAGTTTGGGCCTCGTGCGCTGGGCAATCGCAGCATTGTCGTCGATCCGCGCCGGTTGGAAATGAAGGGCATCCTGAATGCTCGTATCAAGAAACGCGAACCATTCCGTCCCTTTGCTCCTTCAATCCTAGAAGAGAGCGTCGGCGAATACTTCGAGCAAACGCATCCATCCCCGACGATGCTGATGGTTTATCAGGTCAAGAAAGACAAGCAATCCGTGATACCTGCCGTCACACATGTAGACGGTTCCGGGCGGTTGCAAACGGTTTCTCGCGAAACAAATCCCCGATACTACCAACTCATCAGCGACTTCGAGAAGCTAACCAACGTCCCTGTTGTACTGAACACCTCGTTCAACGAGGATGAGCCAATCGTATGCACACCCGAGGAAGCCGTCAACTGCTTCCAAAGAACACGCATGGACGTTTTGTTTCTGGGTAACTATACGGTGAAGCGCTAATTCAGCAGGAGACCACCGATTTCCTCGACGATGAAGATTCTGATTCTAAACCAAGCGTTTTATCCCGACGTTGTCTCGACTGCTCAGCACGCGAGTGACTTGACGAAGGCTCTGACGCAGGTTGGACACGAGGTCACGGTTGTATGCAGCTCCCGAGGCTATGACGATCCGCGCGTTCGATTTCCTCAACGGGAAACCTGGAACGCTGTCAAGATCATCCGCGTACGATCGACTGGGTTCGGTAAAGCATCGAGATGGCGTCGTGCAGTCGACTTCAGCACATTCATGGCAAGCTGCGCTCTTCGTGTGTGGCGCCTACAGCACTTCGACGTTGTGGTGGCGATGACGTCTCCCCCCTCATTTCTTTCCTTTCGACCTTGGCCGTGCCCGGCAGAGCGAGCAGGCTTGTTTTTTGGTCCATGGATCTCAATCCCGATGAGGCCATTGCTGCTGGATGGCTACGGGAAAAATCATTAACTGCACGTGTGTTATCCCGAATGTTGCTGCACAGTCTGCAACGAGCGGATCGAATCGTAGCGCTGGATCGGTTCATGAAGGACCGAATTCGGGCGAAGGGCATTCCGGCGGAGAAAATCGTGGTCGTGCCGCCGTGGTCTCACGATGATCTCGTGAGGTTCGATCCAGCGGGCAGGGAAGAGTTCCGTGCCCTGTATAAGCTTTCCCGTAGATTCGTCGTGATGTACTCGGGGAACCATAGCCCGTGCCACCCTTTAGAGACCCTTCTCCAAGCAGCTGAGCGTCTGGCTGAGAACGAGGATGTTGTTTTCTGTTTTGTTGGGGGCGGAAGTGAATTTAGCAAGGTGAAGCAGCGTGCTCGGAGCCGCGGTTTACGCAATGTGCTATGCCTTCCTTACCAGCCGATAGAGAAACTAGCAGGATCGCTCTCTGCGGCCGATCTCCACGTTGTCGTTATGGGGGATCAGTATGTTGGCATTGTCCACCCTTGCAAAATCTACAACGTGCTAGCCGTAAGAAAACCATTCCTCTACATCGGGCCCAACGAGGGCCATGTAACGGACATCATGGGACGATCTAGTGCCTATGTTTCCTCCCACGGGGACGTGGATGGAGTCGTAGCAAATATCCTACGGGCGATGGGGAATACAGGACTTGTTTCGCCGCCCGGGGTTGAGGTGGAGGCACAGTTTTCAAAGAATCGGCTTGTTCCGCAGATGATCAGCGCCATTGAACATAGTGACTGCCAGGCAAGGGTAACCGACAGTCGCCGCACAGCTTGAGGAAGTTCTGCTCAGAATCGTCATCGGATTGATTTCGAAATTTTGCTTCTGGTGGACTGCCAAGTTTGATATCACACCGACAACGAACCGCGAACTGGAACTCTCGTGCAGCCAAACGCGAGCACCTTGAAATGATCTTGCTCGGCTCCTCAGGGGAACCGTCTTGTTAACCATTCATGCTTTACAACGCTGGAGGCTTGCAGCACCGGCGGAAACTCAGCGATGTTCAATGGGAGCTAAGCGAACCGATCCTTCGACTGAAGCGACCATTCACGGGAACCGTCAGCCGTCCTTAGCCGCGAGCAGATCTCTCAGAGTTTCCGACGCGCGCTGATCAGTTTGTATCTCCCTTTGCAGCCTTTGCCGCGTTTGTCTCTCTGTCGCGGCACTCGCATGGCTAGGCGTGTCCGAGGGGACGGATTGGAAGGCGAGCCAACTTCGTCCGTTTCCATCTACTTATCCGAGCCATTCTCGCAAATCTCTCGGGTTCGGCCTTAACGATCACAATGGCGTCAGAATCGGCCCAAAACCTATGCCCGTCGGCCGAGGGACAATCTCGCGAAACAGGGGGCGAAAGGCCGCATAAAAGTGGCTCACAATTGCACGCCTTGCGGGCCAGTGGGGGGAGTGAGTGCCCAAGAATTGTCGCTGGTTCTCTCCGTCAGCACGCTTGGTTGTTCAAAGTCGGCTGAGCAGTCGCCAAGACAGAGCCGTCCACTTCGTATTGACTTGCCATAACTTGGCCCCTAGAATGATCGCGCCAAGGGATGGACATTCTCAAGTGATCGTTCGAGGAATACCTCGGCATGGCTGGCAAGTTATCTAAGGATGGAGGGATTTCGATGACTAGGCTGCAATGCGCAATCCTCGCATCAACTGCTGCTCTCTGTGCTTTTACGATACCAGCACTGGCACAATCACAGCCTCACTTTCAGGTACGCATGGTCCCTCACTCCCAGTCGGCAAAAGTAGACCCAAACGTTGCCCCACTTGCCCTGTTCCCGCTTTGGCAGGCATTTACGACCTATGCGATCGACCCCAACACAGGCGTTGACGAGTGGCCGTGTAGCGGTGGACAACCCGAGTGCGCCACGATAAACCCTCTCGGCCTTGTTGTTGGCGATCCCGCGTACATCTGGTCGCTCACGGACTGTAACGCCACCAGTACTTCGACTCCCAACTGCGGTCAGACCGAGACCTGGTACGAAGACAACACGAACGATACCACCGACGATCTGATATACAGCCTCGTGGCCCGGCAGGGCAAGAATTACATTTACGATTCCGGTACCGTGGATTTCGGCGTCGTGTATGTGGGGGCTCCTTTCCCTCACCTGGGCGGCCTCATCAGTGACTCGAATTTCGGCACGATGGGTGAGACCGGCGAGAACAACGGCAACTGCTACGCTAGCTACAACTACCCCTACCCCACCCTCCCTGGGTATTTCACGATAGCAGCCAACCAGACTTGCAGTGCCCCAATTGCAGGGCCTGTAAGCATTACTGCTACTACCGCACTCGCAACGCCGACTTGGAAATATAAGAACGGCGTGCCCTACGAAGTCACATTCACCATTAAACATGGGATAACGCAAGAGTGGACGATCTACCTCCAGTGATGTTCTGAGGCCCGGCCCTGGATGGTAAGGCTCGCGGGGGCGAGCCGATTCTAGATACTCGCATCTCTCAAGTCTTGCTTGACTTGCTTTCGCCAACGGTATTGTAATGGCGTTCAGTCCACAGTCTTCGCACCCGGATTGAGACCAGCGAAACTGTAGATCGTTCCGATTTCGACGAGCAGCGCGTTAACTGAACCTTAGCCTAAGGTAAGGAGCCCGCCATGGCCGCGAATCCTAACCCAGTCGCACAGTTAAATCTGGAAACAATTAACACTCCCGACGAAACTATTGTTCATTGCTACGGCAGAATTACATCGGCCACATCCGAACAACTGCAGGTGACGGTCCGGAGTTTCATTCCGACCACCAAATGTGTCGTGCTGGACCTGACCGATGTGAGTTACATGGACAGTTCTGGACTTGGTGCGGTAATTGGTCTGTACGTATCCGCCAAGAGACAACATTGCGAGCTGAAGCTGATAAATCTGAACCGACGCTTACGGGAATTGTTTCGCCTTACAAAATTGGCTTCAGTGTTCGCGGGTCACGAAGGGTTCCTTGGACACACTCCTGATTAGGAGTTGCGGTGCCAACGCAACTTGTGAACGCAGGACCGCCGGATCGGCTACATTGTCTGACTGTCTTTCTCGACGTCCTTAAAAGAGCTGCGGTCCAGTTTTTTTCGCGAATGGAGCGCACACTTTGCAGTATCTCTGATTCGGCGAGCGGCGGGCTCGAACTCGCCGAGGCAAGGCTCGGGGACTGTATTTTTCTGGGCGCTCGACGCTGCCCTGGAATCGCCCAAGGAGTTTGTTGGCTGGCTTGGTGTGCGCTGCCTTCCGCTCGAAGGCCTTCTTGAGAAAGCATTCGTCGCATATTCTTAGTACAGCAGCGTGGGGCGGGAAGATGTGTTCCGGAATCGCGACGGACGTCCGGCTTTGTGGTTATCCTTCCCACGGATTTCGCGGGATCGATCTTGTGGGTTGAATTGCAAGATCGGAGAACGCAGTGCTCCGGATCTGCCTCGCTGCCACGCGGCAGATCCCTGCTGGCCCCTGACTAAGTGCGCAAAACAAGACGGACTGTTTGCATATCTGAGCCGGTGAACTATCTGAGCCGGTGAACTACTAGAAGGGAACATGATATATGGCGGCAGTTGATGCTGCGGCAACCAGCGCTCCAGCATTCAAGGCTTCCTTAATTGCGCTACTGGGAACGAACAATATATCGTCGTTCCGGACGGAGACATCGTGCGCCCTGCCTCGTAGAAGCTTCTTCAGGTTTATCGGTTGCTCCTGAAACCCATTCTGAGTGCGACGAAGCAGTCTTGTTTTTCCGGCAGACGCAACGTGAGTTGGCCCCCCAGCGACAGCCACGACTTGCAAGACCGTAACTCCCCCAGTGGAATTCAGCACGTATCCACCCGGTCGAGTGACCTCTCCTAGTACGTAGACGATACCGGCTTTCGGAACTAAAACGGTGTCACCTGGCTTTAGGTCGACATTGCTGGCGGCCATCTCGGCTGGATTTTTTGAGATAGAAAGCGTCGTCGTGTCTTTTTGGTCGCGGTGGCTGATCACGACCTCATTGGCAGCCTTATCGGTGGGTCCGCCGGCCGCCTGTAGTACGTCAAACAACCGGTGCGGACCAAGAACGGAATAGAATCCTGGTTTGGCGACCTCGCCGGCTACGGATATTCCGCTGCTCCCGTAGTCCTTAACGTATACCGAGACTTGCGGGTTGTTAAGAACGTTATCCTGGCGGAACTTCGCCTCGATGGCACCCTCCGCTTCACTGTCACTGAGGCCTCCTATTCGAACATAGCCGATCAGGGGCATCGAAATATTCCCCTCAGCGCTGACGCGGGCGTGCCCGGAAAGATCAGGTGCCCCATACACTGTGACCTCCACTTCATCCCCCGGACCGAGGACAAGTGCTGAGGAATTGGTTTCAACACGGCTTGCTTTTTCCGGGGCTGCGCCTAGGGTTTGCACGCCGGGTGGCAGCGGTTCTGTTATTGTGCCTTGCGGCGGCGCAGTGTCTGGCGGAACGCTGCCGTTTTGTGCCATACCCACTTGGACAAAACTGAAAATGACTAGCACCACTACCAAGTTCAAGAGTCCACAGAGGAGGTTCAGGATGCGTTGCATAATTCTCCACGATTCTAATGCCGCGCGGTGCGGACGCACAACCCGAATGCATCCACTACATTTTCATTTTCTTGCGGCAGCGCCGGATTGTGCGGGACTCCTGTGTCCGTAGTGGTTTCCGCTGCAGCGGATTGACGACGTTGATGAGTTCGGACGACCTTGTCGGACGACCTTGAAGGTGAACACGTCAGTCTTGGCGGACACATCGACTGCTGCTACTGGGACCTCGAGTTTTGTTTCGACACCGTTTTCCACAGGGTATCGAAAAAAGAGAATTGCAACCACGGATAGTGAGTTGTTATAGTTTTCACGATCCCTACCACTTCGCCAAAATTCTTTAACGCAACCGCTGGAGTCTGACAGGTACTCAAGCAGTTAGCTTGGCAACCGAGTACGTGTGTTTAACTGGTTCTAGGCTGTCATGCGGAGGGTTGAATTGACGGCGTTCTGCTTGGTCATCTTCGGAATATCGCTTCTCTCCTCGTTCGTCCTTACTTGGTGCGTTCGCAATCTGGCGATGGGCCGCGGCTGGGTAGCGCCCCCCATTCAGGAGCGTGATCTACATGAAACTCCGTTGCCGCGGTTGGGTGGCGTTCCCATATTCCTGTCTTTCTTGATCAGCATTTCGGTTGCGCGGTTGGCCGGTCTGCATTTCCCGGCATTGGCTGTTGGCCCCTCAATTCGGACCCTTCTGGTCATTCTTGTACCCGGGACATTAATTTTCCTTCTCGGTATCTACGACGATATCTATTCCGTAGGTCCATACACAAAGTTTGCGGTTCAAGCTGCAGCTGCCATCATGTTGTTTGCTGGTGGTTTGAGGATTCTCGACCTCCCAGTATTGTTTGGTGCCCGGCATTTGGCTTGGCCCATCGGACTTCCCATTACCGTTCTGTGGGTCATTGGGATTACGAATGCTTTCAATCTAATCGATGGTCTTGACGGGCTGGCCGCGGGTTCTGCGCTGTTTTCGACCTTGGTCGTTCTTGTGGTGGCAATCTTCAACGGTTCGTCACTCGTGTCGCTGTTGACCATTGCTCTGGCCGGATCAATCCTAGGTTTCCTGCGGTTCAATTTCAATCCGGCGACGATCTTTCTCGGTGACTGCGGGAGCTTGTTCATCGGATTTATGCTCAGTGCTTTGGCGTTGGAAGGCGCGGAGAAGGCGCCCACCGTCATCGCCGTTGCCATCCCCGTCGTTTCCCTTGGCCTGCCGATTTTGGAAACATCACTCTCGGTTCTCCGGCGCGTGATCAGTGGCCACCCAATATTTACCGGTGACCGTGAGCACATCCATCACAAGCTCCTGCAGCACGGTATGACGCACCGCCAAGTTGTGATCCTGCTTTACGGAGTTTCTGCAATCTTTGCTCTCCTGAGTCTGTTCTTACTGTGGCCGTCGGGCAGCTCTTTGGGACTAGTGCTCGCCGTGCTTGGGACCGGCATTTGGATCGGAGTGCAACACCTTGGATACCTGGAATTCGGTGAGTTGGCCCGAGTAGCGCAACGGACCCTCGGTCAACGCCAGATCTTCATCAATAATCTTGCTATTCGTCGGGCTACTGATGAGTTGAAAATTGCTAGCGATTATATTCAGGTACGTCGCATCCTGGAAACTGCTTTTTCGACCAATGATTTTGACGGGTTCGAATTGGACATCGGGGCCCAGACGGGAGAATCTTCTACTGTCACCGATAAGCATCTGCGAATGAGAACGGGAGTGAGTTCAAATTTCAAATGGAGTAAGCCCGGCGCTCCAAAGTTTAGCGATGGCTGGGCGTCCTGGAATCTGGATTTGAAGTTGGTGACCACCGCCGGCCGATGGCGCGGCTCGATGAAAATCTACCGGTTTTACACGGACCGCACTCTACTCATGGATACCAATCTTTTGACCTCCGTTTTCCCGGTCGTCCTTGCTGACGCGGTGGATCGCGCTCTCGCCTCCAACGAGGCCGTCGTCCCCGAAGTGACCAGTGTGGAGTTTATAGCAGCTGAAGCTAGTTAATCTTTTCCCCCTAGCGACTCCAACTTGGTCGACCTACTGACACCGAAGATCCACGAGTTGACGCGAGCGCTCGAACTTCGGAGGACTAAGGCAGGGTTGCAAGACCTTTGTGCGTGAGTATCGATTCCGACCCGCGCCTCCAACCTTTTCTTTGTGAAAGTAAAGGTTTTCTTTGTTCTCAGCCTCACCACTATTTTTGCGGCGAACGACGGTAGCGCGAAAAGACAATTGCAGAGGACGCAGAAAAAATCTCTCAGGCTCACCGATGATTGTCGCAAGCGGTGGTTCCGCGAAGTGCTTCCAAGAATTCTGATCGGATAACCGGCAATCGGGAGTTATCGCTTTCGGAACATCATCCAGGGATCTCCCACAAGCTCGTTTCTGGATAGCTCAGAGAAGCGCTATCATTCCCTGTATTGAATCCGCTAAGATGAAAGCGCGGGGACGGCGGTGGCTTTGCCTGCGATCATTGTTTATAGCAGTTTTTCTATTGCGCTTCCAGCAGAACAGGCTTGATTCCGACTGGCACGGTCCCGCTTATCGGATGACTGGCGCCGGTGAGATCGCGGTAGCTGGAGTAGATTGGAAGCGCCGCGTAAGGAAGGCTACTGCAGCTCCCCTGGCTGCAAGTTTGTGAAGTGTCCCAAACGATCTCAGCTTCCGTTCCATTCGCTTCGGTCAAGCCGCAGGTCCAGGTCGTGCCGCTGGCGGAGCAGGACGCCAGAATGGATCCCACAATCCAGTCATATACCTGTTGATTTGCTACTCCGGCCTCGCAAATGTAGCCGCTTGTAAACGGCACGACACAACCGCTGATGCTGAATGGACTCCACAGCGTGCCGTGTCCTGAGTTATCCCATTCATACCAGTAAGAACGGGCGAGTCCGGATGCCCAGGCCATCACCTCGAAACGGGCGAGAAAAGCGGCTTCCAGATCGGGGTCTCCGTCATTAACCTCGGTAGCCAGGCTGGTTTGTCCCCATCCTCCTTCGCCATTCCAAATGGGCTTGTTTAGGTCAGAGCCCTTCAGCGCCGACCGTACACTGGCTACCTCGGTCGGAATTTGTTCCGGCGTGTAGCTCTTCGGATAAATATGAGCTGAGATGATATCGACCGCCGCACTGCCGGCGGAGGCAGTCGGACAACCTCCAGTGCTCGCCGAACATGAGTTGCCCGCGCAAGTGCAGTAGAGCAGATTTTGCATGACCTGGACGTAGGCCGAAGTCTTGCCGCCCGTAGTTGGCAGCGGGCCCGTCGAAGGCATCACCATTTGAGACGTGGGATCGATGCCGGTGACCGGGTAGGCGGATTGGCCGCATGTGGTGTTCAAGGCCGTGATGGGATCGCTGGGGTTGCCGATAATGATGCAGCGCGCGTCCTGCATCATGCGCACGAGTTGGGCGTACGTTCCTCTGTAAGCTACTTGACCGCCATTGGACCCGTAGCCCGGATCGAGCGTAGGAGAGCGAAAACATTCGTTGCAGGGTTCCCAATAGCCGATGTGGGCATGGTTCGACAAGTAACCAGCGCTATTAACGTGCTGAGCGATATTCTGCACCCAGGTACGCCAGATCAAATCCGTTCCCGTGCCGTCGGAATTGATATCGGTGGGCAGATCGCACTCGCCGTCAGAGTTCGCTCCCTGTCCGGCGTAATCACACGAAGTATCAGTTTTGTTCGAGGAAGCCCAGTTCGGGACTCTCCAAAGGGTATAAAGAATGTCGTTAATTCCCGCCGCCTTGTAGTCCGCGAGAACCGCATCCAGATTAGTCCAGACAAATACGCCGCTCGCAGTATTGAGATTCGGCCACTGCGCTGAAGCGGAATCCCAAATCCGACCAGTAGCCGCCATCGTGCTGGGAATTGGCGACGATAGCGAGAGAAGATGCATGCCGAAAAATGTATTGGACAACGGAACGAGAGATCCAACGGTTACCGTTGCGCTGCCCTGGCTTGCGCTGTTCGCCTGCGCGATCGCAGTTATAGTGTGCAGACCGATCATCTGTGGAGGCACGTAGAGGCCGGCGGAAGAGATTGTACCGAGCGTCGAATTTCCCCCGGCAATACCGTCTACGCCCCACGTGACGTTCTGATTCGCGTTGCCAGTCACCGTGGGACTGAATTGCTGCGTTGTACCCAGCGCTATGGACACTGTAGATGGCGTAATCGAAACTATTGGTGGTGTGACGGTCAGAGCGGTGCTGCCAGTTAACAAGTTTCCCCACTTCGCGGCGATTGTGCTCGAGCCACCCCCGATACCCACCGCCAGTCCGGTAGTGCCGACAGTGGCCACGTCGGGATTGGAAGAGTTCCAAGTCACCGAAGTCGTAACATTCGAGAAACTTCCATCGCTATAGTTGAGCGTGGCGCCGAACTGCTGTTGTCCACTCACGAAGATTGTCGGATTCGCAGGTGAGATCACTAGCGAGACCGGAACTGGCGAAATTACCGTGAGTAAAGCTGACCCTACCGCAGGACCGAAACTCGCCGACACGCTTGTAGTTCCAACCAGCATGCTTGCGGCGAGCCCCGTGGAGTTGACGACAGCAACTGTAGGACTTGACGAAGCCCAGGTCGCAGATTGCGTGACGTCCTGCGTCGAGCCGTCGCTAAAGGTCGCAATGGCCGTGAATTGCTCGCTATAACCCAAAGCAACGGAAATGGAAGATGGAGTTACCGCAATGGACGATAGCGTAGCTTGTCCGACTGTAATAGTGGTGGAGGAAGAAACGGACGAGAAAGTGGCAGTGATGGTCGCCGAACCCTGTCCTGAACTCGTCGCCAGTCCATAACTGCCCACCGTGTTGCTGATGATCGCCACCGTCGCATCCGACGAACTCCAGCTCACCACCGAGGTCACATCCTGCGTGCTCCCGTCCGTATACGTCCCCGTCGCCGTAAACTGCTGGCTGGTGCCCAGTGCGATCGCAGGCGCCTGCGGACCGATCGCAATCGATGCCAGCGCCGCGGGATTCACCGTCAGCGTCGCCGCCGCACTCACCCCGTTTGAATTGATCCCGATCGTCGTCGTGCCCGTCCCCAGCGTGCTCGCCAACCCCGCCGTCCCCGCCGTGTCGCTGATCGTCGCCACCGTCGCCGTCGTCGAACTCCAGTGCCCGCTCTGCGTCACATCCTGTGTGCTTCCGTCCGTGAACGTCCCCGTCGCCGTGAACTGCTGCGTCAGGCCCAGCGGGATCGTCGCCGCCGGCGGATTGATCGCAATCGACACCAGCGCCGCTGCCGTCACCGTCAGCTGCGTCGAACTGCTCACGCTTCCCGATGTCGCCGTGATCGTAGCCGTGCCCACTCCGGTGCTCTTCGCCAGTCCGGCGCTGTTGATCGTGGCTGCCGTCGGCGTGTCCGATGTCCACGTCGCCGTGCTCGTCAGATCTTGCGTCCCGCCGTCCGTAAACGTACCGGTCGCCGTGAACTGCTGCGTCGTCCCCAGCGCCAGCGTCGGTGTCGCCGGCGTAACCGCGATCGATACCAGCGCCGCCGAGGTCACAATCAGCGTCGTCGATCCCGTCACCGATCCAACGCTCGCCGTAATCGTTGCACTCCCTTGTCCTACACCGCTGGCATTCCCCTGCGTTCCCGCCGCATTGCTGATCGTGGCCACCGTCAGCGTGTCCGAACTCCACTGCACCGTCCCCGTGATGTTCTGCGTGCTGCCGTCCGTATAAGTCCCGGTCGCGGTGAAGAGCTGCGTCGTCCCCAGCGGAATCGTCGGAATCGCCGGCGTCACTGCGATCGAAACCAGCACCGCTGGATTCACAGTGAGGGTCGTCGAGCCGCTGATCGATCCCGAACTCGCGCTCACGCTCGTGCTGCCAACCGCCACACTCGTGGCTACTCCCGGAGCGCTGATCGTGGCTATGTTGCCGTCCACCGTGCTCCAGCTTGCCAACGCCGTCAGATCCAAAGTGCTCCCATCGCTGTAGGTGCCCGTAGCAATGAGGTTCTGAGTTGTGCCCAAAGCAAACGACGGATTGGCCGGCGTCACTGCCAGCGACACCAGCACCGGTTGTCCCACATTGAGCGTAGCCGAGGCCGTGATCGCGCCCGACGTGGCAGTAATCGTCGCAGCTCCCACTCCGGCCCCTGTCGCTAAACCCGTCGCCGAAACGGTCGCCGCACCTGAAGATGAACTCCAACTCACCGCGCTCGTCACGTTCTGCGTGCTGCCATCGCTGTACGTTCCCGTCGCCATGAACTGCTGGCTCGTACCCTTCGCAATTGATGCCGTTCCAGGACTCACGGAAATGGAGATAAGCAATGGCGGAGTGATCGCTATACCGGTTGAAGTTGTGATCGACCCCGAAGTGGCACTGATGTTCGCCGTTCCCATCGCGGCTCCGATCACCAGCCCACCCGCGCTGACGGGCGCAACCGCAGGAGTGTCAGAAGCCCACGTAACAGACGCAGTCACATCTTGCGTGCTTCCGTCCGTGTAGGTCCCAAGTGCGATGAATTGTTGGCTGGTGCCGAGCGGGATCGAAGCGCCATTCGGGGCGATCAAAATCGAAACCAAGGCCGGACCGCCGACTGTAATGGTGGTGGAGGAAGAAACGGACGAGAAAGTGGCAGTGATGGTCGCCGAACCCTGTCCTGAACTCGTCGCCAGTCCATAACTGCCCACCGTGTTGCTGATGATCGCCACCGTCGCATCCGACGAACTCCAGCTCACCACCGAGGTCACATCCTGCGTGCTCCCGTCCGTATACGTCCCCGTCGCCGTAAACTGCTGGCTGGTGCCCAGTGCGATCGCCGGCGCCTGCGGACCGATCGCAATCGATGCCAGCGCCGCGGGATTCACCGTCAGCGTCGCCACCGCACTCACCCCGTTTGAATTGATCCCGATCGTCGTCGTGCCCGTCCCCAGCGTGCTCGCCAACCCCGCCGTCCCCGCCGTGTCGCTGATCGTCGCCACCGTCGCCGTCGTCGAACTCCAGTGCCCGCTCTGCGTCACATCCTGTGTGCTTCCGTCCGTGAACGTCCCCGTCGCCGTGAACTGCTGCGTCAGGCCCAGCGGGATCGTCGCCGCCGGCGGATTGATCGCAATCGACACCAGCGCCGCTGCCGTCACCGTCAGCTGCGTCGAACTGCTCACGCTTCCCGATGTCGCCGTGATCGTAGCCGTGCCCACTCCGGTGCTCTTCGCCAGTCCGGCGCTGTTGATCGTGGCTGCCGTCGGCGTGTCCGATGTCCACGTCGCCGTGCTCGTCAGATCTTGCGTCCCGCCGTCCGTAAACGTACCGGTCGCCGTGAACTGCTGCGTCGTCCCCAGCGCCAGCGTCGGTGTCGCCGGCGTAACCGCGATCGATACCAGCGCCGCCGAGGTCACAATCAGCGTCGTCGATCCCGTCACCGATCCAACGCTCGCCGTAATCGTTGCACTCCCTTGTCCTACACCGCTGGCATTCCCCTGCGTTCCCGCCGCATTGCTGATCGTGGCCACCGTCAGCGTGTCCGAACTCCACTGCACCGTCCCCGTGATGTTCTGCGTGCTGCCGTCCGTATAAGTCCCGGTCGCGGTGAAGAGCTGCGTCGTCCCCAGCGGAATCGTCGGAATCGCCGGCGTCACTGCGATCGAAACCAGCACCGCTGGATTCACAGTGAGGGTCGTCGAGCCGCTGATCGATCCCGAACTCGCGCTCACGCTCGTGCTGCCCAACCGCCACACTCGTGGCTACTCCCGGAGCGCTGATCGTGGCTATGTTGCCGTCCACCGTGCTCCAGCTTGCCAACGCCGTCAGATCCAAAGTGCTGCCGTCACTGTAGGTGCCCGTAGCAATGAGGTTCTGAGTCGTGCCCAAAGCAAACGACGGATTGGCCGGCGTCACTGCCAGCGACACCAGCACCGGTTGTCCCACATTGAGCGTAGCCGAGGCCGTGATCGCGCCCGCTGTCGCAGTGATGGTCGCCGATCCCACTGCTGTCCCTGTCGCTAAACCCGTCGCCGAAACGGTCGCCGCACCTGAAGATGAACTCCAACTCACCGCGCCCGTCACATTCTGCGTGCTGCCATCGCTGTACGTTCCCGTCGCCATGAACTGCTGGCTCGTACCCTTCGCAATCGATGCCGTCCAAGGGCTGATCGAGAGAGAAGTCAACACGGCGGGTGAGACCGTCAACGCAGCCGAACCGCTGATTGAGCCGGACGTGGCAGTGACGGTCGAAGTTCCTTGAGCCCGACTGGTGGCCAATCCGCTGCCGCTTACAGTTGCGACCGAACTCGTCGAGGAAGTCCAAGTTGCGGCGTTGGTCAGGTTCTGGGTGCTGCCGTTGCTGTAGGTTCCTGTCGCGGTGAACTGCTGATTAGTGCCCAGAGGAATCGATGCGGCCACGGGAGTCACGGAAATCGAAGTGAGGACCGCAGCCTTCACCTTCAGCGTCGAAGAGCCAGTGATCGCACCGGAGCTCGCCGTGATGGTGGTTGTTCCCTGGGCCACAGTGGTAGCCAGTCCGCTGCTGCTTACAGTCGCTACCGAACTCGCGGACGAAGTCCACTTCACCGTGCTGCTGAGGTTTTGTGTGCTGCCGTCGCTGTACGTTCCAGTCGCGCTGAACTGCTGGTTGATACCAAGCGGCACAGACGCAGTCGCGGGAGTTACGGAGAGCTTAGTCAAGACGGCCGCCGTCACGGTCAACAGGGCAGAGCCCGTGATCGCGCCAGACTTGGCGCTAATCGTAGTAGATCCCGGAGCAAGGCTCGTGGCCAATCCGCTGCTGCTCACTTTTGCCACCGAGGTCGTTGAGGAGCTCCATCCTACTGAACTGCTGAGGTTCTGGGTGCTCCCGTTGCTGTAGGTTCCAGTGGCCGTGAACTGCTGCGTGAATCCAGCCGCGATGGAAGCAGTCGCGGGGGTCACCGAGAGCGCAGTTAAAACTGGGGCAGTTACGGTCAAAGCTGCCGAACCGCTGATCGCGCCGGAGGTGGCTGTGATATTCGCTGTACCTTGGGCCAGGCTGGTAGCGAGCCCGCCATTATTTACTGTGGCGACAGCGATCGCAGAGGAGCTCCACTTGACTGTGCTCGTAAGATTCTGCGTGCTTCCATTGCTATAGGTTCCGGTCGCCGTAAACTGCTGGGTAAAGCCGGCGGCGACGGAAACCGTCGCAGGAGTTACGGAGAGCTTTGTTAAAACCGCTGCCGTCACCGCTAAGGCGGCTGACCCGCTGATGCTTCCTGAGGTTGCTGTAATCGTAGCAGATCCCGGCGCGACTCCCTGGGCCAACCCGCTGTTGCTTTTGACTGTTGCTACTGAAGTGGCTGATGAACTCCACTTCGCACTGGTCGTCAAGTTTTGCGTGGTGCCGTTGCTATATGTTCCCGTTGCTGTGAATTGTTGGGTGTTGCCGGCGGCAATAGAAGACGTAGCGGGCGTAACCGCAATCGAAACCAGCAGCGGAGCGGTGCCGGTCCCACTCAACGCGACAATTTGCGGACTGGAAGTTCCACTGTCTACGATCGTTAGATTGCCAGTCCGGGGGCCGATCGCGGTAGGAGCGAATGTAACCGAGATCGCGCAACTCGCGCTGGGAGCAAGCGTGGCAGGACTGACCGGACAATCACTCGTTGGCGCATAATCAGAAAGAGTGGTTGATATGCTGGGAATAGTTATCGCTGAGTGTTGTCCGTTCTTGAGCGTAACTTTCTTGGCTGGGCTGGTAGTCCCTTCTGCTTGATTTCCGAAAGAGACACTGGTAGGTAATGCGGTTACACTCTGGGCTTCGGCCGCTTGGCTACTGACAATCAATACGACAATTGCCAGCAAAAACGCTGAGGCTCGAACTTCTATGTTAGATACTTCCTAACCGGGGGAATGCGGAAGTATAAGCTAGAAACTCACTAGTGAGTAAAATTCTTATGACGCTCGGAAGTGCTAGCCTGAAAGGAGTAGCCCGTTAATTCGACCCCATGTCATGCAACTAATGGTCCCTGTCCCAATGTCAATTGCAATGGTTTTACGTTGCGAACCGACTTCTATTTCTTTCGAAGTTCACAAACTCGGCGGCGGCATCTCCGGGATATCGTTCAGACTGCCAAAATTACGGCGCTGCCCCAAGAATTAGCAAAACGTACGCTTCGCGACCACTTCAATTACCCTATTTCCAAGAAACACGGTTCCGCTTCGAGTTATGAGCTAAGAGAAATTCATTTCCGGGGCGGTATTCTCAACGACGCCGGCCACAAGTCAGCTTCGAGGACATTATCACTCCACTGATCTCATCGAACGCCGTTTCTCAGGGCTTATCCGGTCCAAGCAGGGTAGCTTCCTATTGCGAAATCATGCGCAAACTCATGCTCAAATAGAAACTAAGGGGGGCTTATGCCGAATCGTGCTTGCCCGGCCCAAGTGCAATTTGCTCCGCCAACTCGGTTGCTTTGGGGGGCTGATCGCCGTTCTGGCGTTCAGCGCGCCGGACAAGCTAAGCAACTGAATTTTCAACCGCGCGCCGATTGAGTACCACCTGAATGCCATGCCTAGGCCGGAGTGTAATGGTGGGTAACGGCTCGACCGGGTGATCTTGCGCAAGCCGGATCCGAAACCTCTGCGCGATCGCCGCCAACACTAAAGCAGCTTCCATCGCGGCAAAGGATGCGCCTATACAAGTGCGCGGTCCCCCACCAAAAGGAAAGTAAGCAAACTTGGGAGCAGCTTTGGCTTGCTCATCCAACCAGCGGTCTGGATTAAACCTCTCGGGCTGTTCATAATATCGAGGGTCGCGGTGCATCACCCACTGGCTCACCACCACAGTTGCTCCGGCGGGCACACGATAGCCGCCAATCTCACAGTCTTTCAAAGCTTTTCGAACAACAGCCCAAGCTGGGGGGTAAAGACGCATGGCCTCTTTTACTACTCGCTCCGTGTACGGTAGTTTGGACAGATCTTGGAGTCCTGGGCTTTTGCCGTTCAGGACCCAGCGAAGCTCTGACCACAGCTTTTTCTCCACCTCTGGATACTGGGCCAGCAGATACCAGATCCACGATAGCGAAACCGCAGTGGTCTCGTGGCCAGCCAAAAGCAGGGTCATCACTTCATCGCGCAGTTGCTGGTCCGTCATCCCACCGCCTTCGTCTTGAGCCTGCAGCAATTCAGACAGCAGGTTGTCGGCAATCTGGCCGCTCGCTCGCCGCTGTCGAATAAGACCGTACACGATGTCATCCAACTGGCGGGCTGCGCGCCGGTAACGCATGTTGTCGGGCGTCGGCAAGAGGCGAAGAATTGGAGGCAGCAGCATACGTCCGCCCGAGCCCAGCTCCATCACCGTGTTTAGTGCCTCAGCAACTCGGTCTCCGTCGGCAGTGACCTCGACATTAAAGAGAACCTTGGCCACAATTTCCAGCGCGAGACGCATCATGTCCTGATGAATGTCCCGAGCTTCGCCATCCTGCCAGGCCGCTATCATCCGCTCCGTGTTGGCCACCATGGTGTTGCCGTAAGACGCGATTCTGTCCCGGTGAAAGGCCGGTTGGATAAGGTGTCGCTGCCGCAACCACGAATCTCCTTCGTTGGTTAACAGTCCGTTGCCAAAGATCCGGCGGTTGAATTGGAGAGCCTCACCCTTGATGAAACTTCGGTAGTCATACACCAGAACGTGTTCGATAAGATCAGGGCGGTTCAGGAAATAAATGTGGTGGTTAAAAGCCCGGTAGTAGAAGATGTCGCCATATTGACGCGCCCACTGCGTATACAGTCCCAGCGGGTCTCTGCTTCCCAGCGGGAAGTTTCCGATTATCCCGCGATTCCTAGGACCTGGCGGACGAAGCAAAGACATCATAAGCTGATTGCAATACTTCTCTTACGATCTTGAATGATACTGCACGGCTGCCTACCTAACGGCTGAAGGTGAGGGAATGAAGCTGGCATAATTTCTGAAAGACATCACCGCACCGATCCTCGCGCGCACGCGTGCTCTCCGCCACGGTTGTTACAAACGGTAATGAGGGTGTGTCGTTGGCGCCTGGATCAAGGGGCAATACGGAAGTTGTTCTTATAAGTCGGCTTCGAGGAGATCACCGTTGATGTCCTCGAAGCCCGTTTCTGAATAACTTCCTGTTTGCCGACAACAAGCCCAGAACTAGTTCTTGGCAAGCCTACCGGTCTTCTCAGTGTTGCAGTGAAATTGGCGGAGTTGAGAAGATGTTGAAGGATTGTACTGTTTTCGAGGATCGTTCGAAAGTCCGATGTGTTGGTTAGGTGGGGCGGCGAAGAGTTCATGATCGTGACTCAGTCTGCCGATCGTTCTGAACTAACGATTTTCTGCCGCCGGATCCTGGATGCCATAGCCTTAGAACCCTTCGATTTGGGCGATGGTATCGAATTGCACCAGACCTGTTCCATCGGATGGGCGCCCTACCCCTGGTCTACGAACGCTTTCGAGGCCATCTGCGCAGAGGAGGTCATTGAGTTGGCAGATACGGCGCTGTACCGTGCGAAGTCAATGGGCCGAGATCAAAGTGTGGGGTTTGTTCCTTCCGATCAGGCCATCGCCTGGCCCCAGAGAATCACAATGGAGAGCCTGCGAAAAGGGAAGTCGGATTTGATTAGAGTCGTGACTACTCTACGGGCAACGGAAGAGGAAAAGAAGAAATCCTAATTCCCCTATCACAATCTAGTGCCGAAATACCGGCATCTGGTGCCGAAATCGGCAGAGTGTAAGCACAAAAGGGGCCTAAGGCATAAGTGCCAAAAGGATGAGATGGTTGGTTTGTAAAGTGCTTACAAGTGGATGGCGCATCGTGAGGTAGGGTCGTGAAGCCATCTCCAGAAAAAGATGTGATGTGTAAGATTGAAAGCCTTGTGGCAGAACTGAGGGCAATCGAACGATGGGATGCTGATGATTGGCGAAACCCCGATTCGGAATCGCAAGCGCTCTCCCGTCAAGCCCGTCAGCAAAGGCGTAGTGAGATCATCTCAGAACTGGTCCGGATAGTTCCGCGACTAGGGGGTGAGAGTAAACACGAATAATTTGCTGCCGAATTTGTCACTCTTGAGGCAGGGCCATTTCACTATTTCACTTGACACAAGCTCAGCCATCTTGGAGGTTCTAAAGCTATTCTAGCGCTTACGCGACATAGTAATTACAAGGTTCCAGTCACATAAGTTTTGTTCTGCTCTTGTGTTTGCTCCGTTTTCGTAACAAGATTAATATTGGACGGTTCGCCTTGTAAGTTCACACAGATGCTTTCTTGATTTTCACATCCACACAGTCCGAGAGATCGAACCGGGCGTCCAGCCATGTCTCAAGATCGATTTGATGCTGTGATCCGGTGCACTTGAAGCTGATCCCAGTCTTTCCGTGCTTGTCATCCCATATTACGACTCCGACTACCCGGATCATTACGTCGGTGTTTTGCAAGAGTAGCACGATCTGAATCTCCTCACCGGGGACTAACGGTAGAGGAGCCTTAAGTCCAACACCACTGCTGCTAACGTTCATGGTTATACACCTTAAGTCTTCGCCTGATGCTACACGGATGAGGAGACCCGGCATTTCTGCGGAACAGCGGAAGTAGCGTCGGCGTTCGCGAACCATGTTTTCATAGGAGCCGTGCAACAGTCGTCGAACCTCCTTAGCGTCCAAGGGCCGATTGAACAGAACAGTTGCACCCTTTACGAGCGCTTGCTCCTTGTCTGCAGCCTTAGTAGTGACAGCCATAATGACAGCATTTCTCGTTGTAGAGCTCTGTCGCACCATGCCGAGCATTGCCATTGCGTCGGGCATCAAATCGAAGTCGATGAGAACAGCGTCATACCTTGCCCGAGCGAGTTCCTCAGCGAGACCTTCACCCCGGATTGCACACACTTCGATATCAAGTTCGTGACACACGTCCGTGAAGATCGCCACTAACAAAGGGTCTGGTGTCAGAAGACACGCATGAATCGCACCTGGTTGCACTTTGTTCTCCTTAACGGGCGAGCCGAAGTCTTAAGCTGTTGATGCACAGCGACTGTCTCTGTTTACGGGGAGACGGGGCGCGTCGTCAAATGGAGCTCGACTACTCGACTTGTATAACTCTACTACTGTTGATTCGTGTATCGATTTGTTTATTTTATTTTGCTACGTTTGTTCCTTGTTACGAAATCCGAACAGTGCGACTGTCACGGCTTCACAAAAAGGGGGGGAAGCTCTGTGTGCCGTGAAGGCGAGCTATTTATGTTTAGGGGGCGAAGGGAACAAGATATCGGCACTGTACTCTAGAAGTTGCTTCGCGTTCTCAAAACCGTCCCAAGCGTGGCCTAGCAAAACCAAGGCAGCTTGTTCGCGGTTTATTTTCTTTAGTTCTGGCGGTGAGTATGGTCCTTTACGAGCTACATTACCTCGCTCCATGTTGGCTCCTGCCGGAAGAGAAAGCCCCCTCTGAGGCTAGTCTTGGGGAGCGTGCGTTCAAGACAGCCTGAAATCCCCATGTCCGGTGCAGGTATTGTGTCGCAAAAGTCTGTGTGGTGAACGATGTGTGATTATTTGTTACGAATTCGGAACAAATATAGTGCTATAACCACGGCTTTCGGCGCACTGCTTCCCCCTGTGCAGGTGCTCTGCCTGTAAGCTAAAGCGCCGGGGCGTTATCCCGACCAGCGTGCTGTGAGAGTTTGTTCGGCTTCTCCTATGACGCAATGCCGGTTTGCATCGGGTTGCCAGCGTAATGACCTGAGCCGTCGGTTACCTTCCCACAGGAAGAGCTGCAGTAGTGACAAACACTTTGTCCATGCGGTAAGTTGGTTTTATGTATGGTTTCTTCTTAACCGGGGCAATAACCCGGGCAGGATAGTCGTCTGTGTTGTGAGTTTCGGAAGTAGTTGGGCTTGGCTTCTCCTCTTTCGCGATCATTACTTCAGAATCCTTTCCGGGTGAGCCTCGCCTATCGTACCGGTCACTCTACTTGTCGCTTTACTTATCTGGTTCTTGTTACGAAATCCGAACAAACATCATTTATCGGCTCTTACGTTGTCGGTGGCCGTCCGGTTTTAATGTAGGGTTGCTTGGGTTTTGATTCTTTTTCCTATTCTTTGTGTACGGTTTAACGGTACAGTCTTTTCCCATTTGAGTACCGACCCACTGCGATTCTTTCCCAGAAACCAGTTTGCCCTACCCGTCTGCGTCATGTTACGAAAACGTTCGGAACGAAGCGGAGGCTCTGTGCCCCGACTTGAGTCTGTTTCTTTTGCTCCCGCCAAGCAGCGAGCGCGAGCGCCACCGTGATAACGATCAACACCAGCGCGACCGTCACCAACCAACTTGTCAGCGATTTTGACTCCATGACTTCAACTCCTTGCTGAGCATCTCCTCACCCCGAGCATCTCACTGATGTTTCTATTGCCTAGTTACTACTCTTGATGTTGTTACGAAATCCGAACACTCGCGACTGGACACGGCATCGGACCATTGGGACAGGATGTGTATCCCCTTCAGCCACAAAGACGGGCCAGCGGCGCGAACTTGATGCCTATAGTCCAGGTCAGCTTGACTAGAACTCATCTCACAAATGGTCGAATTTGCCGAGGCTCAGGTCAGATCTTCTTTACACAATCACACTGATCCGCCTCTTCTGTGTTCGTCCCAGAATCCGGATTCCGGACGACACCCGTGAGCCAACCTAGTCTTGCGTAACCGTCTGCCTAACAGGAGCCGTCTGGCGGCTAGGGCGGCGCTTTGTGTCTCAATTCCGAGTCGTTTGGAAAGCCTGAATAAGCTCATTCCAACCTAGGTAGCGCCGGCAATCGTTGCCAGGCCGACAGACCCAATTTCTTAACGGCATCGCGCCGTCCGCGCTACAATGTCAAAGGCCACGGGTTTCCAAAAGTTTGGCAACGCGCCCGTAACCAGGTAAGAGAATTTTGTTTTACGGTTTGACGTTTCTGGCTTTCTCGCCATGTGCCGCCAGCACTAGCCATCAGGTGGGAGTGGAGCTTCAAGGCTCCTCGCTCGGAAGGGAAAAATTATGAAGACTCGCATATCCCTAACGCTAATCTTGTCCGCAGGACTTTCGCTTTCGACGTTTGCGCAGCAAACCAATTCAGGTTCAAGCACACGACCGGCCGCATCCGCGGGTCAAACTGCTCCCGCTTCGCAGCCTGCGTCCGGCCAGGACTTCTGGGAGGGCGATGAACCCAGCTTCGGAGCGCTCGTCCTACACCCGTTTGCCAGCAAGGAGTACGTACGGCGCCATGTTCAACCAATCCGGGACCGCGTCAACGAACTCGAAGAGCTAAACGCATCTAACAGCAAAGTGATCCGGGACGTGGATGCCCGCGCCCAACAAGGAATTCAACGAGCTTCCGAGAAGGCCAGCCTGGCCGACGAGCACGCGGCAGACGCCGCCAACAAGGCTCACGTGGCCCAGCAAACGCTCGCTACTCTTGACACGCGCCTCTCCAAGGACGAGAAAGTGGTCGGAGGCATTGACCAGTACAAGTCCGGAGCGCAAACCGAGATTCGTTTCCGCCCAGGCCAGACTGTGCTGAGCAAGCAGGCCAAGGATGCGCTCGATGAATTAGCAGTCCAAGTAAAGGATCAGCACGGTTACATCATCGAAGTGCAGGGCTTCGCGTCTGGTCAGGGCCAAGCCGCGATCGCCAACTCCAAGAATAAGGCGGACTTGGTAGTACGTTACCTAGTGCTGAACCACGAGATCCCGGCCCACAGGATCTACGCGATGGGAATGGGCAACGCTCTTGGGGCCCAACGGGTGAGCGGTGCGCACGTAGAAATCAGCGTGCTGAAGAACGATCTTGCGCAGACTGCCAAACAATAATGAGAACAGTGTTTTCACCTGCGCGGAAGCTTAGAAAGTGCAGCTTGTTACTAGAAGCCCAGGTTTTGGGCAATCAGATGAAATAGCTGACGAGAAGAAACATTCGTATATTCGGCAAAGGCGACCGTCGGCACTCCTCATCAGGCCGAAGCACAGGTTAGGGCCAAAGTAGCCCCCGCCAGTAAGGAGTTCGCGAACTGCTTCGAACTTATTCTCGAAGCCGGAAGCGCCAGGAACATTGGTCGAGACTGAACTTCACGGGGCGCACGCCGGCTCTTCCTAGCGTAACCTTCAGTTCGATATCAATCCTCTGATACCGGGCTCCGCATCGTTCTCGCACTGATCGCACTGTTTAACGCGGTGTTGAAGTCGTCTCGTTTCCGAGCCACTATAATTAGCGCTTTGGCGCGACCCATAGCTGGCTGGATTTCGCGGCAAGAATCTATCGAATTGGCATTAGAGAGCCGAGTAGACAGACGCTCACCCAAGTCGGGCGAACGTGAGGCAGAGAAAGATCTAGGGAGGGCTGGCGGTTAGAGCTTTGCGCTGGCGTAAGAATTGATTTCGCAATTCAAGCAAACTTCTTCAATAACGGGTGCTGTCCACTGCATGATGATTCCCCCAGTCGTTCGAGGCTTGGCTGCCTCAAGCGTCAGTAAATGATAGTCCAGCCGAACCTCCAAATCAAGAGCTTTGCTGGAAAAATTATCGCTCAACCTAACCCGAAATGGGTGCCGATCGCCCGGTTCAGAAAGGTTGCAAATCATTGCACACGCACCACTTTCCGCAAGTTCACTAGACTAGGTAGCGGTGCTTTATCGGCTTTGCGAGGGCCTGAAGAGCATAATCTTGCATCTTGCGGTTATTTGCGGGCATCTGAACAACAACTCTGTTGATCGGGCAATTCTTGAACCCCCGCGGCAGGCAGACGTTGACCGGCGATGAAATTATCCGTCCAACCAACATACCGGCGATGTCAGGAGGGCCGACCGTGAAAGCGCAGTGTTTGCCCTTCACTCAAATTCCGCACACCTCACGCCTTTTCACTGACTTCCTTGCATATTCTCCAAGAGTCCAGCCTTTTTACCCGCATTCTCCTCACTTTAGCGAATGGTTGAAAGCAGAGTCCGAAGCAGTGCACTATGACGCCTCTCGACGCGAGCGAGTCAGTGCGGTTCTGGAAAAGCAAAACAAATCCTGGGGCGCTTCGCCGCAAACTCTTGCCAACCTCGATCGCCTGCGCCGCGGAGCAGTCGCTGTGGTCACCGGTCAGCAGGTCGGACTGTTTGGCGGTCCCGCGTTTTCCCTCTACAAGGCGCTGACCGCGGTAAGGCTCGCGGAAGAGGCTTCGGCCGCAGGCGTCGATGCGGTTCCTGTATTTTGGTTGGCGACATCGGACCACGACTTGGCGGAAGTGAATCATGTTTCCATTCCTGGCCCGGATGGCGTTCTCCGCACGCTCACAACTTCCAGCCATGCCGTGCCCGGCGCGCCAGTCAGCGATGTGCGCCTGGGCGATGAGATTTTGCCGGTCGTCGAAGAGGCCGCATCGTTGCTGGGAGATTCCGAGGCGGCGCAGATTTTGCGCGAGTCGTATCGCCCGGGAGAAACGATGGGCTCGGCGTTTGCCCGCTTCTACGCGCGGTTGTTCGGGGAATGGGGTGTGATTCTGCTGGACGCAGCCAATAGCGAGTTACATCAAGTTGCTGCTCCTCTTTATAAAGCTGCGATCGAACGGGCACCAGAGTTAAACGATGCGCTGCTAGCTCGCGGCCGCGATCTTGAAAGCGCTGGTTATGAGCAGCAGGTCAAAGTTACGGCTTCATCGGTGTTACTGTTTGCGTTGCAAAATGGCGCCCGGACTGCGATCCACCGCCGTGAAGGATCGAGCGGGCTTGAAGAATTTGTGATTGGCAGCGAAGCTGGGGCGGAAAAGCTTTCGTCATCAGAATTGCTGGATCGCATCGCCGCCGCTCCTGAAAATTTCAGTCCCAATGTCTTGTTGCGACCGGTGGTGCAAGATTTTCTTCTGCCGACTTTGGTGTATGCCGGTGGAGCTGCCGAGACGGCCTACTTTGCCCAAGTGGGCGCGGTCTACGAGACTTTATCCGGACGTGTGACGCCAATCCTCCCGCGCTTTTCGGCAACTCTGGTCGACCCCAAGGTCCAACATAAGCTGGAGCATTACGGCCTTGCGGTGCTGGACGTATTCCACGGGCCTGAGGCTCTGCGCAACGCGCTCGCCGCGCGAGCTTTGCCCGCGGGCTTGCAGGCGGCCTTCGACGGCGCGATTCAATCGATGGAAGAGTCTTTTTCCGTTTTGCAGGGAGCGCTTGCTAAACTCGACGCGACTCTTGTTGAGGCCAGCCAGACGGGCGCTTCAAAAGTTCGTTATCAACTCGATCGTCTGCGGGAACGCGCCATGGCCGCGGAGCTGCGTCGCAGTGAAGTGGTCGGCCGTCACGCCGAATGGCTCAGCAACACTCTCTACCCCGGGCGCGCTTTGCAAGAGCGAGGTGTGGCCGGGATATATTTCTTAGCCCGGCACGGAATGGACTTGCTGCAGACTATTTATGACAGCCTGCGCACCGATTGCCACGACCATCAAGTTCTCGAGCTGTAAAGAGTTCTGCGCCTGACCCTCACTTGCATTTCTATCGCCACAGCCACTTTTCGAGCTCCGCCAGCGAATCGACGCGTTCCAATTCACGATCGCGATAAGCCCCGGCCACATCCAATAACACAGCCTGCATTCCGGTGGCGCGAGCTCCCAGGTAGTCCACAGAATACACATCGCCCACATATAGACTCTCGTCGGCGCGGGCCTTCATGGATTCAAGAGCCGCCGCGAAGATCTCCCCACGCGGTTTCTCGACGCCCACGATTCCGGAATCCGTTATGCTCTCGAAGCAATCGGCGATACCACAGCGCGACAGCACCTGTTCGATCCTGCCATCGGCGTTCGAGATTACGGCAATGCGAAAATTTCTGGCAATGCGGTCGAGCGCATTGCGCGTGCCGGGTAAAATCTGATCCCAGTTGCCCGAGTTCTGGGTATTGGTGACCAGTTCCCGCAGCAGCGATTGCCGCATATTACCGTCTTCTCCCACGCCGTTGCGATCAAGCGCGTTGAGATCAAGCCCGTCGATCAGGTGGTTGTGAAAAAGCCACCAGAAACCATGGTCGACGCGCCCGCTTTGCACGCCCTGGTCGAATTCCTTCTTGGTTCTGCACTCGAGAGCCCGCCACTGTTCGAGAGTAGGATGCTGGTGCTCCGGGACCGGAGCCAGCATCTTCTGGCGATTCGGGAAAAGAAGTGTATTGCCTACATCGAAAAAAATAAAGCGCCGTTCGGCCATGCGTCCATCTTACCCAAAGCGTTAGTCGATCGAGCAGGTTGCGAAGATGTTGATGCCAGCGATGACCCGCTCATTTCTAAGCCGTGACCCGCGCCGGGAAAAAATGTAATATCCACTAGGCCGCAGCGATGCCGTCTGCTCTGCGGATTCGGCGCGGTCTTGGCATGTAAGCTATGGCTCTGTCGTCAACCAGTCTTCTGATTTCAAGTCTCGTGCGTACGAGCCGCGCCGCGCTCTCCATTCTTAATCTTGGACACGCGCAGTCTGCGATCGTGGCCAGTCTGGTTGTTCTGCAGCGCTACTCCAGTCGCCGCAACGACGTTTACAACATTCTGTGGGCGGTGGTCTTCGGCTTCGCCACGCTGAATATCTTGAGCCTGGCCGCGCGCCGCTTCGAGCCCAACCGCCGCGGTCTTACCTTCGGCGAGTTGATGGCCGTGCTGGTGGTTCTGCTGTCGATTTTTTTACTCGCCACGGAGTTGCTGAATCTATTTCATATCTTTCCTATCAAGCTTCAGCGTTAATTTTGGCATTGATGCGAGAGTACCCGATCCCACTTAAAGGCTACTTTGCGGTATGATTCGCAAAATGGCGAAGACTCCCCCTAATTTCGAAGTCACCTGTCCCTGCTGCAGTGCGTTATTGAAGATTGATACGGCGACCGCTTCCGTAATCGCGCACACTCCCGCGGTGAAGCCCCGAATGTTTAATGACATGGAGGACGCAGCTCGCGCCATGAAAGAACAGGACAGTCGCCGCGAGTCGATCTTCCGCCAGTCGGTCGAAGCGCAGAAACACGCCTCCGAAGTTCTGGATAAGAAATTTCAAGAGGCGGTGAAAAAAGCCAAAGAATCGCCTGATACGGGCAAGCCCATCCGCGATTTCGATCTCGATTGAGTCCGGACTTAAGCGGCCAGCCAGTAAAATCGAGCACGATGCAAAATCATCAGCTGCTTCTCGGCCACCGTGGCGCGCGGGGCTTAAAGGGCATTCGAGAGAACACGTTCCATGCGTTCGATCTGGCGCTGGCTCAGGGCTGCGACGGTTTTGAATTTGATGTCCGGCTCAGTGGCGACGGGCAAGCGGTCATTTGTCACGATGCCAAATTCCGCCGGCTCGAAATTGCTCGCTGCTCGGCGCGATTGTTGGAATTGCCGCTTCTGGCTGAGGCTCTAAACCGCTATCGCAGGAAAGCCTTCCTCGATATTGAATTGAAAGTTCCCGGCCTCGAGGCGATCACTCTCGACCTGATTCACAAACACGCGCCAACCCGTGGCTTCGTGTTGTCATCTTTTCAGCCTGACATTTTGCAGACCATTCACAGAATGGATGCGAGCGTTCCGCTGGGGCTCATCTGCGAGACAGGCGGTCAAATCAGCCGCTGGTCGGAGTTGCCGGTCGAATATGTGATTCCGCATTCCAGCCTTCTCCGCGCAGGCGTGATCGATAAGATCAAGGCGGCGGGCCGAAAAATATTAGTGTGGACCGTTAACGCCTCAGCGGAAATGAAGCGCTTTGCAGACCGCGGCGTCGACGGAATTATCTGCGACAAACCCGAGCGACTGGTTCGCACTTTGCGCCCGAAGGCCGACTCCATTCGATAAAATCGCTCGCTTGCTCAAATCCGATTCGCATCCACCCTCGTACATCTCCCAGAGCGGTTCCTAAAACCGACTTCAGGAGGAAATCATGAAACTACCAGTCATCCGTCCGGCGTTTTTCGCGGCCGTGGCCCTAATCGCAGCAACTGCGTCCGCACAAAGCCTGAAACCTAACCAGACTCTCGGTTTCGGAGCGGGCCAACTGCTCACCTTTACCTACACACAAAATTTTGATTGTGTCGACCAACCCACCGACGATCTCAACTTTAACGGTATTCCCGCTGCCAAGGATCCCGGGGAATTGCAAATTCCGATTTGCCAGGCCGGATTCAACCCTACCATCAACCCGCCCGGACAAGTTGGGAATCCCATTGCCACCACCGAACCTCTTTACGTGCTGGTTCCGTTGTTCTCCGCTAACCATGATCAGAATCCCAATGATGCCATCTCCTGCAACAACGTCGTTCCCGGTACTCTCTGCGGATCGGCACTGGGCAGCGAACTGATTACCTTGTTTGGGTCCGTACCTGAGGCTTACAAAGCCAATCCCATGGTCTACACGCAATGCCCCGAGCCGGGTTCGGCTCCAGGGACTTGCACCATGCATTCTTCCCGAATCGACCTCGCTCCGGTGCTGGCCGCGCTCGGCTACATCTCAGCGCCACCGACAGCGAACGTCTTCTTGCCCACTCCCAACCACAGTCATCTGATCATCAAAGCCGATCTGAATGTTCCGGCAATCTGGTGGCAGGTGATCCCGGTTCTCGTTACGAGCCAAGGCGATTGGCCGTCGAAAGATGGCCGTAGCGGCATTACCACCGTCGAGGCGCTGAACGCGGCGAAGGCGGCTGGAACCGCGATCGAAGCTCCCTCAAACTTCTTCCTGTTCTTCAGTTCTCAAACCAACAGCGGCAGTCACTCCATGGCCAACATGCATTAAGTGGTTTCTATCAATCAGGGATGCCCCGTCCTTGTCTCGCCATTTTTCCGAGCAGGACGGGGCTTTTGATTTTGAGACGAGGTGTCGAGGGTGCTAGTCCGCCGCGGCTTCGAGTACAGCAGTACCCCGCCCCACCGGCTGCAAAAAGGCGCAACGCTCGGTTTCAAAAGCTTCCAGGTTCGCTCCCATCGTGCGTTCATTCCAACCCAGAACCGCACCAATTCGTAAAGCTGCTTCGCGGCTGCAAGACTCCGACCAGCACGCTCCCAGTGCGACCGGCACGCGACGCAGCAGCACGTCGGCCATACTTACCGCGTACTCCCGACGATAAGCCTCGACCGCCTCGGCAATAATGTGCGAGGTGTGGGGACAGATTGGCGCTCGCAACTCCGCGCTTACCAGCGCCATGCGGGCAATGTCCCCGGCGCGCTTGCCGTGCCACTCCAACATGCCTCGGGCTGATTCTTCACTCACCGATCCGATCCGCGCGATTTCTAGCACAGCCTCGTCCAGCAAAGGATCGACGCCATCCGCCGAAGTGACCGCCGTGATTCTCGTTTCAGCAACGCGCAATCCGATTTTCCTCGCACATTCTCGAGCCAGTGACGCCGCCGTGGTAAGTTTGCCTCCGATTACCGATATCATACGAGCCGCGCCATCGTCGGCGTGATCATGCAGAATATGCCTGCGCGTAACTGCGGAAGGGCGATCCGAGGGCGCGTAAGGCAGCGGCCGAACTCCTGCGAAGGCATACTTGATATTTTCCCCTGATAGTTTCGCCTTGGGAAACAATTGCGCCACGGCCTTCACCAGGTAGGCGATCTCGTCGGGGGATGGAACGGCTTTCCCGGGATCCCCGGTGTCTCCAACTTCGGTGGTCCCCACCATGACCTGGTCATTCCACGGCAGCACAAAAAACGGCCGGCCATCGCCAGCCTCGGTATAGAGCGCCGCGTGGGGCGAACCAGAAAATCGCGGCAAAATAATGTGCGAGCCGCGCACTCCTCCTAACATAGGCTTGGCCATGCGCACCGATGACCTCTGGCAAATGCGGTCGGCCCAAGGTCCGCTGCAGTTAATTACCCAGCCAGCGTCTACGCGAAAGTCCCGTCCCGTAAGGTGGTCGCGTAGCAATGCTCCCCGCACCCGACCATGCGCCACATCGACCGCCAAAACCTCGGTGTGATTTCGAACGACCGCTCCCGCCTCCACAGCTTCCAGCAGCCACTCCGCCACCAGTCGCTCGGGAAATTCGCACTGCGCATCTTCATAGCTAAGCAAGGACCAGCGATGACCGGCGTCGAGAACCCGCTCCAGCCGCGCCGATTCCATGGCAGCGGCACTCACGTTCGGCCGCTTTCCCGCGAGGCGCCGATAAAGCCACAATCCGATGCGCACTTTCAACGCGCTGCGCCGGCTGTTCTCATTCAGGAGAACGACAAAATCCATGGGATGAACCAGGTGAGATTTTTCCCGTAGCAAGATTTCGCGTTCGCGGAGCGACTCGCGCACCAGACCAATTTCGCCGTACTCCAGATATCGTAGCCCGCCATGAATGATGCGCGTGGAACGGCTGGTCACTCCGGAAGCGAAGTCATTCTGCTCTACGAGTAAAGTGCGCTTGCCGGCTCGGGCGCACTCCCGCGCCACAGCTACGCCGTTGATTCCTCCGCCGATCACCACCACTTGAAAGTGTTGGTCTTCGATCGAGGTTCGTGGATTTAATGCCAAAACCATGAGTTGTGAATTCGCTGATTCATTTACGGATTACGGTTTTCTCGCGCCCACAAATCTTCCCGATGCTATCACCATCCCAGTGTGCCCTGCAGCCCGCATTCCGAGAAGGTAACCTTGGTACCGCCGAAACGTTCCCTAAAGTCGCAAGCTCGAGTTTAGATCGTCGAGAACCACAATATGAATGCTACGGCCCGGCGTGAGTGCCGGGCCGGTATTTTACTTATGAAGCGCTTCAAGCAGCCTTCTGTGAGCTCTTCTTGATGGTAGACCCGCCCTTCGAAAATAATTCGATCATCTCGCGATTGAAAGCGGGAATGTCATCGGGCTTCCGGCTCGTTACCACTCCGTTACTTACCACCACTTCTTGATCCACCCAAGTTCCCCCTGCGTTCTGGATATCAGTCTTCAGAGACGGCCAGGAGGTCACGGTGCGCCCGCGCACCTCGCCGGTTTCAACCAGCATCCACGGCCCATGGCAAATGGCCGCGACCGGCTTGTCCTGTTCGAAAAATTTCTTCACGAATTTAACGGCCTCCGGATCCATGCGCAAGTGATCCGGATTCATAACTCCGCCGGGCAGCAGAAGCGCATCGTATTTTTCTGCATTGGCCGACTTCAGGGGGATATCGACCTGAACCTCTTCGCCCCAATCCTTAACGTCCCAACCCTTGATTTTCTTTTTGTCGCTTGGCGATACGACCTGCGTCGTCGCCCCAGCCTCTTCCAGCGCTTTTTTCGGCTTCGTGAGCTCCGCTTGTTCAAAGCCATCGGTAGCCAGGATTGCTATGTTCTTTCCCGCGAGATTGTTTGCCATGATTCTTCTCCTTTGAGTTCAGATGAAAATCTATGCTTCGCGATACTGAGCGGAGACTTCGTATAGCTTCGATGCATACTCGACCGCCACGGTTGATCATGATCCACAAAGCCTCGGTGTACACATTGCTCACGCCGCCGCAGGTCGTTTAGAGTGGATGCCAATGTCCACCACCGGCGAACGTTTCGAACGCGCAGTCGCCATCATGGAAAGGCTTCGAGCTCCCGGGGGCTGCCCCTGGGATCGCGAGCAGACTTTCGATTCCATTAAGCCCTACACCCTCGAAGAAACTTACGAGGTACTCGAAGCCATCGACAATCGAGATTGGGATGAACTTCCCGGCGAACTCGGCGATCTGTTGCTGCAGGTACTTTTTTATTCCGAGATGGCCAAGGAACAAGGAAGCTTCTCGATTGACGATGTTCTCGACCGACTGTCAAACAAACTGGTGAACCGCCATCCTCATGTATTCGGTGATACGAAAGCAAGTACTTCCGCCGAAGTAAAGCGTAACTGGGAGGCGCTGAAAGTCGAAGAGCGAAAAAAGCGAATACAGCAACCCGTCGGCGAGAGCGCCCCTGAACCCGCATCTACGCGCTCGATTTTAGCCGGCATTTCCTCGTCCATGCCATCGCTATTAGAAGCTCACAAGCTGAGTTCGCGCGCGGCGCAGGTTGGTTTCGACTGGCCTGACATTGAAGCCTTATTCAGCAAGCTGGCGGAAGAGACCAACGAGCTTCGCCAACAACTGCAGGAATTCCCCGCTCCCGGTCCTCGCCCCGAGGGTCGCGGCATCGCCGGTTCCGGACGCCAGAGTATTCCCGAAGATCTGCGGCAACGCCTGGAAGATGAAGTAGGCGATCTTTTGTTTGTGCTGGTCAACATCGCTCGTTACCTAGCGCTGGATTCTGAGTCGGCCCTGCGTCGCACCAATCGTAAGTTCCGCCGCCGCTTCATGTGGATGGAAGAACGCCTTCGTGAGCGTGGGAGTACGGCCGACCAAACGCCCATGGATGAGCTTGAATCTCTTTGGCAGCAAGCGAAGCAGCAGGAGAAGCAAACGTGAGCGCAGACGCGAACCATGCCGGCGAGATTGTCGTCCGCACCTGCCATGGGCTCGACGAACTGCGCGCGTGTGTCGCCCTGCAAAAAGAAATCTGGAACTTCAGCGATGCCGAACTGGTTCCGCTGCGCATGTTTGTTGTAGCCGAAAAAGTGGGCGGTCAGGTCATGGGGGCTTTCACCGGCAAAGATAACGAAATGGTTGGCTTCGCTCTTTCGGTCCCAGGTACGCGGTCGGGGCACATTTATCTGCACTCGCATATGTTGGCGGTTCGCAAGGACCACCGTAATAATGGCTTGGGTCGCCGTCTCAAGTTATTCCAGCGTGAAGACGCGCTGGCGCGCGGCATCGAACTTATCGAGTGGACCTTCGACCCTCTCGAAATCAAGAACGCTTACTTAAACATTGAAAAGCTGGGAGCAATTTGCCGCCGCTATAACATCAATCAATATGGATTCACGTCCTCGCCTTTGCAGGGAGGCCTCCCCAGTGATCGCCTCATTGCCGAGTGGTGGTTGAGATCCCAGCGCGTGGAAATCCTGTTGGCTACGGGAGGAAATCTTCCATTCAAGGAGCAGGCCGCGATTCAGGTTCCGGCGCAGATTTATGAGTGGAAGTCCGCAGCGGAAACGCGAAGCAAAGCCCAGCACGTGCAGGAACAAAACCGGCAACAATTTCTTTGGGCTTTTGACAACGGGCTAGCGGTGCTGGGTTACGAGCGAGATTCCGCGGGCAATGGCAAGTTCTTGCTCGGCACATGGAACGAGCGATTGTCCTATGCATCCCGGGAATGACGATGGGCTTCGGCTATCGGGCTTCGAGTTTCGGCCAATCCTATGATGTAAAGTGAATTGTTGTTGCTAAACCGGCCCGCTTGCCCGAACCCCTCTAGTTATGAAAATTGAAGCCATCACGCTGCGCGAAATTCACATGCCCCTCGTTCACTTCTTCGAGACGAGCTTTGGACGCACCTACAACCGCCGCATCCTGCTGCTCACCGCTCACTGTGAAGGCGTCGATGGCTGGGGCGAGTGCGTGACCGGCGAAGATCCCTATTACAGCAGCGAATGGATCGATAGCACATGGCCCACGATCAAGCAGTATCTTGCTCCTGCTGTGCTGGGCCGATATCTCGAAACGTCTCGCGATTGCGTTGCTTCTTTCTCTAGAGTGCGTGGCCATCGCATGGCCAAGGCTGCCCTCGAAAGTGCGCTGTGGGATGCCGAAGCCAGGCAGAAAAATCAGCCTTTATGGAAACTGCTGGGCGGCACGCGAACTGAAATCCCTTGCGGCGTTTCTATCGGCATACAGGATTCCGTCGAACAGCTAATCGAAAAAATCCAGATCGAATTGGCAGCGGGCTATCGCCGCATCAAGGTAAAGGTCAAGCCCGGCTGGGACGTGAATGTGCTAGAAAAAATTCGCTCGCGTTGGGCCGATATCACACTCAGTTGCGACGCCAACTCCGCCTACACCCTCGATCAAGTTGAGCACCTACGAGATTTCGATCAGTTCAATCTGCTGATGATTGAGCAGCCGCTCTGGGACGATGACATTTTCTACCACGCCCGCTTGCAAAAAGAATTGCGCACGGCGATCTGCCTCGATGAGTCAATCGTAAGCGCACGTTCCGCGGCCATCGCTTTAGAAACCGGCGCCTGCCGCATCATCAACATAAAGGTGGGTCGGGTCGGCGGCTTTACCGAAGGGAAGAAAATCCACGATATCTGCCAGGACCAGAAAATTCCTGTCTGGTGCGGGGGCATGCTCGAATCGGGCATTGGCCGCGCTCACAACATAGCTCTTTCCACGCTGCACAATTTCAGCCTGCCCGGCGACGTATCCGCTTCGAAACGTTATTGGAAAGAGGACATTATCGAACCCGAGGTGAGAGTTTCGCCGCAAGGCATGATCGCCATTAGCGACGAGCCAGGAACTGGCTATCGAGTCAGAGAAGATCTGATCGAGACTTTGACGGTGCGCAAAGAAATTCTGCGTGCTACCGCGCTCTAGTGGGTTTCGCTCCCCGAATTTACAGCTTCGGCGCGATTCTGTGCCAGGCTGGCTTCTCGCGCCTTGAGCATCTCGATTCCCTGCGCGAAGGTCGTGTTGGCGGGTACGGGCCGGAAGTCGCTGAATACTTCGTCTGATTTGATTGCGAGTGTCTTGAACAAAAGAATCTTGCCGGTGAAGGCGAGCGACATGCGCGAGATGTCCCAGGTATCGTCGCCCACATCGCGCTGCACTACGAGAAAATGTCCACCCTTGTCGAGATGTCCCAGAATGCCCCAGCCGAAGCTGACTTCTTTGAAGAGCGTGCCGTCAATCTTTGCTATGCGGCACGCCATGGGGTCGATCACAATCACTCCAGCCATGCCCACAAGCACATCTTCGACATGCGACGGCGGCCGGTAATCCGGGTTCGGGCGAAATTTCAGGCGTACCAATTCAACCCCGGGTCTACCCTCTTCGGCCGTGCCCGTCGCGGTTCCGTCCTTCTCGTACAGAAACGCAAAGGGTAGGGCTTTCACGATCCGAAGCGTACGGTCAGCGGTCTCCAACTCCTGCGAATGCTTGTGATGAAGTTGTTCGGGATCGTGCGCGATACCGGCCAGCCGATTCTCCTCTGCCTTAAGCTGTTCTGGCGTGAGCGGGCGGTCATTGTAGGCAATCGTCATGCCCACCATGGCCTGCTGGGTTTCCACGTAGAGGCGAGTCTGCGAACCCTGCGGAGTCTGTTTGCGCGCTTGGAACATGTGCTTAATAGAATTGTCGTTGGCGGCTGCTAATTCATGGGCCACGGCCGCGCGCACGATTGCAATTGGAGACTCCGAGTCTGAAGACGGCGCAGAAGAGGCCGCGGCAAAAGGCTTCGTCCCTGCGTTCAAGAACAGAAGCGAGGCAGCCCCGGCTACTAGCAGAAATCTCCGTAACTTCCTGACCTTCACAGAGGCCTTAAGACTCATCATTCCCCCGAGCCGTTGCTTCCAGTTTAGTCTAACAATTGGACTGGGAGTGCTCTCTACAGTGAACCGGGTAGGTACGCTGGTGTAACGCTGCTTGCCGTGCGCTCAGTGCCTTGCGTATAGTCGTTGCAGAGAGTGCTTTGGGTTTTGGCCGCAGGACTTTTGTCTTAGGCGTGCGTCTGCGCTGGTTGCCCGGCACTAAAGGAGTGTCCCATGAGCGCACCCGCGAGCGGGCTGGCACAAATCGGCAAATCCGTATTTATCAAGGGAGAACTTTCGGGCAGCGAAGATCTTTACTTGGATGGCCAGGTTGAGGGCAGCATCGCTCTGAAAGGCAATAGCTTGACCGTGGGCCCGAATGGACAGGTCAAGGCCAGTGTGGACGCCAAGGGCGTGGTGGTTCAAGGAAAGCTCGAGGGCAACATTCAGGCCAGCGATCGCGTCGAATTGCGTAAGTCCGCCGTGGTCACGGGGGACATCGCGACCCAGCGAATTTCCATTGAAGAAGGCGCCTATTTGAAAGGCAAGGTTGACATTCATCGCACCGATAAATGAATGCGCTATTGCCGGGCGGGAGTTACGTAGTCAGGATGTCGTCAGTATCACAGACTTTCATGAAACTTTTTCGCGGTTCAACCGGACCAGAAACCCTTCCGGCGCAGGGCTCGCAGAAGTTGACCCGCCGCTCCAGCGGCTTGGGCGAGCTGTCTCGCACGTGGGAATCCGGCGAAGGACTGTGCATTCTGGACTTGGGATCGACCTCACCCACCAATATCCGCCACTTCACCGAAAGTGGACATCGAATCTACAGCGAGGATTTGCTCACCGCCTCCACCGATCCCGAACTTGCCACGAAAGACGAACAGGGCAATCCGATTTTAGACAGTCGTAAATTTCTAGCTGACAATCTGGTATATCCCGCCGCTCACTTCGATGTGGTTTTGTGCTGGAATTTGCCGGACTATCTGGATGAGAGCCTGGTCAAGCCGGTGGTCGGACGCCTCTGGTCAGTGCTGAAACCCGGAGGCATGCTGCTTGCATTCTTCCACACACGCGACGCCGGCCCCGACTCCCCGTGCCACCGCTATCACATCGTGGGTCCCGATACCTTAGAGATGCAGAAAATTGAACTCCGCCGGGAGTTGCGGCGCGGCGTCGGCGATTCCTTCCAGTTGCAGCGCGTCTTCAACAACCGCCACATCGAAAATCTCTTCCGCGACTTTGCCTCTATCAAATTCTTTCTCGCCCGCGATAACATCCGCGAAGTCTTAGTGGTGCGGTAGCAGAAAAGAACGCTCGAATACTCGTATCAGATTATGCCCTCAGCCATAGCCTAGAGTTGGTTTGTTGATTTAGCTCCTCAGGCGCTGCGGTGCTCGGCTTCCTTCTTCCACACAATCACTCCCATCCGGTAAAGATAATTACGAGAGACTTCGATTTGCGGCTGCTGGCCCAAGGCAAAGGAGTCCGCAATCAGGCTGCGAATTTCCTCCTCAACATAAGCCCGGCGCACTGACGTGAGGCCATCTCGCCAGGCCACGCGGCTGCGCATGAGTGGAAATCCTGCAAACGCCAAAGCCAAATGCGTCGGGTGCCGAACCAGGTCGTTGATGAGCAGCGCACGCCGGCTCACCCGAAGACCCTCGCGCATGAACAGTCCCAACTGCGGTGGGGACAGATGATGCGCGAACAAAACGCAACTTACCATGTCGAAAGCTCTATCCCTGAATGGCAGCGCAAGCGCATCGCCCACTACACCGGAGTTTAGCGAAGGGAGATGCGATTGCGCGCGATCCAGCAGAGTTACCTCGAGATGAACGCCGTGCCGCTGCACTCTTCGTCGCACGATCGCAGGAACTTCCCCGGAGCCCGCCGCTACTTCCAGCAACGAAAGACGTTTCGTGCCCGTAGCCTGCGCCACGCGCTCAACCATCTTTTGGGTGGTCGCGACGCCGCCAAACCAGCGGTTCACCCGGCCGATATCCTTCATCGACGTTGCAACGTCGGCTGAAGAGCAATCGTCAGAATCGAGGATCTCTGGAGCGTCGGTTCGCCGCATGGCAGGCTAACAAAAATGGCCTTATGGCCTTGAAAGCGCGCGGCTTCAGCTGCGCCGCCCATCGCCACGAAGAACGGGGCTCTAGCCCAGCTTCAAACTTCAGCCAGTTCTTCTTCGAGCAATTGCTTGTTATACAGGTCGCTGTAGTAGCCGTTCAAGGTCAGCAATTCGTCGTGCGTGCCCAGTTCGACGATGCGGCCCTCGTGCAGAACGGCGATACGGTCGGCCTGCCGCACGGTAGAGACGCGGTGAGAAATAAAGATGGTTGTTCGGCCCTGCATCACTTCCCGCAGATGATTTAAGATTTTATCTTCTGTGTGAGTGTCGACGCTGGAAAGCGCATCATCCAGAATCAGAATTCGGGGATTGCGAATCAGCGCGCGTGCGATGGCCGTGCGTTGCTTCTGTCCTCCAGATAATGTAATTCCGCGCTCGCCCACCATAGTTTGATATTGCTCTGGAAACCCCTCGACATCGTTTGCGATGTTGGCCGCTTCGGCGGCGGCGCGAATTTCCTCATCGGTAGCGGATTCCACACCGAGCGCAATGTTTTCCCGGATGCGCTCGCTAAAAAGAAAAGTTTCCTGGGGCACGAAGCCAATATTCTGCCGCAGCGACGCTAGAGTAAATTCGCGGATCGGCCGTCCGTCAATTAAGACCATTCCCGGCGCGGCGTCGTAAATGCGCGGAATCAGATTGACCAGCGTCGTCTTCCCCGAACCGGTCGGTCCTACGATCGCCATACTACTTCCCTCGGGAACGTGCAGGTTCAGTTCGCGCAGCACCGGCTTTCCTTCGTATTCAAAATTAAGTCCGCGAAATTCGATTTCTCCCCGCACCGGCAAATCACGTGCTGAATCTTCATCCTTGATTTCTGGCTGCTCCAGCAGAATCTCATTCAGACGCCGCAGCGAGGCCGTGCCACGTTGAAACAGGCTGATTACCCAGCCCAGCGCAATCACCGGGAACGTCAGCTGTAGCATGTAAATATTGAACGACGTGAAATTGCCAATCGTCACTGAACCGGAGAGCAGCAAAGTCGTTTTCGTGCGCAAGAACGAAATCAATTCCACCCGCGTCTGTCCCAGCAGAATTTCGCGGCCGCCGATCCACAGCACGAGCACCAGGGCCAGTCCTAGCATGAGTTCCAGCGTGGGCCACAGCATACCCATGAGCCGCACCAATTTCAGGCTGCGGGCAATGTATTCCTGATTCGCGGTTTCAAAGGCTGCGATCTCCGCCTCCTCCTGCACATAGGCCCGAATCACGCGCGCGCCGGAGAAATTTTCCTGCGCCCGCGCCGAAATGTCGGAGAACATGGCCTGAATTCTCTCGAAGCGCTCATGAATGCGGCGGCCAAAGTACTGAATAACCACGCTGACTACCGGCAGCGGCAGAAAGGCATAAAACGTCAGCTTCGGACTAATGCTCACCATGAAAGCCAGCGCCGCCGCGGTGAACACCAGCGTATTCGCGGAATACATGATGGCCGGACCCAGCAGCATGCGCACCGCGTTCAAATCATTCGTGACCCGCGCCATGATGTCGCCGGTGCGCATGCGCTGATAGTAAGAGTACGAGAGCGTTTCCAGATGGGCGAAGAGATCATTGCGCAGATCGAATTCAATGTCGCGCGAAATGCCGATGACGATCCAGCGCGTCAGGAAGAGAAAGATCGCTCGCACGGCTGCTACTTCCAGCATTTGCCAGGCGAAGTGCAACACCTTCGCCGAGGTGACGCCGGTATTCAGATCGTCCACCGCATGGCCGATCACCTGCGGCAGGAATACCCACGCCCCATTACTCAGAAAAATGCACAGGATGCCCGCCGCAAAACCCCAGCGGTAACGCTTGAGGTAGGGCAGGAGGGGGCGCAGGTTCTTGGGAATCATTCCGGTATTAGATGAAATTGTAGCAGGCGGGAAGCGAAGTCTTGCTAGCGGGGGTGGGTAGAATTTGGCTGTAGCGACTTACTGCTGGCGAAAGAAACGATGTCGCGCCCAAAGGCGAGTACGCTAAGAGCCGCCAGCGCGATGCTCCATGTGGCGAAGAAGACGAATCCCAACTGAAAGATGTAAGCCTCTGCTAAGTCCAGGACATCCACTCCCAGGGAGCGGCGGGCAGTTCAGCGAATCGAGTCTCCCCCCTCGTCGCGCGTGGAACTGCTGCGTCGAAGCCTACCGCCGCTCCCGGCAAACCTAATTTCTTCCTGCTCGGTCCTACTGTTCAGGAGTTGCTGGCGCATCGCCCTGCATGTGTTGCTGCATACGCGCTTCCCGGTTAGCCTCGATCTCCTTCAACTTTGCCTGCTGATCGGGGGTCAACAGTTGATAGAGTTCATTGTGGATTCGTGTTTCTTCCACTTTAAGCTGCACCAGAGTCTGCGACTGCTGCGCCACCAAGGCCTGCACCTTGGCTTCGTCGTACGTACCTTCCGTATATTGCTTCAGTTGCTGGTCGAGGCTATGCATTTGCTGCATCAGCGGATGCATCGTCGCGTGCTCCTTTTCCATGACCGCTTTCATCTGGGTCTTCTGGGCATCGGTCACGTCGAGTTGTTTGGCGAGAAAGCCCATCATCGGCCCGAACATGCCGAATTCATGCCCGTGCATCGGCGGAGGCACATCTGCAGTCTGGGACTTGGCGAGGGCCGAACCCAACAAAACTGCCAAAGCAGCGGCGAAAAAGCGGAGGCGAATCGATTTCATAAGTCAGAACTCCTGAAGTCAGGCTTCTTAGTCGAAGCCTGAGACTTTGCATACAATGATAGGAACACGATTTTGGCGGAGAAGTGGTAAAGAGTCAGTCAACCCAAGTAAAGTTTTGTCAAACAGTGTTTACTGCCCAATGGTTATCGACTGACAATTCTTTACCCTTAGCAGCCGCGACCTGGTGCAAAATGAAAAGCAGGAATATGGAACGCATTCTGGTCATTGACGATGACGTCGAACTTTGTACCCTTGTCGGCGAATATCTGCAAGCTGAAGGCTTTGTCGTCGAGTGTGCGCACGATGGCGAAAGCGGCTTGCAGCGCGCTTCCGGAGGCGGTTATTTGCTGGCGGTTCTCGACGTAATGTTGCCGGGCATCAACGGCTTCGAAGTGCTGCGCAGAATTCGCGCCACTTCGCGCCTGCCCGTGCTTTTGCTCACTGCCCGCGGCGAAGATGTGGATCGCATCGTCGGTCTGGAAATCGGCGCTGACGATTACCTGCCAAAGCCTTTTAATCCGCGGGAATTGGTGGCTCGCATTCGAGCCATCCTACGGCGCACGCGCGGGGATAAAGCGGTGCCATCAGCGCCCGATATCGTGAAAGTCGGCGAGATCGAACTCGATCCCGCGACCCGCGTTGTGCGCCGTGAAGGTCAACCCGTCGAACTCACTTCGGTGGAGTTCAACCTGCTGGAAGTCTTGCTACGCGAGGCGGGACGCGTCGTCCCACGCGAGCGCCTGGTGAATGCAGTCCTTAGCCGCAAGTTCTCTCCATTTGATCGCAGTATCGATATGCACGTCAGCAAAGTGCGCAAGAAGCTCGGGGACACCGACAACGACGAGCACATCAAAACCATTCGTGGTGTCGGCTACATCTTTGCGCGGCCGCGGGAAAAAGCAAAGGCATGAAAAGTCTTTTCCTTAAAATCTTTCTCTCCTTCTGGGTTGCGCAAGCGTTATTCGTGGTGCTGGCTATCCTCGTCACCTTGGCCTTTCGTCCTCGCAACTCCACTTGGGAGGCGCTTCGCATCAGCGTTTTGAATGACTCGGTGGCAGCCTACGAAGAGGGCGGCACAACGCAACTTCGGCAGTACTTCGAAAACCTGGATTCTACGCAGCATGTGCGCGCCTTTCTTTTTGATGAGCACGGCGAGGAGATGTCTCATCGCGCTCCGCCCGATTGGGCGATCCGCGTGGCCACAGGCGGAAACCGTATGCCGCACGATGGAGTCGTATTTCCACCTCCTCCCATGCAGCGCGAATCAAGGGCGTCTTCCGACGGAAAACATCGCTACACGCTGGTGATGGGTCTGCCGCCGGGCCCGCGTGTCTTCTTCGGACCGCGCGGGATGCCGGTGCCGGGGTTGATCATCGCGGTTCTTTCTTCAGGCGTCGTCTGCTATTTTCTGGCTTGGTATATGACCAAGCCTGTGGCTCGTCTCCGGGCCGCGACTCAGCAACTTGCCGCTGGCGATCTCAGCGCGCGCGCTGGTGATCCTGGAAGTCGCAGACGCGATGAGATCGCGGGGCTGATTCGCGACTTCGATACTATGGCTGGACGACTGGAAACTCTGGTCAAGGCCCAGTCGCGGCTTTTGAACGACATTTCGCACGAACTTCGTTCCCCGCTGGCTCGCTTGAATGTGGCGCTAGGCCTAGCTCGGCAGCGCTCGGGGCCGGAGAGCGCGACCATGCTCGAACGCATCGAACTTGAGGCGAGCCGCTTGAACGAACTTATTGGCCGGTTGCTCACGCTGGCTCGCCTCGAAGATGGAGAGCAGCGCGTCCCGGCCACGCCAGTAAGTCTGGATGATGTTGTGCTGAGCGTGGCGGAAGACGCGGAGTTTGAGGCGCAGGCGCGGCATTGCCATGTGCATAGCTCGATCCCGGAAGGGGACTGGAGTGTCCGCGGAGATGCATCATTGCTGCACAGCGCGGTCGAGAACGTGGTGCGCAACGCCATTCGCTACACCCGCGAAGGGACCACGGTTGAAGTGGCCTTGGAGAAGACCGAGAAGGCGAACGGTGCAGAAGCTGCAGTGAAGGTGGCTGATTGCGGCTGCGGAGTTCCCGCGGACGCGTTGGAAAAACTGTTTCAGCCGTTTTACCGCATCGACGATGATCGCGGCCGCCTTACCGGCGGAGTGGGTCTGGGTCTCGCCATCACGGAACGTGCGGTTCGCTTTCATGGCGGAAGCGTATCGGCTTCGAATCGCCCCGAGGGTGGTCTTCTAATCGAGATTCTCCTGCCGCTGATGCCAGGTTCGGCAGCAAATAAAGTTCGCGATGACGGTGGACTAGTCGCGGACAGGGACTACCTCGTTAGCGCAAATCCGGGTACACCAGCCCCTACACCTACCACCCCTACCCCCCTACCTCCCCCAGGGTTGTAGAATCATCGCGGTAGCAAGAAATTCCCCGCAAAATACGTTCTTCAAAGAACTTAAATATCAAAATCCGTCAGACAAAGGACTTCTAGGCGGGGCAAGTTGGCTTTGTGCCAACCGTTACGGCCTCGACCATGATCGCGCAGGGAAGGGGCCGTGGACGAGGTTGGACGTCACAGTGAGCCTGTGAAAACACTTGGGACGAGCTAGGTTTTGGCTTAAGAATCGTGGCGGGCGCAGGAACGAAAAAATCCCTCCGAAGCGAAACTCGAGCGGAGCAACCGAGAGTTTGATTTAAGCCAGCCCGCAGGCTCAGGCTCTAAACTTCGGTACTGTCTTAATTTCAGACACCACCTAAACTTCTTTCAGCTTGACTCCCAGACTGAGACAGGGCAATATTCCGAGGTTTGGCCCAGAGCCGCAGCCTAGACGGAAGGCGCAGCGAGTTAGATTTTTCCCGCCAAGGTCGTCTGCGCAACCGCATCAACCAACCAGGAGGTATGCAACCGGTCATGTTGATCCAGTGGCTACACAGTTCCATCAGAAGTCACGTTCCTGCCTGGGTGTTATTGCACGAGCCAAACAGACATCGTTTGGGCAAGTCGCGGGCCGCGCAAGGACTCTGCGTCGCTTTTCTGCTCTTTGTCTTTGCGGCTGCTGTGACTTCTGCCCCCGCGCAAACGAAGTTCACCACCCTGCTTAGTTTCGACGGCACCAATGGCGCGAACCCGCACTACGTCTACCTGGTGCAGGGCACCGATGGAAATTTATATGGGACCACTTATGTGAGCACCGGCTCGGGCGGCACCGTTTTCAAAATTACCACGAAAGGTGTGCTGACCACGCTCTACACGTTTTGCCCCAACGGTGAGCCCTGCCTGGAGGGCGCTCAGCCGGAAGCGGGGCTGGTGCTGGCCACCAATGGGAATTTTTACGGGACCGCCGCGAACGGAGGCGCTAACGGCTTTGGCACGGTCTTTCAAGTTACCAGCGCGGGCAAGGTGACCGCGCTGCACAGTTTCGACTCTACCGACGGCGCCGAGCCCGAGGTCGGGCTGATTCAAGCCAGCAACGGAGAATTATTTGGCACGACCTCCATTGGCGGAAGGAGCGACGTGGGGACTATCTTTGATATCACCACGGCGGGCACGTTCACCTCGTTGCTTAATTTCACTGGCGCTAACGGCGACTATCCCGACGGCAAACTGATACAGGGCTCAGACGGAAACTTCTACGGAACAACCGAGGAGGTCAGTTCGGGCAGCGGCACGGTCTTCAAAATGACAGCGGCAGGCAAGCTAACCACGCTGCATAAGTTCACCGGCTCGGGCTCGGACGGCGCGGGCCCGACCAGCGCGCTGATTCAGGCCAGCAACGGGAATTTTTACGGGACCACTCAGGCTGGCGGAGCCCACGGCGATGGCACAGTCTTTCAAATTACGCCGGCGGGCAAACTCACCACGCTCTACAGTTTCTGCTCGAAATCGGAGTGCACCGATGGAGCTAATCCCTCGGCGGGATTGATTCAAGCGACCGACGGCAACCTCTACGGCACAACTTTTTCGGGCGGAAGCAACGAGACCTCGTGCAACGGCGGGTGCGGAACGATCTTCCGAATCACCACTGCGGGCGGGTTCACCACGCTTTACAACTTCTGCTCCAAGTCGGGATGTGTTGACGGTAGCCAGCCCCAGGAGGGTCTGGTTCAACACACCAACGGCGAGTTTTACGGGATGACCTATTATGGTGGCACCGACGGCCTCGGCACCGTGTTTAGCCTGTCGACGGGACTGGGCGCATTTGTCGAGACACTGCCCACTGTGGGCAAAGTTGGGGCGAAGGTCACCATTTTGGGGACCAGCCTGAAAGGGGCGACGAGCGTCACCTTCGACGGCACGGCGGCGACCTTCAAGGTCGTTTCGAGTTCGGAGATCTCGACTACCGTTCCTGCCGGCGCGAAGACCGGTATCGTGCAGGTCACGACCTCTGGCGGCACGCTATCGAGTAACGTGGTTTTTGTGGTGACGAATTAGAAGGCTGGAAGCCCACTTCTCGCAAAAGGCGCGAGAAGTGGGCACCCGGCAGTCCCTTTCGCAGAACGCGAAAAGATGGGCCATCTGCGCCCGAGCAGCAGTTTCGGCTTTTCTATGCGGCCCGGGCGGTGGGGGGACGATAGCCGCACTCGGCCGCCTGTTTCATGGCCTGCAAGGCCTCTTCTTGGGTTAACAACGGAGTGGTTTGTACACTTTTGCAGGCGCCTCCGCCGGCAAAGGCTATGCCGATAGCGGCGGCGCTGACGTGATCCGGCATTTCCGTGATCGCGACGACGTCGTACTCTCCGAACGAGAACCATCCGCTAACCACTTTTCCTCCCAGCTTTTCGATGGCTGCGCGAACGGCTTCGACGCGGTTCTGAGGATTGGAAATTACCGCGCCCCAGCCCTCAGCAGAATACGCGACCTGATGCATAAACAGTGGCATAAAACCTCCTTGAATTCGTCGCTGGAGATCATCCGCCTGGTGCGAAGGTAAGTCAAGCCGCCAAAGCCCACTTCTCGCAAAGGCGGCGAGAATGGGGCATCCAGTGTTGAAACGCCGGGCTATTGTCAAGCGTGCTCCGGACGATTTTTATTTCCCGGAATGGCGAGGGAGGCATCGGAATTAGAGGAAAAGGGCGGAAGTAGAATGCAAAAATCGGTGCGAGGGAGGCAATCCGGCGCGCGTCTAGCTGTCGTGTGGAGAGTTGCTGTCCCTAATTCCATGCGATTTTCGCCAATAGAGCCTGATCTGGCCAATCGTGAAAAGGGCGGCGTAGGCAAGGGTTCCGAGCACTACGAGAATACTTAGAATCCAAAGCGAGTCCACAACGCGTCCGACCTTAGAACTAGGGGCTATTAGCCCCAACAATAGAACAACTGCCGTTCCGACGAGTAGGAGAGCCCAGCCCCCGAGCAGACCTTTTGCAGGCAATGTGCGCGGAAATCCAGAATTTCGTTTACGGATTGCCCATCTAATAACCAGAAACAAGATTATGAACGGAGACAGCCAAAACGCGACTGCAAGAACGACAGTGTCCCATCCGCCATGTAGGAGCGCAGCGAGCATTGTGCCATTCTAACCTTCCTGGCCACCATGGACGTTAAATTAAAGATCGTCGCGGGTCACTAGATCCGAAGCTCCTTAGCACCGCGCCCTCCCCCTCTTCCTATAGAATCAAGACTTCCTATGAAAACATTCGAACAGATTGCGGAGTTGGAGCGGCGGTATTTGCTGGGGACTTATAACCGCTATCCCATTGTGTTGACGCGGGGGAAGGGTGTGTTTCTTTACGACATCGACGACCGGCGCTATCTCGATTTTGTTTCGGGGCTGGGAGTGAATGCGTTGGGGCATGCGCATCCGCGGATCGTGAAGACGATTCGGGAGCAGGCTGGGAAGCTGATTCACGTCTCCAATCTTTATTACCACGAGTATCAGGGGGCACTGGCGGAGAAGCTGTGCGCGCTCCTGGGCAGCACTTTCGGAAATGCCTGCGCGTTTTTTTCGAATAGCGGCACCGAGGCGATTGAGGGGTCGATCAAGCTGGCGCGGCTGGCCGGACATCGCGCGGGCGGGGAGGGGAAGTCGCGACTGGTGGCGCTGCAAGGGTCGTATCACGGGCGGACGTTTGGGGCGCTTTCGCTGACCGGGCAGGAGAAGCATCGCAAGGGATTTGAGCCGATGCTGGAAGATGTGACTTTCGTTGCGCAGAATGATTTGGAAGGCTTGCGGGCGGCTGTGAACGACAACACTTGCGCGATTGTACTGGAGCCTATTTTTGGTGAAGGCGGAATTTATGAATGCTCGGTGGAATTTTTGCAGGAGTGCCGGGCTTTGGCCGACCGATTCAAGGTGGCTTTGATCTTCGATGAGATTCAGTGCGGGCTGGGGCGGACGGGGACGATGTTTGCGTTTCAGAGTTTTGCAGTGACTCCCGATATCGTGGCGATTGCGAAGCCGATTGCTGCTGGCTTGCCGCTGGGAGCGTTTATCGCGAAGGAAGAATTTGCCTCGGCGATTTCCCCGGGCCAGCATGGGACTACGTTTGGCGGGGGTCCACTGGCTTGCCGCGTTGCGTTGGAGTTTCTGGCTATCGTGGAAGATGAAGAACTTTTGGACAACGTAAATAAAGTTGGCGCTTACTTGAAGCAGGAGTTGAAGACGATTGTAGAGAAAAGCGCTGCAGCTAAGGAAGTTCGCGGACGTGGATTTATTCAGGGGATCAACCTAGAGATTCCGGCGAGGCCGATTGTGGATGCGGCTTTGGCTGAGGGTGTGCTGTTTAACTCTACGCAGGATACTGTGGTGCGGTTTCTGCCTCCGTTTTTGCTGGAGGAAAAGCATGTCGATAAGGGGATTCGGGTGTTGAAGAAGTTGTTGCGGAAGAAACGCGCGGCTGCGGCGTGAGTTGACGCGTAATAGAAACACCTGGCCAGGACTGTTGGTGGCGTGTGCGTTAAGGGATCCTTCGACTGCGGTTGTTCTTCGCGCTTGAGGCGCGAAGAACAATCCTCGCTCACGATGACAAAACATAGGGCGGTCGGGATGACGGGGAAAAACGGGGAGCCGAAGCTCCCCAAGTGAAGCGAACAGAGGCGATGTTCACTTAAATAGAATCGTGCGGCGGGAAAAGAGTTGTCCTATGGGGCAAAGATTGGAATGGTAAATGGGAGAGTTTCTGCTCCGCTCTATCCAGAGTTGAACGCTGGTGCGGAAGAATGTTGGATGGAGATCGACGGCAGGCGCATGCGTTATCTGCGCGCGGGTTCGGGACCGGCGCTGATTTTGCTCCACGGTTTGCTAGGGTATTCGTTTTCTTGGCGATTTGCTTTACCGGCTTTGGCGACTTACACAACTGTCTATGCGCCGGACATGTTGGGGGCTGGGTTTTCTGATCGCGTGCCCGGGATCGATTACACCATGCGCGGAACGGCGCGGCGGGTTTTGCGATTCATCGAAGGGCTGGGATTTTCCTCCTCTGAATTTGATCTGCTTGGAACGTCGCATGGTGGGGCGGTCGCGATGTTCGCAGCCGCGGAGTGTTTGAGCGGGGAGTCATCTCTGCGAGTGCGGCGGTTGGTGCTGGTCGCGCCGGTGAATCCGTACTCGGCGCATGGGCGATGGTTAGCGCCGTTCGCCGGCAGCAACTTAGGCATGCCGTTGTTCCGCTTTGGAATGGCACGCATGAGTTTCTTGTATCCCTATTTTCACGCACGCCTCTATAGCGACCGCGGGAGAATTCCACAGGGGACGCTCGAGGGCTATACGGCTCCGTTAGCGAAGCCCGGATTGTTCGAACATGCGTTGAGCATTGTGCGGACCTGGACGGCTGATTTGCGTGAGTTGGAAGCCACTCTGCCTGAGCTTGCGAGTATCCCTACGCTTCTGATGTGGGGGAGCAAGGACTCGGCGGTGTATGCTTCGTCGGCGGAGCGGTTAAAGAGATATTTTCCGAATTCGCAGTCGATTGTTTTTCCAGGCGTGGGGCATTTGCCTTATGAGGAGTGTCCGGAGGAGTTTAACCGGGCTTTGATAGAGTATCTGACCAGCGAGAAAGTCCACGCCTGAAGATATTTCCGTGCAGCGTGGGATAAACCCTCCGAGTTCTTCCCACATTATGAGCCATCATATCTTCGATTTGCTGCGCGGGGCGCTGCTGCACTACGGCTACTGGGCGGTCGCGGTCGCGCTGTTCCTGGAGAATGCCGGCGTGCCCTTTCCGGGAGAGACCGTTCTGCTGCTGGCGAGCTTCCTGGCGTACTCGGAGCGCGAGCTTACGCTGGGCTGGGTCATTCTGATAGGAACAGTCGCGGCGACTTTGGGCGACAATATTGGCTATGCAATAGGGCTCTACGGAGGGCGTCCTCTGTTGGAGCGCTATCGGAACATTTTTCGGATCAGCGATTCGGCGCTGGCTCGCGGCGAGCGTTTGTTTGCCTGGTATGGCGCGGTCACGATTTTTTTTGCGCGGTTTGTCTTCGGCATGCGCGTGATCGCGGGACCGCTGGCCGGAGTTTTGCGCATGCACTGGAAGAAGTTTGCAGTTTTCAATTTCATGGGTGCGGCGCTGTGGGTTACTGCGATTTCGTGCGCGGGATATTTCTTTGGCAGCCGGCGCGACGTGCTGATCCATTTTATGAAGCGCTTTGATCTAGTGCTGGGAATCGCGGTTGCGGTAGTGGTTTTGGTTTTGTGGTGGAAGACTCGAGTTGATGAACGTGCGTGAGATGGCCGCGAAGTCGTCCCGCCGGACGGCGTTTCTACGGTGGCTAAAGCCCAGTTCGTTCTTGCCCGGCTCACGGCGCGGCTCAAAAGCCGCGCCCTTTCAAAACGCAGGGATACTGTCGGTCTAAGTCATTTCATGAGAATCAACTTAGACACAGGTCTAATGATCGACGTGGACTTATACTGTGCGAGTGTCGCGGCGAACGGAGTGTGCTGGTGGTCCGCAGGCAATGATTTTATGGGCGCCGTCCGCGCCAGAATTCGGACGAGGAGGAAAAGTAATGAAGCGATTCGGGTTCTTGACTCTATTGATCACGGCGACGCTACTTATCATATTGGGCTTAACCGCGGCGTCGGCAGGTCCGGCGGCTCCGGCAGCGGCAGTGGCAGCAGCGGCTCCGGCCAATCCTCCGCCGGCGGCGCCACAAATGCCTCCGCACCCGCGGGTGCATGAGGCGATTGAGGCCATGCGACACGCGCGCGAGCATCTGGAACATGCCGAGGGCGAGTTCCACGGTCATCGCGCTAAAGCGATCGAGCATCTGGATCGCGCCATTCACGAAGCTGAGATTTGCGAGCGGGAGCCGTAGAGGTGGTTTTCGAAAACGAAAGGCAGCGTCTGAGACGCTGCCTTTTTTCTTTTGAATTTATTTAGAGCCGAAAGTGTATCCGATCGACGCGCCCACCCGGGCTACGTTGTCGGAATGGAATTGATTATTGCTCTGAATGTGGTAGTAGCGAATCTCAGGACGCACGAACACATGTGGAATGCGATGCCAGACGTAGTAGCGGAAGCCGCCGCCGATGTCTTCCATGAAGTGGGTGGTGCTGGTGTAGTTGATGCAGCCTCCGCCGGGAGCGGTGCAGATGCTGGCTGGTGGCAGAAAGAACTGGGTGCTGGCAAATCCGATGCCGGCGCTGATGTCGAGGCCCAACTTCTTCGTGATATGCGGCTGGAAGAGCGCATTGACGTCGGTGAAAAACGGACGGTAGGTTTCGCCGGTGAAAGGGTAGTTGGCTTTTCCGTTTCTCCAGGAAGTTTCTACTTGAAGGCCGAGGCGCTTGTGTTGGCGAAAGCCGACGTAGTCGAAGCTGATGACGGGGTAAATGCCGCCTCTTTCAGCTGGCTGCTGAAAGCTTAAAGAAGTGTGGTTGGGAGTGGGCGACTCCAGGATGCCGCCGCCAACGGTTACGTCAACTTGCTGGCTGTGAGCCAGACCAGAGAACAAAAATGCAAATCCGATGAGCGCGAACTTTCCCACGAACTCTCTCAATAAATCCCCCTGGATGGCGATGAGGTTTGATCCTTGTTTAGAGTGCTTCTTAGTTTAGCCGAGTTTGGCGGGAAAAAGATCAATGCGATGGGACATTTTCCGGCGATTAAGCTGTCGACGCTAATATTGGTAATGGCTGTCTCGGGCGCTCCAGCGCAAATTACGCTTGGAGAGATGTAGCGGCGCGGCTTGAAGCCGCGCCTTTTCAAAGCACGACAGCGAAGAATTTGGGCAAACCCACAACGGTACCCGAGTCTTAGTCTGGGCCGATGGTGTAGCCGATCGAGCCCCCGACGCGAAACAGATTGTTGGAGCTGAAGTCGTTGGTGTTGTTGTCAACCCAATAATAGTGAGCCTCGGGGCGGACGAAAACATGGTTCCAGACGTAGTAGCGGATGCCGCCACCGACATCGATCAAAAAGTGGTGGCTGCTGGAGTAGCAGGCGCCAAAGTAGACGCAACCGCTACTGTAGGAGTAACCGTAGAAGCGCGTGCTTTGCCAGCCGATGCCGCCCATCAAGTCTAGTCCGACCTTCTTGCTGATGCGGGGTTGGTACACAGCGTTGAAGTCGGTGAGAATGGGGCGAAAGGGCTGCCCACCGGTGCCGCCGTACGCTCCCTGGCTGGCTTTCCAGGAGCTTTCAAAGCCGAATCCAATGCGTTTGTGGAAGATGACGTCAGCGCTGACGCTGGGGTAGAGGCCACCTTTTTCAGGACAAAGGCCGGTGGTCAAACTGCATGAGCCTGAAGACATCAGCGTACCGAAGCCGAACATGGCATCGCCTTGCTGGGCCGAGGCAAAGTTGGAGAAGAACAAGAAGCCGAGAATCGGTGCGAGTAACGCTAGCTTTCTCAAGAGAAACCTCCTAAAAAGATCGTTCTAAGAGTTGGTTCCTGTAAATTCAATGCAACCACTTATGATGCATTGGCGAAATCGTTAAGATGCCGGAAGCGGGTCTTAGTTCATCATAATTTCAGGCGTCGGCAACATTCAACCGGAGCGGGAGCCTGGTAAAGAAACGTCAAGCTGGCAGCCAAAGTCATCGAGCTTCGCTCGACGGACAGCCGAGGGGAACCCTCCCCACATGGCGAACTGGGTTGTCCCCGGAAGCTCAACTCGTCCTGAACCCCGAAGTGAAGAATAAGTTGCGCAGAATCGACCTATTTCATGCGTACAGGTTCGGCGCTATTTCGCCTTTCCACCGCCACCTGGGGCGCGGACGTGATCGAGTGCGATAGAGCCGCCGCCGAAGAAAATTTGTGCGAACGCGAGCGCGGCGAGAGCCAGGGGAAATTCGTAGCCGCCGTTGCCCATCAGTCCATTGTGGAAGTGAACCTTGGCGATGGCGACGGAGAGATCGATGCAAATTGCAAAGGCAGCCAGACGAGTGAACAGGCCGATGAGAAGCAGAAGGCCGCCTAAGAATTCGGTGAAGGACGAAAGATAACCTGTCCAGGCGGGCAGACCGAGGCTGGCGACGAACTGGGCGTGGTGGTGAAGTCCGCCAAAGACTTTGTGATATCCGTGGCCGAGCATCACCGCGCCGAGCACAAGGCGCATCACTAAGAGTGCGAGAGGTTGCAGACGATCCAGATAGCGCAATTGATCCTCCAGCGGGAAGACGAAATAGATTACAGGAGTGGCGGCGCGGAAGGAAGTCGAGCTGTGCTCGATGAACAGCCGAGGCGGCTGTCCCCACACAGGTTCCACAAGGGGCAGTCTTCTCCACCCGAGATTTCCCTTATTACTGTTACTACTATTACTATTTGTGAACTCGGCGATCGAATGATTGCGCGGGGCAGGCGAATTCTGGTAACGTTCATTCGCCCCCTGGATGCAGATTTCTGGCGTCGGAACCTCTCTCGTGGTGGTCTTGCCTTCGTCTAGAATCTACTACGAGTGGAGCGGTGAATCTCTTCGCAGTGGCGGACACCAATCGCAAATCGAGTGATCAGAGCAACCTTTTGTGGGGGTTCGGGTTGTAAGAGACAGGGCGGCGGTAAGAAGCTTGGCTCAGGAGATACGAATGAATCGCACTTGGAAGAACGAAAAGATTTTGCAGAAGTGGACAGTCCTTCTGCTTTGCCTGGTAGTGCCCGCGCTGGCATTCGGCCAGCATAAACCGAGTGGCGGCGGAGGAGGATCTGCTCCCAAGGCGCCGGCATCGCATGCCAGTGCGCCATCGCATCCCGCGCAATCCCATTCAGCACCGTCGCACTCGACGCCATCGCATAATGCGGCGCCTTCGCACTCGACGCCATCGCATAATACGGCGCCTTCGCACGCGACGACGGGTCGTCCCGCGACTACAAATCGTACGCCGACCACGGGCCGGACTGGGACCACTGGGGCTGGCCACACTGCGACGACCGGTCGCCCGGCGACTACGGGGCGCACGGGAACCACTGCCGGACGATCTACAGCTACCGGCCGCACTAACACCCCCGCAGGACGCGGCACGCCGGCCGCCGGCCGCACCAACGCCGCGGGAGCGCGGCCAGCGGCGGCCTCGCGAACCAGCGTGGGCAGCCATACTCCTCCGGGGCGTACGGTTTCGCTGAAGGGTGGAGGAACGGCGAGCGTTCGTCCCAATGGACAGATTCGCTCCATCAATCGCAACGGCATGCAGATCAACCACGGTGTCCACGGCACCCGCACGGTGGTGACCGAACGCAATGGAGCTCGCATCGTGACCACGGGCCGCAGCGGCGGCTACGTGCAGCGCGCTTATGTGACACGCGGCGGCCATTCCTATTACTCGCGCACGTATTACCGCGGGGGCGCCTATCACGTGGGCGTGTATCGCGGCTACTACTGGGGCGGGCACGCGTACTATGGTTGGCACGCTGGTTTCTACTTTCACCCGGGCTTTTATGCCTGGGGATGGCATCCCTGGGGAGCTCCGCTGTATTGGGGCGTAGGACTCTGGGGTTGGGGTGGAGCGCCGTGGTGGGGATACTACGGCGGGTGGTGGAATCCTTATCCCGTGTATGCCGCGCCTTATTTCTGGCTGACCGACTACTTGCTAGCCGACAGCTTGCAGGCTGCTTACGCGGCGCGAGCTGAAGCGCATGCCGACGAAATGGCTGCCGATGCTCAAGCTAGCGCCGGTGGTGGAGATAACGGCGGTGGCGACAATGGTGGCGGCGGCGCGCAGGCCTCGACTGGCGTAGTGCTGACTCCTGAAGTGAAGGAAGCGATCGCCGAAGAGGTGAAAGCACAACTGGCGGCACAGCAAGGTCAGGCAGCGCCTAGCGGCGCGTCGGATAGCGCGGCCCCGGCGGCCCCGGCTCCAAGCACTGCCAGTGATCAGGCTCCGCCTCCGGCATTGGACCCGGCTCAACGAACCTTTGTTGTGTCCTCCGATATCACGGTGGTGGCGAATGGCCAGGAATGTGGCTTGACGCCCGGGGACGTGGTCACGCGCCTCACGGACACTCCGGATGCGGATCAAACCGTGAATGCCAGCGTCTCGGCGACCAAGAAGGGCGATTGCCCGTCAGGTCAGACCGTGGCCGTGAAGGTGGATGACCTCCAGGAAATGTACAACCACTTCCAGGAGACCATCACCAACGGCATGAGCGAAATGGCGAAGAAGCAGGGTACGAACGGCATGCCGGCTGCGCCGGATACGGGGACGACACCTTCGGATGTGCCGCCTCCGGCGCCGGATACCACCGTGGCTAAGACCCTGCAAGATCAGCAACAGCAGGCCGACCAGACCGAATCGCAGGTGAAGGCAGAGACTGCGGCATCGGCGGGAGGCGGATCGCAGTAACAGTAAGCATGAAGGAATCAGAATCGGGGAGCGCCGGCCACGGCGCTCCCCTTCTGATTTTATAGGCCGAGTTTGTTTGTCTGCTTTTGATTTTGTTGTGACTCGATCTTGCCCTCCTGAGAGTTTCGAAGTACCATTCAAAATTCAAAAATCTGACGGAGGGTTCGATGACGTCGCCTGGGTTTGGAAAATTGACTGCCACGATGTTGATTGCTGCATCGATCGTTACGCCGGTGTTGTTAACCGCACAGGCGCCCACGCTGCAGGAGCAACTCGCGGCGCAGTACAAACTGGTGAAGATGGGATCGGACACCAGTGGATACGCTGTAGTCGATAAGGGCACTCTGCTGGCAATTCAGAAGGGCGGCATCCTGGGCGTGCCCTACGGCGATGCCAACGTACTTTCCAGCCGCTATGAAAATGGGGCAATCAAAGGTCCCAACAGCCTTTCGCTGATGGGAAGAAAATCGATTATGGGAAAGTTCGGGAAGGAACAGACGACCCATCTTTTTGCCGTGGGGGACAAAGTTTATCCCATGAAGATCGAGGTGAACGTCCCGAAAGATACTGTATCTCTGGGCATCGTGGCTTGTGACACCTGCAACAAGACCGATCCTCCTACTTACAACAAGGCCGTGGTTGTGTTCCAGTTTCCCAAGGGCTCTTTGGCGAACGCGCAAGCGGGACAGGTGGAGGATATGATCGGACAAGTGCTTTCGATCAGCACCGACGACGCGGCGCAGGGTCAAGGCGGCCAGCAAGGTGGAGATCAGGGTCAGCAACAAGGCGGTCAACAGCAGCCACAGGACCAACCGGCCACTCAGCAGCAACCCGCAGCGCAAGAGCAGCCGGCCGCTGAACCCCAGAGCATTGAAAAAGGAATGACGCCGGATCAGGTGGAGGCCGCGCTTGGGAAGCCGGATAAAAAAGTGAACCTCGGCTCCAAGGTAATTTATGTTTACAAGGATCTGAAGGTGACCTTCATTAACGGGAAAGTCTCTGACGTGCAGTAGTTCAGGTGCCTGGCAGAACACAAGCCGCGAAGCGGCGCAAGAACGCAGCCCACGGCGTCAGCCGTGGGTAAGCAGTAAGATGACCTTCAGCCCCGAAGGGGCGAAGGACAAAGCTGCCGCAACCCCGCCCGCTTAGCTTGCCGCTTGCCTAGCACTTTCTACGCGAGTCCTTAGTCGTAACTGCGGCTTCTTGCGCCCTTACAGGGCTAAACCGATGTCCCGCATTTACCCACGGCTGACGCCGTGGGCTGCATTCTTGCTCCGTTTCGCGGCTCCCGACGGCGATTCTGCCCGTCGATGAGGTGGGAGTTTAGGCTCCGGATGCTTGATGCACTGATCTCTCTGGCGCCAGTACGATCAGGGCTATGCCGATGATGATCAGTACAGCCACGCCCCAGAGTTCGCCGCGTTGCACCACATTGAGGAGTGCCTGGGTCCCCATAAGTGCTGCGTGGACAAAGCTCGACCATGCTGTGAAGGCAATCAGGCTGCGATTCGCCGCGGGGTTACGGGTCGCCAGCAGCAAGAAAACGCCGAGCGTCACATAGAGGCTTAACATCATCGCCAAGGCAGGTTCTAGCCGTACAAACACGGTTAATGGATAAACCAAAGCTATAAAAAGCAATCCCACCAAGACCAGTACTATCTTCAGCGCCCGTTCTCGGTTCATGATGCCCCTCTCGCCAGAAAGTGAAACCGCTAAGAACGCCGCATTCGCGCGACCATCTTAGGATCCGAGCTGCGGGGCGTCAAGGTCTTGAAGGGTAGCGCATGGCGACGACTAGAGGCGTGCAGTTGCATCCGAGTTGACGGTGTGTGAGATCCAAGGCGGCAGGGGCAATCACTCCAAGTTGCACATGGGCGATGAATTGTCGGTGAAACATCGCCGTTGCACTGGCCGGCGATTTATGAGTGAAATCGCCTGATTTCAGCGGTTAGCTTCCCTTTGCTTCCCAAATGCCATCACATCGACGGGTGAGGCCTGTCACTGCGGACAGAGCTACGCCAGCGTAACCTAGTTACGAGGTCCCGAGTCCTTCCTCTCTAGCAAGCGGGCCCAAATCAAGGCAACTCGGAAACATGGCAGGGCTTTCCTCCAGCCCGAGTCCTGCACTCCTCATTGTCTCTCCGGCCACCGGAAAACCCAAACCGCCAACGCATCATAACGAGCCACACGATGTGGCGGGAGGCGAACATGAAAAGAAATCAAAGTCAATTCTGGACCGCCGTAAGCAAAGGTTTGGCGGTCATGACCGTAACGCTGATCATAGCTCTAATCCTGGCGCCCGGCGCCGGGGCGGCGGGCAAGTACAAGGTTCTATATAGTTTCACCGGCGGTGCCGACGGCAGCCAGCCGGATTTTGCCCAACTCATCCTCGACGCCGCCGGAAATCTTTACGGCACGACTACCGGCGGTGGTGCATTCGGCGATGGCGTTGTTTTCGAGCTGACGAAGAACTCCGATGGAACCTGGACCGAAAGTGTGCTCTACAGTTTCGCTGGCGGAACCGACGGGGCCACGCCCCAGGCTGCAGTGACGCTCGACGCGAGTGGCAATCTGTACGGTACTACGCAGTATGGTGGCGATTTCTCAGCTGGCACCGTCTTCCAGCTAGCGCCAAACTCCGGCGGAGGTTGGACCGAGAGCGTGCTTTATAGTTTCACTGGCGCTAGCGATGGAGCAAATCCCGAGTATGGAGTGATCTTCGACGCTACCGGCACTCTTTATAGCGTGACCTCGGGAGGGGGTACTCAGGGCATGGGTGTGGTCTACAAACTGACGCCGAACTCCGATGGGAGCTTGACTTATGGTTTGCTCCATAGCTTCACGGGCGGGGAAGACGGGAGCTATCCGTTGTTAGGGGGAAACCTGACCTTCGACACAGCCGGTAATTTGTATGGCGCAACGTCTGACGGCGTCGACGCTTACGGGAACTGCCCGTCTAGTAATGATTGCGGGTCGATTTTCGAGCTGACGCCCCAGCCGGGCGGGAACTGGAATGAGCAAGTGATCTTCCGCTTTCACGGTGCGCACGGAGTCAAGGCGCTTAGCCCCGTGATATTCGATTCGGCCGGCCATCTCTACGGCAATGCAAGTGGCGGGGGCGGTAACTTCGGCGACCCCTTCAGGTTGAGACTTGGTGAAAACGGCAAGTGGACCGAGGAGGTGCTCCATGTGTTTCAGGGTAACCAGGATGGAGCCTATCCCCTCGGCAACATCGCCTTGGATGCGTCCGGAAGGCTGTACGGCACAACGGCGGCTGGCGAGGATCTGGATGGGGCTTGCTGTTTCGGCCAGGTGTTTAAGCTGATTCCGCACGCGCACGGATGGCGCAAGCAGGCGCTTCATAGGTTCCAGGGCCCTCCTCGGGACGGCGGCCAAGCCTATGCCGGAGTCGTGCTCGATGCTGCCGGCAACATCTATGGCACGACGGTGAACGGTGGTGCCAGCGGCAACGGCGTGGTGTTTGAGTTCACGCCATAACTTAGTTTTCCGGCCGCTCAGTTTTTGTACCAGTTGCAGCAAGCAACGCGAGTAACGAAGCCGCCTCCTTCGGAGGCGGCTTTTCCGTTGTGGAAGGGGTTTGTCGGAGGCTCCCAGAAGGTCTATTCGGCCCGTGGTTGGCAAAACATCAATTACACGAATTCAGGTCCAACGGCCCGCCGTGGGGTTTGCTGGAATTCATGAAATCATTGGCGAATGGTTGGCTGGTGTCTTGACGTCGTTGTCGGGAACCCAATCGGAACTTGATCTTACAGTTCCTTCCCCTGATCGCGTCCGCAAGGGACGACTAAACGCCGTAAATGTAGGCACTTGAGCCGGCGATATAGTACTTCCGTACCGTCTCTAGTACTTCAGTTACCAGCTCCCATGTGACCGACTACGGCTCCCGCGCTAACTACTTCTAATTGTGTTGCTTCTGCGGCACTCCACAACATATAGATATATGCACCAGTCAGGCCTTCGCTTCATTTCAGAAAAACGGCAAAAAACCCAGCAAAACGCGGAAATTCGCTTGGAGGCAGGGTTTTTTCGGGCTGATATATGCTCTGGACACCGAAACCCCTCGCACAGGCATATGGCACACGTATAGAGGGCGACGAGATCTTGCGGGCGAAGCGCGATTGGGATGCAAGCGCGGCGCAGGTTGCGGTGGAAACGGCAAGGAAACAGGGCAAGGAAATATGGCCGACTCGCGAGAAGTGATGAACATCCGCCAGGCTTCGCAGTACCTGGGAGTGAGTCCGGACACGCTTTACAAGTACGTCGGGGAGCAACGGATTCCGGCATTCAAGCTGGGCAATCGCTGGCGCTTTAAGAAATCGAGACTCGATTTGTGGATGGAAGAGAAGTCGAGCCAGATGGAGCCGCGAGTGAAACGGAAACCGAAGGCGGCTTCGAAGGCAGCTGGTCAGAGTTAAAACCAAAAGCTGCGCGGGCAGAGTGCCCGCGCCACACAAAAGGCGGGCACATGTTTGGATTGGGATCAAAAACGATAGTGGGTCTGGATGTGGGCTCTTCCAGTATCAAGGCCGTGGAGCTGAAGAAGAAGGGTGGGCAGATTGAAGTGGCCCATCTCGGTCTCGAACCGCTGTCTTCTGACATCGTGGTCGATTCCATGATCGTGGATTCGGGCACGGTATCGAGCGCAATCGCCAAGCTGTTCACCGACTGCCTGATCAAAACCAAGGCTGTGGCGACGGCGGTGAGCGGCCACTCGGTGATCGTGAAGAAAATCTCGCTGCCATCGATGAGCGATCAGGAGCTGGCCGAAACCATCGAGAAAGAAGCGGCGCAGCATATTCCCTTCGATCTCTCCGATGTGAGTCTTGATTATCAGATTCTTTCCGAAGAGGCGGGCAGCCCGCAGATGGATGTGTTGCTGGTCGCAGTCAAGAAGGACAAGATTTTGAACTACACCAACGTACTCTCGATGGCGGGACGCACCCCCGCTATCGTGGATATCGACGCGCTGGCTCTGCAGAACTGCTACGAGTACAACTACCAGCCGGCGCCGGGCCAGGTTGTGGCGCTCCTGAATCTGGGCGCCAGCGTAATGAACATCAACATTGTGAAGGGGACGACGCCGCTGTTTCCGCGCGACGTCAGCGTGGGCGGGCACCAGTACACGGACTCGCTGCAGAAGGAACTCGACTTGAATTTTGAAGATGCCGAGAAGTTGAAGCTGGGCGAGAAAGTCGGAACGGTGAGCGAGGACGCGAAGGCTCCGATCTTGCAGCAAGTGACTGAGATCATCGTGCTCGAAATTCAGAAGACGTTCGACTTCTTCCGGGCGAGCGCAGCGGGCGAGCACATTGAAAAGATTTTTCTGGCCGGAGGATCGGCGAAGGTTCCGGGCCTGATGGAAGCGTTACGCCAGGAATTTTCCATGCCGGTTGAGCTGTTGAATCCATTCCAGCGCGTGTTGCCGCCGACCGAAGGTCACGGAGCGGAGCTGGTGGAGCAGAATCCGGGCCAGATGGCGGTGGCGGTTGGCCTGGCTTTGAGGAGCTTTGAATCCCTATGATCAAAATCAATCTGCTCGAAAATTCCAAAGGGAAGAGCAAGCGCGGCGGTGGCGGCGGGCCGCAGATGCCCAAGATGGAAATGGGCGACATGGGCTCGCCCAAACTGAAAGTGCTGGTCGTGATCCTGCTGGTGGGTGGCCTGAATTACCTCTACTGGTACCGGCTGGATCATACGGCGAAGATGATCGACGCGCAGATGAAAGTCGCGGTCGAAAACAATCGCACCCTTGCCGATGTTAAGGCTCGCTTCATGGAACGGCAAACTGAAGCCAACAACTACAAGCGCCGCGTGGATGTGATCGAGCAACTGCACGCTGGGCAGGTCAGCGGTCCGGTCGATCTACTGGCAATGTTGGGCGAGACCGTCAACGGAACCGAGGCCGTGTGGCTTAGCAAGATGGACGCTTCGGGAAACAGCGTGAGCCTGGAAGGGACGGCGCTGAGCACCGATGCGGTGGCCAACCTGATGACGAATCTGCAGAAGACGGGCTACTTCAAAAATATCGAAATCAAGGAAACCTACCAGGACGAGCAGATCAAGGACATGCAGGCTTTCCAGTTCACGCTGACCTGCGAGAGAGGGAAATCCTAAGGCGGACCTATGGCTATGAATTTTAGCGAACTGTCAGGCCTGAAGCAGTGGGGAGCGGTGATTGCCGGCGGAGCGGTAGTAACGGCGGTCTTGTTCTTCACCGTATTCAAGAGCCAGAACGACAAGAATGCGGCCGCTCAGCACGCGCTCCAGGACAAGATTCGAGAGAACAACGAACTCGAATCCTACCGCCCCAAGCTGAAAGATATGGAGCGGCAGCTGGCCAACCTGAAACAGCAACTGGAAATCGAGCGGCGCATTGTTCCCGACGATAAGCAGGTGGATAACTTCATCGAGACGTTGGACGCGGAAGCGCAGAAAGCCAACGTGGAGTTGCGCCGCTACACCGCGCAGCCCGTAAAGGCTAAAGAGTACTACTCTGAGGTTCCGTTCGACATGGAAGCGGACGGGCGCTACTACGACGTGCTCAATTTCTTTGACCGTGTGGGCAAGCTGGAGCGCCTGGTGAATATCAGCGGACTTCTGGTGGGAACCACAAAAAATCCCACCGCCGTGAAGGCCAAACATACTTATATTTACGCGCCCAATGAGAGCGTCGTCGCCACATTTACGGCGACTACGTTCTTCAGTCACGATCTGGAACCAGCCGGACCCGGACCGACCCCGGCCGGCGCCAAGCCCGCGACCCCGGTGAGCAAATAGGAATCACTATGAAGCTAACCACAAGCATACTGGCAGTGGCAATCATGACGGGGGCAGCCTGGGCGCAAAACCCGGATGCCATCGACAACGCGCGCAGCATGGCGAAATCGCTGCAGCAAAAGCAAGCCAACGATAGCAATGCGGCGCTGGATGCGGCCGGCGTGCCCGCCAAACCAGCGGCAGCCAAACCCGCACCGCCGGCGACACAGGCGGCCAAGCCCGCGCCCGCGAAGCCCGCATCTGCGCCAGCAGGCCAGCCCGCGCCAACTCGGGCTAAGTCCGGCGCTGTTTCCGGAGCGCCCACTCACGCAGCGAAGAGCCCCGCTGCGCAGAGTGTTAACGATCCGGCACCCGCGCCGAAGAAAGCCAAGACGACAACGGTGGCCAAGAAATCGGCTAAGACGCATCCGGTAATCTCAGCCAAGGAGCCGGCAGATGCCAAGAAGCCGGCGGATCCTTTCACGGCAAAGGCCGGTGTCGACGGCAAAGGTGAAGCCAAAGCCGAAGATGCAGCCAAGCCCAAGCCCGAAGCCAAGAAATGGGCGATGACCGGGAAACGCGATCCTTTCTTCAGCCCGGTAGTGCAGCAGGCCTCTGGGTCAGGTTGCTCGACGGGTAAGAAATGCCTGGAGATTGGGCAGATTAATCTGCGCGGCGTGGTGAAGTCCGAAGCCGGCTTTATCGCGGTGGTGACCAACAGCGCGAACAAGGCTTATTTCCTGCATGAGAGTGATCCGGTGTTTAACGGGTACGTAATCAGAATTACCGGGGACTCGGTAGTGTTCCAGGAAACGGTGCAGGACAAGCTGGGCAAACCGCTTACGCGGGAAGTGGTCAAGCGACTCTTTACACCGGCTGTTTAGTAATGGCAAAGACACGGCTGAAAAAGCCGGAGTGCCGAAATCGAATTCTAGAGTAGGGACGCGCGAGCCAGGCTCGCGGGTTGGGGAGAGAAGAAATGCGAAAGCAACTGCGAAGTGCAATTCTAACGGGGCTGCTTCTAGGGACGGTGGCGTTAGCTGCCGAAACTCCGGCAACTCCGCGAAACGAACTGCAGCGCGTGAACGTGGTCCGCGGCGGCGACCAGATCCAGGTCGAGATCAGCGCTCGTGGCTCGGTAACGCCCAAACTGAGCACCGAGAGTTCGCCGGCGCGCCTGGTGCTGGATTTGCCCGGCACGGTGATGGCGACGGGGCAGCGCTATATCCCTGTGGATAGCGCGGGTGTTAAGCAAGTGCGGATCGGCATGGATGGCCGAACTCCTCCCACGACTCGCGTGGTGGTCGATCTCGACCACGCCTGCCGCTATGAGTTGAATCCAGCAGCCGATGGCAAGCTGGTGCTGACTCTGCATACGCAGCAGATGACGGCTAGCGCCAGCGCTGCAAAAAGCGCTACCCCACCTTCTGCGGTGGCGGGGGGCAAGAGCATGTCTCCGTTTTCGCCACGCGTCGTAGAAGTTTCTAAAGAAAAAATTGAAGTGGCGCCGAAGCCGGCTCCAGGCGCGGGCACTATTGCGGCAGGGTTAAGTGCGGCTGCCGTACCGGCGATTGCAACTTCCACTGATTTTGTTTTCGTCGAGCCGACTTACTCAGCTAAGGCTGCGACCACTGAGACGAACTCTGCGGATACAGCCACGGAACCCGCCGCTCGCGCCCAGGAAGCTGCCGCCAAATTTTCCGATAAGACTGCGGCGGAACTCTTGCCCGTGAGCGTGAATGCGGCGCAAACTTCGGCAAGCCCCGCCTCCAACACCGGAGGCGCCGGCATCCAACCCGCAGTAAATCTTGCGGCCGAGCAAAGGGCGCAGGCGGGACAGGCTCCAGTTACAGCTGGCCCCAAGTACACCGGCGAGCCGATTTCGGTGAACCTGAAGGATGTAGACCTGAAAGACTTCTTCCGTTTGATTCACGAGATCAGCGGGTTGAACGTAGTGCTGGATCCTAATGTGCATGGCACTCTAACCGTGGTGCTCGATGACGTGCCGTGGGATCAGGCGCTGGACATCGTGCTGAAGAACAACGACTTGGCGCGGGAACTCGAAGGCAATGTTCTGCGCATCGCGACTGTGGATACGCTGAAGAAGGAAGCAGAGGGCCGCCGCGCGCAGATTGAAGCCGAGGCGCTGGCCGTCGAAAAAGTTTCAGTCACTCGCTTCCTGAGCTACGCGCACGCGAAAGATGTGATCCTCACGGTGAAAAAGTTCCTCTCGCAGCGCGGCGACGTGGTGGCGGACGAGCGGACCAACGCCGTGATCGTCAACGATATTCCCAAGGTGATTCCTATAATCGATCGCCTGATTGCGCAACTGGATCGCAAGACGCAGGAAGTGGAAATCGAGGCGCGCGTGGTGGCGGCGACGCGGAACTTCGCTCGTGACATCGGCACCCAGTTCGGCTTCGGATGGGGCGATGGCCACAGTGCCATCGGCGGAGCCTCCGGTGTAGGCACTTCGCCGACCACGGTCAGCGGCTTGAATCCCGGTTACATTACGGTGCCGGGCACTGGTTCGTCGACCACCGGTTCGTCGATTCCCTTGTTCTCGAACCTGGGTTCCACGTCGCCCACCAGCGGCTTAACCTTCCTGAACGCCAGCAATACGGTGCGGATCGATGCGGTGCTCTCGCTCGCCGAGTCGCGCGGGCTGCTTAAAGTTCTATCGCGGCCGCGAGTGGTTACCCAAAACAATATCCAGGCCCTGGTAAAACAGGGCGTGCGCATACCGATTGTGACCCAGGCGCAGTTGGGTGGTCCGCCGACGGTTACATACGTAGACGCGTTCCTCCGCTTGACAGTGACTCCGCAGATCACTTCGGAGAACACGATCTTCCTGAACGTCGACGTGGAAAATACCACGCCGAACTTCGGCCAGGAAGTGCAGGGCAACCCCGAGTTGATCACGCAACAGGCGACCACGCAGGTTCTGGTCACCGATGGCGGAACGGTGGTGATCGGCGGCGTGATCCAGACGCAGAATTCGATCAACATCGATCAGGTGCCGCTGCTGGGCAACCTTCCGATCCTTGGAAACCTGTTCAAACACGTGCAGGTGAATACGACCAATCAAGAGTTAATCTTCTTCATCACGCCGCGAATTATTCAGACATAGCAGCGTCGGAGTTAGCAGCGCGTAGTTGAAGATTTCAATCGCCGGCCTGAAGAACCTGTCAGGCTGGCGGTTTTGTGTTTGGGAAAGCGAGTACCCAGTACCTGGTACCCAGCACAGTACTTGGCATCGCGGAGCGAGATTCTGATTCTCGGAACTGGGTACCAGGTACTGGGTACTGACTGCTCTTCCCCTGATAAACTCACGCGATGGACTTCCTCGCACGGCAGAAGAAACTGCAGGGGCAGCTCGACTCCAGCGGGCTCGATGCGTTACTCGTCAGCCATCTTCCCAACATCCGATACCTTTGCGGTTTTACGGGCAGTGCAGGCTTTCTCGTCGTCGGGGAATCCGGCAGCGTTTTCTTCTCCGACGTTCGTTACGATACGCAAGCGCGCGACGAGGTGCGGGGCGCGAAAATCGTGATCGCACGCAAGAGTGTGCTGGCGGCGCTGGCGGCGTGGCTTGGCATCCATCAGAAGAAGGCGAAGCGACGGGCGATCGGCATCGAGGCCGAACATCTCACCGTCGCCGAGAGAAAAAAGCTTTTGGACGTGCTGCCCTCCGGAGCGCGGTTGAAAAATGCGCCGGCGCTGGCGGAGCGGGCGCGCATGGTAAAAGACGAAGATGAGCTGGGGCTGATCCGCGCTGCTGTGAAGCTAGGAGCATCTTTGTTCGACCGGGCTTTGGAAGTGATGCGGCCCGGAGTTAAGGAGTCCGAAGTGGCGGCGGAGATGGAGTATACTGCCCGCCGCGCCGGGGCAGAAGAAATGTCGTTTCCGACAATCATCGCCTCAGGAGTCAGATCGGCTCTACCGCATGGCCGGGCGTCGCAGCAAGAGATCGCGCCCGACGGGTTCGTGGTCTGCGATTTCGGTGTTATACTCGCAGGTTATTGTTCAGACCAGACTCGCACCGTGTGGGTGGGAGCGACAACCAAACAAGCGCGTTCCGCCTACGAGGCAGTGAAAGAGGCGCAACTGGCCGCCATTGCCGCCGTGCAACCAGGCGCGACCGTTGGCGAAGTCGATGCGGCGGCGCGCAAGGTATTGCGTAAAGACAGGTTAGGCCGGTACTTTACGCATTCGACTGGACACGGAGTAGGCTTGGAGATTCACGAAGCTCCGCGCGTTGCCGCCGGTCAAAAAGAAGTGCTGAAGCCCGGCATGGTCATCACCATTGAGCCGGGAGTATACTTCCCCGGAAAATGGGGTATAAGAATCGAGGATATGGTTGCTGTTCGCGAGGGCGGCTGTGAAGTGTTAACGCCGACCAGTAAGGATTTCCTGGCAGTTTAGGCCCTCTTAGCTTTGGTTACCCAGCTTTGGTTAATATGTTCAGCTGACTCAGATTTGCGCATCGCGTTCGACGGACGCATGTAGAGCGAATCGGTCCCACCGTATACGAATGAACCTAAAAGAACTGAAGGAACTCATCGAGTTCTTAATCGAAAAAGACATTGCTGAGTTCGAGTTGGAGCGCGGCGATGTCAAGGTGAAGATTAAGCGCGGGGGAGAGCACACCGTTGTTTATACCAACGGGGAGATGCCCAAGGCCAGCGCGTTTGTTCCCGATGCGCGGCCTGCTGCCGGTTCAGCAGCCCCTCCCGCGGCTCCGGTTCCGGTCAGCGAGCCCGCACCGGAGGAAAACCTGCACATTGTCAAATCTCCTATCGTGGGCACTTTCTACGAAGCCCCCTCGCCAGGCGCGCCGCCTTTCGTCAAGGTTGGCGACATCGTGGAGGTGAATCAGGTGCTCTGCATCGTGGAAGCGATGAAGCTTCTGAATGAGATCGAGTCCGATGTAGCCGGAGAGATTGTGAAGAAGCTGGGAAGTAATGGGCAGCCCATCGAATACGGGCAGGAGTTATTCGTGATCAGGCCGAAGAAGTGAGACGAGTGAGATTGAGTAATTTTGTAATCAGGTAATTTTTGTAATTTAGAATTCCGCAGGTTTACCAAATTACCCGATTACAAAATTACAAAATGCCCGCCGTCGGCTGCCCCCACGACTAATCTGAAATGTTTAAGAAAATCCTGATTGCGAATCGCGGAGAGATTGCGCTGCGGGTTATCTGCGCCTGCAAGGAGCTCGGCATCCGCACGGTGGCGATTTACAGCGAGGCCGACCGGCACTCGCTGCACGTGCGCTTCGCCGACGAAGCAATTTGCATTGGACCGCCACAACTGGCCTTGAGCTATCTGAATATTCCGGCGGTAATCAGCGCGGCAGAAATCGCTAACGTGGACGCGGTACATCCCGGCTACGGATTGCTGGCGGAGAATGCGAACTTTGCCGAAGTCTGCGAGACCAGCGGCATCAAGTTCATTGGGCCGCGGCCGGAAGTGACGCGGCTGATGGGAGAAAAAGAAAAAGCGCGCTCCGCCATGAAGCAAGCCGGAGTACCGATTCTGCCAGGTTCGGATGGAATTATTGCTTCCGAAGGCGAAGCTCTCGATTGGGCCCAGCAAGTCGGCTATCCGGTGATCGTGAAGGCCTCGGCCGGCGGTGGTGGCCGCGGCATGCGCATTGTGCGCCACGAAGAAGAACTGCCGGCATTATTTATCGCGGCGCAATCAGAGGCGGCGGGCGCCTTCGGCAACGGCGATCTCTACATGGAAAAATATGTCGAGCACCCGCGCCACATCGAATTCCAGGTACTTGCCGATGAGCATGGAAACGTTGTGAGCCTCGGGGAGCGCGAGTGTTCCATCCAGCGGCGGCACCAGAAGTTGCTCGAAGAGTCTCCCTCGACGCAGGTCACGCCGCAGTTGCGCGATGAGATTGGCGCGGTGTTATGCAAGTCGCTGCGCGACATCGGATACACCAACGCCGGGACCATCGAATTCCTGATGGATCAGGACCGGCGCCTGCACTTCATCGAGATGAATACGCGCATTCAGGTGGAGCATCCGGTCACGGAGATGGTCACCGATGTGGATCTGGTGAAGAGCCAGATCATGATCGCCGCCGGGGCGAACATGAGCGAGGTGCTCCTGGGGCCGATTGTGCATCGCGGACATTCGATCGAATGCCGCATCAATGCGGAGCATCCCGAGAAGTTCACGCCTTCGGCAGGGAAGATTACGGCGTTTCATCCTCCCGGCGGCACCGGGGTGCGCGTGGACACGGCGGCTTACGCCGAGGGCGTGATCCCTCCTTATTACGATTCGCTGATCGCCAAGCTGATCGTGCGCGGCAAAGACCGCAACGAGGCGATCTCGCGCATGACGCGCGCGCTGGAGATGTTTATCGTCGAGGGCATCTATACGACGATTCCGCTGCACCGGAAGATTCTGGCCGATCCGGATTTTCGCGCTGGGAAGTTTGATACGGGGTTTATTGAGAGATTTCTGGCGAAAAGCGTTCACACGTAGGGGCGGACGCATTCGTCCGCCCGCGTCGCGTCTGCGTTTTCTCGAAAAGACCCGGACGATTCGACCGGGTCTACGCGAATCGAAAGGGATGAAATTGCTATGAAACTCCGCAAACTCATAACGCTGGCGCCGCTCGTTTTCGTCATGGCTCTCGGCATGGCACTCGCCGGTGCACTTCATGCGCAAACGCCTTCCGATCCCGCGAACCTGCCCCAGCGCGATGGCTCGCACGACTTTGATTTCCTCATCGGCGACTGGAAGGCGCACGTTCGCCGACTTCCGGATCGCCTCAACAACTCCAATGTCTGGGTCGAGTACGACGGAATCTCGAACCACCAGAAACTCCTCGACAGCAACGCGAACTTCGAAGAGTTCGAGGTGACCAGCACCGACAAGAAACTCCACATCAAGGCCCAGACGCTGCGCCTCTACAATCCCAGTACGCGCCAGTGGAGCATCTATCTCGTGGACCTGGATAATGGCACTCTCGACACTGCCTCCCGTGGTGGGCGGCTTTACCGGCAAGCGCGGAGAGTTTTTCGATCAGGAGAGCCTCAAGGGTCGCACCATTCTGGTGCGCTACATGTGGCTCGATATCTCACCCAAGTCGGCGCGCATGGAACAGTCTTACTCGCCGGACGGCGGCAAGACCTGGGAAGTCAACTGGATTTGCGAGCTTTCGCGATAAGAGTACACCGACAGCGTATTAAAAAGCGCATGATCGTCCTTCCCCGCCTATATCCCATCCTCGATGCCGGTTGTTTTCCCAACGCTCTCGGCTTGATTACCGCGGCGGAGGAACTTGCTGACTGCTGGTGTGACCCTGATTCAATACCGCAATAAATCCGGCAATGCGCGAGTGATGCTGGAGCAGGCGCGGGAATTGAAAAAGCGTCTCGTGGATCGAAAGTCAAATCCGCACGCTCGAAAAGATGCGAGACCCTTCGGCAAGTTCAGGGCAGGCTAGGGCAGCACCCAATGTTGAACTTTCACGGCTGATCATGAATGATCGCGCAGACCTGTGCCTGGTCGCGGAGTTCAACGGCGTCCACGTTGGGCAGGACGATCTTTCGCCCGAGTCGGTTCGAAGAATCATCGGTCCGGAACGCTGGCTCGGAGTTTCCACGCACAATCCAGAACAGTTGCTGGAGGCCGACCTGACTTCGGCGGATTACCTCGCCATCGGACCTGTGTTTTCCACTTCCAGCAAAGACAAGCCTGATCCGGTCGTGGGTCTCGAAGGCGTGCGCCGGGCGCGGCAGTTGACCCGAAAACCGCTGGTGGCGATTGGAGGGATCACGCGGCAGAATGCTGCGTAGCGTGATCGAGGCCGGGGCGGATTCCGTGGCGGTGATATCTGATCTGTTACGGGAGCCGCGCAAATCAGCAGAGGAATTTTTCCGCATATTGAGGTAAAGTCATGGGGGCTTGATAAGTCGTCGTTAGACGTTGGTCGTCAGTCGTTCGCCATTGAGTCACGCCGTCCGGTTCGGATGCCAACGACTAACGACTTTCGTTCGGAGGAGCCCTGGGTACACCGACAACGGCCGCTAGCCGCGACTGGGAAATTCATAGCCGTCAAGATCAGGAGTTGGTGAAGGGACTGGGCCTCACCAGCGCCACCATGCTGGTGATGGGGTCGATGATCGGCTCCGGCATCTTTATTGTGTCGTCGGAGATTGCCCGCGAGGTCGATTCGCCCGCACTGCTGATTGCCGCCTGGGCCGTCGCGGGCTTTATGACAATCGTGGCCGCGCTCAGCTATGGCGAACTGGCGGCGATGATGCCGCGCGCAGGCGGGCAGTATGTTTATCTGCGCGAAGCGCTGGGGCCGCTGTGGGGCTTTCTCTATGGCTGGACTTTATTCCTTGTAATTCAGACCGGCACGATCGCCGCGGTGGGCGTGGCTTTCGGCAAGTTCCTCGGCGTCTTCTTTCCCGCGGTTTCTTCTTCCAACTGGATTCTTCATCTTTGGAAAGTTCCGCCGATTCGTGTCGGTCCGATGGTTCTCGGGCAACATGGATGTCGGCATCAACACGCAGAATCTGGTGGCCATTCTGCTCGTGGTTGTGCTCTCGATCATCAATATTTTCGGACTGAAAACCGGCGCACTCATCCAGAACGTATTTACCGCGGCGAAAGTTTCTGCGCTGCTGGGACTGGCATTATTTGGGATTGCGCTGGGGCGTAATGCGCAGGCACTGGCCACGAACTTCAGCGGACACTTCTGGCGGAACGCCGGACTGGGCGCCCAGCACGCCGTCCAAGTCGGAGTCGGCGGCCCGATCGTGATGGTGGGCACGCTGACGATTATGGCCGTGGCGCAGGTGGGCTCTTTATTTTCCGCCGACGCCTGGAACAACGTGACCTTTACCGCTGGGGAAGTGAAGAATCCCAGCCGCAATCTGCCGCTGTCGTTGGCTTTGGGCACGGGCGTCGTGATCGCGCTCTACATCGCCTGCAATTTTATTTATCTGATGGCGCTGCCGCTTGACGGCTCGGCGAGCGCCGCAACCATTCTTGGCCGGGGAATCAAGTTTGCCGCCGAAGAGCGCGTAGGCACCGCAGTAATGACGCAGATGTTCGGCCCCGTTGGCGGATTGCTAATGGCCGCCGCTATTTTGATTTCGGCGTTCGGCTGTAACAACGGTCTGATTCTCTCTGGCGCGCGCGTTTATTACGCCATGGCGAAAGACGGGCTTTTCTTTCGCAATGTCGCCAAGCTCCATCCTACTTACAAGACTCCTGCCGTTTCGCTGATGGTGCAGATGGTTTGGACATGCGTGCTGTGCATCTCCGGCAGTTACGGTCAGATTCTCGACTACGTGATCTTCGCGGTTCTAGTCTTTTACATTTTGACGATCGTGGGACTATTCGTGCTTCGGCGGACGCATCCCGATGCTCCGCGGCCTTACCGCGCCGTGGGGTATCCGGTCCTGCCGGCCATTTATATTGTGATGGCTTTATTCATCGATGTCGTACTATTGCGCTACAAACCGCAGTACACGTGGCCGGGACTGATTGTCGTACTGCTGGGCGTGCCGGTATATTACGCGTGGTCCAGCTCCGCAGGCGCGAAGAACGCGTCCGCGCAACTCTAAGGAGAAACCAGACGAATGGCGAATCTGTTCGCAACCAAGCCGCTGAATCTGCTGATGGAAGAAGCCCGCGAAACGGGCGAGCACAGTCTGAAACGAACACTAGGAGTTTTTCAGCTCACTGCGCTGGGCGTGGGCGCGATCATCGGGGCGGGCATCTTTGTCATGGTGGGTCTGGGCGCACAATATGCCGGTCCGGGACTCACTCTGTCGTTCGTCCTCTGCGGCCTGGGATGCGCCTTTGCCGGTCTGTGCTATGCGGAGTTCGCGGCTATGATTCCGCTGGCGGGCAGCGCTTACACATATGCCTACGCAACGCTGGGCGAGTTGCTGGCATGGATTATCGGCTGGGACCTCACGCTTGAGTACGCCATGGGCGCGAGCACAGTTTCTTCGGGATGGTCCAATCACTTTATCGAACTGCTGAATATTTTTCACATCAAGATGCCGCTTTGGCTGGCTTACGATCACTGGACGGCGCTGAAGACCGCCGAGAATGTAGTCGCACGACAGATGACGCAGTCCGCGAACCCCTCCCTGGGGACAACCACCCAAGCGTTTCTCGATAAAGTTAGCGCGCTCGTCAGCGCTCAATCTCCAGAACTGTTGCAGCGGGCGCACGAACTTCTGGGAGCGCCGAGCCTGTTTGGAACGGAGATAGGTTTTAACCTCCCGGCCTTCCTCATCGCGCTTGTGATCACGGCGATTTTAGTCGTCGGCATCAAGGAGAGTGCGCGCTTTAACGCTACGATCGTCGTGATTAAAGTGTCGGTTGTACTCTTCGTGATCGGGCTGGGCGCTCACTATATCGACCGAGCTAACTGGGGGATGGACTGGCACTCCTACGCACCGCACGGCTTGAACGGGATATGGCAGGGCGCAGCCTACATATTCTTCGCCTACATCGGGTTCGATGCGGTCTCGACAACAGCGCAGGAAGCCAAGAATCCGCAGCGCGACTTGCCAATCGGCATGATCGCCTCTTTGGCGATCTGTACGGTCTTGTATATTGCCGTGGCCGGCGTGCTGACCGGCATGGTCCACTGGCAGCAGATCAACATTGAGGCGCCGGTCGCCGTTGCATTCCTCGACCGAGGTCTAACCGTGGCGGCGAACATCATCACTTTGGGAGCGCTGGCTGGGCTCACGAGCGTGATGCTCGTGATGCTTCTGGGCCAAACGCGAGTGCTTTATTCGATGGCCAATGACGGCCTTTTGCCCAAGAAGTTCTTCGCCGCTGTGCACCCGAAGTTCCGCACGCCGTGGAAGAATACGATCCTCGTTGGTCTGTTGGCGGCGATCGTAGGCAGTGTGACGCCGATCGACCAGATCGGAAAAATGGTGAACATAGGAACCCTTCTCGCCTTCGTGATCGTCTCGCTTTCCGTGCTGGTGCTGCGTTACACGAATCCCTCACAGCCGCGGCCGTTTCGAACTCCGTGGGTGCCGCTGGTGCCGATTCTGGGCGTAATCGCCAACGGCTATATGATGCTCAACTTGGGAATGTGGAACTGGATCCGGCTGATCGGTTGGCTGGCAATTGGCCTGGTCGTCTACTTCACTTATAGCGTGAAGCACAGCCGGGTGCAGGCGCTGTCGAAGGGCAGTGGACAGTAAGTAGTGGTTGGTGGTCAGCAGGTTCAGGCTCTCCGCACGGCGTGGAGGGCCTTCTTGTTTTATAGTCGTGGTCGAAGAAGGTGGCCGGCGGCCACCGCATTCCGATGAAAGCTGTCCGCAATCTGCGAGTGCTTGGCGCTTTGCTGCTGGTGGTGATGGCGGCGGGAACGGCAGGGTTTCATTTCATCGAGGGCTGGCCGTGGTTCGACGGGTTCTACATGGTGGTCACGACGCTGACCACCATCGGCTACCAGGAGGTGCACCCGCTGTCGCACGCGGGGCGCGTCTTCAATGTGTTCGTGATTCTTGCGGGAGTGTCTCTGCTGCTCTTGGGTGTGGGAGCGCTGAGCCAAGCTTTGCTAGAATTTGAATTGCAAAGCTTCTTTGGAAGGCGGCGCATGGATCGCCAGATCGGTCGTCTCGAAGGCCACTACATTATCTGCGGCATTGGCCGGGTAGGGCGCAGCGTCGCTCGGGAACTGGCACGGAAGCCCGTTCCGTTCGTCGTGATCGATAACGCCGAAAGCAAGGTTCAGCGCTACATGGCCGAGAACTGGCTGGTTGTAACCGGCGACGCTACTCAGGAGCAGACCCTGCGCCAGGCTCAGATCGAGCGGGCGCGTGGACTGATTGCCGCTACCACCACCGACGCCACCAACTTGTATATCGTGCTGACGGCGCGCGGGCTGAATCCGCATCTAAAGATCATCGCGCGCGCCAGTGAAGAGGGAGCGGAGAAACATTTGCTGACCGCCGGCGCAGACTCCGTGGTCTCGCCGTATTCCTTTGCCGGGCAGCGCATCGCGCAGTCGCTGCTCCGGCCGCATGTGGTTACCTTTCTCGATACCGCAACCACGCACCTGGGCATCGACCTGGAGATTGGCGAGATCCAGATCACCGGAAATTCCGTATTTGCCGGCAAGACGATTGAGAGTTCGCGCATCCGCCAGGACCGCGGTGTGATTATTCTCGCGATCAAGCGGCAGCAAGGGATGCGGTTCAATCCTGCGCCCGACGAACGGATCGAGTCCGACGATTTCTTGATCGCCATGGGCGAGCCTTCCCAGTTGCGCCGGCTGGAACAGACGGCCTCCTCCCAATCATGAAAATCGTTTCCACCGAAGAGATGCGGGCCATTGATCGCGCCACCAGCGAGCGCTTCGGTGTGCCCTCACTCACGCTGATGGAGAATGCTGGCGCTGCCGTGGCCGATTACGTGCTGGCGAGTCATGCGTCGGCTGAGCGCATCGTCGTCCTTTGCGGCAAGGGAAACAATGGCGGCGACGGCTTTGTTGTAGCGCGACGGTTGCACGGGCGCGGGAAAAAAGTTTACATCATCTTACTTGCAAATCCCGACGAACTGCGCGGCGATGCCGCTGTTATGTTCGGTAAGCTCCCGGGTGAAACAATCTCTGTGCGTTCCATTGAGGAGTTGAAGGGCGAACGAGTGCGGGCTGCACTAGGTTGCGATCTCTTCGTAGACGCGGTGCTGGGCACAGGTTTCAAGCCTCCGGTGAGCGCACTCTACGCAGAGGCGATTGCGATCATGAATGCCAGCCATGTTCCGGTGATCGCGGTGGATATTCCCTCCGGCGCAGATGCTGACGCGATGGGGCCGCAGTCCGGAACGATTGCGCGGGCCGATGCGATCGTTACTTTCACCGCACCTCGTCCAGCGCACGTTTTCAGCTTGCTTACACCCGGCCCAACTGTCGTTGCAGGCATCGGTTCGCCCGAAGAGGCTATCGTTTCAAAGTTGCAGCTGAATGTGATCACAGCGCGCGATATTGCGGCCACGGTCGCGCCGCGCCTGGCAGAATCGAACAAGGGCAGTTACGGGCATGTATTGATCGTGGGAGGATCGTTCGGCAAAGCCGGGTCAGTAGCGATGGCGGGCATGGCCGGGTTGCGCTCGGGAGCGGGGCTTTCGACCGTGGCGACGGCGAAGTCCGCGCTGGCGACTGTGGCCGGATTTCATCCGGAGTTGATGACCGAACCTTTACCCGAAACAGACTCGGGCACAATCGCATTGAGCGCCAAGCATGGCATCACGGAGTTGACGAAAGGGAAGAGCGTAGTCGCAATCGGGCCCGGAATTTCGCGCGAGGCTGATACGTCGGCTCTAGTGCGGGCGTTAGTGGCGGAATTGCAAGTTCCAATCGTGGTAGATGCCGACGGCTTAAATGCTTTTCAAGGCCGCACCGGAGAGTTGAATGGCAAGGGTCGAACTCTGGTGATCACGCCGCATCCCGGGGAAATGGCGCGACTGATGGGAACTTCGATTCCCGCCGTGCAGAAAGATCGATTAGGGGTTGCGCGAAAGTTTGCCCGTGAGCATGAGTTGATCGTGGTTCTAAAAGGCCACCGCACGCTGGTGGTCGCGCCCAATGGCGACGCGTGGGTCAATACGACCGGCAATCCTGGCATGGCGACTGGCGGCACGGGAGACATTCTGGCCGGCATGGTTGCGGGAATGCTGGCGCAGCATCCCAAGCAAGCTTTCATGGCGGTTATTGCGGCGGTGCATTTGCATGGGCTGGCCGGCGATGTGATTTGTGAGACGGTGGGCGAACATTCGCTGGTTGCGACCGACTTGCTGCGCGGATTGCCGGAGGCGTTCCGTCGGACGCGGGATGCGGCGAAGAAAGACTCAGTACCGATCTAGAATAGCGCTCTTGAATGACAGTTCATTCAAATGGAGGTAAATATGTCCGAGATAGATCTGAAGCGTGATTTCAAGTTTTTTCGAATGTGGCCACGCCGGGTGTTTCGCCTGAAAGAGAATGGCCGTCTCTTAATCAAAGGCAAGGTTGACGACCTGCTAAAGCCGGGGGTTTACGTGCTGTATAAAGGGGATGAACTCTACTACGTTGGCAAGGCAAACAGACTTTTCAGCAGGCTCCATGACCATTCGAACAAAATGACCGACCGGTATTACGCGCACTGGGACCATTTCTCTGCCTTTGCGATAGCGGACACGGTAAAGAAGCCCGCCATCAAGATGCGCGAACTGGAGGCTATCCTGATTGCTGCAATGCCGCGCGCTATCAACAGCTCAACTCCACGGCTCCGAAGGGTCGAAATCCCGAAAACAATTCGCAAGAAACTGGATCAAGATTAATTTCCTTTGCGAATGGCCCAAAGCCGCGGCCGTTTCGCAAGGAATGTCGCGGTGAGGTGAGAAACTGTTGGGGTACGCTTGGCGTCGCAGCTGGCAGACGGACGGTCTTTCCTGACGCCGCGGAACGCCGAGCAGCATCGAGGATTTCTGTAACGGTCACGTTGATCTCGAGCGATGACGGTCCCTCGGGCTTCAGTCCCTGCAACACTACTGCTCTCAAGAAAGATAACGAGCTGTCGAAAGGAGCGGGGAGCGGTTTGGCCGCGACTTGTTCTTCGGCGCCGCCGCTGCGCCGCACGCGAACGTCATCGCGCTTCACCGTAAATACATAACCCGTTTGCCCGTAGACCTCCATGTCTTTGCGGTCGAAGGGCCAGTTCCAGGATGCTTGTACGATCGCCTGGGCTTTCGGATAAGTCAGAATGATGGTTGCCTCATCGTCCACGTGCGGATAAATCTCTGGTTTGATCTGTTGCGTAACGGCTGTCACCGTCTCGGGCCGTTGCCCGTCCATCAACCAGGTCATGAGATCGGCGCCGTAGCATCCGAAGTCGAAGAGAGCGCCTCCGCCGTTCAGCTTAGGATCGGTCAGCCACGTGAGAAACTCGGGACCGACGCCGATTTCTTTGGGGCCGCTGTGACCGTCATGCACGACAACCTTGCGCACGTCGCCTAGGGCCTTCTCGTGCACGAGGTCGTAGGCGGTGCGGTTGCTACGATACCAGGTGGTCTCGTAGTTAACCAGCACTTGAATTTTTCCGGCGTGCGCGGCATTCTCGATGGCGCGGGCGTCGTCGAGACTGACCGCCAACGGTTTTTCCATCATTACGTGGACGCCGTGACGGGAACAGATCTCGACGACCCGCCGATGATCGTAGGTATTGGTGTAGACGAGCGCGGCTTGGGGATGCGTCTTTTGCAGCATTTCTTCGAAATCGGCAAAGACCAGGCTGGGCGCGAAACTATAGCGGGTCGCATAGCGCGAGGCGAGTTGTTGGTCGGGTTCGGAAACTCCTACGATCTCGATCTCAGGATTATGCAGCGAATGATCGAGAAATCCCTGGACATGGCCATGAACGAGGCCAACGATTACGACCCGGAGCGGGGGCTGGACAGTCGCACTCTGGGCTGAGGAGTTCGAGACGGCGGATAGGGCGAACGCCAATAGAGAGACAGCGAAAATGAGGCGGTGCATGATTTCCTCCTGAAGAAATGCCGAAGGCATATTCGCATAGAAAGAGAGCAGGCGACGAATCGCTATTTCGGTTCACGCCGCTCGTGGGCTTGGGACATTATCCAAATAGTACATACCTGCTAACGCCCGCCGCGGCATGGGTTTGCAGGCTCAGAGCGGGCTAGCAGCGCGGGAATCCGGCCATCTGCTTCTGTAACCTGTTAGTCACCCCACTTCAGTGCCATAGTGCAGTCAGCTTATGACCCACTTCCCCCAACCGCATCCTTCGAGGCGCGCCCCCCGGGTCCAGCTTGGCGATACTTGCCTGGCTGCGATCCGCTTAGAAGATGGCCGGCGCACAAAAGCTAACCTCCAAACCATTTCCGTGACCGGCGGACTCTTGCATTTGAAGGGTTCGCTGGGCAGCGGTTCGTTCGTCGAACTCGCATTTCAGACACAGGCTGGTCCCGTGCACGGCATGGCCGAGATGCTCGCGCCTATGCGCAAGACCCTGGACGGCGTTTTGCAGCCGTTCCGCTTCGTTGCTATCGAGGATGACGACCACCGGCGCCTGCGGAACTCTCTCGATCACGTGGCCGACCGGAGTTTGTTTGCGCTGAAGTCGCGGGCTTTCACGCAGCCTTCGCGGGCTTTCAGTCTTCCTCGATTTTTAGTCCCTGGCCAGAAGACTTAAAATCTGAGCAGTATAGCCGCCAAGAACGGCTGCCAGGTTCACCAGAAAACCTGGCTGCATGTTCAGGAAAATCGGGCTCGCGAATCGTTCCTCGCTATACTGGTCGTGGTCTCGGCACGATGACGCTTCGGGAACGCACTCAGGAAATCACAACAAGCTCGCCGGAAGAGACGATTGCCTTCGGGCGCACGCTGGTGGAGTTGTTGACTCCGCCCAAGCTCGTGCTCTTGCGAGGCGATCTCGGGGCGGGCAAGACAACGCTGGTGAAGGGAATCGCGGCTGGCTTCGAGGCGGCGGAGGAAGAAGACGTTACCAGCCCCACCTTTACGCTGGTGCATGAGTATCGCGGGCCGCGCGCCAAGCTTTATCACATTGATCTCTATCGCATCGACACGCCGCGCGAGCTGGAAACGCTGGGGCTCGATGATCTGCGCTCCGAGGAGAGCATTTTGCTGATTGAGTGGGGAGAAAAATTTTCTCGGCTGCAGCGCGAGCGGGATGTTGAGATTTCTTTGGAGCGCGATGGGGAGAGTAGGCGGCGGATTCGGGTTTCGAGCTAGTACACGTGACTGGAAGCTAGTTACCCATCTTCTTGATTGCTCCTAGCGGCGTCTGCAGCGTTCCATCGTTATTAATATCGAAGTCGTAGGAAAAAGGCGTGAACGATCCGGCCTTGTAAAAGACGACCTTGCCGTCGCCGGTGAAGCAATCGAATGGCATCTCCCCGCCCAATCCTTCGGTAATCGTTGCCTTGCCGGAGCGGAAAACGACCTTCATGCCGCCCATGCCCGAGACGTGCTCCCACCGCCCCTCGTACTTGCCGGCGCAGCTCGTGAGTCCAGCCTTGGGGGGCTGCCCCGACGCCCGTTGCGCGGGAGGCGGAGGCGCTGGGGTCGTCGACATGCGAATATTATCGGCAGTGGTGTTCACGATGTCAGAGCCGAAGCCCGTATCAACCCCGGGCACTTTGATGTCGTACATGTTGACGTTGTTCTGCCCGCGGATTTCGCCTTCCATCCACTTGCCGTTGACCAGCACCTGAACCCGATCATGGAGATCGTATTGTCCCGCTGCGTGATCCTCGGCGGTGAGTTTTCCCAGCCGATGTATTTCGTACGGCCACATTTTTGAAACGTCAATGCCATTGGACAGATGGACCACGTAAGAACGGCCGTGCACTTGGATGACCTTGCCTTCCTGCCAGCCGTCGATCAAAACGCGCACGGTATCGCCGACCTTGAAACCGCCTGGCCCGCTGGCCTGCGCATTCACCGAGGCGGGCGACGATCCCGAACCGTTGCTGCCAGAACTGGCGCGCGCCTTAAACGGAGAAGGCGCGGGGGGAATCTCGCCGCGGTGCGGGTCGACCTGCGCCTCCGCGGGCGTTTGCACATGACACTTTGCCGGCAGCAGCGCAGCCAGTTGTACACGGAGCGCTTCGCCGCGCTGGTACGCCTGCCCCTTCTTATAGTTCTGATAATCGCAGGCGCCCGTGGTGTCGTTGCACGAAAAAACCTTGAAGCTTTGTCCGTCCGTGCAGACGTAAACAACATTTATTTGCAGCGCCGGCGTCTGCGCCAGCGCGACGGCCGGCACAGCTAAAAGCAGGCATCTCAACCCCAACATGCGCATCCGACCCACCTCACTCTGCATACGTCGGGGCGCGGGAAGCAAGCCATCCCGCAGCCCGGGAAAACAGCGTGGCGAAAGCATAACACCAATCATCTTTTAAGGATCGGGCTCGACGGGAATGCGCGAATCGTCGGCTCGCTGACTTAAGGCCTGCGAGTTTGTTCGAGCGTCACAAATCTCTAACGACAGGAGACCAGAGGTTCAAAGAGTAGAGCATTTCAAAATCCCATGATGTTGTAACCGCAATCCACGTAAATCACTTCGCCAGTGATGCCCGAGCTGGCGTCGGAGGCAAGAAAAACGCCGGTCGAGCCGACTTCTTCCACTTCGACACGACGGCCTAGCGGGGCGCGCTCTTCATGGCCTTTGAGCATGTCTCCGAAGCCGGCTATGCCGCGGGCGGCCAGGGTCTTGATCGGCCCGGCGGAGATGGCGTTCACGCGAATTTTTTTCTTGCCCAACTCATAAGCGAGGTAGCGCACAGAGCATTCCAGTCCGGCCTTGGCTATGGCCATCACGTTATAGCGGGGAACAACTTTTTCCGAAGCGTAGTAAGTCATGGTGATGATTGAGCCGCCATCTTCCATGAGCGGGGCGGCGCGACGGGCGACCGCAACCAGCGAATACACGCTCACCTCCATCGCGACGCGAAAGCCTTCGCGCGTCGTATTGAGAAATTCGCCTTTGAGTTCGTCGGCGGGAGCGTAGGCCACCGAGTGCACCAACGTGTGCAGTTTGCCGTGCCGCTCTTTGAGCGTGCCGAAGAGGCGGTCGATTTCCTCGTCTTTGCTGACGTCGCACATGTAGGCTTCGGCGCCGGGCAGCGAGAGAATGAGGTCTTTGGCTTCCTGCTCCAGGCGCTCGTTCTGATACGTGATGGCGAGCTTCATTCCGGCGGCGTGGAGTCCCTGGGCGATGGACCACGCGATTGAGCGCTTGTTGGCGACTCCGAAGACTACGCCGTTTCGGCCCTGCAGATTTGAAGACATGAGTACTCCTTGGAATGGGAAAGAATAACAGTGGAGGGCGTTCTTTACCACGAGGTCTGAGTAGGAAGATCCTATCTTCCTGCGGCTTTCAGAGAATCCTGTGCCGGTTTGAAAGTGGGAGTGAGCCTGAGAGCCTCATTCCACTCGGCAACCGCCAGGTCTTTCTTGCCCTGCTTCTCGTAAACCTGGCCGAGACGCCAGTGCGCATTGGCGAGGCTGGGATCGTTTTCTTCGGGCCAGTGCGTTAGATACTTTTTGAACAAGCGCTCGGCTTCGTCAAGGCTTTGTCCGCTCAGCAAATCGCTACGGGCCACACCGAAACAACCCGGGAGGTAATTGGCGTCAAGCTCGAATGCGTGCCTGAAGGCGGGCGGGGCTTCGGGATCTTTCTTCTCTTGAACGTAAACGAAAGCCAGCTGCGCGTAGGACTTCGCACGCTTCGGATCGGCGGTGATCGCCGCCTTGTACTCATCCTCGGCCTGAGCGAACTTTTTTTGATCGCGATAAAACACAGCCATCGCGTAGTGGCCCTCCACCGGATCGAGAGCACTGATTTGTTTGGCTTGTTCGAGAGCCTTATCTGAGCTTCCCCCTGCAATCGACGGGGCTTGAACATAGAACTCCAGCAGCGCGGTGCGAGCTGGAATACTCTTCGGATCCAGGGAGACTGCGCGCTCGAATTCCGCCTTCATCTGGCGGCCCAAAGACATTTTCTTGAATACTCCCGCCGAATCCACGAGCCCGCTGAGAGCATTGCCGAGCAGAAGATGATAATCAGACTTAGTGTCGTCGAGCGCCAACGCTTTTTGCGCCTGCTCCGAGGCCTGCTGGTAATCGGCAAAGGCGTAGAGGATTTCGCCCAGAAGAAAATGCGCTTCGGCATTCTTGGGATCCGAGGCAATCGCCTTTGCCAGAAGCGACTTGGCTTCATCGGGAGAGGTGCGTTGCGCCACGAGGGAGCGCGCCTGATCGAGAGGGCTGGTCTCAGCCTGCATGTGGGAAAGAAAAATCAAGAACGCAAAAACGAGCGAGATGCAAATTCTCTTACGACCTCGCCGATCCATGGGAACACTCCTCCGAGCTGGGTAACGCAAGATAGTAACTGGAACATTAGACGCATGAGAAGAAGAACGTTAGTCCACTGAGGGAGCCCCCTGCAGGGGCTCCGGGGCGGCTTCGATAGGCCAACTTGCGGCCACGAACGAGAATCCGTACACGCACGCCAGTATCGCGAAGGCAACGACAAGGCTGACCTTGTGCGCCACTGCACCGACTGCGAGAGCGAGCACGAGTTGCAGGAACGTACCGAAAAAGTAAAGCGTGTTCTGCACGCGTCCCATGAGGTGTTGCGGAACCATCTCCATGAGACTAGTGTTCATGGCGATGCCGCCGACGCCGCGGGCGGAGCCCATGATTACATAGAAAGATATAGCGGCGGCGAGCCAGTGCGAGACCGGAGCGCACACCATGCAAACGGCCAGTAGCGCCATGGAAAACGAAACCGAACGGCGTCCACCCAAGCTAGCGATGAGGGCGGGAGCGTACAACGCACTGAGAAACGCGCCGCTGCCCCAGCCTGCGTTCAGCCAACCGTAGCCCACCGCGCCAGCGTGAAAGATACGTTCGCTCAACGACGGCGTGACCACGACACCGGTGACCATGGCGCCGAGAAACAGCGCCCAACTGATGCCGAGCAGAATTACTGGGCGATGGTCACGAAGAAAATGCAGCCCTTCGCGCAGCTCGTGCCAGAAGCGCTCGAACTGGTTTTCAGCGGCGAGGATATCGTGACGAATCTCCGCCGGCCGCAAGACCACGTGACGTCCCTTACGCACGGCGAAGTAGCAGCAAAACGAAATGACGTAAGTGGAAACGTCGATCAAAAGCACGCCGCCGAGGCCGATGTGGTTGTACATGAAGCCCACAATCGCGCCAGCGATAAGCCACCCTCCCTGCACGCCGGCCAGCAGAAAAGTGTTGGACTGCACGAATTGACCCTCGGGCGTTAGTTCCTGAATGAGGGCGGTGACGGTCGGCCAGAACATCCAGAAGCCGGCCGCGACCATGGTATTCATCAGGTAGAGTTGCCAGATCTGGACGCGATGGCGAAAGGCAAGAACGGCCACCGTCACTATGATTACCGCCCGCAGGCCATCGAGCCACATGACCAAGAGGCGGCGATCTTCGCGGTCGATGATGACGCCGGTGAAGGGAAGCATCAGCATGGCGGGGAGCGTTTGCAACACCGCAAAAGTGCCTAGCGCCACTTCAGAGTGCGTGGCCTGGAGAATGTACCAGGCCACGGCGGCCGCGTTCATGCCACTGCCCAGCATCGAGATCACGTTGGCTGCGAAGACGAAACGCAATGGACGCTGGGCCAGGATGTCGCGCATCAGTTTAATTTAGCTGAAGCGCGGGAGAAGATTCATCACGAGCCGGTAAGAACTTTGAAAAAAATTCGTAATGCAGAATCGCCACAACTGAACGCGGACAGATATTGACAAAGATGTGGTTTGGTTTTTGCCTCTTCTGAGAACTGAGAACTTCTTCAGGGCTTGACCAATTCTTCGGACAACAAGTGAGCCTTGATGGCGAGATTGTGGCCGCGGTCGGGGTCTCCGGCGGCGATGGCGCTTTTGGATTGCTCCATGAACTGGCGGATTTCATTCGCCAACTCCTGCTGACTGGGGCTGGGAGGCTGGCTCGTGATTTTGCCGAGATTTTCTTCAGTCAAGGCCATCAGTTGTTCGGTGGAGCGCTGGTCGGAGGCTTGTTCAGCGGAGGTTTTTCCTTTTAGCTCTACCGTGGGCTCGGAGGTTCCGCCGTTGCGGACGATTACTTTTCGTGGAGGGCAGGGTTTCAGGGTTGCGGAAGAGCTTCCCGTCTTTGCAGCGGAGTCGCCTGCAGCAGAATTCGAGGTCAAGCAGTTGGCGGTGTTGGTTTTCTTGTGGCGCCGGGGCGGTTTGGCAGTCGGTTGCGGGGCGGCCGCTGGGTTCTGCGGTTGTCCGGTTGAAGTTTGTGGCGCCGACGGAACTTGGGTCGGTGCGGAGCTTTGCCCGGCCGCTGTTTGCTGCATTGCAGAGTTGGAGAAGTTATAGGCGGACGCCGTCGGCGCACAAGCCGAAGCGAGCCAGAAGACGGCGAGGATTGTTGCCAGATTCATGTGCAATCCCCCATGCCGGGCGAGCGTCTTCATTCTACGCTGAATTATGCGCCAGCAAACGTTCCCCGGCGGCTAAAGCCAGCAGTTGAAAGAACCCTACACGCAGCGCTGGAAGCGCTACTCCGCCCGAATTGAAGCGCCGCCCCACGCCAGGATTAAAGCGGCGACATAGTTCTTCCGCACACAGAGGCTACTAGAGGGCAGTTTCGAACTGCGAACTGGCGACGGGCTCGGAGGTCAGAGCGGAGCCGACGAGCGGGACTCGGAAACGGAAGGTGGTGCCTTCGTTTTCTTTCGACTCGAATTCCACCGAGCCATAATGCCACTGCAAGATTTGATAGGTTTGTGCGAGGCCGATACCGTTGCCTTCTCTCTTGGTGGTGAAATAGAGCTCGAAGATCTTATCCTGCACCTCACGCGGAATTCCAATGCCATGATCGCGAACTTCGGCGAGCGCGGAGTCGTCCTCGCGGCGAGCCGAGATGGACAACACTCCGCCTTCGGGCATAGCCTGCACTCCATTGATCACTACATTGAGCAGCGCCTGCTTCATGAAGTCGAGGTCGGCTTTAATGGGAAGCGGCTGGGCCGGGAGATCGCGTTCGATGTTGACGCCGTGCTGTTCGGCCTCCGGTGCGGCGAGCAGGGAAACTTCCTCCAGCAATCGGCGGAAGTCCACCTCTACAAGATGAAGCTCGCGGGCACGCATGAAGTCGACTAAGGTTTGCACCACGCGATCGAGGCGGTGGATTTCGCTGCCGATAATGTCCATGTGGCGGCGGGTATCGGGATCGAGTTCCGCCAACTTATTCTGCAACAGCTGCAGGTGTAGGACGATGGCGTTGATAGGATTCTTGACTTCGTGAGCGACGCCGCCGGTGACGCGCCCGCTGGCGGAGAGGCGGCGTGACATTTCGATTTCATCGCCGATGCGGCGGACGGATTCGGCGTCGCGCATGATGAGGAGAGCGCCGATGGGGTTATTTTTCTCCTGAACAAAATCCAGGGAAACTTGTACGTGTCTGCCGGCGGCAGCGACGAATTCGCGCTGCGGGAGCGGACGCTTACGCTCGAAAGCGTCGAGCACGAGAATTCCCAGTGGAGAGTCGCGGAAAAAAATCTCCTGCGCAGTCTTACCCAGCAGTTCGGCGCGAGGCCGGCCCAGAAAGCGCTCCACGGGCGCGCTGACCAGAACGACGCGGGAGTCGCGAGTGAAAAGCATGAGGCCGTCTTGCAGAGTGGACATCAGTTGCTCGACATTGTCTTTTAAGGCCGAAAATATCTCGCGGCTGTCGCGCATCTGCCGGCCGAGGTTGGCGATCTTGAGCGTGACCAGGCCGAATTCATCGTGCTCCGATTCTTTTCCGGAGAGTTCTTCGGGGCGCCCAAGCTGACGTTGTCGAGTGTGAGGTTGATTTGTTTGAGCGGCCCGAGCGCCAGATTGGAGATTCCCGCCGCGATCAAGAGCGAAGAGAAAATAGAAATCACCGAGAAATAAAGTGCGTGGGTTAGTGGTTGCGTGATTTCGCTTTTGAGTAGTGTGGTGGAAACACCGATGCGGACGGTGCCAAAAGGGACATCTTGCAACAACAGGGGAGAACTTACTTCATAGATCGTGGCCGGGCTATAAACTACGCGCAGTTGCTCGCGAAAGTGGGCCGCTTTTACCTGCGCAAATTTTGGCCTTTCTGGAGCCTGTTTTCCTACCGACGAAGCAGCGTTATGCAACAGAATTTTGCCGTTTGCGTCCACCACAGCAGCGTCGGAAATATAGGGCCAGAGCGCCACGGCAGAGGACATATTGTTCATTAGATTGGTGTCGAGCTCAAGGTTTTCGGCAATGGCACGCCGCATCGCAACTGGATTGTTGGTATCTACGCGGGTGCTCGTCAAATCAGGAAGGTCAATGTTCGCTAGGTAAATCAAATGCTGATTCAGTCGCAGTGCGTCTTCGTAGTCGTACGTAATCCGGTCTCGAAGTATTTTTGAGATGTAGAGGTACGAGGACGCGGTCGCCATCACCGTCACCATGAAGGTGATGGCCAGGACGATGATGGTTTTGCGTCGCATAGAAAAACGGTGGCCAGAAAAACAGTGGTCAGTCGAAGCGGCGCGTTTGAACCAGGCTAAAAATTCGTTGGAGAATTGTACCTAACTCGACCTGCTCTGACCACCGCTCCCTTATTGGGCTTGCTCCTCTTTGCCGGAGGCCTCCGGCGTGCTGCTGCTACCATACTCCTTTAGCTTATTATGCAGCGTTTTCAGGCTGATGCCGAGAATTTCGGCGGCGCGGGTTTTGTTGTTGCTGGTTGACTCCAGCGTCTTGAGGATGAGCAATTTTTCCGCTTCGCCAACTGTGGTTCCAATGCCCAGGCGCACGGCGTCGGGATCGTTGGCTCCGGTACGCATGGTGGTATGGCCGAAACCCGGCGGGAGATGCTTGGTCTCGATCATCCCGCCCTCGCAGACAATGACGGCGCGCTCAATCGTGTTGCGTAACTCGCGAACGTTTCCCGGCCAGGAGTAGCTGTGGAATAAATTCAGCACCGCCTCACTCACTGCAGCAACCTTTCGCGAGTGCTTGGCGCTCATCTCCGACACTAAGAGCTGAACCAAGTCGGCAATGTCTTCTTTGTGCTCGCGCAGCGCCGGCATGTGGATGTTGAAAACGTTGAGCCGGTAATACAGGTCGCTGCGCAGTTCGCCGGAGGCCACGGCTTCGTCGGGAACTTTGTTGGTGGCAGCAAGAACGCGCACATCGACTGAAGTCTCGACTTTGCTGCCCAGGCGGCGCAGCTTGTGATCTTCGAGAACTCGCAGCAATTTCGCTTGCGTGCCTACCGGCATTTCACCAATTTCGTCGAGCAGAATCGTTCCGCCTTCGGCTAACTCAAAGCAGCCCGTGCGGCGCTCAAGGGCCCCGGTAAAGGCGCCTTTTTCATGGCCGAAGATTTCGCTCTCGATCAAAGTTTCTGGAATGGCCGCACAGTTGATGGCTACAAAAGGCCGCTCCCGGCGCGGGCTCAAGGCATGAATGGTCCGGGCCACGAGCTCTTTGCCCGTACCGCTGCCTCCAGTAATCAGAACCGAAGCGGTGCTGGGCGCGACCATCTCGATGAGGCGAAAAATTTCCTGCATCTTGCGCGAGGAGCCGCGAAGCTGGCCGAGAGAGCCGGAATCTCGCAGTTTGCGGCGGGTGCTCTCGAGCTCCGCGCGCGTACCGACCAGCGCAGAGGCGTTCTGCAGCATGGTTCGCAAGCGATTGGTGTCGATGGGTTTGGTGATGTAATCGTAGGCGCCCAAGCGCATCGCCTGGACTGCGCTATCGATCGTGCCTTGCGCGGTTACCAGGATCACGGCCATGGCTTGGGTCTGTTCGGCCAAGCGCTCCAGCAACTCGATGCCGCCCATGCGGGGCATTTTCAGATCGGTGATTACAATCGAAGGAGTGTACTGCGCCGCCTTCTCCAAGCCCTCTACACCATCGCGCGCGGTCTCGGCGCGATATCCCCAGGAGGAAACGAGCTCGGCGAGGCCGGTGCGCTCGTTCTCTTCGTCTTCAACGATCAGTACTTTTTCTTGGCTCATCCGTTAGTTTTGCCCGGCACCGGTTGGCCCGACTAGCAAGGTAAATTGTTTTTCGCTGGTCGCGATGGCGGCAACTAAGAGTACAACATACGCGGCAAGATTCCCTCGGAGCAAGATGCGAAGGTCAGGTGGCCTGCGAAGTTGAGTTTGCCCAAAGCGTGTAAACCGTGATGGCATATCAATTTGAGACGAAAATCAAATCCTGCAATTTTTGTAAATTGGTCTTTCGCTTTAAGATTGCAGTGCGTTAGAATTGCGGGTCCCAAGTATAGAGCTATTTAATCTGCAGGCGTTTTAGCGCGGCCCGTGCATGGAAGCCGGGGTAAACCGCGTATTCTTTGGAGGACGGAATGTCACTTTGTTCTGCTTCACACAAAGGCCGAGCAGCAGTAATCGGCCTGTTAATTCTATTCACTGTGTCACTTCTCTCGAGTCCCGCGCTGGCGCAAAGCGATGTAACCCCGCAGTGGGACGCTTTTGTGGGATATCAATGGCTGCATCCCGGCGGCGACGTTCCCACGCCCTACGGCGACTATAACAATCCGACGAAGTTCACCATCCCTGACATGTCGCGAGGCTTTGGGGCTTCGGTGACTTATAACTTCGATCCACATTGGGGTCTCGAAGGCGACATAGGGCATAACTGGACGGATAACAGCGTCTACGAATCTACCTTTTCTGCCGGTCCGAGGTTTATGTGGCGCACCGATGGAGCGAATTACTTTGCCCATGCCATGGTGAGCTTGAACCGGGTCAACGTCCCCGGATTAAATCAATGGAATGCGGCGGGAGCGGTGGCGGGCGGTGGAATGGATTTGCCTCTTCGCAAATGGCTGGCGCTGCGTCTGTTTGAAGTGGACTATGTTTGGGCGCAGCACAACTACGTGCATTATGCCACTACGGTAGATGGAAATCTTGCGCGTCCCGTTTTTCAGGGAGTGCGGCTGCGCACCGGTTTTGTGTTCAGCTGGGGAGGCGCTCCGGCCGTGACGCCGACTGCGAGTTGCTCAGTGCAGCCAACCGAGGTAATGGTAGGTGAGCCGATCACCGCAACAGTCACCGCCAGCAATTTCAATCCTAAGCACACGGTGACGTATGCGTGGAGCGGAAATGGCGGCCAAGTAACCGGCAAAGACACGACGGCGCAGATCGACACCACCAACGCGGCGCCGGGCAGCTACGTGATTACGGCCCACGTCACCGATCCGAAGGCAAAGGCCAACAACGAGGCGAGTTGCTCTGCCAACTACACGGTGAAGCCGCTGCCTCCGAAGAACCCACCGACGATCAGCTGCTCGGCAAGTCCGTCGAGCGTGCAGGCGGGGGCGAGCGTGACGGTCACTTGCACCTGCAGCAGTCCGGATAATGTTTCCACTTCCATTGCCAGTTACACCGCCAGCAGCGGCAGCATCTCGGGCAGCGGCAATACGGCGAACTTGAATACCAGCGGAGCCTCCCCTGGTACGATCACGGTGGGCGCTACTTGCACGGATTCACGTGGACTATCGTCGCACGGCTCGACGCAAGTGACGGTGGAGAATCCGCCACCGCCGCCGCCGAAGGCAGCCAAGCTCAGCCAGTGCGACTTCCCCAACGAGAAGAAGCCCTGGCGCGTGGACAACACTTGCAAGGCCATCTTGGATGACGTGGCCAAGAACCTGCAGCAAAACCCAGACAACAAGCTGGTCATCGTGGGCAATGCCGAACCCGCAGAAAAACGTAAGAATCTGGCCGCGGAACGAGCGGTCAATTCCAAGTTCTACCTGGCGGAGGGCGAAGCCCAGCAGCACATTGACCCCAGCCGCATCGAAGTGCGCACCGGCAGCGGTGGCACGAAGACGGCCGAGTACTGGATTGTGCCTTCGGGCGCGACCTTCGACTCGACCGGCACCGTGGCGGTGGATGAATCCAAAGTAAAGAACGTTCCGGATCATCCCAAACCGGCAGCGGCAAAAAAGAAAGCGGCCCCGAAAGCACAGTAGTGTAGCCAAAGAAGTACCTTTCGTGGCAATCTGGAGGCCGGTCGAAGATATCGACCGGCCTCTTTTTTGGCGTGTCCTTTTGTAACTTGTTGCAAGTGGATGCCCCTGTCAGGCTGGGGGTGCATCTAAACTTTCTCGGCGTGGGGCTGAAACCAATATGAAACAAGTTTTTTTTAAGCTGTTGACAATGTTGATGTTAGCTTCGGTTTTTGCGGCCGGCGCGGCGAATCAATGGTCCGTTCTGGGGCCGGATGGGGGCGATGTACGCAGCCTGGCGTACGATCCGCAGAACCCGAACCGTGTTTTCCTCGGCACCAGCACTGGTGTGATTTTCGTCTCTGAAGATGGCGGCCATAACTGGACGCGTTTTGCCAAACTCGGCACGGGCGACGATTACGTGCTCGACCACATTGCGATCAATCCGCAGAACTCCAAGACGATGTTTGTCTCCGCTTGGAGTGTGCAGGATCAGAATGCCGGCGATGTTTTCCGTACCTACAACGGCGGCAAGGACTGGGAGGTTCTCCCCGCGATGCATGGCAAGTCAGTTCGCGCCATGGCTCTGGCCGCGTCCGATTCGAAGGTTGTGGTTGCGGGCGCGCTCGATGGCGTCTATCGTAGCACCGACGGCGGCAACACTTTTCAGAAAATTTCTTCGAATGACGGCATCGTGAAGAACATCGAATCCATCGCCGTCGATCCCAAAGATCCCAACATCGTTTATGCCGGTACCTGGCACCTCGCGTGGAAGACCAGCGACGGCGGCGCCAACTGGCAGCACATCAACAAGGGCATGATTGACGACTCTGACGTCTTCTCAATCATCGTCAGTTCAGCGAATCCTTCGGAAGTTTTCGCTAGCGCCTGCTCCGGTATTTACAAGAGCACGACCGGCGGCGAGCAGTTCGAGAAGATCAAAGGCATTCCGTTCACAGCACGGCGTACTCGGGTGCTCAAGCAGGATCCCAGCAATCCGGCGATTGTCTATGCCGGAACCACGGAAGGCTTGTGGAAGAGCACCGACGAAGGCAAGAACTGGAAGCGCATGAGCAACCCGGAAGTCGTGGTGAATGATGTGCTCATCGATCCCCGCAATTCGCAGCGCGTGCTGCTCGCAACCGATCGCAGCGGCGTTCTGGCCAGCGACGATTCCGCAGCCACATTTACCTCCTCGAATCATGGATACACCCACCGCTATGTCAGCGCGATTCTGCCTGACAGCAAGCAAGACAACACGCTTTACATCGGAGTAGTGAACGACCGTGAATTCGGCGGCGTCTTCTACACTCACGACAACGGACAAACCTGGCTGCAAAAGAGCACAGGGCTGGAAGGCCGCGACGTTTTCACACTGAAGCAGGCTAGTGCCGGAACGTTGATCGCCGGCACCAACCGCGGCATGTTTGAACTGCTTCCCGGAACGTCGGCCTGGCATCCCATTAACAACGTGGTCCTCGAGAAGACGGTCTCGCGCACTGTGAAGTTGAAGAGCGGCAAGACCAAAGTTGTGAATTCCACGACCAGCACGCACACTATGCTGGAAGGCCGCGTCAGCGACACCGATTTGGGAACCAACCGCTGGTATGCGGCTACTTCCGCCGGACTTTTCACCAGCAAGGACCAGGGCAAAGCTTGGATGGGCGGGCCGGTAGCAGGCGAGAAGGACTTCGTCGCGGTGCAGGCGCAGGATGAACTCGTGGTTGCGGCGACGCGCTCGAGCGTTCTGGTTTCGCAAGATGCAGGAAAAAGCTGGCACCCCTCGGCGCTGGCATCCTATCCAATAAACATTCGCAGCGTCACGGTAGCGCCGGATGGCCAGATCTTTGTGGCTGCCCGGGAAGGCGCCTTCCACAGTTCCGATTCCGGCCAGAGCTGGAATCACCTGACGGCGGGTTTGCCTGACAAGGACATCACCTCGGTCGCCTATGATGGCAGCCACAAGCGATTACTGGCGACTAGCGGCCAGACCGGCGTGGTTTTCGAAAGTCACGATGGCGGCAGCAACTGGAAGCGAGGGCCAGATTCCGGTTTCCCGCTGCGCCACGTCAGCGTTGTGCATGGACGCTTTGTGGCGGCCACTCCGTTTGACGGCGTTATCGCGCAGCCGGAAAGCGAACCGCAGAGCGCCAACGCAGGCGGTGGCTCCAACTAGTTTTCCCTCGATTGCTCGAACCTCGCGGAGAGCTGACGCTCTCCGCGATTTATTTTTGGGTGGAAATATCTCCACGCCTCCAACCGGCTTGCACGCAACTTCTACATAGTGATCGAGGGTGTCTGACCTCCATGTCGATGATTCCTTGGAAGACAATCTGGCACCTAAGTTGCGACTACCCAAGGCCCGAACGCCGGGTGACCATGGAATCGGGGCACTCCCGAGAGTCCGAGTCAAAGCATTATGAATTGCGGTGTGGGGAAAGGCGCATTGGCGAAACGTTCTAGCAGTCTATCGGCTTGGCCGCTCTTTTTCTTGACCCTTAGCTTGGCTTGCGTTCGCCCCAGCGGTGTTCTGCAGAGGACGGATGCAAGTTCCTCCTCGAGCCCGGAACTGCCATTCCACCCGGCTCGAAGCACGAATAGCGCCCCAGTTGGCGACGCTTCAGCGCCTGTATTACCACCGAATTCCAACCCGCCGGATAGCTTACCCTTTCACGCTGGAACGCACCCGCGCAGTGTGCCGGGGGGGACGCTGTTAACTGTGGAATTGGGCAAATCTCTGCTGCCTACTAAAATTCACGCCGGGGATGTCTTCCCGGCAACGGTCGCTGAAACCGTGACCATCGATGGGGGAACGCTGATCGATGCTGGCACTGCGGTCACCGGGCGAGTGGAGTCCGCGCAAGCGGCTGCGCCGTTGGTGGATCTTCGAGATCAGAGAGCAGGGGGCTCACGTGTAGGCTATGTTCGGCTGACCTTAACCTCCATCTTCGTTGGTGGCAAAGCAATCGCCCTGCAAACCTCCAGCCTGTTTGCTCGAGCGACCTTACCGCAGTCGACCAAGCGCTCCTCCGTTGGCGGGAACCCTTCCCCTGCGGCGAGCCTCTGCAGCGTGTCAAGGGGACGCCGGCTTACCTTCCGCTTAACCGCTCCCTTCACCATAGACGTAGGCAGCTCACTGGCAACCCGCCATTCTCCTACGCAGACCAAAGAACGAGCTAGAGAATAACTCCGGCGAATTCTTCGATCTAACTTCCTCTTCCGCCCACTTTGCCATTCTTTAGTTCCCCTGATATCTAACAAAATAAGGTTGTTGTCACCCTTTTCCACAGGTTAGCTCCGCTCTTGAGTGACGTCTGCCCTTCGCAGTATCAGATTGGGCCTCCTATAGTGGGATCGAAATACGGGGAAGCAATTGGAAGATCGACGTTCCCGTTCAGGGAACACCAAGGTATCAAGCATTCCGATACGGGGTTCCTTTTTTGGTCCTTGCGGCTTGACAGTATCAGTATGAGCACGGCGACTCCATTTCCGAATCCAGAGCGGGCTTCCCGAGAAGACGCTGGCATAACTTTCCGTACCCTTTTCGAACGCTCGCCCTGGCCGGCAGCCCGATTTAACCAGCGCGGGGAAATCATCGAGATGAATCCCGCCTGCGAGCGCATCTTCGGAGACGGTGGGGCGAGCCACCATGAGTTGCTTCAGTGGGAGTGGTTTGCTTCCCAAGATCGAAGCTCAACTCAAATTCAAGTGCGTGAGTTGTGCGAGGGCGAGCGCGACAGCGTGCGCATTCCTGCCAACAGGTCCGGTGCGGGGGCTGCCGGCATGAGTTGGACTGGCTGGCGCATAGGCAGCGGCACAGGACAGGGCAGCCAGGTTGTATTCGTTGCGGAACCGATCATGGCAAACGCCGGACCAGTGATCGTAGAACCGATCGAAAAATCCCTGGGCGATCTGGTCCCTGACGAACCAGCGCTTCAGGCGCAAAGGTGGGAGGCGGTCGGTCGCCTGGCTGGGGGTGTAGTGCATGATTTCAACAATCTGCTGACCGGGGTCATGCTCTATTGCGATTTGCTGCTTTCCAGTTTCGACGCGCGCGACCGGCGTCGCCGATACGCGGAGGAGATTCGCGGGGCCATCATCCAGGCCACTGGACTGGTTCAGCAGTTGCTCGTTTTCGCCCGGCCGCAAGCCTTACAGGTTTGCTCCCTGTGCCTCAACGAAATTGCTACCTCGATGCGGAATCTGTTGGTCCGACTCATCGGCGAGAACATTGAACTCGAGTTGCACCTTGATCCCGATTTAGCTCTGGTCAAAATCGATCATGCCCAGGCGCAGCAGATTCTGCTCAACCTCGTACTGAATGCACGAGACGCTTTGCCTGACGGCGGCAGAATTACGATTGAGACCAGCAACTGCAAGTTCCAGCCGGTAGCGGGCGCGCCCGTGGGCACGTCTGCCTTTCCCTGCGTGCTGCTAGTGGTTGGCGACAACGGATGCGGCATGGATTTCAAAACTAGGCGGCGGCTCTTCGAGCCTTTCTTCACCACCAAAAGCTCAGGCAAAGGCACGGGCCTGGGCTTGACCACGGTTCGCGGCATAGTCACGACGAACCGCGGGCTTATTCACCTAGAAAGCGAAGCCGGCCACGGCACGCGCGCCATGATTTTGCTTCCCCGAGCCCTCTCTGCCGCCGTCTCAGAGCACGAAGCGAAGTCCGGTATGGGATTGCTGCGAAGCGCACAAGAATGTTCCGCGCATCAGGAGTTCCTGCAACGAGATTTCGGCAACCAAGATTCGAACCTCCCCTCAACCAGCACATTTCAGGAAATCAAGAAGGAATCCAAACTATGACGTCAGCGGCTGTTAGCCCCACCCTCGCCACGCCTCAGATCTGTGCCGCCAATTTTCTCAACCTTCTCATCGTGGACGACGAACGCTCCATCCGCGAGGCATGCCGCGAAGTAGCGCTGTCGCTGGGTTTCGCTGCCCATGTCGCCGATTCCGCCGAGCACGCCTATCGCTTATTGCAAGCTCAACCGGTCGACGCCGTCCTGCTCGATCTGCGCTTGCCCGGAGCGGGCGGCCTGGAGGCTCTGCGCCGGATCAAAGAACGGCATCCGGAAGCTTTGGTAATCGTGGTTACCGGCTACGGCACCGTGCAGTCGGCGGTGCAGGCCATGAAGCATGGCGCTTACGAATATGTCACCAAGCCCTTCAGCGTCGACGAACTGCGGTTGCTGCTGGAGCGGGTTTGCAACCATCTCAAGCTGAAGACGGAGAATCGCATGCTGCGTGAGAAGGTCAAATCCAAGCAGGGATACGGCGGCCTCGTCGGCCGTGCCCCCGAGATGGAAAAGCTCTACCGCATCATCGCCAAGGCTGCGAATAGCTCGCATCCCGTGCTCATCCTCGGCGAGAGCGGGACTGGCAAAGAGATGGTGGCGCGCTCGATTCACTATTCCGGCCCCTTCCGCGACAAGCCGTTTATTCCCGTGGACTGCGGTTCGCTGGTTCCAACGCTGATCGAAAGCGAGCTCTTTGGCTACGTTAAAGGCGCATTCACGGGGGCTAATCAGGCGAAGGATGGACTGCTGGCCATCGCGGAGGGCGGCACTGTGTTTCTGGATGAAGTGGGCGAGTTGCCTGTCGACCTCCAAGCCAAACTCTTGCGCGCCATTCAGGAGAAAGAGATTCGTCCGGTAGGCAGCACCCGTCGTATTCCCATCAACGTTCGCATTCTGGCGGCCACCAATCGCGACCTGGAGCAGGCCGTCATGGAAGGCACGTTCCGGCGTGATCTATATTTTCGGCTGAACGTACTCAGCCTGCGAATTCCGGCGCTGCGCGAGCGCCGCGAAGATATCCCTCTGTTGATTGCGCACTTCATGGAACGCGCTTCGCGCAGTTCGGGGCAAGAGAAAATCATTGGCGACGAAGCTCTCAAGGCCATGCTGGCTTATGACTGGCCGGGCAACGTTCGTGAACTGGAAAACTGCCTGGAGCGTACCTGCGCCTTTACCAGCGGGCCACTCATTCATGTGACCGACTTGCCTGCCACTATCGCGCGCACACAGACTGCGACCCCGGGAAATGGCAACGGACACGGCCTGAACAAGATTGTCCCGATGGCAGAGTTGGAACGCCAAAGCATTCTGAACGCGATCGCCGAATTGAATGGAGACAAGCTGCAGGCCGCCCGTTTGCTGGGCATTGGCAAGACAACCTTGTACCGCAAGTTGAAGGATTATTCAGCGCAGCTGTGATGCCCGAGTAGCCAGTGCAGACACCCAGCACCGAGTGCCCAGTACCCACTGCGCCTTCCCTGGGTACTGGCAACTTGGGCACTGGATCGAGATTGGGAGCAGTTTTCCGCAATGGGAAGGGCACCTGCACATCTCGAGAGCTAAGCAGCTTGTTTTCAACAGAACATACTGTGGTGCCTTGCGTGCTAACTGGAAGGTATGATTCTACTCATTACACCTTCGGCGCGCGGCCTGGAGTGCGCTGCCATGCTGCAAGAGGCCATCGGCGAGCCTACCCACTGGGCGGGAAATCTGCAGCAAGCGCTGGCCCATCTCCGGGAACAGCACTACTCAGCTGTAGTCTTCGATCAGTTCCTGCTAGAAAGCGAGCCCAGCGAGAGCGACCACCTGCTGGAGCATTTGGGCACAGCCTTTCCCGTCTACCTGAGTTTCGCCGTGAGCGGCATGGAACGGCTGTTACGCGAGGTGCGCTCCGCTCTGCACCGCCGCAAACGGGAGGAAACGCAGGCTCGCCGCTCGGTCGAGGAACAATTTCGCAGCGAGATGTGCGAAAGCCTCACCGTCATGCTACTTTCCTGCGAACTGGCGATGTCGGTCCCCAATGTTCCCACGCCCGCCGCGGAGAAAATTCGTACCATCGATAACCTGGCGCGGGAAATGAGAGTTCGTTTGGGAGCGAACTAAATTCTTGCACACACTCGACCAATGCGGCCGTGCAAGCCTTGGGCTTGGGGGCGGAGCCTGCCTGGATTAACCGAATTCATGAATTTTCCCTTCGACGCCCCGCTTGATTGGCACTAAAATAGGCGAGCGTCACCGTGGATGCCCGCACCCTGCGGTATCCAGACTCTCGGGAGGTTCTGTGCACGTTCTGGTCACGACCGATACTATGTCCGGCGCCTGGACCTACTCGCGCGAGCTGGTTACCGGACTGGTCACGCGCGGTGTACGGGTTACGCTGGTCAGCTTCGGCGAAATTCCGCTGCCCGAGCAAACCGCGTGGATGGATCTATTGCATGGTCTGGACTACCGCCCCACGGCCTTCCGCTTGGAATGGATGCACGAGGCCCCGCAGGAGTTCTCCGAATCATCCGAGTTCTTGGCCCGGCTGGTGCGCGAAGTCCGGCCCGATTTGCTTCATCTGCATGAGTTTGGTTACGGCAATCTGGCTGTGGGTGTTCCGCGCGTGGTGACGGCGCATGGCGATCTGATCAGTTGGACCGAAGCCGTGCAGGGCCATCCGCCTCGCCCCACCCACTGGCTGCGATGGTACCGCGATACAGTGATTCGCGGACTGGAGGGTGCCGATGCCGTGGTTGCGCCCTCGGTCTGGATGCTAAATACGATCCACGCTACCTATGTCCACTCCCGCCGGTCCACCGTTATTTATCCCGGACGCAATCCGATTTTTTTCAACCCCTACGTGAGCAAAGACGACTCCGTGCTCTGCGTGGGCCGCCTGATCGATGCCGGCAAGCAGGTCTTCCTGCTCACGCAACACGCTCAGCCGTTTTCGGTGTGCATCGTGGGTGCCGATCAAACCGTGGCCGTGCCGCGTATTCCGATCCGTGCCGATGTCAAGGTGGCTACGGCTCAGAGTTCGGTTGCCATACGCGGGCCGCAGACCGAAGCGCAACTGCGGGCTCTCTACAGCCGTGCTGCCGTGTACGCCGCCACTTCACGTTATGAGCCGCTGGGAATGGCAGCCCTTGAGGCCGCTTTTTCGCGCTGCGCCATTGTAGCCAACGATATCCCCAGCTTTCGCGAAGTCTGGGGCGATACCGCGCTTTATTTCCGCACCAACGACGCTGGCAGCCTGGCCCAAACTCTTCGCCAGCTTGATGCCGACCCGGCGTTACGCCTCGCCTATGCCGACCGCGCATTCACGCGCGCCCGGGAACGCTTCACGACCAAGCGTATGATCGACGAATACCTCGAACTCTATCGCAGCCTGGTTGCCGCTAAGTCACTCGCGGCGTGAATAGGAACACATCTTTGGACCGTAATCGGTAAACGAGAGGGACTAAGAGTTTGCTGAGAAACCGTTGGCCGACTCCGATCATTCCCTACACCACCATCCACTGCGGTTTGTACTCCAATCAACCGTCTATCTGCTAAGATCGAGTTGTCTCTTCTAGCAACCTTCCGACGAAACTGTAATGATTCGAGGACACGGTCCTTTGCGGAATCAGACAGCGTAAGTTGCTGCGCAAGGAGCCGTTATGGCTGACAAGCCGTCACGCATCAAATCCACCTCATCGAAAGCCAGGAAAACCACCCCTCAAGTCGAAGAAAATCCTGTCCGGAACGAACTTTTGCTGAACCTTCCCGGTCATGAACAGGATTCGATTTTCCCGCAACTTACGTTCGTGCAGCTGCGAACCCACGACGTTCTGCAGGAAACCGAAGAGCCGATTAAGTACGCCTACTTCGTCAACAGCGGGATGGTCTCGATCCTGAGCGTGATGAAGGACGGCAAGAGTGTAGAAGTCGGACTAACCGGTAAAGAAGGATGCACCGGGTTGCCGCTCGCAGTGGGCTTCAAGACAAGCGACACGCGGGCTTTGGTGCAGATCTCCGGTACCGCGTTTCGGGTAAGTACTCAAGCATTATTAAGAGCTTTGCCGGATTGCCCTGTGCTGCTAAGAAGAATGCAGCAATTCGGCCAACTCATGGCCATTCAGGGGATGCAGGTGGCGGCCTGCAACCGGCTGCATGAAGTGGACGAACGGCTGGCGCGCTGGCTTCTCATGAGCCAGGACAGGGTTGGCCACAACGGCGCGGATGGCAACGTGGTTTCGTTAACTCACGAATTTCTGGCGCACATGCTGGGTACGCGCCGCTCCAGCGTCACCGTGGCCGCCGGGCTTCTGGCGAAGTCGGGATTGATCACCTACAACCGCGGTCACGTGAAAATTGAAAATCGCTCCTGCCTGGAAGACGCGGCCTGTGAGTGCTACGAACTAATCCGCCGGCACACGGACATGTGGAAAAAAGAAATGGCCTAAATTCGCTATATGTGCGCTATCGTGCGTAGCTTTGTCCGTCAAGAGGCCGACTAGCGCGTCCGAAACGCGTAGCATAACTGCAATGCTATTCCCGATTCTGTGGAAAGGGCGCCATGCAATCTCAGGCTGATCGTCATGCGGAAGTCGTTCAGACTCTAAAAAGCTATCTCGAAAATCAAAGTCAAGTGTGCACCGAGCCTCAATTTTGCCCGGACTGTGGTTCGCTTCTCTTTCAATTGAAGGCGCAATGCTGGCTCGACGGAGACGAAAATGGCTGGAACATTTCTTTGCCGTACTGCCCGCAGTGTCATCCTCTGGAGCTATCCCAGAAGAAAATGGCTGCCTGAGCGCCTCACCGCCCGGACAATTGGACCGCCGCTGAATCGCCGCACGGGAAAACAAAATCCAAACGATCAGTATTCACCCCTCTTGTCAGCCGCTCGCTTTGAAGGCCCGTGAGCCGTTTGACAAATGCAGGTGACGACTATGAATGTGGATTATCAATGGCAACGTCCGTATATCATGGCTATCCTCGAAACCGATCGCTCGAAGCTGCCACAACATGTTGAAGCAGCCGATGCCGCGATCAACGCTAGAATTCAGGAACTGACTCAGGATCACGCTGGCATGCCTGAAGAGCGGTTGGCAATTGAAGATGCCTTAAGCGGATTGAAAGTGCTGCGCAAGGAAATCGGCGGCTAAGCCGCATCTGCCAGCAGCGATTGCAACTCTTGAACCAGCAATTCCGGCGGACTGGTCTTTGATGCTACTCTCGTTACTCCCGCCGCCAGAGCCTCTTCTGCAAGATTCACATGCGTAAACGAGGTGTACATCAGGATGGGTACGGCGGGCATGAGCGCCCGAAGGATCTGCGTAGCCTGCAGCCCGTTCATCACGGGCATGGAGAGGTCGATCACGATCGCGTCCGGTTTTAACTCGCGCGCTTTTTCGATCGCAATGCTGCCGTTTTCCGCCTCGCCGCATATTGCAAACGTGGGAACCCTCTCGAAAAGACGCGCGACGGCGCGCCGCACAGCCGCGTGATCATCGACAATTAAAATACGCTTTAGCAGACGCCTCACGCCTCTCTTTTACTCTCAACGTTCACGGCTCCGGGAACAATAGGGCGAATAAGGTAGTTAGATGAGCGCGGCGCGCCCAAATGCTATCTTCCTCTCGTAAGTTAAAGCTAATTGAATTGCGAGTCTCTTAGCTGCTCATCTTAGGTACAGGCAAGGGCCGACCCGCAGCCTCTGTCCCCGATCGGTTGGCATTGTTACAATGCTGCATGGTTGGAGGAACCAAGAATATGGCTCAAGTGAAAATCACCGTCCGCCCGAATGGCCCATTTCGCGTAGAGGCTCCGGAGGGATCGGTGGAACTGGTCGATGCGAATGGAACTCCCTACGATCTCACCGGCAAACCGGCTTTCTCTCTCTGCCGCTGCGGCGGTTCGGTCAACAAACCTTTCTGCGATGGCACGCACAGCCGCATCGGCTTCCAGGGCGCAGAACTTGCCGTCAAGAAAGCCGAGGGCGGACCCGCCTAAATTTACCACCGTGGTCTCTCCGACCACGGTTTCCATCCCGGCCCCTCGTTGTCATCCCGAGCGAAGCGAGGGATCTTGGTTCTACTGCACCGAAGCGGTTGCTTGCATCGGCACAGACCAATATCCGGCGTAGCCGCGGATGATATAGGCGCGCCGGCACACTTGTTCAGATCGGAGGCTGATTGAGCGAAGGCGACCAGAGCGATCGCGACTTGGGGATGAAGCGTAATATCACGCGCCGTGACTTTCTGAATGGCGTGGCCGTAACCGCAGGAGCAGCGCTGATGCCGTGGCCTCTGCTGGCTGTCGGCGATTTCGATCCCGAGAAATCAGCAAGCTATTACCCGCCTGCGCTCACCGGACTGCGCGGCAGCCACGCCGGTTCCTTCGATGCGGCGCATTCGTTGCGCGATGGCACCTTCTGGGATTCGGCGGTCACTCTGCAAGATACGGGGGAGAGCTATGACCTCGTGGTCGTCGGGGGCGGCATCAGCGGCCTCTCCGCCGCACACTTTTATCGCAAGGCAGCGGGCGCGAACGCGCGTATTCTCATTCTCGAAAATCACGACGATTTCGGCGGCCACGCCAAGCGCAACGAATTCCGCGTGGGAAGTAGAACCTTACTCGGCTATGGAGGCACCTATTCGATCGAGAGTCCGGAGCCTTACAGCTCCGTGGCGAAGGGCGTGATCGAAGAACTTGGCATCGAGGTCAGTAGCTTTCCGAAATATCTCGATCGTGATCTCTACTCCCGGGGGCGCGTCCCCAAAATTTTTTTCGATAAGGAAACTTTTGGCGTCGACAAGTTGGTGGATGATCCCTGCCCTTTCCCCGGTGGCGAGACCTACGACCTCGCGGTCGCGGGGCCGGATGCCTGGACGCACTTTATGGCAGAGGCACCGATTGCGGAAACAGCGCGTAGAGACATGTCCCGCTTATGCCGGGAGAAGAAGGACTATCTTCCCGACCTCAATGCCGAACAAAAGAAGGCTCGACTCGCGCGCATCGGCTATGCGAAATTCCTGACGGAACACGTGTGCGTGCATGGAGATGTAATTCGCCTCTACCGGTCCATTTCTCAAACTCTCTTCGGCGTGGGCATCGAAGCCGTAGCCGCGCTGGATGCTTCGGAAGCCGGATACCCGGGCTTCAGTGGCATGGGGCTGGAGCCGGAAGCACTGAGCAACGAGCGTAGTTACTTCTTTCACTTTCCCGATGGCAATGCCACGATCGCGCGTCTGCTTGTCCGCAAGCTAATCCCGGAAGCCATACCCGGCAACTCGGTGGCGGACGCGGTTACGGCAAAAGCGAGCTACGCGAAATTAGACCAGCCCGCGTCCCCGGTGCGCATTCGCTTGAACAGCACTGCGGTTCGCGTAAAGCATTTGGGTTCGAACACCGTGGGCGATCCGAAGCAAGCCACTGGAGTTGAAATCGCCTATGCTCGCGGCGGCAAACTTTATACGGTTAAGTCCAAGCACTGTGTTCTGGCGTGCTGGAATGTGATGATTCCCTACCTTTGCGAGGAATTGCCCGACGCGCAGAAAGAGGCGCTGGCCTCGGCGCAGAAGGTCCCGCTGCTGTATAGCAACGTGCTTCTGCGTAGCTCGACTACGTTTCAGAAGCTGGGAGCGAATTCCATTTACGCGCCAGGCGGCTACCATAGCCACATCGACATCGACTTGCCGGTCAGCATCGGAGAATACCGCTGTACGCGCTCTCCCGAAGAGCCGCTGGTTGTGCACATGAGCAAGGCCCCTTGCCAAGCCGGACTCCCGGCGCGCGATCAGCACAGCCTCGGCCGGATTGAACTCTACAGCACGACCTTTGAGACCATAGAGCGCAGGATTCGCGAGCAATTGGCGCGAACCTTGGGAGCGGGCGGCTTCGACCCCGCGCGCGACATTCTTGCTATCACCGCCAATCGCTGGCCGCACGGTTACGCCTACGAGTACAGCAGCCTGTGGGATAAGTTTCTGCTGGAGGGCGGCGAACCTCCATGCGAGCGAGCCCGGAAAACATTCGGGCGCATCGCAATTGCCAACTCCGACGCCGGAGCTTCCGCGTACACCAATGAGGCCATTGATCAGGCCTGGCGCGCCGTGAACGAACTAAAAAGCTAAAGGCACATCGTAGAGACGTAGCTTGCTACGTCTAGCCTTTGCGCCGGGCCACACGTAGCGAGCGGCGTCTCTACGCCATTCTTCCTTAATCCGAGGCACTTTTCTTGAGCTGCGCCGCTTTGATTCTCGCTGCGTCCGCCGCCTGCGTCAGACCCTTGGCCTGGTAGGCATCCGCGAGGGCGGTCTCGATCTCGGGGCCGTCGCCGCTCTGTTTTTGTTCTCTGAGGAAGGCGGCGATGGCGTCATCGTACTGATTTAGTTTGGCGTAAGAGAGACCCATGTTGTAGTTGACGCCGTCCGCTTGGGGCTCCAGGCGGGCGGCGGTCTTATATTCTTCAATTGCATCCGCATGATCTCCCTGTGCCGCAAGCGCCAGCCCGAGGCCGAAGTGAGCCTCGGCGTTATTCGCGTCCTGGCTTATGGCATGCGAGAAGATGTCCTTCGCATCCTGAGGGCGATCTTCATTCAGGTAAACCATCCCCAATAAAGTGCGGGCATCGGCATTTTGCGGTTGAAACTCGAGAACTCGCTTCAATTGAAATTCTGCCTTTGCGTATTGGCCTTGGCTGAAATATGCCTGTGCGAGATCAAAGCGCGCCGGGACAAAATCGGGACGCTGCTTAACAATATTTTCCAGATTCGCGACGCTGTGGCCGGAGGGGTTTTCGCTGCTGAAGCTGGCGCGGCCCAAACGTAACGGAAATCCATAATGATGCGCTGCCCCGGCGGCGACGCCGGCGAGGGCGAGAAGGCTGAGAAAGAAGATAGCGACGCGGCGCATCGCATGGTCTTGTTGTGGCGCGAGAAGCGCGATGAGTGCACCAACGATCAATCCGGTTACCAGGCCGCCGATGTGGGCAGTATTGTCGATGCCAGGCATGAGCTGACCAAAGATCAGGTTGTAGACCACGAAAGCTCCCAGGCTGCGCAGCGTGCCTGAGAGTGCGCTGCGCGGTACAGAGAATTCGCCCAACTTGAAAGCAGCGATCAGCGCGCCGGCCAGGCCGAAGATGGCTCCCGAGGCTCCCACGCTAGGCCCCTGGGGATGCCAGGCTACGCTGGCCAAACTGGCTCCGATGCCACAGATGAGATAGATGGCGCCATAAGTCCAGCCACCGTAGAGCGCTTCGCACAGCGCGCCGAGGTTCCACAGGCACCACATGTTAAAAGCAATGTGAATGAGTCCACCGTGAATAAATATATTGGTGAGCAGTCGCCACCATTCTCCCGACAGCGTAAGCGGTCCGTAGTTCGCGCCCCAGCGGATGCTTTCTTGAATGGGAAAGTCCATCACCGTGGAAGCGGAAAGCGCCATGCCTAGAAATACCGCGGCGTTGATGCCGAAGATGATCTGCGTGAGGCCGATCGCGGATTCGCCCCGCCGCACCCACGGAGTGCGCATGATGGGTTGGGGTGCGTCTTCGGCGAGTTCCCCTCGCTGCGCGGCTTCGTGCTGCACGCACCACTGGCAGATCTTTTTGCCGAAGGAAAAGCCCGGAAGCTGTCGGCCGCATCGAATGCAATTTGCCATGTTTGTTAAGAGAGTATTGTTAAGAGAGTATCAGCAGTCGGAGGCGGGGTAAAAGGTCAGTCTCGCGAAAGAAATGCAGCTAAACCTCAGAGGTTCCGCGTTAGAGAGTCCCGTGCATCGACAGGTAGTTGTACGAAGACTTCGGCAGCTGCGATCTTTAGAGCGTTGTAGGTTTGCAGGCCGTCGATTTCTCCAGCGACGCGCAGGCGGGACAGCTCCGCCTTCGGGGCCAGTGTCTCTGAGCGCAGCAGCAGCCAAAAGCGCAGCTTGATTCCGGCCAGCAGAGAATACAAGCGGACCTCGACCGCCTTCTCCTGCAGCTTACCCGCCAGGCTCGCCCGGCGGGGATCGGGGTGGTTCTTCTCCGCATCAGCATACTTCACCAGGACCTTGGAGTTGTGAGCCATCCGGCGCGTCACTTCGAGAAGCATGCGCATGCGCTTGCGTTGCGCCTGGCGAAACTGCAGCGGGCCCATCTGCCAGCGAAATTCGAATTCCGCCGCCGGATCGAGCAGCGACTCGGCCAAAGAAATATCCACCGGATAAAGAAAAGGAACGACATCATCGACATCGACATCGCGGCGGGGAAAGCGGGACCAGGCGCAGTACAGCATGTATATGCAGGACACGGCGCCCCACGCCACGATTAGCCAGGTAAACACGACTGAGAACATAACCTAGCGCATCCTCCGTAACGCGTCTTTATATTGCTTGAGATCACCAGGGGAAGGGGCCGATAGTTCCGAACTCGGAGTCTGTGCCTTTTGGGGCACGCTAAAAAACCATATCCAAATCAACACGGCAACAGAGTATGCCACAAGTGAGGTCATATCCCACAAGAATTTAAACCTTGTTCCAAAATCCGAATATTTTGCTGTAGTCAGCAGCATCACAGTGGCGTACAGCCCAAATCCGGTGGCGACGCCAAATGGGTACTGTCGCCAGCGGAGGCCCAGCACCGGGACGAGGGTTACCAGTCCAGCAAAGACGATGACTTGGACGAACCTGACAGCCGTTTCGCCGAGGATGATATAGAACAGCACTCCGGGAAGACGTGATGGTGCGTCGTGGGCACGCGCGACGCTTATACCAATGCTGGCGACAAGGATCGCGGGAAATATTAACTGTCCCCACCAGGCGCGGATAAATTTCCCGAGAACCGTGTGAAGGACTTCGTACATCACGAGCATTCCAAGGAGGTCGTAGCCCGCTTCAGTGATCCAATAAATCGCATAGTAAGGAAGCGGTTGGCTCTTGAAGATAAACCGGGACAAGCCCGCCATTACCGCGAATGCTGCGTATAGAAAAAATCCCGGTGCTAACTTGTAAGCGCGCCTCCTGACCAGCACCGCGAGCAGCACCACAAGAAGGCTTTGCGGAATGTACCAAACCAGCAGGTTCATATACCGGGAGCAGCTTATCTTATCTGCCCCCGGCCTTCGAAACTAATTTTGCTACGCGATCCTCGAGCTGGGGTGCGGCATCGAGCTCCCGGGAGGAGGAGGCGGCGATGTTCCCGGCCCATCGGCTAAAGCCTGCGAAGCGAACAACATGAGCAACAACGTAACAGCGAGGATCCGTTTCATTCTTTCTTCTCCTTATAGTGGGGGATTCCCCGGAATAGTGTAGCGGGGGACGCAAGAAGATGGGTGTTTTTTAGCTATGGCCGGGTTTTTCCCATTAGCGTAGTGCGGGATTGGGAATTTGCGGTTCAGGATCGGCGACGTTCACCGGTGCCCAGAAAAACCAAATCCAGATCAAAACCGCGACGGAATATGCTGCGAGTGAGGTGACGCTCCACATCAGCAAATAGCGTATCCCCGTGTCTGCAAATCTGCTCGTGGACAGCAGCATAATCGTCGCATACAGGCCGAACCCCATCGCTACGCCGAAAGGATAGCGCGGCCAGCGAAGACCGATGAGCGGAGCCAGGCTCGCCAAGCTGGCGAAAATGAAAACTTGCACAAAGCGCACGGCGATTTCCCCGGCGACTATCCACAAAAGTATGCCGGTTGGGGGTGAAAGCGCAGCATGAGTTCTGGCTACGCTCAGACCAATGCCTGCAAGCAGGGTTGCAGGAAAGAGGAGGTGCGACCACCAGGCGCGGGGCAGGTTTCCGAGAACCGAACGAATCACCTCGTACATCGCAAGGACCCCGAGGAGACAGTAGCCGGCCTCAGAAATCCAATAGGTGGCGAAGTAAGGGCGCGGTCGGTTGTGAGTCACGAACCGTGCAACGTCCGCCACTACCCCGAAAGCCACATACGCAAAAAACCATGGCGAAACCCGGTAGGCGCGCCGGCGCAGCAATACCCAAAGCAGCAGCGCCAATAGCCACAGCGGGAGATACCACAGAAACAGAATCATAATGCCGGAAGGAGCATATCTCACCTGCGACTCGCCGCCGAACAAATTAGTGGATGGTCTTGGTCTTCCGCGACATGTAATCCATCAGCAGATACTGGCCCAGCGTGTAAGGGGTAGTGAAGTAGGCTTTGCCGCGGCACATCTCGGTTACCTTCTGGACGAATTGCACCAGGCCATAATCAGACGCGAGCATGAAGGTGTTGATGAGAACGCCGGCCCGCTTGCACTTCGAGACCTCTTCGAGCGTTTGGCTGACTACTAGGGGATCAAGGCCAAAGGCGTTTTTGTAGATTCGCCCGTCTTCAAGCGTGAGCGCGGAGGGTTTGCCGTCGGTGATCATAACGATCTGCTTCATGTCTTTGCGTTGGCGCTGCAAAATTCGTTGCGCCATGCGCAGGCCTTCGCGCGTATTCGTGTAATACGGTCCGACCTTCACGCGAGCCAGTTGCGAAAGCGGCACTTCTTCTGCGGAGTCGTGAAAGAGCACCAGCGAGAGCGAATCGCCGGGATACTGCGTGCGAATTAGATGTGACAGCGCCATCGCAACTTTTTTCGCCGGCGTGAAGCGGTCTTCGCCGTACAGGATCATCGAGTGCGAGCAGTCGAGCATGAGCACGGTGGCGCAGGAAGATTGGTACTCGCACTGATGAACCTGTAAGTCGGAGTATTCGATATTGAGCGGCAGGCTTAGCCCTTCGCGCTGAATGGCGCTCGAAAGCGTAGCTGTGATGTCAAGATTCAGCGTATCTCCGAATTCATAAGTGCGGGATGCGCCGCTGGCTTCAATGCCGGTGGCGAGATCGCGAGTGTCGTGGCGTCCGAAGCTGGATTTGCCCAGCGAGCCGAGCAGATTACGCAGCGATTTGAAGCCCAGAAAGTCGAGACTTTTGTCGGTGATTTCGAATTTTGCCTGCTGCTGGTTCTCGCCGACTTGCCCGCCGATGCCCGATGGGCGGGAGGGGTCAGGCGGCTGGTCGATCGAAATATAGTCTTCCTGCTGCATGCGTTCGATTAGCTTTTCGATGAGTTCGTCGAGTTGGCCGTCTGCCGCCATTTGCTGCAGTCGTTCGCGCATCTCTTCATCGAATTGATCGCCTTCCATCAGGGCCTGCTCGATGGCGCGGCGTAAGTCGTCGAGACTCTGTTCGCCCTCCGGCATTTCATACCACATGTCGCTCTGGAAGCCGCTTTGCAGCAGGTAGTCGGAGAGCGCGCCCAGCAGATCTTCCAGGCTCATCTCGCCAGCGGGGTCAGGCACGTATTTGGAGTAGCGAATGCGCTTCATAGGGCCCGTCGTTGGTCGTTCGTCGTTGGTCGTTCGCAGATCACGCCGCCCTGGCGTCGCCGGTTTACTCGAGTAAGGTACAAAAACACATTCGTAAGAGCTGCGAAAGGGCCACCCGATTCGGTGGTAATAGCCAGTGTAGATCCATCTTTCAGTTGGACCTCCACAATTCCTCCATGCTTCTTGCCTCGTTCAAAGCCTCGGCCCCCGGCCGGACTCAGGAGGCCTTCGACGTCGTCGAGTCGAATCCGGCGAAAAACGCCGAGCCGTTCCGAGACCAGCTGCGAATCGCTCAGCGCAAACCACTCTTCCTCCGAGCGTACGCTCGCAATGAGCGGCGTTTGGCCATCCAATCTGCCTCGTAAATGCGCAAATTGGTCTGAAGTCAATTCTTCAGCGGCCTTCGTAAACTCCCCGCTGCCACCCCTTCGCGAGAAGATAGTCGCAATACGTCCAGCGGAAATCATAAGCTAACGACCAACGACTAACGACCAACGACTAACGACCAACGGCGATTCAGTTAAACTGCCTTCTCTGCCGGTACGGCGGTTCTTCCTTCTCGAATGCTTTTTCGCGCTCGCGGGCTCGGGCTTTTTCTCCCCCGCTTTGAAGACTCGTTCTTCGTTGCGGCCAATGCGCTTGTGCGCATGCAGCCCTTCCAGAATAAATTCTGCGGCCGAGACTTGCTGTTCAGGACTCTCTTTCTGCGAAACGCCCAGCGGCCCCAGTTTCTCGATGAGGCCCTGAATCTCTTTGAGGTTCTGCAAAGCTTCCGAAGCGGAAACAGAATCGGACAACTGAATCTCGCCGCCCAGATCAAACCACTGCACGATCTGCTGCACATTGGCGCCGGTGAAATATTCGTCGTAAGTTTTCGCGATGGCCGCGCGAATGAGTTCGCGGGAAACGTGGTCGGCGCCCTTCATCTCGCCTTCATATTCAAGTTCGAGTTTGCCGGTGATCGCAGGCAGCGCTGCGTAAACGTCGCTAACCCGCGGCACTACGAGCTTTTCGTCGTTGCGAATGGCGCGTCGCTCGGAGTTCGAGATCACATTTTCCATCGCGGAGATGGGTAAACGCTGACTTACTCCGCTGCGCTTGTCGATCTTTTTATCTTCACGAGCGGCGAAGGCGATGCGCTCAATCACCTGTTGAATGTAAGTGGGCAAGTGCATGGCGTGGCCGTTGCGCCGAGTCCAGGCTTCTTGCGCAGTGATGGCGATGCCTTCATCCACGGTCGCGGGGTAGTGCGTGCGAATCTCAGAGCCGATGCGGTCTTTGAGCGGCGTGATGATTTTTCCGCGAGCCGTGTAATCTTCGGGATTCGCGCTGAAGACAATCGCGATATCAAGCGGCAACCGAATCGGGTAGCCTTTGATCTGCACGTCGCCTTCCTGCATGATGTTGAACAGTCCCACTTGGATTTTCCCGGCGAGATCAGGAAGTTCGTTGATGGCGAAGATGCCGCGATTGGCGCGGGGCAGTAGTCCGTAATGCACAGTGAACTCGCTCGAGAGTTCGTGGCCGCCGCGAGCCGCTTTGATGGGATCGATGTCGCCGATAAGATCGGCGATGGTGACGTCGGGCGTCGCAAGTTTTTCCACGTAGCGCTGGTCGGGGGTCAGGTACGCGATCGAAACTTCGTCGCCGAGACGCGCCACTTCCTCACGGCAGCGGCGGCAGATGGGATCGTAAGGATTGTCGCGAATTTCACAGCCGGCGACGTACGGCATTTGCGCATCGAGCAGTGTGGTAAGGGCTCGCAGGAGGCGGCTTTTGGCCTGGCCGCGCAGACCAAGCAGAATAAAGTTGTGGCGCGAGAGAATGGCGTTTACGATTTGCGGTACTACCGTATCGTCATAGCCGACGATGCCAGGGAAAATGCTGGCGTCGTCGTTGTTGCGCAGCCGCGCCATCAGGTTTTCGCGCAGTTCGTCTTTCACGCGGCGAGTGCGCAAACTTTCTCCAGAAAAGGCACTGCGGCGCAGTTCGCCAAGGGTGCGCGGAAGACTCATGAAGGAACCCCCGAGAAGAATACTTGTCTGGATTATACGCGGAAGGGCGGGCTTCGGGCTTCGGCCACTGGGCCTCGGGGAAATCTCTCGATAAGGACGCGCGCGGTTTACAAGGGCCGGAGCCGGAAGCCCGAAGCCGATGCTACCGCACGTGGCCGTTGCCCCCAGCTCGCTCGCGCGCGCGCGCCGCGCGGTGAAGGTTGGGGATCAGAGTTTCGAGATAGGCGATGAGTAAGTGGAGTCGCTCACCCTCAGAGCGCAGCCCCAGCAGCTTTTGTTTGAAGTCGAGATCGAGTGGCAGCGAGCCGGCCAGGTAAAACGTAAGCGATGCAGGATCGGCGGCAGAGAGATCTTGTTTCGCTCCGGCAAGCGCCAGCAGTTCAGAATGTAACTGAACCGCTCGCGCCGTATCCTCAGCGGGCGGTTCTCCGGGTTCGTCGTCGATCATCACAACTTCGGCGCGCAGGAAGGAGCGCTCCTGGTTCACGCGCACGACTTCGAAGCGCTGGCGCCCTTCAGATACTAGGTCCAGCCGGCCATCAGAATATTCCTTTACCACGGTGACAATCTCCGCTGTGCATCCTACGTCGGAGAGATTTTGTTCGACGGTGCGCACTACTCCAAAAACGCGATTCTGGGCAAGGCATTCCCCAATCATTTCTTTGTAGCGCGGCTCGAAGATGTGCAAGGGCAGCGGAGTGCCGGGAAATAGGACGACATCGAGCGGGAATAGGGGCAGAAGGGCGTCCAAGGAGTCTCCGGTGGCGGCGCGACGAAGGCGCTTTCTGATTGTACGCTACGACATCGTACGCCACGACATCGTCCCTGCAATCAACTTGCTGTTGACTTTCATTGAGCCAGAGAATAAAAGCACGACATGGAATTGGCCGGCAAAGTTGTCGTGGTCACAGGCGCTTCGATGGGAATCGGAGAGGCCATTGCGAAAATATTCTGCGATCAAGGCGCGAGCGTGGTGCTTTTATCTCGCGACACGGGCAGAGTGGATGCCGCTCGGGAGAGAGTCGGTCATCCGGAAAAAACACTGGCCATGGCTTGCGATGTGCGCCATCGCGAAGATATCGATCGAGCTGTGGGACTCACTCTGCATCACTTCCAGCGCATCGATATTTGGGTAAACAACGCTGGGCACGGCCTGATGGATTCCGTGGCCCAAGTGGATATGGCGAAGCTCCGCGAGATGTTCGACACAAATTTCTTTGGAGCCGTTGCGGCCATGCAAGCGGTGATTCCGGTGATGCAGCGGCAGGGCGGCGGAACGATCATCAATATCTCAAGCGTCGCGGGTCATATTCCACTTCCATTTCACGCCGGGTACAGTGCGACAAAATTCGCGTTGAACGCGATGGGCAAGGCCGCAGGCGTGGAGTTAAAAAAAGATGGGATTCGAGTGCTCACGGTTTGTCCCGGATATGTGCGAACAGATTTCGGCAAGAATGCGGTGCGCGGGAATGAATTGAAACAAGTGCGTCCCGGCGCGGTGAAGGGGATCAGCGCTGAGCGTGTAGCGCAGGCGACGCTGCGCGGATATTTAAAGCAGGAACGGGAAGTGATTGTGCCCTGGACGATGTACGTGCCGCAGAAGATTTATCAACTGTTTCCACGATTGGTTGAGTGGGCCATGGGAAGGATGGCTGGGTGATTGGGAACTGCAAGGTTAGAAGCTTAAAACACAGGGGCTACAGAGGTTCTCAGGGTAAAGCATGACGCTATTCCAGTTCCGCCAGCATAGCTTCCATTTCGCCTTGGGCGTGGAGATTGCCAGTCCTGCGCGCTGAGGCAATCCCGTCGGCAAGCATGGTTTTCGCTTCGGCGATTCTTTCGGCTTTAGCTAGGGTTTGTGCCGCCATGAAGTAGCCGGGGGTGTAGTCCGGATCAGTTTTTAGCAGGGTAGAAAATTCCGCCAGGGAGCGATCCAAATCTCCCTGCTTCGAATATTCCATTGCCAGCCCGTAGCGGGCGAAGGTGTCATTCGGGTTCTGCGCGAGAATGTCGTTGAGTGCGGCGATGCGGTCCATAGCAGTTCTCAGTTAGTGAGGTTACTATAAATGGCTGAATCGATTCTAAGTGGTGCACAATTCGATTAAAGTGGACGGCACTTGGCGCGGTAGAATTATGCCTCTTTAACAAATTCAAGATTCGCTGGAGGCAGGCAGGTGGCGTGTCCGTTTTTTATGCCGATGGAGAAGTTGGAGAATGGCGCATTTCTGCACGCGTCACGACTCCCGCTGGGGGCCGGATGGAGCGGCTTCTGTACCGCGCCAGGACACGACGGAGAGGCTCCTTCTGAGAACGAATTGCGGGAATTTTGCAATCTCGGCTACGCAGAACGCTGCGGACGGTTGCCGGCGAAACGCGCGTGGGATTCGGTTCGGTTTGGTGCCAGAATGCTCAATGGCGATGCTCAAAATGCGAATAGCGGACGCATACAGATCCGTTACGTGTGCGAGCGTGGGCACTTTCCCTCGGAACACGGAATGCTGATCTTCGATGTTGCGCAGGCGCGTTGCGAACGGCCGCATCCCGACAATCGAGTGCAGCGAATGGCCGAGTGTTTTCTGGCTTCATACTTGGAGAAAAGGAAGGGCCGGGAAGTGACGCCAGCAGCCAGCTAGCCTCGCAAATCACCTGCTAAGAACGGAAAGAAGATCATGACCGAGAAGACCATGACGGAAGATATCCTGGTGCCTCGACCGGTGCGCGATTCGCAATCGGAGATGGCGGAACTGGTTCTGCCGAACGATGCCAACCCTCTGGGCGCGCTGCTCGGCGGAAGGCTGATGCACTGGATCGATCTGGCGGGCGCCATGGCGATTCATCGACACGCCCGAAGCTACGCCGTGACCGCCTCGGTCGATCACATCGATTTTTTGGTTCCGGTGCGAGTGGGGGATCTGGTAATTCTCCGCTCGTCGGTGAACCGGGTTTTTCAAACGTCGGCGGAAGTTGGAGTGAAGGTCTTCGTGGAAAATTATATAGCCGATACCGCGCAGCACGTAGCCTCGGCCTATCTTACTTTCGTTGCCGTGGATGCGCGGGGAAACCACTTGAAAGTTCCCGCCGTGATTCCCGAGACCGAAGAGCAGCGGCGGCGCTACGACGATGCGGGTAAGAGGCGCGAGATTCGCCGCGCCCACTTGGAGCGGCGGAGGAAGGCAAGATAGAGAACAGCAGCCCAGATCCTCTGTATAATTAGGCCCTTGAGCCATCCTGATTTCATCCTTGGAGTGTGATCCCTTGAATGCACATATGCCGATTCCCCCCGGGCAGGCCGCCCCGGGGCCTCAACCTCTGCCGGGAGTAGATGCCATCATCGCCGTAGGTTCTGGCAAAGGCGGCGTAGGAAAGACCACGCTGTCGGTGAATCTGGCCGTCGCGATGGCGAAGATGGGATACAGAGTTGGCCTTCTCGATGCCGATGTCTACGGGCCAAATGTGCCGCTGATGCTGGGCGTGAGCGGCCAACCGAAGATGGCCAGTGAAAACCGCATCGAGCCGTTGGAGGCTTTCGGCCTGAAAGTAATTTCTGTTGGGTTTCTCAATCCCGGGGACAAGCCGGTAATCTGGCGCGGCCCCATGCTGCACCAGATCGTGAAGCAGTTTCTGGGAATGGTGGAGTGGGGACAGCTCGACTACATGATCGTCGACTTGCCGCCCGGCACAGGCGATATCGCGTTGTCGCTGGTGCAGAATGTTCCGCTGACCGGCGCGGTGGTGGTGTCAACTCCCTCTGACGTTTCGTTGCAGGACGCGCGCAAAGCCATCGAAATGTTCCGGCAAATGAAGGTGGAACTCGTGGGCGTAGTCGAGAACATGAGCTTCTTCACCTGTCCGCACTGCCATCACGAGATCGATATCTTCTCGCGTGGCGGCGCGGAAAATATGGCAAAGCATTTCGGCGTGTCATTCTTAGGGAACATTGAACTCGATCCTGAGGTGCGCAAGTCCGGCGACGGCGGTAAGCCGGTTGTGCTCGAAGGGGAAAATTCTCCACACGCCAAGTCGATCTTCGAGTTTGCGCGGAGGGTTGTGGCGCGTGTAAGCGAGATTAAAGCCGGCGAATCGGCTAGCGTGATTCAGATTCAGTAGAGGAATTCCTTAACACAGAGGCCAAAGGGATCACGGGGCAAGGCCTCCGGCAGGTTCTTCACTGGTTCGAGAATCTCGACAAGTGCCAAAGCTCGTCCGCCTCGCCATCCTTCAAAATCAGCTCCGCCATCATCTCTCCGAGTCCCGGCCCATGTTTAAATCCATGTCCCGAGCCGCCGCCCAGCAGCCACACATTCTCCATTCGCGGATGCCGATCCACAATGAAGTTGCTATCGGGAGTCTGCTCATACTGGCAGACGCGCGTTTCGATCAGCGGGGCGTCTTTCATCGCAGGAAAGCGGAAGTCCAGATATTCGCGCACCCGCTTCAGAGTCGTCTGACTGACCACTCGCTCCCCGTTGGTCGGATCAAAGAAAGCACCGCGCGTGTCATCGGCCACTTTGAAGCCACGCCGATCGCTGCCTGGAATGCCGTAGAAAAAGCGGTTGCCATGCTCGACCGAGAGATGATCGCCCCACACCGGCATATGCGAGTCCGTGAAGCGCGAGTCGCCGAGCGGCGGACCGAAGAAAAAAATGTCCTGCTTGGTCGGGAGGATCAGCTTCCCCAGAATTTCAGGAAATAGTTTTCCCAGCCACGGCCCGCACGCGAAAACGTAGTGATCGGCTTTGATCCGTGAGCCATCGGAAAGTCTCACGCTGCGAAGAGGCGCACCTTCTAAGCCCTCCGCCGATATTGCGAGTTGGCGATATTCGCCGCCTGCGCCCACGAATGCATCGACCACGGCCTGGCAGCTAACCCGAGCATCGAGATATCCGCATTCGGGTTCGAAGATTCCCCAGCACACGTCCGAGAAATTAACCTGTGGCCAGCGCTTCTTCATCTCCCGTGTCGAGAGCTCCAGAAACTTAATATCGGCCTGCCGTAGCATCGCTGGCGAGCCACGTTCATAAGAGTCGTCATGGCTGCTGACCATCCACAGAACGCCGGTGCGATGCAAGAGTTGCCGTTTCCAGCGCCGTTGAAATTTGTCCCATAGCTTCAGGGAACGCGCCGCCAATTCAGAGTAGGGTTGGTCGGGCCCGTAGGTGCCGCGCATGATGCGGGTCTCGCCGCCGGACGAGGCCCGCGAGTTCCCCGGACCCCAAGCGTCCAGTAACGTCACCCGAGCGCCGTACTCAAGAAGATGAAGCGCCGTCCAGCCGCCGAGGGCTCCGGCTCCCACGACGGCAATGTGCGGTTTTGATTTCAGTTCTCTCTATCCTCCACGCGGCTTTCCTCAGCGAACTCAGCAGTTAAAAGCTTTCTACCGCTCTTGATACGCCCGGATGCGAGTTCTTAGAATCGCCCTAGGCCGCAACTTTCATCCAAAATCTTAAGGTTTTGCATCTAATATACTTAAGGGGTGAGATAGAGCGCGGCCCCTTCCCCGGCGAGTGCGGCTCAGCTTCGAACTGTCAAGTTCGAAACTAAAGACAAATTAAAGATAAACTAGTCTCTGGATCCATGCCATCGGACCCCAATATCGGCAAGCGCGAGCGCGAAGTCCTCACCGCGATTGTGGAGACTTTTATTTCTACGGGCGAACCTGTCGGTTCGCGCACACTTTCACGGTCCAACCGGGAAGGGCTGAGTCCGGCGACGATTCGCAACGTGATGGCCGATTTGTCCGAAGCGGGATTTCTCGAGCAGCCATATTCGTCATCGGGACGCGTGCCAACTCCTGAAGCGTACCGCTACTATGTGGAGCAGATCTCCGGCACCGCTCAGATCGCGCCTCAAGAAGCCAGCATGATTTCCGAATCGCTGGCGGGCATCAGCGACGTGCAGGAGTTCATGGAGCGCACTTCGCATGTGCTCTCGTTGATTTCGCGGAACGTGGGCGTAACCGTGGCCACCAGCGGTGCAAGAAATGCGTTAGAGCACGTCTATTTTTCGCGCCTGGGCGATCAGAAAGTGCTGGCTGTGTTGGTCACTCGCTCGGGACTGGTGCGCGATCGCGTGTTGCGCCTCGATCTGCCGCAGAGCGAACTGGATCTGGCAGCGCGCTATATCAACGAGAATTTTCGCGGCTGGACCATGGAGTCGATGCGCTCCGAACTTGCACGGCGGATCGAACAGGAGCGCAGCGAGTACGACCGTTTGATGAATTCGATTGAGCAACTGTATAAGCAAGGGGCGCTGGCCTCTGAAGCGGGCACTCAGGCGGTGTTTGTAGAAGGCGCCGCGAATCTGGTAACCGGCGAAGAGGATCGCCAGCGTCTGCAGGAGATGCTGAAAACTCTCGAAGAGAAAGAAAAAGTTGCGCAGCTTCTCGGCGCGTATCTCGATGTGAAACAGGAAGCGGTGCGGGTGGTAATCGGCCTGGATGATCGTCTGCCCTCCATGCAGAATTTCGTGCTGATCGGAGCGCCCGCGCGCTCGGGAAGCGACATGGTCGGTTCGTTGGCGGTGATTGGTCCCACCCGCATGGACTACCAGCACACCATGACCGCGGTGTCCTATATAGCGCGCCTGTTTGACAAAATCTTAAACGAATCGGAGTAATCACAGTTGCTTATGGGGAAAACGAACGGAAGGTCCGAAGGAAGATCGGAAGTAGAGACCGCCGCATTGGATCTGGAGCATGAACTCCCGGCAGCCGACAATGTAGCCGAGAACAATATGGGGTCAGCTGCGGCCGATGCAGGCTCTGGCTCAGAAACAGAATTGCAAAGGCTGAAGGCCGAGCGCGATTCGCTGCTCGACCGTCTCGCCCGCATGCAGGCGGAATTTGAAAACGCGCGCCGGCGGACAGTCAAGGAGCAGCAGGAGTTTCGCGACTACGCAGCGCTCGACGCCATCAAATCTCTTTTGCCGGTCTTTGACAGTCTGGAGCGCGCGCTGCAGGTGAAATCGGATGCGGCAGAATTCCGCAGCGGAGTGGAGCTGATTTACAAGCAACTACAAACTGCGCTTACGAAACTCTCGGTGCATCCCATTGCATCGAAGGGTGAGGCGTTCGATCCGCGCTTTCACGAAGCCGTCGAAATGGTGGACACCAGCGATGCTCCAGACCATCAGGTCGTGGAAGAGTTGCTGCGCGGCTATAAATTCAAAGACCGTCTGCTGCGGCCTGCGATGGTGAAGGTAGCTAGGAATCCCGGCAGGTAGGTCCAACCCGTTTCTATTTTTCTCATAGTTGAGAGGTTTCTATTCTGGCCACGAACGCAAAACGCGACTATTACGAAGTGCTCGGCGTAAGCCGTACCGTCACAGAGGTTGAGCTGAAGAGCGCTTATCGCAAGCTGGCCATGCAGTGGCATCCTGACCGCAATCCCAACAATCCGGATGCGGAAGAGAAATTTAAGGAAGTCACCGAAGCTTACGCGATTCTCGCCGATTCTGAAAAGCGCTCTCTTTATGATCGCTTCGGTCATGCCGGAGTGGGGAACGCCGGAGGGCCGGGGGGCGCGGGTTTCGACGCCACTGTGTTCCAGGATTTCGGCGAGATTTTCGGTGAGTTCTTCGGCTTCGGTGACGCCTTCGGAGGCGGTGGCCGGCGTCGCAGCCGAGTGCAGCGCGGCGCCGACTTGCGCGAAGATTTAACCATCGAATTCGAAGAGGCTGCCTTCGGTACCGAGACTCGTGTGATGGTTCGCCGGCACGAAGCCTGCGAAGAGTGCCACGGTTCGGGCGCGGCTCCAGGCAAAGGGCCCACGGCGTGCCGCTCTTGTGCGGGCCGCGGCCAGGTGCGCTATCAGCAGGGATTTTTCAGCATCGCGCGCACTTGTCCCACTTGCCAGGGAACTGGCAGCGTGATCACCGATCCGTGTCTCAAGTGCAAAGGCGAAGGTCGCATTCTGCGGCAGCGTACGGTTGATGCGAAGATTCCTGCGGGCGTGGAAGATGGAACCCGCATCCGCTTCGCCGGAGGTGGCGAGGTTGGTCCCGCGGGCGGCCCGGCCGGTGATCTCTACGTGGTGCTGCACGTAAAGGAGCATCCGTTCTTTGTGCGCGAAGGCAACGATCTGCACTGCGTCGTTCCTCTCTCGGTGACGCAGGCCGCCATGGGCGCAGAGATTCAAGTACCCACTCTCGAAGGCGAACATACTTTAAAGATCCCCGATGGCACGCAGCCCGGCACAACTTTCCGGATCCGCAACAAAGGTGTGCCGGTGCTCAATGGACATGGCAAGGGCGATCTGTATGTGGAAGTAAGGGTCCAGATTCCGAGTAAGTTGAACAAACGCCAAAAAGAACTGCTGCAGGAACTCGAGACCACCACGAAGATCGATAACCAGCCGGTAATGCGATCGCTACTGGGCAAAGTAAAAGATATGTTTGGGTGAAGAAAACCAGTTCTCGGTTCGCAGTTCTCAGTAAAACCAATTGTCCTCCACTTATTCCTCTCTGCAATGACGCGCCGACGCTGGATTGCCGACGAAGTCTCCGGAGATCACGCGGCTCTGGTTGGAGAGCATGCACACCATCTAGTGCGAGCATTGCGTGCAGGCATCGGCCAAGAGTTCGATATTGCTACCGGAAACGCCGTTCGCCGCGGTCGAATTATTCATGTTGATGAAGACCGCGTCGAGTTCGAACTCGGGGAAGAAATCTCTCCCGCGAATCTTATGAAGATCATTCTCCTGCTGGCCGTCTTTAAGTTCGACCGCATGGAGTGGGCAATTGAAAAATGCACGGAACTCGGAATCGCGCGCATTCTTCCTGTGATTACTCAGCGCACCGATAAACACCTGGCCGGCGCGGCCGCAAAACGCGTTGAGCGCTGGCAGCGCATCGCCTTGCAGGCATCGGAACAATCGCGCCGCGCCGCTCCACCGGAGATTGCCGCGCCCACCAAACTTTCCGATGCGCTGAATGTTCAAGCGGCCGTTCGTATCGTGCTGGCAGAATCTGAAGAGCGAACTTTGCTTCGCGACGTCGTGATACCCGATGAGAACGCTCACGCCGCCGACGTCCAGATCGCTCTGGCTATCGGCCCCGAAGGTGGCTGGACCGAAGACGAATTGCAGTCGTTTCGACAGGCAGGATGGATATCGGCTTCCCTCGGCAGTACCATTCTGCGCGCCGAAACCGCCGCCATCGCCGCTACAGCCGTTGCGTCTTTGCTGCTGTAGTCGATCTAATATTCGTCCCATCCTGATTGACCAGCACCGCGCCTTGAATCTTCGCGACACTAACAGATGCGCGAAGGGACGAGCTTTTCACTCGATGCATACTCCGGCGCCTGGCGGACACATATTAGCGATAGGCCAATCAGTTCTGCCTGCTGGTTTGCAGCACCGCTGACACCGTCTTCGTAAACACCGCGCGCGCCTCTAGCTGTTCTCTAGGCAGAATCAATTTTCCGATTAGCAACATCGCCGCCCCATGCACCACCATCCACAGCGCCATCAGCAGGCATTCGTGATCGGCTTGCGATCCCCCCAGCTTTTCCGTTAGCTTCCGACGCATGGCGTCTCGCGCAGGTTGCGGCACTGGTTTTGTTCCCGCGCGGCGAGAGCGCGGTGAATAATGGAGATCGTAATTGTGCCGGTAAAACAATTCGTATTCGTAGGGATGCCGCAGCGCATAATCCAAATACCTCTCGCAGCTTTCTTCGGCCGATGCCCCGCCTTCAATGGCCGCCGCAATTTCGAGCCGGATGCGATGCAAAACGCAGCGCAGAATATCGTCCCGATCGCGAAAACGCCGGTAAACGGAGGGCGTATTCGTCCCTGCCGCCCGCGCCACCGCCCTCAGCGTGAGTGCTTTTTCCCCTCCTTTCTTCCATAGCTTTTGCGCTGCATCCAAAATCTTGCCTTCCAGGTCAGGGTCCGGTCGTCGCGGCACGCTCTCCTCCAGGACGCTATTGGTCCAGGCTGTAATGTATACAACGTAAACATAACAATGTACAGAAGATGACGGCTGTGACTGTTTGGTTTCGAATGCTTTAGTTTGATTATTATATTGACAACGTAAACATAACGGCGTATAAGTTATTAAATCGTTTAAATTGATATGCTCTGCGGTATCCAAAAGCCCCAACGTCTATCAAAGGAGTGGATTGAAGATGTTCACGCGGGAAAACCCCGGCGATGGAGTTTTGATCGCCCAGATGAATTCTGAATTGCAGCACGCCCATCTGGAGCTGCTCAGCGCCCACTGCGCCGCGCACCAACTCAGGCTGCGCTTCTCGGCTGAGGACCTGGCGCGCTTTGGTCATCGCGATATCGTCCGCAAGTCGGTGCAGACAGCCCACGCCCTGAGTGAGTACTATTCCTCGATCGAGAGCAAAATTCCCAACGGCGCAACCCTGCCCGAGCCCATACGGGTCACCGAAAATCTTATCGGGGAGGCCGTTGGACGGGTTGCCTCCTATCTTCGCGAGCAGCGCGAATTCTATCTGCCATCGGCAACGCCGTTGAGTAATCAGAAGAAAGCCTTGATGTGGCCGTACTTTTCGGCCGCTCTGCTCGATCGCGTGCGCACCGTCGAACTCGATGGACAACGCGTTCTCAACCCGCCGTTTTACGAGCAGTATCGCGTCCTCGGTTTCGTAAATCTTCCCGAGGTCGCTCACATGCACTCTCTGACTTTTCTGGACGTAATCGTCTTCAACGAGAAACTCAGCGAGAGAGCTCTGTTTCACGGGCTCGTCCACGCAGTGCAGCTTGAGGTTCTCGGACTCGAACGCTACGCCGACCTCTTCGTGCGTGGCTTCGTCAATACCAAACTGCATTTTTCCGTGCCGCTCGAAGCTCAGGCTTTTTCGCTCGAGGCAAAATTTGCCAGCACGCCTGCAGCCAGTTTTAGCGTGGAGGATCAAGTTCGTCTCTGGGTCGAAAAGGCGCGCTACTAAGCCTCGACCATCCCTAAAAGAATTCCGGAGTCAACACGATCCGGATGCGCGGGCCTCCCCCGTCGCGGTTTTCGGGGCGGCGCAAGCCGCCCCGGAAACCTGAATGAGGAGTCTCGTAGAGACCTGCGCTCATCCAGCAGTTCACTCCACACGCTAACCTGTCTTCTTGAGCGGAGCGTGCCGAAGAGCGAAGCGAAGCGGCATGCGCAGTCGAAAGATCCCTGCAGTCTCCCCTCATGCCGTACCCGCTCGCTGGGAGTTTTCCCGCGGAGCAATCGGAGTCGTCGGGGAGGCCTACCCTATCCCCTCCCACCCTGATTGAAATCATCATGTTGCAGCGAAAACCGCAATTGATCTCAGAACTGCAACGACTTACGGGCAAAATCTTGAGAGCAAAAGGATTAGATGATTCCGCTTTAAGAAATCGAGATAGACTATGCCTCCGTGCTTATGATCGGCGAGTGATGCTGTGGATGACAAGGTCAGATGTCACAGGCGGCGAGCCGTTCCTGCGGATGCGCATCGTGAATCCGCATGCGCGGTAAGACGCCTTTATTTCTTGACGGCTTTTCTTGAGCTTCGGCGGGATTCGTGGACCAATCGTTCCACGTCCCCTTCGCGAAGACCACGTTCTTCGGCGCGCTGGCGCCCGTAGGCATTGACCTCGTCCCACCACGAGCGGCGGTCGTAGTAGCGGAGTGCCTCCCGAACCAATTCGCTCATCGTGCGGCTCTCCCGCTTGGCAATGGACTGAGCCCGCTTCAGCATTTCAGGTGGCAAGGTTACAGACAGGGTGCGAGTGCTTCTCATGCTAAGCATTATAAAGCATGATTTCGCGTGATTAAGCATGATTGAAGAAGCTAGAACCGTAGCTGGAGACCACCGTGGAATCCCACCCTTCGCAAAAGGCGCGAAGGATGGGGCACCCGGCTAAGAACACGACAAGGATGAGGCAACCGTTCCTCTAATTCTCGACCTTGACGCGGCGCTGTGGGGCAGATGATGACGATCCTGAGTGACTTCGGGGTGGAGAGCAGAGTCGCTGAAGAAGATTACCGCCAGGGGCTGGAGAGCCTGAGGAAGCAATGGTGAAGAGCGCGGGGCGACACTTGCGGGCCGGTGGACAGCAGAGGCCGCGGTCTCCACACCGTTCCCAACATTAAAAGGCCCCACTTCTCGCGCACAAAACGCGCGAGAAATGGGGCACCCGGTTCTTCTAATTTGTGATCTTTACGCGGCGCTGAAGCGCCGCTCTTCCACAAACCGCGTTTATGTTCCTTCTGACCAGCCTGCCAAGTACTCTTCCTGCTCCGGAGTCAGGCGGTCGATCTTGATGCCCATGGACTCCAGCTTCAGCTTGGCTACGCGCTTGTCGAGGTCGTCGGGAACGCGGTAGACGCGCTTTTCGAGTGTCTTGCAGTTCTTCACCATGTATTCGACTGACAGAGCCTGGTCGGCGAAGCTCATATCCATCACCGAAGCAGGGTGACCTTCGGCGGCGGCCAGGTTGATTAGGCGTCCATCGCCCAGCAGATTGATCTTGCGGCCGTCTTTCATGGAGTATTCGTCGACGAAGGCGCGGGTGGTGCGCTTCGACGACGACATTTTTTCCAGCGCCGGGATGTCGATCTCCACATTAAAGTGCCCGGAGTTGGAAATGATCGCTCCGTCCTTCATCAACTCGAAGTGCTCTTTGGTGAGCACACTCTTATTGCCGGTGACGGTGCAGAAGACGTCGCCGAGCTTCGCCGCTTCGGTCATCGACATCACGCGGAAGCCATCCATCACGGCTTCGAGGGCCTTGGTGGGATCGACTTCGGTGATGATCACTTCGGCGCCGTTGCCGCGCGCGCGGCTGGCCAGACCGCGGCCGCACCAGCCGTAACCGGCTACTACAAACTTCGAACCAGCTAGCAGGAAGTTGGTGGCGCGGATGATGCCGTCGATAGTCGACTGGCCCGTGCCGTAACGATTGTCGAACAAGTGCTTGGTATCGGCGTCGTTTACCGCGACGATGGGAAACTTCAGCACGCCCTCTTTAGCCATTGCCCGCAGGCGGATTACGCCTGTGGTCGTCTCTTCGGTGCCACCGATCACGCCGTCGAGAGCGTCGGTACGCTTGGTGTGAAGAATCGTAACCAAGTCGGCGCCATCGTCCATGGTGATGTGCGGCTTGTGATCGATCGCGGCCAGGATGTGGTTGTAATACGTGTCGTTGTCCTCGCCCTTGATGGCGAAGACCGGAATGCCCTGATCGCGCACCAGGCTGGCCGACACGTCGTCCTGGGTGGAGAGCGGGTTCGAGGCGCAGAGCACCACATCGGCGCCGCCATCGCGCAGGCAGATGGCAAGGTTCGCGGTCTCGGCTGTGACGTGCAGGCAGGCCGAGATGCGGATGCCCTTCAGGGGCTGGTTCTTGATGAATTCTTTGCGGATGATCTGCAGCACCTTCATGGACTGATTGGCCCACTCGATGCGCTTCTTGCCTAGCTCCGCCAGTTCCAAACTCTTGATGTCGCAATTGACTTGTGCTGCTGTTGACATACGCCTCCTTCGGCGCTCTTACCGCTGGAAATTTACTCTTGGGCTACGAAATTAAATAGGTAACGAGGAGTATTGCGCTACGAACGCTGATTCAGAATACACGAATCGGAGACGAACTTTGTATGCCTAATTACTCCTTAGGGAATTAGACTTTTGCCCACCGCCCGAATTGAACTTTGGTTTCGCCCAATCGGATTCAAATGTTTTCATGCTGCGACTCTAGAGTTTTTCTCCCGAGCGCAACTAGAGGTCTTGGTTCTCGTCCGCAGCGCTTTGTGGTTGGCGCCGGCACGGCCCAAGATCCCTCGCTTCGCTCGGGATGACAATCGGGCAAGAATTTACTTACGCGCTCCTGCCGGTTCCCGCACCCCGGCATCGCTCGCCAACTTTGCGGCTTTGTCGGTCAATTCCCAAGTGAAGTCCGGATCGGTGCGTCCGAAGTGTCCGTAGGCCGCTGTCTTTTTATAGATCGGCCGGCGCAAGTCGAGAGACTCGATGATGCCACGTGGAGTCAGCTTGAAGTGCGAACGGATCAAGTCTGGAATGACTGCCGGATCCACCCTCTCGGTTCCGAAAGTGTCGACTCGCACGCTGACCGGCTCGGCGACGCCGATGGCGTAGGCGAGTTGAACTTCGCAGCGATCAGCTAGCTTTCCGGCAACAATATTTTTCGCGATGTGGCGCGCCATGTAAGCGGCGGAGCGATCGACCTTGGTCGGATCCTTGCCGCTGAAGGCGCCGCCACCGTGACGTCCCATGCCACCGTAGGTATCGACGATGATCTTGCGGCCGGTAAGGCCGGTGTCGCCCATGGGGCCGCCGATTACGAAGCGCCCGGTGGGATTGATGTGGTACTTCGTATCTTCGTCGAGCAGATGCGCCGGAACTACGGCCTGAATTACATGCTTGAGAATCTCCGCGCGCAATTCGTCGTTGGTCACGGTCTCGGCGTGCTGCGTGGAGATGACCACGGCATCTACACGCAGGACTTTGCCTTTAGCATCGTATTCGACGGTTACCTGGGATTTTCCATCGGGACGAAGGAAGGGAAGGGTTCCATTCTTGCGGACCTGCGAGAGTCGCATGGTCAGCTTGTGGGCCAGCGAGATGGGAGTCGGCATCAACTCCTCATTCTCGTTCACCGCATAACCAAACATCATGCCCTGGTCGCCGGCGCCGCCGGTGTCAACGCCCATGGCGATGTCGCCGGACTGCTTGTTAATGCTGGAGATTACGGCGCAGGTGTTGCAGTCGAAGCCGTGGAGGGCGTTGTCGTAGCCGATGGATTGAACGGTGCCGCGGACTACGTTCTGAAAATCTACGTAGGCTTTGGTGGTGATTTCTCCGGCGATGACGACCAAACCGGTGGCGGTGAGGGTTTCGCAGGCTACGCGGCTGGAGGTGTCTTCAGCGAGGCAGGCGTCGAGAATGGCGTCTGAAATCTGATCGGCGATCTTATCGGGATGGCCTTCGGTTACAGATTCCGAGGTGAATAGAATGCGGTTTTTGGCGGCCAAGGTCTTTTCTCCTTAAGGTGCGTCGGACTTGTGATTCAGGCGAAAGCTGCGGATGGCAGCCTACCGGCGTTGCGTATCGGTTTTGGAGCTAGCAGCTATAGAAACTTCAAAAACGAGTATTCAGAAGGCTAACAGACGGCTCGCGGTCGCGCAACGATTTTTGAGGTTAAATGAGGGTACTAAGGACTGAATCGCTGAAGCGGCGGGTTAGATGGGGCTTACGCGGGATGGGTGGAGGCAGCAAAATCTCTAAACACAGCAGACACAGAGTTTACACAGGGTAAATCGGGCTGAGTCCTTGCGGGGCTTCGGGTCGCATTCTCCCGCTGCGCCGCGCCTGGATCTTTTCTTCTGAGCGAACGCTGGGATCAACCGTGCATGGCGGGTTGCAAACGCCAATCCCGCATTTCGCTGTCGCTGGCTCGCTCCTTCCAGCGTTGAGTGTTTACCCCCATCACGACCAGCCAGAGGATGAGCGACAGTTCTCCCAAGGCGCCGGCCGGGGCGATAACGTAGGGGAACAATTGCTTTGCCATCGGCGGCGAAAGAAAGAGCTGGTACGACAGGCCGGCGATCGCCATAAACACGCCCAGGAATCTAGGCATGAACTTCGACTTGAAAATCAGGTATCCGATAAGCAGGCAATAGCAGCCGAAAAATTCCATGTAGATGTTGGTGGCTTGAGCGCGCAGGTTCAGGAACAAAAGCGCAAGGGCCTGCGACTGTTCTGCTGTGAATGCGCTGAAGTAGGACTCGCCTCCCAGGACCACTAGCGGGGCGAGATGGAGGAGGCTGCTGACAGCCTGAATGGTGCATCCCGTGAGGCTGAAGAAGGCCGCCAGCAAAGAGACACTGCGGTTCACCGGCTTAAACAGGTCATAGAGAATCAAGGTCACGGCGATGTAGCAGACCGCCGAGACGACCTCGGCCGCGAAACCTAGTCGATAAAGCGACTGGTGTGCCAGGATATTGTGCGCCGTGGCCGCAGCGTCCCCAATGACAACCAGCTTGCCGCGAACCGTACCATCGGCGAATGAGTATGTCATGCCGGCGATCAAATACAACACGCCTGCGATTCTGGCCTTCCAACGCGGCGATGTTTCTGCAATTCGTTCCATCATTGTTGCTGTGGTCATACTCTTACCTCCTTGCGCGAACGTTGCTGAAGCGGCTAATGGCCGATTCCTCGCGCCCTTAACGACGCGGCTAAAATCAGGGTCGTCCTCATCGGCTTAACTGATAAAAGACCGCCGTCACGGCCATGTAGCAGATGGTGGCGATGAGGTCGATCATCAAATCCGATCTGCCATGAATGAAGAGGACAACTCCTCCCATCAGGATCGTGACCAGATAAAAGGCGCAGGTCATTCTGCTCTTAAAACGATCAGAGGTTTCCGCGCTCCGGCTTTTCAAGTTAGTGGTGTTCATGATCCTTCCTCCTTGCCCGCAAAATGAAAGGAGCCTCATGCTGGTTAAATGGGCCCTTGATAACGGCGCAGGCGAACTGCTGCGGCAAGGCATAGCGCAGCGAATATCAAGCCGAGCCATAGTCCTGGACTGCTGAGAAATCTTCCGGGAGCGAGTTGTGCCAATGGAATGAAATGGGGATCGGTCGGGACACCGTTCTTGTCCATGAGGTCGAAAGCGACCCTCGTGAATCCGAATAAACGCTCGCGCATAAGCCAACCCAAATAGGAAGTGTGGAATGCAATGTACTCAACGGCGGCGAGCGCCAGTGGCGGGAACACGGCCCATAAAAATGTCGCGCGGCGCGCCCAGCCCGAGACCAAGAGCATCCAGCAGTAGATAGGAGCGTGCCATAGCGTGAGCACAATCACGCTGTAGAGCAGAACCAATTGCATCTCGGAGAGCGGCGGCGTCCATAGCGTCGCCTTGCCCACGCCGCTTATCAGCGCGGCCACGATGTTCACCATGCGCATAAAGAATTGCAGAGCAACCGTGATGGTGAGGGCGAGCAAGGGCAAAACTACGAGAGGAATGCTCGCCTTCGAGAGCACGGTGGTGAGGTCGGAAACCGGCAGCGACTTCCAGAACAGGATGCTGCGGTCGCGGCGTTCGCCGTGCAATGCGTCGAGCGAATAGAAGATTCCCACGAGGAACGTGGTGAAGGTAAGAAGCATCCCGGCGTGGGCGTAGGGCATGGCCAGTTCGATCAGCGGTGGCGCCTCCGGATGGCGCAGGTGGTACGGCACCCAGCCCAGGCTGATGAGGAAGCCGAGCAGATAGACCGCTCCGGCGGCCAGGGGCGCGATATAAATGGAACGGTTCTCCCACAATTCGCGCTGTACAGACCAATACATGGGCCGAGTCTCGGACATGACTGCGGGCGCGATTGCCTGGGAGTCGAGAAGAGGGTTCGGCACCGAATTCGGTTGAGTATTCATCGGGCTCCTTGGGCGCCGCCGGCGTGAGTGCCAGCATCATCTATCGGCTTATCTCCCAACATGGCGACAAATATCTCGGCGATGCTGGGCGTGCGCACGTCGCCTAGCGCGGCGAGTTGTTGACGATCGACTTTCTGGTCGTCTTTGCGACCGACGACACCATCGAATAACAAAATGCTGCGGCCGAGGAGCTGGCGCTCGCGCATGGGTTTCAGGGCGCGGGCCGCGGCGAGTTTTTCGGGATGCACCGTCACTTCCCAATAGCGCGACTCGAACTCTTCCATGCTGCAACTCAGCACGATTCGGCCGCGGTTGATGAACATGAGATCGGTGAGAACGTGCTGTATGTCTTCGACTTGATGCGTCGTCACCAAAATGGTGCGGCTGCGATCGTAGTAGTCGTTCAGCAGCGAGTCGTAAAACTGCTTGCGATAGAGGAGGTCAAGGCCGAGCGTGGGCTCGTCCAGCACCAGCAGTTTGGCGTCAATGGCCATAACCAGGGCCAAGTGCAGTTGGGCCACCATGCCTTTCGACAATTCCCGGACCCGGCTGGAGCGCCGAATGGTGGTCTTGGCCAGAAAACCTTCCGCCTTGGCGCGATCGAAGCGCGGATGCACTCCGCCCACGTAGTCGAGCGACTGCGAAACCCGCATCCAGCGCGGCAGGACGGCGACATCGGCGATGAAGCAGACGTCGCGCATGAGTTGATCGCGCTCCATCCAAGGGTCGCGGCCCAGTACTTTGAGCGCTCCCTGATATTGGGTGAGGCCGAGGATCGCATCGAGCGCGGTGCTCTTGCCTGCGCCGTTGGGACCAATGAGGCCGAAGATGCGGCCTTCGTCAATGCGCAAGTCGATGCCATCCAGCGCGACGGTTGCGCCGTAGGCCTTGCGCAGCCCGCGAGCATCTATGATTGGCGGAGCGGCGATTGGCGTGCCGATGGTTGGCGTAGCGGCTGTCATGGTTTTGGCTTCTCCTCTGTGGCTTCCTGGTGATCGTTCTCGTGATCGTTCTTGTGGTCGTCCGACGATCCCCCGCCGTTTGCCGCCGCGGCCTTCAGCAATTCTTCCGGCGTCAGCCCGAGCCGCTGAATCGTGGCGCTGACCCTCGGCCACTCTTCGGCAAGAAAGCGCTGGCGTTCGCCTTGCAGCAGCAGATTTCGCGCTCCTGTATTGATGAACATGCCGCGACCTCGCCTGCTCTCGACCAGTTGCTCGTCCACCAGCTGTTGATAGCCTTTTAGAACCGTGAGCGGATTGACCCTATATTCCGCCGCGACGTTGCGCACCGAGGGCAGCGGATCGCCCTCTTTGAGCACGCCGTCGAGTATCATCGCTACCACGCGGTCGCGAAGCTGGCGGTAAATCGGTTGATTGTCGTTCCACTCACGGTCCATGGTCTATTCCCGGTTCGCTTGTAAAGATGGCCCCGATCAGTTCACCCGTTTTAAATCCATGTGCGCATGCATTGGCTTGTCCCCGGGCATCAAATACGTCCAGTCTTCGGTGTGGTGGTTGGCATCGATGGCTGTGAACACCGCATGGTACATGTGTCCGGACTCGTTTCCACCCGAGAGATCGACGAAACTGAATTCCACCGTCTTTCCGTCGGGCGAGGACTTGGCAATCATGTGCGGACGGTTGCCAGCATCACAATAGTGGACGAGGTTCAGTTGATCGTTGTTTAGATAAATCATCGTGAGCGGATGGTCGTACTTTGTCGGATCCAGCGGCGTTCCTGGCTCCTGCATTTCGTGGACGAGCGCATTTCCACGGGAAGTGATGCGCATCGAGATATGGAGCCGCGTGCCCGCGGGGATCTCGGACACCGGAGGATCGGCTGTCGCCGCGCCCTCCCATTCGCCGGCGAGAGCTTTCAGCTTGTCGAACGACTTCTGCGCCTCGGACTGCACAGCAGCCACGGAGGACTTTTGCGCGTCCGACTTTTCCATGTCAGACTGGGCAAAAGCCACGGTGGAGAGCGACATCAGAACAACCAACAGCACAAATTGATGGGATTTCATGTCTTATTCTCCTTAAAGTTCTCTTGGCTTCCAGATCAGGGGTGCGGTCTCGGGTGAGCGACCGTTGGCTGATGTGGTCTACTGTTATACTTAACTATAACACTGAGAATAATGCAAGCTTTTTGTTTGGATTTCTTCCATGTTTCTTGTCAGGTGGAATTCTGGTCGGGAGTTTCGGTGCTAACTCTATGATTCGAAGGCTAGATTAGGTATTGGCATAGACCGCCGCCGTAGACCATCGGGCGGGCTACCCAATGATGGGATCGACCCGTTTTGCACAGGCCATCGGCATCCCCCGAAGTAGGCTAGGCCGAAGCCTTTTTGTACCCTGTCTTTTTTGTACCCTGTCTTTAAGGAGTTCCTATGCGACTTCACCCGGGTTTCTACAGAAGAATTTCCATGGTCGTGATTTTGGGCTTGCCTCCGCTACCCGCTTCCGCCGTTTCGCAAGCGCGCGTTCAGCGTTTCTCTGGCGTGGAGCGTTCAGTTTCGGCGGAATCCAACTCGGACACGACATCGTCGGTCGATGCGCGTCTGACGGCGCAGAATCTTCTCTTCAAGCAGCAGTTCGAAGACGACATGAAGGCTTCTCCGCAGACTGCGACTGCCTATGGCGATTACCGGCGCAACGCTCTGCTGGACGAGCGTTCACTGGCCTCAGAAGCCGAAGAGAATGCAACGGACCTGAAGTACAGGGCGAAATTGCAAGCGATCTCTACGGAGGGTTTTCCGGAGCAGGATCGTATCTCGCACGATTTGCTGCTGCATGTTCTCGACCAGCGCATCGCCGACTATACGCTGAAAGAGTATGAGATGCCGCTCTCGCAGATGGATGGAGTGCACACTGAAATTGCTGACCTTCCCCGCGCAGTGCCGCTCGAGACGGTGCAGCACTATGAAGACTATATTGCCCGCCTGCACCAGGTACCGCGCGCTTTCGAGCAGACGATGGAAGCGCTTCGGCAGGGCGAAAAAGATGGACTGATGCCGCCGCGGTTGCTGCTGGAGCAGATTCCGGCGCAGTGTGAAGGCACGATTAGTGAAAATCCGTTTGTCGAGCCTATTAAGAAGTTTCCAGCTGCTTTTTCTGAGGCCGACCGGAAGCGGCTCAGCGCAGCGATTGAAGAGGTGGTGAAGAACGATGTGTTACCGGCCTATCACCGCTTTGCCGAGTTCGTGGCTAAAGAGTACGCACTGCATGGCCGCGCCACAATTGGCTTGAGCAGCCTGCCTGAGGGGGCACGGCGCTACCAGAATGCGATTCATGAACAAACCACAACCGATATGACGCCGGCCGAGATTCATGCGCTCGGCTTGCGCGAAGTGGCCCGCATCAACCAACTGATCACTGATCTCGCTCACAAGCAAGGCTATAGCGATCTGGCAAGCTATCGCGTCGCAGTGAGCAAAGATCCGAAGTATATTCCCACGTCGGCGGAGCAGATCGTCGATGGGTTTCGACATTACATCGCCCAAATGCAGCCGCATCTTCCAGAACTTTTTGGATTGCTTCCGAAGACTGCGGTTACGGTGGAGGCGATTCCAGCCTCGCAGCCAGGAAATGCCAGCCATTATGTTCCGGGAACGCCGGATGGCTCGCGGCCGGGGCGAGTCGTAGTTGCGACTTCGAACTTCGCGCATCGCACGCTGATCGGCGACGAAACCATCGCCTATCACGAGGGTGTGCCCGGACACCACATGCAGATTTCCATTCAACAGCAGTTGAAGGGTCTGCCGGACTTTCGCCTGCATCTGATCAACAATGCCTACGCCGAGGGCTGGGCTGTTTATGCCGAGGCGCTGGGTAAAGAGATCGGCTTCTTTTCCGATCCCGTCTCGGATTACGGCCGTTTATCGAAGGAGTTGATGCGCGCGGTTCGCCTGGTGATCGATACGGGGATTCATGCCGAGGGCTGGAGTCGCGAGCAGGCTGTGGCGTACTTCCGGGACAGCGGCACCGCCGACGAGCCCACGATCCAGGCCGAGATCGATCGTTACATTGCGTGGCCGGCGCAGTCGCTCGGTTACAAGATCGGGCAACTTAAAATTCGCGAACTGCGGGAGAGGGCCAAGCAGCGCCTGGGTGCGCGCTTCGATATCCGGGCATTTCATGACGAGATACTCAGCGGTGGGAGTCTTCCGCTGGATGTGCTGGAAGCGAGGGTGGATCGCTGGATTGCGGGGCAGTGACTCTTGGAAGGCACGCATGCTGACATCATTAGATGCTATAATTGGTGCTGGAGTTCCCATGAGAACCACGATTTCACTCGATGACGATCTCGTCCGTGTCGCCCAAGAATTCACCGGAGTGGCGGAGAAAACCGTGTTGATTCGGGAAGCGCTCAAGGCGCTTATCGAGCGGGAGAGCGCTCGGAGATTGGCGTCCCTCGGTGGGACCATGCCCGAGTTGAAAAGTATCATCCCGCGCCGCCGGGCCGGAGTCCGTTGATCCTCGCAGACACTTCAATCTGGATCGATCATCTCCGGTCAGGCAACGAGGAACTGCGGGAGCTTCTGAATCAGGGCAAGGTTGTAATCCATCCGTTTATCGTTGCGGAGCTGGCCCTGGGCTCGTTGCGAGAACGCACCAAGATCCTTGCGCTACTCGATCTCTTACCTCAAGTGCGGGTCGCGCAGGTGGGCGAAGTGCGGCTGATGATCGAGGCTCGCCAGTTAGATAGCCTGGGCATCGGTTTAGTTGACGCGCATCTGATCGCGTCTGTCTTTCTCGATTCGTCCACGCGTTTGTGGACCAGGGATAAGCGGCTGAGGAAGGCTGCCGAAGGGCTGGGGATTCACGCGAGTCTGGGTTAAGGGTGGGAACTCCTCTTGGTGGTGCTGCCCTACGAGCGTTACGAACGCCCTTGACAGACCATCTGCCGCGGAAAGAGTATTCCGCATACTGTTGTGGAGGTTCAAATGCCGACTGTTGAGGAAATCAACTCCCGCCTGGCTCAAGTCATCGACAACGGGTATCAACATTTCAATCAGGAACTGAATAGCTTCCATGCGAATCCAGCTAACAATCAAGTGGCCGTTGAGATGTTTCTGAATCGAGTCAATCAGTACGCAATGCTCTTCTGGGGCTATGAGTGCGTAACCCGGGGGCTAGGTACGGCCTCGGCCAATCAGATTGAGCAGGTGGTGCGGATGCGCGCAATGGTCGACGGGGCCCAACAGCAGACTCAGAATTTGCTCAATCATTGGTTTCAAGCGCAGAGCAATTATCAGATGCCGGTCGGGGGCCAGAATGCGGTCGAAGACTTCGGGTCCTATCAGGTTAAGATCAACGCGGAAGTAATGGCTAAGCGGCAGCAGATGTTTAATTACACGAATCGGCTGCGCGAGCTCACCCAGGGCGGCATTCCGTTCGTGCAAGCTCAGATCCTTGCCAGACAAGAAACTGGGTACACGGGCTAAGCGGGCCTTATATATACGCCTTCGCCGAGTCGTTGGCCAACCAACCTCAAGATCAAAATCAGAGACGACGGACAGGAGTGTCCGTCCCACACGTGCTTTCTTAGAACGTCCGGCGGAAAAGCCAGAAGAGCATTCCCGACAAGAACATGGCTACGGGCAGCGTCAGCACCCAAGCCAGAGCGAGGTTGCGGACTGTGGACCACTGGATGCCGGAGTGGTTGGCGGCCATGGTGCCGGCAATGCCAGAGGAGAGCACGTGCGTGGTGCTGACTGGGAGACCGAAGCCGTCAGCGGCGCCGATGGTGGCCATGGCGGTGATTTCGGCGACCGCTCCCTGCGCGTAGGTGAGGTGGCTCTTGCCGATTTTTTCTCCGACGGTCACCACAATGCGCTTCCAGCCGACCATCGTGCCGAGGCCGAGAGCCATGGCAACGGCGACCTTTACCCAAAGAGGAATGAATCGAGTCGAGTGGTCGATGTGCTTTTTGTAGTTGCCGAGGACGGCCGTGTCTGCGGCATTAAACGCCGGCTTGCCGCTCTTCTGCATGAGGCGAATGGATTCGCTGATCAGGTACATGTCGTTGCGGAAGTTGCGGACCTGGTCGTTGGGGATGTTCTTCATCTCTTTGTAGAGAGCGGTTTCGTTGCCGATGTCGTTGACCATGGTACGCAGCGCCAGCATGGTATTGGGCGTGAAGTCCTTGTCGCGAATGTATTGCGTGACATCCTCGTGAGCGTCGCCGACGGCGGCATTGGGGCTGACATATTTGGTGAGGGTGTCGGCGGCCTGCTGGGAGACGGCGATAAAATCCTGCGAATCCTTGTAAGCGATAGCGTGGTTGAGGGCGTAGGCGGTGGGCACGGTGCCGATTAGGATTAACATGATCAGGCCCATGCCTTTTTGACCGTCGTTCGAACCATGGAAGAAACTGACGCCTGTGCAAGTAAGAATCAGCAGGCAGCGGATGTAGAATGGCGGCGGCTCGGCGCCTTCGGGAGCTTTGTACAGCTTGGGATCTTTAATGAGAGCCTTGGCCAGCAGCAGAAGCAGGGCCGCACAGCCGAAGCCGACGATAGGCGAGAGCAGCAACGACTTGCCGATGTTGGCAGCCTGGCCCCAGTCCACGCCGCTGGTGCCGGTTTTCGGGGACATGAGCTGATTGGCGATGCCAACGCCAATCACGGAGCCGATTAAGGTATGCGAGCTTGAGGCAGGCAAGCCGAAATACCAGGTGCCCAGATTCCACAAGATGGCGGAGACGAGTAGGGCGAAGACCATGGCAAATCCGGCCTTGCTGCCTACTTGTAGAATAAGTTCGACTGGCAGCAGCGAGACGATGGCGAAGGCGACCAGGCCGCTGGAGGCGAGCACACCCAGGAAATTCCAGAAGCCGGACCAGACCACGGCGATGTGCGGCTCAAGCGAGTGAGTATAGATGACCGTAGCCACAGCATTGGCGGTGTCGTGGAAGCCATTGACGAACTCGAAGCCAAGGGCGACCAGCAAAGCGATCCCCAGAAGCAGGTAGGGGAGAAAAGACTCACTGTGAACCGCTGACAAATCGTGCAGCAGGCTCGAGCCAGCGTAGGCAACTCCGATGACCAGCACTACTCCGAAAACCAGCATGCCGAGTTTTCCCGGCGAGCGGGAAAGTTTCTGGTCCAGTAAAGTGGGAGGTGCGGCGGGCGTTGCGGTGGCCATAGTTACTCCTCGGATGGTGAGCGGATTAGAATCGGCTAACCGTGCTAAAGTCCGAAACTATACGCAAGTATTGTTACGGGAGTGTGAAAAAGCAGTTCTCAGTTCTCGGTTCTCAGTTCTCAGTTAAAACCGCTCGACATATAGCATTAGGAACGAAACCGAGAGGCCCGGAAGCCCGAAGCCCGAAGCCCGAAGCCCAATAGCTGACTGAGAACTGAGAACTGGAGAACTGAGAAACTGAGAACTGAGAACTGGAGAACTGAGAACTGGAGAACTGAGAACTGGAGAACTGAGAACTGAGAACTGAGAACTGAGAACTGAGAACTGAGAACTGAGAACTGGGCTTATTGTTTACAATAGAAGATTCGTCTGTCCGAATAGTCGATTGCGGAGACGAAGGACACTTTGGAACAGTCGAAGAACAAAGGTAACGGGTCTAACAGTGCCTCCCGCGCTGATCTAGCAGGGCCTTCTCCTACGGTGTATTGGCGGGTTGAAGGCAGCCTGCTTGATCTGACGGTGGTCGAGCCGGTGGCTTTCTTCACGTGGAACGCCCAGACGTTTGCGGAGCGCTTCCGAAGGCGGGGGTTGATCTTTCTAATGGCGGTGCTGCGCCCCTTTCTTTACTCGACTAACCGGAAGTTTGCTACGCGCGTGGTGCACACGGCACTGCGTGGGGTTAGCCGCGATCGCCTCGACCTGCTCGGGGAAGAATATTTCCAGTACAAATTAAAGCCGCGGCTGAAAGCCCACGGAGTCCAACGAGTGCAGGAACTGCTGCGTGCCGGTGCGGACGTAGTATTGGTGAGCCAGGGCTTGGAGCATGTAATGAAGCCACTGGCACAGGATCTCGGGGTGCGGCGTGTAGTGGCAAACCGGCTGGAATTTCGTGATGGCGTGGCTACGGGACGACTCCTGGATCCCGTGATTCGGCCGCGCGGAGGATTCGCTCTCATTCAGGAACAGAGTCCAGACGGGCGCCGGGCTCCGAAGACGCTGGCCCGGCAATTGGATATTACGGTTGAGGAGTTGCGGTCGGCGGTAATAAGGTCGGGTCGCGAGTCGACCACCCGACAACGTCCCATTGTGCATTTTGAGGGACAGCGGCAGGTGCCGGGATTTTCAGTGCGGCGGGCTCTCGCGGGCAAGCACGTGCTGTTAATCGGAGTGACCGGCTTCATCGGCAAAGTATGGCTGGCGAATACCTTGATGGAGTTGCCGGAGATTGGGCGGATTTATCTGTTGATCCGGCGGCAGAAATCGAATCCAGCCCAGCGGCGCTTCGAAAAGATCGTCGAAGAATCGCCCGTCTTCGATCCGCTATTTGGGAAATACGGCACTGGTGTAGCGGACTATCTGCACGACAAAGTTGAAGTGGTGGAGGGTGACGTTACCAAGCCCGGGTTGGGCTTGAATACGGAGACGGCGCGGCGGCTGCAAAGAAATCTCGACTTGATTGTGAACAGTTCGGGATTAACGGACTTTAATCCGGACCTGCGCGACGCGCTGACCACCAATACCGATGCGGCGATGAATATCCTCAATTTCGTGCGCGGCACGGATCATGCCGGCTTGCTACATCTATCTACGTGCTATGTAGCGGGCGAGCGCGACGGTCGTGTGGCCGAGAAACTGATTCCGAATTACACGCCTCATCGCGTGCCCGGCTTTGATGCCGAGCAGGAATGGCAATCGCTGCGCAATTTAATTGCGCAGGCGGAAGCGCAAGCTGAAGGAGCGGAAGTTACGGCCGGACTGCGTATGCAATCTTTGGCGAAGGAGCACGCAGCCAAAGAATTGCAGGGCGCGGCTCTGGCAAACCAGATTCGCAAGAATCGCATTCGCTGGTTGAAAACTTATTTAACTGAAGCCGGCACGCGGCGCGCGAAAGAACTGGGTTGGCCGAATACTTATACGTTGACCAAGAGTCTGGCTGAGTCGCTCATTGTGAAACATGGCGTGGGGCTTCCGATTGCGGTGGTGCGGCCGGCGATTGTCGAGACCTCGGTTGCGAAGCCATTCCTTGGCTGGAATGAAGGCATCAACACCTCTGCGTCTCTGTCTTATTTGCTGGGTACCTATTTCCGGCAATTACCTTCGAACGAGAGCAAGCGGCTGGATATTATTCCGGTGGATGCGGTGTGCGATGGCATGACGCTGATCGCGGCAGCGATCGTGGAGCGAAGGCACGATCCGTTGTATCAACTTGCGACTTCGGCGACGAATCCCTGCGACATGGGGCGGTCGATTGAGTTGACATCGCTGGCGCACCGAAAACATTACCGCGCGCAGGAGGGGCTGGAATCGTGGCTGCGGTTGCGCTTCGATGCGATTCCCGTCTCGAAGACGCGCTACCAACGCATGTCGGCGCCGGCGCAGAGGGCGATTGTGAAATCCATTCAGCGGATCATGTCGCCGCTGCCACTAAAGAAAACCCCGCTGGTGAAAACCGAGAGAAGTTTAGAACGCGTGGAGAAATTAATAGAATTGTTCGAACCCTTCATCCTTTTCAATGAACACGATTTCTCAGCAGATAATGTGGAGAAATTGTCGCAGGCGCTGGTGGCCGAAGAGCTTGAAGAGTTTGGCTACAAGGCGCGCCTGCTCGACTGGTGGGACTACTGGATCAACGTACACATTCCAGCGCTGCGCAAGTGGACTTATCCGTTGATTGAGGGCCGGCCGCTGGAGCCGCGTCCAGCGCGGAGTTTGCAGAATGGCGAGACGGTGAAGACAGGGACTTGAGGGGTATGTCGGAGCGGGGCTAAAGCCCCAGTTTTCTTAAAAAGAGGTTATCGCAGCGCTCGAAGCGCTGCGCCACCAAAAGCCTGAGTCGAGAGTAAGTTCGAGGAGCGGAATTATTGGATGGCGATTTTTCTGACTGGATCTACGGGATACATCGGGGCGCACGTGGCAGCGAACTTGATGCGCGATCACGGCGCAGCGTTGAATGTGCTGGTGCGGGCGCGCGATGTGGCTGATGCTGAAGGCCGCTTGTGGCAGGCTTTGCAATTGCATCTAGACTTCCCGCAGTTTTACGAATATCTCCAGACCCGCGTGCGGGTGTTTCGCGGAGACTTAACCGAGCCTGGCTTCGGGCTTAGCCGCGATGAATATGACCGTCTGGTGCACACTACGGATTCGGTGGTTCACTGCGCGGCTTCGCTGAATCGCAAGTCCGAGAAAAGTTGCCTGAATGTGAACCTGCGCGGCACTTTGGAAGTGCTTACGCTGGCGCGGCATATTGAGCACTATCACGGCCTGCGGCGCTTCAGCCAGGTGAGCACGGTGGCAGTGGCCGGGAAGCGGCAGAACGAACTGGTGACCGAGGATCGCTCGATTGATTGGGAGCGCTCGGACTACGATCCTTACGCGCGCACCAAGAAATTCTGCGAGCACATGATGCGTGTGCTGCTGCCCGAGACGCCGAAGCTGATCTTCCGTCCGAGCATCGTGCTCGGCGACAGTCGTTACGCCGAGACTACGCAATTCGATATGGTGAAGGCGTTTGTTTTTCTAGCGGGGCTTCCCGCGCTGCCTTTTCGCTCGACTGACAAAATCGATATCGTCAATGTCGAATTTTGTGGCCGACGCAATCGCGACTCTTCATCAGAAAGACCGCCCCGAGTACGACACCTATCATCTGTCATCAGGGGTGGCATCGCAGACTTTTCGCGAGATTACACAAGCACTGGCGAAAGCGCAGAATAAGCGACCGCCGGTGTTTGTGCCGGTGGTGGAACGTCCGTTCTCGGGTTCGGTGAACTTTCTGGCGAACCGCCAAGGAGCGATTGGGAAAGGCGCGTCGCTGATGAAGGTGTTCATGCCTTATCTCTTGTGGAACACCGTGTTCGACAACACCCGCGTGACCACGGAATTAGGCAAGCGTCCGGTGCCGTTTGCCGAATACTGCTATCCCTTGCTTAAGTTCAGCAGTGCCAATCACTTCGTGTACAAATATCGTCCTTGGCCTGCGACCGCTGGAGGAACAGCGGCATGATGGACTTCATTCTGGAAACGTGGGTCAGCAGTTCCATCGAGCGCGCTAAGGCCGGCTGGATGCTGGGCGAAGGCGAGCGCTGGAAGCCAGGCGATAAACTCAAGCTGCTATTTGCGGGCTATAACGGCACGCGCAATATGGGTTCGGATGTGCGCGTGGAAGAGATGCTGCGCCAGATCCGTCATATTCTGGGCACTGAGCGCGTCGAGTTCAGCGTAATGAGCCAGAACTTCGATTTTTCGCGCGGCTACTTCGAGGGTACGAAGCAGGTGCATCTGCCGGATATTTTCCCTCCGTTTCTTGCCAGTGAAGTTCCTAAACACGATGGCGTGGTGGCGTGCGAAGGCTCGATGTTCAAAAGCAAATTCGCCAACGCGCTCACTACGATGATGATCGGGTCGCTGGGCATTGCGGCGGTGCAGAATAAATTGTCGGTAGGCTACGGCGCCGAAGCCGGGCACATGGATCCGCTGGTGGCAAAGATGTGCGGGCGCTATTGTCGGAATTCGTTTGTGATTACACGCAATGAAGAATCGCGCACGGTGCTGCGCGAACTTGGAGTACCGACAGAGTTGGGAACCGACACCGCTTGGACGTTCGACCCGCGCCCGCCGGAGTACGGGCAGAGTGTGTTGAAGAAGTTGGGATGGGATGGGCGAACGCCGGTGCTGGTGGTGTGCCCGATCAATCCGTTTGAGTGGCCGGTGAAGGCGTCGGTGGCGAAGTACGCAGTGCGCACCTTGACCGGCGCCTACAAAGACAGCCACTACCGCACGGTGTATTTTCACAATTCGGGGCCGGCGGCGGAGCAGGCGTACACAAAGTATTGGACTGCAATTGCGAACGCAGTCGATGCCTTCCGCAAAAAGAAGAATGTTTTTGTAATCCTGGCGGCGACCGAGCGCTTGGACGCGCGTCCGGCGAAACGAATCTCCGAAAAACTGGGCGGCGTGCCGGTGCTCACTTCGGATGAATACAACATGTACGAACTGGTCAGCATTTTGCGGTCGTGCCACATGATGGCATCGTCGCGCTATCACGGAATCGTGACGTCGATGCCAGCGCTGGTGCCGTCAGCGGGAATCACCATGGACGAACGCATCCGGAATTTAATGCGGGAGCGCGGTCACCAGGAACTGCTGATGACGGTGGATGATCCAGAACTCGAAGGGAAGTTGCTGGCGGCTCTGGAAAAATTAAGTTCTGAGGGCGAAGCAATAGCCACGGCGATCGCGCAGACCGTGGTGAGGAATTTGAAAGTGATGGCGCGCATGGGTGTTTATTTTGAGGAGGAAGTGCAGCGACGGTATCCGGAGTTCCAGACGCGCCGCGGAGAATGGAGTTGGGAGGATTACTTGCCGCCGATGAGCAGGAGTCTGCGGGAGTTGGTGGCGGCTTACAGCTAGGACTTCAGTCAAGAGCTTTGGCTGCAAAGGTACGCGGAGGATTAGCGAAGTCGCCAAGAAAATCCTGACTGTTTCTGCAAGCCATATTTTGAGTTCAGCCATTCCATTTATCGGAGAGATCTTTTCGCAGCTGCAGGCCGCTGCGGATACGCGCATTCTCGCTGAGATTCACGACGGGCAGGTCACCGGCGTTACCGGGAGCGAGCTGCTGGAGTTGGTTCGCAAAGCGCGAGCTTTCATTGCGTCGAAGGGGTCTGAAGAAAGGCGATCGCTGCGGGTTGCTGGCGGCCAACAGCATTCGCTGGGTAGCCATGGATCTGGCTCTAATGGCCGAAGGGTTGATCGTCGTTCCGCTTTATGCGCGGCAGGCGCCGGCGGAACTGGTCGCGATGATGAAAGATTGCTCGCCGTCGCTGCATTTGCTGTGGCGATGCGGCCTTGCGAGATGCGATTGTGCAGAGTTGGCAGCGAGGCGCCTCCGCATCTATTTGTTCGACGAGATCTTCGCGGGCGTGGATGAAATTCAATGGATCGTCCCCAGATGGGTAACGACAGCCCGGTGACGATCATCTACACGTCCGGAACATCCGGCGAAGCCAAGGGCGTTGTGCTTACCGCAGGCAAACGTAGGCCTCATGCTGGGGTGCACGTCGGAGCGGCTTAGCCAGTTGATGGACGGTTCGTCTGCCGAGGCGAGCGCCAGGATCGCGTCTTTCATTATTTGCCCTTTACGTTTCGCGGCTTCGTGGATCGCTTGCTGACCTGTCTGCTGCGCGCAGCCTGGTCACGATGAACATGGATCTGGCGAAGATCGCGAATGACATGCGAACCGTGGCTCCGGATTATTTTCTGAATGTTCCCGCAGTTGCTGGAGCGCATGCGGAAAGCGGTCGACGAACAACTTTGGAAGACCGGCGGCATAGCGCAGGCGATTTACGGGCGCGCCAAGGGCGCGTGGGCGCGCAAGCAGGAGAATCAGCCGAAGGCCGGAGATGCGATGTGGCTTACGACTGGCCAATCGGCTGGTCTTTCCCACCATCCGAAAGAAGATGATTGGCGAGAAATCTGAGGGCGCTGATTTGCGGTTCGGCGCCTTTGACGGCGGAGACGCAGCTTTATTTCATGATGCTGGGCATTCCGGTGTTGCAGGTTTACGGTCTCACCGAGACCACCGCGATCTGTACCATGGATGATCCGAACCAGGTTGAGTCGGGCGCGTGGGGCCGGCGATTCCGGGCATCGAGATGAAGCTGGGCGAGAATGATGAGATCGTGCGTGCGCGGGCCGAATATTTTTCCGGGATACTGGAATCGCCCGCAGGAAACGGCAAAGGCTTTGCGCGATGGATGGTTTCATACCGGCGATCAGGGCGAAGTGAACGCGGCCGGAAACTGGCGGATTGCGGGCCGCATCAAGAATCTGATCATATCTGGGATCGGGGCACAACATTGCTCCCGAGCCGATCGAAGATGCAATTGCGCAGAAGTTTGCCGGAAGCGCAGCAGGTGGTGCTGGTGGGAAACGGGCGCGGATATCTTTCGGCGATCGTGACCGGCAGCGTGACAGTCCGAAGAGGTGCAGGCGGCTATGGACGCGGTGAATCCCGAGTTGCCGCATTACAAGCAGGTGCGGGCATTTCATGTGCAGCCGGAAGCATTTTCGATCGAGAATGGATCTGTTGACGGCGAATGGAAAGCTGAAGCGCGATGTGATTGCAGCGCGAATGAAAAACGAAATCGAAGAGATGTATCGGGTGAAGCAGGCGGTATAGAGCTGGCGAATGCCGGAGAATCATTCAACAGCGAAGGACACTGAAGTGCACGAAGGTGAGCCGGGTCGAGTGTGATGGAGCAACTTGGCAAGAGCGAGCCTCTCGTGGACAGTTGCTGACGGCGTAATCGAACTGGCGCTGCATCGCGGGCCTTGCAATGAGATTGGATCGCTCACGCTGGAGGAGTTGGAAAAATTTGCCGAGGCTCTCGAGGGTCTGCCGAACGAGGCGCACGCGCTGATTATTTACAGCGAGCTGAAGGCGGGATTTTGCGCTGGCGCCGATTTGCGCGAGTTGTATCAGCGCTCGCAGGAGATGGAGAAGGCCGAGGCCGTCAACGGGGTGCGGGAGTTTCTGGAACGCATTCACGCGGTGATGAATACGATCGATGCCGCGCCATTGACCACGATCGCGGCGGTGCATGGGGTAACATTCGGCGGCGGCTTCGAGCTGGCGCTGGTCTGCGATTTGATCATTGCCGACAAGATGGCGCGATTTTGTTTTCCGGAGTTGCGGCTGGGACTGATTCCGGGATTCGGCGGGATTCCGCGACTGAAGCGGGATTTGGGCAATGCCGTGGTGCGCGATCTGCTGCTCACCGGGCGCAGCTTCAATGCGACCAAAGCGCAGCAGATCGGATTGGTGAGTCAGATGGTCGGCGAAGGCGAGGCGTTGCGAGTGGCGCGAGCGACGGCCGCGCAGATCGGGAAATTCGACCGAGCGCACGGCGGCGGCGGCAAAGAAGTTTATCAAGCCGATTCCGTATGAGGAGTTGAGACGGGAGATCGATATTTTCTGCGAGCTTTTTGCGCGGCCGGCGGTCGAGGCAGGGTTGCGGAAGTTTGTGGAGAGCACGGACGCGCAGCCGTACTTGCCGTGACATCTGACCCGGATAGTCTTGCGAATGCTAGATACTCGAATGGCCAGCGATGACATAGATAGTGCTATACGACTCGAACAAACACTCGACGAAATCCTGAATCTTGCGGCTGCGCATTTCAAGGTGCCGCGCGAGAAGCTTACGCCCGACGATGATTTCTTCAAGACACTGGGAATCGACAGCCTGCAGGCGCTCGATTTGCTGACGCGAGCTGGAGCATCATTTCCACGTCGAGTTGCCGGACTACGAATTGCAGGGCGTGTCGGATTTCCGCACGCTGGCGGGAAGATTCAGGCGCGGCTTGTAGAGCGACGATTTGCACGACTGTCGCATTCCGGCAAGTGCAACTTGGCAGCTATCAGTTGCATTAAGCATGCTTGTTCTCCGTGCCTTCGGCACTCTGTGGTGAAATACTCTTTAATGCTTGATCTTCGACCAATACACCTGTCTGGGCGCGGCTCTGCGCGATGCGCTGGATCGCTGGCCGAACGAAACCTGCCTGATCGAGGCCGATCGCGACCGCGAGAAGACGCGGCTTACCTATTCCGATTTCAAGGAGATGGCGCTGCCGCTGGCGCGCGCGCTGGAGGATGCCGATTTCAAGGCGGGCGACCGGGCGGCGATCATCATGACGAATCAGTCGAAGTGGCTGATTTCGGCGTACGCGATTTTTTATTGCGGCGGCGTGCTGGTTCCGCTGGATTACAAACTGACTGCGGCTGAGCATCTGCAATTGCTGGCGCACTCGCAAGGCGAAGGTTCTGATGGTTGAGTACTACCTGTGGCGCGCGATCACGCAGTCGCCGGAGTTCACAGAACATCAAGACGCAAGAAGGTGCTGGTGACGGAAGCGCCGCTGGGAGCGGATCTGGCCGGCGCTTCCGCTGGGAAGAATTCAGGCGCAAGGGCGAGCCGGAGTTCGTGCCGCGGCAGCGCGAAGACATGGCTTGCATCGTGTATTCGTCGGGCACCGGCGGGCGTCCCAAGGGATGCGTGCTTACGCATGAGAATTATCTGGAGCAGTGCAAGTCGCTGACGGCGTGGTATCCATTCTGGCCGGGCGTGCGCTATCTGAGCATTCTGCCCACGAATCACGCCATTGATTTCATGGTTGGATTTATCGGGCCGTTCGTTTGCGGCGCTTGCGTGGTGCATTTGCGGACGCTGCGTCCGGAGTTTGTGCGCGATGCGTTTGTGCGCTATCGGATCACTTATGTGAGCCTGGTTCCGATGGTGCTGAAGAATCTGGAGCGCGGACTGCGCGCGAAGTTCGACGAACTGCCGGCGCGGAAGCGCTGCATTGCTGGATCGAATGATCGCGCTGAATAAAGCTGCTCACGCGCAGTCGTCCGCAACGTGGAGCTGAGCCGGAAGTTGCTGCCGCAGGTGCACAAGGCTTTGGCGGGGAATTGCGGGCGATGATTACGGGCGGGGCATTCATGGAGCCTTCGACGTTGCAGTTTTTCTACGATCTGGGAATTCCGGTGGCGAACGGATACGGGCTGACGGAAGCGGGCACGGCGCTGACGCTGAACGATCTGAAGCCGTTTCGCGCGGATACGGTGGGCAAGCCGCTGCCGGGAGTCGAGCTGCGCGTGCTGAATCCGGATGCCGAGGGCATCGGCGAAGTTGCGGTGCAGAGCAAGACCGTGATGTCGCACTATCTGGACGATCCCGAACTGACGGCGCAGACGATCGTCGATGGCTGGCTGCTGACGGGCGATCTGGGCCGCTTTGATGGCAGCGGGCATCTGCAGCTTTTCGGGCGCAAGAAAAACATGATCGTCACCGAGGGCGGCAAGAATATTTATCCCGAGGATATTGAAACGGTGTTCGACGGGATTGCCGGTGAAGGAATACTGCGTCTTTGCGGCGAATTATATGTGGCCGCGAAAAGAGCTGGGCCGCGAGATGCTGGTGCTGGTGTTGCGGCTGGAGCAGAATCAGCAGTTCGACAGCGCGTTGCAGGAGGAGATCGTCGCGCGCAACCGGCGGCTGCCAGACTTCAAGCGCGTGGGCGGATATCTGATCTGGGAGAAAGATTTTCCGCGAACGGCGTCGATGAAGATCAAGCGCAGGCGACTGGCAGAAGAGATCGGCAAAATCGTGCTGCGCCGCGTGTCGTGCGGTGGTGGAATTGTGAATGTGGCGGCATCTTTTCTTGCCGTCGTGAATCCGGCGGCGGGCGGAGGGCGTGCCGCAAGCTGGTGGGTCCGGCGCTCGATCGACTGCGCGCTGGCGGAATTGCGATTCGACGTGGCCGAGACGCAGCGCGGCCGGCGATGCCACGCGATGGCCCGCGAGGCTTACGGCGCGGCCGTCGCAAGTTCATCGCCGTCGGCGGGGATGGAACGTCGTACGAAATCGTCAACGGACTTTTTCCGGCGGCGACGGCCGGCGAGCGTCCAACTCTGGGGTTTCTTCCGCTGGGAACTGGCAATTCGTTTCTGCGCGATTTCAGCGACCGCGGCGTGGAGCACGCAATCGAAGCGTTGCTTGCGGGGCGATCTCAGGCTTGCGACGTCCTGCGATTGAGGCACCGGAGGGCGTCTCCATTACATCAATCTGCTGAGCTGGGTTTCGCCGCGGATGTGGCGACCTTGCGGCGCGCCGTTTCAGCGGGTGGGGAGAATTCGGTTATCATCGTCCATTTTCTTACGTCTGGCGCGCTTTCAGCCGGCGGCCTTTTCCTTTGCGCGTCGAAGGGAAGCGGAGTTCGACCGTCGGCCCTGCCTGTTTCTCACTTTCAACAACAGCAAGTTCACCGGCGGCACCATGATGATCGCGCCCAAGGCCGAGGTGAACGACGGCTTGATCGAATACGTGCGCTGGGGACCGATCGGGCGAATGGGGCTGATTCGCAATCTGCCCGACGCTCTATGACGGCACGCACATTCAGCATCCGCTGGCCGAGCGCAAGGCCGGCGAAGCAAGTCGAATTCCAGCTCGATGCTCCGGTGGATGTGATGGTGGATGGCGAGGTGCTGACGTTGCAATGCGAAGAGCTGGATGTGCTTCCCGGCAGCGCTGAACGTGGTTGCGTGAGCCCGTGATATAAAAATAGTCATGTCGGAAGAGCGGCGGAAGCGGCATGAACGAGCAGCTGGGACAGGTGGAATCGAGCTTGCCGTGGCGGAAGATGCTGATCTGGGGCGGCATTGCGTTCGCTCTCGTCGCCGCGTACGCCGCGTGGTGGTATTACGTCGATCATCGTTACGACGCCTTCGCGAAATGCCTGGCGGCGAACCATGCCAAGATGTACGGGCTGTACTGGTGTCCTCATTGCGCCGAGCAGAAAGAAATGTTTGGGAAAGCGTTCCGATATGTGCCCTACGTCGAGTGTGCGATTAAGGGCTCGCACGACCTCACGCCGGAGTGTAAGGCGGCGGGAGTGAAGTTGTTTCCGAGTTGGCAGTTTGGTTCGAATCCGCCGACACGCAGCGGTCTTTCCCTTGAACGAACTCAGCGACAAGACCGGGTGTAGTCTGCCGTGAGCGGCGAAAGCGGAAACCAATCGGGGACAATTCCAAAGAAGGCCAATCGCGTTTTATTTTTGGCCATCGCAATTTTGGCATTTGCTGGGATGGCCGTCTCGGCGCGTGTCGCTGCAGCGACACTATGCGAAGTCGGCATCGGCCTTTTGCGATCTCGGAGAAAAATTTAATTGCGATATCGTGAACCGCAGCGAGTACTCGACTTTGATGGGAATTCCGGTCGCCGCCGTCGGAGTCGCAGGGTACGGAGTACTGCTGGCGCTGGCGACAGCTTACCGCTGGCGAGTGGAAACTCCGACGCGCTTGCTGGTGGCTGCTGCGGCGGGTTTGGCCTTCGCGCTGTATCTGACTTACATCGAGGGCTTCGTTCTCGATACGTGGTGCATTCTGTGCCTCACCTCCTTGGGCTTGATCGCAACGATCACACTGCTGTCGGGCGTCGCGAAAGTGCGGGCGTAGATGAGCCACTGCCATCCCAGCGAAACACTCTCCTGATGGGACGAATCCGAAAGACAAGGGTTGGAGCAGAAGAAGTTTCTGAGATGATCCGCGCCGGCGGGGCTACAGGAGATCTTCGCCTGCACCAAGTCTCCAGCCGCATTTTTCGCAACACGCGTTTTCTGCGAGTGTGGCTGCCCCCCGGATATGACGAGGTGCAGAATACTGCTCGCCGATATCCGGTGCTTTATCTAAATGACGGTCAGAATCTCTTCGAGCCTTCCACGTCGTTTACAGGCATCGAGTGGCAAGTGGATGAGACTGCGGATCGTCTGATCCGCCAGGGCGCCATTCGGCCCATGATTTTCGTCGGAATCGATAATGCAGGAAAAGACCGCTTGCGAGAATACATGCCGCACCGGTCCATGCATCCCAGGATGCTGCGGGTGCAGGGAAAATATTATCCGAAATTTCTGATGAACGAAGTCATGCCGTTTGTGCAGGCGAATTATCGGGTTGCGACGGGGCCGGAAAATACTGGGTTGGGCGGATCATCACTGGGAGCGCTGATTGCACTCTATATCGCGATCGCTCAGCCGGATCTGGTTGGGCGACTGCTGCTCGAGAGCCCTTCGCTGTGGGCGTCCAACCGGCAAATTATTAAAGACAGCCGCGCGGTGAGGATATGGCCGGAACGCATTTTTCTGGGGGTCGGGACGGAAGAAGCCGGCAGCCCCGAGCGTAGCCGCACCGTAGTCGATGATGTGCGCGAGATTTCCGCTATCGTCCGGCGGGCGGTACTCAGCGAACGGCGATTGCGATTGGTGATTCAGGAGGGCGCAGGCCACAACGAGTCAGCCTGGGCGGGGCGCCTTCCGGAAGCACTGCAATTTTTGTTCGGGCCGTAGCGTCGATTCAAGAATTCTGCGGTGAGGGTAATTCGCCCGCAGAAATTAAATCTCTTCCCTGGTTCCACAGCACATACAAGAGAGTTGCCATCACGACGACGGAGAGCTGCAGGTGTGTCCAGCGCGCGAACGGGCCGATCAGGGGTAGCACGAAGGTGAGATAGAGGAGAACTTTGAGGTGAGGCGTGGTTTGGTTGTGCGGATTTGCCGCGACCCAATCGGAGAGCAGTAGGAACGCGGGCGCGAGAATTACGAGATCGTAAATCGTGAGGTGCGGCGACAGCAAAGCGGCTGCAAGCAGCAGGGCCGAATAGCGCTGAGACAATGGAAGAGCGCTTCGCCAGCAGGCAACGGCTAAACCTGCTACGAGTATTGCGGAGAAAAGATAAAGCGCTAAAGAAGCCGTTGGCCAGGGAATCAGCATGGACCAAAACGTCCGCAGGCAGTGCGTTTGGTAAGTCCTGGGTTCGAGCAGCGGAATGATACTTGGCACCCTCAGCATGCTATGAATCCACTGGCGGATAGGGCAGCCGCCGTAGTAAAGAAATGCTGCGACAATCTGGGCGGCGGAAGAGAGAATGGCCCCGGCGATTATTCGCCACTGCAGAGTGATCACGAACACGGTCGCTGCAGCCAGCGCGAGCTGCGGTTTGAAAATGAGACTTCCCAAAGCCAGTCCGGCAAAGAAGTCTCGTTTCGTTTTCATTGCCAGGAAAGCAGCGGTGAAGCAGGCGAGAGCGAGCGCGGAAGTCTGTCCCCATGCAATGAGGTGCCAGAAGGCGGGAAACGCGAGCGCGATGATACAAACTGTTAGCCTATAGCTATATAGGTTGGGGCACGCGCGCCAGATGACATAACAGCAAAAACCGTAAAACAACAAGCTTGAGAGAAGCCAGAGAATCAATGCCCACGGATACGACAAACGGGCAAAAGGCGCGAAGAAAATCGAAACTTGCGGAGGATAGAGCGGCAAGTAACGAATGCCCGCGGCGGCAGGAACACGCTGTTCCGAGACTTCGGATTGCGCTTGCATGTTGTAGAGATCCGCTCCGCGGTGATCGAGAGCGAGCGAGCCTAGTGTGTAGAGATGCAGGAAGTCAGTGCCCTTTAAATTGCCGGCGCGATCAAGCAATCCGGGAGTCGCAATATTCCACACATAGACAGACCACAGGCACGCAGCAAGGATCGCTGCGTGGGCGCGCACGCGCCTGGCCGTAAGCCACCAGGCGGTTTTCATTGTCGGCGCAGAAGTTGGCATCGTTTGAAAGAGATCAACGAGCGCTCCCCACAGTTTCCCCTGCGCGCAGTGGACGCAGGCAGACGTCATCGTGATTTGGATAGCGCGAACTTGAGCAGAGAAAAATGAGAGAGATGGGAAGGTCCCGGGGCCGCACAAGGTAAGTGCCGCTCGCCACCGCATCCACATCGGCAGCGCTGTCCAGCACGATTTCATTCGGTGCCGCTACACGCACACGAAACTGCCCCGAAGAAGGTTCGTAGTTGCCATAACTAAAGCAACGGCCGATGCAGGCTCGATCGAGATCGTGTTGAAAGCATAGGAAACGCAACGTCCGCGAAGGCAGAGAACTTATGACCCGTTGCCCGGGAGGCAAGCCAGCAACAACCGCATCAAGCCGGTCTTCCAGTCGATTGAGTGCACGATTGTCCGCGTAAAGAAGCCCGAAGAATAATGCCGTTACGCAGAACAAAGAAATTCTGACCAATCGGTTCGCAGGAGCAGCAGTTACGATGGCGCACATCAGCAGCGCAGCCGCGAACGACAGGCGGTCGGTGACGTTGCCAAATGCCCGAGCGAATGCTGGAAGAACGACAACGTTCGGAATCAGGAGCACCGCCGCCGCATTCAGCAGCCAAAGCTGAAATGGAATTCCCGAGACGAAAGCCGTCAGTCCGGTGCGTTTGATGAGGCTTCGTAGCAGGATCCACTCGATCGCAAGAAGCCCGGCGAATGGAAGATCGTATTTCCAGTCAAAAAGCTTGAGTTGATCCGCACCTGAGATGAAAAAAACTTGCCGCGGAGACCATGAATACGAGTTTCGATGAGTGAGAATATACCGCGCGGCGAGGAACGCGGCCACTCCTGATGCGAGAACAAGAAAACGTCGATGCCCAGTAACCCGACTGGCAACTTCGATGTAAGCCGCAGTCGCCACTGTCCAGAGCACCGGAAATGGATGAGCTATCCAAGCCACGATGAGTATCGGCAAAGCCACGAGTCGGACGTACCACCTCTGATTCTGGTCCCCATAAATCGCGAGCGACCACAGGCACAGTCCCATGGCTAAGTAAAAATTAAAGAATCCCATGTGAAAGATGAAGCCATGGGAAAGCATGGCAACACAGGGCGCGGCGATCCACCAATTGTTCGGAGCAGTGCTCGTCGACGAGCGGACTAGTAAAGCTTTCTGAAAACGAAAGACAAAGAGAACTGCACCCCATCCGAAGACGAGCACGGAAATGGCGACGGCGAATTTTTGAGCAAGATCTGGACCGACGCGGCCGAGCAACCCCTCTAACATTAGATCGAAGAGGATGTTATTGGATTGAGATGAAATCCATAGCCCCGGCACTGCACCTTGCCGAATGCGTGAGGCCAGCCATGCGTTATAGATGTGGCTTGACAGATCTCCGGCTTGAATCCGCGATTGCCAGAAGCATGGAATTAATAGCAAAACGGAAAAGAGTGGGATGGCGATCCAGTTGTTATATGAGCGTCGAGCTCGAGCGATATTGTCGACGCTGAAAGATTGTATCGCCACAGCCTATAATAAGTGCTTTTTTACCCTTAGTCTCATCAATCCGGCGGTGTTGCCGTGTTAAACAAGGGATCGATGCAGGACGTGACAGTGCGCGCTAAGCCGGGGCCCTGGATTTGGATGCGGCGACCATCGCGGATTTTCCTATTCGCCTTTATTTTGCGCGTCGCGGCCATGGGAGTTCTGCTTGCGCACAACGCCTTGTCGTGGGGGATCAATGAACTTGGGGCAATTGCCCGGGCGCTGGTTGAGGGCCGTGGATTTTGCTGTGCGTTTCACGATGCTCCGAGTCCTACCGCCTGGTTCGCGCCAGTTTATCCGGCATTGCTAGCCTGCATTTTTCGCGTTTTCGGGGTTGAAACAAAAGCCTCCGCAATCGTTGCGATCTTATTGAATGTGATTTTCGCGTCCCTGACCGCAGCCGTGCTGGTTCGCTTTGGCCGGGAGCAGTTCTACGAAACCGCGGGAGTGGTTGCGGGATGGGCGTGGGCAGCAGCGCCTCCGCTGTTATTCATGCCCTGGTTGCCGTGGGAGACGTGCCTCTCAGCCTTGGTCTTCGCCTTCGGTCTCATGTTAACACTCAGACTAAGTGCAAATTCCAGTTGGTTGCAGTGGGCAGGATGCGGAGTAATTTGGGGTTTTGCCGCGTTGGCGAATCCTGCGATCCTTGCGCCGCTGCCCGCGCTGGCTCTTTGTGTTCTGGCTCGCAGTCACCGCTGGAAGGGAGTTGCCCTCATGACCATGGTTTGCCTGCTGTGCATTCTGCCGTGGACTGCTCGAAACTTCCGGGCCCTTGGACACGTTATGCCTGTGCGCAGCAATTTTTGGCCGGAGCTTTATTTTGGAAATGCAGATTTCTCTCTCCACCCTTTAGGTGCGAGCTTGCTCTATCAACGCGAGGGTGAGGCTGTGTTTGTCGGAGAAATGAGAGGTCGCGCGCTCAGCTTTTTGCGTTCGAACCCGGCGGCTTTCTGGCGGCTCACGGAGAAACGAGCACTTGCCTTTTGGACGCAGCCGCCCCAACTTTGGCCATATCCCTGGCTGCTTTTTCTGGCGACCGTCGGCGGAATCGTCGCGAGTGTGCGCCAGGGAAAACGGTGGCCCGAGTTCTGGTCAGTAATGTTGCTGTATCCGCCCCTCTATTACATTACTCACGCGTTTGCACGTTTCCGCTATCCGATCGAGCCCCTGATGTACGCCCTGGCGGCATATTTTGTCTGCGAACTGCTGCGCGTATGTAAAGCGAAGTTAGCGGCGAGTTCGCGTAAGCGATGAGTTGCGGGGCTGGCCGGGAACGGACGCTGCTCGGATTGCAATCCGAGTTTTTCCGGAGTTCGACTTCCGAAGCGTTGTGCTTGCCAGTCGCCTCTCTACCCATCGACTCATCGAGCCTCGGTTGGACGCTGGTAGGGTTGCAGAACAGGCGGTGAATCGTCGCCCTTCATCCGCCACACTTGGCGATCCTTGAAATAGTTAAGGAGGTCTCGGTTTCCCCCTTCGTCCATGTCGCGGGCCCAGACGATCTTGGAACTGTCGATATCGGCCTGATTCCACACCCATTCCAGATGGACGTTGTGATGGGAACCATAACTGACAACCACGAGTTGCTTGCCGGGCATATGCGACAATTCGCGGACGAGGGCGACGCGGTCCGGATTACCGCGTGGCCATGCAGGCTCGATCTGCACATGAGCGAGTACGGAGGTCACGCGCAAAACGATTAGAGCGCAGCCCAGGAGCGGAATCATCGATACAAGCGAAACCCCAAAGGTGCGGCCGTGCCAGCGCCACAGGTACAGATGACGAAGGCACTGCGTTACGACCAGATATAGCACAGCGGTTGCTGGCGAGAAGTAGTGAGGGAGTGTCCAGGTCTGAACTGTCAAGCCGAGGAACATGCACGCGAGGATCAGCCAGGGAAGGCGTAATTTGCGGTCGAATGCAGCCCAGGGAAGGGCGAGCAGAGGCAAGGTAAGGGTTGGGCCGAGATACAACTGCCAGCATCCCGTAAACTTTTCTGCGGCGACGCTGAGAAATCCTTTGAAGGTTCGTTCCTGCTTAAAGTGATCGAGTTCCCAGCGAGCGTAATCGCGCAAGGTCGTGTGCCGATAAGCCGGTTCAGGCCTGGGAGTTTGCCATAGAAAATACGGCGCCATCGCATAGGTTTCGCGGTTGACCTGGTAGGCCATGCGAAACGGGTTCCCCGTCACGCGGTAATAGTAATAGCTCGTGGCTAAGGCGCCCACTGCCAGGAGAAGCGCGAACGGCAAGACAATCTGGAGAAGCGCGGCGCGTAACCGTGGGCGCCGCGGACTCGTCAGCCACAACACTAACGCTAGCGCGAACGGAACGCTGTAAACCAAACCCTCGTAGGGACGGCTGTCGGCGAGAATAATCAACCCGGCTGCCATCGCCGACGCATAGCGAATACCAGGCCGGCGCCGCATACGCGGCCAGGCGCCTAGAACCATTGCTCCCCCCAGTGCCGCGATCGAGGCGGCGAAGTACGTGTTCATCCAATAGCTCAGAATTCCCAGGCGCAGCGCAGCCAAAACTGCGCCCAGAAGCGCCCAGCGCGAAGGAAGCCAGCCTTGCAGCGCCCAGCAAATGGACGCGCACATGAGGCCGGTGATGAGCCATTGCCCGATCCATGAATGACCCAGCACCTGCCCCAAGGCCAGCACCAAGCCTTGCGCCGGAGGATACATCGACGCATACGTGGGATGTTGAATGATGTGGAGGCTCTCGAAAAATACCCACATCGGATGCGTGGGATTCGTGAGGCGGCCGTGAGCGAACGTATCGGCAGCGAGGAGATAGCTGAATTCATCGTTCCAGCGCGGGGCGGGGATACCAAGTATTGGGATCAGTGCAGCGCGCAGAGCCAGCACCGAAGCCCCAACAAAAAATGGCGCCAAGCTCTTGCGGTGGGCGAGGCGGCGAAAAATGCGAGTGAGAGATGAGACTGAAGAAGAATCACGCCGCCGGACAAGCACCAGAATCGAAGCAGCCAGCAACAGCAAAAGATCGCACAGCGTGACCATCCACGGTGCGAGGCGTAGAAAAGCCTGATTCATGCAGAGCGTGCGCGCCAGCCAGCCCGAACTAACTCGGTTATTTCTCGGCAGCTTCCCGATCGATAGCTTTCTCGAAAAGCCCATCGACAATGCGGATCATCTCATCGTCTACTACTCGGTTGCGCGAGATGGCCTCGACCAATGGGATCGACACGATTTTATTGGCGCGGAGCGCGGCCATGCAGCCGAATTCGCTGCGATGCACCATGTCGATGGCGCCGAGGCCATAGCGCGTAGCCAGCACGCGATCGAAGGCGCTGGGCGAGCCGCCGCGCTGAATGTGTCCCAATACCACGGCGCGGGTTTCGAAGCCAGTGCGTTTTTCGATTTCGCGGGCAAGAATGTTGGCGATGCCGCCAAGCTTGACGTGGCCGAATTCGTCCTTGCCCATATCCTGCAGTACCGGTCCGCCGCCGGGCTGGGAGAAAAACTTGGCGCCTTCGGCGACCACGACGATGGAAAAATATCGCCCGCGCTCGTGGCGCTGGTGAATCGAATCCGCCACTTTATCGATATCGAATGGACGCTCGGGAATCAGAATGACGTCGGCTCCGCCGGCGATGCCGCTGTAGAGGGCGATCCAGCCAGCATCGCGGCCCATTACCTCGACTACCATCACACGATTGTGAGCCTCGGCTGTGGTGTGCACGCGATCGAGAGCCTCGCAGACAATGTTGCAAGCGGTGTCGAATCCGAAGGTGTAATCGGTGCCGCCGAGATCGTTGTCGATGGTCTTGGGCACGCCGACAACTTTGGCGCCGTGTTCGTGAAGTTTCTGCGCGACCGAAAGCGTGTCGTCACCGCCGATTGCGATCAGCGCGTCCACTTTGTGTTTTTCGAGCGAAGCCAGACAGCGGTCGATGCCGTCGGGACGCTTTGAAGGATTGGTTCGCGAGGTGCGCAGGATCGTGCCGCCGCGAGGCAGAATGCCGCCCACCGCCTCAAGATCTAGCGGCATAACTTTTTCTTCGATAACACCGCGCCAGCCTTCCATGAATCCGATGAATTCGTCTTCGTATGTAAAAATGCCTTTCCGCACAACGGCGCGGATGACAGCGTTAAGCCCAGGGCAGTCGCCTCCGCCGGTCAACATGCCAATTCTCATGATCTTCTCCGGTGCATCGATTCAGACGAACCTTCCTGGCATGCACTCCGAGCGCAGGCTGGGATTCAGCGGCAGCCATAGCGCACGATAAGCAGTCGCCGGGAAGAATCAGATTATCATTAAATTTTGCGATCATTGTTAAAAGTCGCCTACAGATAGGGCGCCAAAGTTGGCTGAGAAGAGGCTTCAGCGGGATAGTGACGCGAGCCGGACTTGCTCAGGCCGCATTCTTGCTTGGCGGATTTTCGTTTGCTACTTTTTGTTCATGATCTTTTTCAAGGCTGGAAGATCCGCTAGCCGGAGCCTGACTTTCTTCACCTTCAGAGCTGGCATCAGCTTTCGGCTTGACATCCGCTGGCTTTGAATCCCTGTTGAGACTTTCCGCGGATTCTTTTCCTGAAGAAGTTTCTTCGGCGGGCTTCGCTTCTTGACCTTTCTCCGAAGATTGCGAGGATTCCGCTTTGGATTGTTCCTGTTCCGATCTTCGCTGCTTGGATTTTTCCTCGTCTGCCTTGATCGCGCCGGCGATCAGATGATCGATTCGCACCCGCGCAGCCAGCCAGCGCACGCCGCTGGCGTTTCCAGAGCGCTCCAGATAAGAGGAAAGTTCTTCATCGGTGGCGATGCCTTTGTCTTTCATGAATTGCAGAATTGCCGAGCTTTGCGTCTCCAAGCGCTCGAAGGAAGAGAATAACTCGTGGAGTATCTCTTGCACCATGCTCTCGTCCATAACCGGCCGGCCTCCCGCAGCGTAACTTTGGATGCCAGAAGGCGATCAGGCGTGGTCTCGATTTTCGCAAGCTGGAATCGAGGGAAAACACCCGACTGCCTCGGACGTGAAGGGTGAGAGATCCGCGCGAGCTACATGGCAGTCAGTTGCGCCGCGATCATCTGCCAGCCGTGCGAAGTTTTCTGGCAGACCAGGGTCACGTGAATCGGCTTCCCTTGCGGCTTTCCGGCCGTATTGATGACTCCCATCAGCACCGCCGTGTCGCCGAAGATGCGGACGTCGGTATTGCCCGGGGTTGCCCCGGCAAAGCCACCCGGATCCGAGCCTTCGGGAATGAGGTCGCTCTTGTTCAGCACGCCACCGTTGAAGCTGCTGCCAATGAAATTATCCGCGATGATACGGCGCAGAGAGGCGACGTCGCCCTTGCCATCGGCGGCCAACCAATCGCGCTCCAGTTGGATGACTTGATCTTCGGGCTTATTCGAGGTTGCGGCGTTTTGCTGTTGCGCAAAACTCAATGCAGCTCCAGTGCACACGGCCAGAACTACGGCGATGATCGAGCGTGAAGAAGCCATGACATACCTCCGGATGGTTCTTTTGGAGAGTAGACACCGGGGCCGATCCTCAGGTTCCCGAAGAGAAAATGCATGGTCGCTCAAAACTTCTTGCGCAGGGATTCAAAAACAAAGTAGCCGACGATTGCGGCCACCGTCGCGATGGCAAAATTCGTTGAGGTGAAAACGTCCCGCATCACCCAGGCTATGCCACGTTTCGGACCCATCCCGGAGCGTTCGAACTCGCCCATCAGGAGATTCGCGTAAAAGAGGAAGATGATGAAGCCGACCTCGATCAGCGCGCGCCAGACAGTTTTCCTCATGTAGAGATTGTTTCGCAGCAGCTTCGACGAAATGGCTGCCTAGCTCTTCAAGCCGATCGCGGCGCTTTCCATCTGCTGGTGCACCTGCTCAGCGCGGCGTAGCGCCGATTGTACGTTATCGCAGATATTCTCGCGGCCCACGACCTCTTCAAACTCCGACTGATGGATCAGGCTGGCGGGCTGCTCGCGCGCGCCACAAAGGATCAGGGTTCGATTGCTGGCGTGCAGTTGGCGGGCAACCTGCTCGATGGCAAATAATCCGGTGGCGTCGAGCGCGGTCATGTTGCGCAAGCGCAAAATCACGACAGGCGGCAGGGTGTGCATGTCTTGGGTGACGGTGTCAATTTTGTCGGTGGCGCCGAAGAGAAATGGTCCGTGGATCCGGAAGATCGTCGCGTAATAAGGAATGTCTTTATCCTGCAGGATGTGCATGCGGCCGTCTTCCACATATTCTTCGGTGACTTGAGAAACCGTGGTAGTGGCTGCGACGCGGCTAATAAAAAGCAGGGCGGCAAGAATCATGCCGGCCTCAACGGCAACCGTGAGATCGGCAAACACGGTCAGCGAAACCGTAACCAGCCACACACTGATGTCGGTTTTCGTGAGCTTCAGCAGTTGTGGAATTTCGCGCCACTCTCCCATGTTGTAAGCCACGACCATGAGAATCCCGGCGAGCACGGCCAGGGGAACGTGGCCTACCAGCGGAGCGGCGAATAGCAAAACGCAAAGCAGAGTGAGTGCATGAATCATGCCCGCGACTGGAGACACCGCGCCGGCACGGATGTTGGTTGCGGTGCGGGCGATGGCACCGGTAGCCGGGAGTCCGCCGAACATCGGAGAAATAATATTGGCCACGCCTTGCCCGATGAGTTCGACGTTGGGATTGTGGCGGTCGTTGCTAAGACCATCATTGCTCATGCGATCGGATACGACGGCAGACATGAGTGATTCAATCGCTCCGAGCATGGCGACGGTAAGCGCAGGCCCGAGCAGGCCGTGAATCAGGTCAGCGCGGAAACGCGGAATCACGAAATGCGGCAGGCCGGCAGGAATCCCGCCGAAACGCGAGCCGATGGTCTCGACCGGCAGCTTGAACAAGACGACAGCCGCAGTGCCGAGAAGAAACGCCACGATTGCGCCGGGAATGCGATTGGAAATGCTACGGCACACAATGATCACCAGTACTGTGCCCGCAGCCAGAGCAGTAGTAGTGTAAGAAATGGTGTGGAAGCTACCGGCCAAGGCCTCCATGCGCTGCCAGAAGACTCCCGGAACTTTCGCCAGTTGCAGGCCGAAAAAGTCTTTTACTTGAGTGCTGGCGATCAGAATGGCAATTCCGTTGGTAAAGCCGATGACCACGGGGCGGGGAATAAACTTCACGGCGGTGCCCATGCTGGTGATGCCCATGATCATCAGCAGTATCCCAGCCATCACGGTGCACATGAAGAGCCCATCGACGCCGTGCGCCGCGACGATGCCGGCGACGACTACCACGAAGGCGCCCGTTGGCCCTCCAATTTGAGTTTTGGAACCGCCCAGCGCAGAGATTAAGAAACCAGTGACGATGGCGCAGTAAATGCCCGCCTGAGGCGTGAGCCCGCTGGCGATCGAAAACGCCATGGCCAGCGGCAACGCCACCAGCCCCACGGTGACGCCTGCGATCAAGTCATGAATAAATTTGTTGACGCTGTAGTCACGGAGACAAAGCACAGACTTCGGAAGCCAACGCTCGTCAATGAAAATACCGGCCATTTTCCTATTATCCGTCAAGCCGGGAAGACCCAGGCAGAATTGTGCGGCTACGAACACACCAAGGAACATGGCTGCTCGAAATGAGCGCCACTGCGCGGCGGCGTCAGAAACCCAAGTTGCTCTCGGAGCCGAGTTTCGGCACAATGCTGCACGGAATGAATAAGACTGTTGCAATGCTGTTGTGGGGGGCGGTCGCGGTGTTTGGAGCGGTCGCCGTCGGAGCGGTGGCGGTGCATCGCGGTGAACCCATCAATGCCCTGTGGTTGGTGGCGGCCGCCACCTGCTGCTACGCGCTTGCCTACCGCTTCTATAGCAAGTTCATCGCAACGAAAATCCTCGTCCTGGATGGATCGCGGGCAACTCCCGCCGAACGCCTGGAGAATGGCCGCGACTTTCTTGTAACCAACAAGTGGGTGGTGTTCGGCCACCACTTCGCGGCCATCGCCGGGCCGGGCCCGTTGGTGGGGCCGGTGCTGGCGGCGCAGTTTGGTTATCTGCCGGGAACTATGTGGGTCTTGGCCGGTGCGGTGTTTGCTGGTTGCGTACAGGATTTCGTGATCCTCCTATTCTCGGTGCGCCGCGACGGCAAATCGTTGACTGAAATGGCCAAAGATGAAATCGGCATCATCGGTGGATTCGTAGCCTATGCGGCGGTGATCGCCATTCTGATTATTCTTTTGGGTGTGGCCGCACTGATTGTAGTGAATGCGCTGAAGGGCAGCCCCTGGGGCACGTTCACGATTGCAATGACCATGCCGATCGCTTTATTGATGGGCGTGTATCTGCGGCGCATTCGTCCCGGAAAAGTGATGGAGGTTTCCGCGCTGGGATTCATTCTCGTGCTGGCGGCAATCTGGGGTGGGCAATACGTGTCGCAGAGCGCAACGCTCGCTCCAATGTTCTCCTTCAGCGCGCCCACGCTGGCGATTCTCATCATCGTGTATGGCTTCTTGGCGTCGGCGCTGCCGGTGTGGCTACTGCTGGCCCCGCGTGATTATCTGAGCACCTTTGTCAAACTGGGAACGATCGCTTTGCTGGGCGTGGGCATAGTCGCGCTGCATCCCACGTTGCACATGCCCGCGCTTACTCGATTTGTGGACGGCACCGGGCCGGTATTTGCGGGAAAAATATTTCCTTTCGCCTTTATCACTATTGCCTGCGGAGCGATCAGCGGTTTTCATTCCTTGATTTCGAGCGGCACCACTCCCAAGTTAATCGCGCGCGAGACCGAGACCCGCATGGTCGGCTATGGCGCGATGATGTGCGAATCGGCGGTCGCCATCATGGCGATCATCGCCGCCTGTGTGATGCAGCCGGGAGTTTATTTTGCGATCAATAGTCCCGCAGGCATCGTGGGGCAGGCACCAGCGGCCGCAGCGGCAACGATTTCAAGTTGGGGATTTCCTGTGACCGCAGCGGAGATGCAGGTGCTGGCGCACGCCGTGGGCGAGCAAACCCTTTACAACCGCACCGGAGGCGCACCTGCCTTTGCCGTGGGCATGGCGCATATTTTTTCGCGCAGCCTTGGCGGCGAGAGCTTGATGGCATTGTGGTACCACTTTGCCATCATGTTCGAGGCACTGTTTATATTGACGGTGCTCGATGCCGGCACGCGGGTTGCGCGCTTCATGGTGCAGGATGCCCTCGGTCACGTTTATCGTCCCTTGGGACGCACCAGTTGGTATCCGTCGATTCTGGCCACCAGCGCCCTGATCGTTGCGTTGTGGGGATATTTCTTATGGCAAGGAGTGAAGGATCCGCTGGGCGGAATTAATTCCCTCTGGCCGCTGTTCGGCATTTCCAATCAACTGCTCGCGACTGTGGCGCTGTGCGTGGCCACGACGATCATCATTAAGACGCACCGCGCAAAATACGCGGCGATCACTCTGGCACCCTTAGCCTGGCTGGTTGCGGTGACATTTACCGCATCGTGGCACAAAGTGTTCGACCCAAATCCGCGCGTGGGATTTCTGGCGCAGGCGCAAGCCCTGGCCGCGGGTCCCACGACCAGCGCGACCGGGCGGCTCATCTTCAACAACCGGCTGGATGCTGCCGTGACTGGAATTCTGGTGTCGATGGTCGCTCTTGTGCTGTTGGAGTCTGTACGGCAGTGGCTGGGGATACTGCGCGGAACCAGAGAGGCGCGGGTGAGGGAAGCTCCGTGTGTAAGAACGCGGCTGGTGGAGGAAGAAGGATGAAGCGAGTTATTTCCATCGCGCAAGTCTTCGTCGCGGCACTGCGGGAGATTTTTGACGAGGCCGCGTATGAGAGGTTTCTCAACCGTTCCGGGGCTAGGTCGTCGAACCAGGCTTATGCTGCGTTCCGCCGGGAATTCGAAGAGGCTAAGGTGCGCCGACCGAAATGCTGCTAGTCGCGGCTGAGCTATCGGCCGGACGTCCCACTGCGCTCGACTGGACAGCCGAGGCGGCTGTCCCCACATAAGCACATGGACCGTCAGCGAGAATAACTATCGGTTAGAACAATCGTCGTTCTATGATTCAATCACATTCCGCGCTACACTCCATTCACATGCGCGTTCTGGGAATTGACTGCGGCGGGGCGTACACCGGTTACGGTGTCGTCGAGATGAGTTCTGCAGGAGCCTTGGTGTGCCTGAGTTGCGGCGCCATCAAGCTTTCGCCGCGCGAACCCTTGCCGCGCCGGCTCTCGCGCATCTTTAGCGAATTGGGCGGACTGATTGCCGAGTATTGTCCCGATGAGGTCGCGATCGAAGGCATCTTCTACGCCCTCAACGTGAAGTCGGCCTTGCAACTGGGGCAGGTGCGCGGCGTGGCGATGCTGGCTGCGGCTGCGGCGGGACTGGAAGTTGCCGAGTACTCGCCGCTGACCATCAAATCCTCGGTGGTGGGTTACGGGCGAGCGGAGAAGCAGCAGGTGCAACACATGGTGACGCGCTTGTTGAGCCTGGCTGAGCCTCCGCAGCCCATGGATGCCTCCGACGCGCTGGCCATCGCGATCTGCCACCTGCACACCGCAGGAACGCTTTATAAACAGAGGGTTGCTGCGCGGTGATGACTGGACCTCTGCTACTGCGAGCTTCTCTGTCCATGGTTACACACGTGTTTGTAATGGCCATGGTGGTTTCGCTGCAAGCACAACAGCCAGTTAGCCAGAGCGCCGCGTCCGCCTCCTCTTTGATTACGTTTACCATCGACTTTCCGGAGTCCAATCCCAGCCACTACTCCATCGCAGTTGACTCTGCCGGTCACGCCTCTTACGAGTGCCAGGTGAAGATTGAAGATAGCCCTGAAGAGCAGTCCTACAAGACAGAATTCGAAATGTCGGCGGGCAACCGAGATCGCGTCTTTGATTGGGCGAAACAAGCGCATTACTTTTCCGGCAAGATTGACTCCGGCAAGAACGTCGCTTTCACCGGCAGCAAAACCTTGACTTATCAGGATGGGCAACTCTCCAACACTGCACGCTACAACTATTCGAGCGTCTTAGCTGTGCAGCACCTGACCGCTCTGTTTCAAAACGTAGCCGCCACTCTGGAATATGGACGGCGGCTGGCCTATTACCATCAATACCAAAAGCTCGCCCTCGACGACGAGTTAAAGCGCATGGAGGCGCAGGCGCGTAACAGCGAACTGAGCGAGATCGATAGCGTAGCTCCAGTACTGCGCGAAATTGAGGAAGACACGTCGGTGATCAATATGGTTCGGGCACGCGCGAAAGATCTGATCCAGATGAAGGACACCGACGCGGCCAAAAGGTGACCGCCGGAAAACTTGGATGTAATTTCCGGCCCGGCGCGTGTTCTAATAGGCGGAGAATCCCGGGGGCTGCTATGTTCAAGCCACGTTTTTCGTTGATCCTTCTGGCCGCGTTCGTCGCGCGGCCCGCCGCGGCTGAATCGCAGGTCCGCATCGTTCGCCTGAGCGATGTTCAGGGCGCGGTGCAGATCGACAAAAATGCGGGTTTGGGTTACGAGAGCGCCTTCGCCAATCTTCCCATCATCCAAGGGACGCGCTTGCATACCAAGGACAATGGTCGCGCCGAGGTTGAATTCGAGGACGGCAGCACGCTCCGCCTCACGCCCAACACGACGGTCGAGTTCAGCAAGCTGGAAGCGAACGACGCGGGGCAACGCCGCTCCACGCTGGGATTGGTGACAGGCAGACTGTACGTGAACTGGCTGGGTAAAGCCGGCGACGAATTTAACTTGAATTTTTCCCGCGAGAAGATCGATCTTACCCATGCGGCGCACTTCCGTGTGGCTAGTTCTTCCAGTCGGGCTGAAGTTGTCAGCTTTAAGAATGATCTCGAGGTCGCGGGATCGTCCGAAACCGTGAAGGTGGAAAAGAAAAAGCTGGTCGCCTTTGATGCAAACGATGGCGATAAATCCACGAAAGCAAAAAACTTCACGCCCGATACCTACGACGAGTGGGATAAGCAGTCAGTCGAGTATCACGACCAATACGCCAAAAACAATGCGACACCGATCGGCTATGGGGCCAGCGATCTAAGCTATTACGGCTCTTATAGCAACCTGCCCGGTTACGGTTCGATGTGGCAGCCATACTTTGCCAGCGCGGGGTGGAATCCCTATATGGATGGCGCCTGGGCTTGGTATCCGGGCATGGGTTACACATGGGCGTCGGCGTACCCGTGGGGTTGGATGCCTTACTACTACGGCAATTGGACGTACGTTCCGAATTACGGCTGGGGCTGGCAACCCGGAACCGGCACGGTGTGGCGACCAGGAATTCACTATGTCGGAGCTGCTCCGAACTTCCAACCGCCGATAATGCCTGCAAATACATTGACCACAGTGATTGTGGGAAAGGGCGGTCCGGCTTCCCCGACAGCGCCGGTATCGCGCATGCTCGTGAGTAGCGGATCGGCTGGGCTGGGAGTTCCGCGCGGCGCCTACGGCGGACTGCGTCACGTGAGCAGCGAGGTGGCCAAATCAAAAACCGGTTCCGTGTACCTGCCGGCAGCGCCGCAATTTGCGGCTAGTTCGCAACAACCGGCACGCTTCGTCCCCGCGCCGATGGCAGCGCCAACTGGGCACCTGAGTTCGGCGCCGTCGGGCCATGCTCCCGCAGGAGCCGGCGGCCACAAATAGAAGGTCTGATTACTCATCGAACGATAACGCCTGCGTACCCCACAACCATGTTGCGATCGCCCGAGATGTCACCGGAGGTCGCGTACTTCACTAACTCCGCCGAAGTCGCTCCCAGCTTGCAAGCCGCAGTCAGCATTGCGACCGTGGGACCGAAGCCGCACATGCTGATGTGCTGGGTCGTCACGATGTCATACAGAGCGCGAGCGTCAAGAGCCAGAATCGCTTCGATCGCGCTCTGATCCTTAACGCGGGTGATCGCGTCGGACTCATAGTGGTTCATGTCGCTTGATGCGACGATCAGAACGGGACTTTTCTGTTCCGTGATCGCGGTCGCGATCGCTTCTCCAAGCTGCGCCAGAATTTCGAAGTGGCCCGTGCCGAGTGCGAGGGGAATGAAGCTAAGCCGGGGCTGCAGCACCTGCAGAAAGGGCAACTCCACTTCAATGGCATGCTCACTGCGATGAGCGGCCGAATCCTCCTGCAGAAGTGAGCAGTGTGCCTTCAGCGAAGTAGCGAAGGCGCTGTCGATCGGCACATCGCCCAGTGGCGTCTTCCACGCGCCTTCAGAGACGATGGCCAGCGGTCGTCCCATGCCGGTGTGGTTAGGGCAGAGCACGAGGCAGAGCTGTGGAATTTCCAACGTAGAAAAAACTGCGCCCGCCACCTGACCGGAATACATATATCCCGCGTGGGGCACGACGCAACCAAGCGCGTGAACCGGCTTCTGATTTGGAGTTTGGGCGAGATAACTGCTCAGATCTTGACGCAACTCCTCGGGGTCAAGCGGATAGAATCGTCCGGCGACGGCGGGATGGCGAACTGCAGTCGCGGCCACAAATTTCCTCCCTAGCGAAGAGGGAACACAAAATACTACGCCAGTTCTGAGTGCTTCGCCAGACTATGAACCATCATGGTTCAAATGCAAAGCCCGATAAATCGCCGCGCTCTGTTCCAGGCTCAAAGTCTCGGCCCGCGCCGCAGGTTTTACCCGCGCTTCAGCCAGGGCTGCGCGCAACCGGGCCTCGTCGTAATTCGATTTCAAATTGTTCCACAGAGTTTTGCGCTTCTGAGCAAAGGAGCGCTTCAGAAACTCAATAAAGCCGTCGCCGTTCTGCCTATCGCCGCGGCCATCGACCGCGATCCCAAGTTCCTGCTGTCGCGGACTCATCGTTAATCGCAAAACAGTCGAGTGCACTTTGGGCGGAGGAGCGAACGCCCCGGGCGGCAAGGTGAACAGCTTTTCCACGCGCGCGTAGAGTTGCGCCGTCGCTGAAAGCAGGCCGTAGTCGCGGCTTCCGGGCTCGGCCGCGATGCGGTCAGCCACTTCGCGCTGCACCAGGATCACCAAGGTCTCGAAATATTTGGAATAATCGAACAGCCGCAGCAGAATGTCAGAAGTGATGTAGTAAGGGAGATTGCCGATCACGCTCACCGGCTCCGGTCGGAATTCGATGCCGGGCCGCCGCAACCCGGGCTTGGGACCAAACAAAGAATCGAAATCAACGGAAAGAATGTCGGCTTCGATCACTTCGACGTTAGGGAACATGCCAAAGCGCAGCCGCAGCTGCGCGGCCAGCACGCGGTCGAGTTCCACCGCGATGAGTCGGCGGGCGCGCTTGGCCAGCAGCGAAGTCAGCATGCCGCGCCCCGGGCCGATTTCGAGCACGGTGTTCTGCGCCACGTCGCCGAGAGCATCGGCTATTTGCAGCGCATAACTGTCGCTGGCCAGAAAATGTTGGCCCAGTTTGGGTTTATGTTGGGGGCGGCGCGTGGAAACCACCTTGGGCACGTTGACCCTCTTTTCCTCGGGCTATAGACTGAAAAATGGGCCCGCATCGATTGCGCGCGGGAGCTTCGGTCCCGCCATACTATTCCATCATAACGTGCGCCCGCAAAGCGGGTCTTGTCTGGGAGGATTCATGCATATCGTATTTGCGGCTTCGGAAGGGGTTCCGTTCTCGAAGACCGGAGGTCTCGCCGACGTAGTCGGCGCCTTGCCCCGCGCCCTGGCTGCGCTTGGGCATCAGGTGAGCGTCTATCTGCCGCGTTATCGGCAAACCAAGATTGCCGACGCGGCCACCGTGGTGCGCAGCATCACCATTCCCTTCGACGATAAATATCGCTTCGCTTCCGTAATCACGGGCGGCACGCAATCCGGGGTACGGTTTTATTTCGTCGAGTATCCCGAGTTCTTCGATCGCGATGCGCTCTACGGCACTCCGGCCGGAGATTATCCCGACAACGCCGAGCGCTTCGCGCTTTTCTCCCGCGCAGTGCTGGAATCCACCAAGATTCTAGGCGTCCCGCACATCTTCCATTGCCATGATTGGCAATCCGCTCTCATTCCCGTGCTGCTGCGCACGATCTATGCGGAGGATCCCGCCTTTCGCGACGTGGGTATCGTCTTCACGATTCACAACATGGGTTATCAGGGGCTGTTTCCGCCGGAAGTTCTGCCCCTGCTCATGCTGCCGTGGGATCTTTTCACCATGTCGAAGATGGAATTCTTCGGTCAGGTAAATTTTCTGAAAGGCGCGCTCGCCTATTCCGATTACGTCACCACCGTGAGCCGAAAATACAGCCAGGAGATTCAAACCGCCGAATACGGTTTTGGGCTGGAGGGCGTGCTGCGCGACCGCGCCGCCACTGTGACCGGTATATTGAATGGCGTCGACTACGACGAGTGGAGTCCGCAGGCTGATAGGTTTATTGTGGCGAAATATTCGCCGCAGGATCTGTCCGGGAAAACAAAGTGCAAGCAGGATCTTCTCGCAGCCTTCGGTGTGACCAATGCCGACCACAAGCTGCCGGTCATCGGTATTGTCTCGCGCTTCGCCGCGCAGAAAGGCTTCGACCTGATCTCGCAGATCATGGACCGACTGGCGCGTGAAGAAATGATTGTGGTTGTACTCGGCTCTGGCGACAAAGTTTATGAGGAGATGTTCGCTCGGCTCAACAAGCAGTTCCCCAACAAAATTGCAATCAAGGTGGCTTACGACAACGCCCTCGCCCACAAGATTGAAGCTGGCGCTGATATGTTTCTGATGCCATCGCGATACGAACCCTGCGGCTTGAATCAGATCTACAGTTTGAAATATGGAACCGTGCCCATCGTTCGCGCCACCGGCGGACTCGACGATACCATCGAGCCTTGGGACGCGCGCTCCGGCAAGGGTACCGGCTTCAAGTTCACCGAGTACAACGGCGAAGCTTTGCTGCTCACTATCAAACAGGCGCTGCAGGCTTACCGCGATCAGACCTCGTGGCAGGTACTCATGCGCAACGGCATGGGCAAAGACTTTTCGTGGAACGCCTCGGCGCGCGAGTACGGCAAAGTCTACGAGCGCGCGCGGCCGATCAGGAACGCCGCGCCGGTGACGGAGCAAACCACCGGCTTGGCCGCGTCGCGAGCATAAGATATTTGCGGATTGTCATCCCGAGCAAAGCGAGGGACCTTGGTTCTTGCTGGCAAAATACTGCACGCCGAAACCAAGGTCCCTCGCTTCGCTCGGGATGACAGGTTTGAAAAACGAGCGAATTGTTTGAATTTCTCGTGATAAGATCTCTTCTGCGCGAAGGGCGCATCCGGTCCGCGGAAAGGACAGAAGTCCACCTGCTCGTTACAATTCAGCTTTACGAACTTACTTTCTGCCCGTAAGTGCGGACCTCGGGCCTACGAAAGGAAGTTCGTCATGCCGGTAAGACGCCTCCCGTCGCATCCCAACCTCGATCATCTCAAGCATCAAGCCAAAGACTTGTTGAAGGCGCGTGCCGCCGGAGATCGCGCAGCGGCGCAGCGCATCAGGGAATTTCATCCGCGTTTCACCCGCGCCACCGACGCAGAAATCTTCGGCGCCCACTCAAGCTCAGTGACGCGCAACTCACCATCGCGCGTGAGGCTGGATTTCAAAGCTGGCCGAGACTGAAGAAGCACATCGAAAAGGCCACGCTCACTGGTCAGCTGAATCTGCCGCACCATGAGCGGATCGAAGACGCCACGTTTCGTCGCGGCGTCGATCTCCTGGATGCTGGTGATGCAGCAGGTCTGCATGAATACGTGAAGCAGCATCCGAAGCTGGTGCATCAACGCGTGGTTTTCGAAGGCTGGAACTACTTTCACAATCCAACTTTGTTGGAGTTCGTGGCCGGAAATCCACGCAGGCACGCCAAGCTGCCGAAGAACATTGTCGAGATTGCCAAGGTCATTCTCGATGCTGGCCCGGAGAAATCCGCACTGAACGAGACGCTTATGCTGGTGACGACCGGCAGTGTGCCCCGGGAATGCGGGTTGCAAATCGCGTTGATCGATCTACTCTGCGATTACGGAGCGGATCCCAACAGCGCCACTCACGCAACGGTACTGCACGGCGAACGGGAAGCGCTCCACGCTTTGATCAGGCGCGGGGCGCGCATTGATCTGCCGGTGGCGGCCGCTCTAGGGCGCGTCGAGGATTTCCGCCGGCTGCTTCCGGCGGCTGGAGTCGATGACCGCCATCTGGCGCTGGCCCTAGCGGCACAGTTTGGTCACATCGAAATCGTTCGCTCGCTGCTCGACGCGGGCGAAGACCCGAACCGCTATAACCCGATTGGCGGTCACTCCCACGCGACGCCTCTGCATCAAGCTGCCGGCGCGGGCTACGAGGATCTGGTCAAACTCTTAGTCGGACGCGGGGCAAAGCTGGATATGAAGGATGTTCTCTGGCACGCTACGCCCGCCGAATGGGCAGATCACGAAGGCAAGTCGAAAGTTGAGGAGTACCTTCGCGCGGCAGAAGCAAAGCGCGCACAGTAGCGCCGGCATCATTGCCGGCCGTCCCGAGGGCCTGCCCTGAGCTTGCCGAAGGGGCGACCTCGCCCTCGGTGCGGCGGGCCTCACGTCCGCCGAGGGCGGCGGTGCTACAACGGCCGCGGCTGCTAGAATTCTCCTACTGTGGCCGCGGCACCGCACATCCCGGCTTTCGCCCGCACCATTTTCCACGTCGATATGGACGCCTTCTTCGTGTCGGTGGAAGAGTTGTACGATCCTTCGCTGCTAGGCAAGCCGGTCGTCGTGGGCGGACAGCGCCACGAGCGCGGCGTGGTCTCGGCGGCATCGTATGCGGCGCGCAAGTTCGGAGTGCATTCCGCCATGCCGCTGCGCGCCGCGGCCAAGCTTTGTCCGCAGGCCATTTTTGTCGATGGACATCCCGAGCGCTACCGAGAATGCTCGGAAAAAGTTTACAAAGTGTCTGACTTCATTTTCTCCGAAAGTCGAGATGGCTTCGATCGACGAAGCCTATCTCGACATGACTGGCACGGCGAGATTACTCGGTCCTCCGCTACAGGCCGCGCATAAGCTGCATCTCGAAATGAAGGACGAAACCCAATTGAATTGTTCCATCGGCATAGGTTCGTCGCGCCTGATCGCGAAGGTTTCATCCGCGCAAGCCAAGCCCAACGGGGTGCTATGGATCGTCCCGGGAGAAGAAGCGAAATTCCTTGCGCCGCTCGACGTGCGCGAAATTCCCGGCGTCGGCAAAGTGATGGAGAGCCATCTGAACGCGCTCGGCATCAAGAAGGTCGAAGATTTGGCCCGCCTGGAAGAGTCCGAACTGGAACAGCGCTTCGGCAAGTGGGGGCTGGCGCTGGCCGGGAAAGCGCGCGGAGAAGATGCCGGTGGCTGGTTCGACTCCGAAGTTGGCGCCGAGACTTCTGCAAAATCCATCAGCCACGAGCACACTTACAACGAAGACACCGCCGACGTGAATCAACTGGAAGCCACGCTGATGCGGCTCTCCGAGATGGTGGCGCGCCGCTTGCGCGAAGCGAATCTGCACGCACGCACCCTGCAACTCAAACTGCGCTACAAAGATTTCACGACGATTACGCGCGCGCACACGCTGCCGGTTCCAACTCAGCTCGATGGCGAAATCTTCGAGCAGATTCGCGTGCTGTTTCGCAAGAATTGGAGACAGGGGATACAGGTCCGGCTGCTGGGAGTGCAAGCGTCATCGTTCGAATCCCCGGCCGATCAAATGAGCTTACTCGAAGGCAGACGCCAACAGCGCTGGAAAGCCGCGCTGGCCGCAGCCGACCGCCTGCGCGACAAGTTTGGTGAAGCGAGCGTAAAGCTGGCCGCAGGCATGCCGGGAACCTTCCGTGAGCGCACGCACGAGAACCCGGCAGCCCTGCCGGGGAAGAGTAAATCGAAGCCTGAGTAGCGCGCGGCGACGGTAGCAGGTTGACCGGCCTGCCAACAGCACACTAAGATTTCCAGTCACTCGCAATCGTCTCCAGGAGACCAGCATGTCCCAATCGCTTCGGCGGATGTTCGCCCGGGCAGCCGCTTCCGCTTGTTTGCTTCTCTTCGTATCATTTTTCTTCTTCCCCCAAAGCTCCACGGCACAAGCTGATCCGTCACTGCTCCTGCGTTTTCCCACGGTAAGCAAAACGCAAATTGTTTTTAACTATGCCGGCGATCTGTGGAGCGTCAGCCGCGATGGCGGCGAAGCTCACCGCCTCACTGCCGGCGTCGGAGAGGAAACCGAGCCCAGGTTTTCTCCCGACGGTACGATGATCGCTTTCACTGGAGAGTATGACGGGAACCGGGACGTCTACGTGGTCGCGGCTTCCGGTGGCGTGCCGAAGCGATTGACATTCCATCCTGCAGACGAAGAAGTCCTGGGCTGGACTCCCGACGGCAAGAACATTTTATTCGCATCCTGGGGTAGCAGCTTTCGCCATATCGAGGATCAACTCTACACCGTGCCCGTGGAGGGCGGATTTCCCACCAAGCTGCCTCTTCCCATTGCCGAGGAATCCTCGTATTCGCCCGATGGCACGCATCTCGCGTACGTGCCGCATCCGCAATGGCAGCAGGCCTGGAAGCGCTATCATGGCGGGCAGACCACTCCAGTGTGGATCGCCGATCTCAAAGATTCCAGCGTGACCAAAGTTCCCCGCGACAATTCGAACGATCACTATCCCGTGTGGGTGGGCGACACGATTTATTTTCTCTCCGACCGCAACGGCCCCGTGAGCCTCTTCGCTTACGACATCAACAGCAAACAAGTCACGGAAGCTCTGCACAGCGACGGCCTCGACTTCAAGACAGCCTCAGCCGGGCCCGACGTCATCGTGATCGAGCAATTCGGTGCCATCAAGCTTTACGATCCCAAGACGAGGCAAGCCAAGAATATTTCCATCCATGTGAGCGGCGACTTGGAGGCGGTGCGCCCGCACTTCGCCAAGGTTGAAGCCAAACGCATTCAGAACTTCGGTATTTCACCCACCGGTGCGCGCGCCGTGTTCGAGGTGTGGGGAGAAATTTTCACAGTGCCCACCGACAAGGGGGATATTCGCAATCTCACGCGCAGCCCAGCAGTTGCCGATCGAGATCCGGCCTGGTCGCCAGGTGGAAAGTCGATCGCTTACTTCTCCGATGAGCGCGGCGAATATGAGCTGTGCATTCGCGATCAGAATGGTTTAGGCGAGGTGCGCCACATCAACCTCGGTAACCCTCCATCGTTTTTCTACACGCCGACGTGGTCGCCCGACAGCAAAAAGATTGCCTATACCGACAAGCGTTTGAACTTGTGGTATCTGGATCTCGATAATGCGAAGCCGAGGCTGATCGATACCGATTACTTCGGAGGCTTTGCTGCGACGCAACTCAGCCAAACCTGGGCTCCGGACAGCAAATGGATTGCCTACACCCGTCAACTGCCCAGCGGATTGCACGCCGTTTTCGTCTACTCGATCGATCAAGGCAAGACTTCGCAGATTACCGATGGTATGAGCGACGCGCAGTATCCCGCCTGGGATAAGAACGGAAAATATCTTTATTTCACCGCTTCCACCGACACCGCTCTTTCCGCCGCCGGGCTTGACATGTCAAGCGATGAGCACCCTATTTCACGCAGTGTCTATGTCGCAGTTTTGAGCAAAGACTTGCCTTCGCCATTAGCGCCGGAAAGCGACGAGGAGAAACCCGGAGACGCCGAAAAGAACAAAGCTGCCGATAAGGATAAGGACAAAGATAAAAACAAAGACACAGGCAAAGCCTTCGACAAGTCTTCATCCCACGACAAAGAGGCTAGCGCTGACAAAAACAAGGACAAAGGCAAAGATGAGAAAGATAAAAAAGAGGAGCCTGTCGTCGTCAAGATCGATCTCGAAGGAATCAGCCAGCGAATTCTGGGCTTGCCGATTCCCGGGAAGAATTACACGAACCTGCTGGCGGGAAAATCTGGGATTCTGTTCTTAGCCGAAGGCCCCATGGTCATAACCGAGGCGGACCAGGAAAATCCGCCGCTCGTCATTCAGAAGTTTGATCTGAGCAAGCGCAAGGTCGACAAGTGGATTGAAGAAGCCAACGACTTCACGGTCTCTTTCGACGGCGAAAAAATTCTTTACCGCAAAGGAGAGTCTTGGACCACCGCTTCCGCCGAAGAAGCGCCCGGCGCGCCCAATCCGGGTGCCCCGCCTAAGCCCGGCCTCGGGCCGCTGAAGCTCGATGCCTGGGAAGTTTATGTCGAGCCGCGCGCCGTGTGGAAACAGATCTACAACGAGACCTGGCGCATCGAGCGCGACTTTTTCTATGATCCGCACTATCACGGCCTCGATCTCGACAAGATTAAGAAAAAGTATGAGCCCTATCTCGACGGCATCGCCTCGCGCGAAGAACTCATTTACTTGTTTCAAGAGTGCCTCGGCGAGATGACAGTCGGACACATGTTCGTAGGGGGAGGCGAAAAGCCAGAGATTAAGAAAGTGAAGGGCGGGCTGCTGGGCGCTGACTACAGCCTGGCAAATGGTCGCTATCGCCTTGCGAAAGTACTCAACGGAGAAAATTGGAATCCCGGGCTAGAGGCGCCTCTTACACAACCCGGCGTAAACGCGAAGGTGGGCGACTACATTCTCGCGGTGAACGGCCGCGAACTGCATGCGCAAGATAACCTCTACAGCTTTTTCGAAGAAACTGCGGGCAAGCAGGTGGTGCTGAAGATCGGCCCCAACCCTGATGGCAAGGATTCGCGCGAGGTCACGGTGGCTCCCGTCGAGAGCGAAGAGAGATTGCGTTTCCTCGATTGGGTTGAAGGTAATCGAAGAACCGTCGAGAAGGCTACCAGCGGCCGCGTCGCCTACGTCTATGTGCCTAATACCGGCGGCGCAGGCTTCATCAGCTTCAACCGTTACTTCTTCTCGCAAGTGGGCAAAGAAGCGGTGATCATCGACGAGCGCTTCAACGAAGGCGGCCAGCTTGCCGATTACATTATCGACCTTTTGCGACGTCCGATGATGAGCAAGGTGGTTTCGCGCGAAGGCCACGATTGGTCGAGTCCATCAGAGGCGATCTACGGACCGAAGGTCATGCTCATCAACGAAATGTCAGGCTCCGGCGGCGACGCGCTGCCCTGGTATTTCCGCAAAGCCGGGCTAGGGCCGCTCATCGGCAAGAAAACCTGGGGTGGGCTCGTTGGAATTGGAGGCTATCCCGAACTGATCGACGGCGGTCACGTTACCGCGCCGCGAGCCGCTCTCTACGGCCTGAACGGCGAGTGGGAGGTCGAGAATCACGGAATCGCTCCCGATATCGAAGTCGATCTCGATCCAGCCATTTATCGCAACGGACACGATGCGCAACTAGACAAAGCGATTGAAGTGGTGATGCAGCAATTGAAGGAGCATCCGCTGCCGCAATATCAGCGTCCGGCATATCCGAACTATCACGAGAACGACGGGTTGGGAGTGAAGTAGCGATTAAATAGTTTTTCGGTTCGATAGAAAATCCGGCGCTTGATGCTTTTTATTGCGTCTTGCCGGCCTCAAGCTCCTTCAATCGCGCAAGAGCGTGCTGATTCTGATCGTTCAGTGACAGCGACTTGTGATAGTTGACGATTGCCTCCTGCTTGTCTCCTGCCGCCTCCTGCGCCTCAGCCAGGCTGTCGTAGGTGTTCGCACTCTCAGGATGCATGGCCGCATTAAGATGGAAGACGGCAATTGCTTTGCTTGCCTTGCCTGACCCCAGGAGCTCGTAGCCCCAACTGTTGAGATCATGTTCAGGGAGTTTGAAGTTTGGATCGCTCTTCTTCGCCCGCTGATAAATTTCCGTCGCGTTATCAAAGCCCTGCGTCGCCAGTTCGCGGGCAAAGTCCGGGATGTTCGCGGCTGGATGCAATGCCTCCCTCACATCCATTTTGAACAGGTGCGGCGGAACAGAATTTCTTTCTGGATCATTCTTCAGGAACTGGCGGGCGGCTGCGTCGTTGTTCAGGTACCCTTGTAGGAATTGGAGCACATATCTCGCCATCCAACTATAGTTCTCGCTGAACTCCGCCGCTCTGTAGTCGGTGAAGTACTGGTCCTCGCGAAAGCGGATGAAGAGCGAGGAAAAGCCGGAGTGGATCATCTCCGAACTCTGCATTAAGTAGGTATCGTTGTACTTTAGCTCGTTGAGAAAGTTGTATGCATTGTCGATCTTAAGCGTGCTGTTGAGCTGGTTCAGCTCTTCCAGCGTGTAAGGCTGAGAGGAAATATAGAGCAGGGGCGCGGTTAGTTTGTTGGCATCGATAAGGCCGACGCTTTCGCCCTCCTTCATCCGTGCTGGCTGATAACGAAGCGCCCCGTCTAGGCTCACCAGCGCCTGGATACGCGAGTCCCGCAGAGCAGCGAAGACATTGGTCATGCCGCCCCAACTCCAGCCCGCGACTGCGATATGCGCCGGGTCGGCCTGCGGGATCCCGCGCCCGTAGCCCACCAGGAACTCGATATCGCCTACCTGGGCCTCAATACCCTCCAGATCCCATGTCATGCTGCGCGAATGTAGGCCGAGGCTGGGGCTGGAAAGCACGACGAAGCCGTAACTGGCTAGGTACTCACAAAGGTCCGCGTTCTCAAACGCTGAGCCGCTCAGGCTGGGTGCGTAGATGACCACAGGAAAAGACCCGGTCTGCGGGTGCGCATCTTCGACGGCTTTGATCAACTGAACGCGTTCGCGCTCGAAGTTTTTGGCGATGTAGTTCGCCTCCAGCAGAGCTTTCAGCTTGACGGCACGCTCTTGCGTGGTCAGGGGCGTGAAGTCGTCCTCGGTCGTCATTAGATCGAGATAGCGGCCGAAGAGCATCGGCTTGGTGCCGGCGACAGCCTGCGCGGGATACCAGATTAGCGTTTGAATGGGGCGAGCCCGCTCTCCCGCGATCACATTGCCCTCTGCGTCAACGCGTTTGTAGGAGCGCGTGTAGTCGTAATGATGCACCGCCCGAAAGCCCACCGCATGCGGACCGTAAGCCACGGAGAATGTGAAGTTCGACTTCTCGGCTGCCGAGACGATACGGGCGTACAGCAGCACCATGACCAAGATGTTGACCCGAGTCATGATTCCATCCTGCGGACCAAAGTTAGGACCTCCTGGTCAGAGGTTGTCCGCCGGAAATTGTCTCATATCACCTTTCGCCGATGGAGTATCGAAGCTCCGACGCGACACTGTCGAGCAATCGCCATCGACTTCCAATAGCGCTGAAGGCTGGCCTATGGCGAGAGTTTTCCTGAAGGCCACGAAGGATCTCCAAGAAAAAAACGAAGGCCGGGTATCCCGGAAGGTGATTCCGGATTCCCGGCCTGCGTCTTATTGCAACTTGTTATCGCGATTTGATTCGAGCGGACTTAGTTGCTCGGAGCGGTGTTCGCAGCCGCTGTAGCGGGAGCCGCGCTCGGCGTAGTCGAGGTCCCGTAACGCATCAACCGCGGATAGAACGGCGTAACTTCAAACGGCATCTTGTCGCGTGCCGAAGTGATCGCGACCGGAGCTGTCTTCACCATTTCGGCCTTGTCATCCCACGGATTAACCTTGATACGTCCACCGAGCGGCAGCGCTGCCACCTGATCGAGCTTTGTGTTGTCGAGCGCCGGACCTTGCGTGGAAAGCGCTGACAACCGTGTGACGGCTGCGCCCTCAGACAGAGGATTGCCCAGGTGTGTGGTCAGAAGCGCGTTGAGTTGGGGGGCGCGAGCCTGCAGCGCCTTCAGGAACAATCCGACGCTGTCGAGCTTCTGCGCGTAGGGTGAGTTCTTCAGCAACTCCACAGCCTTCTTGTCAGCTGCGGTTTCTTCCTCCGGAATGTGCTTGAAGCCCAAATTGTTGTAAGTCGAATCGTCAGAGAACAGCATGCGATCGTTGAAGGCATACTTGCTGCCCAGGTTATGTCCGAGCACGATGTGCGCCAGTTCGTGTGAGAGCACGGCGGCAAGGCTGGCTTCGTCAGGAAGCACGTCGATCAAGCCGCGGCTGATCACGATCGTGTTGCCGACGCTGAAAGTTTCGAGAGGCGCCGTGAGCAGCACGCGCGTGCGTACCGGGCGCGGCAGATCAATATTGTTGGTAACTTCCAGATTGTTGACCACAGTCTGCAGAATGCGGTCCACATCGCCTTCGGGGGCAAGTAAGCCCGCGCGCGTCAGGCGCTCGACTACGTTGTCTTCCGCCTGCTGCTGCCATTGCCTCTCGGCCTGCAGCGGAGACGCGTCCTGCTGTGTCGGGCTTTCATCTTTCACGCTGTCCACTCGAATCTGGGTGAGTTCATCGTCCTTATCGTTTTTCTTGAGGTCGTAGCCCCAGATTTTCGTCTGTGCCTTGAACGCGATTTTATTTTTTACACCGGCGCTGAAGTCGCCTTCTTCGCTGTAAATGTAAGCCGGAACCCAGTAACCCGGAATCAGGTTCAAACGCCAGCTATCCATGTGGAAGAAGAACGAATTCTTCGGGGCCGGAACATAAGTTCCATTCAACCGAACGATGTTGTAGTCCTGATCTTCCACCCAGACGCGGCCCATGAAGCGTCCCTTACCGGCATTTTTCTTGGGTGTGACGTCGAACATCAGGCAGCGAATGTCGCCGAGAAATTCGCGATGGATGTACTTGAATTCGTAGTGCTCGCGGTCAAAGTCGGTGCGGTCGGCGTAGACCATCCACGAAAATCCCATGGGCTGGTATTGCACCTTGAAAAGTTTGTGGAAGCCTCCCATCAGGCGCGTTTCCATGCCCACGTTCTGCTCTTTCAAATAATCTTTGCGGTCGACCGTTTCGCCCATGTCCATGCGGCCGAGAAAATAATGATCTTCGCTCGGCACTGGCCCGAGCTGCGGATCGGCGCTCAAGTTCTGCAGATACGTTTCGACCACAGGGGTGCGTGTGGAAAGCGCCTTCATCAGGCCATGCTCGCGCTCGATGAAACGATCCACCACCTGATCCATGGTCGTGGGCTGAGGCAGCGCCGAAGGCATGGGCAACGGCGCAGTACCCGCCGTAGCCTCGGACGCCGCTGGGGGCGCCGACTGCGTAGCGGCGACTTGGGCCGGTGGCGCGGGGTTTTGCGAATTCGAAGACTGCTGCGCGGCGGCGCTCAGCGAGATCATCAGTGCGGCTGCGAACATCCCTTTCCAAGTGCGCATAACTCTTCTCTCCAATTTCTCTTTCACTTGCACGTTTCTTTAAATCCACTTCTCAAACTTGAGAACAACTAATACGCGAGCTGAAACAACACATGCACGACCGCTGTCGAATCCACTGGCTGTCCGATCCGCAGCGCCGGTTTGAAGCGCATCTTGTTGGCAGCGGCAATCGCAGCCTCGTCCAGCCCATGACCCAGTCCACGAACCACCCGGTTTACATGCAAAGTTCCGTTGGCGCTAAACATCACCTCGAGCAGAACCTCGCCTTCCAACTTGAGACTGCGCGCCTCGTCCGTGTAAACCGGCTGCGGTTTAAAAGTGATCTCCACAGGAATCGTTGCCGGTCCCGATTCCTGCGCAATCTTGGGTCCGGCGTGCACCACTTGCTCGGACCCGAATCCTCCAGTCGAAACGCCTGCGCCGCGGCCATCGCCTTTGCTGCCCGTCGCGATGCCGTTACCGAAGTCCGCGCTGGCGACCGTGCCTTTGATTCCCTTCGCGCCGCCGGAACCGTTGCCTTGTCCCGGACCAACCGGCATATCAAATCCGCCAGCCTGCGCCGCATAAAGTTTGGCACCCTGCTTGCCGGTACCCTTGAGCCCATTGGGATCGCCGAATCCTCCGGTCTGAACTTTTTCCACGGCCGCGTTGACCGTCGGCGCAACCGAGCTACCCCCGAAATCTCCGGTGTGCACCAGTTGCGGACGAGCTGCGCTCGCCATCTTGATTTCCGGTGCCCTGAATTGGTTCACTACCACCTTGGGTGGCTCTATCGGCTCCGGTGCAACTCGATGGACTTCATGAGGAACGACTAATTTCGGACGTTCGAATACTGGCGCAGGCGGAAGCAGCTTTACCTTCACGGGCTTGACTTTGACCTTCACCGGCGCGGGCTCCGGCTTCATGGCCGGGAGCGGAATCAATTCCGTGACCCGATACGCCTTGAGCTGAAGCCTGTCCGGAAATATGATTCCAAGATTCACCAGCAGCAGAGTGGCCAGCACCACGAAGCCGTAGCTGGCCGCCAACGCGCGCCTGTCAATCTTGCGTTCCGGCAAAAGTCCGAGCTGAAAATTGCGTTGAAGCGCAGCCATGCATTTAACTCCATGGGGACCCGGCCGAGGGAGCGGACCGGGATTGGAGTTTTCACATTAAGTGAGAAAGGACAGGGGGTAAACGTGCCCACGGCTCTTGACCGAAGGTAACCGGAAAATGGGGTTACGGGACCAAGGCCAAAACGGGCGCAAACCATGTGGGAAGAATCATGTGGGAACAGCCGCCTCGGCTGTTCGGCGGAGCGCAGCGACGCCAGTGTGGACGGACACTCCCGTCAGTCGCCGTTGACGTTGACGTTGATCTTCGCTGTCATCCTGAGGAAGCGGAGTCGCACGCGAAGCGGGCGACTCCGCACGAAGGACCCATGCAACTCGCCGGCAGCGGACGGACCGACGCAACTCGCCTGTGCGTCCGACCCTAATCACCCGGGATTGGCGACTCGGGGTGGGCCAACCCCCTATCGTTCGAGCCGCACCCGAAGTCGCCGCGCACGCTCGCGGAATGCCTCCTCGCCACCCTCGAGAATATCGCACACCCCCTTGCGAATATCGTCCTCTTCCAAGCCACCAGCAACATAGGTAATTGGAGGCAGACCTCCGGCCGGGTGAGAGCCCGCATCGGCAATGATGATCTGATCTGCGTCCGTGTTTACCACCAGATTGGCGTTGTGAGTGACCATTATCACTTGGCGTTTGGTCTTGGCCGCGATGAACAACGAAACAAGCTCGTCAAACACAGATTTAGGATCCAAATTTTCTTCTGGCTGATCGATTATCAACGGACGATCGTCGGCATCATCGAGCGCAAGGTATAGCAGTAGCAATACTATGCCCCGCGTACCTGGCGACAGCTTGCGAATATCGACGCCATCGTAGGCGATCTCATATCGAACAGTGATGTGATCTGTGCTGAACAACCACTGCGCAAACTGCTTTAACCAGGCGCGGAATTCGAGCTTCTGTGTGGGGACATACGGTGCGTGCTTGAGTAGGTTTTTCCAATACTTGGAAATGAAATTAGTCATCGCCACCTGAATATCAACCGCACTCCCGGTCTCCCAAGACGGCTTCAGCTCAGAGTTCGCACGCGCAGCCAGCGAACCGCGCCCATAAAAGGGCCCACTCCTACGACAATCTATGAGTTTTTCTTCGGCGACCTCGGCCCATGTATTCGTATCGGCAACGCGTGAAACGGAAAAGCTAAGCTTGCGCAACGTTCCCGATGAATTGGCAAGCCGCGCCATCAGTGGCGCGTACAAAGCTACCAGCACGTTCTGTTCGCTAATGATTGCGTCGAACAGTCGGCCGTAAGAGGCCTCGCGCTCGGTTTGGAGGGCCCGTCGGCGCGCCGCTGCTCCTTGGGCATCCGCCAGACGTATTTCAAGAATTTTGAGAGCGTTGCCCTCTTGAGCAATACGCGAGGAGAGCGCAGTATATTGACCACGAATGATCGCGTCCGCGCTGATAAGCTGTTCGAGGCGCGCCATCTCAGCCTTAATCGTTGCGAGCTTGACCTTCGTGAGGTCTTTTCCATCGGAAATCAGCGGAACGTTTGGGTCGCTCTGCAGCGGGGGCACACCATTGATTTGTGCGACCTCTTGGTCGACCCAAGCGATGTAGCCTGACAACGCTCGGTCGACGTCGCCCTTGTAGACAAGCAGGAATTCATCCCATTGCGCGGCGTTAAGTCCGCTTCCCGAGTGTCGCGCCTGTACTTCCCGTAGCATCTCGGGCGCCTTCGTTGCACGCATGTTTCTCACCTCGTCCTGCATGGTGAGAAAGGTACGACGCTGGCTGCCGTAGCCCTGGATCTTCAGGTTGAGTGCCTGTGCGACTTGGCTCAGTTCAACATGACGATTCGCCTGCGCCTGTGTACCTTTGATGACTAGCTTGGCCAAGTCCGCGTTATACCCCGCGATCAAGCCTCGCTTCTGCACGGCCTGTTGATTCAAGGCGACAACAAGACTCTCCTTCTCCAATTCTTCTGCGATCCGCTCGGAAATGGACGCGATCGCCTCGGCCTCGCGCTGACGTGATTGCTGGAAGCGCATGCTGCGCGACTGTAGGAGCTCTGCGAAGTTCATGGCGCCCTCGCTCTCATCCCCATGGTGCGCCTCAAAAATGACGCGTTCGATCTCCTGGATCAGCCCTTCGGAAGCTCCCTTCGAAGAACACAATTCCTCGACGAACTGCTGCGAGAGGTACCGGGCACGGGGATATGCTAGCGCTTCATTTGCGTCACGGCCGTCCAGCGCGCGCGCGACTGTAGCCCCGCCACCCCATGTCAGCGTCACCTCGGCGTTGCCGATTAGCGTCCGCGCTCGCACCAAGAACGACGGGCTAATATTTTCGTCAGCAGCCCAGGCCTCCGGGGCAATCGCGTCGCAACCAGCAGCAATTACATCCGTCAAGGCGGTTTTTCCCGATCCGCGCGCACCGATGATAGCTACCAGCCCGGGATTCAGAGGAATCGTCGGCGTGACTGCCCAGGGTGCGTGACTGATATCGACCTGCGATATAACCTGCGACGGCATAGCGCAGTGCGGCGGCTCTTCTCCGACATAAGCGCGACCATCAGGGTCAATGCAGGCCTGACGCAACGCGTCGAAAGTGAGCGCACCCTTGACCCAAGAGAAGCGGTCATCACTGGGTTGGCCAGTTGCCAACTGGTCGTGTGCATCGCTGCCGTGAAGGCATGGCTTGCAACCGTTGTAGCGCGCCCTCAGCTCATCAGCGCTGACAGCGCGTTGGCCAAGCCAGAACTCGCGTTGCGCTTGACTGCTCGCAAAGATGACGTGTGAGAACCTTTCGATTTCCTGTCGCAGTGTCGCGTCGGCCGCCTGACGCACACCCGAAGTGCCGTCGTCGGCGCCTCCCGCCACGGCGATCAAGATGTTCTTCTTCGCCCAATCGCTCTCGCTGTAAACCTCCCGCAGCTGGGCGAAATTGACCTTGAACTGAGTAGCGCCGTGCGCGAGCGCCGCCCGATCATCTGTTATTGTGGGATCGGCGCGCTTGCCGAGTCGCATCAGTTCCTCACGAGTACAGTCAAAGCGGTCGCCATGCGCATTGAATTGAAGGCGTGTAAGGATGCGTCGGACTTGGACCAGATGATCTGGGTCTTCCGGACTAACCAGAAGATGAAGGTTCACGAAGCCCGACCTCGCTGCCACATCGAGCCTCACCTCGATATTAGGGAAGATAAGTTGAACGTCAGGAAGGCGCCCGGCAAAGCGTTGCCGAAGCACCTGTTCATACGTGTCGGTAACGTAATAGTCTGTAACAGCAATGGCTTCAATCTTGGGCGTGGCAGTTTCCAGCGCAGTGAGATAGCTACTCCAAGCGTTGCTGCCTCCGAACTGGTTGTTCAGAACGGTCCCGGGCGCATGGATGTGAGGCTCCCAGCGTCGCCACTCTGATCCTCGACTTATCATTGCAGCTCCCACTAGAAGATTCGGGGAAGGACGGACGTCACCATTTTACTTACCCCCATGAAGGTATCGTGGCCAGCCGAGCTTTCCACAGCCCCATTGTGACATCTGACCTTGCGCACAGCCGCCACCACGTTTCAGAATTGTCTCAGAGGAAACCCGGGATCCGGGGAACAGTTCATTGACAACTAAATATCGTGCGGCTAAATCCTTTCCGCACAAAGATTTTGGCCCACAGGCCCGGCTGTTTTCAGTCTCGACAGAAATCGCCGCGCTGATTCTACAAGACTTACCTAAAACAGATGCAGCTAACTCCTTCGTCCGTAATATTTTACGGGCACCTTCTTTAGAATTAATATTTTATCCAGATTAGCCGCAGATAGCTTCATCGTAAGTCACTGATTCTAGATATTTAAGCGGATTCGGTCCGTAATTTTTTTGATCGGAACCACAGGAACACTGGCACTCCAGCCAGAATGACCAACAGTCCGTAGAAAGAGTTCGGCCAGTTTTCGCGAAAGGTGTAATAGAGAAGCACGGCTGCCACGATCACGAACAACGCTGGAACGACGGGATAGCCGAAGACCCGATAAGGCCGCACCGCCTGCGGATCGCGCCAGCGAAAAACAAACACGGTGCTGCCCGCGATCATATAAAAGAGCCACTCGGCGAAGATCGCGAGCGAAAACAGTTGCCGGAAATTTCCTCCCAGCAATAAAAGCGCAATCGACAGAACTGCCTGCATCACGATGGCGACCGAGGGCGTGTGAAAGCGCGGATGAAACATCGGCCAGCGCGGAAAAGAAATATCCATCCCGCGCCACCGCGAACGGCACGCGCGCCCCGCTCATGATGGTGCCATTCAGCGTGACCAGCATCGAAATCGCCATGCCCGCGGAGACGATGCTCGCGCCCATGTGTCCCATAACCAGGGCGACTGCATCGGAGGCAGGCCGCGGCGAAGCCGCAATCGCACTGGCCGGCAGCACGTATTGCACCCCGGCATTCACCAGCACATACAACACGCCAACCGTAGCCACGCCCGCAATCAGCGCAATCGGAATATTGCGCTCCGGGACTTCTTACCTCGCCGCCGACCATATTCAGATCATTCCAGCCATCATACGCCCACAGAGCCGCCACCAGCGCCGCCATGAAGCCGGCGATCCCACCTTTGGCTCCGGCGAAGGTGCCGGCAAAGTTGCTCCAGCCGCGTCCAGTCGCGTGACCCGCACCGCTGAAGCAGACCACCACGATTGCCAGAATGATTGCGACTTTCAAGCATGGTGAAGACCAGCTGAAACTCGCCCGCCTTCTTCACGCCCAGGTAATTCAGAGCAGAAATCAGGACGGCCGCGGCGATCGCGACCAAGTGTCCCCAAGTGATCACGAAAGAATAAGAAAGAATGTTGGCGGAAAGAATCTGGTCAGAGAAAAACGAGAAAACCGGAAAGGTACCCAGAATCCGCACCAGTCCGGTCGCGATCGTGGCTACGGAAGCCGGCTTCGCAATGACGAACCAAGTCCACGCGTACAGAAAGCCGCCCAGCGGGCCGTAGGCATCGCGAACATAAACATACTCTCCGCCCGCCTGCGGCTTCATGGCGCCCAGTTCGGCATAAGTCAGCGCGCCAAAAAACGACAGCAGCCCGCCCACCAGCCATGCCAGATAAACCAGCTTCGCCGAACCTACGGCCTGCATCATCTCGGCGGGAACCAGAAATATTCCGCTGCCGATAATCGTCCCCACGACAACGGCTGAAGCGTGGCTGACCCCGAGATCGCGGGCAGAGTTCGGGACGCGTGTGGTAGCGGTGCCGGCGCTGGCATGGTTGGAGTGTGCAGTATACGGCAGGGAAGCGATGGCTAGATCGCAAGAAGCTTAAGAGGCATTGGTCGCAAAGCTATGCTGCGAAGAAAACCCTCAAAGAACAGAGCGAGTCTACTCTTGAGATCGTTGACTGGCCGCGTATCCCACAGCGAACGTCACTACCGTCCCGATCATCACCCACCAAGTCCAGGGCACGCGCGTTCCGCCACAGATACAATTCCGTGCTGAAACCAAACAGCATTCCGATCATCGCGCCGCGCTGATTGGCTCGTCGCGTCAGCACGCCCAGCAGAAACACTCCCAGCAGCGCTCCATAAGCCACAGATGCGATCTGCAGTCCGACCTCGATGACGCGCCCGACTTTATGCAGCGAGAGCACTGCCAGCCCAAACAACACCAGCGCCCAAACCAATGTCGCGAGCCGCGAGAGCCGCATCTCGCGTTGCGCTCATCCGCTTGCGGACGGAAGCGCACATAGAAATCCATGATCGAAGTCGAAGAAAGCGAATTCAGCGCCGCGCTCAGGTTCGACATCGCCGCCGCCAGAATCGCCGCGATCAGCAGCCCGGAAATTCCATGCGGCATCCGGCTGACAATGAACGTGGGATAGATCCGGTCCGGCTTGCCAAAGCTTGCCGAGGGCACGCGATAGTAAGCCCACAACATGACGCCGACCATCAGAAACAACGCGAACTGAAACAGGATCGCGACTCCACTCGAAAGCAGCGCCGTCACCGATTGCTTCTGGCTGCGTGCCGCCAGCAAGCCGCTGCACAATCAGTTGATCGGTGCCGTGGCTCGCCGTGGTGAAGAACGTTCCGCCGATCACGCCCGCCCAGAATGTGTAGGGAATCCAGAAGCTCGGGCGTGAAGTCGAACACCTGCAGTTTGCCCGCGCCGGCCGCCGCGGCATGAATCGCGCTCCATCCTCCGGGCACCAGATGCAGAATCGTCACAGTCCGACCAGCGTTCCGCCGACATAGATCACGGTCTGCACCACGTCGGTCCAGATCACCGCCGCCAGGCCGCCTTCGAACGTATAGATGAGCGTCAATACAGTGATGATGGCGATCGAGGCCACCTCGCCCGTGCCCAGCGCAATCGACTACCACGATCGAAACCGCATAGACGCGCACGCCTTCCGCCGCCGCCCGCGTCAGCAGAAACAGTCCGGCGGTCAGCGAGCGCAAGCCGCGCCCAAAGCGCCGTTCGATCAATTCGTAGGCAGTGTAAAGATCGCCGCGAAAATAATGCGGCAACAGGACGAAAGCTGATCACCACGCGCCCCACCACATATCCCATCACAACCTGCAGGAACGTGAGGTTGGTGTCGTAAGCCAGGCCGGGAATGCTGATGATGGTCAGCGTGCTGGTTTCGGCGGCGACGATCGAAAGCGCGATCGCCCACCAGGGAATATCGCGGCCCGCGAGAAAATAATCGCGCAGCGTGCGCTGCCGCTTGCGAAAGCGCAGCCCAAACAGCGTGATTCCGACGAGATAGAGCGCGATGATGGCGAGATCGAGTTTGTCGAGGCCCATGCTTGCACTACCGGATTAAGCTAGATCACCTTCCGCGCCACGACCTTGGATTGGTCGTAAGCCTCGGACGAGCAAATAACCATCCACAATCGTTCTTCGCCGTTGTTTCGCACTGCGTGTGAAGCGCTTGGGGAGACCAGCACCAGGGTCGCGGTAGTGCCGTCAAAGTCGCGGTGCTGCGTCGTCGTGCCCTCGCCGTTATCCCAGTGAAGCGACCAGGCCGAACCCGGATAAATAACATTGGCCTGGCGCTTGCTCGCGTGGTAGTGGTTGCCGCGCACCGCTCCTGGCGCGATGGAAGCCATGAGCATGTCGGCAATCTGTCCTACAAAGTCAAGCGCCTCGCGCGGCATGGCGAAGCTGAAGCCGCGCGCATCGCCGTGGTTGTTCAGTTCGACGATTCGAATCTTCTCAGGCAAGTGATTTTTGTTTTCGTTAGCGCCGAAGAACTTATTATGGGCGCGGTGAAGTTTTCTTGCGAGTGAGACTCCTTGCTCCCTACCCCTATCTGAGAAGCGTCCTGTGATAGAACTGAGCCGTGAGTTACTACCTCGGCATCGACGGCGGCGGCAGCAAGACGACCTGCGTTGTAGGCGACGAGACATCGCAGTTAGCTACGGTTACTACTGGGCGGAGCAACATTATTCGCGTAGGCAAGTCGTGCGCCCGGAAATCTCTGCATGATGCGATAAGTCAGGCGTGCGCCGCCGGGCGCATCGATCCGCGACAAATCGATTATGCCTGCGTTGGTGTTGCTGGCGCCGCGCGCGAAGAAATTGCTAGCGCGATTCGAACCATCGTTGCGGAGTTGACTCCCGCGAAGATCGAAGTCGTAGGCGACATGGAAATCGCGTTGGAAGCGGCGTTCGGTGTGGGGCCAGGTGTCATCGTGATTGCCGGAACCGGCTCGATCGCCTACGGTCGCGATGCGCACGGCCGCACAGCCCGCGCTGGAGGCTGGGGCTTCGCGGTCTCGGATGAAGGCTCGGCGCACTGGATCGGCCGTACCGCAGTAGCCAGCCTGCTCCGCGCTATCGATAAAGGGGAAAAAGAAGGCCAGATTTCGGGCGAGGAGGTCAGCCCATTTTTTCGCGGACTGCAAGCTGCCTGGAATATATCTTCGATCGGCGAACTGGTGCGGATTGCAAATTCCAACCCAGATTTTGCCGAGCTACTTCCCGCCGTCTTGGCCGCCGCCGATGCTAGGGACGCAGTCGCCCAACATGTTCTCGCGCTGGCAGCAGCAGAACTCGCGCAACTGGCCGCGATCGTTGTGCGCCGGCTCTTTGGCGCTCACGCTGCAAGCCCTGTCCCGCTCGCAATAGTCGGCGGCGTCTTCCGTCATGCGGCGACGGTCCGCGAAGTTTTCCAAAATGCAATTTGCGCGGCAAACCCAAAAGTGCGCGTGAATGGGGACATCGTGGAACCGGTCCGCGGTGCACTGCAGCGCGCGCGTAGGGCTGGCCGTGAACACGAAGGGGTGGGCAAATGAGTCGAGTGACCTGTCGCGGATATTTCGTTTTTAATTTGCAAGACGCCAGCTATAATGGGGTCGAATGAGGTGGAGAGTATGTTCATCCCCCGCTTTCTTGTTCTGCCGCTGGTACTCTCGCTAGGCGTTGGACCTCTTACAGCGCAGTCCACACTGGGCAACCAGTTCCAGCCGGTTGTCCCGCCTCAGATCGCACAGCCAGGTCTTCGTATCGGGCCGCTTCACGATTTTCACTTGCATGGCACTGCCCCAGCACCTGACACTTACCGGATTATTCCGGCGCCGGGGACCTACAGGCCCGCTCTTCCCTCTGATCGGAGTGAAGTCATCTGCTATTCGATCCGGGGCTATCGCGTCACTCGCGACGATCCAGGGTCGGACTCAACTAGACCTTCGGGGTATTCCACGTGCCAGCCCGCGGATCGATTTCATGTGAAAGATGCCGGGGAGCCGCAGCAGATTCTTCTTCGTTGAGGGCAGTACGCGAAGCTCGAAATCTCTATTCGAGGCAATTGATGCAAGTCACCGCCCTCCACCCACTTCCAAAATCGCGCCAGTTGTATAAGAAGCCGCAGGCGAGAGCAGCCACAGCACGGCCTCGGCCACTTCGAGCGGCGTGCCCGGCCTTTGCATCGGCATAGTTGCCGCCAGCCGCTGTAGCCGGTCGGGCGCGCCGTTGGCGGCATGTAGCCCGGTCTCGATCAATCCCGGAGCAACGGCATTCACGCGGATGCCTTCGGTCGCAACCTCGCGCGCCGATCCGATCGTGAAGCTGTCAATGGCGCCCTTGGAAGCAGCATAGTGCACCCACTCTCCGGCCGCGCCAGTGTGGGCGGCGCGGGAAGAAATATTTACGATCGCGCCGCCCGATCCTCCGTGCCGAGTCGACATGCGGCGCACGGCCTCGCGCGCGCACAAAATCGCGCCCGTCACATTCACCGCCATAACTCGTGCAAGAGCTTCCGCGCTCACGGATTCCACTCGCGCGAATCCACCCGTAATGGCGGCGTTGTTGACTAAAGCTTTGATCGGTCCCAGTTCGCGTTCGGCGGTCGCAAAAAGGCGGATGATGTCTTCTTCGCGGCCCACATCCGCCTGAATCGCACGAGCGCTGCCCCCGGAAGAAACAATCTTCTCGACCACGGATCTCGCCTCGGGCTCCCCAGTGGCATAGTTGACTGCCACTGAAAAACCGCGCTCGCCCGCCAACGCGGCAATAGCCGCGCCGATGCCCCGGCTTGCTCCAGTCACAATGAGCGTGCCAGAGAAATCTTTGATGGAGTAGAGTGGGCCGGTCATGTGTGACAAACGAAAAAGCTGCTGCGAGGCACATTTCCGCAGCCTGAGGCGAACCGCAGGCGCTGAAGCGCAGCTCATATAAAAGGATTTTACGGCACGAGTGAACTCGTGCCCTTCCCGAAATCTCTTTACGCCTTTACCTCTTCATGCTTCCCGTGCATCAAGGCCACCACGGCCTCATACAGGCGCTTGCGGGTTTCGTGGCGTTCGTAGGCTCGCGTGATGTAGCGCACGCGGACCTCAACGCTGGAGCCGCTGGGACGCACATTCACCGCGGGCGTCGCCGAAAAAGCCTGCACATGGTAACGGGTGGTCGCATGCTGCCATTCTTCCTCGGCCTCTTTTACATTCGCCTCGGTATCCTTGCCCACCAGCTTCTGCAATCCGTCGATCACGGCGTAGGGATCCTGGTCCGCGGGAATTAGGAGTTCCAGCTCATCCCACATCCACTGGCCGGAGGTCGAGAAGTTGAAATAGTGGCCTTCAATGGCAAAGCTGTTGACGAAAGAAACGCGGCGGCCGGTGGGATGTCCGGCATCGGCCCAATTGCCGGTCTCGAGCAGAACCGTTTTCAGCAGCCCGATCTCAACGACTTCGCCACCTACGCCTTCGATTTCAACCCAGTCGCCGACGCGAATGCCGTTGCGCCCCATCAGCACAAACCAGCCGAAGAAGGCCACGATGAAATCTTTCATGGCGACTGTGAGGCCAGCCCCGGCCAGCCCTAGAATCGTGGTGGTTTCGTTGGGCATGCCGAACATAATGAACAGGATCGCGACCGCACCTGCAGCCTGCGCGGCGAACTTCACTACAGTTCTTAGCGTGCCGATGCGTTTGTTTTCTTCAGTCATCCCGGTAAAGAACCGGTCAATCAGCCGGTCCGCCAGCCAGACTGCGAGAATCACCGCTAGAATCCAAAGGGCTGCGGCCAGCATGCTGTGCAATGCCGCCCGCTCCCGGATCTCAACCAGCCCGATCCAGCTCGTATAGATTTCGTTGAGCTCCTGCTCGTCCTGCAAACGCCTGCCGATGTCGGCCAGGTTCCTTTGGTCATCTGTGAATCGTTTGAGTGATTGCAGGGCCAACTGTGCGCTAGCCTTTGATTCCTCGCGGCTCGCCGCATTACTGCCTCGGGCGAAGCCAGAGGCCTTAAGTTTGGCCGCCTCGCGATCTTCTTTATCCTGCTCAACCAGTTTCTCCTCGCGGGTGTGGCGCAAGCCGAGCCGGTTCTGTTTACTCGCGGTCTCCTGCAGCGCGTCCGTGAGTTGTGCTTTCTTCGCGCGCAAAGCCCGCCAGGCGCGGAAAACAGCCAGCTCCGTGTGCGCCTTGTAGTCCTGCTCCGCCGGGTTCGCCATCGTGCCTGCGGCCACTTCGCCATGACCTCCGGCTTCATGCTGCTGCTGCAGTTGACGAATCTTCGCCTGCGGGTCGCCTCCCGCCCGTTCCAGATCTTCGCCGGCATCGTCGAACTCATCCTGATCGAGATCGAGTTGCGCCTTGGCCACGTCGATCTGATCCTGCAGATTGTCCTTTTGCTTCTCCGGTGCCGTGGCTAGCTTGCGCGTGAGTTGCGCGATGATTTCCTTGTCGGTCGCCAGCGCCGTTTCCGCCTTGGTTTTGCGCTCGGCCAACTGCTTCGCTTCCGGCGTGAGCTTGGGCGGATTCAGTGCCGCGGTGCGTAACGCGTCGGCGAATGCCAGGTCGACTTCGTGGTCGGCAACTTTTTCCGCCTCGTGTGCCAGACGCAGTTCCTCCTGAGTGGTTGCCAGAGTCGCCATGCGCCGTGCTGTTTGCAGCGGACGCTGGTCCACCAGCGGACGGTCATTCGCAGGCTCGGTGCGGGCCAGCAGCTTCTTGCCCGCTGCAGTTGCGGCTAATTCCTCGGATTCCGTCGGCTGTGCCGGTTCGCGCGTGCGCAGCAGTCCTACGACGGCTACGGCCATCAACAGGAGCAGCACGGCTGCAGTCATCCAGTGGCGAAGTTTCATGAGAATGAAGACATTAGCTCAAACCGAAAACGCAGTCACAGCTAATGCGCAAGTTTAGCAAACGCATACTTCCTGTTCAGTCTTTTCTGGGGCAAATCGTCTGATGCAGCGTAGAATAGCCGCCGTCACTGACGGAGGAGATATGAAATCGTTTTGGCTCGTTCCGGTGTTTGTCCTTTTATTAGTGGTCGTAGCAATTCGTGTGCATCCATCCGCTTCGGCCTCGGCAAATGCGGGACCGGATCATCTACGCCAGTTGGAAGCCGACTTCATGAAGGCTGCGGCCGAGCACGGCTCGCAGGGATATATGTCGTACTATGCCGACGATGCCGTCGAATTGCCCAACGGCGCGGCCATCATTCAGGGGAAACTAAACATCGCGAAGGGTATGGGCTTCCTCGATCAGAAAGACAATCATCTGACATGGGCGCCGGTAGGAGCTGACATGTCTGCCTCGGGCGACCTGGGCTACACCTACGGCACCTTCGAATTCAGCTCGAAAAATAAAGAAGGGAAACCCATGGTTGAGCGCGGCAAGTACACCAGCATCTGGAAGAAGCAGAAGGGTGGAATCTGGAAAGTGGTTTTGGACATGGGGAACGCCAGTCCTGAGCCGGGGCAGTGAAAAAGCTTCTAACCGCAAAGGGCGCGAAGAAGCGCCGCGTCAAGCGCCTCACGACCGAAGCCGGAGCGCAGCCGCGGCTCGTGCAGAAACATCGCATTTTCTTCGCGCCGGGAAGTTGCGCTTGCATTTATTGCCTGCAATGCCTACAATTTGTGCATGCAATACACCATCCGCAATGTGCCGGATACTTTGGATGAAGCCCTGCGCAGGGTCGCCCGGGAGCGAGGCAAGAGCCTGAATGAGGTAGCGATCGAGGCCCTGGCCCGTGGTGCTGGCGTTACTGGGGAGCGCGTCCGGCACCGCGACCTCACCGGCATCGTGGGAACCTGGCGAGAAGATCGCGCCTTCGACAGCGCCATAGCAGCGCAGGACACCATCGACGAAGAGATGTGGAGGTGAGGCTGACGCTCGACACGAACCGCTATAGCGACCTGTGCCGGGGAGATGCGTCTGTGGCCGAAGCGGTCGAACTCGCCGATGAAGTCTGGTTGCCGTTCATCGTGCTGGGGGAATTGCGCGCCGGATTTATCGTGGGCAATCAAGGACCGCGGAACGAAGCCGTTTTACGGCGTTTCCTGATGAGGCCCGGCGTCGGTGTGCTCTATGCCGATGAGCAGACCACGCACCATTACGGTGCTGTCTACCGGCAACTACGCAAGCAAGGCACTCCCATCCCGACCAACGATATGTGGATCGCGGCCCTCGTGCTACAACATTCGCTCGTCTTATGCGCACGCGATGCGCATTTCGACGTGCTGCCGCAGCTTCCTCGCGGGTAGGGAATCGAAATTGCTCGTGTGTCGCCTTGTCTACGACCGCAAAACATTGTCATCCCGACCAGAGCATTCCGTTCGCGAAGCGAACCCGCTGTGATTGTCGGGAGCACTCTACTTCCGAAAGTGATTGCTGATTGCTTCCGCCTGCACCCGAGTCACGACCGCTGAAAGCGCCGCGGGGTCGGCCTGCCGCACCGCCTGCACACTGCCAAAGTGCTCGAGCAGGCGGCGCGTCGTACTCTCGCCCACGCCCGGGATTTCCAGCAACTCGGTGGAGCGGTCGCGCATCTGGCGGCGCTTGCGATGGAAGGTCACGGCGAAACGGTGAGCTTCGTCGCGAATCAGTTGAATCAAATGCAGCACCGGCGAATGATGATCGAGCGCGATCGGATCTTTCTCCTGCCCGTAGACGTATAGAATTTCCTCGCGCTTGGCGATGGCAGCCAGCGGCTGGTTGATAATTTCCAGGCCTTCGAGAGCTTCGGCCGCGGCATGCAATTGTCCCAGCCCGCCATCGATTAAAACCAAACTTGGCATTGGCTTCTCTTCCTGCTGCAGACGTTTGTATCGACGTGTGACCACCTCTCGCATCGAGGCGAAATCATCCACGCCCTCAACTGTGCGAATGATGAACTTTCGGTAGTCCGATTTTTTCATCTTGCCTTCTTCCCAGGCCACCATCGAAGCAACAGTCTCTGCGCCTTGAATGTGCGAGATGTCGAAGCACTCGATGCGCTTCGGCAATTCGGGCAGGCTGAGCGCATCCTGCAACTCTTCCTGAATCGCCTTGGCGTTAGGCTTGAGCACGCGAAAGCGCTGATCGTAAGACTGCTTCGCGTTGGTGCCAGCAAGATCGAGCAGAGAACGTTTCTCTCCGCGCTGCGGAACTAGAATATGTACTCGTGTTGCGCGAGCGCCCCCTCCCGCCCCTTGCTCAGAGAGCAAATCTTCCAGAGTCTCGCGATCCTCAAAATCCACCGGCACGTAAAGATTCCGTGGTACGTAAGGCTGACCGATGTAAAGCTGCTTCAAAAGCGCGGAGAAAAATTCACCAGGATGGAGATCGGATTCAATCTTGTCATCCTGAGGCCCGCGTTCTTTGCGGGCCGAAGGATCCCTGTACTCGCCTGCTGCGCCGCTGCTGCCGGCAGAATACATAGGTCCTTCGCTTCGCTCAGGATGACAAGTGGAAGAGGAATCCGCCGAAGTAGTTTCGAGCTCTGGAAACTCCGGCAGATCCTCCCAGAAAAATTCGCGGCGATCGACCACTCGCCCCCCGCGCATGTGAAACAAATTCACCGCCAGCATGCCGTTTTCATAGTGATAGCCGAAGACATCGGCATCGTCGCCTTCGGCCGCGGCAATGCGCTGCCGTTCCTGCAATTGTTCGACGGTAGAAATTAGATCGCGGTATCTTGCAGCACGCTCATACTCTTGCGCCACGGCAGCCTGCTCCATGCGCTGGCGCAGTGAACGGCTCAAGTCCGTGGGACGTCCTTCCAGAAACAGCTTCACGTCCCGCACCGCCTCGTCATAAGCCTCCGGAGTGGTCAATTCCTTCACGCACGGGCCGAGACAGCGCTGGATGTAATACTGCAGGCACGGCCGCGGATGAAAGCGCGTGAGGTCGACCTTGCACGATGGAATCAGGAAATTACGGTGAATCAGATCGACGATGCGGTAAGCCAGGTTCGCGGGAAAGTAAGGCCCGTAATAAGCGCTGCCATCTTTGCGCAGCCGTCGCGTGACGAAGACCCTCGGCGTGCGCTCGCCCAGCGTGAGCTTTACGTACGGGTAAGTCTTGTCGTCGCGCAGCAGAATGTTGAAGCGCGGCTTGCGCTGCTTGATCAGATTATTTTCGAGGGCCAGAGCTTCTTTGTTGTTGCCGACCACAATGTAGTCAACGTCGACGGCCTCACGCACCAGCGTTCCGGTCTTTGAATCCTCCCAGCGCCCTTCGTGAAAGTAGCTGGCTACGCGGCTACGCAGGTTCTTCGCCTTGCCCACGTAGATGACCTCGCCTTCCGCGTTCTTGTAGAGGTACACCCCGGGTTCGGTCGGGATGGTGCGAATTTTTTGCAGCAGATCCATGAAAGAGGAAAGGGATATCCTATTGGATGAGTTTAGGGCGTTTCTGTCGCGACCGCCAGAACCTGCAACCGTATAAAATTTCCATTGCGGATGTTGGCTTTTCGTTCTCCTGAACCAAGCCCTTCCGGCATGTGCCTCTTCGGTAAATTGCAAGCTATTGAAAACGTATATACTTATACTGTAGATGCTGGGGACTGGAAACGGCACGTCCCGTGCAAAAGTGGGAGAGGGACTTGCAGCGTTGTGTAACGCTCCCAGAGCCCAGGCAAGACCGGCAAACGTGGCGCGTGGCAGGAAGCGAGACGCGCCGAGACAAAAGATTAAGGAGCCTTATCCTATGACCCGCACTTCGTTAACCATCCTACTGGCAGCCAGCATGGCGGCGACTTTCGGCTGCACCAGCAAGAACTATGTCAAGCAACAGACTACGCCGCTGATCAACAAAACCAATGAACTCGACGACATGACGGCCAAGAACAGCAAAGACATTAAAGATGTCGATGCCCGAGCTCAAGCTGGAATCCAAGCCGTAAATGCAAAGACCGCCGAGGTAGAGCAGAAAGCCCAGGCCGCTAACCAGAACGCCAGCGCAGCCCAACAGGTGGCTGACACTGCTAACAATCGCGTCGGTATCCTCACCAACACCGTGGCCAATCTCGATAACTACCGCCCCGTTGCTGAGACCTCGGTGAAGTTTGGCTTTAACAAAGACAATCTCACTCCCAAGGCGAAAGAAGCCCTCGATCAGCTCGCCGGGACTATTGCCAGCACCAAGGGCTACATCATCGCGCTCGAAGGCAGCACCGATTCGGTTGGTTCGTCAGAATATAACTACGATCTCAGCCAGCGTCGGGCCAATTCGGTCATACAATACTTGGCGTCGAAATATAACGTGCCCGCTCACAAAATCTACGTGATCGGTTTGGGCAAAGACAAGCCGGTGGAAACCAATAAGACGCGCGAAGGCCGCGCCGACAACCGCCGCGTCGATGTCCGGTTGATGACGAATACGGTTGGCGACACGAATCAGCCCGCACCGGCGCCTACTACTACCGGTCAAAACAATCCGTCGTCAATGTAAGCGAACAACCTTTCCTCCCCCCGGAGGTTCGCCAAACAGGCCGCTCAACGCCTCCCCCTGAGCGGCCTGTATTTTTTTGCGAGATGCCTCGCTCGGAGCTGGCACCTTCACCGGGGAGGCTCAAAGCGGTAAAATGATGCCATGCGGCATTGGTTGTATTTGGGTTTATTGTTGGGATTGTGTGGAACGGTATCGGCTCAACAGACTAACGCCCCGGCGCCTCCCTCGCCAGCGCCTCCGCCATCCTCTCCACCGCCCACTTCTTCCGAGAAGGATGCTTCAGGATTAAGCCGCGATCTTTCTTTTCCAGAAGATGATCCGGCCCAATCCTCTGGGCCGAAAGATGCCACGAAGAAGCAAGCTCCGGATCTTTTGCCGCCGCGTTCCGACCGTGTCCGTGCCGACGATCTCCCTACCGGCACAGGTCAAAGTTCCAGCAAAGACACGCAAGTGGATTTAGCCCCGCCCGAGGATGATGCCAAGGCTCACCCTCAAAGCGCGACGGCTGTCGCTGAGATTAAGACCGGGATCGCGGGTAGTGACGGCGTCACCGAATTCCACACATGGGATCCGCATAAAGCCGCCAAGAGCGTTGAAGTCGGAGACTTTTATTTCAAGCGCAAAAACTACCGCGCTGCCGAAGATCGCTACCGCGAAGCCCTCCGCTACAAAGACAACGATGCGATCGCGACCATCCGCTTGGCCATCAGCCTGGAAAAGCTCGGTGCCTTCGATGACGCCGCCGCTGAATACGAAAGTTATTTGAGAATCCTTCCCCACGGTCCGCAGGCCGAAGAAGCCCGCAAAGCCATCGAGCGCCTAAAGCCGCGGGCCTCAGCCGCAAAGCCGCAATAAGCAGCACCGCACCCGGGCAGTGCTGTGGACTCTCAGCAACCGCGCTAAAACAGAAATTTCAGTGCCACTTGAATTACGCGCGGACTGACATCCGATTGAATTTGTCCGAAGGTGGGCGATTCGATGTCGCTGACCGGCAGACGGAAGTTGGTATGGTTTAGCACGTTGAACAACTCCCCGCGAAATTGCAGGGCCTTCGATTCGGTCAAAGGTATGTTCTTAAGCGCCGAAAAGTCCCAGTCCACGTATCCCGGGCCCTGAACTGCGTTGCGGCCTTCGTCACCGAATACTTCGAAGCGGCCTAGAGCATCCGGTTCGAGTTTCTGGAATGCGCCGGTGTTGAACCATTCTGCTGTCGTGCGCGGTCCGGAGTTGGGATTTCCGGTTACGTTGGGGCGGTTGCTGGAAAAGCCGGAAATTTCTGGAGCCTGCCCCTGCAGCGAAACATCGTTCGAATCGAATACCGTGAACGGCGTGCCGGTCATGGCAGTCACAATTCCGTTCAACTGCCAGTTGCCCAGAACATGCCCGTACCAACTGCGAGAGCGCTGCAGGAAAGGAAGGCTCCACTGATAGCTCAGCACGAAGCGCTGCCGGGAATCGAACATTGAGCGGCCGCGCTCCGCTGCCAGATCAAAGGGATTCTGCGCCAGGTCGTTTTCGCCCGCGACTGGTTGTGACGCCGAGCCAGTGATATTGAAGGAAGAAACGTCGTCGATGGAATGCGACCACGTGTACGACGCAAGAAAGGAGAGGCCATGGCTGAAGCGTTTACGCAGGCTGGCTTCCATGGCGTTGTAGCTGGAGTTCGCGATACTGGCGATTTCACCGACCGAACTGTAAATGCAATTCGGCTGAGTCAGCGTGCAACCGGAGTACAGGCGGCGCTGGTTAACGTTGTTCTCGGTGGAAATCGGACATGGGCTCGCCACCGAACAGCCAGCACTGGTCGTGTCCACGCCTGGGATAAAGACGGCCGGATTTCCTTCAATGAATCGCGGTAGCCTCCCACCCGTGGTACCGACGTATCCGATCTGAAAAAGAAGGTCTCCCCCGAGAGATCGTTGAATGTTCAGATTCCAATCCTGCGCGTAGGGTAGGTGCAGGTTGCGCGCGACCACGAGCAGCGTCATCGGTTCGGGGAAAGCCTGACTGAAAGGATTCGGTGTATAAAACGGATCGGCGAATGAGTTGACCGGAAAACTTATCTGCTGCGTCTTGAGGAAAGGAGGCGCGCTGACGGGATCCTGCAGTGGTCCACCCTCTCCGGTGTAATACGGTTCGTAGAAGATTCCGTAGGCCGCACTGACCACGGTCTTCGAGTCTCCACGCGGGTCCCACGCCAAGCCAAATCGCGGAGCGAAAGCCGTTTTCTCCGTCGGGATCAATCCCGCAGGCACTCCCCGATCGCCGGGATAGAGAAGTCCCGCTGGAGCGCTGGGATTCACCGTCGACTGCGCTCCGGGAACAAACAGATTCACACGATTCTTGTTCTCCGTGGAAGGAAAGGGCAATTCGTACCGCAGTCCCAAGTTCAGCGTCAGGTGATTCGTGATCTTGTAATTGTCCTGGCCATACGCGTCTAAAGCTCGGTCACGGATTTCGCGGTTAAAATCCCCGCCACCTTGCAGGAAGACCACCGGATTGCCCGACAGGAAACTGGCGAATCCGTCGCTGAAGGGAAAGTTCGCGAACACAAAGAAGCCGTTGCTGGCGATGCCCTGCAAGGCATTAATCTGGTCGCGGCGATAGCCGCCACCAAATTTCAATTCGTGGCGGCCGTGGACCCAGCTCAAAGAGCCGGAGACGTCAAAGGTATTTTGGTGTGTGTTGCGCGGTCCCGTAATCGGGTCGCCCACCGAGGCGTATCCGCCGACTTGGATGAATGGAGGTCCGGCGGCCGAGGGTAACGTGGGATCGTATTGAAAGCCCAAGGCCGATGGCAGCTCGTGATTCAGGTGTTCGTCCAGCAGGAAAGTATTGCGGAGGAAAGAAAAGCGCGCGACGCCGATGATGGTTGGCGAGAAGATGTGAGTATCTTGAGTGACAAAGTTTTGTGCCCGGTCATATTCGCCCACCGGAAAGCCGGGGACGTTTGCTCCCACCGGCGACAGAGGATCGGTTGTGGGTCCGCTGCTATACATGTAGCGGAAATTCAGCGTGTCGGCGCTCGAAAGGTAATGATCCAGACGCACGCCGAATTGGTCGTTGTTTTCGCTGAGCGTCTGCGTGGCGATGAATCCATTGCTGCCATTATTGGGTAATGGAAAGAAAGGCAGGACATTCGTGGCGATGGGATCGATGGGCGTGAACAGCGTCATGCGGTTAAATGGCACCGGCATTCCGAAGAAGGTGAGTTGCTGCTGCGCGTTCGCACACATGCCGCCGGCGTTGAAGCCTGCGGTGCACTCCTCGGCAAAATTGCCCTGCCTTTCCTGCAGCGAAGGCACAGTCGCAGGAACCGTTTCACCCTGCCGGTTGCGGAAGCCTTCGTAATATCCGAAGAAGAAAGTCTTGTCTTTGAGAATCGGGCCGCCGAAAGTGGCGCCGAATTGATTTTGCTTCAAAGGCTGAACGCTGTGAGTGAAATAGTCGGACGAGTCCATCGCATCGTTACGCAGAAATTCCCAGGCGGCGCCGTGAAACGAATTGGATCCTGATCGCGTTACGATATTAGTCGTGGAGCCGGTGTTGCGGCCGAACTCCGCGTTCGCATTGTGGCTAAGAATTTTGAACTCCGCGATCGCGTCGATCGGCGGCTTGAGCACAAATCCACCGTCCACCGAACTGACATTGTCGGCCCCGTCGATCATAAAATTGTTCGATTCCGGCCGCTGGCCATCGACCGCGTAGGCCTGATTCTGCCGCGCCGGACCGCCGGCTTCGAGCAGTCCGGGCGTCAAGGGAACCACACCCGGTTGCAGTAATCCCAACTGCGAAAAGTTTCGCCCATCGAGCGGCAGATCGAGGATTTCGCGCTCCATCACCGTTTGCCCGAGACTGCTGACCGTGCTCTGCACCAAGGCGGCATCCGCACTCACTTCGACGAGTTCAGTTTCCGCCCCCAGCTTTAAACGAATGCCGACCGTCGCGGTCTCGTTCACATCCAGGGAGATACCTTGCTGCAGATGCTTCTGAAACCCTCGTGCTCGAATCTCTAACTGGTAATGTCCAATAGGAAGTTCGACCAATACGTACTCTCCCTGATGGTCCGTGACCGCACCCCGCGTCAATCCAGTCTCGATTTGCCTGGCAGTAACGGTAGCGGCCTGGACGATCGCCCCGCTCGGGTCGAGCACCGTTCCTCGGATGGTTCCCGTGATTTGCTGTCCCGCCAGGTTCACGCTTACGAAGTTCAAACCGGCAGAAATTCCCGCCAGCAGGCACAAGAATTTTCTCAGACTACTCACGTATTTCCCCATTTTCCTCCGCGCACCTCTTATGGCGTTCTAGACAAGAAACGCCTCGAATCCACGAGGCTCTCAAACTTTCAGAGAGATCCAATCCACAGAATTTAAAGTGCGGCGATTATAGGGAGGTTCAGCGGCGGGTCAATAATGCGAAAGGAGTATTCGACTCCTTGTCTGCGAGACGATACTTCTGTTTTTGTTTTATTTCTCCACGCGAATGAATTCTCCGGTAGAAGCATTCACTGCCACGGTTAACTTCGAGGTATCGCGCGAACTTCCATAAATCACATGCCAGGTCAGCTCATTGGTATTGTGATTCCAATCGCAAACAAAGATCACCGGAGTGCTGGGATCCTTTTCCAGGATTTTTTCTCCGCCGTGTTTTTGTGCCACGGCAAGAGCCTGATCGGAATCGATCTTCAAAAACGCCACATCGAAAATCTGCGTCGACGCGTTGCTGGGATTGTAAGTATCTTCATTGCCGGGCGAAACCCCGCGGGAAGGCGCGTCGGGCGCGTTGCTGCCTGACCATATAAAAGGTTTCACTCCATGTTGCATGGCCGACGCAAAGCTCGAGGTCCAGATCGCCGACTTTCCGTCCTGGCCATTGTCTTCCACCGTCGGCGTGGATTGAATGCGGAAAGGCTTTACGTCCACGGCATAATTGCGCGCCGCAATAAACACTTTCTGGAAAGCGGAGCGCGCCGTCAAAGTCTCCGGCGGCTTGGGACCCGGCTGGGCGGCGGGTTGTGCCGGCGGATTAGAATTACATCCGGCGAGCAGTGCGAGCATCAAAAACAGCACCGCAAGGCAAGCCTTGATGATTGAGGGGAACTCATAGCGTTGCGCCGTTCCACCGAAATCCCGGTTGTTCATAGCCTTCCTGTTACATCGGAAATGGTTTTATTATCGCGCAACATTCTACCTGAAGCGCGCAGCAGGGAGAGTAAAGATCATGGATCGTAACACTATCAATGATCGCGGCATAGAAAATCGCGGCACCGGACCGGTAGAACCACGGGCGGCAGACGTTCCTCTTGATCCTGGGCTCCGGCAACTCAATCGAGCTCTTCATGAGGCCGTCCAAAGTATGTCGCCGCAGGAGTGGACGTGGCATCCCGCCGAGAAATGGTGCGCCGCGGAAGTGTTGGAGCATCTCTATCTCACTTACACAGGAACGATCAAAGGATTCGAGAGAGTGCTGCAAGGTGGTAAAGCAATGGCAACCCGCTCCTCAATCAAGCACCGCGTGCGGTGCATGCTCGTGCTGGGTTTCAACTATCTGCCTACAGGAAGAAAATCTCCGCCAACAGCGCTGCCCAAGGGCTTACCCATGGAGAAAGTGCAAAGCGAACTTGCAACGAAGCTTGCTGCCATGGACCGCATCATCTCGGAATGCGAAGAGCGTTTTGGACGGGACACGAAAATACTCGATCATCCCGCGCTCGGCCCGCTCACTGGCGCTCAGTGGAGGAAGTTTCACGTGATCCACGGACGGCATCATGAAAAGCAACTCCGGCAACTAAGAGAAAAGCAAGCCGCAGGCTCGTAAATTCGCAGGCGCCGAATTACGCACATTATTCCCGCATCGCTGCCGGAACACCGGCCTTGCGAGCTTCTTCCTCCATGTCGTCGAGTTTCTGCTTGGCGTCTTCCACTGCCTTCTGCTTGTCGAGAATCTTCTGTTTGTAATCGGCTTCCTGCTTATCCCATTGCGCCGAGTTGCGCAGGCGGTTGCCTACGTCCGCATACATTTCGGCGGCCCGCAGTTGGTATTCGCGCTGCAAAACATCGAGTTCGCGCATCGCTAGGTCAATCTGTTCCTTCTGTGAGCTCAACTTTTGCTGCCATGACTTGTAGACAGCTTGCTTCTTTGCCTGGTCATCTTCTGGCGAAGCGGCTGGCTTATTTGCCGCGGCATCTTTGTTCTCGCTCTTGCTATCGGCGGGGGCAGCCGTTTTATCGGCGGAGCTGCCATCGCTGGCCGCGGCGGGTGGGGCCTCCCCTACGATCGAGAGCTTGTCATCCTTCGGAAGGTTGTCGTTATCGAAAACCTTCGGCTTCGCCTTGGCGCCATCCGTATCCTTGTGCACTTTGCGAGCGTAATCGCCAAGCGACGATTGATCCTGCGATTGACTTTGTGGCGCGGGTGAAGTCTGCGCCGCGGACGGAAGACTAAGCGCCGTGCATAACGCGACTGCAGAGCCGAAGTACGTGATCCGTTTCATTGCCCCATCCTTTTAAGTTCCTGAGTTAAACTTTGCAAGTTAAACTTTGCCCGCCGCACGGACGCGAGTGTCCGCAGCCGCGGGAGTACTTTTCTCCACCAGAAATCCTCCAATGCGGCGGTCCAGCCGAGCCGCCTCGCTCGCAATATCGTCGGCCAATTGAGCGGCTAGTTCGCGATCTTGATTCTTCGCCAACTGCTGCGCATAACCAGAAATCGTAGTCAGTGAGGTCCGCAACTCGAGCGCCATCTCCGCGGATATTTCACCGTGCAATTCCTGCTGGCGGAGACTGCGCTGCTGTTCGCTGCGATCCGTGATCAGGCAAGCGGCTCCCAACAGGCTGCCGTCGACGGCCGGCACCGGCGAAACCGTGACCGCGATCAAGAGTTCCGCACCTGCGGGCGTCGTGTATTCTCCCTCTACCTGCCGCCGCTTGCTGCCTTCGCGCAGCACCGCATGAACTTCTTCGGACAGCCGCACGGGCAACTCCGGCATGCCGTCGGCGTAAACCGCGGCGGAAGACCCCAGCGAGCACGCGGCCCCACGAAAAATATCCTCCGGACTCATGCCCCCGGGCGAATTGAAGCCAAGAATTTCTTTGGCGGCGGGATTCGCTTGCTTCACCAATCCGTTGAGCCCAAAAACGAGCACGCCCGAGGAAAGATTCGAAAGCACCGCCTGGCTGAAGTTTTCCGAAGTACGAGCCCGCCGCTGCTCCGCCAGATGTTGAACCTGCAGCTCGTGCTTTTGCTGTTTCAATTGCTGGATCACGGTGTTGTAAAGATGCAGCGGCAGAGCCTCCAGCTTGGCGGGCACAGCGGTGGAATCAAGATCGGAGTCTTGCGCCAGGCTGTGACGCAGGCGGCGCATCAGCCAGATCGCAAACAGAAACGCGCTGCCGGATGCGGCCAGCACCAGCGCTGCGCGCAAAAACACCGGGTTTGCCAGCAGCCTTACCACCACAGCCTCCCGTACCAACTCAAAAATTGGTTGCCTACAAACAGCGCCAGCAAGGCCATACTGCCCAAAAAAACTCCAAACGGCATTTGATAATGCCGATAGACCATCTGCGCCGATTGCCATCCCCGCCGCCGCGCCGCTCGCAGATTAGCCAGCCGGCGCATGAACCGATGTGTGCGCTTGATCCAAACCACCATCACGGTCGTCAAGCCAAAGAGCGATCCGGCCACGGACGCGGCGAATATCGTGAGAATCGTCAGCTTGATTCCGAGAAACGCACCCACCATCGCCATCAGCTTCACGTCGCCGAATCCCATACCTTCCGCACCGCGCCAGCGCAAATAAACCGCGCCCGCCCCGTAAATGAAGGACGCCCCCAAAGCCGCTCCTAGCAGGGAATCGAGCAGCGATAGCATGGGAGTAGCGAGATCCGCGCTGAAGGGCAGGTTCACCATCCCAGGCAGAAACTGCGAAGCGAAATCGTGCACCGGAACCAGCAAACTGAAAATCACTCCGAGCGCAAGTCCGGGCAGAGTCAGCTTGTCGGGAAGCAATTTAGTTTCGGCATCGGTAAAGATCAGGCCGAGCAGAAGAAATCCGAAGACACAATATTTCAACGTGGCCAACGTCAGCCCGGCATACGCGTAGCAGCCAAGAAATAACACGCCAGTCAGAACCTCGATCAGCAAGTACCGGACCGAAATTCGCGTTTTGCAATGGCGGCAGCGCCCCGCCAGCAGCAGCCAACTCAGGACCGGCAAATTGTCATAGAAGGCGATCGCGCGCTTGCACTTGGGACATGCCGATCTCGGCGCCACCACTGACAAACCCAGAGGCATGCGATAGATACACACATTCAGAAAGCTGCCAAAGGCCAGCCCAAAGAGAAAAATCGCCGATGCGTAGATGCGATCCACTGTGTTTATGGCGCTAATAAGAGACAGCACTTACCCTGCACGTCGAGCTGCAGGCACAGACTTGCATTAAGAACGCAAGTGCAAGCTCTTCTTGAAGGGATTATAAGTCGACAGAAGCGCCAGGACTAAGGTACTGAAGTCACTGTCCGGAAGGACACGACGACGACCGGGTGATCCGATCCTCGCTGGCGATGGCGATTTAGTATCAAGCAATTAGCCACGAGAATGATTTTCGAAGAGGGTTCGGGAAGCGCATGGATCCATCCATGCCGCCGAAGCTACATTAAATTTGGACGTTAGCTCCTGAGGCGCACCGCAGCCTGCGCTTCTCTACGGAAACTCAAATCTCAACAACTCCCCTTCCAGCGCGACGGCAGAAGGTTCATGAGCGGGGAGATCTCTCTCTTCGCCGAATATTGCCGAGCAATGAGAGGACCGGCGAGAAATGAGCCGAGTCTCGGGAGCAGAAGCCTCCAGCCAGCGTTCACCCACCTGACTTCGCACAATAACGCCAAAAGCAGATGCGCCGATCCTCTCATGCGGCTGCGCGGCCCATTCGAACAGGCTGGCCTGCAGCCCTTCGGACAAAGACTCGGCCGGCCCCATACACAAAATCCAGTCGTTACTCGCCCGGTCCAGGTATTGATGGGCAGGTGCGTCAGCGTCCCACGCCACGATGCGCGCTCCATAAGCGCGAGCAATACGCCGAGTAGCGTCCACCGAATCGTGGTCGATCACCAGAATTTCTGCGCAGGGAAACAAAGTCTCCAGCGCCCGCCCCAGCCGCAAGGAATCATTCTTAGTGTGCAGCAATGCTGTAATCGGAGGCATTCGGGAAGGATAAAGGAATCGCGCCCATGAGTGTACGAGGAGGAGGTCACGAGCAGTCGCTGGTCGTTCATCACTCCGTAGCAGCGCTGCTCGCGAGTCCGAATTTCGGATAAGAGTTGCGTCCAAACATAATCCCGGTTTCCACCTCAACCGGCTTCCCATCGCGCAAATATCGCTTGAAACGCCATTGCGACATAGCGTCAGTAATAGCTTTCGCTTGATCGGGAAATGCGCTTAGAAAATGAATGTGTTTCACCTTGCCTTCTTTATCGATGATGATTCGCACCGGAACGGGATTGAACTTATGGTCGGTGAATACAGGATCGACCCGCGCAATTACATTGGCGTCGTTTGCGTAGTCCTTAATGCATACGGGCAGAGCCCCCCCGCCTGTAGGGCCGAGTTCTGCAGTCAATTTCATTTTGTTCAGGTCCAGGACCAAGCTCTCCAGAAGTTTGGTGTCACGGCTGCTAAGCACAACTTCCACCGTGTGACAGCGAATCTCGGTCGCCAGAACGTACCAATGCAACTCCGCTATGGGTGACCAGTACGCGAAAAAGGTAAAGGGGTGTTCGGCGATTTTAGTAGGCGTAGGTGGCATCTCCACTTTGTAGTCGGCCTGCAAATGGTTCTTTGAGTAATTGACGAGCTCCAGCGCGTTGGCCGCGGGCAAGGGATTGAAGAACATATCCTGCGCGGTAACCAACATCATGGCACGAGCTCCCTTGAATGTGTCGACCGGCCTGAGTTGCGCCAGCACGTAGCGTCCGCTATCGGATGGCGGGGGACCTTTGTATTTTTCTTCCCAGTCGGGAGGTAGAGAGTAAGTGATTCCGAAATACGGATCGCTGAAGATGTTTTTGGCTACGCTTCCGCCTTCGGGCACCGGAGTCACGGAATCGCTTGCGCTCGACCATGCGCCCTTCACCAGGATCACTCCCTCCGGCACTCTGTTTAGCGGGTTGGACGTTGTCGGAAAAGTCGCCGCCGTTTTTTGGGGCGTTTTGTTTGTCGCTCTGCCCCCACGCCACCGACGATGCCGATACCGCGAAAACAAGGAAAAACCGTAAGAGTTTCGAGGACATAATTCTCCTTCGAATCAAGGCGAAGCCAGCCGCCAGACCAAATCATCCGTGGGTCAGTTTTTCTAACTCTTTAACTAGAAAAGTGCTGGCGAGACGCTTTCGTGTCTCGCCAGACGGGTTTCGCACAGCGACTATAGCGAGCGCAGGAAGTCCAATATTTCCTGCTGCTGGGTGGTGTTGAGTTCGAAGAACTGTTCCTCCACAACGGTAGCTTCGCTGCCACGGCTGGCGTGGTCCTGAATCGCGGTGATCAGGTTCGTGGTGCGGCCATCGTGCAGCAAAAAGATGCGTTGTCCCAGACCCCACAAAGGAGCGGTGCGGAACTGGTCTCCGCCAGCGCCTCCCTGCGAGACGTTGTCCGCCAAGCCCGTGCCCATGTGGTGGATCTCAATATCCGAGAAGGCAGGGACCGCGACCTTGTTCAGCGAGCTAGTGATGTTTGACGGTTGGGTTGAGCCGGGCGACGGATTGTGGCAGACCGAGCAGCCCGTTGAAACGAACAACGAACTGCCGGCTGAAATCGAGCCTGAGCTTACACTCGATCCGTTCAGCACCACCCCGCCGGGCGGAGGCGGAGCCAGTAGCCGCATGAAGTTCGCGAACGCAGAAACGTCATCGAGAATGGCTGCGCCCGACGATCCAGGGTTCGATGCGTCTTCTGGGTAACCGCTTCCCGATAGATTCAGGCAAGTCGAAACCAGCCCTGTCTGGCCGGTCCCGCCTGCCCCATCTTCTCCGGGCAGCGGGCGATCCTGGGGAAATAGCAGGTTGCTGATGCCCATTTCCACGTTGTAAGCCTCGCCAGCAAAGATGTGAAGCGACTTATTCTGTGCCTTCCACCCGAAGCGGCTGATGGTGCCGTCATTGCCGTTGTGATTGAAAGTGCCGGAAATGCCCAGGTTGTTGTTGTTGTTGGTAACCTGGTTGGTCAGCAGGGTCGAGTCGTCAAGGTTTTCGATCAGGCCTGCACCAAAGACGGGGGTGGGAATCCGGAATATGATGTTGTTCTCCGCTACGGCGGTGGCGAAGCTCGGCTGGGGCAGCGCCGTGCTGTTTGTGCAGGTGCCGGCATCGGAGCGGCCAGTGACGGTGAACAGCGTTTCCACTCCCCCGTTGGGAGAGTTGGTATTCACACTGCCGTTGGCGTTAAAGAAGAATGGGAAACGCGCTTCACGTGTCGGGCCATTAGCTGTAATGAAAGACGGCATTGTGTTGCCAGGCGCGACACCGTTGCTGGTGAACTGGAATTGAGGGTTAGTGGCAACGCCCGTCCCGCCTATCGCCGGTTGCGCGTGGCAGGAACTGCATTGATTCGAGTTAAACCGCGGTCCCAAGCCGTTATTGGCGCCGCCGGAAACCGATTCCACTTCTTGAAATCGAGTTTGACCGTCAGTAAAAAAAGCAAGGATCCCAAACGGGCTGTTCGCTTGCACCGAAGCGAGTGCGGCTCCGGTTCCGCGGTTGCCGCTCTGCACTCCCGGGTCGGTCTGTGCCAATGCCATTCCGCAAAGCAACAGCGAGGCCCAAGTGACAACCGAAAAGAATTTTGCCGTCCTGATCTCAAACCGTCTTGGGTGTCCACCATCTGCCGATTTTGCCGGGAGCACATCCAGGGAAATAAATGGTGCCGTCCCCGCCAAAGGAGGGGAATTCTTCAAGCGGAGCATAGCTCCTCCTTTACTTTGAATTTAGTTAAGTGCCAGGCACTTACATGGCACGGGATGGACGACAAGCCCGGACAGCAAATGCAAAGGGTGTCCGAAACCAGTGCTGGGACTTGTAACGCACATTTGCCCCAAGGCAAAAGAAATCTTATTGACGTTACAAAGTCAGAACAGGCTTGGGCCGTCAGCAGACGCAATCATTAGATTTTTCTGAGGGATGGAACGGGATGTGTTGTTATCTCGCGCGCGATTGGACCGAGGCAAAGAAGAGAGAGCGCGTTCCGAAAACCGAACAACTTCCGCTAATTCTCAACTTCAACGGATGAACTTGTAGTCGACGATGGAGGCGGCCAACAGACCTTCCGGAGTTTCTGAAGCTTCGTCTTCTTTCGTTTTCTCTGATTTATCTTTCTCTTTGGCCTGTCCCTTGGCCTGAGCCGGATCCTGAGCCGATTGGTACCGGATCACCCGGCCCTGGCACAGCACACTGCGATTCTTCTGGCCGGAAATTTCCTCTGGCATCTCAAACACCATCTCGATCAGCGCGTTCACTGGCAAGGCCTGCGGCCCGCGAAACAGCAATCCCGTCTGGCTGAGATTGTCGATCTTGCCTTCGTACCACGTGCTGGTGCTGTTCACTCGATAGCGCAGCATCGAATCCAGCTTCAGGCGTCGCGCCCGCGGTGTCCACGAGGGCCGCTTCTCCCGCGTATGCGAGCGCCGGATACCGGTCTCCGGCTTGGCATGCTCCACCCGTTCCACCCGGCGCATGGTGGTCCAGTCATACTTGTACTCGGCGGCGCACAAAAGACAAATCTGATAATAGTCTCCGTCCGCACCACGCCGCGGCCAGGAAAATTCGTGTGAGCAGCGCCCAAGCATAAGAACGTCCATGAGTTTTTGCGGCATGATGGTCACTTCCGCCTGAGGGAGTTCCCGGAAGCAAATTCATCATCGCCCGAAGCACGCTTCTTGGGTAGGTTACTTTCGTGTCAGAGCCGTGGTCATGAGTTGGGCCGCGAAGGAGTCTAAGAACGCGAGCTTAGGGCTAAAGGCTGGATAGCTAACGAGATGCAGTCAACCACAATTGCCCGCGTGTATGATCACCCAATGGACGGACCGCCCCACGTCTTAGCTTTTATCCTAGCTGGCGGCAAGAGCTCCCGCATGGGAACCGACAAGGCATTTGTAGAATTCGAAGGCCGCACACTTCTAACCCGGGCCCTCGACCTGGCGCGCTCGATTACCTCCGAAGTAAGCATTGTAGGCAGTAAAGAAAAGTTCGCGCCCTTCGCCCCGGTGGTGGAAGACGTATTCCAGAATTGCGGACCGCTTAGCGGTATCCACGCCGCGTTGCAGACTTCGTCGGCCGACCTTAACTTAATGTTGGCAGTGGACATGCCTTTCGTGTCAGAGACGTTTCTGCAATACTTGATCGGGGAAGCGCGCCAAGCTCCCGATGCGGCGGTGATTGTTCCACGCGCCGGGGGACACTGGCAGTCGCTCTGCGCCGTTTACCGTCGTCAGTTTGCCGCTGTAGCCGAGAATGCATTGCGCGCGGACAAGAACAAGATCGATCCGCTCTTCGCTATCGTCGAGACTCGAGGGATCGAGGAAGAAGAACTGCAGGCCTCCGGTTTTTCGGAAGACGTATTCTGCAACCTGAACACACCCGAAGAACTGCAGGCGGTAAAGCGAAGCTGAAACTAATCATCAAGCGATGCCTGAAACCATCAATCCCTACATCGAATTTCGCGAAGTCTCCAAAGCTTTCGGCGACAAGAAAGTTCTCGACTGCGTCAGCTTCAACGTTATGCCCGGCGAGACCGTCTGCGTCCTGGGGCGCAGTGGTGTGGGCAAGTCGGTATCGCTCGGCCTGCTGATGGGCTTTCTCAAGGCCGACTCCGGCCGCGTAATCGTAGCCGGCGAAGACATCACCGATTCTACAGAAGAACAGATGGAGGCCATTCGGAAAAAAGTCACCATGGTTTTTCAGAATGGAGCGCTGTTCGACTCCCTTACTGTCGGCGAAAACGTAGCCTTCCCGCTGCGCGAAATGGGAGGACTCTCTGAAGAGCAGATCTACCAGATCGTTGACGGCCTGCTGAAAATGGTCGGTGTGCAGGAGATGCGTGACATGCTGCCCTCCGACCTTTCCACCGGCATGAAGCGCTCGGTTGCGATTGCCCGCGCTCTGGCGGCGCGCCCCGAATGCGTCCTCTACGACGAACCCACCACCATGGTCGACCCGCTGATGGCGCAGTTGCTAGGCGATCTCATCAAGCGCCTGAAGATTCAACTCAACCTCACCAGCATCGTGGTCACCCATGACATGCGTCTCGCCAAAAAGTTAGCTGACCGGGTAGTCTTCCTCTACGAGGGCCGCGCAATTTTCTTCGGCACCACGGCCGAGATGGAACTCTCCACCGAGCCCATCGTCCAGGAATTCTTCCAGCTCGACGAACTGAAGATCGAAGCGTAACCCCGCATCGAGGCACTCGTAGAGACGTAGCTTGCTACGTCTTCGTCGTGTCCTTCTTCACGCCAGCGAACCAAAACGATTCTCATTCACTCTGCGAACCCTTCTTGTAGCCGCCGCAAACCACCACCGGCAACCTCGGATACTTAGCAAAGCGTGAGTCCGTAAACGAAAGCTGGCATTGCAAAAAGGTAGACTCGCGATCGGATCGAATCGGCCGGCCGTGCACGCAGTCGGCGCAAAGCCCCCACGAACTAGCAGTGATTCGAGAAGATAGGCCGTCCGGCATAAGCGCGATATTGTTGACGGGAAAAACGAGTCGCTGGCCACTGCTAACTGGCCACTACCTCAAAACCCCTGCCGCACCAACTCTTCCACGGTGAGCGAACTCTCGGCCGGTTCGCTGCGCATCATCTTCTCGACATACTTCGCAATCACATCGGCCTCGAGATTCACAGGATCGCCCGGTTGGAGCGAGTTGAGATTCGTCATCTCTACCGTGTGCGGAATGATGGCAACGGTGCAGGTTCTGCCTTCGAGTTTCGCCACCGTAAGGCTGATGCCTTCAATCGAGATCGAACCTTTGTGCACGGTGTACTTCTCGACTTCAGAAGGCAACTCGATGCGTAGCCACCAATTTTCAGACCTAGCAATACGCTCCAGTGCAATGAGCTTGCCAACTCCATCTACGTGCCCCTGTACGATGTGGCCGCCAAATCTGCCATCGGCCTTCATGGGCAGTTCGAGATTCACCAGCGCTCCTTCATGCATTCGCGAGAACGATGTGCGCACCCAAGTTTCGGGCGCCAGATCGGCGCAGAAAGAGCCAGGCTTGATGTCGAGCGCAGTCAAACAAACTCCGCTGACCGCGATGCTATTCCCGGGCTTCAGTTCCGTGGGAGTATTTGTGGCCGCGATAGTGATCCGGCGATTCTCGCCGCGCTGCTCGATCCGAGTGACGCGCCCAACCTCTTCCACAATGCCAGTGAACACGGGAACCTCCTGATGAACCGTCTATGATAAACCGCGCGATGAGAAAGCCAGCAATTAGCACTTAGCACAACGCTTCGTTTTCAGTCGGAATAGGGGTCGCGCAAATAACCGTCCACGGCAACGTCTCCGCCGAAACGATGCAACTGAATATGATCGACGCGCAGCGTTCGACTCATTTCGTAAAGGGCAGAACTGGAGGCGAACGCAATTGCATTTTCGTCGCCCATAATGCGGGGCGCGTAGTAGAAGAACACTTTGTCGACCACACCTGCGGCAAAGGTCGCGCCGTTCACCGTCGCTCCTCCTTCAATCATCAAACTGGTGATTTCGAGCTGTCCGAGTCGGCGAAGCGCAGCATGAATATCCGGATGCCCAGCGGACGACGGAACGCTTGCAACTTGTTCGACCCGAACCCCGCGAACCTCTAGTTCATGTTTGTTCTTTACCTCGCCCACACCACAGAAGACCAGAACGTCGTTCTTGCATGAGTGTACTAAGCGTGATTCCAGTGGCAGGCGCAGGTGTGAATCCAGAACCACGCGCAACAAAGAACGCCGCCGCGGCTTGCCGCTTCGATCAGTGAGCAGCGGGTCATCGGCGAGAATCGTTCCTACTCCCACCAGTATTGCGTCACTTTGATGGCGTTGCAGCTGCACGTGCGCGCGCGCCGCTTCGCCAGTGATCCAAGCGCCGGCAGGAATTCCAGCTTCGTATTTCGATGTCGTTGCTGGAGCGGAAGCGATTTTGCAATCGAGGGTCATCGCGGATTTCAACGTTACCAGCGGCACGCCGTGGCGAATGTAGCGTGCGAAAGCTTCGTTGATACGGCACGCCTCCGCTTCCAATCCTCCTATCTCCACCTGAACGCCCGCCGCGCGCAGCTGTTCAAATCCTCGCCCGCTCACTTTAGGATTAGGATCGGGCATGCTGGCCACCACGCGACGAATGCCGGCGGCGATGAGAGCGTCCGTGCATGGAGGCGTGCGCCCCTGGTGTGCGTGCGGCTCGAGATTGATATACAGCGTGCCGCCGCGGGCCTTGTCTCCTGCCTCTTCGAGCGCGCGCACTTCGGCGTGCTTCACACCTTCGTAGGTGTAAGCTGCCGTACCTGCGATATTGCCGAGCCGGTCGACAATGACTGCGCCCACGTAAGGATTGGGCGAAGCCAGTGCTACGCTTTCGCGAGCCAGATCGAGAGCACGATGCAGGAACTGTTCGTCGGCAGAATGGTCGGGCATGGATCAGAAGAGGATTTGCGATGCGTTCCCGACTCTATTGGCAGAACCCGGCATACTCTCTCCTATTCGAACAACGAATCCACGAACTCTTTCGGATCGAAGGGCAGCAGATCGCCAACCTTTTCACCCACGCCGACAAATCGCACGGGCAGCCCGAGTTCGCGCGAGATCGCGACCACTACTCCGCCTTTGGCAGTGCCGTCGAGCTTGGTAAGCACAATGCCGGTTACTCCCGCCGACTGCGTGAACAGGCGCGCCTGTTGCAAGCCATTCTGTCCCGTGGTCGCGTCCATCACGAGCAGTGTCTCGTGCGGCGCGCCGGGGACTATTCTTTGCGCGGTGCGGCGCATTTTTTCCAGCTCAGACATCAGACTCGTCTTGGTATGCAGGCGGCCCGCGGTGTCGACAATTACGTAATCTGTTTTGCGCGCGGTTGCGGCTTGCAGGGCATCAAATAACACTGCCGCGGGATCGCCTCCGGGCTTGGTTTTAATCACTTCCGTACCGGTGCGCGCGCCCCAGATTTCCAGTTGATCTATGGCGGCCGCGCGAAATGTGTCGGCAGCACAGAGCAGCACATTCTTTCCTTGCGATCGAAATACCTGCGACAACTTGCCAATCGTAGTGGTCTTGCCCGTGCCGTTTACGCCGACCACCAGAATTACTTCAGGAGTTCCGTCGACTCGCTGCACGGGCCGCGTATTCGCGGCGTTCAAAATGGCCAGCAGTTCTTCTTTGATCAGTCGTTTGAGCTCTTGCACATCTTTGATCTGCTTGCGGTCGGCCTTGTCGCGTAGTTTGCCCAGCACTTCCTGCGTGGTCGCAGAACCTAAGTCGGCTCCGATCAGCGTAGCTTCGAGATCGTCGAGCGTGTTGCGGTCGATCTCCTTGCCGATGGAGACAACTTCTTCGATGCGCTCGGCCAGGTTCTCGCGCGTGCGGGTGACCGCCTGCTTCATGCGCTCGAAGAGGCCAGTTTTCTTTTCCTCGGTGCTGCCGAATAAAGTCTGAATCATGAGTTCGAATGCTGCTGTTCAAATGATGAAGATAGCAAACGTAGCCTGAACAATGATTATAGCGGTCTAAAACGATCGGACGAGGGGAGTCATCGAGGAGAAAGCTTAAGCGCGTGTGCGTTCGAGGTTTGTTTCTTCCGGAGAGGCTGCGGGCGCGGCTGCAATAGTTGCGGTTGTTGCAGCGTTGAAAGGACGTTTGATAGAGATGCGCTGAATGCGAATTTCGCCGCGGGCGTAAACTGCTTTCAAAGCCGCCACAGCTTCGGGATCAAGCCTTTTGCCGGCAAGGTTTTGAATGATGCGGAAAGCTTCCTCCGGACTGTGTGCCTGCTGGTAGGGGCGATTGGTGGTTAGCGCATCGAAAGTGTCGGCGACCGCAATAACCCTTGCTAGCAGCGGGATTTGGTCGTCCCTGAGACCATAGGGATAGCCGCGTCCGTCCAGAGCTTCGTGGTGCAGTTCAATGCCGGGGAGCATCTCCGCCAGTTGGCTCACGGGGCGAAGAATGTTGGCGCCCTTTGTCGTATGGGTCTTCATCACTTCAAATTCTTCGGCGGTGAGCGCGCCCGGTTTTTTGAGGATATGGTCTTCGATGCCGATCTTGCCCACATCGTGCAACTGCGCTGAGATCTGCAACGTTTCGAGAAACGTGGCGGGCAAATTCATTTCCTTGCCGATCAGCAGTGAGTAGCGAGTGACGCGGTCGGAGTGGCCGCGCGTATAAGGGTCCTTCTCGTCGACTGCGCCGGCGAGCATTTGAATCGAGCCCAAAAACAGAGCACGGTTCTCTTCCGCGGCGCGTTTCAGGTCTTCGACAAAGTGCTCGAGCTCTTGGGACATAGTGTTAAACGTCTCAGCCAGTTCGCCGATCTCAGTGCGGCTACGCAGCACGACGCGCTGCGAGAAGTCGCCGCGGGCCAGCGCCCGGCTCGACTGCGTGAGGGTTTGCAGCGGGTTCGTGATTCTGCGAGCCGCAAAAATGCTGACGCCAATGCTCAGCAACACCGCCAGCAGAGCCAAGAGGCGAGCTGTGTGTTGCATCTCGTAGACTCCGCGATAGGCTTCGCGCTGAGTCTTCTGAACTACCACAGCCCAATCGAGCCGTGTAACCGGGCTGTAGGTGCCGAGCATTTCCACGCTGTTCTTGCCATCGCTGACTGCAAATTCTTTGGTGGCGGCCAACTGTGCTTTGTTCCCCTCGTCCACAAAGTTGCGGACGATTTCGAGACTCTTCATGTCCTGTCCGGTAGCGTATTCCGCGGTGCCCGCGGCCACCAGCCTGCCCTGCGCATCGACGACGTAAGGAATGAGGCCGCCGCCGCTCACCTCCTGCAGACGGCGAATCAGAAATTGCAAATCTACAACAGCGCCCACCATGCCGAGAAAACGTCCGCCATAGCTGACCGGGCTGCTCACCAGAAGAACGGTGCGCGCGGCGGTGCCATCCCCCACCCGCAGCGCCTGCCCGTTATAGGCGCGGCCGTCGCGGGAGGCATCAAATGCATGTTGCAATTCGCGCTGCAGAAAGGCATCGGGAGCGATGCGGCCGGCGGATACGCCCTTGGCATCGGAATTCAGAAGCATGGCATAAGCGATTTCGTCGGAGGACGAAACAAAGTTTTCCAAAAGCGCGCGCAACTCCGGCGCCTGAATGTTCTTGCTGCCGAAATCGCCACCGCTGGCCACTTGAATCGCCGAAGAGAGGTTCGCCAGCATCATGCGTAAGGAGCGTTCATGCAGCGAGAGATCGTCCGCCAGCGATCGGGTGACCGTGTTTTGCAGCAGCATTTCGTTGGTCTTCAGACGGTCGCGATTGATGGCTTCGACCTGCGCCGAATAGAAATACATGGGAACGATGCTGATCACCAGAAGCACGCCGAGAATTACATACAGGATCGGAACGCGCGCCGGATTGGGTGTTGGTGAAGACAAGCTGCTCCCCTGGATGAAGTCGTGAGCGCCGTTGGTCGAAGTGGCGGCGGATTGCACAGTATCCTTGTAAGTTTAGTTTCAGAGAGAGTGATGACGGGGGTAAAAACGTGGCGTCTGCCATTACCAAAGTACTGGCAAGATGGTACGACTGGTGCGGGTTTGGCAGGAAAACATTGCTGGGCTGTGAATAACGCAAAAAGCCTTTGATTCCGGTTAGGTCCGGAGCGTTTCGCTTTTTCCAGTGCGCGTCATGAGTTCATAAATGGCTTCGCGCGGATTCTTCCCCTCCTGCAGGATGGCGCGCATCTGCTCGGTGATCGGCATTTCGACTCCGCGCTCCCGCGCCAATCCCACAGCCGCAGTTGTCGTGAAAACTCCCTCGGCGACCGAGCCGTGCATGGCGGCAAGAATCTCCGGTAACTTTTTCCCGCGGCCGAGTTCGACGCCGACGTGGCGATTGCGAGATAGTCCCCCGGTGCAGGTCAACACCAAATCGCCGAGCCCGGCGAGTCCCGCCATGGTTTCGGCCTTGCCTCCGCAGGCGACCGCGAGGCGCGTCATCTCTGCCAGCCCACGCGTGATGAGAGCGGCAACTGAATTGTGCCCCAGGCCGAGCCCAGCGCAGATTCCGGCGGCGATGGCAATCACATTTTTCAACGCTCCGCCTAACTCCACGCCGACGACATCTGCGTTGGTGTAAACCCGAAAGCTGGGATCACTGAATTCCATCTGCACGATCCGGGCCAGTTCCGCGTCCACAGACGCGATCGTGATTGCCGTCGGATCGCCGCGCGCGACTTCGACTGCGAACGACGGTCCACTCAGCGCGCCGATTCGCGGGGTGAAACCCATCGTGTTTCTTACGACGTTAACGATCGCTTCCGTCATGCGCATGTTCGTATCGTTTTCGATGCCCTTGGTCGCGCTCACAAGTAGCATTGCCGGGTTCAGGTAAGCCTGCACCTCTTCGAAGACCGAGCGGCAATGATGAGAAGGCATCACACTAACCACAATGCCGGCGCCGACGATGGCTTCCTGAAATATGCTGGTTGGACTCACCGTTTCTGGCAAACGACAGCCGGGAAGGAATTTCTCGTTGACGCGTTGTCCCGCGATCGCTTCGGCGATTTCTTTTTCGTGAGCCCAGAGGCGCACGCGATGCGAGCCCTTACGTCCCAAGACAATGGAGAGCGCTGTGCCCCAGGCACCTGCGCCGAGGATGGCGATCTCGCTCATGTACTCTTCGCTCCGAAGCGGCTCTCAGTGCCCGCCAGCAAGCGGCGGATGTTTTCGTGGTGCTTGGCGATAATGAGCAGGGAAGTGGCGCTCATAAAACCCAGGGCCATAGGGGTGTTGCCACAGGAGTGCATTTTGTAAACCAGCAACGGAAAGAAGGCGACCGCAAGGATTGATCCCAGGGAAACATAGCGAGTTACGAGCACGACCACGATAAAGATACCGGCGGCGATCAGCACGGCTTTCGGAGCGATCATCAGAAATGCGCCGAGCCCAGTGGCCACGCCTTTTCCGCCGCGAAATCTCAGCCAAACCGGATACATGTGACCGAGAATCGCAAACAGCGCCGCCTGCGACATGGCGCGATATGGCAAATTTTCAGCCATGCGCCCGGAAAGAAAGTATGTGAGCCAAACCGCCGCGCTTCCTTTAAGCGCATCGAGCAATAGCGTGAGCGCTCCCAGGATAGGCGATTTTCGCGAGACATTGGTGGCGCCGATATTTCCACTGCCGCTCTGCCGCACGTCTTCGCCGCGAAAGATACGAACCAGCAGGTATCCGAAGGGAATCGATCCCAACAAATAACTGGTAGCGGCGATGAATAGTATTTTGGACATTGAGTCTGTGCGCGCTAACGCAGAACGAACCGCGCTAACTTCGTATACTTCGCTCCGCCGGGGGAAGTATGGCTCTGGTAAAGAAAAAACTCGCGGGCGGTCATAGTACCAAACTCCGGCGGCAACTTTGCCGCCAGTTTTTCCTGCAAGCGCCGAAAGCTCCGGTTGGGACGTTCGTTTTTTTCTCGGCGAGGCGAACCTGAGCCTCCCCCTCCTCGCGCCAAGGTGAGATGGGGAGTGTAGGCGTGTTCTTCTTTGGCGATACCGAGTTGGCTCAAACTCTCATCCACCGCCGACGCCAGAACAACTGGCGCCGGCGATGCCTCGATTCCCACCCAGAAGACTCGCGGTACCCGTGCACCGGGAAAAAATCCGTAATCACGAAAAGTTACTCCAAATGAATTAGCCACAATGGTTGCGAGCTGCCGTTTGATTTTATCGGCATCTTGCTCAGACTTCTCTCCGATGAACTTGAGAGTGACATGTAAGGACTCGGGGCGCACCCAGCGCGCATCCGGTGCAAACTCGCGCACTTCGTCGAGAAAGCGAGCGATGCGGTTCCGAATCTCGTCATCGATATCGAGCGCTGCGAAAAGGCGCATAAGAAAAACAGCTTCTAGCTCCTAGCCACTACCCGTGCGAGGTTAGCCAGCAGCTAGGAGCCAGAAGCTAGCAGCTTGCAGCTTTCTTCACATCAACTTTCGTCGCACCATATCGAGCGCCATGGTGGTTGCGAACCAGCGAATGCGCTGGCGATCGCCGGGAAACTTGCGCTCGATCACTTCGGTGCCGCTAGCCGCTGCTAGCGCATGAAACACCAGCCCTACCGGCTTTTCGGGCGTTCCACCGTTCGGTCCGGCAACGCCGGTGATGCCGATGCCGAGCGTGGCCTCACAGCGATAGCGGATACCTTCGGCGAGCGCGGCTGCGACTTCACGGCTCACCGCCCCATGGCGTTCGATCATGTCGGCGGGAACGCCCGCCAGTTCAGTCTTGACCGAGTTCGAATAAACGATCGCGCCGCCGGCAAAGTAGCGCGAACTACCGCTTACCGAGGTGATGCGCTCGCCCAGTAAACCACCGGTGCACGATTCCGCCACGGCCAGCGTGGCATTGCGCATCTGCAGCCAGTAACCAACGATCTGCTCGAGCGATTCCCCATCGCGCGAATAGACTGCGTCGTCGATCTCTTCTTCTACCGCGTCGGCGGCTTCGTCCACGCGCGCCTGCGCTGCATGCATGGTTTCGGCGCGCGACTTAAAATGCAACTGAATCTCTCCCGCCCCGGCCAGAATTGTGGTCTGCACGTCGTTGAATCGCTTGTAAATCGGCGAAACTCGCGCATCCACATGAGATTCCCCGAGCATAGCGACCTTCAAGACTCGGGTTGCCAGGAACGCCGGGGGCAGCTTGGCCCGCAAGCGTTCGCGGCATTCGGCTTCGAACAAAGCCTTCAATTCGTGCGGTGGGCCGGGAAGCAGGATACGATGCGTTCGCGGCCATCAAACTTGCCGCTCAGCCACTGGCCGGGCGCAGTCCCATTCGGATTGGGCAGCACGACGGCCCGCTCCAGCACGTCCGCTTGCTTGGCATTGTTCGGGGACATCTTCCAGCCGCGCGCAGCAAATCGGTGTTCGATGCTGGCGAGAATTCTTCGTCGCGCTGCAAGCCCCACGCCGAGCGCCTCTGCCACGGCCTCCCGTGTGAGGTCATCCTCAGTGGGGCCCAGACCGCCGCTAAAGATTACGATCTCTGAGCGAAAAAGGGCATGCTGTGCAGCCGCGACCAGGCGCGCGAAATCATCCCCGACCACGCTCTTGAAAATTACTTCGACTCCAAGTTGATTGACTTCCTCAGTGAGATAGAGAGAGTTTGTGTCGGTGCGGTAGGGCGTCAGCAGCTCAGAACCGACCGCGATGATCTCGGCATTCACGGCTAGAAGTGTAAATGAAAAGCGCGGGAGCAGGCGCCGGAATCGTGCTTGACACCGGCCTATTCCGCCGTTGTCATTCCGGCAACAACGCGAGCCCTTGAATATTCCAGGAGAGATGATGCACCGCGTCGGTGGTAGCCAGAATCACACTTCTTCCGGGAGCGAAGGCCAGGCCCACCAACCGTGACCTGCGACTTCGAGATTCGCCTTGCCCTCAGGCGTGATCTTCACAATGCCGCGCTTGCCGGAGAGCGATGCCGCTACATACAGATTGCCGGTTGCGTCGAAAGCCAGGCCCTGCGGGCGTCCCAGGCCGCGATAAAAAGTGTTCACGCGTCCCATGAGGATCGATTCGATTGACGCAGTCAAAGCTTGACGTAGTCGGCCCGGTCACGAACAGATCGCCCTGCGGACCGAAAGCCAGATGATAGGCGGAAACACTAGGCTCGAGAGTCGCGAAAACAAAAACCTGCTGATCGCGGCCAATTTTAAAGATAGTGCCGCTGCGGTCGCCAACGTAGAGATTCTGATTGCGGTCGAAAGCAATACCGGTCGCCACGCCCATACCTTCGGCGTAGGTGGTCATCGCTCCGTTGGGAGTCACGCGATACACCGCGCCGTCCATGCGCGAAGAAACATACATCTGACCTTCGCGGTCGAACGCTATGGAAGTCGCATTCATCATCTCTGCGACAAATGGCTTCACAGTGTAGTTGGTATCGATTTTGAAGATGGCGACGGGCACTTTCTGTCCGCGGGAACCTGAGAACGTCACGTAGATGTTGCCTTCAGCATCGAGCGCAGGATTCGTTACCGGATGCAGGTTTTCAGCAATGGGTACGGCCACGTTGACAGTTTGTGAGTTGCTGGTGTGGCCATCGGTGGTCACCACCACGGGGCCGGAGGTCGCTCCGTAAGGAACTTGAGCTACGAGAAACGAACTTGAGCTGACCACCACGCCACCTTCGACATCACCGAACTGGACTCGCGGACGCTGAAACTGCTGCGGCCTCAAGCCCGAGCCCACGATTCGGACTTCGCCCCCGCCCAAGGCCAGCGCGGGAGACACGGACTCGATGTGCGGTCCGCCGTTCACGTTCTTTTTGCCCAAGATGCGATCGGAAAATCCCATGTGGAAAAATACTCGTTCTAACTTTAGAAGACCAAAGTGCAACAAGAGATGCATCGTAACCAGCGCGTAGAGGCCGGCCGCGATGTCGTCGACGACGATTCCGGTTCCTTCCGGAAGCGCCTCCAACTGGCGCACCGGCGGCGGTTTCAGGATATCGAAAGCACGGAAGAGTATAAAGCCCGCAAGAAAAGATTTCCATCCGAGGGGCACGGCGATCAGCGCCACCAGTTGACCCGCGACTTCATCGATCACTACGAACTGCGGATCTTTCTTACCGCAGCTGCGTGCGACCTGAGTGGCGGCGGGAATGCCAATCAGCGTGATGAGAAGAGCCAGGGCGATTGCTGCTGAAGTCCTGAGCGAGGGCGCGAGTACATAAGCCAGCGCCGCCCATAACAGTACGGTGACGGCCGATCCCCAAGTGCCTGGCCCAGGGCGCAGCCGTCCAATGCCGAAGAATGTGGCGACCAGCATAGCCCAGCGCGGCGCAGGATGGGACGCCCTCGAGGCCAGCCGTGAGCCTGCCGAAGGGACAGCCGCCGGGACACCAGAGCTACTGTCTGCAGCGAGACGTTCGCTTTTTAGCCGATTTGTCACTGCTCTTCGTCTTGATCTCCCGGCATGTTCTCGTTGATCTGCTCGTCTTCATCCGTGTCTGCCGTCGGGATTACATAGGTACCGCTAGCCCATTTGCCCAAATCAACAGTGCGGCAGCGGTCGCTGCAGAAGGGAAAGTCGGCGTCACTGCTTTTGACAACTTTCTTGCAGATCGGGCAGCGAAGCTTGAGGGTGCTCTTGCGTGGCATGAACAGAGGCTACCAGTAAATCGCGTGTTACAAAATTCTAGCCACCAGATCATAATCGTGCGCCTCGGTGATCTGGCAACGGTAAAACTCGCCGGTCTGGGGCGCGCTGTTTTCCGGAAAATCGTTCACGAAGACTTTGCCATCGATTTCGGGCGCATGCATCGCCGTCCGCCCTTCCATCAGCAGATCAGTTTCTTCCGACGTGCCTTCGAGTAGGAGGTCGAACTCTTGTCCCACCAGAGCTTTCTTCTTTTTCTTGCTGATCTGCCGCTGGATTCCCATCAGATGCTTGCGGCGACGCTCAATCTCACGCGGCGAAAGTTTTTCATCCAGCGCGTATGCGTCGGCGCCCTCCTGATCGGAGTAGGAAAATGCCCCCATCCAATCAAACTGGGCTTCGCGCACAAAATTGCACAGTTCTTCAAACTCCTTTCCGGTTTCTCCGGGAAAGCCCACGATAAACGAAGTGCGCAAGGTGAGCCCGGGAATCGCCTGCCGCATCTTCGCAATCGAGCGCAGAAAAACATCCCCGCCCCCGCCGCGTTTCATACGCTTCAATGCGGTTGCCGAGGCGTGCTGCAAAGGCACGTCCATGTAGGAGCAGATCTTCTCATGGCTCGCAATTACTTCGAGCAGCTTGCCCGTGATTTTATTGGGATAGGCGTAGAGAAAACGAATCCAGCGCAAGTGTTCGATCTTGGCCAGCTTTTCGAGTAGAAGCGCGAGCCCATCTTTGAGTCCGAAATCTTCTCCGTAGCACGTCGTATCCTGGCCGATCAAGGTGATCTCGCGCACTCCGGCTTGTGCCAGGCGCTCGGCTTCGGCCACCACCGACTCGAAGCGGCGCGAACGAAACTGCCCGCGCAACTGCGGGATGATGCAAAAACTGCAGGGGTGATCGCAGCCCTCGGCGATTTTTATGTAGGCTGTATGTTTCGGAGTTGCGAGAATGCGAGGCGTTTCGTCGTCGTATAAATAATTGGGAAGGTCGGCGATAGCGCCATCCCACTGCCCACGAGAAAATCTTCCCTGCGCAACTCGCGCGTCGCCTTCGGCGCGTGACGGCAGTACTACAAACGGGGACTTGCTGGGAGTGGCATCAGCAAGTCCAGTTGCTGACAGGATCTTCTGCAGTTCTCCCGTGCCAACCACCGCATCCACTTCCGGAATGCGCTTTTGAATCTCATCGCGAAAGCGCTCGACCAGGCAGCCGGCGACTACTAGCTTCTTGGCGCGGCCCGCCGTCTTGTGGCCGGCCATCTCGAGAATCGTATTCACCGATTCCTGTTGCGCACTCTCGATGAAAGAGCAAGTGTTGACCACGATGACATCGGCGTCTTCGGCTCGCGTGGTTAGTTCGGCTCCGCCACGCGCCAGCAAGCCCATCATCACTTCACTATCGACGAGGTTCTTGGGACATCCCAGGCTGACGAATCCCACTTTCACGGGGCGCGCATCCGAAGCAAACGCTGCTTTCGCATCGCCGTTTTCGACAGGATCAGCAATACTGAGGTTCTTGGAGGGCATGCAATCTTTCTATTTTAGCATTTTCAGACGAGCCTGCTTCCGCAACCAACACATCTGCGCCGACACAGGCTGCAACCCTTAGTGTGCCGATTGGCACCTCGAAAGGCAGCCACCTGGAGATGAAAAACCCACTCTTCATGCTAGGCTATGAGTCAACGAGAAATCCTAAGCCGCATCCTGGAGGGGAGATGTCTGGGAGACAGGCCGTACTCGCAATCCTGGCAGCAATCTGTGTTCTAGCAACTTTAGCGGCGGCTCAGGATGAGAAGAATGAATTAACCGGCGTTCTTGGCCGCATATTTATCAGCGACCAGGGAATCAAAGGCGCGACTTATTTCAATCCGTTTGTGCGCTCCGGCGAAGGACTTACCTTCGAAGTCAACTACGCGCGCCATTTGATCGTCACGCCTGTCTACTCGATCTCAGGAGAAATTCCTGCCGTCTTCAACCTGGATGAGGATCTCAACTCCGGCTCGGACGTGGTACCGAAGGATTACAGGCAGATATTCGTTACGCCCTCGGTCCGCTTCAATCTGTTTCCGATTACGTCCGTTTCACCCTGGATAAGTGTCGGCGGCGGTTTCGGCTATTTCAGTGAGAACAAGAATCTGCTCTACTACGGCCCGAATCCGGGAGGCTCTTCCACTTCGGGAGTGCTGCAGATTGGAGCCGGGTTGGATGTGCGGATTGCGCGCCGTTTTAGTATCCGCGGCAATCTGCGCGATTTCTGGTCGGGAACCCCCAATTTGCCGCTGGCTGATACAGGGAAGACGCGCCAGCATAATTATTTTGTCGGCGGCGGCGTGGTCTATCACTTCTAGAGCCCGCGATTATTTTCGTGCGGCGAGCGCGATTTCCTCGTACAACTCCGGCAGTCGCTTTGCGTCTTCCGCAGAACTTCCAAATCGTGCCGATTCGTAAGCCCGAGTGAAATCTCCAACTCGCGTCCGCAAAGGCTCTTCCCGAATGATCTGCACAAACTCCTGCGCCGTCTGCGAAGTCGTTTTCTGCACTCCTCGCCGCTTCAGCAAATGAGCCATGCGCTCGTACCACATCGCAGCGGCTTGATCGGGCGAGCGCTCGGGATGGGCCAGCAACCTTCGGCGGCTGAGTTTCTGGACAATCCAGGCACCATTAGCGAGCAGCACTAACAGAACAATCACGGCGGCAGCGATACCGAGCCACCTTCCCGGTGAGAGATCCATTTTGCGCTCGCTTCGCCGCGCCCATTCTTCCATACGGGCATAGTGCAGCCGCGCCCAGTTCTGCGCCCATTCCCACGAGTTGCGGGTACTGCTCAACGCCGTCTGGCCCAGAACATACTGGTGCGAGGAATCATAGCTGATCACCCATTCGCGCCAGAACGATGAGGCGGCATCGAGGTAGAGCTGCAACCGGCCCCAGCCTTGCGGCGACCCTGCATTCCCGGCGGGAGTTGGATCGAATGTCACCCAGCCGTAGCCGGGGAAGTACGCTTCCACCCAGGCATGAGCATCGCGAGCGCGCAGCACGTAGCTTCCAGTAAGGTCGTTGAACTCGCCGCCGCGAAAGCCGTTGACCACGCGGGCCGGAATCCGCTGGGTGCGCAACATCACGGCCATTGCAGAGGCGAAGTATTCGCAGTGTCCCTGCTTTCGCTCGAAAAGAAAATTGGCCAGCGGATCCTTAACCGGCGCGCGCGGCAGCTGCAGCGTGTAGCCGTAATGAGTCTCCAAATAGCTTTCGATTGCGACGGCTTTATCGTAGTTATTTCCTGAGGATGCGGAAATCTGCTGCGCCAGCCGCGGAATACGTGAGTCGAGTGGCGGCAATTGCAGGTAGGTAAAAGCGAATTGCGGCAGGTAATCTCCGGTTTCCCGCAGTTGTTCAGGCGCAGGTGCAGAGATGTCAGATACTGCATCGTAGATGCTGGGTGGGCGCTCGCCATCGCTATCGTAGACTCCGCCGCCTGCATCGATTTGCGCCGCGCGATAAGCGCCACTCACTCGTCGGGCCCAGGGTGCGAGGAAAAATACGCTGGTGCCGATCGGCTCCATGACCACGCGGTAGTGAATTAAGTGGGCGGGTCTTGCCGGCGTCGTCTGAGTGAGCGCGAGCGCAGGCTGCGCCGGTACTCCCTGACTGAATGGCGGGACAGCAAAGCTTCCATTCGGTTCGCGCTGCAGGCCGGAGCGGTGCGCGATATTCGACCAGACGCTTCCATTGAAATTAGTGAGCGCCATGCCTCGCCAGTGCAGGTCATAACGCCCTTGCGTGTCGCCATCGATCTGGATGTGCATGGCCACGGCGTTCGATTGCTGAATCTGTCCTATGCCGCCGAGTTGCACGCGATCGCTGAAGCCCGTGGAAAAATCATTGCCGAAGGAGTAGTTGCCAAGGTATCCGGCGGACATGCGGGGCAGCAGAAAAAACATCGCCGTCGCACCCACTACGATCAGCAGCACCAAGGCTAAAGTCATGCGCCCGAGCGACAAGGCGAGATGCCGGTGTTCTTGCGCATCATTGGAGTGTCGCGCTAGAAAGCTTGCGGCTTTTCCCGATTGGCGCATCTCCATAAGAATGAAAGTAGCGACCGCTGTGAGCATGAATCCGCCAAAGAAAATCAGGAAAACGCTATTCACGGTCAACACAGCGGAGGCCAGCAACATCAGGAATGCCAGGATCGCCAGCGTGGTGTAGTCGCGATCCCGTCGCAGCGAGAACGTACGCACCACTACAGCGAACAGCACCAGATGAACCGTCGCGGTGAGAAAGCTTCGGGAGAGCAAGAAGAAATCCGCAGCATAGAAGATGAAATAGGCGATAGTGAGGGGCGTACTCCAACGGTCCGGGATCACCATCGAGCGCCGTTGCGTCAGCAGATAACCGCGAAAAGCCAGCGCGGACCCCACCAGAACCACCGTCGGCAGGTCGAGGCCGCCGGTAGCTGCGAGAGAACCGAAGCCCATCATGACCAGCAGATAGAGCGACACCTCAAAGTACTTGTCAATTGCCGACGCCAAGGAGATTTGTGTGGCTAATTGAGGTGGCGTCGGCATTCAGATGAACAAGAATTTGGGATCGAACTCTATTGTTCGACAACTTCCATCAAGAAGGGAAGGCTTCATACAGCTTTCTTGCACCGAAAGTCACACACCCTTTGTCCGCGGGCAAGAGATCGCGGCAGATGGTTTGCTAGAATGAAGCAGGTCAGGCATCGGTCTCACGCGACGTACTCTCGCCAACCCCGCCAGGTCCGGAAGGAAGCAACGGTAACGGGCTCTTGCGTGTGCAGTGAGTCCCCGGTGCCTGGCTTATTCGTTTACCGGCGTCATCGCTCATTTTCAAACAGAAGAGCAGTTTACGCGGCGTCCAGAATCTGGTCGTACATCCCGCCGTAAAGCAGTCCCTTCACCATCTCCATCTCGTAAAAGTCGTGCGGGAAGCCAAGCTCGATCGCGCTCGCCTCGTTCAACTGGCTCACCTGCTCGCCGTTGAGTTCGAGCGTCAGGCTGCCCAGGTTATCTTGCAGTTGCGCCAGCTTCCGCGCTCCGACGATTGGAATCACAGGAATATCGCGATAGCGCAGCCAGGCCAGCGCTATCTGCGCCGGTGAACGCCCAGTCTGGTCGCTGATTTTCTTCAGCGCCGCCACGATGCCTTCCGTCTGCTGGCCTGTGCGAACGAATTCCTTCATCGACTCATGAGAAAGTCGCCCCTGGCTTTTCTGATTTGATGCCTGGCCTGATTCCTGACTTGACGCCTGGCCAGCCTGATACTTGCCGCTCAACAAGCCGCCGCCCAAAGGCGACCACGCCACCAACCCGAGTTTGAAAGCCTTGGCCATGGGAATCAATTCGCGTTCCACGGTCCGCTCCACCAGTGAATATTCAATCTGCAATCCGACGAATTGTGTCCAGCCACGCAACTCGGCAAGTGTATTGGCCTGCGCAATCCACCACGCCGGAGCATCGGAGACTCCGATGTAAAGCACCTTGCCCGCCCTCACCAGATCGTCGAAGGCGCGCATCACCTCCTCCACCGGAGTCATCCGATCCCAAATATGAAGCCAATAGAGATCGATATAATCCGTTCTCAAACGGCGGAGCGACGCTTCTACAGCCTGCACCATGCTCTTGCGATGGTTGCCGCCAGCATTCGGATCTTTCCCCGCCGCCGCATTGGTGTACTTGGTCGCCAACACGATTTCATGCCGATGGCCATGGGTAAACTCACCGAGCATATCCTCGCTGGTGCCGTTGGTGTAGACGTTCGCGGTGTCGATGAAATTTCCGCCCGCTGCGCGGTAAGCATCATAAATTTGGCGGGCTTCATCTTTTCCGGAGCCCCAGCCCCAGTCCTCACCAAACGTCATCGTGCCGAGAGACATTTCTGCCACCCTCAAACCGCTGTTGCCTAGGAGCCGATATTTCATTGCCATGACCTTCCAAGATGATTTCGAGATCTGCGACCTCCAGGAATGGATTCACGCGCAAGAACCGGTGATCCAAAAAGATTGGCTGTTGAAAAACGGCACCCGCATCACAATTGTTCACATCCTTTACAACTCTCTGTGCAACATATGCCAATTCCCACCATCTTTATGAAGTACGGTGCTTCGAAAGTCATAAAGATCGAAGTCATAAAGATCGAGGAAGAGGAATGCGCAATTTTGCTAAATCGCAGGCGTCACCGACCATTACCATTCGCGTCTCTGGGCACTTGTCGCAAGGGCATCTATCGTATCTGGATCAACTGGTCACCTCGGCCATCGAGTGCGCCTTGTGGCCACTGCTGGATTTAACCCACTTAGAAGAGTTAGACCGGGTCGCCCTCAGCTATCTGATGGGCGGCGAAGGACGCGATTTCGGCCTGATCGCTTGCCCCGGCTTTATCCGCGAATGGATGCAATATGAGAAAGAGCGCAGCGCAGCGTAGGCCGTGTGGCGCGGGCACTCCTGCCCGCGAAATGCCGGTAGCTAAATAAAAGTCCCGTTCCGGAAAGCCTGCTTTAGCCTTGGCTAGTTTGAGTGTTGCTTTCGCTCGTGGTTAAGTTTCGCCGTCATTCTTAGACCAGCGGTTAGACATTCTGGCTGCAATCGTTCAAAATACTGCTTCCATTTCATCAGGAGCCCTCATTGAACGAATCGAAGAACGAATCGACGAGCCAAGCCAGTCAACCTACAGCAAACGCAGGAAAAGGAATTCGAGTCAAAATCAGCGCCTTGGGTACGTATGTGCCGCCGCGCCTGCTTACCAACGCCGATCTCGAGAAAATGGTCGACACGACCGACGACTGGATTCTGGCTCGAGTCGGCATCCGGGAGCGCCACATCGTCGATAAAGGTGTCGCAACCAGCGATCTCGCCGTCGAGGCCGCTAAGAAAGCCCTCGCCCAGCGCGGCCTCGCTCCCAGCGACGTCGACTGCATCATCGTTGGGACGGTTACGCCCGACATGTTTTTCCCCTCCACCGCTTGCCTGGTTCAGCACAAACTGGGCGCAGCAGGTGTCTGGGGATTCGATCTCTCCGGCGCCTGCTCTGCATTTCTCTATGCAGTGCAGACGGGAGCCCAATTCATCTCCGCTGGCACGCACAAGCGCATCCTTGTGATCGGCGCCGATGTAATGTCCTCCATCATCGATTACACCGACCGCGCTACCTGCGTAATCTTTGGTGACGGTGCAGGTGCGGTAATTCTCGAAGCTGCCGACGACGACTCGGTCGGTCTGATCGACTTTATCCACGAAGTGGATGGCTCGGGCGGTTGCTTCTTGTATATGCCGGGCGGCGGCAGCCTCAATCCGTCGTCCCGCGAAACCGTCGATCAAAAAATGCATTACGTTCATCAAGATGGCCAGCAGGTCTTCAAGTTTGCCGTGCGCAAGCAAACCGAAGCCTGCCTGAAGCTGCTCGAACGCAATGGACTGAATGGCTCCGACATCGATGCCTTCATCCCTCACCAGGCCAACCTGCGCATCATCAACGCCACCGCCGACCGCCTCGGCCTCCGCCCCGAAGCTGTGATAACCAACATCGAGCGCTACGGCAACACCACTGCCGGCACCATTCCTCTAGCCATGAACACAGCTATCGAACAAGGCAAGCTAAAGAAGGGAAGCCTGGTTCTTTTGGCCTCGGTAGGTGCCGGCTTCACAGTGGGAGCGGCCCTCCTGCGTTGGGCATTCTGAACCAATAGGAAAACCTGACCCCGGACCGCGGACCTCCGACGCCAGCGATCCTAATCTTGACGTCTGACGTCTGACGTCTGAAGTCCGACGTCCGATCTAGATTCGCCGCGGACCCAGGCAACTCGGAGATCCCAACCTACAACTAAATAATTAGTTACCTTTCCCAATCTCATGCGTCTAATCGTTTCAGGAGAGCAAGAGTGCCGCCGAGACAATCCGAAACTCTGACCCAAGCCGAGCTCCGGATCATGAATGTGCTATGGGTGAAAGGTACCGGCACAGTTCAAGCGATTCTTGAATCTTTATCCGAAAAGCCATCCTTAGCCTACAACTCCGTGCTGACGACCATCCGGGTACTGGAGCGAAAAGGTTACGTGAAGCACTCCAAAGATGGCCGCGCCCATGTTTACTCGGCGCTGGTGGGGCGTAAAGAGGCCACCCGTTCGGAGATCCGCCACCTGGTAGGTCGCTTCTTCAAAAACTCTCACGAACAACTGGTTTTAAACGTTCTGGAAGACCAAGGCATCGAGGCGGAAGAACTCAACCGTCTGCGCGAGATGCTGGAACGGAGCGGCGCGAAATGATCTGGCCCGAATTTCAGACTTTTGCTCAGACCTCCGTCGGCCACGTTTTGAATTCCGTGCCGGAAGGATTGCTCGTCGCCTTTTTCGCCTGGGGGATGCTGCGCGTTATGCCGCGACACAATTCCGGCACCCGATTTGCGATTTGGTTTATAGCGCTCCTCACTATCGTGGCGCTTCCGTGCGTCGGCTTCACCAAGGAACATTCGTTGCTCGCGGCCAGTTCGGCACATTCTTCGATCGTACTTACCAGCCGCTTAGGACTTTTAATATTTTCCCTTTGGATTCTGGCAGCTTCGATCGCAATGCTGCGGCTTGCGATTGGACTCTGGCATCTCCGCAACTTACGCAGAAACTGCATCGCGATTGACGAAGCGGAGCTCGATCCCGTAGTGCGAGAGACCGTGCGAAAGACCGTCGCCGATTTTACTTCCTCAAGATCGGTTACATTGGCCGCGTCCGAGCGGGTGAGCGTCCCTGCCGCAATCGGATTTTTCCGGCCGATGATCGTTCTTCCCCACTGGGCGCTGAAAGAGCTTCCAGCGGACGAACTGAAAGTAATCCTGCTGCACGAATTCGCGCATCTGCAACGCTGGGACGATTGGACCAATCTGCTGCAGAAAATTGTCCGCGCCGTATTTCTTTTCCATCCCGCCGTGTGGTGGATCGACAGCAAACTCTCTTTAGAGCGCGAGATGGCCTGTGATGACCGAGTGCTCGCGGAAACGGCCAATCCCCGTGGATACGCTCAGTGCCTGATTTCCTTGCTCGAACGAAATTTCGCGAAACGGGGCTGGGCCATGGCTCAAGCGGTGGTGCACCGCGCCCACGAAGCTTCTTTGCGCCTCGCACGAATTCTCGATGCAAGCCGGCCGAGCAGCAAGCGAATTTGGAAACCGGCCGTGGCAGCTGCAAGCGCCTTTTCTGTGATCTGTTTCGCAGTAATGGCGCAGGCTCCACAGTTGGTGACATTCGGGGACCGGACGGCGCCTTCCACTCAGACTTTTTCCGGGAGCGAAATCGCTTCGAGTCGTTTCCAGTTGGACCACGCCGCAGTAGTGCCTGCAGCCTTGCGAGTGAATCCCACATCCTCAGTCAAGCGTTCATATCAACGCCGAACTGCTGAGCATAGGCTCGCGCCCCAAGCGAACAAGGAAGTTGCTCGAAATCCGCGGGTCGAGAATTCTCGGGTCGGCCAGAAGGGACAGGGCAGTGTCGTGCAGGCAACTGCTGCTGCGAATCAACCGCTTGCGCCGACGCAAACTCTGTTGCTGATCCGTACCACCGAACGCGTAGGACAGCATATGTGGGTATCGAGCGTCTACGTTTATCGGCTCGACTGGGTGACTCCCGCCGCATCCCAGCCAGAACCAGTGAAACCGGCTGTAGCTGCGACTCGTCCCGAGGCTAAGACGACATAAAAATTTTTTGAGAGTAACAACTAAACAATTAGTTACAACGTTCGCTACAAAAACTATTAGCTACAAAGGAGAAGTGAAGTGAAAGTGAAGATGACCAGCTGGAAAAACCTACTGACCCGGCGTCTGCTCGCGGCTGCGGTCGCAATATTAACTGTCGCAGGGTTGGCGACCCACGAGTTCGCCAAACCTGTGCGTGCAGCCGTAGCGGCGCCTGCCGCCGCGCCGCTCGACGACAATAGTGTGGGAGCTTTACTCACGCTCGACCGCGCCATGGAAACGCTCGCGGCCCGGGTAACGCCCGCGGTAGTCAATGTAACCGTAACCTCAAAAGCCTCGGCGCAACTTTCCAACGATGATTCCTCGCAAAATCAAAATGAAGACATGCAGCAGTTCTTCGCCCCCTTCGGCGGCGGCAACGGACAATTTCGCGGCATGCCCTTCGGCCGCATGTTTAACATGCCGAATCGCCCGAGAGTTGAGCACGGCCTGGGCAGCGGCGTGATCATCTCCCCCGACGGCTACATCGTCACCAACAACCACGTGGTCGATGGCGCTACCGACATCCGCGTTACCATGACCAACCGCGAAGTGCTGCGGGCGAAGGTCATCGGTACCGACCCGCTCACCGACTTGGCCGTGATCAAGGTGAACGCCACCAACCTTCCCAGCGTGCCGTGGGGCAACTCAGCCCAGCTTCATCCCGGACAAACCGTGCTGGCATTCGGCAATCCCTACGGATTTCAGTTCACCGTCACGCGCGGCATCATCAGCGCGCTCAACCGTCCGAATCCCGACGCGACCGATCGCCGCAAGCCCGGTGAGTTCATCCAAACCGACGCGGCCATCAACCCCGGTAACTCCGGCGGAGCGCTCGTAAATGCGCGCGGCGAGCTGATCGGAATCAACACCTTCCTTATCTCCGGCAACGGATCGTTCTCCGGCATGGGCTTCGCGATTCCCACGCAGATCGTAGAGCCGACTGTGCAAACCTTGATCAAGGACGGCAAGGTCAGCCACGGCTACATTGGAATTGGCATCACGGATGTAACTCCGGATAATGCCAAGTTCTTCCAGACGAAAAATGCCACCGGAGCCATCATCAACCAAGTCGACCCCAACACTCCCGGCGGTAAAGCTGGCTTGCGTACGGGCGATGTTATCGTCGAACTCAATGGACAGCCGGTGAACGACGCCGGACAACTGCAGATGGAAGTCGGGCAGAAGCGTCCCGGCGACACCATCCAACTCGGCGTGCTGCGCGACGGCAAGAGCATGACGATCTCCGTTACGCTGGAAGCGATGGGCGCGGCGCCGGGTTTGGCGAACGCCGGCACTGAACACGGCAAAGGCCGCTGGGGACTCAGCCTCGGCGATCTCGGCCAAGGCGAGCGCGATCAGTTGCAGATCCCGACGTCGGTTCATGGCGCAGTCGTTGAAGATGTGCAACCCGGCAGCCCGGCCGACAATGCCGGTTTGCAGCGCGGAGACGTAATTGTTGAGGTGAACCGGCATCCCCTGCAGTCGGCGTCAGACGTGGCGCAAGCGCTGTCCAACGTTCCCAAAGGACAGGATGCGCTGGTGCTGGTCTGGTCAAACGGAGGCAATACCTTCCGCGTGCTGCATCCGATCGAAGGCTAAGTTGTAAGAGTTGTCCACCCTGGGACGCGCTCCGCTCCGGCGTAAAAGCTGGAGCGGAGCGCTTTTTCTTGGGTGGCGCCGCGCCTCAGCGCTGCGATAATCTGCGCATGCGTGAGAACTTGGATTTCGTCCCAAAATAAAGTTCGGGGTGAGTGTTGGGAGTTTTGATCGCGGTGTGAAAATGGGGTATACCCCCACCCCCCTGCCTATCTCGAATCATGGTGTTAGGGGGAAATTCCGCGCAAAATACCTTTTTCAAAGAGCTTAGATACGAAAATACGTGAAACAAAGGACTTCGGGCTGCCAGAGGTTGGCTTGTGCCAACTGTCACGGCCTCGACTATCATTGCGCAAGGGATGGGCTGTGGACAAGGTTAGATGTCACACTCAGATTGTCAAAATCCCCGCTCAAGCAAAGCTTGAACGGGGCACCCTCGAGAGTTTTGGTTGTCCGGGCCACCCGCCAGTTTTCCAAAATGCTGATGTGGGGACGGCCGCCTTCGGCTGTCCCTGCTCAATATATACGTACGGGCGAAGCTCGATTTCCTCTTACCAGCAAACTGGCTCCGGATTTCGGATGATGGATACTGTTGTGCTCCCCGAGATGGTTCCCGTTAGGCGCCGGATACCCCTACCAAAGCGATGCGGCTCCGCCGCTTGGGGAGATTGCCGAGAGATTCAAATCAGCGAAGGTGTGGTGACCCTCTCCGCCAGCCCAGGCGTACATGAAAATGAGATACGGAAAGTTGCCGGCGCGAATGGTCAGCCCAGCTCCGAAACTGCGCCGTAAGTGCGATAGGTCGAGGTCGCCGCGTGAGTCAGCGACCTTGCCCGTGTCTGCCCTGAACGTCAATCCTAGGAAGCTGAATTTGGGCAGCGGCTGTTCATACTGCCCACTGAGCAACAACGCGTTGGGCGCGCGGAATCGATAATCTGCAAAGCTGGGCAGGGTGCGCTCCTTGTTAATGTCGCCACCGCCGAGTGTGGGCTGAAAATAGAAGGGGACGGAATGGTCAGCATCCGCGATGGATTCGGACAACCATCCTCGCAATTGCAGAGTACCGAACTGCTCCGACGTTGCCGCACCGTTCTTTGGTTTGAACTGCTTCAGCAGATGCAAATTGTTGGTGACATCAATTGTCAATCTTCGAAAGGAAAAATCCGTCTGTGCTGGAGCGACGAACTGCTGAAAGTTCGCGCCGTAGTCCAAATCCGCATCCACCCCGAAGCTCGCCTTCTCAGCCAGCCCGCCAAGGTGCTTTGTGTACTGCAAGCCTTCACCAAATTGCAGGAAAGCCGGTTGGCTAGTCAGGCCGGGAGCGGTCGCGTTGGTGTAAATCTGCTCTATCGAGGGCGATCCTTGCCCATGGTCGGAGCCAATGTTCGGGAAGCGGCCATTCATTTCCCCGAGCAGGTGGAAGCCATATTTCAGCAAATAGTCGGCGTTGGTTCCGGTCACAGTTTCTCGGAAGCCAAAAAAAGACCGGCTAGCGAGTGTTGTCTCCGGCCCGATTCCGTAATAAGTGACCTGATTTAGCGAGGTGTGAAACGCGTACGCGTTAATTAGTAGCTTGGTCTCGTTCTCGCCTAATTCGGGCAAGTGTTTGGGAAGCGGCCCATGGACGACGACGATCCTCGGTTTCTCCTGCTTACTTTCTGCCGGCGACAACTTCATGGTAAGCAGGCCGCCTGCGGTCCAGGAACCGTTCACTGACCCTTGAGCATCGATTTGATAGTTCAAGCGCCAATGGGTCAGATTCAGTTCGCTGTCTTTGAAAGCCGCTCCCAGAGCGAAGCCGTTTCCGGGCGGCAGATTCTGAAATGATGCGTAAAGACCTTTGTTGCCGTGAAACAAGTTCTCCAAACACCCCGGCACCAAACTCTTGATAGGCTTGGTACCGGTCGCATCGGTACGCTGGCAGCCTTCCTTAATGTTCGTCGACTCGTCCGTGAAGATTGCGCCGAAATAACTTTGATCTCCTCCGCTTCCTTGCTGCGCCGCGCAACATGCCAACAAAACCACTTGTGCGCATGCAAACACAGCAGTCTTCCGTGACCACTTCATCGCTGGCCCCCCTTCGCTCCCTGGGCTCGCAACAGGGGTACAACTCGCGCGCTGTAAGCGCTCGCGTCAGCTTCGGTTTTAAGTTTGCTAACGTCGACATCGGTGCGTTGCCTGGGCGGCAACTTTTGCTCCAGCCGGTTCAGGTCCAGAATGTGGTCGTGCAGTAGGACACCCATCGGTCGAGACGGATCGTATGCATCAGGTGGTGGTGTCGGAATTGGGATCTCACGCGGTCCGGATTCTTCAGCCTGTGCCGCGATGGTCAACCCTCGTATCCCCATCAGCGATGGCTGGCTGGGTTGAAAGTAGAAGCTGTCCTGCCTCGCCGCAGACAGGGTCAAGAGATTCGGATCCGCCGTAAAAAGGTTCGCTCGCTGCTCACGGATTGTCAGGTTGCGTTGCGCCGGATTCGCGATGAACAGGCTCGCTACGGTCGCCGGGATTGACGCATGTTCATACTGCGTGTGAATGATGGTCCCCGCCTGAATCCAGGGTGAAACGAAGATTGCGGGAACACGGATTCCCAGGCGGTTGAACTGGAAGCCGCTAACCGGATCCGGCGTGCCATCGGGCTGAATTTGCGGCGGCAACACATGATCGAAGGTGCCGCCGTGCTCGTCATAGACGATCAAAAGTAGAATGCTTTCCCACAGAGGGCTTTGCCGGATGTGGTTATAAACATCGGCGATAAAATTCTCGCCCGCAATCACGTTGTGATCAGGATGTTGGTCGGAGGCGAGCAGGTTGGAATGGTCGGAGTAGTTGGGCTCGACGAAGCTGTAATCGGGCAGAAGGCTGTTGGCGCAGTCCGACAAAAAATCGTTGTATGTGCCCATCGTTTGCGGCTGATTCTGCAGCAGGAAGGTGAAGCCCACGCTCGCGCTTTGCTCGTCGAAGTAATAAATCTTCGTGCTGCGGCCGGCGTTCATCAGACGGGAATAAATACTTTTACCGTTATCGCCAAACTTCATAGCGTTGTCGACATTCGCGAATGACGTCCCAAAATGAGCGAACAGGCGGTTGGGCACCGTAGGTCCTGGCAAGGACGAAAACCATCGGTCGCACACGGCAAATTGCTGCGCCAGCGTGGTCAGTACGGGAACATTGTCGGGGGAAAAGCAGTTCATGATGTTGCGCGAATGATTTACATTTTGCATTTTGGCGAAATAGCTCTTGATAAATCCCTGCATTTTGGGTGAGCCCTCATCCGTGCCTTGCGGATTCCCAAAAATTTGAGTGTTCACACCGGTCCAGGAGTGATCGGGATCAGGATCCAACTCTTTTTGCGGGGCTGCTGTTGGCTGCACCCGCTGCGGTTGTCCGTTATTGTCGGGGTTCGACTCGTCGCCCTTTAAGCCATCGAGTCCGGGCGCTTGCATGAAGCCCAGCATGTGATCGAAGGATCGGTTCTCCATCATGAGGACGACGATGTGCCTCAGATTGTCCAGTCCTGGCGGCATAGACTGTTATTCCTTTCCCGTCCATGAAAGATAGTGCGGCTTCTTGTTCCGCCGTTACATTTCGCCTCATCTCTCTTCCATTCGCTCTGTCTTAGCGCCGCGATAACAACGGCACCAGTGGCGGAACTCATCTGCCCAACCGGGTCCAGTGACCTCACAGGAAGCTTAGGATCGAGTCCCATGTTCCTTGTTGATAGAAATAGTCGGTATGGTAGACGTTCGCGCTTGGCGGATATGCGTCGACCTGCGTGCCCGTCAGAGTCAGCCCATTCACATCAGAGACGCCCAGCGTCGGTACAACCAGATCGTTTGCCTGACCTAAGAACAAGGCATCAACCCCATTATTTTCGATCGTTGTCGCTAAGCCGCCCGTAGGCTGGAAATCTGCTTCTATGCCGTAGTACGGAGCTGTGTCGCTAGCCGCGGAGTTGAGTTCTACAAGGAAAGGGTTCCCTGGATTCATGTCTTCCAATCCCGGCAGCGCGCCTAGTCCTCCTTCTACGATGCCTCCGAAGATCACAAACAACGCTCCGAGTCCGAACGCCGCCGCATCCTGGCTGAAACTGCTGGCGATTGACGCCAATCGGCTCACCGCTTTTGGCAAGTCCGTCGGATTCGCCAGTGGCGTGCCTACGTTCGGTGTCCCGACCAGAACAATTGTTCCGATCTGTACATTGACGCCAGCAGGAGGAGCCCAGGCAGGATCGACCAGCTGTCCCAGTTGCGCCGGAGTCAGTTCCTTCAAAGTCCGCCCCAGCAAGCCGCCACGGCTGTGACTGATCACGTCGAATTGATAATTTCCTGGCGGCACGGCGGAGAAAAAATCCACCGCGTTTTGCGCCACACTCTTCGTCAAAGTATGGTGATTGAAGCCAATCACCCGGCTTCCGTACTTCGCGTATAAAGCGTCGGCCTGCGTCGAAAAATTCTGCAATCCGGTGAATCCTCCAGCCGTTGAACTTGTGGTTCCGTGAATAAAGAGCAGCGACCTGTTCCCTTGCAACACTTGCCAATTTGCCGCGGATAAAGGTGCTGGCGCTCCGGCTAGTAGTTGGGGGACGGTACCTCCCCAATGAAAACCCTGCGCTGCGCGATAATGGTCCTCCCATGCTTTGGCAGCCACATACACCGCATCTCCAGCTAGCCCCGTCGCCACTCGCCCAACGAATCGGATGACCTTGCCTGCGATGCCCCCTAGCATTGCCATTTGCGGTACTCCGCCGGTTGGTGTCGCCGCATGGCGCAGAGGAATCACATAGTGAAACGGCCGCGCCGCAGGTGTTGTTGCGGATGCAGCCAGCAGCGCCGGTGATGGCGGCGAAGGCAAAGGCCGATGGAGGCTGATGATGCCACTCTCGTCCCGGTAGATTGCAAACTCGATTTGATCTCGGGCGATTGGCCGGTCAAGAACAATCTGATTCGGCGGACCCGCTATCGACACACCTCCGCTCGGAATTGTCATTGATCCCTGGTCGGTGAGACCGGCCTCCTGGAGGGCCTGCTCCACCAGGTCAGGAGCACCCAGCGCAGCCATGCCGGGCAAGAGAGCGCTCGCCATAAGCGGCGCATGATCGGCCGGCGATCGCCAAATTACATTGCCTGTAAGTCCCGGTGCCCGCAGTCGCATTCCGGTCGTGCCCAGGGTTTTCCATCCAAAGTCTCGATTGAGCTGAATCGTTTCCGACATTTGCTTATCCTCGCATTCCTTTTCGATGGATCGGTTGAGGCTTCTGGTTGATATTCCTGAATCGGAGGTTAAATAGCGTTACGGTTTACGCGCGGAATTCTTCACCCAATCGAGCAGTGACTGAAGACGCGGCGGCACAGCGGTTTCGCCTACCTGCACCATGTGAGTACCACGTTCGCTCTCGACAGTGATCTTGTACTGGAATGAATCTGGTACCACCCCGGTGGAAGGGATCACTGAGGGCAGCTTATAAAAGTCGGCCGCATCCACAAGGTCACGAAGCGTCTGAGCTTGTTCCGCGGGCAACTGCTCAGTAGCAATGCTGTAAGTCTGACTGATGCCCGCGAACCCGCCACTGCGCTCGATCACGATTCGCATATCTCGAGTCTAGCTTCGCCGGACGTCCCTAGGCCAGTACGGTCCCCGCTCTGCTCACTAACAATAGTGACGTCCGGCGAATACCAGACCGCTCTCAGGCAGCTCTTCCCTGGCCTTGTCCAGGCGGGTTTCCTTTTGCCGGGGCTGAAAGCGCTCTGAATTGCGAGGCTGTCGCAGGCACTCCGACCGTGTTCCACGCATCGCTTACTGCCTGTTGTTCGTTGCTGTTCTGCCCGAACAAGCTTCCGGCCACAGTCACGGTAGCGTTTGCCATGTCCTGAAAATTCGCGCTGGGACTCAGTGAGCCGTTTAATGTCCGATACCAGATTAGGCCCGCTTTCTGCCAAGCGTAGCCCCCGATGGCTTTCGCGGCGAGATAGAAAGCGTGGTTAGGAATCCCGGAGTTGATGTGTACTCCGCCGTAGTCATCCGTGGTATTCACGTACTTATCCATGGTCGCGGGTTGTGGGTCGGTGCCAATGGTATTCGGGTCATCGTAGGCGGTTCCTGGGGCCGACATGGAACGAATGGCTTTGCCCTGGATAGCATTTGTGAACAAGCCCGCTCCAATCAGCCAGTCCGCCTGATCGACCGTCTGGTTGTTGACCCACTGTTTCACTAACGAACCGAAAACATCCGAAATGGATTCGTTTAGTGCTCCTGACTGCCCGCTATAGACCAGTTGTGCTTCGTTCTGCGTGACGCCGTGGGTGAGTTCGTGTCCAATCACATCCAGGCAAACGGTAAAGCGCTGGAAGTATTGACCGTCGCCGTCGCCATAAATCATCTGTTGTCCGTTCCAGAGGGCGTTATCGTAGTTATCGCTGTAGTGGACAGTAGAGGTTAGGGTCAGACCGTGATCGTCAACCGAATTTCGATTGAACACCTGCTTGTAAAAATCGTAGGTGTCGCCTGTATATTGATAGGCTTCATTGACGGCCGGGTCCGCACTCTCCGGCGCTCCTTCGTCGCGGACCTGGGTTCCTGGAAGATTCATTGTATTTTTCGCATCGAAGATGGTCCGATGCTTGCTCCCCGGCTGTTGCGCAAGAAGAGACGGGGCGACCGCCTGGCGGATGCCTCGCCATTGCTCCGTGGTCGCTAAGTTGCGCAAGACGCGATCGCGCAGTTCGGGTTTGTCGGCCAACTTGCGAAGAATGTGTGGTGGCAAGATCGAGCAGATTACTTTCTTTTGTGGTTGCATAACGAAACCTCCTTTACGAATCGGACGTATTTCTTAGCTGTGTTGCGTGGTCTTACTCGTCAAGTATGCTGCGAGGCTAATTCCTGACAACGCGACCAATGTGTCCGAAGGCAGTGGCACTGAAAACCCTTCCTGGGGATAGATATTTGTCATTGCCGAGTACACCGCGTACGCATACGCAAGTACCGCAATCAAGGTGAAGTACTCGGCTTTGGTCTCTACAACTCTACTCAGAATGGAAGAGATGTCATTGGCAGGCACAATCGGTTCCTAACCCTCGCACCTAGTCTCGTTCAAAAGCACCGTTCATTCTGAACAGTGAAGTTGCCCATTCTATCTGAATTGAACGGGCGCAAGTTTGTCGCTGCCAAGTTTGAGCACGATACCGCTCGCCCGGTTGACGGCTATGTCGCGCCACAACTGCACACCCATGTGGTAGTTTTCAACGTCACCGAACGCTACAACGGCCAGCCTCGCGCGATCCAGCCGCACAGCCTCTTTGCCTCGCAGCAGTTTGCCACGGCCGTCTATCAATCCGAGCTGACCTACCGAGTGCGCCAACTGGGGTACGAGATTACAACAGGGCGAAGCGGCGCTCCGGAGATCAAGGGCTACACCCAGGAATACCTCGACGCATCCAGCCCCCGGAGCAAACAGATTCGTGAATACCTCGAACGCACAGGCCGCTCCGGCAAGGAAGCCGCCGAGATCGCAGCGCACTCGACTCGCGACCGCAAGGAGATCCATTCACCGGCAGAAGTCATGGCCGCACACAGGAAGCTGGCAGCCGACTTTGGGCATCAAGCGGATGCTGTTGTACGCGCAGCTCGGGAACGGTCTCAACATCAGGAGAAGCCCGTCACCTCGTTGGACCGGGTTCGAGAATCTCTTACCTTTTCTCGTGACAAGAACTTCGAGCGCGAGGCGGTCGTGGATGAACGTGCGCTGATCCGCGACGGGCTCCGTCGCGGTATGGGGGAGATTACACACACTCAAGTTCGCGCCAATCTTGACGCTCGCTTGGCCTCGGGGGAATTTCACATTGTAGAAGACCCGAGAGCGTTCCCGGACGCCAGTTCACGACCGCGAAAACCATCGAAGCAGAACACGAAATTCTCCACCGGATGCGTGAGGGGCAGGACCATTTAGAGCCAGTTCTTTCGCGTCCGCAGGCCATTGCGGTTGCTGATCAATACTCGCAACTCAACCGGGCACAAAAGACTGTGATCGAGGATGTGCTGAACTCTCGCGATCGCATTCAAGGAATCCAAGGCTTCGCCGGCTCAGGCAAGACGACCACGCTCGCCGCCATCCGCACTGCCGCGGAAGGGCAGGGCCACAAAGTCGAGGGTTTCGCTCCGACCTCGCGCGCTGCGCGCCAGCTCAAAGAGGCGGGAATCGAAGCTGGAACCCTGCAGTCGTTCCTCGCTCGAACCGGAAATCCAGAAGTACAAGAGCGAAAGCACTTATACCTTGTCGATTAATCGAGCCTCGCGAGCACTAACCAGGTCCGCGAGTTCCTCTCGCGGCTGCGTGCCGGTGACCGCGTGATTCTGATCGGCGATATCCGCCAACATCAGGGCGTGGAAGCGGGCCGCCCCTTTGAGCAGCTGCAGGGCGCCAACCGCCGATCACACCGCGGCGGATGGCCAGCATGTTAACAGGGCCCATCGGCGCGGCAGCCGCCAATCCCATCAAGAATGCCGCCAAAAGCACGTGGATGTAGGAGACGAACGCCATGTTACGGCAGACAGGTAGGATAAGCCCGAAATTCCACCTGGGCAATTCACCTCGAATGGGGAGTTGACGAATGAAGGTGCTTTATCAGCGACTCAATTTCGTGATCGCCTACAACTCTCACTGGCATACTTGCCTCCGGGTGGGCGCTAGATCCAGTGTCTACGCAGCAGCCACATCTTCACGATCTGCGTCAGACCCATGTAGCTGAGCAGCGTGAGCATAAGAATTGGCCAGTACAGCCGCGGCAGGTGTGTGAAGCCTAGGGCAGAGGCCAAAGGGCTATACGGTAGCCACATGCCTACGGCCATGATGGCTGCCGTGGTAGCCGTCAGCGCCCAACTCGCCCGACTCTGCAGGAAGGGAATCTTGTTTGTACGAATGACGTGGATGATGAGCGTCTGCGTCATCAAAGACTCGACGAACCATCCGGTCTGAAATAGCGACGCTCGGGATGGATCCCAGCAGCGGAAGATCCAGAGCATCACGAAGAAAGTCGTATAGTCGAAAATCGAGCTAATGGGACCGATATACAGAATGAACCGCCGGATCTCTCCGATGTCCCAGGGCCGTGGTCGAGCTACCTGTTCTTCGTCCACCGAGTCCGCTGGAATCGGCACCTGCGAGAAGTCATAAAGAAGATTGTTGGTCAACACCTGAATCGGGGCCATCGGAAGGAAGCGAAGGAAGGCACTCGCCCCTAGCACGCTGAACATGTTTCCGAAGTTGGAACTCGCTCCCATCCGAATGTATTTGACGATGTTCGCGAAGACCTTCCGGCCTTCAATGACGCCTCCTTCCAACACCATCAGGTCCTTCTCCAGCAAGATCAGGTCGGCTGACTCCTTGGCGATGTCCGTCGCGGTGTCGACCGAGATGCCGACGTCCGCCGCTCGCAAGGCGGGAGCGTCGTTAATTCCATCACCCATGAATCCAACCACGTGCCCGTTACCACGGAGCACACGGATGACCCGTTCCTTATCCGCGGGAGAGAGGCGTGCGAACAACGTTGCCTTTTCCGCGGCCTCCGCGAGTTCAGCGTCGGTCATTTTCTCTGCGTCGCCGCCCAGCAGCATGGGGTCGGCCACGAGGCCAACGTCCTTGCATACCTTGCGGCTGATCAGATGGTTATCTCCGGTAAGGATTTTTACGGCCACGCCATGCTTGGCCAAGGCTGCGATGGCACGTGCGGCAGTATCTTTCGGCGGGTCCAAGAACGCAACGTATCCTCGGAGCACCAGTTCGCGCTCGTCTTCCTTTGCGCAAACCTGTTTTCCAGAGAGATCCTTGGTTGCCACTGCCAGCACGCGGAAGCCGTCGTTGCTGAGGCTGTCGTATTCCGCTTTCAGCCCCACCATCCGATCGGGTTCCATCGGCGACAACTTGCCATCGAGTTCAAACTGCGAGCAGCGGTGAAAGACATCCTCCGGAGCCCCCTTGGTGAGCAGAATCGCCTTGCCTTCCGGGTCCGCCACCATGACCGACATCATGCGTCGAGTGAAGTCGAAGGGCAGTTCATCCAGCTTCTTATACTTCTCAACCATCGCTTTCCCGTGGAAATCGGTACTATCCAGAATCGCCCGATCGAGCAGGTTCTTGAGACCGGTCTGGAAGTAGCTGATTAGATATCCGTTCATGAGTACATCTTCGGTTTCACGCCCAGCAACGTTGCAATGCCGCATCAGGACCACGCGGTCCTCCGTGAGCGTACCGGTCTTGTCGGTGCAGAGCACATCCATCCCGCCGAAATTCTGGATGGAGTTCAGCCGCTTGACGATCACCTTTTTGCGGCTCATGGCGAGCGCGCCATTGGACAGGCACACCGAGACGATCATCGGCAGCATCTCGGGAGTGAGCCCTACAGCCACAGCCAGTGCGAAGAAGAAGGCTCCTTTCCAATCGTGCTTGGTGAAGCCGTTGATGAAGAAAACCAAGGGCACCATCACGACCATGAATTTCATCATGAGCCAAGTGAACCGGTTGAGACCCTGGTCGAAGCTCGTCAGCGTACGTTCCCCAGTGATCGAGTGGGCCATGCTTCCCAAATAGGTCTGTGCCCCCGTCGCGACCACGACGGCCGTTGCCGTACCACTCTCGACGCTTGTTCCCATGAAGCATGTGTTCTTGAGCTCAGTCGGGGACGCCTCCCCTTTTGTTTCTGGGTCGTGGAATTTCTCGACCGGCAGCGATTCACCGGTGAGACTGCCTTGGGTCACGAAGACGTCCTTCGAGGACAGCAGCCGCACGTCGCCCGGAATCATGTCTCCGGCCGCCAGCGTGATGATGTCGCCCGGTACCAGATCCCGCAGAGGGATCTCTCTCGCAGCGCCGTCCCGAACCACGGTAGCGGTTACGTGGATCATGGCCTTGAGCTTCTCCGCGGCGGAGTCGGCCCGCGCTTCCTGCCAAAAGCGAAGTCCCACACTCAGTGCCACCATGCCGACCATCACCGAGCCGGCTCGCACGTCGCCGGTAAAGAAAGAAATGGCCGACAAGCACGAAAGCAGAATCACGAGCGGATTCCGGATGATTTTCAGAACCCGAACCAACCAGCCTTGCTTCCGTTCTTGCGCGATTTCATTCCCGCCGGCACTGCGCGCGCGTTCTTCGGCATCGGTTTGGGTCAGGCCATTCAGCGAAGTTCGCAGGTCCCGGAGCAACTGTTCGCCGTCCTTCCGGGCGGCATCGAGGACGGCAGGCGAAACCCGAATATTCTGATTCTTCGGCTTGACCTGGATTGGCGATTCGCTCGGGCGAGCCGGTGGCGCGGCGATATGAGACGCTCCAATTCCAGCCTCGCCCGCCAACGTCGCAGCGCTGCTACTCTCGATTGGGGTTGTCATCGTCTTTTCTGGTGCTTCGGGATCAGTCCTTTGGACTTCACCGCCCATGATGCAATGTTTCACCGCCTGCAGAATGCTCAACAATGCTCATTTTGCAAGCAACAGCCCCAAAGGGGACACAAGGGGCCCTCGAAATGCGCCCGCACTTGTGGGCAATTGCGTGCTCCACGTAGTTCTGAAACGACTAAGTCAAAGGAAAAGGGCACCCTGATAACTCAGGATGCCCATAGACTGTATATCCAAGTCTGACAACTGCCTTACTGCAACCGTTCCTCATTCAAGGACCGTCTTACTTCTTGGACGGCTCCCGTTTCGCTGGCTGCATTCTCTGCTGCAACTGCTGCGTCTGCTGCTGGTGTTTTTGCTGCAATTGCTGTGTCTGTTGCTGATGACTTCTGCTCCACCTGCTGCTTTTGCGTCTCAGGCGCCTTCTGTTTATCCAGGTTCACGTGCTCCTGGTCCTGCTTCTGCTGAAGCTTGTCTCGTTCCTGTTGCTGCTTCGTATTTGCTTTTCCTGCTGCTGCTGGTACTTCTTGTCCTGCTTGGGGTTGCCCGTATTTGGAGTGTTCCGTGCCAAGGGTGGAAGATCGTGAGGATGGACTGCCGTCGTTTGGGCGGTGTTGTTTTCTGAACCTCCCCGATGGGCTGGGGTATAAGATCCGCCTGCCTCTTTGGCCGGTACAGCGGCACGGTCATTAAAATCTCCGGGCCGGGGTGTCGCCGCAACTCCTGGCTTACCCATGTTCGCTGACGCCCGTTGCTGTGGGTTGGCGCGTGCTGCCTGCGCATGTTGAGTTTGGGTCGCTACCGGCGGAATATGTCTCTCACGCGCCGCTGCCTCGTCTTCAGGTCTTGGACGTGCGCTGATCCCGCCATTGCCGCCGTTGTAGCTGACGTGGTTCTCCGTGTGATTGATGGTTGTGTTGTAAACATTGTGAATGTTCGTAATGTTCACGTTGTTCACGGACCGGTTGTAGAAGAAGTGTCCGCCGTCCCAACGCCCGCCTTCGTAGCCCTCTCCGAAATAGCCGAAGCCGTAATTGATGCCGCCGTAGAAGCCCACGTGCGGACCCCAGTAGCCGTCATAGAAAACAAACCCGTCGCCGCCCCAGCCCCAATAGGCTGGAGTCCATAGGAAGCCGACTTCCGGTGCCATCACCCACGTGCCCGGCACCCAGTAATAATCGCTGTTGTCATAGTCGTAGGCCCAGTAGCCGGGTGTCCAAATATAACCATCGTCTGGACAAAGCGGCTGCTCATAGACAGGTAGCGGGGGCGGGCCGATCCTGATGGCCACGCCAATTTGCGCAAACGACGCTGCCGACATGCACAGCACGACGAGCGCGAACAGTAGCGTACGAATGAAGCGGATATTCATTGTGAGTCCTCTGGCCCATCATCCCTCGTTTCCCCGGTGCTGCTCTGCTGCTCCGGGTTACGTGGATTCACTGCAAATGTCTGAGCCAACTTTGAATTGAATTGATACAAGCCGGATTTCGTGCGCTGATTGCATGAGACGCACGAGGCGACGTCGGCCACGACTGATGGCTGCGAATTGAGGACGATTCCCTACTGACAATCGATCCACGTTTTCAAAATAAGCAGCCCAAAGACCGTCTGTCTGTTCACAATTGACCACTTCCGAGTCCACAGGGGCACGTGAGGATTCCGTTCGCAGTTAACTTCTTAACGTCGTTATTCACGACTAGAACCGGTGTGCTCAAGCTCCTTGATCAGCGCCCAGGCGGGTTTTGCAACCTCGCCCGCGGCAGCCGTTCTGGCTCATATTGCTCAGTATTGGCAGCGCGAATGAGCGAACCTATGGGTGTCCCACATTGGAGGTTCCACCAGTCGCCGAGCGTTCTGGAAGCTTGTTAGAGATAGGCATTCTGGACTTACGTGCAGTTCCGAAACATCCGAGTCCGGCGGCTCGTTGGGTAAGAAAGGAATCGTGATCCATGGCCACGGTAGCGGAGCCGGTCCGCGTAGAACCGATTGCATTCCCGGTGGTCCCCATTCCTCCAGTACCACTCAGAATCCACTGTCGATATGCCTGGACTAAGTGGGCGCTGGCGATTGGCCTGGTCGTTTTGCTGGCCGTGGCCGGTGAGCTGTGGCGCATCCATTCGCAGAATGCGATTACCTACGAGACAGTGCTTCTGGAACGCGGATCGGTACAAGCGAGCGTTACGGCGACGGGCACCCTCAACGCCGTCGTCGATGTGCAGGTCGGCAGCCAAGTGTCCGGCAACATCAAGGCTCTTTATGCCGATTTCAATACGAAGGTGACAAAAGGCCAACTGGTCGCGCTGATCGACCCCGAAGTATTTCAGACGCAGGTCGATCAGGCCCAAGCAGCGTTATCCGCGGCTCAGTCTGCGGTTCTGACCGCTGGTGCCCAAGTGCAGAAGGCGACCTCGGATCTGTCGGGAACACTCGCGAGTGAGAAAAGTGCGGAGGCTGTAATCGCCAAGGACGGCGCCACCGCGCTCAACGCGACCAACCAATTCGGAAGGCTTGACCCCCTGTTCAAACAAGGAATCATCTCTTTGCAGGACGAAGATGCGGCCAAGGCCACCATGGATGCCGCTGCTGCCCAAGTAACTGCGGACCAGTCCTTAATCGACGCATCGAAACAGACGATCCAGTCGGCTCAGGATCAAGTTAGCGTGACCCAAGCGGAGTTGGGCTCGGCGAAGGACCAAGCGCGCCAGGCCCTTGCAGCTCTCGATCAGGCCAAGATCAATCTCACGCACACTCGCATCACAGCTCCAGTGGACGGCACAGTCATTGCCCGCCGCATGGATGTAGGCCAGACTGCGGCAGCGTCATTTGCGGCACCAACCGTGTTCGAAATCGCGCAGGACCTGACGAAGATGCAGGTCGACACCAACGTGGACGAGTCCGATGTCGGCAATATCAAAACCGGACAGAGCGCAAGCTTTACGGTGGATGCTTACCCGGCGATGACATTTCAGGGCCAGGTCTCAGACGTCCGCAAAGCGCCGATCATTACACAAAACGTCGTCACCTACGATGTCGTCATTACCGTTGCCAACCCTGATCTCAAACTATTTCCCGGAATGACGGCCAATGCCCGCATTCTGACGACGAAGCTGGATGACACCTTCAAGGTACCGAATGCGGTGTTGCGCCTTCATCCGTCCGCGGCGGTGTTGAAGCAGGTTGGACTCGCTGCTTCGCCCGCGGGCAAGCAGCAGGTTTATGTACTGCCGGGGGGGAAACTTAAGGCGGTGCCCGTAACATTTGGCATCTCCGATGGCCAATTCACTGCGGTGAGTTCAAGCGATTTGCAAACGGGAGAACAAGTCGTCGTTAGGTTTACCACGGGCGCGACTTCACCCACGACGAGTGTTGCTTCGCCAACCGGCGCCACAACCACGCGCCGAGTGCCCGGACTGTAACCTCCGAGGAAAGACCAGTGCCGCCTCTCATCGACGTGCGCGATCTGAAGAAGACCTATCTGCTGGGGGACATTGTCGTGCACGCGCTGCAAGGTGTGACCCTGGCGATCGAGCGAGGCACGTTCGTCGCAATCATGGGGGAATCTGGTTCGGGGAAGTCCACGTTACTGAATCTTCTGGGTTGCCTTGACCGTCCAACTTCAGGCCGTTATCTGCTGGACAGCATTCCGGTCGAAACCATGGACCGCGACCAGCTTGCCGAGATTCGGAATCAGAAGATCGGGTTCATCTTTCAGAATTTCAACCTGCTTCCCCGAATGGACGCGCTGGAGAATGTCGAATTGCCGTTGCTCTACAAGGACAGCGAAACACCCAACGGAAACGAACTGGGCCAACGCGCTCTAGCCGACGTCGGACTCGCCGGCCGGGAGCTCAACTTTCCCGCTCAACTCTCGGGCGGCCAGCAACAGCGGGTAGCCATCGCCCGTGCCCTGATCAATAAGCCCGCAATTCTTCTCGCGGATGAGCCCACGGGAGCGCTCGACTCTCACAATGGGGCCGAGATCATGAAGATCTTTCAGCGGCTGAACCGGACCCAGAGAATCACAATTGTCATGGTTACCCATTCCGACGAAATTGCCATGTACGCGGATCGAATCATCGGTTTTCGGGATGGCCTGATTGTCAGCGACAAAGAGGTGGCCAAACCGACGGTGCCGGTGGGGGCTGTCGTGGTGCCGATTGCTGCCGGGGTGCCGTCATGAAGCACCTAATCTCTTCCATGCGTATCGCGTTCCGTGCGCTAAAAATGAACAAGCTCCGCTCTGCGCTCACCATGCTGGGCATTGTGATCGGCGTTGCCTCAGTGATCGCCACTGTCGCCATCGGCTCCGGCGCAACACAGCGCATTCAACAGCAGATCGCAAGCATCGGAAGCAACATCATTATTGTGATTCCTGGGAGTATGAGTAGTTCCGGTGTCCGGTTGGGTACCGGCAACGCGGTCACTCTATCGGAAGCCGACGCAAAGGAACTTGTGGCGCAGTGCCCCGACGTGGAGCTTGCGGCGCCCGTAGTGCGAGGCGGAGCCCAAGTAGTTTACGCAAATAACAACTGGGGGACTACCATCTACGGCATTACTCCCGACTATCTGACGATTCGCGATCTGTCGGTTGCCGACGGGGCTGAGTTTACCCAGCAGGATATTGATGGAGCGACCAAAGTCGCTGTCCTTGGCCAGACTCCGGTCGACAACCTGTTCGACGGCGCTGATCCAATCGGCCAGATAATCCGTATTAAGAATGTCCCGTTTACTGTCGTGGGGGTGCTGACCCCCAAAGGCCAGTCGACCACAGGACAGGACCAGGACGACGTCATTCTGCTTCCGATCTCAACCGCCAAGCGGAAAGTGATCGGCGTAAAGCAGGCCAATGCCGACGCCGTGGATACGATCATGATGCAAGCGAAATCCGGCGCCCAGATTCCAGCGGCGCAGGAAGAAGCGGGGGCTCTGCTCCGGCAACGCCACCATTTGCAGGCCAGCGAAGCGGATGATTTCTCGATCCGTAATCTGCAAGAACTCTTTGCAGCGCAGGAGGCGTCTTCGAGCATTATGGCCATCATGCTGGCGGCCGTTGCTTCGGTCTCGCTAGTTGTGGGTGGCATTGGAATCATGAACATCATGTTGATCTCGGTCCGGGAGCGCACTCGGGAGATCGGATTGAGACAAGCTCTGGGCGCGAAGACCCGTGATATTCTCACGCAGTTTCTGGTGGAAGCAGTTACCCTCTCGATCGCTGGCGGGTTCGTTGGAATCGTGATTGGAATCGGCGCATCACTGCTCATCTCGCAACTAGCAGGTTGGGCGACAGCCGTTGGTCCGGGTGCCGTATTACTGGCGGTGTTCTTCTCAGCCTTGGTGGGTATCGGCTTCGGCTACTATCCAGCAAGAAAGGCTGCGTTTCTGGATCCGATCGAAGCTTTGAGAAGTGAGTAAGCAAACTCTTGTGGCTGCCCGTGGTTCGAAAGTAAGGCCTCCGTCCGGATCGACTCAAACTCAGTTCCAGTATCGGTCAGAGATTCGAAAACCCCGGGCTTCTACTGTTCCCATGCATACCTGAGTTGTTCTTCCGCCGCCTCGGCACCGATTCGGTGAACGCTCGCTTTCGCGCCGGAGGGTGGAGGAGAGAAAACAGCAAAGAGCTTCAGATCGTGACGACCGATGTTTCTTAGATTGTGGAGTCGTCCTGCAGTGACCAGAATCGCATCATGCTTGTTAGCGATTTCCTTCCGATCGCCAAAAGTCACTTCCCCTTTGCCTTCGACAATGAACAAGATCACATCGGCGTCGGCGTGTGCTCCTTCGCCAAGCTCTCCCTTGGGCGGGATGCTAATTACGACTAATTCGCTGAAGGCTCCCTTACAGACTGTCTGTCGAAAGGCTAGGTTCTCCTTTGCGGCTTTTTTGATGTTGTCGTGGAAAGACAGGACCCTTGATTCCGTGTGTCGTGCATTGTGTGTCATGGTTCTCTTTCTTGACTCAAATGCTGGGAGCCATTTTGTGAGTTCGAGGGTGGTGTGTGTTGGGTTCGAGGTCTGCGCCCTGACCTACAGGACTGGCTAAGCAGCTGCTTCGTGCTTGGAATCTAGGTTCAGTGTCGCTATGGCTGCTTTGACAATCCCAGCCGAAGTCACCAGACCGCTAAGTTCTTCCTCATTCAATGGAAGGTGCAAAATATGGTCTGCTCCCTTTCGGTTCACTTTGGTGGGAAGGCTCAGGCAGACCTCACTGATTCCGTAGTGCTGCGTTGGGCTGGAAATCGTAAGGAGCGTGTTCTCATCGCGCAAGATGGCTTCAACAATGCGCACAACGCCGGTTGCCACCGCGTAATCGGTTGCTCCCTTGAGCCGCACGATGTCATACCCAGCGGTCCGCGTCTGGCGCGAAATTGATTGCATCGCCTTCTCATCGTAGGGCAGATCTTCATGCTGACAAAACTCTCGCAATCGGATTCCAGCGATGTTCGCGAGTGACCAGACCGGAACTTCACTGTCTCCGTGCTCTCCGATGATGTAGGCGTGCACGCTTTGCGGATCGATCCTAAAGTGTTGTCCTAGCAGATAACGAAACCGAGCGGTATCAAGAATCGTTCCAGAACCGATAACCCGGTTCGGGGGGAACCCCGAAAGTCGCCAGCTTGCGTACGTGAGAACATCGACAGGGTTGGTTGCGATCAGAAGAATCGAGTTCGCGGCATGGCGAGCCACTTCAGGAATGATCTTTTGGAAGATGGAAGCATTCTTCTTGATCAGGTCTAAGCGGTTCTGACCAGCCTTCTGGTTGGTTCCGGCCGCGACAATGACGATAGCCGCACCTGCACAATCCGCATAGTCGCCGGCCCAGATGCGAGTCGGGTGAGCAAAGGGCTGGGCGTGGTTCAAATCCATTGCCTGACCCTCTGCCTTAAATCTCTCCACGTCGATCAGCACGATTTCCGCGGCTAGGCCGCTCAGGAGCAGGGCATACGCGGTAGTGGCTCCCACGTTTCCAGCTCCGATGATGGCAATCCGGACTGGTTCGGGATGAGATTCGTTCATTAGCTTTAGTCCTTTCGGTGCCTGGTGTCTACACCTTTTTGAGCGACGGTTGGTGAACTCTTATACGTCCGTCGTCATCCCATTTGACGAGCGCATCATCTTCATTCACTTGTCGAACCGTCCCAAATTCTCCAGTCGGCATTCCGAAGTCGCCCAAACCTTCGACGCGGTCTCCGGGACTCAAGTCTCGGCCAGCGCTGGCAGGGTCGACAAGCGCTGGCTTCTTGGCACGGTCTGAATCAGGTGGTGCCCCGCGGTGTGACAACGGTGGTTGAGCGGCTCTACGCAGTCTGGGCGTCGGCTTGTTGCTCTTACGATGCATATCCACGCACTTCTTTCCGAGAGCCCAAATCTGTCCTTCGCTTCGACAGTTCAGCCACTAGATACAGAATGGGCGTGGAGAGAATGTTTGGCTGATCCAAACTGCTCAGTTCCGATAAATCGAGAACGTATGGCTAGCTAGCACGCGGCGTCGGATCTCGTACGCGGTCAGCTTTGCCGGGCGGAAGCTAATCGTGGAGAACAACACTGAGAAGGGAGCTGTGGACTTCCAGCCCGCCGTTGTAGTGAATAAATCCCAATTTCCTGAACCGGTTCATAAAAAAACTCACTCGCGAGCGGGTCGTGCCGATCATTTCAGCAAGGCTCTCCTGGCTTATCTTCGGAATCACGGTCTCTGGAACACCGTCTTTGCCAAAATGAGCGAGCATAAGAAGCACTCGGGCCAGTCGTTTTTCACTGGAATTAAAGAGCTGGTCGACCAGATCCTCTTCGTAGCGAACATTGCGCGCGAGCAAATACGCGACGAAAAGGTCGGACAACTCGTGTTCCCGATGAAGAACATCCACCATGGCTTTCTTGTCGATTCGCATCACAGCACAGTCTGTCATTGCCGCTGCCGAACCCATACGGAGAGGTTGGCCAGCGAGCGAACCTTCGCCGAAAAAACTCCCATCGCTCAATATGCCGATCGTCGCTTCCTTACCAGTTTTCGAGACCACGGTGAGTTTTACCTTGCCTGTTTGCAGATAGAACACGGCGTCGGCTCGATCTCCTTGCGCAAAGATGGTTTGCTTCTTCGGAAAGAGCATGGTTTTCCTACCCTCACCGATGGTAGCGAGGAACGCATGTGGATCGAACTCGCGGCCGTTCTTCGAAACACGGAGTACTGGCGTGGAATTCTGTGCTGCTGCGGATATCCGACGAATCGGCTTTGGGCGGGCGATGTTGGTTGAACCCTCGGACTCGCGAAGCAGAGACATAAGCGCCTCCTCGAACCCCGCGTAACCCCAGTATTCGAATACATTGTAACCGCCCGCCCTGGGGACAGCAAACTCTGCTATTTTCCGAACCATGCACCTATGAACCGGTGAGGGTTGTTGCGGAAACGCGCCCTATCGCCTCGCTAGCTGTTCTTAGTAGGGGTAGTGGATTTTCCGTGCCCGTTGTCGGGTTGTACAGGAGGCAATCCAGGTCTTTCCACCGATAGGCTGTCTGGTTGCGAGACAAACTGCTCGGTCGAGCCATCCACTGGGTACCCGGTCTCCTCGAGATCACGAACGAGTTCATCGGTCGAATCTGGGTTGTTAGATGATTCAGCCGCCGTTTTTGTCACATTGTCCTCCACAATCCAGGAATGGTTTTCAAGTTGGTGTCCGTCCGTACCAAGCTGTTAGGCGGTTCCTTCGATCGTCTATGCTGGATGTCCAAAGGTGTGGGTGGGTCCGGGGCGCCGCAATTCATCGTTCTTGTCGACTCTCTGGAGTTCACTGATTGTGTTAAGAGCGGCAAGCAGCAATCGGCTCTCCTGACCGGAAGCAGTATCGATGGAGTCTTCGATTCGGTCCATGATGGCATTCTTCGCATTTTGGAGTCTCTGCTCGCGCGCTACAGGATCGCGTTCCAGCAGAGCGCATTCGAAAAGCTGCTCCCAATTACTTGCCGAAACCGCCGGCGACTTCGGACTGATGTTCTCGCTCATGGCATCCCTCTGATGCTGAGTTTGACGCAGCGCCTGTCAAAGATGCTCGGCTTGAAGAAGCCTTGAAGTCATCTGATCAGAATGCTCTTGCAATCTTCCGAGCGGAGCACAGTCCCACGCGAAGAGCGCTCGGCTCCCAATGGCAGCAAGGGTAAAAATAGTCCCGCGGTGATGTCTGTTCAAAATTGCACACTGCGGCGGTGGATCCCCCGAGCCTTTCGTCGGAATGCAGGCGTTGGGACTCTCGCGGTATCGGATATTGCGTGCCAGCGGATACACTACGAACGCGTTATCTAACGCCGATTACAGCATACGATTGACCCTGCCCAGCCAAAACCTGCGGCCAACATCAAGCCTTTGGCGACCTCTGCGCCTGCCAACGTTTCGCAATCTTCTGATCGCCGACGTTGTTTCCGATCTGGGTACCTTCATGCAGAGCGTGGAGCAGCCTGGATCATGGTCTCGCTAAATGCTGGACCTCTCTACGTTGCCCTCACTCAGACTGCAAGCGCTCTTCCATTCTTCGTGTTCGCGCTGCCCGCCGGAGCCATCGGAGACATCGTAGATCGCCGGAAGCTGATTCTGTTTACTGAGATTTGGATGGCCGGCGTGGGCATTGTGCTCGCGGGAGTGACGATGGCCGGCCTGATCTCTCCAATATGGCTGTTGTTCTTGACGTTTGCTCTTTCCGCCGGAGACGCCTTCGAAAGCCCCACGTGGCGGGCTGTCACGACGATCGGTATAACCCTGGTTGGCGAGGCAACAGTCGCGACCAGAAGAGGCATGACTGCCCCTACGGCGAAGCTGTTGCCCCCTTATGAAATAGATGTCGAGCAGTTCGCTCTCCGGGCGATGGATGCTATTCCCAGTGCTCCAGAAGTTCGACTTGCTTTCTGATAGACGCGGCTCTGTCATCGATGAGCTCGGCGTCCGACTTAAGATCGACAGAAAGGTCGGGCGAGATTCGTCTGAGCTTTTGGGCATGATGTTCAAGCTGATTTGCGTCTCTGCTGAGTACTTCGATAATCGATTTCAAATGTTCTTTCATGATGGCTACTCCAAAGAAACCACTCCAGCCGCCGGATACGCGCGGCTGGGTGGTAGGGATGCACTGGTTTGGTGTTGCCAGCGTTCCTTTGATGGCACTGCTCTCGACCTTTATTCAGGCAACAAGAGCAGGTTCCGCGGCTGGCTGATGTACGTTGATCTGCTCGGCGCCCGAATTTTGCAGGATGTCCCGGGCACGCTGGACTTCATTGGCGGTGCCGTGGGCAATCAGCAAGAACTTGCCGGCCTTAACCGAAGCTTCATACTTCAAAATGCTGTCCTTCGGAATCCCAAGACTGAACAGCCCGGCTCCCAATGCGCTCACTCCGCCAACCACAACTGCGCCTTCGAGGGCAGCGACAATCCAAGTGACAACCGGACCGGCCGCGAGGATAGGACCTAAACCGGGGATCAGGAAGAACGCCGATCCGAACAGCAGGCCCCAGAGTCCGCCCCAAAAAGCTCCCGTCTTGCCCCAATACATCATGCGGTCGCCCGCGTTGTAGAAACCAACTACATTTTCTTCTGAATGGTAATCGCTGCCGACGATGGAGAGCTTTTTGACGTCGAAACCGCCGTCTTTTAGTTCCTTCACCGCTTTTTCGGCACCAGAATGCTCCGCGAACACTGCCGCTACGGAGTTGCTCGGATTGCTTGGCGCTGTCGCACGAATCATGATTAGTTTCCTTTCAAATGTTCGCTATGAAACTCGCAACCGCTGATGAACACAGATCGTTTGGCGTCTCACCACAAAGATAAGCAGTGCCAGGCTTGCGGTCTGATCAATAACGCTCATCTCCAGCGCGAGTGCAGTTTCGCGGATCGTACCGTCGCAAAGGATCGAGCCGCCAACGAAGTCAGTTTGCTCGTGCCTTGAGACTTCTATGGGTGCCTGTGCAATCACTTCGTGTTGCCCCATTTCCAGTTGCGAATCTCCGGTAGATCCTCGCCGTGTCGATCGATGTATTGCTTATGCTCGATGAGTTTGTCCTGCATCTGCTGTTTCAGATAATTCCCCTGAATATCCACCTGCGGCAGACGATCAATCACATCTTGCACGAGGTGAAACCGGTCCAACTTGTTCTGCACTCTCATGTCAAACGCGGTTGTGATTGTGCCTTCCTCTATATATCCCCGTACGTGCAGATTCTGATTGGTTCGACGATAGGTCAAGCGGTGGATCAGCCAGGGGTAGCCATGGAAGGCAAAGATGATGTGCTTGTCCTTGGTGAAAAGAGCGTCGTAATCGGTCTCGCTCAGCCCGTGGGGATGCTCGCTCTTGGGCTGGAGTTTCATCAGATCGACCACATTGACTACCCTGATCTTCAGTGCGGGTAACGACGTTCGCAGGATGGAAACGGCTGCCAGAACCTCAAGCGTCGGCGTGTCTCCGCAACATGCCATCACGACGTCCGGCTCGCCACCCTGGTCGTTACTCGCCCATTGCCAGATGCCAACACCTTCGGTGCAATGCACGATCGCGGCGTCAATGGTTAACCACTGTGGCAGCGCGTGCTTCCCGGCAATCACCACATTGACGTAGTGCCGGCTGCGCAGGCAGTGATCGATGACGGACAACAGGCAGTTGGCGTCGGGCGGCAGATAAACGCGCGCGATGCTGGCTTTCTTGTTGACGACGTGGTCAATGAAGCCGGGGTCCTGGTGCGTGAAACCATTGTGATCCTGCTGCCAGACGTGGGAAGCCAGCAGGTAGTTCAGCGATGCGATATTGCGCCGCCAAGGCAGTTGCTGAGTTACCTTCAGCCACTTGGCGTGCTGACTGAACATTGAGTCGATGATCCGAATAAAAGCCTCGTAACTATTGAAGAGTCCGTGCCGCCCAGTGAGCAGATAGCCTTCGAGCCACCCCTCGCACTGATGCTCGCTGAGCATCGAGTCGAGCACGCGCCCAGCGGGCGCGAGAAACTCGTCGTTGCTTTGCCGCCTGGCGTCCCACTGACGGTTCGTTACTTCAAAGACCGCCTGTAACAGATTTGACACGGTTTCATCGGGACCAAAGATCCGAAAATTCCGTTGTTCCTCATTGAGCTTCGCAACATCGCGGAGAAATGCGCCCAGCACTTGAGTATCTTGCGCGTCAAGAACTCCGGGCGCGGTCACCGGCACGGCATGATCACGAAAGTCCGGCATGCGCAAGTCACGAAGCAGGATTCCCCCGTTGGCATGGGGATTGGCGCCCATGCGCCGGTCACCCTTGGGTGCGAGTTCTGCCAGTTCTGCCTTGAGACGGCCGCTCTCATCGAACAACTCTTCCGGACGGTAGCTTTTCATCCAACTCTCGAGTTGCGCGACGTGTTCTGGATGAGCTGCATCGACGAGGATCGGGACCTGATGCGACCGGAACGTTCCTTCGATCTGGAGGCCATCAACCACTTCGGGGCCAGTCCAACCCTTGGGCGACTTAAGGACGATCATGGGCCAGCGCGGTCGCGTCGTGTCGCTGTGGCTCCGCGCGTTGCTCTGAATGTTTCGTATGTCCTCGACAACTCCGTCCAAAGTCTTAGCCATGGCCTCGTGCATCAGGCCAGGCTCGTGGCCTTCGACGAAGTAAGGCGTCCAACCACAGCCGCGGAGGAATTGCTCCAGTTCCTCGTGCTCCATGCGCGCCAGGACGGTCGGATTGCTGATCTTGTAGCCATTGAGGTGCAGGATCGGCAGCACCGTGCCGTCAGTAATAGGATCGAGAAACTTGTTCGATTGCCATGCGGTTGCCAGCGGGCCAGTTTCAGCTTCGCCGTCCCCTACGATGCAGGCGACGATCAGTGAGGGATTGTCGAATGCGGCGCCGAAGGCATGACTGAGCGAGTAGCCAAGTTCGCCACCTTCGTGGATCGACCCGGGAGTTTCGGGCGAAACATGACTGGAGATTCCTCCAGGGAATGAGAATTGCTTGAACAGCTTTTTCAGACCAGACTCATCTTCGCTGATATTCGGATAGACCTCGCTGTAGGTGCCTTCGAGATACGTATTGCCCACCAGAGCCGCGCCACCGTGTCCGGGACCTGCGATGTAAATCATGTTGAGGTCATATTCTTTAATGACCCGGTTCAAATGCACGTAGATGAAGTTCTGCCCTGGAACTGTCCCCCAATGTCCGACCACAAGCGGCTTCACATGCGAAAGCTTCAGGGGTTCCCGCAGCAGCGGATTGTCGTAGAGATAGATTTGCCCGACTGCGAGATAATTTGCGGCCCGCCAATAGGCGTCCATCTTCCAGAGCAGTTCGGGAGTAAGGGTCTCTGCATTTGCATTCGGGAGTGTCGCGGTATTTGATGGCATGTTTCAGTTCCTCTCGTTTGTCGCAAGTCCGAGAATTTGACAGACAGACTTTGCAATCATCAGATCTTCATCGGTGTGAATGACGCGAACGGTAGCCCGGCTAGCGTCCGTCGAAATTACTGCGGCAGCGGCGCGATTACGCGACTCATCGACTTCGATTCCCAGGAAGCTCAGCCCCTGGCAAATACGGGCGCGTACAAGCGGGGCGTTCTCTCCGATGCCTCCGGCAAACACCAACGTGTCCAATCCACCCAAGGCAGCGGCATATGCTCCAATCCACTTCTTTGCCTGATAGCAAAACAGCGCTACCGCTTCTTTCGCCCGGATATCTTCGTTCTCGCGCGCGAGTAAATCCCGCATGTCCGAACTGGTCTCCGATACTCCGAGCAGCCCAGACTCGTGGTTCACCATGCGATCGAATTGTGTTGGCATCATCTTTTCGCTGCGCGCCAGGAAAGAAACCAGCCCAGGATCGACGTCGCCGGAACGGGTACCCATGACTAGGCCTGCAGCGGGCGTGAAGGCCATCGTCGTGTCAACGCTGCGTCCGTCCAGCACTGCTGCCAGGCTCGCACCGTTTCCGAGATGAGCCAGGATGACGCGGCCCTTCGCTGCCGCGGCCCCCCCAACTCGCCCGAGTTCCTGCATCAAATACGCGTACGACAAACCGTGAAAACCATAGCGTTGAACGCCTCTGGCGTCGTATCGGCGTGGGATCGGAAGCAAACGTGCCACGCGCGGCATGTCGTGATGAAATGCCGTATCGAAGCATGCGATTTGGGTCAGATTCGGAAACCGGCGATGAAAGGCAACGGTGAGAAGGATCTCTTCCGGCAAATGGTCGGGGTCAAACGGACTGAGCTGGCGCAAGTGCTCAATCATTTCTGGAGTGATTCGCTGCGGCTCCCAGTACTTCGGTCCGCCATGTACAACGCGATGCCCCACCGCAGTCAACGGACTGAGTTCCATTCGTTCCTGAATCCAATCCATCAGCAGGTCCACTGCGGTCGAATGGTTCGGCACTGCCGCGGGCCGCGCGAAGCTCTCGGACGGGTTCGAACCTTTTACCGTGAAGCTGCCTTTCGCTAATCCCACGCCCTCAACTTTTCCTTCTAATGTCTGAATTAATTGCTCACCCGCTTCAAACCACGCAAACTTGATGCTCGACGAACCGCCATTGATCGTCAGGACGCAGGGTCGGGCAGATTTCACGAATGACATCCAGTGGTGTGCACCGGATCAAGTTTCAAACCTCATGCCCAAGACTTGGCTGAGCAATTCTGATCAGTATTGCGAACCAGGTTCAGCCACTCTTATCAGAGGGCAAAGGAGAGAACATGGCAAGAACTGCGGTAGGTCTGTTTGAGAATTCAGGGTCGGCCGACGGGGTCGTTCGTGATCTTACGGCCAAAGGTTTCCTCCAGAAGGATATCCGTGTTTTGGGAGAGCCAGTCGAGATGCCGGGCAGCGGTCTCATGAGCACTCCGCACTCCGATTTCGAGGTTGATTTAGTTCGGGATCTGACGGCGTTTGGTGTCGTCGAAGGAGACGCAGAGGCCTATGTCCAAGGCGTGCGTCGTGGGGGTGTCATGGTTTTCGCAACCGGTACCGGCAAGAACGCGGACCAAGCCGCCGAGATTATGAACTGCCACGGTGCCGTGGAGATTGAAAAGATCAGCGCGACACGGCCAGCGCTCCCGAATGCGGAAATCAACCAGGAGCTTCCGGGTCGAGATCCTTCGACCCAAACGGGCAGGGTGCGTTCCGCCGGTTCCGGCGCTCGCCTGTTTGTTTGGTAGTTTCTTCGCGAAACAGATTAGTAACTCGCGCTCCGACTAGCAAGGAGGTTCAAGAATGATGACGACCGTCGGAAAGTTTGCAACGCCCCCGGAGTCTCGATTGGGCAAGCAAATGGTAGCAAACGACGATTCTGCGGCCAATGAGGAAGAGGTTGAGGAGCAAATTGAGGAAGATAACGTGCGAAAGGCGGCACATGAAAACAGCACCTGCGCCACGATCCCGTTTATGAGCAAACAGATAGAAACTGCCGACGATGCTGTGGCCTCCAACGATGAAGCTGAAGAGCAAGTCGAAAGAAAACGCGTAGAGAAAGAAGCGTTTGAGAATCGAATCAGTGCGGCTTCAGCCGAAAAGTGGCGGAACGGACGTATCCGTGGTTAACGAGACTTTGGCGCGTCCGCGAGAAACATCACTGAAACGTTTGTCGCGGGACAGAATACAGACAGTTACCTCCGGCACGTTTACCCGGCTAGTCTTAGAGGCAGAGGGGCCAATCGCGGTTGAGTTCATGTCTTACGGGTGCGCTCACTGCCGAGCGATCGAGCCTGTTCTGGAGCAGGTGGCAGAAATGTTGAAGCTTCAGGAGAGAGATCTTCAGGGTCAACATCGCAGTCGAGCAGGAACTCGCTGGCAGCTACCAGATCCAGGGCACGCCAACTCTGGTCATGTTTCTAAACCAGAATGAAGTTGGACGAGTCGAGGGACCATCCCCGACGGTATCGAGCGTTCTGACAGCGGTGACCCAGCCCTTTCAGTCATGAACGGAGAACAAGTGACGATGATGCAGAAGCAGCCTAAGCCTATTCTCCTGTTCAATGACGAATGCGCAGTCTGCCGCCACATTGGGCATTGGGTGCAAAGGTCAGCGCAGAGCAAATCGGGTGAGACGAGCATCCTCGTACAACCCATTGGTGACGATCCCGAGAAGCTTCGGTCGCTCAATCCCGATCTCGACATCTGGGATGCCTACGCAACGATTCATGTTCTGATGCCCGATGGCTCGATGAGGCTAGGAGGGGAAGCCGTCGCGGAGACTCTAAGGAACTTGCCCAACACAAAATGGTTCGCTTGGAGTTTCGCCACCACCATGTTGGGATTCCGACCCTTTCAGGTTGTGCTCGACGTGGCCTATGCGATCCTCTCAGATGTGAGACCGCTTTTTGGCTGCGAGAGTTGCGGCAAACCGAGAGTAATGAAACCGATTGAGTGGGTGACCAAGTGGGCGAAGGCCCTAACGAGGCGGAGTCCTCACCCCATCCACACTCCGCATTTCAGTTCGCTTTCGGCCGCGAGGCGTCGACCGGCGAGGGTCTCAGCAGAGCCTCTTCCTCAATCAAGTCACTCCTAAGGTTTCGACAGTTCGGGTCGCCTCCGCAGTTGGTTTCTTAGGCCGGGCGAATGAACAAGCGACAGGCCAGCCTATGACGCCGACAGCTCTCGATCCTGCTGCAGCCGAATCTCGAAACTCTCCCGGCGGTCTATCCTTAGTTAGATTGGCTGATAAATCTGGACTAACGACGCAGGAAGCTCAGACCCGGCTCGAAACGGTGGGGCCAAATTCCATGCCCAGCGCTGCGCTCCACCCATTGCGCAGAATGATCGACAAATTATGGGCTCCCGTTCCGTGGATGCTTGAGGCCGCGATCGTGCTGGAGTTAGTGCTGCACAAGTTTACCGAGGCAGCGGTCATAGCGTTCCTACTTGTTTTCAATGCTGCGTTGGGCTTCTTGCAGGAAGGAAAAGCGCAGGCAACACTCGCGGCCCTGAAGTCGCGGCTTGCGTTAAATGCATCGGTGCAGAGGGATGGCGCATGGAAGGTAGTACCATCTGCGGGGTTAGTGCCGGGTGACTTGGTCAAGCTATCTCTGGGCGCAGTGGTGGCCGCGGATGTGAAGATCGTGGACGGATCGGTCCTCCTTGATCAATCGATGCTGACGGGTGAATCCGTGCCCGTCGAGTCTGGCGCCGGTGTAGAAACCTATGCGGGTGCACTCGTGCGCCGAGGCGAGGCTACCGCAAGAGTAATCCAGACCGGGCCGCGAACCAAATTCGGGCACACCGCCGAGTTGGTACGCACGGCGCATGTTGTGAGCTCCCAACAGAAGGCTGTTCTCCACGTCGTGCGCAACCTCGCGATTTTCAACGGCGTGATCATCGTCGGGTTGATCACCTATGCAACCTTACGTGGTCTGGCCTGGAGCGAAACGGTTCCGCTGTTGCTAACCGCGGTTCTCGCAGCGATCCCGGTAGCTTTGCCTGCAACGTTTACGTTGGCTACGGCCCTTGGGGCTCGATCCCTTGCGAGAGTGGGAGTCCTATCGACTCGACTTTCCGCCGTCGATGAAGCGGCGACCATGGATGTGCTCTGCTCCGATAAGACCGGCACGTTGACCCAGAACCAATTGTCCGTCAACAGCGTCCGTCCGATGCCTGGCTTCAGTGAAGCCCACGTCCTGGCATTGGCCTCGCTGGCATCTGCCGATGGAGGGCAGGACCCGGTCGACGTGGCCATTCGAGGTGCAGCTAAACAGAAGAGCGAGCAGAATCCGCCCGAACTCGTCAAATTCATTCCGTTCGATCCGGCCAGGAAAATGTCGGAGGCGATGGCTACCGCAGGAGACGGTCAGAGTTTACGGATCGTGAAGGGGGCATACGGAACGGTCATAGCTCTTGCACAAGCGTCTGCGACGGCGGCGAGTTCCGCCGGATCGACCGAGGCCGACGAACTTGAGAAACAAGGTTACAGAGTCCTCGCAGTAGTGGCCGGGGCTCCCAATGCTATGCAACTCATCGGACTGATCGCGCTCAGTGATCCACCTCGATCCGACGCCGCTGCTCTCATCACCGAATTAAAGACCCTAGGGGTGCGCATGGTTATGGTGACTGGGGATGCGCCGGCTACAGCCAGCATTGTGGCTCATGCAGTAGGACTGGACGGGCCGATCTGTCCCCCTGGCCCGCTTCCGAAGAATATGCGCCCGGAGCAGTTCGCCGTTTTTGCCGGTATCTTTCCAGAGGGAAAGTATGACCTCGTGAAGGCGTTCGAGAAGAGCGGCCACACGGTGGGGATGTGCGGGGATGGCGCGAACGATGCCCCCGCCCTGCGCCAGGCACAGATGGGAGTCGCAGTATCCACGGCAACGGACGTAGCGAAGTCAGCCGCAGGAATCGTGTTGACCACTGCCGGACTCGGCGGCATCGTCTTCGCCGTGAAGGAGGGCCGGTCGGCATTCCAGCGCATCCTAACCTACACGCTGAACTCCGTTACCAAGAAGATAGTCAACGTGCTATTCCTCGCCATCGGGCTGATCGTCACCGGTCACGCCATCCTCACGCCCTTACTCATGGTGATCATCATGATCACCGGTGATTTTCTTGGAATGTCGGTCACCGCAGACAACGTCCGGCCGTCGGCAAAGCCCAATCAGTGGCAAATCGGCAAGTTGGTGTTGGCATGCTCCGTCCTCGGAATCTGCCTTCTAGGGTTCTGCACGGGCGCACTTCTAGTAGGTAAGTACCCGCTAAGACTCGACATCGGTGCGCTCCAGACCCTCGCGGCGATCACGCTTGTGTGTGGGGGCGAGGCTACCCTCTACGCCATTCGCGAACGCCGACATTTATGGAACTCTCGCCCAGGTACGTGGCTGATTGCTTCGACGATAGGTGACATTGTGATCATCAGTACTCTGGCGTTGCGCGGTATCGCAATGCAGCCTCTGCCAATTGCAGTCGTCGCTTCTACGCTTTTGGCATCGCTGCTTTTTGCGTTCCTGTTGGATTTGATCAAGGTGCCCGTCTTCCGCCGCTTCCAGATCGCGTGAGGCCGGAAAGGCCGCCACTGGCTCGCGCTGTGAGCGTTATTGCTCAGACTGCCAGCACTCACTCCCATAGGCTTGCATCGATGGCGACGTGTTGTTTCCTCTCGAAAATACCAGTGGCCGACTTGCACGCAAGGAGAAATGCAAATGCTGCGACTAGCTAGAGATCTAAAGGGTTATAAACTGAGCGCCCGCGACGGAGACATCGGCAAAGCTGAAGAGTTCTACTTCGATGACCGGAGTTGGGCGGTTCGATATCTCATTGCCGATACAGGTGGCTGGCTGGGCGGCCGGCAGGTTTTGATTTCGCCTTACGCAGTGGACCCAGCTCGGGAGGATGACCAGGTCATTCCCGTCGCTTTGACCAAGAAGCAAATTGAGAACAGTCCATCTTTGGACACCGACAAACCGGTCTCCCGACAGTACGAGATTCAGTACTACTCGTTTTATGGTTGGCCAGCATACTGGGGCGGTTCTTCCATGTGGGGCGATTCCGCTTACCCTGAGCGACAAGGGGGATGGTCGGCAGCCACTCGTCACAAAAAGAGTGACGACCCGCATCTGCGCAGCACGAAGGATGTAACCGGCCGCACGATCCAGGCCCGAGACGGAGAGATCGGTCACGTCTCGGATTTTGTGGTAGATGACGAGGATTGGGCGATTCGCTACTTGATTGTGGACACGCGAAACTGGTGGCCGGGTAAAAAGGTTCTGATTTCAACCCAGTGGATCGAACGAATCAGCTGGGAAGAATCGAAAGTCTTCACTAACCTTACTCGGGAAGCGGTCAAAGGATCTCCGGAATACACCGAAGCAGCTCTCATTACGCGCGACTACGAGGAGGAATTGCATCGTCACTATCTACGTGACAGGTATTGGCATACCGAGAAGTCCGGCCGGGAGCGAAAGGAACTCGTTGGGCATCATTGATTTCGGCTTCCGAAATCCCAAGGGAGTCGATCGCTAATCGAGAAGAGTTGCAGGGAACGCACAGAAGGGCAGATGTCGAAAACCGATGGCCACCCGCAGTCTCCTCACCAACGAAACAACTACCCGTGAGCGCAATCCGGTCCATGTCAAACGGACGCATGCCGAGCTGAAGCCCGATCCGTCGCGGGTTCTGCTGCGGCCATTTACTCCCGGGGACCACCAGCGAGTGCAGAGGATCGTAACCTCGGTCCTGTCAATCTCCGAGAGTGACGTCGGTCCACTTCTGGATAAGATTTCCTCTAAGTTTTCCGCTCGTCACCAGCAAATCGAAGAGCTTTTCCACGGACGATTCGAGCACCTTCGTAAAATTGTTTCCATTGAACACAAACTGTCCGAGCAAAGACAGCTTCTGATCGGATCATATTTCCTGTCCGAATTCGCGGTTGAGTCCGCAGCGCTATTCAACCCGTCCATTGTCGCTGATCCCAATCAACGAGGCCTGCCACCTGGCGCGCTGCGTTTTGTTTTGAGCCTGCGCGCAACCGGGGATGGCAGCATTTCCTCCATCGTTTTCCGCAGTGGCGTCATCCACGCCAACCACCGGATCGAGGTCATGGCCGCAACCGGCGATATTGTTGAGCCCAACCAGGTCCCCCACAACGTCTATCACAAGGCTCTCTTCGAGCGGACATGTCTCGAACTTGGACTGGACAACGAGCGCACGCGCCGCGTTATGCAACGTCTGCCAGATTCTTTCAACTTGAAAGAGCTCCTGGTCGCGATCGACACAGAATTAAAGGAAGCCCCGACGCCGGATGGTGAGAAAGCCCGCCAGGACACGTTGGAGCGAATCTCCATGCTGGCCAAGTCCAATTACTCGGTCGAATTCCCTCCAGAACAGGGCTTGTCCGAGCGAGTCATTTTCCCCGTGACCCGCTCGCAGCGAAATGGCATAGAGGATGCCCGCTTCGTACGATTCCAGAACGACGACGGAACCCACGTCTACTATGCAACCTTCACAGCTTTTAACGGGCAGCTCGGCATTCCGCAACTGCTGGAGACTTCCGACTTCCTTCTCTTTCAGCTCATGACTCTGAATGGTCCAGCGGTCAAGAACAAGGGGATGGCTCTTTTCCCCAGGAAGATCAATGGCTCCTATGCCATGTTGTCTCGGCAGGACTCTGAGAATGTTTATCTCATGTTTTCCGACCATGTCCGTTTCTGGTATGAGCCCAAAGTTCTGCTCAAACCGATTTTTCCCTGGGAACTGGTTCAAATCGGCAACTGCGGATCGCCGATCGAAACCAAAGCGGGCTGGTTGGTCCTCACCCACGGCGTTGGTCCGGGACGCGTCTACTCGATAGGCGCTTGCCTTCTCGCTCTTGACGATCCATCCAAAGTGATCGGGAGGCTGCGTGATCCTCTGCTGAAACCAATTCCCAGCGAATGGGAAGGGAACGTTCCAAACGTCGTCTATTCGTGCGGTGCACTGCTCCACGACGGTGAGTTGTTTATCCCTTACGGCATGTCCGACTATGCTGCCCGCTTCGCGACTGTCCAGTTGGACGAATTGCTAGCCGCTCTGCAACCGGAATCGCGCTCATGAGCACACCGAGAAGTAATAGACATAGGAGAATTCGTTCATGACTGTGGCAACGCAAACCCATACGCTTCGATCGAGTCTGAAGTACGAACCCCGAGAGTTGGAGTTCGGTACCAGCGGGCGACGGGGCAAGGTGGTAGACCTCACGCAGGTGGAGGTCTACATCAACGCTCTGGCGGAACTGGAATTCTTGCAGTCATTCAGCCCTGCCGAGGGCGGAATCCTACGCGGCGAGGAGTTCTACTTTGCCCGCGACTTGCGTCTCAGTTCCGACCGTTTTGTGCCCGACGAGGAAGGCAGAGGGGAGATCGCCCAGGCGATCGTGGCCGCTATCCGCGACGCTGGCATGCACGCGATCAACCTTGGGACCATACCCACTCCCGCGCTCACCTGTTATGCGCTTGCCCGTGGCAAGGGCAGCATGATGATTACCGGCAGCCACATCCCATTCGACCGCAACGGATACAAAACCAATAGCAGCAAAGGCGAGTTGCGCAAAGAGCAGGAAGCGCCGATCAACAAGCAGGTCCAAAGGGAGCGCCAACGTCTATACAGCCAAGATCAGGACGAGTCTCTGTTTGATAACCGCGGAATGTTTTGTACCGGCCATCAGGAACTTCCAGCGGAGATTCCTGATGCCCGCGCCGCGTGGATCACCCGATTCACAAGCTTCTTCAAGAACGCATCTCTACACGGCAAGCGCATACTAGTTGACCAACAATCCGCCGTCGGACGCGATCTGCTAGTGGAGGTCCTCGAACGCTTGCATGCGCAGGTGATCGCCGTCGGACGCAGCGCTACCTTCGTTCCCATCGACACCGAGAACATCGGGGTGGCGCAACTGGCCACGATCCAGGCACTGGTATCGGAGGCCACCGCGAAGCATGGACCGATCGATGCCATCGTGTCGACGGACGGTGACAGCGACCGCCCGTTGATTCTCGGAGTAGATGCGGCAACGGGCAAAGCGCACTTTTTCGGCGGAGATCTCGTCGGCATGGTGGTAGCTGAGTTTCTAAAGGCCGATGCCGTCGTGGTTCCCATCAGTTGCAATGATGCCGTTGATCGCGGGAATCTAAAATCCGTGGTCGAGCCAAAGACGCGCATCGGCTCACCCTTTGTGATCGCCGGGATGGAGGAAGCACGGCGCGCTGGGAAAAAGCGGGTCTGTGGCTGGGAACCCAATGGCGGGTTCTTGACTGGCTCGGACATCACGCGGGATGGTGCGGTTTTGCCTGCTCTTCTCACTAGGGATGCCATCTTGCCGATCCTCTGTGTCCTTTACGCCGCGAATGAGTCCGGACTTTCCGTGGTCGATCTGTTTGACCGATTGCCGAAGCGCTTCAGCCGCGCCGCGCTGTTGGAAAGCTTTCCCAAAGCGCTCGGCCTGAAACTCGTGGCGTTTTTCTCACCCAGCACCGATGACGGTGCAAACGATCCTGACAAATCGAGCCTCGAAATACTCCGCCAGCGCCTTGCGAACTTCTTCACTAAGGAGATGGGATTCGGAACGATTACGCATGTGGACTATACGGATGGAGTTCGCGTCCTGTTCGATAACGGCGACGTGGCGCACGTGCGGCCATCAGGGAATGCTGACGAACTGCGTATCTACGCCGTAGCCGATACGCAGTCGCGCGCCGACGCGATCGCAGCTATGGGAGTTGCTGAGCCAAACGGCATTTTACGTTGCATGGAGAGAGCCGTTGCCGCCCATACCTGAAATCGGCGTGCTGCAACTGCACGGCGCGGTCCAGCATTACGCCTGGGGTGGCTGCGACTTTATTCCCGGCCTCCTGGGCATTGCGAACAACGAGAGAATACCCTTCGCGGAATTATGGATGGGCGCTCACCCAAGGGGCCGGCAACTGCGAATGTCGCAGGCATTGACGATACCGCTCAACCGGCTCATCGCGGAAGCACCAGACGAGATTCTTGGTTCAAACACAAGTGCCCATTTCGGCGGCCGTCTGCCTTATCTGTTCAAGGTGCTGGACGTTGCCAAAATGCTCTCAATTCAGGCGCATCCCACGAAGAGACAGGCTGAAGAAGGCTTCGCCCGCGAAAACGCGGCGGGAATTGACTTGCAGGACTCAGGACGGAATTACAAGGATGATAACGACAAGCCAGAAGTGGCCGTAGCCTTGACCGAGTTCTGGATGCTGCACGGATTCCGCCCACTGGAACAAATCGCCGAAATGTTTCGCACGATTCCCGAACTGCACGCGATCATGCCGGACTTTCCGGAAAACCTCGCACGGACCGAAAACACTGTTCAGGCCCGCCGAGCGCTGCTCCAAGACCTCTACCGCACAGTGATGACCATACCGCAGGAGCGCGCGGACCTTCTGCTGAATACTCTCATCGCGCGCCTTGCCAAGACAGATCTGACTGATAAGAACGATCCAGGCTTTTGGGTCGCACGGGCGTCAGAAACGCTTTGCCCAGTCGATGGCCATCGTGACCGCGGCATCTTTTCGATTTATCTATTGAACCTAGTGCACCTGCGACCAGGACAGGGCACGTTCCAGCCTGCGGGTACGCTCCATGCTTATCTTGAAGGTGTGACCATTGAGTTGATGGCAAATTCTGACAACGTCCTGCGCGGAGGGTTGACGCCAAAGCACGTTGATGTGCCGGGATTGATGAGAATCCTTTCTTTCGATAGTGGCCCCCCGGCTGTCATGGATGGGGTGCTGAATGGTATGCAGGCAGGTGCCTCAGAACGTCTTCTACCCCACCCAATCTGACGAATTCGAGTTAAGCAGCATCAATCTGGAGCCGGGCGGGCAATACCTGGGAAACGCAGTTCATGGCCCGGACACGATCATCGTTCTGAACGGCACCGCAACTCTTGTCGCGAACGGCCAGAGCACCGCACTCACTCGGGGCACCATCATTTTTGCTTCCTTTCGGAACGCGCTATGAGCCTCCACTGCAAGTGGCGATCGAGCAATGTTATTCAAAGCGTCCGTTCCTTCACGAGCCCCATGACGGACGAATCCAGCACTGCTTCCGAGCCGCGCTGAGAAACTGGCTAATGTGATCTTGACTTGAATCCGCTATAGGTCAGGTAGACGCCGAGGACGAGCGAAATAGCCCCGTACACGTGGAAAAGCTCTTGGTAGTGAAGCTGTTTGAGAAAAAGCCCTGCTTCTAGCTCTGGCGGCAGGAACAAGAAGAACAGGCTCTTGATCAGCGTCATCCAACCGACGAAGGTGACGATCACGGCCAGCGCACCTCCCGACCAGATATTGTGCGCGAGAACCATCGCCAACCCGGCGATCAACATGATCGCACCAAGGACGAACTTCATTGAAGGATCGCGAAGAACAGCTGTCACCGACTCCAAAGTCGCTTGTTTGCGGGTGATCATGGACAACGCGACGAGAATACAGTACAGCCCAATCAGCCTGCTAAGAAAAAGCGTACGCGGCAACATGGTGCCCTCCAGCGAATCAGGGATTTGTCTGCCAAGCCATAGCGAGTAATCCAAATTGTTCCACTCGGATCTTGGCAAAGAGCCACTCGCGTTCGGCAGCTTGGGAAGGTGTGCAAAAGTGACCATTTTTCGCGGTTTGGAATGTGCCAAGATTTCCATGAGTGTAGCTTTCGTGCCGATTAGCTAGCAATGTTGAGATGATCTTGAAGGTGAATAATGGTTCATGAGGCGCTCCAAAGCGCGGTACTTCTTTGTATCGACGACAACCAAGATGTGCTCGATTGCGAAGGGGCATTCCTTGAAACATTTGGGTATACCGTTCTGACCGCCCTCAGCGGGGAAAAAGGGCTGGAACTAGCTTGCATCCATTCGGTTGACATTGTAATCGTTGACTATGTTATGCCCGAAATGAATGGGCAAGAGTTTGCAATCGAAATGAGACGACTTCGCCCTCAAGCACCAATCATCATGCTCTCCGCTCTGACCGACGTCCCTAAGCAAGCTCTAAAGCTGGTGGACGCTTTCATAACCAAGGATCACCTGTCGAGCCAGTTGTTGCCCATGATCGCACAGTTGCACGAAACCGTATTGGCGAGTGCCCCTCTCGGACATCACGCATGACTTCCGACGAAAGACCCGCAGAACATAAGGTTCTGCTTGTGGACGACGACAATGCCGTTCGCGAAATGATGACGGCTACTCTTGAACACAAGGGATTTGAAGTGGTCGCTGCCGCCAACGTGTCAGAAGCTCTAAGATTTATCACTACACAGAATTTCGACGTGCTCATCACTGACCTGCACATGCCGAACCCGGTGATGGATTCACGGTGGTCAGCGCGATGCGCCACTCTCAACCCCATGCACTTACGTTGCTGGTCAGCGGCTATCCAGATGTGCGGAGCGCCATGGACACCATCCTTCTGGAAGCGGACGAAGTCATCGTCAAACCATTCGAAGTCAAGCGACTTCCCGAACTCATCCGCGAAAAGATGCTCGCTCGCAAACCTGCACCACGACTGGAAAAGGAAAGAGTCGGCACGATATTGCAACGCTGCATGCCCGTTGTCATCCAAGATTGGCTAGAGCGAGTAAAACAGAGCAATGAACTCAACCACGTTCGGCTTAGCGACGAAGATCGTACCGGAAGCGACAGCATCGCTGTCCTTCGTGGTGGCACTAGGCTTTTTCAGGCGGACGATCAGATCTTCAACCAGCTTGGGAAGCCGTCGCTCATGGCGAACTGCGATATTCGCAAGGCTACACTCCCGCGATGCTGGTGCACGAATCACGAATACTGCAAGTTACCCTATTCGGAACATTGCAGAGCAATCTGGGCTTTCTGGATTTCAGCTTGCTGCTACCCGATGTCATGACAATTGCGGACGAGGTCGATGCGCAGCTGACACAGTCGATAGATAGCTACATGAAAACTATGCGCAACTCATTGGCAGCGTAGCTGTAGCGGGAATGTAAATTTGCTCATTCTCATCATTTTTACGCCGCTGCCCCGCTACGCTGGCTCAGTCCATCCGACTGTGGTCGGCTTCTGTATGCTCGCTCGATAATCGGCACCAGCCGTTCCGGTAGTTCGCTTTTCATCACGTAGTCGTCCACCAACCACAGGATTCGCTCGGGCATCTCGTAATACGCCGACAGCAGGATGATCGGTAGGTTAGGAAACCTCTGCTTGATATGGCAGGCTACGGCTTCCACGTCCATGCCTTCATGTTTGTACTCCAGCAGAATCGCTGCCACGGACGATTCCCCTAACATTTTCAACGCAGCGTAGCCGCTCGATGCTATCTTGACGCAATAACCATGAGATTCTAGAGTCGCCTTGCGAAGCTCCAGCACCTGTGGACGATCGTCGATGCATAACACAGTGGGGGAGTCCATCGCCTCATCTCCTAAATTAGCAGTGAACCATGCTTGCAAAATAAGCAGCCAAAGGACGCATGTCTGTTCAAAAGTGAACACTTTCCGGAAGATGCCGATTTTGTGATCGCACTTGGGTATGGAGAACGACAGTGGAGGCTAGCAGGCACCGACTGTGCCTGCCCTCGACTCAGGGAGCGGCAACATTCCAAGGTGCTTGAGTGATATACTTAGTTTGAGGTGGCTACCACCTTCTCCTCTTTCAGGTTCCCTGAACTAAGTCAGCCCATCTGAAGTTCTCTCTCCTTAGGCTTTCAAAGAAAGCCGTGTACCCCATGCCTTCGAATGCGATCTTGCACGAAGCCCAGCAGCTCCACAACGTGAGTGACCGTCTTGACACGCTGGCGGAACAACATCCTCTAGTCTCAGAAGCACTCATCACGATCTCGGGCAACGTTCGTAATACCGCTACGTTGTTGGAGGTGCTAGTTGCAATGAAAATAGCGCCCCTCGCCGGATTAGACCCAGCAAGTGCCTGATTTGCTCATTGCTGTCTGACAACTTTGCTTGTGGGATCGCAGGCCGGACACTAGTCGTGGAACACGAGGTTGAGAAGTGAACCTCTGAATCAGTAATTCATCGCCAGCGGGCCCCAATTTCCTGAGCCTGATGTGGCAGATTTGCGCTCGCACATTCAGGGCAGCACGCACTGGCGGCATCACCAACCTGTGTCGCTGACATCTTTCGGCGAATGAATTTGGAAGACGTCTCTCCATCAATTCTCCGCAACCCGATGCGATCCGAGATGAAGTTGGGCATCATCGATTGGTTGAGCAAAACTGCACAGATTCCGCATCTGGGCGGGGCAGATACTATCTGCGAGACTTCTGCAAAGTGGCAGGCGCAGTGCCACTATCCATAAGCATGCTCAAGGCGTGAGCACGCCGGGCGAAGCGCAACCTGACTACAAATCAGCGGTCGAACACTTTCGTGCGTGAACTGAGCCCAGTGTGGATCAGCCGAGAAATGAAACACGTTCTTCGAATCGCGGCGCCGTCGTTTCCGTGCGCGGCAGCGTCGTCGATGTGCGGTTTGAGCGGCACTTGCCCCCGATTTTTTCGGTGCTGCGCGCCGGAGCGGGACGAGAGATCGTCGTCGAAGTCATGACACAGCTCGATGCGCGTCGGATACGGGGAATTGCCTTGACGCCCACACAAGGTTTGGCCCGAGGAATGCCGGTCGAGGACACGGGCGCCCCCCTGCAGGTGCCGGTCGGTAAGAAGATCATCTCGCGGATGTTCGACGTGTTCGGTCACGCCATCGACCGACAGCCGGAGCCCGCGGATGTGCAATGGAGAACCGTCCATCGAGCGCCCCCGCCGCTGTCCGAGCGTTCCACCAAGTCCGAGATTTTCGAGACTGGCATCAAGGCCATCGATGTGCTCGTGCCGCTGGAGCGCGGCGGCAAGGCGGGCTTATTCGGCGGCGCGGGCGTCGGCAAGACGGTGCTGCTCACGGAAATGATCCACAACATGATCGGCCATCAAAAAGGGATGAGCATTTTCTGCGGAATCGGTGAACGGTGCCGCGAAGGCGAAGAGCTCTACAGCGCCATGAAAGCAGCTGGCGTTCTTCAGAACATGGTGATGGTCTACGGCCAGATGAATGAGCCGCCGGGCAGCCGGTTTCGGGTGGGCGATGTAGCGCTGACGATGGCCGAGTACTTCCGCGACGACGAGCATCGCGACGTTCTCTTGCTGATCGATAATGTTTTCCGTTTCATTCAGGCCGGGATGGAAGTTTCGGGTTTGATGGGGCAAATGCCATCGCGCCTCGGATATCAACCTACGATGAGTACGGAATTGTCGGGGATGGAGGAGCGCATCGCCAACACCCATGCCGGAGCCATCACATCCATCCAGGCGGTGTATGTACCGGCGGACGATCTGACCGATCCGGCGGCGGTGCATGTGTTTTCGCATCTCTCGGCGTCGATCGTGCTCTCGCGCAAACGGGCGAGCGAGGGGCTTTATCCGGCGATTGACCTGCTCCAATCCAGCTCGAAAATGGCGACGCCCGGCATCGTCGGCGACCGGCATTACAAACTGGCGCAGGAAATCCGGAAGACTCTGGCGCAGTATGAAGCGCTCAAGGATATCGTCGCGATGCTCGGCTTGGAACAGCTCTCGCCGGAAGACCGCAACGCGGTCGCTCGCGCCCGGCGGCTGGAACGATTTCTCACGCAGCCGTTTTTCACTACCGAGCAGTTTAGCGGGATCAAAGGGAAGCTGGTCAGCCTTAAAGACTCGCTCGATGGCTGCGAAGGCATTCTAAAAGATGAGTTCAAGGATTACCCGGAGAGTGCGCTCTACATGATCGGGGCGATTGGCGAGGCGAAGAAACCGGAGCCGAAAACGAAACCGAAGAGCGAGACGAAATCGGAGCCGGCAGTTGAGTCGAAAGCAAAGGAGAAATCCGCGCCGAAAACAGAAACGAAAACGGAACGAAAGACAGAACCGAAAACAGAAACGCAAATCGAGCCAGCGAAGGCCCATGAATCTTAAAATCCTGCTCCCGTTCGAGATTTTTGCGGAGAAGACGGACGTGTCGCGCATCGTGGCCGAGACTCGCGAGGGATCGTTCGGAATCTTGCCCCACCGCCTCGACTGCGTTGCGGCGCTTGCGCCCGGGATCTTGACTTACGAAACAAAAGAGGACGGAACGGTTTACCTCGCCGTCGATGAAGGCGTGCTGGTCAAAGCTGGCGCGGATGTGATGGTCTCCGTTCGCCATGCCATCGGCGGAACGGATCTCGGCCAGCTCCATGACGCGGTGAAACGCGAGTTTCTGACGCTCGACGAAAGCGAGCGCAACGTTCGCGCCGCGGTTGCCAAAATGGAAAGCGGCCTTATCGTCCGTTTTGCGGAGTTTCAACATGAGCGATGAGCTGACAAGTCAGTCCTCGAAAGAGGAGCCGGAATTCGTCAGGCAGGTGGCCGCGAAGGCTGCCCGCAAGCTCAGGGTGCAGCGGGAAGGAAAACCAAGGCGTCTGGTTTGGTCTCGGCATGTCTGGGCTGATCGGTTGGTCGGTTGCGGTGCCGACGCTTCTCGGGGCGATGCTCGGCCTTTGGCTGGATCGACGCCATCCGGGAGCGCGTTCCTGGACGCTCATGCTGCTGGTCGCTGGATTGTGCATCGGCTGCGCCAATGCCTGGCATTGGGTGGCGCAGCAGGACAAGGCCATGCACGACGAACCAGAGGAATACAAATCGGAGGACAAGAAAGAGGATAAGAAAGATGAGTGAAATATTGGCTCTCGTCTCCGCTCTTGTACTGCCGCTGCTCGCTGGCGTTTTGCTCGGTACGTTTTTCTTTGGCGGTCTTTGGTGGACAATTCGGAGGGGCGTTTCGTCGAAACAGCCGGCTGGCGTTGTTCTTCTTCAGCCTTTTACTGCGGACCGGCATTGCGCTGGCTGGTTTCTATTTTGTGGCGCGTGGCGATTGGCGCAGAGTGCTTGCTTGCCTGCTTGGATTTATCCTGGCGCGCATCCTGGTGACTTGGCTTACCCGCGTGCCGATTACAAAGAGCAAAGAGTGCGCAGACTGTCGGTGAAGTATGCCGGTAAATCTCACATCCGATCAGCAGATTCTGTGGCAGCACGGCTTTGTGAAACTCAACGGAACGATCGTCATGACGTGGGCGACGATGATCATGATGTCGCTGGGCGCAAAGCTGATCACACGCAAGCTGAAGACGGAAGGCGATATCTCACGCTGGCAAGGCTCGCTTGAAATCGTCGTCACTGCCATGGAGGAACAGATCAAGGAAGTGGGCCTGAGCGAGCCAGCAAAGTATCTCTCCTTTCTGGGCACGCTCTTTCTGTTCGTTGCGACGGCCAGCCTCGGTACGGTGATCCCAGGGTATAAGCCACCGACGGGTTCACTTTCGACCACCGCGGCCCTGGCCCTGTGTGTGTTTGTCGCCGTACCTCTGTTTGGCATCCGGGAGCAGGGATTCGTCGCCTACCTCAAGACCTACACGAAGCCGACGTTCATCATGCTGCCGTTCAATATCATCAGCGAACTGTCGCGCACGCTGGCCTTGGCGGTTCGTTTGTTCGGCAACATGATGAGCGGAGTGATGATTATCGGGATCTTGCTCACGATCACGCCCTTTATCTTTCCAATTTTCATGACCGTGCTCGGGCTGCTCACCGGCATGGTGCAAGCCTATATCTTCAGCATTCTGGCCACAGTCTACATTGCAGCCGCGACCCGCATACCGAAACTGAAGGCGGCCGTCGTCCAAGCCAAGCCAGATACGAAAACTTTGAAAGCGCAACATTAGCGATAAGAAGGACTCCTATGGATAGCGTTACCGTTGTCGCAGTCGCATCAGTCGCCACCGCCGGCATTACCACCGGCATCGGTTGTATGTGTCCGGCTCTCGGCGAGGGCCGGGCCGTCGCCACCGCGCTGACTTCGCTGGCACAGCAACCCGACGCCTCGGCCACCATCACTCGGACATTGTTCGTTGGTCTGGCGATGATCGAATCGTTGGCCATTTACTGCTTTGTCGTCTCGATGATTCTCGTTTTCGCGAATCCGTTTTGGAATCACGTCATCGCTCAGACCGGAGGGAAATGAGCCATGCTCATCGACTGGTTCACCGTCGGGGCACAGGTACTAAACTTCCTGATCCTGGTGTGGTTGTTGAAGCATTTCCTCTACAAGCCCATCCTCAACGCCATCGACGCGCGGGAAAAGCGCATCGCCGCTGAACTTGCGGATGCCGACGCGAAGAAGACCGAGGCACAAAAGGAGCGCGACGACTTTCAAAACAAGAACAAAGTGTTTGATGAACAACGCAGCGCTCTTCTGGGCAAGGCTGCGGACGAGGCGAAAGTCGAGCGCGAGCGTCTTCTCGACGAAGCGCACAAAGATGCGGATAATTTACGCGCTGTGCAAGCGGCCGCATTGCGAAATGACCAAAAGAGGCTGGGCAGTGCGATCACTAACCTAGCAAAGCAAGAAGTCTTTGGAATCGCGCGAAAGACTCTCGCAGACCTCGCCACAGTCAGTCTCGAAGAACGTATGGGAGAGGTGTTCACGCGCCGGTTGCGCGAAATGGACGGGAAGGCTAAGGCACTGCTCGGTGCAGCCCTCAAGTCATCGTCTGAACCGGCAGTCGTGCGGAGCACCTTTGATCTGGGTTCCGCTCAGAGGGCAGCGGTTCAGAATGCGCTCAACGAGACCTTCTCGGCGGAAATCCATATCCGGTTCGAAACCTCGCCAGATCTAATCAGCGGCATTGAACTCACCGCGAATGGACAAAAGCTGGCGTGGAGCATCGCGGATTATCTGGCCTCGTTGGGAAAAGGCGTCGATGAACTCCTGAAGAAGAGGGACGAGGCTACAGCGGCAGAAGCGAAAGCTAAGACCAAGCCGGAAGTGAAAGCCGAGCCTAAGGCAGAGCCAAAGACAGAACCGAAGCCTGAGGCGAAAATCGAGCCAAAGCCGGAAGCGAAGACCGAACCGAAGCCAGATGCGAAAGCTGAGACCAAGCCAGAGGCAAGAACGGAGCCGAAGCCGGAAGAGAAAGCTGAGCCGAAGTCTGAAGCGAAGGCCGAACCGAAGCCTGAAGCGAAAGCGGAGACCAAGCCCGAAGCACCTAACCCCGAAACTGTGAGCGCATGAACATGGAACCTGAGAGCCTCCAGCACGATTTCGACAGCGTGTTCGCTGGAATAAGGCAAGTGCGCGAAGCCTTCACGCCGCGACTCACGCTGCGCGAAGTGGGCATCGTCACAAATGTCTCCACCGGAATCGCCACGCTTTCAGGCCTTCCCGGCGTAGGGTATGAGGAATTGGTGAGATTCCGTAGCGATCTGTTGGGCATTGCGTTCAACGTGGATGAGGACGAAATCGGCGTGATCCTGCTCGGCGAATATCAGGATCTGCACGCGGGCGACGAAGTCGAACGCACCGGGCGGGTCATGGACATAGCGGTGGGGGACAGTTTGCTGGGCCGGGTGATCAATCCGTTGGGCAAACCGCTCGACGGCAAAGGTCCGCTGGCGGGAGACGAGCGCTTGCCGGTCGAGCGCCCGGCGCCGCCCATTATGGACCGCGCGCCCGTAGTCGTGCCTTTGCAGACGGGACTGAAGGTTGTCGATGCGCTCATTCCTATCGGCCGTGGGCAGCGCGAATTGATTCTCGGCGATCGACAGACGGGCAAAACGGCCATTGCGATCGACGCCATCTTGAACCAACGCGGGCAAAATGTGCTCTGTGTTTATTGTGCGATCGGTCAGCGCGCTTCCGCCGTCGCCAAGGTCGTGGCCAACCTCCGCGAAAAAGGTGCAATGGATTACACCGTGGTGGTCGTCGCTGAAGGCAACGATGCGCCAGGCCTTGTTTATATCACGCCCTACGCCGCGACGAGCATCGCCGAATATTTCATGGAAAAGGGCCGCGATGTGCTCATCGTTTACGACGATCTGACGCAGCACGCCCGCGCGTATCGCGAGCTTTCCCTGCTGCTCCGTCGGCCGCCCGGGCGCGAAGCGTTTCCCGCCGACATCTTCTATATTCATTCGCGAATGTTGGAACGGGCGACGCATCTCAGCAAGGAGCGCGGAGGTGGTTCTCTCACCGCGCTTCCCATCATCGAGACCGAGGCGCAGGATATCTCCGCCTACATCCCAACCAATCTCATCTCCATCACGGACGGTCAAATCTACCTCTCGCCCACGCTTTTCGAACTGGGGGTCCTTCCCGCGGTCGACGTCGGCAAGTCCGTTTCGCGCGTGGGCGGAGCGGCGCAACGAGCTGCGTATCGCGCTGTCGCCGGCAACCTCAAACTCGCTTACTCGCAGTTCGAGGAATTGGAAACGTTCGCGAAGTTCGGCACTCGTCTCGATGAATCCACGCGCAAGATTATCGATCACGGGCAGCGCATTCGTGCTTGCCTCAAACAGCCGGAATCGCAGCCGGTGTCGATGATCGAGCAGATCACCGTGCTCCTGGCTTTGACGGCGAACCTGTTTGACCCGGTGCCTATCGAAAGGGTGAGCGATGCCGAGCAGGCAATACAGAAAGCGACGTCGGACATCCCGGCGGACATAGCGGGACGACTAACGTCATCTGACAAATTGAGTGACGCTGACCGAAAGTCGGTTCTGGAAGTTGCCACACGTGCGCTTGCTCCATTCCAGCCTGCTCCTAAACCGAAACCAGTGAAACCCAAACTCGACGAAGCGCCGAAGTCCACTGCTAAGGCCACACCCGCGCCCAAGGCTTCGCCATGAGCGGCACATTGGAGAGTTTGCGTCGAAAAATCGACGGCGCGGGGGATCTCGAAGGTGTGGTTCGGTCGATGAAGGCGCTGGCCGCATCCAGCATTGGACAATACGAGAAGGCAGTTCAATCGCTCGACGACTACTATCGCACGGTGGAACTCGCATTGGTCGCGTGTCTCCATCAGGCCGGCCCGGTTTCGCTCGTCGAGGTAAAACGCCCGCGGCACGAGCACGCAATCGGCGCGGTCGTCTTCGGTTCGGACCAAGGCCTTGTCGGCAGGTTTAATGAGGTAATCGTGGAATTCGCCGTGCACGAGCTCAAAACGTTGCCCGGCAAAATAGCGAAAATCTGGGCCGTCGGCGATCGCGCTCACGCGCTCTTGACGGACACCGGTGTGGCCCCAGTCGACCTGCTATCGGTTCCGACCTCGGTGAATGCCATCACGTCTCTAGTCGGCCAGATTCTAATCGAAATCGAAGCGGCTCTCGAGCACGGCGATGTCGGTGAAGTCTATGTCTTCCACAACCATCCGAAATTCGGAGCTGTTTACGAGCCGGTCAGCGAGCGACTGGTGCCGTTGGATCACATCTGGCAAAACAAGCTGGCCGCAATGGCGTGGCCGACAAAGAATTTGCCGGAGGTCATCGAAGGAGCCGAGTCGGCGCTTCGGGCTTTCGTCCGAGGATACCTCTTTGTTCTGCTCTTTCAGGCCTGCGCCGAATCCCTTGCTAGCGAAAACGCCAGCCGTCTGGCGGCCATGCAACGCGCGGAGAAGAACATCGCAGACATTTTGGAAGATCTAAACCGCACCTTCCGCCGTGTTCGCCAGGAATCCATCGATGAAGAGCTGTTCGACGTGATCTCCGGCTTCGAGGCGCTGACGGGACGCCGACGCCACGCAAGCCCTGAGCAAAACTGCAAAGATTCCACTTCTCCACACCCAGATACTGTCTAGGAGTCGATATGCCGACTAAAGCAGAAGTAAATTGAGGTCGATCAGAACCGTCGAACATCCAGAGATCTGGGGACTGAATCAACTCCCCAAGCCGACCAAGTTTTGATTACCTTGAGAATTACGTGACCGTCACCACTTCATATCAGGGGCACCCCGCAACTGGACGATCGGAGTTCAGCCATGATTCGACGGGTGGGTATGAAGAGGGATCGTTTCTCCCTGAAGTATCCACGTTCCACTCTCGGGACAGACCGTTATGCAATCCCGGCGCCGCAGTCGCGGAGGTCGTGCTTTCGCGACTGCGGTCCGTCAAATGCGCCCATATCACGCTTCTATATAGACCTGGAATGTTAGAGAAGGGTTACCATATGCAACTGCATACCATAGCCCATCCGCTCCCATAATGAAGTACACGTCCTGCTGGTAAAACCACGGCGGATATGCTCCTGCATAGAACCAATAGCCGCCGTAAGAGTATTCCCTGCGTCCGTTATAGTCGCGTCCACCATTTGCCTCAAAGCGCCCGTGATGGTTGGGACCAAAATGACTTTCGTTGTATTCGTGTCCGTACTTATCTTTCTGACCACTTCGTGCGTATTGGGCTTGTGATGGTTGCCCATGGCCAGCCACTTGCTGTTGTTGGTGCTGCTGCTGACCCTTCTGCTGGGTCTGCTTGGTCTTAGTCTGCTGTTGCTGTTGTTTCTTTTCTTGTTGCTGGCCCTTGGCTTGTTGCTGTGCCTGTTTCTGCTGGCTCTGTTCTTGGCTCTTCGACTGCTGCTCCTGCTTCTGTGGCTTAGCTTGCTGTGTCTGCTTCTCCGGTTTCGCCTGCTCATGTTTTGCAGACTTTGCTTGCTGTTCCTGTTTCTGAGGCTTGGCTTGTTCCTGCTTCGCAGCAGGCTTAGCCTTTTCCTCATGCTGTGCTGGCTTGGCGCTCTCTTCATGGCGCTCGTCCTGCGCAAAGGCAGGAAGAGTGACTCCGACAATAAGTAACAACATTCCAATGATTACTGGCTTCATAGTGGTTTTCCTCCAAAAGCTAATGCCTGTTGGTGGAGCCCTTTACCCCCTGCTACAAACCGTTCGGCAAGAAACGATTCGAACATTTACATTCAGGCTCTGCCATTTGGGCACGCCGTACGTCGTGGCTTGGTCTGAATGTTTACGTCCGGTGAGACGGTCTCATTCCAAGTTTCTGGGCGACTCGGGAGTGCCAATTCCAGTCATTTCTTGGCCGTAACCCGGTCTGCAATTTTGTCGTACTCAGTCTTCGGCATGATGTGCCGCGTCACCATTTCACCGGTTTCGGCAAAGGGACGCCCTGCAATGACTCGGTTCGCTTCTGCCGGAGTTACGCCCGGCAGACTCAGCAGCTGCTCTTTCGTGGCAGTGTTCAAATCGAGTGGCTTGTCGCGGCTCCAGCCCTCCCGTATCCCTGCCGCCACAGCCTCCGCATCGTGCTTTACCTCCGCCGTTGCTTGCGCGGTTTTCTCCTTCAATTCCTGGGTGTTTTGTTGTTGAGTGCAGCTCGCGAGCGCAGCCAGCAGCAAAACTCCGGAAACTTGTCGATATCTCAGTAGGTCCATTTGATGAGCTCCGTTTCGCTGGATTGACCGATGTGTCAGCTCTGTGTGGTCGGCCATTCTTCTGGCCGCGGGAGCCATCCGCCAAGGCGCCGCTCATGCGGCAGGTGGCTTATCCAACTTTCTTTAGGTCTGCGAGCTCTCCTTTCAAGTTTGCGACGACTTCTTTCGCATGGCCTATCCGTTGCTGAACTTTGCCCGCCTTCTTCTCGGCTTTCCCTTCGGCTTTCAGATTCGGATCACTCGTAACTTCCCCGACTTCCTCCTTGAGAATTCCTTTTACTTCGTGGAAGCTACCCTTGAGCTTGTCTCTCGTGCTGTCTTTCATATTTCTCCTCCGATCTCGTGAAGCGCAGATTGGCTGCTCTTCGGCGGTACTTTGAGTGCTACCACCTCTTCTAATCTCCCGCCTTTCTGAGATCTGAGCAGAATTGACCATCTCTGGAATGACCTTCAGCCTCATCCGAAGCAAACAGAAAATGGATTTCTTCGTGTCAATTCATCGGGAATTTCCGCGATGTGAGCACTTGTGCTCAGCCCGTTTTAATTTGATTTGCTAAGTTCGAACTGACCTCGGTGTGCCCGAAGTTAGCTACGGATTTGTGTGCAAGACCCAGCACGAAGCCGGAGAAGCGGCGCAGAGGTAACAGAAATGAGGCGGTCCTATGAAAAAAGCAATCTTCGCACTTGCGATGTTTGGTCTCGGCACGCTGTGCTGGGCAGGGTCGGCACGGCAAGACGCCACCGACCGGCTCGACAACGCCACCAGCGTGATGCACGAAATTATGGGGATGCCCGACAAGGGTATCCCGGAAGAAGTCTTAGAGCACGCAAAGTGCTTGGCTGTTATACCGCACATGGTCAAAGGTGGCCTTGTCTTCGGAGCTGAAGGAGGCAAAGGTGTAGCCACCTGCCGCACGGCGAAGGGCTGGAGCGCGCCGGCGTTCATCACGATTTCGGGTGGAAGCTGGGGGTTGCAGATCGGGGTGGAAGCGGTGGACGTGGTAATGATCTTTCAGAATGACAAAGCAATGCAAAGGCTGCTCTCCAGTAATTTTCAGGTTGGAGGGGACGCTTCCGCGGCAGCAGGTCCAGTTGGACGGCATGCCACGGCCGGTACGGATTGGAAGTTGGATACAGAGATCCTGACCTACTCCCGTGCCAAAGGCGCGTTCGCTGGGCTCACGCTAACAGGCGCATCGCTCCGTCAGGACAATGATTCCCGGCGCGCGATTTATGGGCGCACGGTTACAACTCGGGCTTTGCTGTTGGGCAAAGTGCGAGTTCCAGCCGTGGCCAGGCCGTTCCTCGCGGAAATTCGCGGTGCAAAAGCTCAGGCCAAAAGCGACAAAGGGTAGCGCTTCCGGAGTTGACGCCTGCTGTTATGTTGTTTGTTAACAGCCGGCACCAGCGTATTCGAGCGCGCGCACAGTCCATCATTTGTTGTTCTATCCGTTCGCACGAAGCGGTTTTCTTGCGAACGTTTGGATGAAACTCACATTCTGGTGCCGCGAATGAGCACAGGAGGTTTGACATGCTTTGGACCATTTTTGTTGTTCTTGTAATTTTGTGGCTTTTGGGTTTCAGTCTGCATTTCGGCGGAGCCCTGATCCACCTGCTGCTTATTGTGGCGTTGGCGGTTCTGATCATTAACTTATTGAGCGGACGGCGAACCGCGGTTTGAAGAGAGTCGGCCTAGTCCCGACGCCAGGAGGCTCGGGTGTAGCCTCCTGGCGCCTAGATCTTGCGTTCGTCACCAGAAGGTATAGTCAGGAGTTTGCGATGTCCGAACCTGATTGCTCTGTGAGTTCAAGACCGAACACCATGATGCGCTGCAAGGCGGATCCCCTCGCGTTCGAAACGAAGCCGGCATCATGTGTACGAGGGATCCCTCACCACTCGCTTCCAGTGCGCGTAGCGATTATCGGGAACCACCTCCCTCGCCAGTGTGGAATTGCGACCTTCACGACAGATTTGTGTGACGCGATTGCTGCTGAGTACGGCTCTGCTGGAGTATCCGTGGTAGCCGTAAATGATCCCCAATCGCAGTACCGTTACCCTGCGCGCGTGCGATTCGAGATAACCGAAGGCGATATCTCTTCCTATCAAGCCGCCGCCGACTTTCTTAATTCCAGCGAAATCGATGTTGTGAGTCTGCAGCATGAGTATGGGATTTTTGGAGGGAGGACCGGCAGTCACGTTTTGCGGCTGCTGAAGTGCCTCAAAATGCCGGTCGTGACAACTCTGCATACGGTTCTTCGTGAACCAGACGTCGACCAGCTAATCGTCATGCAAGAAATCGCTGAGCGCTCCGATCGTCTTGTCGTTATGAGCCAGCATTCTTGTCAGTTTCTGCAAGATGTATTTAGAGTTCCAAGCGAAAAGATTGACCTGATTCCTCACGGTATACCCGACCTGCCTTTTGCCGAACCGGTCCCTGATGAAGATTCGCTTTCAATCAAAGGAAAGACTGTATTGCTCACGTTCGGGCTATTGTCCCCGAATAAGGGATTCGAAAGTGTCATTCAAGCCCTGCCGCGCATCTTGTCCCGGCACAAGAACGTTGTTTACGTCATCGCAGGTGCTACTCACCCGCATGTCAAACGGCGCGAGGGTGATCGATATCGGGTACAGTTGCAAGCCTTAGCCAAAGAGCTGGGAGTTGAGGAGAACGTAGTCTTCCACAACCGCTTCGTCAGCCCTCAAGAAATGGCTTCGCTGGTTTGTTCAGCCGACATTTACGTCACGCCGTATCGTTATGAGGCACAGGCCGTATCTGGGACACTGGCATACGCCTTGGGCGCCGGGAAGGCGATCATCTCGACTCCTTACTGGCACGCCATGGAGCTCTTGGACGATGGGCGCGGGGTGCTGGTTCCCTTTACCGACCCAGCCGCCATCGCGAATACGACGATTGCACTTTTGGACAACGATGCAGCCCGCGAGGCGATGCGTAAACGTGCTTACCTCTATGCGCGGCACATGGTCTGGGACCGCGTGGCGCAGTCTTATATGGGGGTCTTCGCACGAGTTTGCGCTAATCGCAAGCAACCTGCTCGTCTGGCGCTTCCCATCCAAGCTGCGGAGAAGAACGCTCCAGGCCAACTCATGAGCGTCTGAACTTGTTTCCGGACCTTAAATAGGGGATGCGTAGACGTCTGGACCGGCTAGGGGCTGCACTCATATCAGCCAAAACCATCAACATCCCTCTCCCCATTGCGGTCTGCAGGGCGCCCGAGACCCTCAGTCTGGAGCGGGTTTCAGATGCAAGGGATTTGAAAATTTGTTGGACCCCCGGGAAACTTTTCAAACCCGACCGGGTTCTAAGGTCATAACCACTCGTCGTTTTACCCACAATGGCAGCGCGAAATTCCTGGTCTCACCGAACTCTTGGGCGGGGGTTGGAGCAGTGTTTCCCAACGTCGAAGTGCGCCACTTACACGCAGTCATTGCCTTGGGCGAAGAGTTGAACTTCACCAAAGCCGCCCTCAGATTGAACCTGACCCAATCTGCGCTCAGCAGACAAATCACTGAGATCGAAAAGCAGCCTAGATTTCGCCTGTTCACTCGTGATAATCGGCGGGTTGTCCGTGTGGAACTGACCGACGCGGGGCGAGTCTTCGTCGAAGAAGCACGCTCTTCGCTATTGCATATCGAGCGGGCTTTTCATCTCGCTCGTACTGCCCATGAAGGAGCAGACAATGTGTTGACAATTGGACACTCGCACGACGCCGATCAAACCTGGGTTTCGGACCTTCTTGCAGTTCGTCTCCCCTTGTACCCCAATCTCGCTATTCGACTGATCAGTCAGTTCTCAATCGAGTTGGTCCGGAGCGTTCTAGCAGGGGAACTGAATCTGGCCCTGGTGACGGCACCACCGGAAGACTCTCAGATCGAGGCCGCACCATTCGCTCTGACGCCGCTCTATGCAGCTTTTCCAGAGACCCATGCCGCTGCTCAAAAGGAACAAATAGCGCTCCAAGATCTGGCAAAAGATGAGTGGATTCTGTTCGCGCGACGAGTTCACCCCGTCCTTCATGACGCGATCATAGAGGCCGCTCGGCGTGCGGGAATCGCTCCGAAACACGCGCACGACACCATTACATCGCAAGAGGCGATTCACTTAGTATCTGAGCACGTTGGCGTGGCCATCCTCACCAAACCTGCGGCCCTTGGCTTTCACGCAGAGGGTGTCGTGGTGAAGCCACTTTCCGATGCCTCATTGTGCTTCCAAACGTGTGTGATCATGAGAAAGGACGACGATTCACGATTGGCAAACGAATTCGCTCGGTCCTTCCTTCGCAAATACGCTTTCCAACGCCGTCCACCCACGCCAACTGAATTCTCGCGGTCCGCCCGGGTTGTCAGCATCCAAAAAGCAAACCCTGATCCGCGCCATTAATGGGACAAAGCGGCGGACGGAACCGGTTGTCGCCCGGTATGTAACTACGGCGCAGTTTCAATAAACCACATCTTGGCGCTAGCGAACCCATCAACAAGCTTAGTTGCGATCTTTCCCCAACAACTCGAACATGGGTTGCCGGTAGTGGCCTATATTCAGCAGATGCGGGACAACCATGGCACCGGCACCGATCTCGCGCCTGGACGTAACACTCCAGGATTCACTGCGATCGGCATCTTCTTGTTCTTTGGTGCCATCATGGCTTGTCTCGCCGCCACCACTTTGCTATGGCGAGGCACGGCTCTCGATCGTCTCTGGGCTCTCAATCCGATGGCGTACAGACAGCTCGCCCCTCTGGGCGGTACAGTTGGAATCCTCTTTGCACTGCTTGGCGCGGCCCTCACCGCGGCAGGAATCGGGTGGTTCCGCCGCCGCCTTTGGGGATGGAGATTAGCGGTCGTAATCATCGCAGTACAGGTTCTAGGGGATGTCGTTAACTGCCTCAGAGGTGACTGGCTGCGCGGCGGAACCGGCGTCATCATCGCCGGTGCACTATTGCTGTTCGTTCTGCAGCAGAAAATCAGAGCCACGTTTGCCTAGAATCTCTCTCGAAGAAACTCAAAGAGGACATAACCGATTAGCGCAGCGATCGTCGCAATTCCAAAATTGGCAGAGGTAAAAACATTTCCGATTGCCCAAGCTACACCTCTCTTCTGTCCCAAGCCAGAGCGCTCAAATTCACCCATCAAGAGATTGGAATAAAACAGGAAGATGATGAATCCTATCTCGATTACCGCTCTCCAGACACTTTTTTTCATGGCGAACATGGACTCCTTTGGTCGCTTCGATTGAACAGTCCTCGGGCCCTGTATAGTTCAGTTCTGACCCAGCTATTCCTGTAAGGAATAGGTATCGTCCGAGAATTCATTGGACAATTTAAGCAGATGGAATCAAGTTGGTTAACACCCAGCTGCGGTTGAGGTTTGTACCATGTCTGACTCCGCCAGCAGACCAATTGCGCCATCGGGCGGCTTCCGTCCGGTTTCGGTCGGGTCACCCTTAGGCCCAGTCGATTTGGCGAATGAGAAGCACTACTCGGTGATCGAGATCGCCAAACTTTGGGCACTCAGCGAGAAGACGGTTCGACGGATCTTTGAACGGGAACCGGGCGTGATTCACTGGAGCACGGAAGAAAGGTTGCACAAGCGTGGATATCGGACGTTGCGGGTGCCCGAGACAGTTCTTCACCGTGTTCATCGAAAGTTGCGTAGAGCAAGCTAAAAGCTCAACCCAGCGAAAGAACGAAACGTTAGGCACTTTTCACCCGCTTCGGTGGTTTGCGTTTTGCCGTTTTGTTGCCAGTATCGAGTACGTCCCAGGCTTTGCGAACGTTGGCCGCGAGCTGTTCCTGCCGAGCCTTGACCCACGGAGCATAGTGCTTCTCGGTGATCTTCACGCTCTTGTGGCCAAGCAGGATTGAAACCTGTTCCAGTGGCACACCGGCTAGTAGCATCTCGACCGCGAATGTGTCTCGAAGCATGTGGGGATGGCACCGCTTCATTGAGCCATCATCGCGGCGCAGATTGGCAATCTTGAATAGGCGCCGAAAGCTTCGCTGCCAATTGCCAACCACGGACTTAGGTGAGCCGTTCCCGGACCAAAAGAAATACCGAGGATTGGGGCTAGGGCCGGGCGGAATGTTTCTCAGGGACTCTGCCACATCGGGAGGGAGCGGAACGTAAACAGGACTGCCGGTTTTGGCGCGATACAGGAACAATTCGCCGTGTTCATTCAACCGGCGCCGTTCCAGGGTGACGGCGTCCCTGATCGCCAGTCCACTCCAGCGCATTAGCAACGTGAGAATGCGGAGCCGTGTTGCCTGATTTCTGCATTCCACCCAGCCTTTGGGCTGATAGATGTATGTCGCATCCATGATCTTGTCGAACTCACTTCTTGGAAAGTAGTCTGTCGGGGGCCCGTCCGCTCTGATACGACCAAGCAGAACCGCGGGATTAACCTTGATCCAGCCAAGGCGCAAGCAGTAGTACAAGAATCCGATCAACCGCTCCTGTTTCTTCTTCTTTGCGAGGGGACCATCGGTCCACGTGTCACGAAACTCTTCCAGATCGGCAGTCCTGATCTCACTGATGTGTGTGAACCGGCAGGAAGTGGCCCACGCGAGGAACTGCTTCTCGAAAATCGTGGTCAGCTTGTCAAGAGTGGAGTCGGCGAGATTCTCGTTTCGCTTGCTGTTCAGAAATCGCGCCACGGCGTCTTTGACGGTTACGAGAGCAGGCTCCGGGCGGGAGGCCTCTTCTAGGTCTTTCTGCTTCGCCTCATATTCCTCTTCCAGTTTGCGTTTGAAATCCTCAGCCTTTTCCCAACTGCGGGTCTTGGCGCTGCGACGCACGAAGGGGCCATCGGATCCGAGAATGCCATTGATCCACTTTGGGCAGCGGCAACGTTTGTAATTGATGTCGTCGGAAGGGCAGGGAGGATAGTGGCGGGAGTAAACAGAGAGCATGGAATCAGCACCTTTGCCGAATCCATTGTACGTTTATTGTACGATTTTTTCTATGTTTTATTAACTACTTTGTTTTCAGTGTATTAAAATGGTGGAGGCGGCGGGAGTCGAACCCGCGTCCGAAAATGTTACTGGTCAAGAGACTACATGCTTATTCGCGTTCATGCCCCAGGCGTTTGCCGCCATTGCTGGCGGTTCCCCCGGGACGTTCGCGGCCCACGCTCAGAACGGACAAGAAACGCTAGCCGCTAGCCTGTGATCTTAACCTCTCCGCCCAGACGTAGAGGAGAAGAGCAGCCCTCTGTGTGACGTTCGCTCACGGCCCAAGGGCGAAGCGGTGGAGAACGGCTGCCTAATTAATTAGGCTGCGTATGCCATTTGTTGATTGGCAATTATCATTTTGCACGCGATTACGGGTGTGTGCACCCCGGCATGCCTCTTGGCCGCAAGCATCTCCGTCGAAGCCGTGACGCCCCCACTGGTGGGATTGGCCATAAGTTTAAGAGCTCGATCCGACTGAGCCGAACGTTGGATTGATCTGGATTTCAGGCGAAAAATAGCTTCTTAAAATATCTAGAATCAATCACTTACAGTCCTTGGCACTCCTAAAATATTGAAAAGGAACAACTTGTCCGTACAATATTCCAGGGAAAGGACTTAGGCTGACTCTCTCGGGTTAAGTGCTTTAGAATCAGCGTTCGTCTCGCAAAATCTTGCGTTTGCAGGACTTAGCTCTCTTACTTGAATGTCAAAGATCGATTGTACCTTTGAATATTAGATGCTGTGCCGGGATCGAAGTCAAGGGAATTTGGCTTGGCTTGGCGTCCGGCAGGGAACACCGGGCGCGCAGTGGGTGCAATGGGGAATTTTGCGCCAACCACAGCGAACCAAACTCTAGCGGGGTGACTCCGCAAGTATCAGGTACTCGCTCTTTCCGGACTGGATTAGGCGGTGTTTTGTGAACGCCAGCTCGATCATTCGCAGAGTTTGGCGTTCCATTTCTGGATCAGCTCTGTCGTTGTACTTCAACAGCCGCATAACACGTCCGTAGAAGAAGACAATTGCCTTTCCGAATGGGCTCGGGGGAACTGACAGCAGCCCTCCTAGTTTTGGAGGAAAATAGCCAACGAAAAAGACACCGTCGGGCCGAAGCACTCGGCAGATTTCGTGCAGAACACGCTGAGGATCGGGGAAGTGGCGCCATGCACCCATGCATGTGACCACATCGAAAGAGGCGGCGCCGAGTGGCAATGCCGCCGCGTCAGCCTGGACAGCTCGAATGGTGTGGGTAGCTTGGTTTAGTCGGCAAAGGGATTGAAAGGAAAAATCCAGCCCCGTGACGCAGAAGCCTTGCTCTTCCAACCGACGGCTGAGAGCGCCGGTCCCGCAAGCGATGTCGAGGACCTTGATTCGACCCGGAAATTCTTCACTCATGACAGCTGCCATTGTCCGAATGTGCGACAAATGATCCGTGAACAGCGACTCGTAGAACGGAGAAACTCGGTCATAGAAAAGGCGCGTGGAGCGCGTCGTTGCTGCAATACTGGCCAACCTCAGCAATAGGCGCATCTTAGGCATGACTCTTCCTAACGTAGTAGATGCGAACCGGGAACAGAGACACGTGGCTCAGTTTTGTGTACTCGATACTCAACGCAGGTGCGAGTTTCAGGTACTTGCCCAGGGCGATCGGTCGGCAGTGAGGCGCGTAACCAGCGAACAGAAATCTCCAGATACGGTTCCACCTGCCACGGTGGTATCCCAAGCAGTAAAGTTCATTCGTGACGCGGCAGAGAAATCGCACTGGCCCCGGCGCGTCGTCCAACTCCGTAGTCATAGTTATCAGAATGGCGTGGCCGTCGGGAGCCACCACGCGTTCCATTTCCCTTACAGTAGACTCAATCTCCTCGTCATTTAAGAGATCAAACAAATAGCTTGAGACGTAAAGATCGAATGCCCCGTCTGGGTAGGGAAGATGCCTGCAATCACTCCTTACGAAGAAAAGGGAGGAAAAGAGAAGGTCCTTCCTCATTAGGTAGTTCTTGGCGGCGGAGATCATCTGCGGCGAGAGATCGACGGCGCTGATCGTTGTTGCACTCTTGGCTTTCCTTACCAACTGGGCCAAGAAATATCCAGTCCCAACGCCCGCTTCGACAACATTTGTTGTTCTTTCCAGCACGGGACCGCGTAGTGCTGCCCTATTCGACCAGCGTTCGTGAAAACCCATGATCCAGTCATAAAAGGGGTATGGATTGGGAATTACCTTTAAGAACCTAAGATTTCTGCTGATCGTCTCGAATTGTTGGGCCACTGCGATGGACGAACCGTACCAGACAGGGACCTGGCGGTATCCGAAGTTGCGGGAGTATCGACGAATTGCTTCCCATGCCACGATTCATCATAACCGTTGAGAACAGACGATAGCACACAGTGCGGTTTCCCCATGTTGAGCTCTGCCTGTTCTTCGGCGGTGGGCAGACTGAGAAGCCGCCCGCCGCCGAATCGGTTCAGCAGTGAACACAAAGGCGAGTTGGCTAGGGGCAGTTTTGACAGGCTATGCATGCATATGCAAGAATAGCATGCATGAAGAAGAATGCGGCGCCCAAAGCGAACACAGGTTCGGACGCGGTTCGTCGCCACGCCTATGAGAGATACATTTCTGCCGCGCGGCGGCGGAAAGAGAAGACCGTGGCCATTAACGTGGGGGAAGTCCACCGCGCTTTGGCGCTTAACAATCGAGTGCCGCTGGTGTGCGCGGCTCTTGGATCCAAAAAGTTCTTGACCGAGCACGGACTCCGCATCGTGTCGAAGACGGGGCCTCCATCTGGACAAAGCACAACCGTTACATTCACCTACGAGATCGTCCCCAAAAAACAAGACGACATGCAGTTGAGTCGTCAGGAAGCCTGGAATCGGCTGCGAGGATCGATGAAAGACGTCTTCGCCGAGTACGGTGGTGGCGAGGCCTACCTGCGCGCTGAGCGGGCGTCTTTCCGCGACGCCGACGACCAGGAATGAGCCGCATCTATTGGGACTCGATGCTGTTCATTTATTGGCTGGACAACAATCCTCTTTTCGCGAAGAGAGTTGCATCTGTTTATTCGCGAATGGAGCAACGAAAGGACACACTTATCACCAGCGCTGTTACTTTCGGCGAGGTTTTGGCGGGCGCATACCGGAAAGCCCCTTTGTCCAAGGGCGAAGAAGTCCGTACAACATTGTCGAGCGTAGTGTCTGAAGTAATACCGTTCACTCTCGAAACTGCGGACGCTTATGCCCGAATCCGCGGCAGCACAAACATAGCCTCGCCGGACGCCATCCATCTGGCCTGCGCCGCGACTGCCGGCACCGACTTGTTCTTAACTAACGACCAGAAGTTAGTTGGCAAGGTCATCCCCGGGATCCAATTCATCGCCGGCCTCGACTCGAACATTCTCTGACCTCTTGGTGTCCCCGAATTGAGCGCAGCTTCGGGTGCCGGCCTGATAAAACTTTGTCATTCCGCGCGAAGCGATGAATCCGCTTCCCGCCGGCAGCACCGGAATTGCGAATGGAGCCATGACCTTCAGGCCGCAGCCTGGAATTCCCCCGACTCCTCCAATTCGCGAGATCGGCTTGCCTTCTTATCTTCAATTGCTAAACGAAGTTGGATGCCTAAGTTGCAGTAACTGTTTACTGAGCCTTGTCGAACCATAACGTGCCGGAGCAATCCAAGCTACAAAACGAAAGCGGAAAAGCTCAGCCGAATCAGTTGATCGGCTCTCGGTGACATCCGAGTTTTCCACACCCGGAACCTTTGCAACTACTGTCTAATCGCGGCGTGACCTGTTTACCTTAACCTTCGCGTCATTGTTATCGAAGGGACTTGCAATCATGTTTCGCAAGACGATCTACGGCACCACATTCAAGGACGTTAATTTCGTCCCGCTTCAGTCGGCTACATTTTGCGTCCAGTGCGAACTGATCAGCACCAACAGCCGGCCTTATTGCCTCGCGTGCGGCAACACGTCGCTGGTCAGTCTTTCGCGAGTGCTCGGCGGAACCCTTCGCAACCTGCAGACGGCTCATCTCATCACCGATTCAGAACTCGACAGTCTCGTCCGCGATTTGCTGCGCACCGTCCCCGATCCGCAAGTGATTGAGGACGTCGCCGACCATCACGCTCGCGTTCCATCTATCGCGCTTCGCAGCCAGCTTCGCGTGGCCAATGCGGCCCATCCTGTCTCCGGTTTTCGCGTGCCGTGCATCCCGGACGAAGAAATCGAATTCACGCCGCTGAACTCGATCTTGAGCCCGCCATCAGCGCCATCACTGAACGCGCCCAGCATCTCACCGGCGCAACCGGCGCCGCCATCGCGCTGCGTGCCGGCGACGAAATCGTCTGCCGCGCCCGCGCCGGCCGCACCGCTCCCGACCTCGGCGTCCGTCTGCAAACCGAAGCCGGCATCTCCGCCGAAGCCGTGCGCACCGGCGAAGTCATGCTGTGCCACGACGCCGAACGCAACCCCCGCGTCGACCTGGCCAGTTGCCGCCGCTTAGGAGTGCGTTCCATTCTGGTCTCGCCCCTGCGTTACTATCGCCGCACCCTGGGAGTGTTCGAAGTCTTGTCGTCCTCCCCCAGCGCCTTCAACGAACGCGACGTCGCCACCATGCAATTGCTTTCCAGCATGATGGTAGCCGCCATTTCCCGCATCTCCAGCCTGCACGAATCCCAGCGCTCAAGACTGCAAGACTAGTACGCCAGTCAGCTTGCCCTGGCATAGAGTCCTTTAGTTTTCCAGGCCGTTTCCAGCAGCCTTTGGATCCTGTGCAGAAATTTACAATCGCCTGCACTTCCCATTTTCTCCTTCTACTTTTCCTCATTCTGGGTTAATATGTACCAGCAAAAGTAGGATCGTACGCTGGTGTCCCTATGTCGGCCACCGCTCCAAGCTTCTCGACTCGTTTCCTCCGAACCATCGCCGTCGGGTGCGTCAGAAGGTTCATGCCCCCGCCTACGCGAGTTTCGGCGCCGCTTCCAAAGGCGAGATGCTCGACCTCTACGAGATTCTCGACATCAGCGAAGTCGGCGTAGCCATGCAATGCGCGTCATCATCTCTCCTGCAGCCGGAGCAGCGCGTAGATCTCTGTCTTGACTAGCCGAGGCCAGCGGATCGATCTACGTCACGGCCCATGTGGTTTGGTCAGATGCGGACCGGACGTATCGGCTTCAGCTTCCTGCTCTGACCAATTCTCTTGGACCGTCTTGCGCGAGTGGTTGTTCCTCAATGCCATGGCTGCCGCGGCCAATGCCGCCGCCTTCGGTGCGGTCCCAGCCCCACCGTTGATTCCGCACTGAAGTAAGTCGAGCTCATTCCGAACTACACCGACCGCTGACAGCCGCCTCCGCCGTGCAGCCGAAGCTGAGTCCTTGGGCGCCAATCTGGCAGCCGTTCTGGCTTTGATCGCTGCCCGTTCGCAGTCTCTGCTTCGGGCTTCGGGTGCCGCCATCGCTATGGTCGGCAAGGATGTCGAAACCATGATCTGCCGCGCCAGTGCCGGCCAGAGTGCCCCGCCCGAAGGAGCAGTTTTGCATGTAGGCTCAGGTTTCTCCGGCGAATGCGTGCGCAGCAGAAAAACGTTGCGTTGCGACGATGCCGACTCCGACGACCGCGTGGATCCCGAAACGTGCCGCGCCTTGGGCATTCGTTCCATCCTCGCCGCTCCGATCGTCTCCGGTGACAAATCGATCGGCCTGCTGGAAGTTTTTTCGGAGAAAGCCCGCGCCTTTGGTGAAAACGAAAGCGCAGTCCTGCAGCGCTTCGCCGAAACGATTCTCACCGCGGTCGTCGCGCTATCCAGGCCAATCCTGCGGCACCGCCGGCTCCCCTTCCCAGAATTTCGCCCCCAAGGCAGCGTTCTTTTTGTTGCGGAATCTCGGAAGAAAAAAAGAGTGCCGAAAAGAGAGAAGATAAGCAGAAGAAAATCGCCGATGAACTCGCAGTTCCTAACCCGACAGATTCGCCGGCATTCGCCTGCCCCGGCGTTCACCTTTGGTTTCTGATCGTCGCCGCCGCCACTATCTTCATGGTGCTCGGTTTCGTCCTCGCGCCCTGGATTCAGCCGGGTCCAGGAATGTCGGGGACGAATCAGCGTATCAACTCCGTTCTGGCTTCGACGCAGGCCCCCGCAGACGCTATCGGCGCTCGAAGCCAGCCGCCGCTCTTCTCTCGGTAGATTCCGCGAATTTCGAACAACTCCGCAATTAGCGCCGGCAAGGCAATCCCGCGGCCGAAAATGCCTTAGGCCTGATCTATGCCCAAGGCGATACCAAACAAGCAGTGAAAAAAGATGAGAGCGAAGCCTTCCTGGTTCACTAAAGCGGCCGAACAAAGTTACGTCCCCGCCCAGTCCAAGTTGGGAGCGCTCTTACTGGGGCGGCCGTGGCGTCCCCGCCAGCCTGAATCAAGCCTATTTCTGGACCGTCCTGGCCCGCGCCGGCGGCGACCAGGGCAGCAAAACCCTGGCCCCAATCCTGGCCGCCCACATGACCCGAGCCCAAGCCGCATCCATCGAGCAACAAGCCGAAATCTGGTACCAGCAACACCAGTCGCCGGCCCAGTAGCAACCCGATCATTAGCACCTTCTCGATCGTTCAGAATTGTTTTGTCATTCCGAGCGAAAGCGAGAGCATGTCCTGACCGTAGTCGAAGGGAATCTGCTGTCCGCGTGCGGCGGCACAGACCCTCGCAAGGCGTTCTCACGATGCCCCCGCTTTTCGGTTCACGGCGCTAAAATAAGGTAGGTCCTCCGTGCCCACCCTGCGCACAATCCTCGACGAGCGTGTCCGCGAAGCGGACCCCGCCCTCTACGAAAAATTAGAAAACAATCGCCTGCGCTGCTTTGCTTGCGGACACTGCTGCCCCATCCCCGAAGGCCAACCCGGAGTCTGCAAAGTCCGCTACAACAGCGGCGGCACGCTCTATGTCCCCTGGGGATACACCGCCGGAACCCAATGCGACCCGGTTGAAAAAAAGCCATTCTTCCACGCCTATCCCGGCGCGCTAGCCTACAGCTTCGGCATGCTGGGATGCGACCTGCACTGCGCCTATTGCCAGAACTGGGTCACTTCGCAAGCACTGCGCGACCCGGGCGCCGTAGCGTCTCCGCACCAAGCTTCGCCCGAACGTTTGGTAAGCGATGCCGTCGCGCAAGGCGCGAAAATTCTGGTCAGCACTTACAACGAGCCGCTGATCACCAGCGAGTGGGCCGTGGCCGTCTTCAAAGAAGCCAAGGCCGCCGGACTCATCACCGGCTTCGTCTCCAACGGCAATGGCACGCCGCAGGTTCTCGAATACCTGCGCCCCTGGCTGGATCTCTACAAAGTAGATCTAAAGAGCTTCAACGATCGCCACTATCACGAGCTAGGCGGACGCATCGGCCCGATCCTGGAAAGCATTCGCCGCATTTATGAAATGGGACTGTGGCTGGAAATCGTAACCCTGCTAATTCCTGGCTTCAACGATTCTGAAGATGAACTCCGCCGCCTGACTGAATTTCTAGCGACAATCTCCCCGGACATTCCCTGGCACGTCACCGCCTTCCACGGCGATTACAAGATGACGAGCCCACGCGATACGCGCCCCGAAGACCTGCTCCAAGCCGCCGAAATCGGCCGCGAGTCCGGCCTGCGCTACATCTACGCCGGCAACCTCCCCGGCCAGGTAGACCCCTGGGAAGATACGCGCTGCCCGGAGTGCCACGAAACTCTGATCGAGCGCCACGGCTACCTGATCAAGAACTACCGTCTAACTTCCGAAGGCCGCTGCCCAGACTGCAAAACGAAAATTCCCGGACGCTGGTCAGAGAAATTTGAAGGCCAAATCACCTCCCGCCCATTCTCCCCGCGCAACAGATCGCTCTTCTTTACGATCCAGGAAACGTAACAAGTTCCTTGACATTCCGAAGTGGCCGAAGGGCAGTGAGGCCCCTGCTTTCCGTCTAGGGCAGTGGTGCAGTTTGAAATTAGGAAAGTTTGTGGATTGGCAAAGGAATTGCCTTGGGAGCAAGCGCTTGCCCTAAAGTCTACGCTGCCACGGGAGTCCACTCATTATCCTTCACGCTGGCTACGATCTTCTTCTGCGGAAGAATAATCCGCTGCCACGCCATGAATCTTTGGTCGAGATCGGCTTGTAATTCTCCGAGCAACAGGGGATCTTTCGAAGCCACGGCGTAATAAAGGCGAACGAGCTTATCGGTGCGCTCCGATGCTGGTAGATGATCGTTTTCTATCCGCGATAGCGTTTCAGGTTCTAGCCCAATCTGACGAGCAAAATCTGCGGCCCTTTGGCCAAGCCTCTTACGCAAGAAACGGATTTCCGCCCCAGTCAGCGCCGATCCACTCTCAACCAAATCGCGCCCGATAAGGTTCGTTAATTGCTTCATGGCAGGAATATTGACCAATTCCCGCCCGCACTCGCAGCGAAAATACTTTATTCCTACTAGGTAGACATTCGGTAGTCCAGAAGAAAGGTAGTGATAGGGTTCATCCATGGTCGCGCGGAATTCTTGGCGAGTTCGTTGACTGCATTCATGCGATACGGACTCTATTGTCTCCATCTGGTAATTACCTCAAACTCTCTTCTTAGGGTGTCCACCGCTACGATGATCGTAATGGCATCTCCGCCGACACTCTCCGTGTCGATGAAATACTTCCATTGCCAAAAATCAGGGTTAAAAAATGGGGGACGTGCGAATTTCCAATTTCTCTCCAAGCCGTGGATCGTATCATTCGTATCAAGTCCACGTTCTGGATGGTCGAAGAGCGCGTGAAAGGTTTCCGGGTTGTCTGTATCATCCGCATTATCAATCGCCTCCAAAAGCAACTTCTTTAGTTGCTGCTCCGTAAGCGATGGCGGTTTTATTCCTGTTTCCTGAACCATGCTATGGCCCCCTTGATATTATGTCAAGTAAAGTTACTGTAATCTCTCTGTGACTTAAGTGTATGGAACCATAAGATGCACCCTAAATCGTGTGTTTTCATCAATTATGCACTTGTGCAGTGGGCTATAGCCAGAAGTTCTTCTAAGCTCCAAACGTGATCTGTCAAACCAGCTTCCATTGCTGGCGTCACGCGCAAGGTCTTGTGGACCCGGCAGAAATTGAAGTGCATGAAGTACAGCGCAACCATGTGACCGTGGTTCTCCAGTTTCTTGCTGAAACCATTTGTCAGCCGCGTAAAACGGCGCATCCCCATTCGCATCGAAAGATTGCTTCTCTCTACGAATGACGTTGAGATGTGGTCTGGATCAGGATTTCCAGCAAGCACTCCAGTGCGGCATCCAATGCACGTTGCCGGGCTGTAACGTGACTCTGGATTCTCATTTGATGCGCCGTAGATTTTCACCAGCATCGCATAGTCGATATCAGAACCGAAGGCATCTTCGACCGCTTCGGCGTACACGCGATGGCCGTCCGTGGTTAGCTGAATCCGATTGCTAATCCGCGAAGCAACGTCTTGCATGAAGGCTTTCGCAGTGTCCGCTCCGCGATCTCCGATTGTGTACGAGATAACGAGCTTAGTGTCAGCGTCAATCGCTTTCCACGTCCAAACGCTTCCGAGGCCGCTCTGCACTTGTTCCAGTGTAAGGTTTTTGTCCTTGCCGTACACGAAACTCCAAATCTCATCGGCCTGAACCCGGCGCACGCGGAGATTGCGAACGTGGGTATTGTGATAAGCTGCGCACGCACAACCAATGTCCTTAAGAAGCTTCAGGACGGTATGCTTGGCGACTCCAGTCATCCGACAAGTAGAATTTATCGAAGCTCCTTCGATTAAGGCCGCGACAACTTGAGTGCGTCGATCTAGGGTTAAGCGATTCATAATGTATTCCTTGCAATGTTTGAATCATATATATATGATTCACAGGAGTCAAGAGAATTCGCTTGCAAAATCATTTAAAAGTGATACAATTCCCCAAGTCTCCCAAGGGGAGTAGTGAGATCAAGTGGACGTTCTTTGACTACGGGTCGGAGATTGACACTTGGTATAGTCAGCTTTCCGAAGAGGAACAAGACACCCTGCAAGCGCTGCTCAAGGTCAACGGTAAGGCTGAGACTCCTAGCGGCTGGACTGGCTGCAAGATGTTGCAGGGTGAGGGAAAAGAAGAAAGAGTTTGGGAATGGAGGTTTAATTCCGATGGAGTTCAGCAACGACTACTCGGAATCTTTGGCAGCAAGCGAAAGGAAGCCATCTTCCTAATTGGATGCAATCATAAGCAGGATGTTTACAAACCCCCCGATTGCTTAAGAACGGCAGTCAAACGCGCAAAGGAAGTGCGGGAAGGGACGGTTAAGCTTAATGAGCGAAAGGTTAGAACGGATATATAAGTTATTCAAGAATCAGAAGTCGCGAGCTTCCTACATCAAAGCTAAATTGGTTGTGCTTGTTCCCGCGCAGATTCGCGCCCTGCGCCTAAAGTCGGAGCATCCCCCCATGCCTCGCCAAAGCGATTTAGCGCGAGAGGCCGAAGTTCACCAATCTCGAATCTCTATGTTTGAAACTCCAGGTGTAGCAAATATCACCTTGGAGACTTTAGCAAAGATAGCGGCTGGTCTCAGAGTGGGAGTGGTCGTAAAGTTCGTACCTTTCCACGAAATGCTGGATTGGGAAAACAATTTTTCTCCTGATGCTTTCGACGTGACGCCGCGATTAGAGCAGGACGAACTCTTTATAAATCCATCTGTAGACGTGCAGGCCGATTCCAATTATTCATTCCAAAATGGCAACGTGGCTGCATCACAGAATGAAAGTGAACCAAATTTTGGGGGCACCGAAAGAAAACCCATGGCCACTGTCGAGGCTCAAGAGGAGATGGCCGCAGCCGCAGCAGGAAGTGGAGGCAGATAGCGATGCCCGATGAAGCAAAACGTCGTACCAAGTGGGTGCCATCGAAAAACGGGACTGCGCCGGAAATCTATACGAACTATACCCATGCAAGCTGGACCTTGTTCGACGTCAGGGTTCGTCTTGGGCACTTGATTTCGGGCGATCCTTCAGACGAAACTGCCAAAGAATTTGTTGCAGAAGAATTAGGCGCTGTAACCTTTTCGTGGCCACAAGCAAAATTCATTCGTGACGCGCTTACGAAGCTAGTAGCCAGTTACGAAGAGACCAATGGGGAGATAAAGCCGCTCAAATTGCCGCCCGATCCTTCCGTACCAAGAACGGAGCAGGATTGACGGTTCTTGGCTATTCGCTCTCCGTAGCCTCTCTCACCACTCGCAAAGCGTTCTGGCTTTCGTCCAGTTCGTCAAGGTAAGTTAGTGTTGTCCATGGAACGCCCTTTTCCATGGCGGGTAACTTCTTTTTTGCCTTGAGTGGCTGAATATCAACCGTTTTTGCCGCGTGATCGACGCTGGCCACAACGAAGGTATCGGTCAGTGGATGGGAATGAACGATGTCGCCTTGTTTGGGAACTCGGTTGCCAATGTGAGCCATGCCCACAGTTTCCCACAGGCCGGAACCGGACTCAAGCCCTGTGGATTTCAAACTGCACCACTACCCCGTGTCGCGACTTGCAAACCCGAAACAGGTTACAATCCAAAATTGTTTGATTTGACCTTGCGAAGCAAATTCATACTCGCTGCGTGCGTCGCGTGTACCCTCTTGCTCTCCTCCTGTTCACCGCGCGACTTCCTCACCCGCCGCCTCGCCGCCGACCTCATCGCCACCTCGCGCGCGTTCCGCAACCCGCAAACTTTTCAAATGACCACTGGAATCGTTTCCAACAAAGAATATCTCTCGCCCGAATACGTGGAACTCCAGCGTCACGGCTGGATCACCGCCTCGCGCGCCAATTGCTCCGCCGATCTGGCTCCGCCCCCATGCTGGGATGTCGCGCTAACCCCCGCTGGAGTAGAGACATTTCGCGGCCTAATCGCCCCCGCCGACGCCGACAAGTCCTCCTTCCGCATTCCCGCCGCCCGCCGCGAGTTGATTGCCGTCACCGGCATCAGCAAAATGGGGCGCGTGGCCGATGTCGAATTTACCTGGCGATGGATTCCCGTCAACGAAGTTGGCGCCGCACTCTATCCCAGCGAGGCCCATTACAAATCCACGGTAGGCTTCCGTGCCTACGACGACGGTTGGCGCCTAGCACCAAACGCTCCGCGTGCCAGCCAGCCTCTCGACGACGCGCTACGAGACGCGGAGCCAATGCCCTAATTCCAGTGACTCAAAGTAATTTTCCTTTATTTCACGTTGCTCACCAGGAAAGGCAACATCAGCCAGATCTATTTAATCTCTCGCAGCGGCGGCGACGCCATGACCAGGGTCAGGAGGAGTCCATGCCTTCTAATCCGACCAATGCGCCGGCTTGCGGTCCCAGCGATGCTTTTTTAGTTCGGTGAGTAACGCGGAGTCGAGCGGACCGGCGTCACTGGCGGCGATGTTCTGCCGCACATGTTGCGGATCGCGCATACCGGCGATAGTCGTGCTCACCGCCGGGTGAGAGAGAATGAAACGCAGAGACATTTCTGGCAACGTCAGGCCTTCAGGCAAGATTTTCTTCAGCTTGTCAACGCGCTGCACCGTATTCGCTAGATTTTCCGGCCCGAAGTAGCCGGAGCGCCAATCGCTTTTCGGGAAGCGGGTTTCGAGCGTCATCTTGCCGCCGAGGCTACCTTCGTCGAGCGGGACGCGCGCGATCACGCCTACGTTCAGTTCCTGGCAGAGCGGAAATAATCTGTCCTCGGGGGCCTGATCGAAGATGTTGTAGATCACCTGTACCGCATCGACCAGCCCGGTGTGCAGCGCTTTCAGGCCGTTCTCCGGCTCCCAGCGATTCAAGCTCAGGCCGAAGTGGCGAATCCAGCCGCCGTCTTTCAACTTCTCCACCGTGGAACGGAACTCCGGCTCATCGGTCCAGCTGTCATCCCACACGTGGAATTGCAGCAGGTCAATGGAGTCTACGCGGAGTTGTTTGCGAATCAGATCCGCATACTTGAGCACATGCTGCGAAGAAAAAACGTCGCTGTATTTGTAGATGGGAAGCGCGGGCCATTTGTCGTTGGCAGGAGGAATCTTCGAAGCAGCATAAAGCCGCTTACCAGAATTCTGCTCCATGGTTTCGCCGAGCAGTCCGTCGCTCTTGCCCTCGCCGTAGGCCCAGGCAGTGTCGAAAAAGTTGCAGCCAGAGTCGACCGACAGTTGCAGAGAGTCGAGTGATTGCTGGTCATCGGAGCCGCTCCAACCGCTCATGCCCCAGAGTCCATATGCGATATCGCTGACTTCAAAACCAGTACGGCCCAGCTTGCGGTATTTCATGAATGCCTTCCTCGGATAAGTTGATGAGATGTTGGCACGCTGGGACATCCTAGCAGTTCTGCCGGACTTGGAAAGGCCAGTCGCAATTTCGAACATGGGTAAAGAATTGTGCTCTGCGATAGCCGCACTCTGCATCGCGGCTCACGGCTGGTTGTAGTACCCGGTCCGTGTGCGTGCCGTTAGGCCGGCCTTGTCGATGGTGATCTTGATGGAATGATATTCGTTGGCTTGATCGGCGCGACTGGGAATGAAGGATAGAACGTAAAAAGAACTCGCATCGGTACCGCAGCGGGCGAGAGCGGAGGTGAGGTCATTGGTCGAATTGATAACCAGCCCTCCGGTCTGCACGGCCAGCACCTGCAAACCCAGATTGCCGGGAAGGGCGTGCGATGAGGACTTCACTCCTTTGACAAAGGCTTCATAGTATTTCGACCTCACGAAGTCGGCGAGACCGAGCGGGTCGATGGCATAGATCGTGACCCGCGCCTGCCTTAGTTCGGCCGAGGCGGCTACGATCATGTTGAAAAAATGCGCTTGGTCTTTGTCGGAAAGGTGAATGCTTGGAGTCGAGAGCAAAGGCCACCCCGGACTAACCCAGATCATCAGCTTTCTGCCCGGCCGCGCCGACTCGTAGGCGGCCAGCGAGTGAATCGCCTGGAGCGACTTCTCAAAGCGCTCCTCGGCGCCATAGAGGCCCATAGAGCGGTTGATCGTGCGCAGACCAGTTTCGTATTCCTCGAATTGAGTGGCCAGAGCATTGCCGTCCCGAGTGGAGTTTTTCTGTATCTCCATTCCCTTGTCAGAGAAAACCATCATGGACATGGGCACTGGCAGCTTGCCGCCATTCTGCAATAGAAATTTTTTGACCTGATCTCGTTCGTTGGCGACGGCATTAAAGCCCGCGTTGATGGCATCGATGACCAGCACCACTTCAAGAGGCGGATCGGTAGGGGCCGCCGTCGCCACATCTACGGCTTGAAAAGAAAGAATCTCGTGCGGCTGCTTATCGTCGAGCAGGGTAAAGTCCTGCTTTTGCAGGCCACGCACCTGAGCACCGTATTTGTCTGTGACCTGCACATCGAGGAAGATTTGTTTGCCCGGGTTGGTTGGCGCGGAGGCGCTCGGCTCGGCGGGCCGGGGCTGGAGTTGCGGCTGCGTGTTGTCTTGCGCGATGGCGCCGGAGACAACCAGCACGAAAAGAATCAAAGGAAAGTAGCGATTCATAGGGAGGAGGCCGCCTCTGTTCTCGCAAAGTATAACGCTACGTAAAAAAACCTGGATCCCCCGTTTCTCGCGAGTTTTGCAAAAGTAGGCTTTTGATATTCGTCGATTACGCGACCACGACGTGTTAGACGACAACCTGGCGGCCCCCTCAGCGGATCACTCCCCCGCCGTGGCCAATGGGGTGGTTTATGTCGGCGGGGGCTACGCCGTCTACGCGCTGAACGCCAGCACCGGCGCCCAGCTGTGGAGCTACGGCGCTGGGGGTGGTGGCGTGAACTCCTCGCCCGCCGTGGTGAATGGGGTGGTTTATATCGGCTCGAACGACGACAACTTGTACGCGCTGGACGCCAGCACTGGAGCGCTGCTGTGGAGCTACACCACCCGCGGCTATTTGCAGACTGACGGTGGGCCTGCGTTCGCGAAAGGAGCGGTTTATGTCGGCTCCTGGGACTACCGCGTGTACGCGCTGAACGCCAGCACCGGCGCCAAGGTGTGGCACTACACCACCGGCGCCCAGGTGGAATCCTCGCCAGCCGTGGCGAATGGGGTGGTGTACATCGGCTCCGACGACGGCAATGTGTATGCGCTGAACGCCAAAACCGGCGCCCAGCTATGGAGCTACGCCGGCGAGAATCGCCAAAAATCCGGTAACGATGTGAGGTCTTCGCCCGCCGTGGCGAATGGGGTGGTGTATGTCGGATCCGACAACGGCAACGTGTACGCGCTGAACGCCACCACCGGCGCCCTGCTGTGGAGCTACGCCACCGGCGGCATGGCGGGGACTCCCGCCGTGGCGAACGGGGTGGTTTATGTCGGCTCTACGGACGGCAACGTTTACGCCTTCGGCCTGCCATGAAGCATGGGCCCGGGCAAACAAAGAATTCCCATGGGAAATGTATCTCCGTCCGACAAGTTTGTCTTCTGGAGGTTCGTCATGAAACGAATCAGCATTTTGGTTTGGATTCTCTGTGCGTGCTTCGTGTCCGTGGCATGGGGCCAGAAGCTAACGTGCCCTGCCACCTTCAACTGGAGCGAGTTCCACACGCCTAACTTGGTGCGCTGGAACCCGCGTGAGACAGTGTTCAACGTCAACAATGTTGGGACCTCTCCTTGCTGTGGAGCTACACCACGGGCGGCGCGGTGTATTCCTCGCCCGCCGTGGAGAACCGGTCGGGAATGCTTCGACTAGGCGGGATCGCCCTTCTAAAGATCCCGCTGCGCCGGTCTGGTACATGTCCTATTTCGTGCCGTAACGCAACGCGCCTCTTACTTTGCAGAATCAGAGAGTTGGACTGAGTAACCTGCGGATGTAACGAACGGCACATTGCGGCGACTAGGAGCACATTCTAATGTCCCGATCAGAATGAACCTTAAACCTGCACCTCCCCGCCCGAAATCGCACCGTCCAGGCCTGGCTACAAACGCAGCTGCCAGCCGCAGCCCGATCGCAAGACGCCGAAGCAATCGCATGGCGCTCCACGCTTCTGTCGAGCTATCCGGAGAAGACCGACAGAAACGTTCCTTTACGATGCCGGCCAGGGCCACGAAATTGAATAAGCACGGCGCTGCCGTTCAACTCAGTCGTGATCTTCTGGTGGGCTCGGTCGTATCCGCAAATAACAAGCAGGGCACTAAACTCTCGGCCCGCGTAGTTGCGCAGTTGGCGGCACTGGAGGGCGTTTCCACCTACGCCATCGAGTTTGTCGAGCGCGACGAACGGGCGGAAACCTTCTGGGGAATTACCTTCCCGTCGAGTACCTCAAATGCCTAACCCCGGAAGGTCGACCAGCCCTACTCCAGCACGATACTGGATGCCCCACCTGTGGCGGTTTCACGGTTGGGCTGCGCGAACTCTTCCTACAAGTTCAACGGTAACAGCTAAATCCGCGGGTTCTGCTACATAGTTTCAATACCGACAACCCTGCCGCTGCCACGGCGCCGGATATTCCCCTTTATTACCACAGGCCGCTATTAGCGCGGTCCCCTTCCCGGCGCATATTTCAGCACCTTCATTGACTTGCCCGAGCCCCGGTCCTAAGATTTCAGCCCAATGATCGGCCAGACCATCTCGCACTATCGCATTATCGAAAAACTCGGCGGCGGGGGGATAGGTATCGTCTACAAGACCGAAGATATCAAGCTGCATCGCTTCGTCGCCCTGAAATTCCTGCCAGATGAAGTAGCCAAGGATGCGCAAGCTCTCGCCCGCTTCCCAGCGCGAGGCGCAAGCGGCGTCCGCGCTGAACCACCCTAATATCTGCATGGTGTTCGAGATTGACGAGCGCGAAGATCAGCACTTCATCGGCGATGGAGTATCTCGATGGGGTGACTCTGAAGCACCGCATCGCCGGGCGTCCGCTGGAGACCGAAGTGATACTATCGCTCGCTTTCGAGATCGCTGACGCGCTGGACGCAGCACACTCTGGAGGCATCGTCCACCGAGATATCAAGCCTGCCAACATCTTACCTAAAGGCCGGGCTAGGCCAACAAGCCGCCCTTGAATACAACAAAATTCTGGCGTACCGCGGACTGATCGCCAGTCAACCGATCGCGGCACTCGCCCATCTCGGGCTGGCCCGTGCCTACGCGACGCAGGGCGACCCTTCTAATGCGAGAACAGCTTATCAAAATTTCCTAGCCCTCTGAAAGACGCCGACCCCGACATCCCCAGCTTCAAGCAAGCCGAAGCTGAGTACGCGAAACTGCAAGAGCGGAAAAATTCATGCCTTGTCGCTTGCTCCTTAGCGCTAACTCTTGTTAACACGGGCGGGTGGCCCACGTTTGACGACGTTTGTCTGCACCATTCCCCCAGAATGGGTGGCGAATGATCCTTATTTCAGGCTGTTATCGTCTTTTTCGCTAACAGGCTCTAACCAAATTGTTTTTCCCTTTTGAGTCGGGGTGACTGCCAGATAGGCAAAGCCACTTTTTGGTGTTGCGCCGTGCCAGTGCTCTACACCCGGAAGGCACTTGATTACATCGCCCTTGTGAAGTATTTGTACTGGCTTTCCCCTTTCCTGATAATAGCCAGTGCCTTCCGTGATAAGTAGAACTTGACCACCGGGATGAATATGCCAATCGAGCTTTGCACCGGCATCGTAGGTTGCGACGGCAATACTGGGATCAAACGTACTGTCACCCACATTTAGTTCTTTAAGCCAAATATTCCCCGTGTGATTCTTGGTTGTGGATAGTTCACCCTTCGGAAAAATTGCCTCTCCTGTTTGTGCTTGGGACAGCAATACAATGATTACCGCAAAAGCGATAATCTGAAATTTTGCGCGTGATCTTCTCATTTTTCTCTTCTTTTATTCGCGTTTGCGCGACACGTGCAGCTAATTCAATCCTATCGAGACCATTTTTTGCAAGCCACCCTTCTACCTCGGTCGACCGAAGAACAAGATGTATCCGTCAGGGTCGCAAATCTCGAAGCCGCGAAGACCGTCGTGGGTATCCTTAAGTGGCACGCTGAATGCTGCTCCACCATCGGCAAATCGCTCCCCAAATTCGCGGGCGAGCGTATCCGGGTCTGGTGCATAGACGAAGGCATCCCACCTCATGTGGGGATGACGCTTGGAGTTCGGCAGCGGCGCCACGTCTTTCTCGGACTTGACCAAGATCTGCGCTCCGTCGCGGCCAATGATGGCGAAAAAAGGCTTTCGATCCGGCTGCTGGAATCTAGTCTGAAAGCCAAGCTTGTCGCGGTAAAAAGCGATGGTCTGCTCGACGTTGCTGACGATGAAGAACGGCGAAATTGCCTGCGTTGTCGGTCGTGTCATAAACGTGGAGCCTCTTGCACGGGCATCTTACGATTTACAGGGCCTTTTCAAAATTTATGAGATGGCTTCTGCCATGTCCTGGAAGAGCAAGCAGGCACCCTTAATTTACTGGCGATGAGCGGAGGCACCCGCGGCGATTTCGCGCAGCGCGCTGACGAAGTCTTCGGCCGCGTCGGGATCGGCCAGAGCTTCGAGATGCACGGTGGCGGAGAATTGCGGCGACTCGGGGCGGAAGCGCACCTGGAGAATATCCTGGCGGCGGGCTGACATGAGCGCGTTCAGTTCTGCGGTAGGATCTTTTTTCCAGTGCGTGCGCGTGGTGAGGATTACGGGGCCGGGTTCGTAGAACTCCCACTCGCGCTCGTCGTTCTTTACCTTACGCGACGAGATGCCGCGGTTGTGCGCGCTCCAGCGGTGGCGCACCACCTCGAGATGAAAGCTGGGCGAGCCGCCGAGATCGGCTTCGAAGGTGAGCGTTTCTTTTTGGTGCTGCCAACAACTCACCAGCCACTGAATCGGCAGAGCGCGCGGCCGGAAGCTTACCGTGACGCGGGCGTTTTCAAACCAGCGGGAAGGGAAGTGGAGGCGGGCTTGCAGTTGAGAACTGCCCATCCATCCTATCCAGCGCGATTCGAGGACTCGCCCTTTGCCGGCGCATGCGGTCTGCACCCAGCGCAGGGCGGTGGCGCCTTTTTTTCGATTGTAGGTGGAAAACACGAAGTACCACAGCGCCAGCACGGCGACTGAACCGGCCACGTCAATAAGCAGAAGACGCCCCACAACGCTTTTTCGAATACTACTCCCTTTGATGTCCATGGTACGACCGAGGTTGCGGCGAAGCAAGGGGACAATTGACTCCAATGCACGGTTGCGGGCCGCATCGCAAAAATTGCTGTGGAAAACCGGGTGGGTGCACTCGTCAGCCCGGTTCAGGAACCGCATTCCTATCCCGGCTGTCGCACTCTGCCGCTACAATGGCGAAGTGTCCTTCACCGTCCGGGAGTTCCATCCTTCAGAGTTCGAGGCTTTGTGGCGTATTGACCAGAGCTGCTTTCCGCCGGGGATTTCGTATTCGCGCGCCGAACTCAAAACTTATATGCGGCGGCGCTCCAGCTTTACGCTGGTGGCGGTGGAGACGGCTCGGGCTGTGCCTGGCAATGCCGCGACCGATTCAGGATCAGCCAAAGGGAAAAAGCCTTCCTCTTCAATGCCGCCGGCGTCGGCCGAGAATTCCATTACGGGATTCATTGTGGCGGAGGGGAGCAGCCGGGAGCCTGGTCACATTATTACGATCGACGTAATTGCGGCTCGGCGGGGCGCTGGGGTGGGATCGTTGCTGCTGGGGGCCGCGGAAGAGCGCTTGCGCAGAGCAGATTGCAGGGCCGTTCAACTGGAGACGGCCGTGGATAATATTTCCGCCCTGTCCTTTTATAAACGGCACGGCTATCAGGTGATCGAAACCTTCCCTCGCTATTATGCGAATGGGGTGGATGCGCTGGTCTTGAAAAAAGAGCTGCAGAACGTAGTGAAAAAGCATCTGCCCGGAAAGCGCTGAGAGAATCTTTCAGGACTTTTCAACCGAGTCTCCTTTGAGAAGGCAGAAACGAGGCCGCCCCACGACCTTCTGAGCGGCGGCGCAATTCCATAAGAGCTTTCTAATCGGCCATTGGCAAAGTTCTTGCTCGTAGAAGATCGCACTGCGAAATCTCCACCGGGCCGGCTGTTTCCGCGCTGCGTTCGGCTCAGCGTGCGGTCTTGATGAAGCTGCGGCAGGCGGTTGAAAAATCTGTGAGCGAATTGAAAGGAAGGTCGTATGCGCGGCTTTGGCCGGTGGGTGTTGAGTAGAGTCTGGCTGGCGACGGTTTTGTTGGGGGCGTTTATTTTTTCCGCGGCGGCACAGGATGCCGGAACCTCCGCTTTGCCAAGATCGGCAGCAGAGGGGCCTGCAGCATCCACGCCGCTGCCGATGCCGAGCACATTCGACGAAGTGATCGACCGGGTGGTAGAGCGGGAACATCAATTGCTGGCGCAGATGCGCAATCTGCGGCCCATGGTCGAGACCTACGTGCAGAATCTGAAATCCGATGCCAGTGGCAAGGTCTCCCCGATCGGGGACCAATATTTGCTGGGCCGCCTCGATATGAGCGATGGACCGCAGAGTATTTCTTTCACCGCGCAGCCGGGCTTTAGCAGGGGAAAGTTGATGACCAAGCTGGTGGGGGGGATGTATTCCTTGCATCTTGAGTCCCAAGGCTTCACCCAGATGATCATTCCCGACACTGAGTTCTACAAGAAGTATTACAAGTTCAATTTTGTGCGGCGCGAGTTTCTGGGCGAAGTACGCTGCCTTGCGATTGACGTTCAGCCCAAACCGGATGCGCCCCCGGGTCGCTTCGAGGGTCGAATCTGGGTGGAAGACCAAGGCTATACGATAATTCGTTTCAATGGAACCTATTCACGGGCGCAATTGAACAAATTCTACTTTCATTTTGACAGTTGGCGGCTGAACCTGCGGCCTGGAGTGTGGCTGCCAGCCTATATTTACAGCGAGGAATCTGAAAGGGAAACCAGCAGCGGGAAAGTGCACTTGAAAGCCCAGACCCGGCTGTGGGGCTATGATCTGCGGGCGCTGGCCAAGAATCGCAACGAAGAGTTTGCCCAGATCATGGTCGATCCGCAAGAGCCGGTAAAAGATCAGAGTGCGGTTGCCTCCGACCCGACGCCGGTGGTCGCCGAGCGCATGTGGGAGCGCCAGGCGGAAGACAATGTCGTGGAGCGCCTACAGAATGTCGGTTTGCTGGCCCCGCCGGGCGATGTTGACAAGGTGTTGCAGACGGTGGTCAATAATCTGATTGCCTCGAATAACCTTGATCTGCAGGCCGACGTGCATTGCCGGGTTCTGCCGACAGCACCGCTCGAATCGTTCACGGTCGGGCATACGATCGTGGTCAGCCGGGGCTTGCTGGATGTTCTGCCCGACGAAGCTTCGCTCGCCATGGTGCTGGCGCATGAACTCAGTCATATCGTGCTGGGGCATCACTTCGACGCCAAACTGGCCTTCAACGACCGGATGTTTTTCCCCGATGAAGAGTCATTCAAACGCCTGGAGTTCAAAAGCCGTCCTGGCGACGAGGCGGCGGCAGACTTGAAGGCATTGGAGCTATTGAAGAATTCCCCGTATAAAGAAAAGCTGGCCAGCGTCGGATTGTTTCTAAGAGCGCTGCAGGAGAGCGCTCCGGAGTTGCCCAACCTGATTCGCGCTCATATGGGAGATGCGATGGTGGCCCCGAAGAGCGTTCGCATGTCGGCCCTGTTGCCTTCGGCGCCACAGCTCGATCCGCAACGAATTGACCAGATCGCGGCGCTGCCCCTGGGTGGGCGCATCAAGCTCGATCCTTGGACTGACAAGGTGGAACTGGAAAAGGCCCCGCCCGTGCCTTTGGCATTGGCAAGCGAAAAGATGCCGTTCGAGATCACGCCGTTTTTTCCTTACATTACTCGGACGACGCGTGAAACTGCGGAGAGAGTCGCGAACGGCGGCTCGCTATCGAAGTAGCCGAAGAGTAGAAGCATCTCGTGTTATTTGGGGGTAGCACTTAGGGCAGCGCAAGAAACCATTTGCGCTGCCCTGCTTTTTCCAGCTACCTTGCCAGTGTGAAGTCTGCTGGCAAAGTTGCTATTCAAGGAGAACTTGGGTCTTTCAGCCACGAGGCGGCTGAGCGACTGCTGCCGCGTTCGACTGTTGTGCCTTGCGCACGATCCGCCGAAGTATTTGATCGACTCGAGAGCGGAGCGGTGGGCGCTGCCGTCATTCCCATCGAGAACTCTTTGGCTGGAACTGTAGCTGAGCACGCTGATTTACTCGTGGCGAGCGATGTTTTTATTCAAGGCGAGTTGCTGCTGCGCATCGTGCACAATTTGATTGCCGCGCCTGGAGTTAAGTTCGGCGCGCTACGCAAAGTGATGTCGCATCCGGTGGCACTCGATCAGTGCCGCGATTTCTTTCGCAGCCATCCTCAGATTGAAGCTGTTCCTTTTTACGACACTGCGGGCAGCGTGAAGCATGTCGTGGCACATCACCTTTCGGATGCCGCCGGTATCGCGGGACTGCATGCGGCTCGGGAATACTCGGCGAAGATTCTCAAGGCCGGCATTGAAGATGACAAACGCAACTTCACCCGCTTTTTGCTGATCCGCAAGTCAGCGGCAAGCAAGAAGCGTCGAGCGGATGCAGCGCCGCCCTACCTGCATCTCATTCCGCGTGGCGCCAACAAGACTTCGATCGCGTTCAAGGTTAAGAATCTTCCCGGAGCTTTGTTCAAGTCGCTGAGCGTCTTCGCGCTACGCGACATTAGCCTGAGCAAGATCGAGTCACGACCTATGCGCGGGCGACCGTGGGAGTATGTCTTTTACGTGGACTTTCTGCGCGGCGACGATGAAGCAGCGCGCAATGCGCTGCGGCATCTGGGCGAGGTTGCGGAGTTCGTTAAGGTGCTGGGGATTTATCCGGCGGCTTGACTCGGTCCAGCGGGCGCATGGGCCGCGTTTATGGCTCGTCGTCCGCCCCATCGTTCGTCCGTGAGAACTTACTTCCGCCCTTCAGGGCTGAGTCACTTCCACGTTTCCACCCAGGGCTCACGCCGTGGGTTGAATTCTTACGCTGCTTTGCGGCTTGGCCGTGACGCCGCCGTTGTCCAGCCTTTACCGGCCCCATCCTCGCTCCACCTTAGCCCCGGTACCTTGGGCATCATGTGCTAATTTGTGAAATGCCGATAGAATGCAACAGCTTCCAGGTCCGGCCGGGAGAGGGGCCTTGAAACCTTTCCCCGCGAATGACATCTAAGCTTGAGTGAGTTACACTCAAGGAGAGCCAATGAATCAGCAACCGCTTTCCGAGCAAGTTGCTAAGCCGCGAGAAACAAATGATGTACGGGCGCTGCCTGTACTGCCAGTGCGGGATACAGTTCTGTTTCCCCACGCCGTTCTACCCCTTACGGTAGGCCGGGAGAGTTCGGTGCAGTTGATCAACTCACTCGGAGAAGACAAAACCATAGTAGTAGTGGCGCAGCGCGAGGCGCGCGTCGACAATCCGCAAGCCAGCGATCTTTATACCGTCGGCACCTCAGCGGTCGTCCATAAAGTCGTCAAGATGCCCAACCAGAGCCTGTTCGTGTTTGCCGAAGGCTTGGAGCGGGTGCGCTTGGGCGAGTTCACGCAGTTGGCGCCGTTCATGCGCGCGCGGGTACATGCGATTCCCGAGGCAATTCCGCCGGACAGCTCTGAGATCGAAGCTTTGCAGCGCAATGTGCTGACGTTGTTTCAGCAGATCGTCGCCGGATCGCCGACTCTTTCGGACGAACTCTCCACGGTAGCCATGAATATCGATGAACCCGGCCGCTTGGTGGATTTCATAGCTTCGTCCCTGCCGTCGCTTTCAACGCCCGACAAGCAGGACACGCTCGAAACCCTCGACATTCGCGTGCGCCTGGAAAAAATCAACCAGCATCTCGCCAAAGAGCTTGAAGTGCAGCAGTTGCGCAACAAGATTCAGAGCGAAGTGCAGGACCGAGTGCAGCAGACGCAGCGCGAGTACTATCTGCGCGAGCAGATGAAGGCCATTCAGAAAGAACTGGGTGAGCAGGATGAAGGCGCGCGCGACGTCGACGATTTGAAAAAGAAAATCGACGAAGCCGGTATGCCCGACGAAGTAAAGAAGGAAGCGCTCAAGGAATTGGGACGTCTGGCGCGCATGTCTCCCATGGCCGCCGATTATTCCCTCACGCGCAACTATGTGGAGTGGCTGGCGGTGTTGCCGTGGGCGAAGACGTCCGGTCAGGAGATCGAGATTCCCAAGGCCAAAGAGATTTTGGATGCGGATCACTACGATCTGGAAAAAGTGAAGGATCGCATTCTCGATTATCTTTCGGTTCGCCGGTTGAAGCCGAATATGAAAGGTCCGATCTTGTGCTTTGTGGGACCCCCGGGCGTTGGAAAGACTTCTTTGGGTAAGTCGATTGCTCGTGCATTGGGCCGGAAATTTGTGCGGCTATCGCTGGGTGGTGTGCACGATGAAGCCGAGATTCGCGGCCATCGGCGTACTTACATCGGCGCTTTGCCGGGGCAGATCATTCAGGGAATTCGGCGCGCTGAGACGAAAGATCCGGTTTTTATGCTCGACGAAATTGATAAGGTCGGGCGCGATTTCCGCGGCGATCCCGCTTCGGCGTTACTCGAGGCGCTCGATCCTGAACAGAACTCGACCTTCCGGGATAACTATCTCGACGTGACTTTCGATTTGTCGAAGGTTCTATTTATTACGACCGCGAACATGCTCGATCCGATCGCCGAGCCACTGCGCGACCGTATGGAGATCATCGAACTGCAGGGCTATAGCGAGGAAGAGAAGTTGCACATCGCGCGCCGGTATCTGGTTCCGCGGCAGGTGGAAGAAAACGGAATCACCACCGAGCAGATCGAATTTCCGGACGAAGCTTTGCGTTATGTGATCCGTCACTACACGCGCGAAGCGGGCGTGCGCAGCCTGGAGCGCACCATCGGCACCATCTGCCGCAAACAAGCGCGCCGGCTAGCCGAGGGCAAGAGCGAGAAGCTGGTGGTGTCGCAGGAGATTATTCAGGAGTTTCTCGGCGGCATCAAGATTCGTACCGAAGGCGAGATTGAAGAGCGCACCGAGCGGCCGGGGGTTGCGGTTGGCTTGGCTTGGACACCTTCTGGTGGCGACGTGCTCTTTGTGGAAGCCAACGCCATGAAGGGTAAGGGCGGATTCACCATGACCGGCCAGATCGGCCAGGTGATGCAGGAATCGATGCAAGCCGCACTGACCTGGGTACGCTCGAATGCCGCGAAGTTGGGCATCGCTGAAGAGTTTTTCGCGGATCACGACATTCACATGCACGTGCCGGCCGGGGCGATTCCGAAGGATGGTCCTTCGGCGGGTGTGACCATGGCAACGACGCTGGTGTCGCTGCTCTCGGGGCATCGCATTCGTCCGCTACTGGCCATGACGGGTGAGATCACTCTGAGCGGCAACGTGCTTCCGGTGGGTGGCATTAAAGAAAAAGTGCTGGCCGCGAAACGCGCCGGGGTTACGGACGTGATTTTGCCGGCAGAAAATAAAATGAACGTTGAGGAGGACTTGACCAAGGAACAATTGGATAACCTCAAGATTCATTACGTTAAGACGATCGATGAGGCGCTGCGAGTTTCGCTGCCTTCGGTAGCCGAGTCAGCTGCGGCGAAGATTCTCACGACGAAGCCGAACGAGGCTACGCTCGATTATCGACCGGCGATCGCCGTTAAGGTGCCCGAGGCGGCGCAGGATAAGGTGTTAACCACTCGAGCTTGAAGAGGTGGTGGTCAGGTTCAATTGCCAGCTCCCGTAAAGGGGCTGGCAATTTTTTTCGGGTTAAATCGCCCTAAACCTAAAGTTACGCCGGATTTCTCTTGCGGTTTCTTGGGGGGTCACTGATGGGGATCAAACTCCATCTTTTCGACTCTGATTTCGTTCGAGACCGATGGAGCGTATTTCCATTCTTTGATGGCTTTCATAGCGGCCTGACCGAGATAGGGGCTGCCCCCGAGAAGGGTGGCTTTCCGCACCGAGCCGTTGGGCGCAATCAAGACCTCTATCCGCACTACTCCTCCGATGAAGAGTTGCTTCAGGGCTGCGGGGTATTCAGGTTCCACTCGACTGATTAACTTTCTTTCCTTGAGTCCTTGAGCGAAAGTCTGCGAGAGAGACGGTGAGATACCCAGAAACGCCGGCACTATCAGCAGCCCAAGCGCGCCTAGGAGCCGGCAGCTAGCGGTCGCCCAACGACTATCATTTTCCCGCTTCAACATAACTTTCTCAGGACGCAAAGCTATCGCAGTTCCAGGGTTAAGCCATACACCTCTTGTGTGCTGCGGTCGCGCACAAACATCCAGGAGCCGTCGGCAGTACGACCGCTCCAGAGGCCAAAAGCGCCCGGGTAGCGAGCGATCCCAGCAAGCACGAAGACCCGTTCTGCCTTGGATTCCCCTACCTTCACTCTTCGAATCGTTTCCTCCCCAGTGATCAGGTCATCGAAATAAAGATACTTGCTGTCGGGCGACCAAACTGGATAGCTAACTGCACCCGCAGACTCGGTCAGCCAGTTGGTCCATTTCTGGGTTGCAAAGTCGAAGCGCATTAGGCTCGTAAAATCGGGCGAGAGTGCGGCAACATACCTTCCATCGGGTGACCATCTGGGGCTAAATAGTCCGTCAGAGCCGGGAAGGGATACGGTTTGCCGCGTCTTCAAGTCCACAATTCGGATATTGATCCCTTGGGCGGAGTGCAAATAACCAAACATCATCCGCGTGCCGTCCCCGGACCAATTGGCATCCACTTGGCTGCGAATCTCCGGCAGAATTTCTGTGGCAGTACCGCCGCCCGCCGGAATCAGCCGGATTTTCCACGGCTCGCCAGGCCGCATGCTGACGTAAGCAATTTGCTTTCCGTCTGGCGACCAACGAGGCAGAGCCGAGCGCTCGGGTGCCGAAGTGAGCTGCAGCCGTTCGGTGCCGTCAGCACGGCATCGCCATAACGTTGCTTCGGGAATCATCACATACGTAATCCACTTTCCATCTGGCGCGAAATCCAAGTCGGTGGCAGAAAGTTTGGGTATTACTGGATCGAACTTCTCTTTTTCGTGATCGTACTTCACAGCCTCGGCCACAGGTTCAACACCGATTGCCCAGATTGTCTTGTTGTCGGGAGCGGGCGAAGCGTGTCCGAATGATGTTGGACCGTTAGTCAGTTGAATGGGAACAGACAGTGTGCCCTGGTGAGCGCCCTGTTCCTCTTCGGGCAGTGCCCAAAGAGTGGTCAGGTTCGCGGGTTCGCCCTCGGTCGACTGGAAAACATAATAGCGGCCATCGGCTGTCCATCGGCCGCAGCAAGGCGCCCAGCCTTTCCGCCAGTTGGTCAGCAACACATGCGGATTGGATCCGTCCGCATTGATTTCCCACAGCCCGGTCGTGTTTTGAGCAATGTCACTGACAGAAAAACGAATACGCCGGCCGTCCGGAGAAAAGCGGGGCGAGAACACAGATCCATTCGCGGTGAACAATTCATGCACTTCCTTGCCTGTTGAACTGGCGACGCAGAGAACCGACCCCTTGCTCAAGGTAATGCGTCGGCCATCGTCATACCAGGACGCATCGCGACCGGTGAGATCACCAACTCGCTGCGGAGATCCCGCAGCAGCAGGCACAGTCCAGAATTCGTTATCGCCTAATCCGCTTGGCGAAACTAACAACTGGGTGTGATCGCTTGAGAGGTCAAGCGCCCGCAGTCCCGAGAAGGGGCTCGGTATTATCGTTCGATCTGAGCCTTGCAGCGAAAGTCTGGTAATTACCTGATGCCCCGCCGACCATTCGGTTACGTAAAGATGAGAATCGTCCGATAATAAACTTGTCTTGCTCGCTGCGTCACGTGTGACCTGAGTAATGGTGGTAACCCTCGGCAAGAGGGACGGGCGAGCGCGATTTCCGGAACAAGCGGCAAGGGCGCCAAGCAGTCCAACAGTGGTTACGACAGCGACAAGCGGGGAAACCTTAGGCGCTGATCTCTGCCCGGAAACATCGATCATGGCGCTGGAGTTCATGGACAGGTAACTGTTATGGGAGATTTATTCCAATGCATGCCAAGTCTTGCGCGTACAAACCGTCGGCGGAGACGCAGAGAACACGGAACAACGGCATTCTTGGCGTGATAGGGCGTTTTGTCGTGATTGTTTTAGACATATCGACGGTTTTGCGCTGTTGCTTTAATGGGTTGGCGATCCGCGGATTATTTGATCACGGGGATGGATCTGACATTCCCTTGAGCTTGGGGGGAAATCCGGCTGACGTAGCCGAGCGCGCCGGGGGTAGCAGCGACGTAATCGATGAGAGCAGTTTCCGAGTCGAAGGATTTGGGCATGGAGCCTTGTCCGGTAAAAACCGCCTTACGCCATTGTGCCCGGAATTCCTCAGGACTTTCGTCGAGATGATGTCTCAAGAAGACTTCGTGCGCTGGCCCGCCCTTTAGCATGACCGGCACGGCATGAGATCCGTCCGCGAATCTGGTTTTCTCGCCTTGAAAAATGCTGCGAAGGTCGGCTGCCGTGATCGCCGGAATACGCACGCCGTTGTTCCCCACCACAACAACGTCCTGAGCGCTGGCGGCAAAGCAACTCCAGACGAGGAAACTCAGCGAGAGGAGGAGCCAGCGACTTTTGATCGTCGATGCCATTTCAGTGTGCCGGCGGTTAGAAGCTAAAACCAATACTGAGCGCTAACATATTTGAGTTAGGTTTAAGGCCATTCGGATTGGTGCTCTCGTAGTATCCAAGCGCAGTACCGCGCAGGAAATGGCCCTCGATCTTGCCGTAAAAATATGGGTTAAAGTCGTAGCGTCCGGAGGCGACCCAGTCTTTGGAGTAATTCCCAGGCTGGCCCATGTCCCCCACTTTATTGACAAAATGACTGTAATAGCTGCCCACGGTAAGTTTCTTGAGGGGGCGAAAACTTCCCATGGCATACCAGGCACGCTCATCCTTGGGTGCCGGGAAAGTGAGAGGTCCAAGGGTCACTCGTATAGCGGTTGGTTCCCTCCGATATTCGCCGGCGAAATAGAATCTACCTCTCTTATACTGGGCGTATGCCGCGTACACCGTGGCGGGGGGCAGATGAATTCCGCCCCCGGGTGCGCTTCCGTCCAAGGCTTGCACGTCCGCGCTGCCGCCCATGGTCCACCTGGTAGAGGGAGCCTTCCAGCGCAGGTCTCCGCCGTAAGTTGTGCCCGCGGGTGCCGCGGTAAAGACCAGGCCCAGCTCAGCGATCTGCTTCAGGTATCCTCCGTTCAGATCAAGGGCATTGTTACCCACGTACCCGCTATAGCGAAGCATCCCCGCCCGACCGCCCAACGGAATCTCTCCATAAGCCTCCCCGCCTAGATGGGATAGAAAAAAACTCTCATTGTCGATGGGATAGGTTGATTGCGGAAGCAGTATCCAGAGAAAGAGCGGGTTTACGTCCTGAGAATCGTTGAACAAACCAAGAACCGTCTTAACTTTGCCGGCTCGAAATCCCAGATAGTCGTTGACTCTGTAATCCCCGGAAGCCCAATCGACCTGAACGTTGACACCGCCGAGCTGACCCAGTTGGTACATGTGCAACTGGATTCCGATGCGCAGCTTGTCTGTGACGGAATCGGTGACGCTAACTGCGCCGTCGGTCCATTGCAAGCTTCCGTCGCTCGACTTCATGGACAAGTAGTTGTTATGGGAGCTGTAGAGGAAACCCTGAGTCGCAAAGCCATGGATTCCAATGCCAGCTAAGTCTTGCGCGTATAAACCCCCGGCGCAGAGGCAGACAAGAAGGAATAACGTCATTCTTCGCGCCATCGGGTGTCCTCGTGAGGCTCTGATCTCTTGACCCTCTAGATATCGACGTTTTGCGCTGTTGCTTTAGTGGGTTGGCAATCCGCGGATCATTTGAGCACGGGGATGGATTTCACATTTCCTTGACCTTGGGGGGAAATCCGGCTGACATAGCCGAGCGCCCCGGGAGTGGCGGCCACATATTCGATCAGGGCACTTTCCGAGTCACATGCCTTAGGCATGGCGCCCTGTCCGGTGAACACGGCTTTACGCCATTGCGCGCGAAATTCATCAGGGCTTTCGTCGAGATGATGTCTCAAAAAGACTTCATGCGCGGGGCCGCCCTTCAAGATGACTGGCACGGCATGGGAGCCGTCAGCGAATCTGGTTTTGCCTCCGGTGAAAATGGCGCGCAGATCGCCGCCAGTGATCGCTGAAATCTGCACCTGCGGGTTCACCACCAACACGACGTCTTGAGCCCACGCGGTGGAGCAGCCCCCTGCGAGACCCAGAAGTAAGATTAACCAGCGAGTTTTGCTCATTGTTCCCATGCTTGACTTGCTTGGCAAGTCAGAAACTGAAACCGATCTTGGCCGCCAACATATTCGAGTTGGGCTTCAGGCCGTTCGGGTTGGTGCTCTCGTAGTAGCCAAGCCCGGTTCCACGCAAGAAATGGCCCTCGATCTTGCCATAGAAATAGGCATTAAAGTCGTAGCGCCCGGAAACCACGAAATCTTTCGAATCATTTCCCCGACGGGTTATGGCCGGTGCTTTGTTCACGTAGTGGCTGTAGTAGCTCCCCACGTGTAAGTCTGTGGCCAGCCGATAACTCCCCATCGCGTACCACGAGCGGCTATCTACAGGGATTGGGAACGTAATGGGTCCAACCGTCAAAGTCGACTCTAACGGAGTCCTTCTATATTCCCCGGCGAAGAAGAACTTACTTTTTTGGAATTCGGCATATTGAACGTTGGTGAAGGCTGGGGGCAGATGGTAGCTGCCCTCCGGCGACGTTCCGTCTAAAGCGAGGACATTTGCGCTGGCGCCCACGGTGAGCCCTCGCAAGGGAAGCTCCCAGCGCAGATCGCCGCCATAAGTCCTGCCCGACGGAGCCGTCGTGAACACAAATCCGGAGTCGGCGAACAGCTTAACGTATCCGCCATTCAAGTCCAGACTCGCCTGCCCCACATAGCCGCTGTAGTGAAACTTTCCGGCCCGGCTGCTGAGGGGGAGATAGCCATACACTTCGCCCCCTAGATGCGCCAGGAGGAAGCTCTTATTATCGACTTGGTATGTGGATTGAGGCAGGAGGATCCAGAGGAAGATGGCATCCACATCCTGGGAATCGTTGAACAACCCCAGAACTGTTTTAACTTTACCCGCCCGAAAGCCAAGATAATCGTTGACTCTGTAATCCCCCGAGGCCCAATCAATCTGAAGATTGGGCCCGCCGAATTGCCCCAATTGGTACATGTGCAACTGGATTCCGATGCGCAGTTTTTCGGTGACGGAATCGGTCAGGCTCACTGCGCCGTCGGTCCACTGCAGGCTTCCGTCGCTCGACTTCATGGACAGGTAATTGTTATGGGAGCTATAGAGGAAGCCCTGAGTGGCAAACCCGTGGATCGCAATTCCGGCTAAGTCTTGTGCATACAGGCCAGAGGTAAGGATGCAGGCCAGCAGGAATGGCGGAATTCGTCTCGGCATAGGAGCGGCATCCCTCGCAACATCTATCGGCGTTTCGGTCGAGCGCTTTAGTGGCGGGTCTCGGAATTTGGCTGCGATGATCGGATTGGCGTTAAACTGGCGGCGGCTCCTATGCAGGTGCGTGTTCTATTTTTTGGCGTATTAAAGGACGTTGCGGGCCGATCCGGCGAGCGGATCGAGGTGCTTGACGACGCATCAGTCCGCGATGTGCTGGAATATTATTCGGATCGAATCCCGCACATGAAAGAAGCGTTGGCTACGCTGGCCGTGGCCGTAAACCAAGAGTATGCCCGCCCGGAGACCAAGTTGAAGCCGGAGGACGAAGTTGCGCTGTTGCCTCCGGTGAGTGGAGGGTCGATCGGAGCGCATGGCGTACGCGGCTGTGCTTCGATCGTTCGCGAGCCGATTGACACTCAGAGCGTCCTGAACCGCATCAAACGCGGCGAGGACGGCGCTGCGGTTGTGTTCGAGGGAGTAGTTCGCAATCAGACTCGTGGACGCAAGACGCTCTATCTGGATTACGAGGCCTATGAGGAAATGGCGCTGGGGCAGATGGAAAGTCTCGCGGAGCAGGCGCTGCAGCAATTTCAGGTTCGCGAGATTGCCCTGGTGCACCGGTTGGGCCGGCTGCAGATTGGCGAGACCAGCGTACTGATCGTGGTCGCGTCGGCGCATCGCGCTGCTGCGTTTGACGCCTGCCGCTGGCTGATCGATACACTCAAGCGTAAGGTCCCGATCTGGAAGAAAGAGTATTTTGAGGATGGCGCGGTATGGGCCGACGGCGAGCCATTTCCTGCAGAAATTCCTCGCGCCCAAGGCAGCCCGTCGGAAGGCGGCGCATCTAAGTGAGCGGCTGACATGCTAAAACGCCGCGCTCTGCTCGCCGGAGCTTTCGGCTTGGCTCAGGGCAGACAGCCGAGGCGGCTATCACCCCGTACGGCTGTCGTTGCCACTTGGGCGTGGCTGGGACGTATACTTCTTTTGCCGAATGAGAAAATTTCTTCTCCTGATTCTGCTGCTGGCCTGCGCTACTCACGCGCAACAGCCCGCTATTCAGAATCAATCGCCTCCACCAGAAACCACGCTGAAGGTCGATGTGAAGCTGGTGAACGTGTACGTCACGGTCACCGACCCACACGGTGCGCCGGTGGGTGGTCTCAAGAAGGAAAATTTTACTTTGGCGGAAGATGGCCGCGACCAGACCATCTCGGTGTTTGAGAAAGAATCGGCGCTGCCGCTTTCGATTGCCCTAGCCATCGACACCAGCTTGAGCACACGCCACGATTTGCCGCTGGAACAGGCTTCGGCGAAGCGCTTTGCCCGCGCGATTCTCCGGCCGATTGACGCATTGGCGGTTTTCGGCTTTAACGAAAGCGTGGTGCAATCCACTTCTTACACGTCCGATCTGAAGCGCATCGATGAAGGCATCGACCACATCCGCCTCGGTGCGGCAACGGCGCTTTTTGATGCGATTTATTTGACTTCGCGCTCGCTCGACCGCCGCCAGGGGCGCAAAGTGCTAGTGCTGATCACCGATGGCGGCGACACCATCAGCCGCAGCGACTATAAAGATGCGTTGCGCGCTGCGGAACAGGCCGAGAGCATTGTCTACAGCATCATCGTGGTGCCCATCGAGAACAGCGCGGGCCGCGAAACCGGCGGCGAACATGCGCTGATTCAGATCTCGGAGGATACCGGCGGAAAATACTATTACGCGACTTCGATGGTGCAACTCGACGATGCCTTCCGCCAGATCAGCGATGAACTTCGCACCCAGTATCTGCTGGCCTACTATCCATCGCAGCGCTTGTCGAACTCGCAGTTTCGGCGCATTCAGGTGAAGGTTGCCGGGCCTTCAGATGCACCGTCCTATCACGTGCGGCACCGGGCGGGTTACTACACGACGAAGTCAGATTTCTGAAGACGGCTTTCTTGGAACCCAGTGGACAAGAAAGATTGTGCCTTTGTTTGATATTCTCGAAGCTTGCTCAAAATGCAATGGTGCGCAGGTTGGATGGGCAGGTTTTTAATCCTGATCCTGCCGAAGCATATCGACTACCACAACCTGGTTGAACTGAAAGAGGTTCAGTGAATATTTCGAATCCTATTGCGAATTCTGTTTCGAATCGAAGGCACGCGAAATTGGAAGCAGACCGTTTGCTCCGCCTGGCTATCAGACTCTCTTTACTTGCCGTCATTTTCCTTCTGGCCTCGGGCTTTTCGTGGGCGCAATCGACCGTGAGTGCGGGCAGCCTTGTGGGTGTCGTGACCGACCCCTCTGGTGCGCCGGTCGCCGACGCAAAGGTGCAGATTTCGAATAAGACCACGGGAGCGATCGTTCGAGTCGTTACTTCGTCCGCTGGCGTGTATTCCTCCGGAACGATTCAGCCAGGGGATTACAGAGTGCGAGTCGAAGCCAAGGGTTTCAATACGATCGATCAGGCTTTGCTGGTGCAGATTGGTACAACCTCCAATGGCGACGTGAAGATGCAAGTTGGGGAGAGTCCGCAGGTGGCGGTTCCGTTAGGCACGTCGGTCAACGTCGAACAAGCCACTGTGCAAGGCGTGTTGACGGAGGACTTGGTGGAGCGTCTTCCAATCAACGGGCGAGACACTATCGACCTTGCCCAGTTCGAGCCGGGGGTGCAGGTGCAGGATGGAGGGACGTTCGGTCCGTCTAAGAATGGCATCTCTTCCATCTCGTTTCTCGGAAGGTTTGGCGCTTCTGCGCGAACGGTGCTGGATGGAGTCGACATCAACGATGAGGTTATCGGCGGGATTACGCAGAATATCCCGGCGGGCGCGATTCAGGAATTTCAAGTGGCGCAGTCGATGCTCGATCTTTCGACGGGGCTGACTTCTTCTGGCGCTCTTAACGTTGCGACACGCTCCGGCAGCGATGAGATTCATGGCGAGTTGTTTGGATTATTTCGGGGCAATCAAGGCGCAGCCGCGCTGCCCGGTTCCCCTACGCCTACGTTTCAGCGGGAGCAATTCGGCGGGCGCGCCGGCGGTGCCATTATTAAAGACAAGATTTTCTGGTTCGCGAACGCCGAGCGTGCGACCCAGAATTTCGCTGCGGCCGAGCCTTTTACCTACCCCTTCGACGGACTGCATGCGACGCTCTCAGAGCCTTATCGCGAGTTCAATACCGATGAACGCCTGGACTGGAATGTCAAAGAAAATATGCGGGCATTCTATCGCCTGAATTTTTTTGAGGAGAGCGATCTGCGCCCCGATAGCACGGCGAGTTCCACGCAGCAATTCAGGAGCGCAGTCAACACCGAGACGCATACGGTGGGCATTGACTTCCATCGCGGCATGTATGCGCACAGTATTCGGGCTGAATATCTAAAGCTTCGGAACAGGCTCGACGATGCCACCGGAGCGCTCAGCGGCGTGGATAATCCCATCCCCGGCTTGGGGATCAACATTGGAGCTGGCGTGGGTGGCAATTGCGTATTCAGCGACGGCGGCAGCTATTGCGGCGGCCCGAGTTGGCTCTCGCCGCAGCAGACCGTGCAATCCAATAAAGAAATACGCTACGACGGCAGCCACGTCCTGGGTGAGCACGTCGTTCGCTATGGAGGTCTATTCAATCGCATCGATGGCGGCCGTCTGGCGCCGTTCGCGACGTTTCCGCAGGTGGGTACGACTTCGGCCGGGACTTCGCCCGATCCAACTTCCTACGCGGCCGATTGGGTGAGCCTGGGAAATGGAATCGGATCTTCGACTTCTAAATCGGCGTTCAACCTTTCGGGCGGAGGGCTCGGACCTGATAATCGTCTGGAGCTTTACGTCGGCGATGTCTGGAAGATCACTCCGAAATTAACTCTTACGTATGGCACGCGCTACTTGCACGACAGTGGGTTGACAGACACGGGACCGGGTACATTGCCGGTTTTGGAGCAGTGGGGTCCGGCCTATGGCAATCGCATTCGCAATCCCAACCTGAATTTTGCGCCACAGATTGGTTTTGCCTGGGACGCGAATGGAACGGGCAAGACCGTGATTCGCGGAGGTGGCGGCCTGTTCTATGAAAACCCGCTGCTCAATAATCTTACGTTCAACAGTCCGCGGCTGAGCGCGGGAGCTTTTGCCGCCGCCCCGACAGTTTGTCAGGGAGGAATTGCGGATGTGTTCCCTTGGCCGACCAGCCTGGCTGGAGCGACGTCGATTGCAGGGGGGGCAGCGACGGTGGTGAACACGCCCACCGGCCTGCAGGCGAGGCCCACCTTTTGCGGGCAGACGATTTCGACCGCTGCGCCCTCAATTCTGGCTTTGAGCAGCGCTTACCGTGCGGCAGCAGCCGGGGTAAGCGGGACTCAGCCGAATACCAATTTCATTGGCAGTACGTTGACCGCGTTGAGTCCGAATTATGCGCTGTTCGATCCCAATTACCGCACGCCGCGCTCGTATCAGGTCAACTTCGGTGTGCAGCAGGAGATTCGTCCGGGGACTATCCTCAGCATCGATTACCTGCGCAACATCGGCGAACGTTACTTGATTGCCCAGGATGTGAATCACAGCGGCGCGGCGCGCAGCTTTAACGAAGCGAATGCTCTTGCGGCGAGGGACACCGCACAGGTCGCGAACGGTTGCGTCCCGGGGCTGGCGCAGGTTACGTGCATGATCGCCAAGCTTGGCCAGGCGGGAGCGCAAGCGGCTTACTCTGCGGCCGGACTGGATTCGAACGTGCAAGCCGTGGGCGGAGGGCCTTGCACTTATTGCGCGTTTCCGGGCACAACGCAGCTTGCCGGAAATCGCGGAGCAGTCGGCGGGCTCGATATGCTTTTTTCCCAAGGGCACTCGGTTTATAGCGGCTTGCAACTGAACTTGTCGCAGCGCATCATCAATCCCGTGCGCGGCGTGAGGGGCGCGAACTTTCAGGCCTCCTATGTGTATTCGAAGTTCATCAGCCAGAGCCTGGATCAAAATCCCAGCTCGATCAATCTGGCAACGGACAACGATAATCCATTGCGATTCACTGGACCGGATGGCCTCGACCGGCGGCATCAAGTTTCTTTCGGAGGAACTTTCGATCTGCCGTTTTCTGCGAAGCTCAGCATGATCGGACGCTTCTTTAGTCCCACAGCGCAGAATCTGGAACTGCCGGAACTCACCAACGGAGGCGAAATTTTTGCCACCGACTGGCTGGGAGCCGGGCTGGGCGTGGACTCGCAACCGGAGCCGCTGCCGGGTACGAAAATCGGCCAGTTCCAGCGCGGGGCCACAGATATCGAAAGCCTGTACAAGGTGATTACAAACTACAACCATAACTATGCCGACAATTTCACACCTGCGGGCGCCTGCCTGGTGGCGAACAGTCAACCTGGCAACGCGCCTTTTCAGTGTCCTGGATTAATCTCTGGACCGGCTGTGTTTACACCGGGAGATCTGCGGGCTCTGGGCTGGGTTTTGCCCACGTTAAATTCTGTTGGGCCACACGCTGTCGGAATTCCCTGGCTGAAGACTCTCGACCTGAAAGCGTCCTGGCCGATCAACCTGAAAGATCGCGTCACCATCGAGCCCAGCGCCAGCATCTTTAACGTGCTGAATCTGGCGAATTACTTTCTTCCCGGCAATTTGCCCGGAGCTTCGTTGATACCCGGACAGAACGGCGTATTGGCGCCGAATGTGGTGGGGGGCGTGATTCAAGGTTCCAGCCTCACGCCATTCCGCGCGAACCTTGGGTCGGGCACTTTTGCTCTCGGAACTCCGCGGCAATTCCAATTTGGATTGCGAATTACGTTCTGACAGCTGACCTCGGACTTCGGCGGCCTGACCTGCGACGTCCGAGGTCCGGCGTCCGAGGTCCCATCTATCCGAAGATGCGGCGTGTACAATAGCCGCATGTCTTTCCGCGCGCAGGGAAACCCCAATGCTGCCAAACGCGGGCGTACTCCACCCCGGGAAGAGACTTTCGAAGAAGCCAGCTTTCTCAAGGCACTCGGCGAAAAGCAGAAGTTAGTCAGCATAAAGCTGATGGATGGCCAAACGGTCAGCGGATGGATTGAATATTACGACAAGAATATGGTGCGGCTGACGCGCGAAGGCGCTCCCAATCTTTTCATTTTCAAGCACGAGATTATGTACATCGCCGAAGACGGAGGAAAGAAAAAATAAGGCGGCTTCGGGCTTTGGCTGTCGGGCTTCGGCCCTTCAGGGCTAGCCGAGTGGCCAAGGGTGCAGGCGGGAGTTTTTTGCCGAAGCCCGAAGCCCGAAAGCCGACGCCCCATCTATGTCAAGCCAGAACAACTTCCTCCCCGCGATGTCGGCGATTGCGCGCGAAGCGGGCGCTTTGCTGATGCCTTATTTTCACCAGCACTTGAAAATCGAATACAAGGGCGAGGCCGATTTGGTGACGGCGGCAGACCGCGCGTCCGAAGCCCTGATTCGCGAGCGCATCAAGCAGCAGTGGCCCACGCATGACGTGCTCGGCGAAGAGCAGGGACTCAGCGATCAGGGCAGCGACTTCCGCTGGTACGTCGACCCCCTCGATGGCACGACGAACTTTGCGCATGGTTATCCGGTATTTTGCGTGTCGATTGCGTTGGAGCAGAGATTATCGGAGAAGGCGGCCAAGCGAATTGCCGCAGTGATTTACGATCCTACGCGTGATGAACTGTTTTCCGCGGAGCCGGGAAAAGGCGCGCAACTTAACGGCGAGGCCATCCGCGTTTCGAAAGTTGCGAACCTGAAAGAGTGCCTGCTCGCGACCGGCTTCCCCAGCCAGAAGCGGCATAAGAATCCCAATATTTATTTTTATCATCAGATCACGCTGCACACGCACGGAGTGCGGCGTGCCGGATCGGCGGCGCTGGATTTGTGCAACGTGGCTTGCGGCCGCTTCGATGGCTTCTGGGAGTTCAATCTGAATCCGTGGGACACGGCGGCGGGAGTGCTGATCGTGGAAGAAGCCGGGGGAAAAGTCACGCGCTTCGACGGATCGCCCTTTGAACTCAATAGTCGCGAGACGGTGGCTTCGAACGGTTTGCTTCACGAAGCGCTGCAGGCTGAGTTCCAAGAGATTTTTGCCGGGCGAAATATGGAGCCGCTGCCTGACCCGCGGGAGTACTCGCGCAGGCAGAAAGTCTAGCCAAAACCGCAGAGGACGCCAGAGACACAAGGAATGCCGACGATGGACAAGCGATATAAGCTGCGGATTTCATTAGCTGCCTTCTTGCTGGGGTCGGTTCTCGTCTTCGCGTCTGCGGCCGGCTTTGCGCCTGCGGCTCCCGATGCGGCGTATCGACAGGATTTCGAAAAGTGGAAGGCTGAGCAGATTGACGATCTGAAGAAGAACTGGGTGTCGCTTGCGGGCTTGTATTGGTTGAAGCCGGGAGCAAATACCTTTGGCAGCGATCAGAGTAATGCAATTGTTTTTCCTAAGGGACCTGCACATGCGGGCGAGTTCGACCTCGCGGGCAAAGACGTCAAGATCAAATTGCTGCCTGAAGCGAAGGCCACGCTGGCAGGGAAGACGATTACGGAGGCGAAGTTGGACTCCGATGTTTCCGGGCATGCTTCGCGGGTCGAGATGGGCAGCCTGCGGTTTCATGTGATCGTGCGCGGGGATCGCATCGGCATTCGTCTCAAAGATACTGACAGCCCGGCGGTGCGCGACTTCCATGGACTCATCTTTTATCCGTTGGATATGAATTACCGCGTGACTGCAACATGGGTCCCTTCCGACGGGAAGAAGACGGTTGACGTGCCGACGGTTCTCGGAGATGTCAGCCCGACCCCTGTTTCAGGAACGGTAGTCTTTAAGATCGATGGTCAGGAAGTGCGGCTCACCGATCTGCGCGGTGACCCGTCCAAGGGACTGTTCTTTGTCTTCAACGATCTTACGGCGAAGAGCGATACTTACCCGGGCGGACGATTTCTGCAGACTGATCCCGTGGCCGATGGAAAAGTGGTGCTCGATTTCAATCGGGCCTACAATCCTCCCTGCGCGGTGACGCCTTATGCCACGTGTCCGCTCGCGCCCAAAGAAAATCGCTTGACGGTGGCGATTCCTGCCGGGGAAAAGTTCGATAAAGCGGCGCACGGGCATCACTAACTCAGCCGAAGTCAACGAATAGTCAGTCCTTCTCCGCGTTACAATAGCAGGGGATTGGCCGCACTCCGCTTCCGGCTGACCCTGAGATTCTTAGCTCTTACAGGCCTAACGTGATCAACTCTCTTCTGGAACGCAAAATCGAAAAGCGCCCGGACAAAGTCCGGCTGCAGGGACGGATTCTTTTCCTCACCGAAGACCCTGAGCTCATCAAGCGGCAGCTCGCGGGCGAAGACTTGCCTTGGGATACGAAGAATCCCGCGAATAATCCCAAGCTACGCGACGACATCTCAACCGATGAGATCACGCCGGCACATTACTGCTTTTACTTTGACGAGACGCTGGGCGAGATTCCTTATCTTGGCTTGAAGTGCGGAAGCGTGACGCCGATTGGGCGTGGCGATGTGAAGCGCGGCGGTTTTGTGTGCGCGGTGAGCGGGAAGCGGCGCGGCAAGGGGTCGAGCCGCGAGCAATCGCCTTACGCTGAGATGTGTGCCGGCATTCGCGTGGTGATCGCCGAGAACATCGAACGCATTTATAAGCAAAATTGTCAGAACCTGGGGCTGCTGACCTCGACTGATTTTTCCGTGATCGACAAGATTCGCGGTGGGGAAGAGATTGTGTTGAGTGAGTTTACCGCCGGTGAAGATGAGATTACGCGGCAGGTGATTGAATACGGTGGGTTGTTTCCGTTTAATGTGGCCCGGATGCAGGGAAAAGTGTTGTTGCCGCCGATTGAGAATCGGTTCAAGCTGGAGATGTCAGGAAATCTGCGCCGCTACACAATGCACCCCATGACCGTCGCGGAGAAAATCTTTGCGCGGCACATGCTGAATTCGAAGGGCGAAGTTGGCGTTCCCAGCGTGAAGCCGGGCGACACCGGTTTCGCCCGCGCCGACCTGCGCTTCAGCCATGAGTACGTGACGCCGATGGCTGCTATTTTCTTCGAGCGCTACGTCGGCAAAGACGCCAAGGTTAACGATCCCTCTAGCATTATCTTTTTCCGCGATCATCTTACGTTTCTCGATGAAGTGATTTCTGAAGAGAAAAAGAAACTTGGGCTGCTCGACCTGGCTACGCAATTGAAACTCAAGCAGCAGGATTTCGCCGCCAAGCAGGGAGTCAAGCTGCATGGAGAATTGACAGATCGCAAGGGTTCGGAAGGAATTTGCCATTCGATTGTGCTCGAAAGCTATGCACTGCCCGGGCAGTTGAATATTGGCTCCGATTCGCACACGCCACACGTGGGCGCGATTGGCTGCGTGGCTTTCGGCATCGGCACCACCGATGTGTTCAATAGCTGGATCACCAAAGATGTTCGCGTGAAGGTCCCGGAGTCGGTGAAAGTGGTGATCCGTGGCAAGAAACATGCGAATGTCACGGCTAAAGATTTCATCCTGAAGATCTTGAGCCTCGATTACGTGCGCAACGGCAAGGCGCTGGCAAAGGTGATGGAATATGCCGGCGAGGCCATCGAAGAGCTCAGCGTGGATGAGCGCGCCACTATGACCAACATGGCGGCTGAGATTGGAGGGTTCACCGGCATCGTCGCGCCGGATAAGAAGGCCGTCGGCTTCCTGGTCGAGCGCCGCGGCATGGATCGAGCGAAAGCCGAAAACATGATTGAAGGCTTGTACAGCGATAAAGACGCGCAGTACGCCCATATGATCGAACTCGACGCTGCTGAGATTACCCCGATGGTTGCGACTCCGGGCGATCCCGGCAATGGAAAATTTATTCGCGATCTGCACACGCCGGTGCCGGTTGAGATCGCCTACGGCGGCACCTGCACCGCGGGCAAGAATGAAGATATGGATATGTACGCGCTCGTCCTCGCTGATGCGCTCAAGCGCGGCAAGCGCGTAGCCGACTCAGTGAAGTTCTATATTCAGTTTGGCTCGCAGGAGACGCGCGAGTATTGCCTGCGCAAAGGTTATCTCGACATTTTTCTGAAAGCCGGAGCACAGGTGATTGAGCCTAGCTGCGGAGCCTGCATTAACGCCGGGCCGGGAGTGTCGACGCGTCCGGATCAGATAGTGATCAGCGCGCAGAATCGCAATTTCCCCGGCCGCAGCGGTCCGGGACAGATGTATCTGGCATCACCGCTGACGGTCGCGGCCAGCGCGGTTGCGGGGTATATCGTCGAGTACGAGCCGAGCGAGAAGCGGGAGTTGGTGGGAGTTTAACTGAATCAGGTTTGTACAGGCTAATGACCAGTGCGAGAGCCAACTCAGGGAAGCTGGCCTGGCTGCAAGTGGTTGAATTCAGGCGGGGTGGCCGAAATCAGCCATCCTGGAGGCTGCAACTTTTCCTCGGTCGCTGAGTTCAAATAGATAGGCGATTCGGATTGAAGATAGGATCTGAAGGACCAGCAGATCCAGTGCTCATGTGGCAGCTGGGATCTGAACAAGGGGGATCACATGCGGTACTTAAAATATTTGGCTTTGGTCGGAGCCCTGATGTTGCCTCTGATGCTTACGGGGCAATCGCAAGCCCAGGTCGCGGTTGGCGTGGATATTGGTGCACCGCCAGATTGCGCTTACGGCTACTACGGATATTATCCTTACGCCTGCGCCCCTTACGGTTACTACGGCCCTGACTGGTTTGCGGGCGGAGTGTTTATCGGCGCCGGTCCGTGGTATGGCTGGGGACGCGGATGGGGATGGGGTGGATGGGGTCATGGTTGGGGCTGGGGTCGTGGCTGGGGACGCGGCTACGGCTATGGTCACGGCTGGGGCGGACGCGGCTACGGCTATGGTCACGGCTGGGGCGGACGCGGCTACGGCTATGGTCACGGATACTACGGTGGACACGCCTATGCAGGTGGACACGGCTTCGCGCACGGTTCGGGTGGCGGCTTCCATGGTGGAGGTGGATTTCATGGTGGAGGCGGCGGCTTTCACGGTGGAGGTGGTGGACACGGCGGTGGCGGTCACCGGTAATTGATCGTGGTTCGGTGGTTGAAGTGAAAAAGCTGGCAGCCCAGGCTGCCAGCCTTTTTTTTTCGGAGTTGAGGCGGCGACGCCGCGCATGCTCTGACCGGACACACTCCTCGCTGCGCTCGGCTGGACGGCCGAGGCGGCCGTCCCCGCATGAACAGCACGCCCCAATAAGTTTGTACAGCAATGCTCATTTATTGTTAGAATGTCCGGTTTGCCGGGGTTGCGGTGGTAGTAAAATAGCTACACTGATTTTCTGAGGAGACTCTTACCCTTATGACTTATGTGATTGCGGAGCCTTGCATCAATACCAAAGACACGGCGTGTGTGGATGCGTGTCCGGTGGATTGCATTCATCCGAAGAAAGACGATCCCAAGTATGCTACGGAGCCTTTGCTCTACATCGATCCTGTGGAGTGCATCGATTGCGGCGCCTGCGTGCCGGTGTGCCCTGTGTCCGCGATTTTCGCGCTCGACGATCTCCCGGAGAAGTGGAACGAATTTACCGCGAAGAACGCCGCATACTTCGGGCGCTAAAGAGCCTTCAGGGTCTCCGCAGCAAAAAGGCGTGCTCTTCTAAAGAGGAGCACGCCTTCGGCTTGTGGTGATGCATTCTTCTAATTCTTGTTGAGGGTGAAAGCGCCCTGGCCAACGCAGGCGGCGGTTCCGGTCACCGACCAGGTACCGACGACCGTGTTATTTGGACCGACTCCGCCTTGCAGTGTGAGGACGTTCTGCCCGCCGGTGTCCTGCGCTGTGATCGTCATCCCGAATGTGCCTGTAACGTTTCCACTGAAATTGCCGGAGAGCGTAAAGCTACCACTTTCGGTGGTCGGTCCGGTAAAGCACGAACCGTTGTCGCTTGTGATCTTGAAATTGGTGACGCTCATCGAACCGCTGCTGCTTTCGGTAAGGGTGGTTGTGAAAGTGTAAGCGTTTGAGCCAGAGGGCGAGTTTGTCAGGCTCGCGCTCCAGTTTCCGTTCACGTTGGTGGAGCTGTTGGAACTGCTGGAACTACCGCACGCCAGCAGTGTCACGCTGATTGCCATGAGAACCATGATTCCGATCGATTTGCGCACGTCCACTCCCCTCCTGAAGAGAGCCATTCAGCACAACAAACCCCGAATTGCGAGTAAAGTTGTGGGTTGCCATGCTGAAATGGGCGCGAGTGCACAGCCTACGGAATTCACTGTATTGTCTGTTCTCAGTACCCCAAATATGCTGTGTTCGTAAGATTAAGTGGGCAGACCAGTCATGGGCTAGCGTTGCGACGAGCGCAGCATTTCCGGCCCTCACGATTGCCGATTGAGTGGGACGATCATGGGTTAGCGTTGCGATTAAGCGCAACATTCCGACCCTCACGATCGTCCCTAGTTATTTCCGGCCTTAAATTCTTTTCCCTTCTTTCTTTTCCCTGTGATGTATGCGTTTTCCGGACTCCGTTTGGCGGTCAATTACAATCGTGCTTGTTCTGAAGCTGTTAATTTGAACATGGCACTGAAAGAGACAGAAGCGATCGTGCTGCGCACGTATCCGCTGCGCGAGGCCGATTTACTGGTCACCCTATTTACGCGCGCGGAGGGCAAAGTGCGCGGCGTGGCACGGTCGGCGAAAAAGTCGAAGCGGCGCTTCGGGGGCGCGCTGGAGCCGATGACCCACGTACGGGCATTTTATGACGTGCGCGAGCGGCAGGAACTGGTTCGACTGGACGCTTGTGAGGTGTTGGAATCGCCGATGGCTAGCGAGGTGAGTTATGCACGGGCCACAGCTTTGGCGCACTTGGGCGAGTTGCTCGATGAGCTGCTTCCTGACCGTGAGGCGAACGATGCCATTTTTCGGCTGACACTTTCGGTGCTGCATGTTTTAACTGGCGACAACATCTGGATGCCGGTTACTTATTTCGATCTCTGGCTGACACGGCTGGTCGGTTTTCTGCCCGAGTTGACGGAGTGCATTGTGTGTGGCCGCAGTTTGAATGGAAGCCGTGCTTATTTTCACGCCTTGGCCGACGGATTGATGTGCGCCGACGATAAGCGACTTGCGTCGTCGGAGCTTTCAAGCGAGTCGCGGATCCTGGCGGCGCAGATGTTTCGCACGCCCGTCGAGAGTTTTAGTGGCGTTGCGTGGCCCAAGGTGCTGGGAGCCGATCTGCGGAAGTTTCTGATTCAGATTTTGCAGCGGCATATTGAGAAGAAGCTGGTGACGGCGGGGATGCTGGAGAAAGGCACTTTCCAGGGCTAAGCTGACGGGTTGCCGCTCCTTCCATTACAATCGACAATTGATTCGCTACTTCCCGATAAACCTGTGAATCCCTCGAAGCCCAATTCGCTGACTTTCCAGGAACTCATCCTGCGGCTGCAGGCGTTTTGGGCGGAGCGCGGGTGCGTGCTGCAGCAGCCTTATGACGTGGAAGTGGGCGCGGGGACGATGGCGCCGGAGACGTTTCTGCGCGTGCTGGGGCCGAGGCCTTATAAGGTCGCGTATGTGCAGCCATCAAGGCGTCCGGCGGACGGGCGCTACGGAGAAAATCCCAACCGGTTGTTTAAGCACATGCAGCTGCAGGTGATTCTGAAGCCTCCGCCGGAGAATGTGCAGGAGTTGTATCTGGAATCGCTGGGAGCGATCGGCATCGACCTGCGGCAGCACGACATTAAGTTCGAGGAAGATAACTGGGAGGCTCCCACGCTCAGCGCGTGGGGCGTGGGCTGGCAGGTGATGCTCGATGGACTGGAAATCACGCAGTTCACTTATTTCCAGCAATGCGGCGGGGTGGATTTGTTTCCAATTTCGGCTGAGCTCACGTATGGTTTGGAACGCATCTGTGCATTTCTGCAGGATGTGGATTCGATTTACGATATCGTGTGGGCGCGCGAACCTGATACTAGACACGAAGTGAAATATGGCGAGGTGCGGCTCGCGGATGAGTTGCAGTTTTCGGTTTACAACTTCGAGTTGGCGGACGTGGAAAAGACCTGGGAGCACTTCGGGCTTTACGAGGCGGAGTGCCAGGGATTAGTTGAAAAGTATTCGGCGCTGCGGGGAGATGGAGATCAAAATCCCCGCCCCCTCGACAAGCTCGGGGCAGGCTCTGTCTCTCCAAAGAGCGGAGAGACAAGGACGGGGCACCCCGATTTTGATCGTGAAAAATCCCGTTTTCCGCTGCTAGCCGCCTACGATCTTTGCTTGAAGTGCTCGCACCTGTTCAACATCCTCGATGCACGGGGCGCGATTTCGGTGACGGAGCGCGTGGGTGTAATTGCGCGGGTGCGGGCGCTGGCGGTAGGCATCGCGAAGGCTTGGATCGATCAGCAAGCCAGCGAAGGCGCAGCGAAAGCAGACGAGCCTGAGCCTGCCCGCGATAAGGCGCCGAAGCAAGAGAAGACCGCGAACACAGAGAAGACCGCCAATAAAGAAGTTGTCGCCGGTGGGATTGTGATTGCGTGATCCACATCACATCGATACGGCGCGCGCTTTGAGAAACTGGTTGGTTTGAGAGCATGCCAGACCTTCTACTAGAGATCGGGTGCGAAGAGATTCCGGCGCGGATGATTGACGCCGCCTCGGCGGAGTTGAGAGAGCGCGTCTCGTCGTTGTTAAGCCGTGAGCGCTTATCCGCCGGCGAGGTCGTGCGTTTTGATTCGCCGCGGCGGCTGGCCGTAATGGTCGCAGGAATCTCCCCTTCGCAATCGGATGTGACCGAGCAGGTGAGCGGGCCTTCGGTGAAGGTCGCATATAAGGATGGTCAGCCGACCCAGGCGGCGCATGCTTTCGCCCGGAAAGCTGGCGTAGATGTTGCGCAACTCGAAAGAGTTACAACTCCAAAAGGCGAATATTTAGCTGCGAAGGTGACGAAGAAAGGCCGTAGCGCGGCTGAAATTCTCAGTGAGAATCTACCTAAAGAAATCTCCTCCATCTATTGGCCAAAGAATATGTACTGGCGCAAGCAGAGTCAACGCTTCGTGCGCCCGGTGCGCTGGCTGGTGGCAATGCTCGACGACGAAACGATTCCGCTAGAATTCGAAGGAATCTTGGCGGGAAACGTTTCTCGCGGACACCGAATTCTTTCCGACGGCGTCGTTACGATTTCACGCGCTGGTTCTGCTTACGTCGATGCTTTGCGAGAGGCCAAGGTTTTGGGGCGCGCGGAGCGCGAGCAGCAGATTCGCAAAGCTCTCGACGCGGCCACGCGCAAAATTCCCGGCGCTCGCTGGCGCGAAGATAAGTCCCTGCTCGACACGGTGGTGAATCTCACCGAGTTTCCCTCCGTGATCCTCGGCAGTTTTGACCCTCCGTTTCTGGAGTTGCCGGAAGAAGTGCTGGTCACGGTGATGCGCGACCATCAGAAATATTTTGCGCTGGAGGATGCGAACGGTAAGCTGTTGCCGCATTTTCTCGCAGTGCTGAATACGGATAGTGATCCGCAGGGGTTGATCCGCCACGGCAACGAGCGCGTGCTGCGGGCACGCTTCAACGACGCGCGTTTTTTCTGGAAGACGGACCAGAAACTATCACTGCTGGAAAGATTGGAGTTGTTGCGGCACGTCACTTTCCAGAAAGATCTCGGCACTTACTATGAGAAGACGCAACGCGTGCAGCGCTTGTGCAGTTGGCTGAGTGAGATCATCAAGCAGAGCGGGATGACGGTGCGCTCCGGCGTGATTCACAAAGCAGCGTGCCTCGCGAAAAGCGACCTGACTACCGAGTTGGTGAAAGAATTTACAGAACTGCAGGGCGTTGTCGGCGGTCTGTATGCGCGGGCGCAGGAGCTAGATCCTTCGTTGCCGGCAGCGACGCGCTTCGCCATTGCGGATGCGGTCTACGATCACTACAAGCCGGAGTCGACTGAAGATGATGTGCCGCGGACGCTAGAGGGCGCCGTGCTTTCTCTCGGGGACAAGGCTGATACCATTGCCGGGATGTTTGCCTTGGGACTGGTGCCAAGCGGATCGAAGGACCCATTTGGGCTTCGGCGGCAGGCGAATGCGATCGTGAAAATCATTGACAAGTACAGACTGCCATTTCGCCTGAGCGAACTGATGGGCGATGCGCGCGCCGGCTACCAGAAATCGGAGGCGGAAAAGAACTTCGTCGATGATGAGAAGTTTGTGGAATCGACGGACACATTCTTTCGCGAGCGCCTAGAGTTTTATCTCAAGGACGTTCTGGGATACTCTTATGACGTGGTGAAGGCCGTGCTGGCGGCAGACTCTGATGACGTGCTGGATGTGCTGGCGCGGGCAGAAGCGGTGAAAGACGTGCTGCATCTGCCGGAGTTCATTGCGATCGGCGCAGCTGGCAAACGTATTCGGAATATTTTGAGGCAAGCGGAGGAGAAGGGAATCGTTCCTGCCCCGGCGTTCGAGTATTTACCGGAGTCGGCTGCGGAAGAAAAGGCCTTGGCGGATTTTGTCGAAGTGAAAGGTCCGAAGGTTGAAACGCTGAGGAAGGAGAAGAAATATGGCGAGGCGCTAACCTTGCTTTCGGCTGCGCGCGGGCCCGTGGATGCGTTCTTCGATAAAGTGATGGTAATGGTTGTAGATGCAAGAGTGCGGGCGAACCGACTGGCTTTGCTGCGAACCTTATTAAAGGAATTTTCGACAATTGCCGATTTCTCAGAGATTGTGAGCGAAGGGAAAAGTTAGGTCCCTCGGAGGCTAAAGCCCGAATCGATTCGACAGCTTTATCGCAGCGTTGTGAGCGCTGCGCCACCCAAGATCAAAATGCGGGGGGGCTGAGCACCAAAATGTACAGTCGCCGCGCAATGCCAGGACTCGTGTCAATCTTGAATGAGACAGATCTAATTTTGCGAAATCCCGAAGCAAAGGAATAATCTTCATGGCGACTATTACTCTTCCCGAAGCTGAAGTGCAGCCTACGAATAAGACCGCAACCAAGTATGTCTACTTTTTCGGCGGTGGCAAAGCCGATGGCCACGGCAAGATGAAAGACGATCTCGGCGGCAAAGGCGCCGGCTTGGCCGAGATGACCAACGCCGGACTGCCAGTACCACCTGGATTCACCATCCAAACCGAGGCTTGCCGCGAGTACATGCGTAGGGGCAGCGTCTCCAAAGAAGTCGATCGGCAGATGGACGAGGCTTTAGCAAAGCTCGAAGCGCTGCAAGGACAAAAGCTGGGAACTGGCGAGAATCCGTTGCTGGTGAGCGTGCGCTCGGGCGCGAAATTTTCCATGCCGGGCATGATGGATACGATTCTCAATCTTGGGTTGAACGACAAGAGTGTGGAGTCGCTGGCCAAGCTTAGTAGCAACCCGCGCTTTGCCGCCGATTCTTATCGCCGGTTGATTCAAATGTTCGGCAACGTGGTGCTGGAAATTCCAAAGTCGGCCTTTGATGAGGTTTTTGACGCCAAGAAAAAGCAGAAGAAGGCCAAGCTCGACACCGAGCTTGATGCCAAAGCGCTCAAAGAAGTAATTGAAGAATACAAGAAGGTCGTGAAGAAGCACGCCAAGCGCGACTTTCCGCAGGATCCGCACGAGCAGCTGGTTATGGCGCGGGATGCCGTTTTCCGCTCGTGGCAGAATGAGCGCGCCAAGCACTACCGCCGCATCAACAACATTGACGACATGCTCGGCACCGCGGTCAACGTCCAAGCCATGGTCTACGGAAATCTAGGCGAGACCAGCGGCACCGGCGTGGGCTTTACGCGCAATCCAGCGACCGGCGCCAAGGAATTTTATGGCGAGTTTCTGATGAACGCGCAGGGCGAAGATGTGGTCTCAGGGGTGCGCACGCCGGTGCCGATCCTCGAACTGCAGAAGATTATGCCTGATGTTTACAACCAGCTGCGCGATATCACCACGCGTCTCGAGAAGCACTACAAAGACATGCAGGATTTCGAGTTTACCATTCAGGATGGCAAGCTCTACATGCTGCAAACGCGCAATGGCAAGCGCACTGGGCTCGCGGCAGTGCGGGTTGCGCTGCAGATGGTGGAAGAGGGATTGATTACCAAGGAAGATGCGATTTTCCGAGTGGAGCCGAATCAACTTTACGATTTCCTGGTACCGCGTCTCGATGAAAAAAGTACAAAGGTGGAAGTGCTGGCGACAGGATTGCCGGCATCGCCGGGCGCGGCGGTGGGGCAGATCGTTTTCACCGCGGAGGAAGCGGTAAAGAAGGCCGGCCACGGCGCAAAGAAAAATTCGGTGATTCTGGTGCGCGCAGAAACCACTCCCGAAGATATTCAGGGAATGGAAGTTGCTGCCGGCATTTTGACCTCACGCGGCGGTATGACTAGCCACGCCGCCGTGGTCACGCGCGGCATGGGCAAGTGCTGCGTGGCGGGCGCGGGCGATATCCAAGTAGATGAGCGCGCCAAACAAATGCGAGTGAAGGGTCAGGTGTTCAAAGAGGGAGACTGGATCTCGCTCGACGGGACCACGGGCCGCGTAATCAAAGGCAAGCTGAACACGCTGGATGCCTCGTCCGACGATGCCGACCTTCAAAAGCTGTTGAGCTGGTCAGAGCCGTTCCGCAAGATTGGCGTGCGCGCGAACGCCGATATTCCGCGCGACGCGATCCAGGCGAAGGCCTTTGGCGCTGAGGGCATCGGCCTATGCCGCACCGAGCACATGTTCTTTGCGGAAGACCGCATCCCGCACATGCGCGCGATGATTCTTGCCGATAACGAGAAAGACCGCCGCGCGGCCTTGAAAAAATTACTGCCGATGCAGCGCGCCGACTTTATCGGCCTGCTTAAGGCGATGGACGGACTACCGGTCACGATCCGCTTGCTTGACCCGCCGCTCCACGAATTTTTGCCCAAGCGCGAAAAGCTGATGGTCGACATTGCCACGTTAGCCAGCGCGGACGCGAAACAAAAGAAAGCAATGGTTGAGGAATACCGCGAGTATGGCGCGAAAGGCGCCGGGGACTTGAAGAAACTTCTCGCCGGGTTGCTCTCTCGCGTTGAAGACTTGCACGAGTTCAACCCCATGCTTGGTCATCGCGGATGCCGGCTAGGCATCACCTATCCCGAAATCACCGAGATGCAGGCGCGCGCTATTTTTGAAGCGGCGGTGGCGGTTGAGAAAGACGGAATCAAAACCCACGCTGAGGTGATGATTCCGCTGATCGCAACCGTGAAAGAGATGGCCAACCAGGGAGCGATCGTTCGCCGGGTCGCCGAAGAAGTGTTCAAAGAGAAGGGCAAGCACGTGCACTATCTCGTGGGCACGATGATCGAGTTACCGCGCGCGTGCTTGGTAGCTGACGAAATCGCCAAGGAAGCCGAGTTCTTCTCGTTCGGCACCAACGACCTCACCCAGACTACGTTTGGCTTCTCCCGCGATGACGTGAACAAAATTCTGCCCACCTATCTCTCGGAGGGGATTCTGAAGCAGGATCCGTTCGCCGCGATTGACCGCGACGGCGTGGGCGAACTGGTGCGGATCGGAATTGAACGAGGGCGGAAGACGCGTCCTAAGTTGGAAGTCGGCATCTGCGGTGAACATGGCGGCGATCCTTCGTCGGTGGAGTTCTGCCATCAGGTCGGCATGGATTACGTTTCATGCTCGCCCTTCCGTGTGCTCACTGCGCGCCTGGCCGCAGCCCAAGCAGGTGCTTCCGATACGCTGAAAGTTGAGGGCGGAAGAACGAAATAAGATCGCCTCAGCGCAGAAGAGGCTGGGCAACGGCGGTTAGCCCAACCTTCCGCATACTTTGCGGTTGTGGTTGACCTTACTGCACTTTCTGCAGGCGTGCGATCAGCTTTTGGGCCAGGCTCTCTTCCGACTCCGACCAGAGCAGGCGGGCTTTGGTGCCACTGTTTTTTTCCACGTTCTTCGAGAACTCCACCAACTTCGCCACGTTCTCGCGAATCTTGTCTCGAGTTTGTTCGCTTAGCGGCGTCTCCGGCTGCAGAAAGTACGAATCCGGTCCGAAGTCAACTTGGATGTGGCCACTCTGTTGGTAAGCGCCTTCGTCGAATTCCTCACCTTGGACGGTGAATTTCACGATCGCAGGTTCCAGCACCCATTTTTCGTTCGACGCATCCGGCATCCACAAATCCCAGTACGCCTCAAAGACGTAAGCATAGTCTTCGTGAACCAACTCGGCGGCAATCAAGGTCGCTTCGCCGGGGTCGATTCCGGAGGGAAAGCGGCGCTCCAGAACCGTGGCTTCGTTCCACGAAACCGGATGCAGCGCAAAATAACCGATGCCGGGACGCTGAGCCGAAAAAGGGAACTGCTGCAACACGGCAAAAGCGTGCGGCAACATCTCAGGACCAGAAAAATCAGAGAACCAAAGACTTAGATAAAGTGGATCGGACACGATAGCCTCAAATATTTCGATCTTACGCAGCACACATTAGATGATTTTAAATCGCGAGGGGATCGTGCGAGATGCGTTCGAACAGGCCTGGCGCGGTGACGCGCATTGACTCGGATGAGGAGCAGAACGCATCGCATTTTGACAGGGCTGAGAAGGGTTGTTAGGATCAATGGTGCTCCGAAGCACCCGCCTTACAACCGTCCCCGTCGTCTAGCCTGGCCTAGGACATCGCCCTTTCACGGCGGTAACACGGGTTCAAATCCCGTCGGGGACGCCAAACTTATCAACCACTTGCAAATCCCCTCCAGAATTTTGTACGTCCGTTAACGTCCGATAAGCTTCGGTGCTTGTTTTTTCTTCGTTTTCGTCGAGCAACAAGCTCACAACTCGGCTCTGCGCATCTCGCTTGGTTTGCGTGATCGCTTGCGCGTAAATGTTCAGAGTGACCGAGATGTTTGCGTGTCGCATTAGCTCTTGCACAACCTTCACGTCTTCGCCGTTCCCTTTGAGGAGCGTCGCGTACGTGTGCCGGAACGTGTGCCAACCGAAATGGCCTACGATTCCGATTTCCTTGGCCGCCGGTTCCAAGTGCGCCTTGTAGAGCGACCCTGGCCAGTACGGCAATTTGCCTTTGCTGTGTGGGCTGGCGAATACCCAGTCCTCGTCGATTGGGTATGGACTCTGCAGTCGCCAGTTCCACAAAACTTTGGACAGTCGCAAATCGAGTGGAACCGGCTTGCGAGAGGCCTCGGTCTTGCAGTCCCCAACGTGTTGCATGACGATCGAGCGAATGACATGGACCTCCATCTTCTGGAAATCGATGTCCTTCCACTTGAGGCCTAGCAACTCCCCGACCCGAAGGCCCGTGAACACGGCGAGGAATACCATCGTGCGCGTAGGTTCCTTCAGCATGCGAAGCAGTGCCGCAATCTGCTCGATGGATAGCACGATCGGCATCCTAGTCCGCTTGGCGCTCTGACGCACCATGCGTATGGGATTCAGATCAAGCCATTCCCATCTGACAGCGTGATTGAAAACGGCACTCATGATGTTTCGAGCTTTGGCCTTACTTCCGTTCGCATACTGAAGCGAACGAAGCCACTGCTCCACCGCGACTGCCTTAACCTCGGTGACGCGATAACTTCCCCAACGAGGCAGAATCCACTTGTTGAAATAGCCCTCATAGGTGACTTGCGTCTTCCGTGTTTTGCTGCAATTCGTGCCCAGTTCCTTTTCCCGGTAGTGTTCGATGAGCGTTTGAACACTGATCGGGGTCAAGCTGGTGCGCGGATTCTCAGCGTTGATGTCTGCCCGAAGTGCGGCGACGGCCTTCTGCGCCGATGCCTCGTTCGGATATTGTTCGACCGAACCAACGATCAGACAGCGTCGCTTGCGGGAGCCGTCTGCCTGGAGTTCGTACCACCGATACTCCCATGCGTTCCGGCCACGAGCACGCTTCACAATCTGAAGGCTGCCTTGCTGAAATCTCGTCCGTCTCATCACGATCCTCCGTGGTTAGGGACGGCACGGATAGCTGGCTAACTTTAACCTCAAATGCACCCACGCGTCGAGATCCGATGTGCGAAAGCGCCACAATTTTCCGATCCGCATGGCGCGTATCTCGCCCTTGCGGGCGAGTCGTTGAAGTGTTTTCGGGTGGATCTGCAGCAAGGCTGCCGCCTCGCGCGAATCGACTAACCTCTCGAAATGAGGGAACGGCTGGCTGACTGGCGTTACTTCGTGCATCTCGCTCATAAAATCTCCTGCAGCGAGAGTCGAGACCGGGCTGAAATCACCGCGTCGTCTGAAGGTCGGCTTTGGCGTCCGATTTCGTCCGACAGATTTCAAGCCCATTCACTACTCGGCTGGCGTTAGTCTTCGCGTCATGGGCGGACGAGAACATTATTCGTATAGAAACCGTACAAGACGCATTTGTTGCTTCCCTTTCAAAGAATCTTTTTTCTTTTTGACTTCGAACAAACTTCTCAACAAGTGCTTAAAGTGCCTAAAGCGCCTAGAAGTGCTTTTAGGTACGTTTAGGGAATCCACGGGAACAGAGCAATGGCCGCACTCAACAGCCCCCTCTTTAGCGAGGTGGTTCCATAGATTCGGGCGAAATTTTGCCCTCTATCTATAAAAGGAACCTGCAGCAGGAAAAACATATCGAAAATATTTCGAACCCGGCCCGAACGCGCCCGCACAGGTGCCTTGGACTGGGAAATGAAGGAACAACTGCAATTCGTTATACAAGTTCCGAACGTACGTATATCTAATCAGACTCCCACATCGGAGCAGCATGGCCGGGCGCGGCTTGTGTCAAGGCTCACGACCGCTTCGCGGCGCAACCACGCGGCCTTGACACAAGCCTTACCCCCGGCCCATTTCTCCGCCATGTGGGGAATGTGCAGGTGTGGTCTCCGCGAGACCTCAAAGCCCGAGACCAAGACTGGGGCCACCGAGGTCATGTTCCACGCCGACATGGGGAGTCTTTTCCGGTTCCGGTGTGTGAGTTGGAACGGAAGAATGCTGCTCTCCGATCTGCTGGCCAGCTTGCCGGTTCACCCCAGTCATCAGGTCAACACCGTGGCCCTTTTCCGCATTGTGTGCGGATAGCTGTTTTCGAGCCAGTTCAATCGCAGACTGCCGCATCGTGGATACGCCGACGGATTCACGAAGTTGCTCGCGGTCGCTGGTGACGACAGCGATCTCGCTCCGGCCGCGGCTGGCGGCGACATAGAACAGTTCCTTTTTCATCGCGTCTGCCGAGATGATCACGGTATCTACGGTTTTGCCCTGGCTTCGATGGGCGGTGACCGCATATCCGTGGGTGAATTCGTGATAGTTCGCAGGGAGCGTTCTTCCGTCTTCGAGGCGAATGGCACCGCCATCTAGGGAACTCACTTTGACCAGCTCTCCGTTGGTCGCCCGGAGTTCCGGCCCTCGACGGTTTGCTGTGAGCATGAGGCTGTCGCCAGTGGCAACTTCAATGGGCTGACGCTCATAAACGGAAAATGCCCGCGTTTGTTTCGGCGAGATGTTCACCTCTTCTCCGGTTTCTTTTCGCGCAACCAGAGATTCCGGGCCAACGCGCACGACTTCCAGCGACTCATGTCGTTTTGCAAGTTTCGTGTCTCTGTGAAACTGCAGAATCTGCCCCTCTTGGTAGTTGGACAGTTCCTGTTTCTGGGCTGCTCGTCCACTGGAGCGATACGTACCGATCAAAAGAATGGCCGACTCCCAGTTCGCCGCGTTCTTTCCGATCCTGGCGAATCGCGTCGGTGAGTTGGGAAATCTCAGCATGAGTGCCGGCAACTACAAGCGTATCGCGCCCTTCGGCTCGGAACTCGCGATGCAGCTCCGCCACTATCTGGCCTCGGTCGAAGATGGGTACTTCGCGAATGGCACCGAGCTTTTCCAATTGTGCGAACCCTTCCTCCGGTGAATGCCTCATGGTCTTTACGGCCTCGCGATAGAGAGAGTTTGTCTGCCGCTGTACTTCAGTAAGGGAAACACTCTTCAGGTCAGACTCCCGTTCCAAGATACGCAAAGCATCCGAGGCCTCGACGCTGGGAATTTGTCGCGTGTCACCGGAAAAGACAATTCTGGCTCCCTGATCCTCTGCGAGGTGCAGCAAGCTTTGCATTTGCCGGCCAGAAACCATGCCTGCTTCATCAACAATCAAGACCCTCCCGCGCAGCGCGCCCTGTGGTTCCTGAGCCTCCAGAAGTCGTGAGACAGTCATCGCATCTCGGAAGCCGACCTTTTCCAGTTCGTCCACGGCACTCCGGGTAGGAGCCACCGCAAGAACCTCGTGTCCGGCGTCTCTGAGACCACGGTCAATTTCACGGAGCGTAGCAGTCTTGCCAGTACCGGCAGCCCCTCGAACATTGATCGCCAGATCGCGAGAATCGAGCACTGCCTCGACAGCGTGCCTTTGTTCGGGACGCAGCTGGTCCGAAGGCTCAAAGTCACAGCCTTTGCCGAGGCGGTCGTAGCGGTCTGTCCCTCGGTTAACTACCGCGATCATGTCGCGCTCACGTTGGAGGCTCGCGTGTGTCGCAATTTCATCCCCGGAGAGATGAGAGTCCCTTTCGCACGTTCAAGGGAGAGAGAGCCCTGAAGGTCGCTGAGTTCGACGTTGCCGCGCCCGTGACGAAGAGCCTCGGTTAGAACCTCATGTTCTCTTGCGACTGAGAGACGCTCGAAAATGTGCTCCTGAGAGTATGCAAGCGAAGCCTCATGCATACCGCGATTGATTTGAGGTGAATGGGATTTTGTCTGAGCTTCGTTCAAGACCTCCCGAAGTGTTTGCCTCTCATCCGGGGTCATTCGTTCTTGCTGAAGGTTACGGACTCGCTCGGTCGATATCTCCTGAAGCTTGTCAGCCCGCGTTTCCCGGACCAGTACCGCAACCTCGTTGTCTGTTGGCGCACGGCCACGTGAATTGGTGAATTCCTGAATGGCCGCATCCCGCTGGGCACTGCGTTGGCTGTACTTGTCGAGGAGGTCCTGGGAGAATCCTGCGATCTCGAATCCCTTGTCACGACCACGAACATCGTGACGGTTTTCAATCTCGTAGCCAAGGGCGCGTACTTCGCGAGCCAGGGCATTGCGATAGACCTCGGTCAGGTAGCTGCGACGCTCGTACAGACCGGAAGCCTGTAGCGCCTTCCAACGTCCTTCAGTCCCATCGTAGGTGAGATTGGCAGCGACGGCATGAGTGTGGAGCTGAGGATCTAGCTGACGACTCGTGTCGTGAGTGTAGGAAGCTACGATCCAGTTTCCGGTGGCTCGATTTTCGTTCAGGCCGGCGAGGCGAACCCTAGTGGCCGAGTATTTCTCTGCTTCTTCCAATGCCTCGCGCACGGCGGTTCCGTGCGCGGCGACCAGTCTCTCATCACCGCCAACAATGGCCATGACAGAGACGGACTTCGGCGCCGAAAATGTCATGTCATAAAGAGAACGGGCCTTACTTTGCTCCTCACCATTGCTGGCAATGCGATCTGCCCCGTGACGTTGCCGGAGGAATTCTCCCGTTTGTGGGTCGAGACCCTGACGCACTGCCTCGAAATCCTCGGAGGTAACCTCTCCTTTGAGACCAAGCAGTTCAGCGCCGCGTCCGTGCCACTTGCCTTCGACCGTCCGATTCTGGTCGTAGTAGTCGCTCTGTTGGAGATGGCGCTGTGCGTAGCCTTCACCGCCGGTCATGGCACGAATCGTCAGCACGGCCCGACGCTAGCTCTGTTCGAGATTTGGGGTCAAGCCACTTCGTGGCGAGGGTGCTAAGTCAGTGACAGATAAAGGAACGGAGGACAGCGAGTAACTTGAGTGACAGAACAGCTTATTAGTGCTGGATTCCCGCCAAAAGCAATGCTATACTCGATTTCGAAAATGACGATACAGACCAAATCCATTATGAGACGGCGCGTCAATCGCGCTCGGCCCTCGGGATTGGTCTGATTATTCGTTAGATTTCCAAGTTCAGATTCGATTTCCGAGGCTCCGACAAAAGTCGGGGCCTTTTGCTTTTTACGGATGTGTTTTTGGCCGGTAGCCAAGCTGGAAAGGCACGTGACTGTTACTCACGCCATGCGCAGGTTCGAATCCTGCCCGGCCAGCCAAATTTCGAAGGTAAGACAACGGCTCGCTAGTTCAGTAGGAAGAACGCGGCTCTCATAAAGCCGTCGCGGATGGTTCGAATCCATCGCGAGCCACCATGGAGGGGCCTCCGGCGAGGGGCAGTGGCTTATACCCACTTCGGCGCCAGATTAGCGCGGCCAGACAGGTTCGACTCCTGTACCCTCTACCAATTTTTGTTCGCGCCGGTAGTTCAACGGACCAGAATAGTTGGCCTACACCCAACAGATGCGGGTTCAACTCCCGAACGGCGCACCATGCAGGATTAGCTCGAAGGTCGAGCCCGCGGTCGATAACCGCGAGGCGTTGGTTCGATTCCAACATCCTGCACCATTTTGATGTTGAACATGGGTGACTGGCAGAGATGGCTGATGCACTCGCCTCTTAAGCGAGACCAGGCTGGTTCGATTCCAGCGTCACCCACCAGATTTGCGGGATTGGCAGATATGGATATGCACTCGCCTTTTAAGCGAGACGAAGTGGGTTCGATTCCCACATCCCGCACCAAGTAGCAACAAAGAGGCGGCATAGCATAACGGATCAATGCTCCGAGCTTCTACCTCGGACGATGAGAGTTCAAATCTCTCTGCCGCTTCCAATGTGGGGATGTGGTCCAACGGATGAGGGCGCAAGGCTACGAACCTTGAGATCAGAGTTCAATTCTCTGCATCCCCTCCACATTAGTTAGGCTCGCGTGGTCTAAGGCATGATGACGCTTCGGTCCTAACGAAGAGATCCGGGTTGGATTCCCGGCGCGAGTTCCAGATGGGTGGGTAGTGTAACCGAACAACACGGCAGCGTCCGAAGCTGCAAATCCGGGTTTGACTCCCGGCC
>CAWAFZ010000003.1:0-317638 GCA_963781635.1 uncultured Acidobacteriaceae bacterium
TTGCCGTCGCAATCCTGGCGGTGCTTGTGGTTCCTGCCGACCGTTGTGCATACAAGTTCATACCGCTATGACGGCAGGGCACCCGGCAGCAGCGGTACAACCTTCGCCTCAACCCGCGCCGGAGACGCTGAAGCCCTCTCCCGCCATTCCCGTCACTGCCGATGAGCAGCAACAGGCAGAACAGGCGAAGCCGCTGATGGGCTTCTGGGTCGGCCAGGAACTCATCCTGGATCGCGGGATCTGCTCCTTGATGTTCGTCGCGAAGGAAGACCCTGGCAAGCTCAATCACTATCTCGGTGACATCACGGAGAGCTGCTACTACGCCCCGATGGCGACCGGCATACGAAAGCCAAGGAATATCGGGCAGGTGATGGCTTACGCCTACAAAACCTCGGCTATTTTATCGGGCACCGCCCAGAATGGCGTTCTGCACTTTACGGCCGATAAGGTGATCGGAGAAAAATGCCTGCCTACCGGCTTCACGTTCACGCCCTTCGCGGCCCAGCTCGCCGCCGAATGGAATGACTCATGCGGAAGTACGCATATGATGCTCAATCGCAAAACGGAGTGAGGTGCCTATGACGCCCGAACCGCTTGTCTCGCCAGATGAGGCACTGAAATTCGTACCCATCAACCGCCGTAAGCTCCTCGCGCTTGCCCGAATGGGCATCGCCGGAGCTTACCCGCTCGACGCCACAGCACGGCGTAAGCGCTGGGCGTTCAGGCTTTCCGAACTCATAGCAGCTATCACGAAAACAGCGATCCCAAAATCGCGGGAAATGTGCGATCCTGCATCCAACCTTGGCGGTTCTCGCTGAAAGGACTCTAGATGTCTTATCAGCGAGGCAGTTTGAAAAAAGTACCGCGCAAGGCAGGAGAGACGTGGGTGTTGCGTTACCGGGTCACTTCGGCAGAACGTCGCGTCGAGCACATCAAGGTTGTCGGGTTTGTGCGCGACTTTCCCAAGGTAAACGATGCGCGACGGGAAGCCGATCGGCTTCTCGTCCGGATCAACGAAGAGGCCGAAGACACGCGCATCCATTTCGACGCTCTTGCCGAGCACTACCTTAAAGTCGGATTTCGGGAGGATGCCGTAAGCGCCCGAAGTCAGCAACCACGATCCCCATCGTTGAGCACTATGTCCGCGACTACCTCATCGAGCGATGGGGTGAGCGCATCGCCGAGGACATCAAGCCGCTTGAAATTCAGAAGTGGCTGAAATCCCTCAACGAGAAAATGACTTGCCTGGACAACGATTAGCAAAGATAAGGGGCTCATGCACCGCGTCTACAAGATCGGCATCCGGCATGAGCACGTCGCGAAGAACCCCGTCCAGCACGTCGAGACGCGGTCCAAGACCAACTACCGCGCGATCATCATCACGCCTGCCCAGACCGCTCGGCGATTCTGAAATCCTTTTCCTCTCCTCTTCATTACACGCTGGTGCTCACCTGTGCCGCGACGGCGCTTCGTGCGTCGGAGATACTGGCGCTGCGCTGGTCGGACACTGCTGGGATGAGGGAAGGATTCGGATTTCAAAGCGATGGGCAAAGGGCGAAGACGGAGAGACGAAAACCGAAGCGTCGGACGGATATGTTCCGCTGCATCCGGTACTTGCCGAGCATCTTCGCGCATGGCAACGGCGAACGCCCCTACCGCAAGGAACGATTTCGTTTTCCCGTCCGTTGACGAAGCAGGGGTAACCGCTCTGCGCTTCGACTTCGTCGCCGACCATCTGCGGCCGGCAGCAAATAAAGGCCGGAGTGCACATTGAGGACGGACAGCGGTTCGGACTTCACAATCTTCGTCACAGCTTAAGCAACTGGCTGGTGAACAAGGCGAAGGTCGAACCGAAAACTGTGCAGGGAATCCTGCGTCACGCAAAATTCAGACGACGCTCGATCTGTACACGCAGGAAGACAGCGATGAGACACTCTCCGCGCAGGGCGAATTCCTGAATGCGGTGGGCATCGAGCACAGAGCGGTGCAATGATGCTGTGGGTTGAATTGTGGGTTGGATTTTTGGGTGCCATTCCTTCCAACTCACTTGAAAAGAATGGCGGGGACGACGGGACTCGAACCCGCGGCCTCTGCCGTGACAGGGCAGCGTTCTAACCAACTGAACTACGTCCCCTCTTTGTTTTCTTACCGTTATTGGAAACCCGCGTATTTACTGGCTTTCCTCACGTTCAATCGTTTCGCCTGCATCGCCCTGTTCAACCCCGTAGAACCAAATTCTGAGGTTAATGGACACCATGGACACCAAGCTAAACCGCCGTCCAAAACTGTGCTGCAGGCAAGCACCAACCCAGAGCAGCTGTCCCTGCCCCGTCAATGAATTGTAGCAGAGCATCGATTGATCCGTCAGGCTTTGACCCCGTGCGAGTGAGGTGCTGGGGCGGTTTCCGCTGTTCGAGCAGAGTTGGTTTCAGGTTCTCGGTGAATAACCAATCGCTTCATACGGATCCCCGCACCTCGAATCACTGTAAAACTCGGTCGATCCCGATTTCCGTTCTAAAACTGAAAAGATAGGTTCACCAAATGTCATGCATGAGAGACAACTCTATTGAGGCTGAGGCCTCTGCCGTGTGAAGGCCAAGTGTGACTTCGAGGGGTTGCGTTGAATCTGCAGCAAGGCTCGACTGATCGGTGAGTTACTGGCGGTTTGCCTTCGGCTCAAGCACACAGCATGAGTGTTCTGGGTCCAACAGTAGTCCATTTAGGTCCAAGTGTGAGCAAAAACGCCCCGACCTCTGCCGCTAGGGCAGAGGTCGTTATGCTTTACGACGTCATCTTCCTAGTTGCAATGGCGACCTTGCGAAGCATATAGCCCAACGTCCCCAACCCGGCTACGAAGAGAAGTACGAAAAGTCCAATAATGCTCCACTGCGGCGCGACCGGCAGTTGGTTTGGGCTGAAGTAGGGTGCGAGGGCAAAGTTCCGCAGCAGGTCGCGCATGGCGATCATCACTCCCACGGTCAGCAGGCCGCAGCTTACTCCGATCACGACTTGCCGCTTCGGAGACTTGTTGGATTTCGCCATGACCAGATGCGCAACCGCAGCCAGCGGCAGAAGCAGTCCAATTCCTAACAATGCGGTTCCCAGGCCGTTGCCCCCGACAAAGGCCAGGCGGGCCGGACCTTGCAATTTCGCCAGGAACCAGAAGCCAGCACCAAAATTGACCACAGTAGCTGCGGTAAAGAGAACAGTTCCTTGTTCGATGAGCCAGCCGCGATATCCGTCTTCCTTCTGGCGCAAACCGAGCACTGCCAAGCCGAGTCCTGAGATTGCCAAGGCGCCAAACACAAAATGAAGGTAGCGAGGCAGGAGGGAAGGTTCGGACCAATTCAAGTTCCAGCCGTTGGCTCCGTTGTGATAGAGGTCGAGCCAGCGCTCGGGCGACAGCATCAGGGTGAAGTTATTACTGTAGATGAAAGCGACGGATGCGAGCAGCGTATCGCCAGAGCCAGAACTACGGGCGTCACGCCCTGATCGCCCCTCATGGAAAAAAAGTAAACGCCGTAGTAGGCGAGAATCACGAGTCCAATAATGGCAAGCCAGGGTACGCCGATCAGGATGGAACTCGCGTAAAGGAATTGGCCATGAGGTACGTGAGTTGCGCTGAGTACTCGTGGGGTCTAGGAAGCCTTTGACTCAGGCTTTCCCTGGCCCACCTGGTCCTTCCGAATCTCGTGCTCGGCCTGCTCCCAGTCCTGAACTGCTCGACCGTCCTGGCGGCCTCGCTTCGCGTACAGTTCATAGGCGCGTTTGGCGATCTGTGGGGTCACATCCTCCGTCCTTTTGGCCACAGCGTTCGGAACGCGCCATTTGATCATCGCGACCTTCACGGCGTCGTTCAAGCCGAGGCAAGTGACCATCGCATAAACAAAGACCGCGACCGTCTGCCACCAGGGCAAAGGCTTGAGTCCCGGGAGACCCACGAACGTCAGGACGGTACCCGTGAGCGCATCGGCCGCGAGGGCCAACAGGAAGGTCTTGCTGGGCAGGGACGCCCAGAACCAGCCGCGCTCCCGTGCGGACACGACGGAGAACACGGCAAAGTAAAGCAGCATAAGAAAGCTGAAGGTGTAGAGCGCATTGTCGTCGGTTGCTAAACCAAAATGCGACCAGCCGATCCACAATAGTAAGAGGAGCGTTTCGGCGACCATCGCGATACCAAGCACCACGGAGACGGTGATGAAGCCTCCGATGTTCCATGTTTCCGGTTTCTTGGATGGCCGAACATTGTCGGTGGCAAGGGAGATCTTCGCGAAGTCCGTCATGAAGACCAGCAGCAGCATCGCAAAGGCGGAGACCACGAACTTCCCGGTCACCACGAACGCGATGGCCACAAACGCAGCCTTCAGGATCGTCCGGCTGATTTTGTTGATGATCCAGGTCAGAATGCGTTGGTAAATTGTCCGTCCCTGCTCGACCAGCGCCACAATGTTCGTCAACCCCGGTTCGGTCAGGACGACGCTCGCGGCACCCTTGGCCACGTCGGTCGCGGTGCTGACGGCGATTCCCACTTCGGCTTGGCGAAGGGCGGGCGCATCGTTGACGCCATCGCCCGTCATGCCGGTCACATGGCCCGACGGCCTGGAGGTGCTGTACAACGATGTACTTGTCCTCTGGGATAGACCTCGGCAAAACCATCGGCGCCCGCCAACAAGTCGACTGCATTGTTGCTGGCCAGAGCGCCCGCAGCCTTCAGGTCGGCAACGCGCCGGATGTTAGGCAACCCGACTCCCTTGCCGATCTCACGCGCCACCGGCAGTGCGTCGCCAGTGAGCATCTTTACCGGAACGCCCAAGCCTTCGAGTTCGGCGATCAGTTGCTTTGCATCCGGCCGGGGCGGATCATACAGCGACACCAATCCAAGCAATGCGGGGGTAGCCCGTCTCGGGGCCGCGTGCCACTGCCAGCGTCCGATAGCCCTTCGGCGGCCGATTCGTTGACCCGCGCCTCCAACGCCTCGATCGCCGGGGGCTGGAGTCCGCAGGCTTCGGCGACGGTGCGCACGGCACCCTTCATCACGCGCAGCCGCTGTCCGTTCTGCTCGACCACGGCTTCCGTCCGCCGGTTTTTCGCATCGAACGGTGCGAAAGAGACAGGTGTGGCCTTGGGGAGGTTGTCGAAGACGTGCCGTTCCTTTGCCGCAGCTAGGAACGCGAGGTCAATCGGGTCCTGGTTGGCTTCCTGCGACGCGAGAGCGCCGGCGAACAGCACGTCGGCTTCTGTCGCGTGCTCCAGCGGGATCACGCCGGTGACGGCGAGTTGGTTCATCGTGATTGTGCCCGTCTTGTCCACGCAGAGCACATTCATCGTCGCGGCATCCTCCGAGGCGCTAAGGCGGGTGACCAGCACACCGCGCTTGGCCAGTTCCTTCGACCCGAGGGCCATGGTGACCGTGAACATGACTGGAAGAGCGACCGGCACCGCGCTCATGAGCAGGACGAGCATGAGCGGAACCATCTCGATGAGCGGCGCGCCGCGGATCAGCGACAGCACGACTACCACGCTTATCAGCAGCGCCGACGATGACGAAGAGCCAGCGGACGACCTTGGCCACGACCGCTTCGATGTGAAGCTTCGGACGCGCCTCCTGCACAAGTTCCGTGGTGCGGCCAAAGTAGGTCTTCGCCCCGGTCAGCATCACCACGCCGTTGCCTTCGCCCCGCCGGACGATGGACCCCGACGAGAGCACTTCGCCGGGCGCCTTGTCCGCGTCTTTCGATTCGCCGGTGAGCGCCGACTCGATCGACGCTCAATGCTCCCGTGAGAAGTTTCACGTCCGCCGGGACGATGTCGCCGGGACGCACGCGGACAATGTCGCCGGGAACCAGTTCCCGTGCGGGAATGACCTGCCAGTTCGAATCGCGCCGGACACGCGCACTGACCTGCAAGCGCTTCCGCAGTGCTTCAACGACACCGGCGGCCCGGTGCTCCTGCATAAAGCTCAACACGGCATTGACAACCAGCAGCGCGCCCACCACAGCGAGGTCGGAGATATTTCCTGAGCACCGCCGACAGCACCATGATCAGTTCGAGCATCCACGCCGAGATTCCCCAGAATTTCCGGAGGAATTTGAGGACCGGGTGCTCCTTCTTCTGGGCCACTTCGTTGTAGCCGTGTTGCTTCCGGCTGACATCTACCTCCGCCTGCGTGAGTCCGGTGTCGGGGTTGACGTGGAGCGCCGCGAGCGTGTCGGGAATAGGTGCGGAGGCAATGTCAGGAGGCTTGGCGTTTGCGGGCTTGGAGGGATCCATTTATATAGCTCTCTTCGCAGAGTACGTCGGATGGACCGGGCGAGAGTGAGCACGCTTGCTCACAAATGGCAGCGCCGCGCTTACGGTCGAATCCGCAGGAACAAACGGAACTATGCCTGACCAACCAAAGTTAATTGGTCTTGAAAAAGTGGGCGACCTTGTGGCCCGCTTCTTCCGTGTAGTACACGACTGCGTGGGCCGACTTTTTCGCTGCATCCTCTGTTTCTTTTCCGGCATCTTCGGCTGCATGTTCGGTCAACCGATAGGTTTGCTCGGTTCCATCGGAAACTTTTACGGTCATTGTCCGGGCTGCGCGGTCAAACTTGGTAATGGAGCCTTCGCTCGTCTTCAGTCCATCCTTGCCGATGTGGTCGATCTCCTCAGCGGTCTCGTCTGCGCCCTGTTTTGTATAGTGCACCACAACCTGGGAAACTTTCCGAAGATCGCGCCCTGCCTTCTCGGCCCCCTTGTAGGTCTCGTTTCCGCCATGCACCACGGTCCGGCCCACGAGATGTATGGTGTGTTCGGTTCCGTCAGTAGCCTTAACCACCACGGTTTTCGCGGAACGATCCATTTTTGTGACAACGCCCTCGACTGATGCTGTCGGTTCTGCTGCCCTGAGCATACCGGCAAAAGTTAGTAGTGAGATGACGACAGCGGCAACTTTTTAAGACACTACGAGATGTTCCTGAATTCATGATTGGCGCTCCTTTAGTTTGTGGCTTAACTGGGATTTCCGATTTAGATCCATAGGGGATTGTCAGCACGATTCGGCACAAATACATAACTATGGGCAAGGCTTACAGCCTTGCCCACGCCATGTTTCAGGAATACTAAGCTGCTACCGCTGCCTCATCCCCTGAGTGCTGCGCGAAGTGGGCGGGATGCGTGGTCTGGATGATGTCCCTTGCTCGTGCTACCTCCGCAGCCGTCCCGTGGACGATCAGTAAAAACTGATCTGTCTTGAGTGCAGTTTCGTACTTCACGATGCTGTCCTTGGGAATCCCTATGCTGAAGAGGCCAGCTCCAAGGGCACCCAGCGCTCCTACCTCCACCGCACCTTCCAACCCTGCCACGATCCACGCCACTACCGGTCCCGCCGCTAGGATTGGACCGAGCCCAGGAATGATGAAAAGAGCAGAGCCAAATAAGAGTCCCCAGAAACCTCCCCAGAACGCGCCGACCTTGCCCCAATACTTCATTCGGTCGCCGGTATTGTAGTAGCCCACCACCTGCTCATCCGTGTGATAGCCTTTGCCAACGATCGACAGTTTGTGCAGGTCAACCCCGCCGCGTTGAAGCTCCTTCACTGCTTGATCCGCTTCCGTATGGGTGTGATACACCGCCACAACAGAATTCTCTCTCGACATTTTCCTCGTCTCCTCGGCGATTTGCCGTTATTTCTCCGACCATCGAGCTGGGCAGGAACAATTACCTGTACGTACGGGAGTCTTCGCAATCAGATTTCATAGTTATCGATGTAACAAAACCAAACCAACCAAGAGTTGTTAACCACGTGTCTCAGGGAAACCTGACCCTGCTGAACTCGGGGCTCGCCCTTTCAGAAACGCCGGAGAAGTCAACCGACGCGAGCCCATCCCACTCGATGGAAGATCAACACGCCGGTCCCGGCGCGAGCAACACTCCAGAGTCGGTTCGCGTGTTGAATATAAGCGATCCAGTTCATCCGCGTACGCTCGAGACCTTCGATGGCGTCACGAGTATGGTGCGTGACGATGCACGCAGCCTGCTTTATGTGGCCAATGGCGACGGCATCTGGATCGTCTCCCACAAACGAGTGTTGCGGAGGCATCTCTGTGACTCGTCAGATGCGATCTCGTCCGCGCTCCCAAATTGCAATTAGTTAACGAAGGACAAGGTCTTCATAAAACGTTCTGAAGAGCACGGCCATAAGGAAAACGACGATGGAAGAAATCCAAATTAACCAGCTCAAACAAAAGCTTGAACTTCAGCGCCATGAGACCTTGCAGTTCCTGCGCCGTCTGGAGCAGGAGGCACGGTCCCTGGATGCCGACACTACACAAGACAGCGCGGACCGGTGCGTCATCAGTGTGTCAAAGGAGTCTTTGTACGAGCGAAGCAGCCAGAGAAGGACCGTTTTGCGCCTAATTGAAGCGGCACTGAAGAGAATCTCTGATGGCTCCTTCGGAATATGCGTAGGGTGCGGTGACGAAATTCAGGATCAGAGGCTGCAAGCATTGCCGTGGACGCAATTCTGCCTCCGATGTCAAAGAGAACTCGAAGGGAAGATCGGAGCTAGCTTGTCGACGAGGACTCCGATACCGGCAACTGTTACGTCGAGGCGTGCGGGATAACGGATTCTTGTGGTCGACACGTTGAGGTTGTTCGGACCGATCGCAGAAAAGGGTAAGAGGGTGCCTGACAAAACAGCGGTGGAAGACGTGCAAGGAAAAAGCCAATCTAGACAACAGGCGCTCGTCGCGACCGCAACTCAATCGGCCTCCAGGCCCGACCCCACGCAATACGTCGGCACTCCGGCAATCGGGACTTCGAAAGCGGCAGCCGCAGCCGGTGTACCTTCCATCGGGCCGACGAACACCGCCATGGACCGGCGGCGCCGCAGATTTGTTTGGAGCTGCGTGGCTGCTTTTCTTGCGGCATGGTTCACCGCGTTCTTCCGATTCTTTCTGCCGCGTGTGTTGTTTGAGCCGGCCACTGTTTTCAAGATTGGGTATGCGGGTCCTTCGTGCACTGGCAAGACGGTCGCGGTGACATCTCAAACACTAACCCCTACCGGCTTAGGTGAGGACTACCACGGTTTTGAAGGCGCGCCCCCGACTGGCAGCCGCGTAACCATCGACTTTGACCTAGCCATGGTTCCGGCTGCCAGTTCGCTCTCTCAACGTTGGTTATCGGGAGGCGGCGAACAGATATGAAAAACGGGGGCCGAACAGGAGGCAATTGCTCTGGACTAATGATTACTAATGGAGGGCACATGGTAAGGCTCATTGCAGTTGCAGTTACGTGTTGGATTTGTTCTTTCGCCGCGCTAGCCCGGGCTCAACAGATCGACGTTGCTTTCGCAGGAGGATCACTTGCCTCGCCTAGCAACAGTTTCAGTGGCGGAACCTTTCTGCCGACTGAGGGCGGTGGTGCGTTTGTGGGATTCAATGGAGATGTTCTCTTCAAGCCGTTCTGGAAGGGGAACGTTGGAGTGCAGGCCGAAGTGAACTGGAGAGGGAGCCAGGGCATGTATGGCGGACAACTCCCCTACCGCCCGCTGTTCTATGACTCTAACGCCATGTACGCGCGACGTTTCAGCAAATACGTTGGAGCTGAGGCGCTGGCAGGAATCGGTGGAGAGAGCATTCGCTTCTACTCGAACAGTTACAACAACTGCGATTTTTATGGGAACTGCACCAATTACGTGAGCAGTAACCACTTCATGGGTGACTTTGGCGGAGGCATTCGATTCTACCCGTACGGAAATTTCTTTGTTCGGCCGGAGATGCGACTGTACCTCATAAACAACAACGAAGAATTCAGTTCGAGCCATCTAGTTCGCTATGGCGTCTCGATTGGTTACGCGTTCGGCGGTGGGAGCAAATGAGGTTCGAGATGCGGCAGTTGAAAGGAACGACATCGGAGGTGATAGGCACGAAAACGAAAGTCGTCGTGCTTTTGCAGGCGGCAGGATCATTTTCCTAGGAATCGATCCCTACGAGAACGGTCCTGCTGCTTTCTACGAGATCGTGAGCCTCTTGTGAAGATGCGGGGCGGAGACCTCAAATGGTTGGGAAAATAACGATCACAGAAACGAGGCGTCGCTTATGACGTAACCCGGGAGGTTCATTATGAAACAGTTTTTGTTCGTCACTCTAATCGCATTTTCGACGCAATTGTTTGGGCAGGACAAGATTCCTGTGGGAACCATCCTGCCGGTTCAGTTGAATTCTTCGCTGCGCTCCGACAAGGCGCGAGCGGGGGAGCAAATCAGTGCCCGAGTTATGCAGGATGTGCCATTGCTAGGAGGACGCAAGATTCATGCTGGTGCGAAAGTCATCGGACATATTGTATCTGCCGGACCCGCGGTTAACGGAAGGATGGCAGACCTCTCGTTGCGCTTCGACACACTGGAAATTGGAAAACGCCATATACCAATTACAACGAACTTGAGAGCACTGGCGACCATGATGGATGTATCCGAAGCACAGGTTCCGGAGAGCGGCCCGGATCGAGGAACTTCCGAAAACGAATGGACCACTGATCAGATCGGAGGAGAGGTTGTCTATCGCGGGGGCGTTGTGGCGAACGGGTCGAATGTCGTTGGAAATTCTGTGCTTGGCAGTGCCGTGCTGGTTCATGTTGCCGCTAAGCCCGGCCTGAAATGTCGCGGCGAGGTCGATGGGAATGATCAGTTGCAGGCCTTGTGGGTCTTCTCCTCCGATGCATGCGGTCTGTACGATTTGCCGAACCTGCGTCTTGCGCATGCAGGTCGCTCTGATCCGGTTGGCCAGATCACGCTGCGGTCCACCAAGGGCAATGTGAAAGTACCAGGGGGCAGCGGCATGCTCTTGCGCGTAATCGAAACTGCGCCATGAAGCTGCTCTCGTTTTGTACTCCGTTATGCGCGATTCGGGATGCGAAGGAGTTCGCAGAGTCAGCGAAAGGCAACCATATGGAACGTATGAAACGAGTCTTGTTACTTGTGTGTTTGATTGTTTCTCTCGTGGAGCTGGATTGGGAGCGCGACCGAATTTACTTGTTGTCTTCGATAACGTCCTTGTTGTTCGTGCTGGGCAGCGAGTTGACGCGGCGTCGCAGAGTCCAACAAATAGCTACTGAACGAGCGCTAAAGACAGGCGAAGGCGTTCCCTCTGAGGCTGACGTTGCGGGCTCGTCAAATACCGATCATCAGACAGATTATTTTGAAAACGTTGAACCCGCAAGCGCGGTTATAGGCGAGGTTGCCTCATGCAGAACAACTCAGGCTCACCAGCCGGAAAGGAGTCGAATGCTCGACTGCGCCTAAGCCCGGCCCAGTCTAGATTTGGCAATGTTCCTATAAACTTAGCGCATGCTGATTCATGCCGGGGAGATGACGGAGTCTGCAGAAGCATGAAGATCTCGCAAAAAGGACTCTATGCGCTGCAAGCCATCACAATGCTTGCACGGCATCACGAAGAAGGCGCTATCAAAGTCCGGGATATCGCACAGGCGGAAGGCTTACCTCCGAAGTTCCTTGAACTGATTCTGATTGAGCTCAAGCATGCGCGGATTCTCGATAGCGAACGTGGTGCGAGAGGAGGCTACAAGCTGCGCCGCCCACCAGCCGACATCCGCCTCAGCGAGGTCATCCGCCTGATGGATGGTCCGCTCGCGCCATTTGGCGATGCAGATCAACTACGGACTCTAATTGCGCGAGATAAGAGCCATCGGGCACTCTACCGGGTGTTTCTCGATGTGAGGGATGCGACCGCCAACATTCTGGAAAACACCACAATCGCCGATATTGTCAGATCCAGGAAAGTTCAAACTCGACATTAAGCTGATTCCCAATAAATAAAGGAACAACGGAGGACGTTTCGAGCCCTCAAGGTGTCCGGTTCTTCAACGAGTGAAGGGATTCTATGACCATCCTTGAGTTTAGCCTGCTGGTATGCGGGAGTTCACTAATCGCGGGCCTCGTAGGAGCCTTAACCGGTTTGGGTGGAGGCGTTGTCCTCGTACCGCTGCTTAGCTTGTTTTTCAAGGTGGACATCCGCTACGCCATCGGCGCCTCGCTCGTGTCAGTGATTGCCACCTCCTCGGGCGCGGCGGCAGCTTACGTGAAAGAGGGTTTCTCGAATATCAGAATTGGAATGTTCCTCGAAATCGCGACCACCCTGGGGGCAATTGTCGGCGCACACCTGGCGGCAAGAGCATCAACGCATGTAATTGCAATAATCTTTGGAGTTGTCCTGCTGTTTTCCGCATACTTTTCCCGGAAACCTCGATCTCAGGCTGAACGCGAAGTCCCACCCGATCCGCTTGCTACCCGGTTGCGCTTGAACGGCAGTTTTCCTGATGCGGATGGTCCTCGAAGTTACAACGTGCAACATGTACCGACTGGTTGGGCTGTCATGTTTGGCGCAGGCGCGCTGTCAGGACTGCTCGGCATCGGGTCCGGCGCAATGAAGGTTCTTGCCATGGACCAAGCGATGAAAATCCCGTTCAAAGTTTCAACAACTACAAGCAATTTCATGATCGGAGTCACCGCCGCTGCGAGCGCGGGTGTGTATCTGAACCGCGGGTACATTGATCCCGGACTTGTCATGCCTCTGATGCTAGGCGTTCTCGCCGGCTCATTGTTGGGCGCCAGGATTCTGATCAAAGTGCATACAAAATGGCTGCGTCTCGGGTTCAGCTTGGTGATCGTTCTCTTAGCGATTGAGATGCTCTATAACGGGCTCTCCGGGAGGATCTAGGTGCTTCCCAAACGAAGCTGGACGGATCAACGGATTGAAAACATTCTCGGAAACCTGCTACGTACCGGAGTACTTCTGTCAGCGCTGGTCGTATTGATTGGCGGCGTGATCTATCTCCTTCGGCATGGTCGCTCCCCCATGGATTTCGGTGTGTTCCGCGGCGAACCGGCAGACCTTCGAGGCGTTCGCGGAATCATCCGCGACACATTGGCGTTGCGAGGCCGGGGAATCATCCAGTTGGGTCTCTTGCTGTTGATCGCGACTCCCGTAGCGCGAGTTGCATTTTCAATATTTGGGTTTGCCAAAGAGCGCGACCGCATGTACGTGGTTTTCACAGTGATCGTGTTCTCAATCTTGCTCTACAGCCTCATCGGGTCCGCCTAACTCGCCGAATAATCCTTCCAGTTCGACCAGACCTTCTCACGGCATCGAGGAGTGCCGCCACCCATCAGCACTTTCGCCTGGCCACGGTATTCGGAATCGAGACAGACGGTAGCTTTTACGCTACTAAAGCGCAATCATGATCTCAGTCGTAAGACGATTCGAAGGGTTTCAAGGAGTGTATCGCTATGCTCTTCCCAACTTGCGGTGCGAGAAGGCTGTTCCAAGTTCCACTTCTTGTTCTTGCTGCCTGCTTCTGCTGGGCGCCGAGCTTTGGCCAACAGTCAACGTCGGAGATCCCGGTCGCTGCGGATTCTACAACGGCAAAGTCTGACATCGACAAAGCAAAGCTGAGTGGAACCCGCCCAGCAGAACCAGCCCCGGTGCTGCAGCAACTTAATTCGGCGATCGAGCAGCTTACAGCCAGGATTTCTCCTGCGGTGGTTCAAATTCTGGTTACGGGCTATGGTCCCCTGGAAGAAAGTAATCGTAGTCAAACGGCGCTCATAACCCGCGAACATGCCATTGGTTCAGGATTGATCGTGGACCCTGACGGCTACATCATGACAAACGCTCATGTGGTCGAGGGGGCACAGCGCATCCACGTGGCTCTTGCCGTGCCTTCCGTGGATTTTCCCGACCAGATTTCGCCCGTGGGCAAGCAGCGGATTGTGGAGGCACGACTCATAGGTCTCCACAAAGAAACAGACCTTGCCCTAATCAAGATTGATCAGACTGGGCTGCCCACGCTTTCGCTGGGCAACCGCCGTCCTGTGCATCAAGGTCAACTTGTGTTCGCCCTGGGCAGTCCCGAGGGACTGGAGAACTCGGTGACCATGGGCGTAGTGAGTTCAGTTGCGAGGCAGGCAGATCCGAGCCGTCCGATGGTTTACATTCAAACCGATGCTCCGATCAACCCAGGAAATAGCGGCGGCCCGCTGGTGGATACCGATGGCTATGTAGTAGGGATTAACACCTTCATTCTCTCCGCAGCTGGCGGAAGCGAGGGACTAGGATTTGCGATCCCGGCACGGATCGTGCATTTCGTGTACGAGAATCTGCGCAAGTATGGGCACGTGCACCGCATCGAGGTCAAGGCAGGAGCCCAAACGATCACTGGCAGCTTGGCCAAAGGATTGGGGCTTGCGCAAAATTGGGGGGTAGTAATCGATGACGTAACGCCGGGAGGTCCTGCAGAGGCGGCTGGGCTAAAGGTCGGGGACATTGTACTCAGAGCGGATGGCCGCCTCATCGGCACGCTGCCAGCCTTTACTGCTGCTCTCTATCTCCATCCTCTAGATGAAGTGATTAAGCTCGAAGTTCTTCGTGGGACCGAAAGGAAGACACTTTTCATTCCCGCGATTGAAATGAAAGATCCGCTGGACGCCTTGCCTGATTTAGTCAATTCACGCGACAGCTTGGTTTCCCGACTGGGGGTACTCGCACTCAGTTTGAACGATCAGGTGCGTTCTATGTTGGGCACACTCCGCAATCCTTCGGGAGTTGTCGTGGTGGGACGAGTGGCGGGAGTCATGAGTTCCGAGACTGGCCTGGAGACTGGAGATGTTATCCACAGCGTGAACCAAGTATCGATCGACTCGTTGAGTTCCCTCCGGGCGGCTCTGACGCAGATCAAGCCACATGATCCGGTCGTACTACAGGTGGAGAGGGGAGGAGGATTTCAATGGCTGGCGTTTGACATGGAATAGTAGATTCAGAGGGTGGCTGATTCTGTCGCTTCTCTTGCCAGGTGCGCGCGTCGCTCGCGCTAACGTCGGTTCAGAATCGGCCTGAAGTTTGCTACATTTACGCCAATGCGCTCTGAGATAGAACAAGCCGTGCGACTCCTGCAGCGGGGTGACGATGCCGCTTTGGAGCAGGCTCTGGCGCTGCTCCAAAATACCGTGTTTTCGTTCAGTATGCGGGTCTGCGGCCAGCGCGAGGACGCGGAAGATACGATGCAAGAAGTGCTGCTCAAGTCGGTCCCACACCTGCCCAAATTCGACAGCCCCAAAGCGCTCGTGGTGTGGCTCTATAAGGTGGCAAAGAACCGCTGCCTGATGAGTAGGCGCCGGAGCAAGTTTGCGCCGAATCCAGATCTCTCTTTGGAAGGACTCATGCCGGATCGGAAGGAACTTGAGCAACTGGGAACGAATGGCGGCATCAACCCCGAAGCATTCGCCATTCGGAGTGAGGAAGCCGGACGGCTGCGAGACGCAATTCAGAAACTGCCGCCACAATACCGCATTGTTTTGGTGCTTCGTGATATGGAGGGACTGACCGACGAAGAGGTCGCAGAGATCACCGGACTGCGTTCTGGCACGGTGAGAGTTCGTCTGCACCGCGCCAGGTTGTTCGTTCGAAAGGAACTGATGAAGACACGGAAGCCGCGCCTCAGCGGGGCGGTCGAGTCTGTCAGATCGCGAGCGACAGCCTCCGAAAAATCCAGGCCTCCACGGTGTAAGGCGATGTTTGCGGAACTTTCGAACTATTTGGACGAGCAGTTCGACGATTCCCTGTGCGACGAACTGGAGAAGCACCTGGACGGTTGTGGACCCTGCCAAGCCTTTCTCGCCAGCTTGGAGGCAACAATAGACAATTGTCGCCGGTCGCCGAATCAAGCCCCGAATCGCTCTACAGCGAGCAAACTGCGGAAGGAACTGCTGCAGCAGTATCGGAGCGCCCTATCCAGGACGACCGGTTAACGGAACCAGTCTCCCGCGGGCCTTGGTGCGCTGGAGTTTCATTTCGGCCGCAGCGAGGTTGTGATTTCACTTTCAAAGACTCCGATGTCGGTAGCGCCAATGTGCTTGGAGTAGATACGGCCATCGCGTCCTATAAGGAAAGCGATTGGCAATCCCAGAACTCCTCCGTAAAGCTCGCCAATCTTGGCATTGCCCATTACTACCGGATAATTCATCTTGAACCGCTGGTAGAAATCGCGCACAGGTTCCGGTCCGTCGTCCATGGAAACGCCAATGATCTGCAAGCCTTCGCCACCGTATTTATTTTGGAGTTCGACGAAATGTGGAATCTCGTCGCGGCACGGATCGCACCACGTTGCCCAGAAGTCCAGAAGGACGACCTTGCCCCGATAGGATGAGAGATCCAGCTTTTGTCCCGTTAAACCGGGAAGAGAGAAATCGGGGGCCAGGGATTGTTCCGCGATACCCTTGCCTCTCGTGCCGGTGGGCGCGCCATGATGACGGGTCCTGAAATAAAGTCCCGCTATTGCGATCAATGCTAAGCCCAGGAGAATCCGTTTCTTCAATATGCCGACCCCAGCCAGGAAACGATCAGATCCCTAGTCTCCCTTGCCAACCGGATAGCCCTTCTCGACCCAATCTGCCCCGAAGTTGTCCGCAATATAAAGAATTTTCACAACGGTGAAGCCCATCGCATGCAACGCATCGTCCGCAGGCTTGACGTTCGGACAGTGGCTCCACGGGCAGCACCCGCAATACAGAACGATGAACTTGCTTCGTGGCAAGGATTCCACTCGCTTCCGCAAGGACTGCAAACCAGTCTCACTGGAGGCCGGGCCAATGTATTCCGAGCCGGGGATGTGAGCCTGGGTGTAGAGGACGTGGGAACCCACTTGAATCATTAGCGGTTTCTCGCTTTTGGGAGACTGAAGAATCTTGAGCAGTTCGTCGGGATTGATCAGGCGCGAGGCCGGAATGAGGCTCGCCTGATAAGCGAGGGCAGCAGATGCCAGTGCAATGGCGACGGTCCCACAGATAGAGATAAGGAGTATCGGGCGAAGTTTGATAGGAAGACTCATTGGACTTCTCTCCGCATTATCAATTCCTGATCATACAGCCTGCAAGGAGAGGCACTGAGCTCGCGAGGCACTTGATACTCAAAGTTTTCTCTGTAACAAAATCCGACTTCCTGCATTTATTCGTGTGCTTCGTCGATAGAAGCAGCAGGAGGCAGCCATGATCACAGCCAAAGTCGAACTGACTCAACCACTTAAACAGCAACGCCAATTTGTGGCCCAGACCGGAAGCGGCCATCACCTGCTCTTGGATGATGCAGCCGGAGGTACTGGCCCTAAGCCGATTGAACTGGTCGCCGCCGGATTGGCCGGGTGCACGGCGTTCGACGTCGTCACCATCCTGCGCCAGAAGTATCACCAAAAAGTCACCGGTTACGAGGTGCGGGTCGAGGCCGATCAAGCGGAGCGCCCACCCCAGGTGTTCACGGCAGTGCGAATCCACCATGTGGTCACTGGCTTTGAACTTGACGTGGCGGCGCTGGAGGAGGCCATCCGTCTGTCCGAGGAGAAGTACTGCTCGGTTGGGGCCATGGTGCAGAAGACCGCGAGTTTTCACACAACCCACGAAATCATTGAAGACAAGACCGAGTGGATGAAGTCGGCTCAGGCCGCGGGAGTGCAAGGTTGAAAACCTTGTTCAAAGTGGTTCTGAGCCTCGCGATTGCGTGGCTGACTCTTGGCGAGGCCTCAGCTCAACAAGAGGCGCAGCCTTCGTCTCTTACTCTGCAGCAGGCAGTGAAGATCGCGCTGGAGAAAAATCCCCTGCGCAAGGCGGCGATCGCGGACACAAAAGCTGCTTCTGCCGGAGTTCGAGAGGCACGTTCCTTCCTCATGCCTCACGTGAGTTTCTCTGAAACGGCGACTCGTGGGGATGATCCCGTCTACGTGTTCGGCAGCAAGTTGCGGCAACAGCGCTTCACCAATGCAGACTTCGCGTTGAACAAACTGAACACGCCGCTGCCCTTCGGGAACTTCAGCACGCGGTTTGGGGGGACTTGGAACCTGTTCGATTCGTTCGCCACTTGGCATGGGATCAATCAGGCAAAACAGATGAACGAGGCGGTCGGACACCAGTTGGACCGCATGGATCAGGAGATTGTCTTCCGCGTGGTCAGTTCCTACTACGACGTTCTATTGGCAGCCAAGGAACTGGAAGTGGCCGAGCAGTCGGCCAAAACTGCCAACGCGATCATGGAGCGCAGCCAGGCGCGATTCGACAGCGGGTTGACCGTCGAGTCAGATCTGCTGACAGCGAAAGTTCGCATGGCGGCGCGACAGCAGGAAGTGATTCGGGCCAGGAACACTCTGGAAGTGGCGCGGGCACAGTTGAACACGGCGATGGGCATGCCGATTGATTCTCCGTTCCAGACTACCGAAGCGTTGGCTGAGCGCACGCTTCCCGCTCCTGTACTTGGGGAAGTCGAGAAGCAGGCACTCGCAAATCGCCCTGACTTGAAGCGGATCGCCTCCGAGGAAGCAGCTCAGCGGCAGAGCGTGTCGATGGCCAAGTCGTCATTCGGTCCTCGGGTGAACGCCTTTGCGGGCTGGGAAATGGATAACCCTACGTTCGTCGCCGGTGGCGGCGGCAACAACTGGTTGGGCGGGATCGAAGTGCAATTCGACATCTTTCAAGGCGGGGCGAAACGGGCGGAACTCTCCCGGCAGCGAGCCCTCGAAGAAAAGGTTGTGGCAATGAAGCAGGCAGCTAGCGACGCCGTTCGCCTCGAAGTGAGGCGGGCTTATTACGAGACGGATGCCAATCGGCAGCAGATCGAAGTGGCCCGAGCCGCAATCGCCCAGGCACAGGAGAGTCTGCGCATCAACCAGGACCGCTACGACGGCGGACTGACCACGATTACCGATTTGTTGGGCGCTGAAGATGCGGCGCGCCGCAGCCAGACCGACTACTGGGAGGCCGTTTATCACTTCCAGACCAGCTACGCCAACCTGGAGTTGGCGAGCGGAAGCTTGAATCCGCAATCTCCCGTGGTGATGCCATGAATCGTATGAATACCAAACGCAGACTTTCGCTTTTTTTGCTGCTCGCGGTTGTCAGCCTCGCCGGCTGCTCTAGCGAGAAAACCCGAACGGCTCCTTCGCCGGAAACCGTGAGGAACATTCCCGTGCTCGCTGTGCAGCAGGCCAACGTGCCCGATTTGCTGGAAGCGGTAGGGACGGTACGTGCCGCGCAGACCAGCGACGCTGCCAGCCAAATGATGGGGAACATCGTCGAGATCCGCGCTCACGAAGGAGATCACGTGCAGCGCGGTCAGGTGCTCGCGGTAATCGACGACTCCCAGCCGCGAGCCGCAGTAGACCGCGCGACCGCAGCCGACCTTGCCGCCCAACAGCAACTGGTCGGAGCAGACTCCGACCTGGCACTGGCGGAATCAACGCTGAAGCGTTACCAGAACCTCTACGAAAAGAAATCGGTTAGTCCGCAGGAGTTCGACGAAGTGAAAGCCCGTCAACAAGCGGCTCGCGCGCGTCGCGATATGGCAGAAGGCTGGGACAAGCCCAGGCGCAGGCAGCATTGAGCCAGGCACGCACGTCTCTGGATTACACGCGGATTCGGGCGCCATTCGACGGCGTCGTGACGGAGAAGAAAGCCGATTCCGGCACGTTGGCTTCACCCGGCATGCCGATCTTCACCGTCGAGGACGTGCGCCGCTATCGACTGGAGGCCACCGTCAACGAGAACGATCTGCAGTATGTGAGAACAGGAGAGCAGGTTTCGGTCGTCATCGATGCCCTCGACAACGCGGGCCTGAAAGGTAAGGTTGTGCAAATCGTCCCAGCCGCGGACGCCGCGAGTCGCACGTTCCTGGTGAAGATCGATTTGCCTACAGACACTCGGCTGCGTTCGGGGCTGTTCGGGCGAGCACAGTTTTCTCGCGGCGAGCGGCAGGCGCTGTTGATTCCGCGTTCAGCGGTTGTCGAACGCGGCCAATTGCAGGGCATTTATGTGCTGGACCAAAACAAGGTTGCGAGTTTGCGCTACATCACTTTGGGGAAGCCTTCCGGGGCCGAGGTCGAAGTGCTGGCGGGCCTCCAGGATGGCGAGCGACTCGTGGCCAAACCGGGTGCAGTGGACCTGAATGGCAAACGCATTGAGGTCCAGTAATGACTGATAGCAAATCCAAGTCGGCGATACAGCCCCCGAAGGGCTTGCGCCTGGCCGGTCGCATTGCCCACACTTTCATTGATTCGAAACTGACACCGCTGGTGATCGTCGCTGCGCTGCTTCTCGGCGCGTTCAGCATTCTCAAGACCCCACGCGAAGAAGAGCCCCAGATCGTTGTGCCCATGCTCGACGTTTTTGTGCAGATGCCGGGTGCATCGGCGGACGAGGTGGCACAGCGCGTCAGCCTTCCCATGGAGAAGTTACTGCGCGAAGTGCCCGGCGTTGAGTACATCTACTCGATCAGTCATCCCGGCGTGAGCATGCTGGTTGTGCGTTTCTACGTTGGCGCCAAAGAAGAAGATGCGATCGTACAGACATACAACAAGCTCTACTCCAACTTTGATCGTATCCCGCCCGGCGTCTCACAACCGATCATCAAGGTCCGCTCGATTGACGACGTGCCGATCATGGCCCTGACGTTGTGGGGAAGAGACTATGACTCCTATCGCCTGCGGCGAATCGCGGGTGAGCTGGAAAATTCACTCAAGCCGCTCAACGACGTTTCTGAGACCAAGATCATCGGCGGGCAGCCCCGGCAAATACGAGTCGTGCTCGATACACAACGGCTGGCAGCCTATGGCCTTACGCCGAGCGCCATCGTCGGGCAACTCCAGAACGCGAACAGCCGTGGCCAAGCCGGTAGTTTTGCGCGTGACAATCGCGAGTTTCAGGTCGAAGCCGGAACTTTTTTCACGAGTCTCGACGACCTGCGTCAGGTCGTGGTCGGGGTTCACGCCGGACGCCCCGTCTACTTGCGCGACGTAGCGGAGAAACTGGAAGACGGCCCCGCCGAAGCCAATACTTACGTGCTGTTTGCCAATGCTCGCGGTGGCTCAGGGCAGACCGCGGGCGCGGAATATCCCGCAGTAACCATCACGCTTTCCAAGCGCAAAGGTACGAACGCCACCGACATTTCCGAGCGTGTGCTGGACAAAGTCAATGCTCTGCGCGGTTATGTACTGCCAAATGACTCTGAACATCACGGTCACACGCAACTATGGCGAGACCGCGAAAGACAAGTCCGACGAACTTCTCAAACACCTGCTGATCGCAACGTTGTCGGTCACATTGCTGATTGCACTGGCGCTGGGCTGGCGTGAATCAGGCGTCGTACTGCTGGCAGTGCCGGTCACGCTGGCCCTCACGCTCGCCGTCTTCTACCTGTATGGCTACACACTGAACCGGGTCACACTGTTCGCGCTGATCTTCTCCATCGGCATCCTGGTCGACGACGCCATCGTTGTGGTCGAGAACATCGTGCGCCATTTTCGGTTGCCGGAAAGCCGAGGGCGATCCTTATCTGAAGTCGCGGTAGAGGCCGTTGACGAAGTTGGCAATCCTACGATTCTTGCAACCTTCGCAGTGATCGGGGCGATCCTGCCCATGGCCTTCGTGCGCGGCCTGATGGGTCCGTACATGCGCCCGATCCCGGTTGGAGCTTCGGCGGCCATGCTGTTTTCGTTGATGGTGGCCTTCGTGGTTTCTCCGTGGGCGGCACTAAGGCTCCTGAGGAAATATGCGGGCGGTGGCGACCATTCCGAACACGACGCCGAAGGTTGGACCACCCGACTGTACCGGCGGATGATGAACCCGCTGATCCGCGACGCACGCCGCCGCTGGATGTTTCTTGGTGGTGTCGTGTTGTTGTTGCTCGCCGCGGTCGCGTTTGTCCCGTTGAAGTGGGTACGCGTCAAGATGCTCCCCTTCGACAACAAGAGTGAGTTCCAGGTCATCATTGACATGCCCGATGGCACGCCACTGGAACAGACGACTCGCGTGGCGCAAGCCTTGGGACAGTATCTCGGCCAGCAGCCCGAGGTCATCAATTATCAGATCTATGCCGGGACCTCCGGCCCTTACAACTTCAACGGTCTCGTGCGTCATTACTTCTTGCGCAATCAGCCCAATCAGGCTGATATCCAGGTGAATCTGCTCTCGCGGCACGATCGCAAGGCGCAGAGCCACGAGATCGCACGACGATTGCGGCCGGAGTTGGACAAGATTGCCGCGCCCTTCGGTGCGCGCATCAAGGTAGCCGAAGTCCCGCCTGGTCCGCCCGTATTGCAAACTCTGGTCGCCGAAGTTTACGGACCTGACTACAAAGGGCAGATTGAACTGGCGGCGCAAATCAAGAAGGTCTTTCAGCAAACGCCCGGCGTCGTGGATGTGGACTGGTACGTCGAAGACCCGCAAACCAAGTACGACATGAAAGTGGATCTGGACAAGGCAGCGCTCCACGGCATCTCGCCCGCCGATGTGACACGCACTCTGCAGGTGGGGCTCGGCGGAGCCAACGCGGGCTTGCTCCACGATCCCCATTCCCGCGAGGACATCCCCATCGAAGTGCGGCTGGCGCGCCCGGATCGCTCTGGAATCGAAGACCTTGGCAACCTGAAGCTGCCGACGCCGTCCGGTGGCCAAATCGCTCTGCAGGAAGTGACGAACCTTCAACAAACGACGATCGATACCAGCGTGTATCGCAAGAATCTGCAGCCAGTCGTCTACGTGACGGGAGATGTGGCGGGCGGAGAAGAAAGCCCTGTGTACGCCATCATGAAGATGAGCGAAGCCATCGACAAAATCAAGTTGCCCGATGGCTACGGCGTAAAGCAATACAAGGGCACCACCATGCCCGAGCGCACCGACCGCTTCTCCATGAAGTGGGATGGTGAGTGGCACATCACGGTGGAAGTCTTCCGTGACCTGGGACTTGCCTTTGCGGCTGTCTTGGTCTTGATCTACGTGCTGGTCGTGGGCTGGTTCCGCTCGTTCGTCACGCCGCTGGTTATCATGGCGCCGATTCCGCTTACCTTGGTCGGCATTCTGCCGGCGCACGCTTTGATGGGAGCTTTTTTCACCGCGACCTCGATGATCGGCTTCATCGCTGGAGCCGGCATCATCGTTCGCAATTCCATCATTCTCGTCGACTTCATCGAACTTCGCCGCTCCCAGGGAATGTCGCTGGAGGATGCCGTCGTCGATGCGGGCGCGGTGCGCTTCCGGCCAATGCTGCTGACAGCAGCTGCCGTCGTGGTGGGAGCGAGCGTGATCCTGTTCGATCCGATTTTCCAGGGCCTGGCATTGTCCTTGATGGCGGGAGAAGTCGCGTCTACCGTTCTGTCGCGAATGGCAGTGCCGGTCCTTTACTACCTCTCTCAGAGGGGACACTCGTTTCCACCGATGCATCCGCATGCGCCGGAAAATGTCGCTGAATGCGAAACACCGCAATGCGAAATTGTGTAAGACAACTGAAGGAGAACCGTTATGACCGTAGAACGAACACTTCGTTTGATCGCTGGCAGCTTTATTCTGTCTGTCGCTGGCACTTGGGCACTATGTAAGCCCGTACTGGTACCTTTTCACGGCTTTTGTTGGTCTGAATCTGTTTCAGTCTGGATTCACGAACTGGTGCCCGATGATGACGTTCCTGCGTAAACTTGGAGTTGGCAGATAGGAGAAAGTGAACATGCCCAATTGGGTTTGGGGAGTGGCATTCCTTGTCGCCTATGTGGTCTTGACGCAATGGCTACTGCCAAAACTTGGCGTTCCTACCTGAAGGAGCCAAAGTTGCGCCGAGTCTCGGCGCACGATTGTTCCGAAAGACACAGATTCCGAAGAACCATGACAACGATAGTGCAGGTTGAATTTCGCGAGAGCTTGTTGTCAATCCGAGACGAGATCCTCCAATCGCTTGGACATCCGGTAATTTCTGTGCTCGGTTCGCGCGCAGCGCGAAATCTCGACTCTGCACATGAATCGGTGGGAGTCGTCTTGATCGGGCACGGCGCCCCTTGGGAAGAACGATGTGAGCTTGCCGCTCATTTCCGTGAGACCCTGCCCGGAGTTCCCATAGTGGCGTCTCTCCGTCGGCAAGACAAGGATGTGACCGGTGCCGATTACAATTTACCGGCAGATAATCCCCCTCTGTGGGTGAGAACAGTCAGGCAAGCACTGGCTGGAATTGGATAGGGCATGATTTAGTAAGAACGGTTAGGACTCCCTGGCATTGCCGTTTCCTTGGATAATCATCACATGGCACAGCTGGAGAACTTTCGTCTAAAGGTGTTTCGCACTGTTGCTGAGCATCTGAATTTTCGCAAGGCGGCGGAACACCTTTTCCTCACTCAACCCGCGATTACACTGCAGATCAAGGCGCTGGAGGACGATCTCGGCATCCGTCTCTTCGATCGCGCTGGCAATCGCGTCTGCCTCACTCCACAGGGATCCCTTCTGCTCGTCTACGCTAAGAAAATCGCAGCCCTTGTTTCTCGCGCAGAACAGGAACTCGGTGCGGAGGAAGGCAATATCTCTGGAGAGCTGTCCCTTGGCGTATCGACCACGATTGCGCAGTATGTCCTCCCGCGCTTGCTCGGCGCCTTCCGTGACGAGCATCCCCGTGTCGAGTTTTCACTTCACAGCGGCAATACCGGCGAGATCGTGCAACTTCTTCTCGATAACAAACTATCAATCGGCCTCATCGAAGGACCGGCACGCGACCGCGGCATTCGCACCGAGCCCTTCATGCAGGACGAATTGGTTTTGATCATGCCCCCAACTTTCGCATCCGATAACATGTCTCGCGATCAACTCGTGGGCTCAAATCTTCTCATGCGCGAACAAGGTTCCGGCTCGCGTCGCGTCGTTGAGATGGCTCTCGAACACGCCGGCATCAAGCTCAAGTCTTTCAAGAGCGTCATGAACCTGGACTCTACGGAGGCGATCAAGTCCGCTGTGGAAGTAGGACTCGGCATCGGCTTCATCTCGCGCTGGGCCATCTCCAAGGAAATAGAATTGGGGGTGCTGAAGGTAGCGGAGCTCGCAGGTCTTAAAGTCGAGCGCCATTTTTCGCTTATCTCCCGCACCGGCCCCGAGCCTCATGGCCCGGCGGCCGCGTTTCGCAGGTTCGCGCTGGAGCGCGCTCGTCTTGTCGCCAACACCGCAAGAAAGTTCTCCGGTTCGGCCAAATCCAACCGATAAGCTCAGCTAATCGCCAATCAAAACTACTGCTTGGACATCGCCGCTCCTGGGTAGGCAGACTCTTTCCATGGGCAAGAACATATTTTTCCTGGCGGTGATCCTCGCGGCCAGCGGCTTGGTGTCGCCGCCCTATCGCGCTCCTAGGCGGTCTGATCTATGGATTCGTTGTGGCTCATCCCTTTCACGTCGAAAGCAAGCGCCTGGCGAAATTTCTGCTGCAAGCCTCCGTCGTTGCCCTCGGCTTTGGCATGAACCTGCATCAAGTTCTTCAAGCTGGACGTTCTGGCTTTCTCTACACCGCCGTGAGCATCACTGCGGTGATGCTGATGGGTCTTGGGTTCGGCTATCTGCTTCATGTCGGGAAAAAATCTGCATTCCTGATCAGCGCGGGTACGGCCATCTGCGGAGGCAGCGCCATTGCGGCTGTCGGCCCGATTGCAGACGCCAGCGAAGAAGAGATGGCGCGTGTCTCTGGGAGCTGTCTTCATCCTAAACTCGGTCGCGCTATTTCTCTTTCCACTCATCGGATACGCGTTTCACATGACGCAAGCGCAATTCGGCCTATGGTCGGCGCTGGCCATTCACGACACCAGTTCCGTCGTGGGCGCGACCGCCAAGTACGGCGCAACGGCGCTGGCCGTCGGCACCACGATCAAGCTGGCGCGTGCCCTCTGGATCGTTCCTCTATCTCTTGTAACTGCCGTCACTCTGAAGAGCAAGGCGCGCATCCAGTGGCCATGGTTCATCCTGCTCTTCTGCCTTGCGGCGCTGCTGAATACGTTGTTGCCGGCATTCAACTCGACTTTCGGTGTGCTTAATCATCTGGGCAAGATTGGTCTTACGGTGACGCTGTTCTTGATCGGCACAGGATTGAACAAGCAAACGCTCAAGCACGTTGGTGTACGTCCGCTTCTCCAGGGACTCGCTCTCTGGATCATCGTCGGCACCGGTACTCTGGCGCTCATTTTATTCAATTGGATTCACGTGTGATCCGCGTGAGAAATGAGATTCTCCGTCTGTCAGACCAACTCACTGAGGAAGTGTTGTCGTCGGACCTTCTGGTTATCGCCTCGCCAATGTGGAATTTCGGGCTGCCATCCTCGTTGAAGGCATGGGCTGATGATATGTTCGTCCACGGAAGGCACTCCGCTGAAACGCTCGCGATTTGAAGGAAAGAAAAATGATCGACCACATCATCTTGACTGTGACCGATGTTGAACGCTCGTTGGCGTTCTATGAAGCTTCCCTGGCGCCTCTGAACATCAAGTTCTTCCTGCCGTACAAGGGGCAAAATGGCCATCCCGATTTATGGGGATTTGGTGATGGAAAGAGAGCATGCTTCTGGCTTAAGCACGGTAAGCCTGATCCCAAGGCAATTCATTGGGGATTCATGGCGGATAATAACGACAAAGTGGACGAGTTCTACAAAGCGGCAATTGCTGCTGGTGCGAAAGATAACATCTCACCGCGCTCGCGAGTGGAATACTACCCCGGATACTACGCCGCAGATGTCTCCGATCCGGATGGGTATTCGTTCGAGGTTGTCCACAAGAGCTAGTCGTAAAAATCGTTGAACACCGCCTCGCAGAGTCCACCGGAGCGTACATGGCGGGATTAGAGTACGAAGAAGGTTCGTACAAAAGCAGATTGGAGGTGCTATGAGGGGTGATCGCGTTCTCGGCTTCGAGTTGAATCGGCGGCGTTGGTTGAGACTCAGTGTTGGTTCCGTACTAGGCGTGAAGTTGACGGGGACATTGCTGAACGCGCAGTCCGTGGCTCAGATCTGCGCTCCCTCCATCCCGCAGAACCACGAACCGTCGAACGGCGGCGCATGTCCGTACCCGATCCCTTGGCTCGATAAGAATGGTAACCATAACCAACCCGCAATGCCGAACGTCGAGCTTTCCAGCATCTATCACTTCAAAGGAAAGTTGGCGCGTTGCAGCGGGTTCCACGGGATGGGTACAGATAATAAAGGCAACCGGCTGGCTTGGGGCACTCCTACCACCGACTACAGCTTCATGGCTGGGGAATACTGGGCGGCACGGCAGGCTCAGAAAGGGATCTTTGCTCACACATGACTGACCGTCTTCAAGGGATCGGCGATCCCCGCAAACCAAATTCATGATTTCCATTCCCCAATTTCTCCGGAAGGGCTGTACTGGGTAACTCCCGTCCCGTCCGATGGACTAAATTTCAGCACTGATGGAAAGGTTGCGACATTGCAGATGGTCAATCTGCCCATTATCGATCAACCTCGTTGGCCGGCGATGGATGCGGAAAGCACTCCAGCATTTCTCGATTTCAAATTGGTTTTTAGAGCAGGCGACGAACAGGTGAATTACGAAGATCCAAACCGGCAGTATCGATTCGAAGGCTTCAAAGCCTTGGCACAATTAGAAGCCGCAGTTCGAGTGCCATCGATCGATTTCACCTTCAAAACGGACCCGCTAGAGACTTCCAGACCCGATTTCGCCGTCATGGGCACCGAAGTGAACGGGAGATACTACCCGTAGTTTGTGGGGAAGACTTCAACGGGGCTCAACGTGCCGTACCTTCTCGGTAACAGCGAGAGCTGGAAAGCTTAATATCATCGTCTCGGATCACTACCTGTAAACGCCCTGGATTCCGAGGCAAGCAAGTCACCGTGCGGCCGGTTACACGGAAACCGGGCGAGAGCGGTTCCCTGAAAATCATGGTCCAACAACAGTCCAGGAACTGTTTCCGACGGTCATTACAACGTTTCTGTAGCGCCATCCGTGCCGCGTGTTTTCACTTAGTTACGGTTGAAATTTCGCTGTCACCGGCGTTGCCACCCCAACCGGTGCTTCGGTTAGAATGCGATCCAACAGGTTACGATGTAAATGCTTGAGGTATAAAGAGATATTGGCGAAATTGAGTTGCAAGGCAGTGTTCTAACCAACTGAACTACGTCCCCACTCGCCAACATCAACGATATGTCGAACCGCCAGTGTTTATGCGGCTTTGCGCATTGCTATAGTCCAGTTCGACACAAGAAAGCAAACAAAGAGCATGTCGCTAAAACATATTAACAGCTTCTCTTCTAAGGCGAAAGGCTTCGACATGTTTCGGGAAATCAAGCCGTTGACTCTACCGGCAGCAACTGTGAATCACGATTGACGCGGAAACGTAATCACAGTTAGTCGCCGCAGGCGCTCTCGCACTAGCTCATGTGCCGCTGACGGCCCGGCCACGGGAACGAGAGCTGTCAAGTATCTGCTCGAGGGCAAGCCCGCTAAAATCCAAGCTCGCTCAAGCCCGGATGACCGTCCGGGCGCCGGCCCAATAGCCAATGATATTTGCGCTCTGCTTCTTTGAGGGGAAAATCATTGATCGAGGCGAACCTTATTCGCATTAGCCCATCCTTGTTAAATTCCCAATTCTCGTTGCCGTAAGAGCGAAACCAATTCCCCGAGTCGTCGTGCCATTCATAGGCGAAGCGCACGGCGATACGATTCTCAGCAAATGCCCAAAGCTCTTTGATCAGTCGGTAGTCCAGCTCTTTCGTCCACTTGCGTTTCAGAAAGGCAATAATCTCCTGTCTTCCATTCACAAATTCCGAGCGGTTTCGCCAGCGGGATTCGAACGAATATGCTAGCGCTACCTTTTCCGGATCGCGGGAGTTCCATCCGTCTTCAGCAAGACGAACCTTCTGCATTGCACTCTCGCGAGTAAATGGAGGCAGTGGAGGACGGCTTGTCATTTGTCATTCCTCTCAATAACGGTCTACGCCCTGTGATCAACTTCCCTTCTTCTCTTTATGCCCGCCAAACTGGTAGCGCATTGCCGACAATATCTTGTTGGCGTAAACAGCATTCGATTGCGACGTGAAGCGCGAGAACAAAGCTGCGCCCAGCACGTCCGCGGGAACGCCTTCATCAATCGCCGCCAGCATGGTCCATCGACCCTCGCCGGAATCCGAGACGCGCCCGCTGAAGTCCTTCAAGTCCGGTGATTCGACCAACGACGCCGCGGTCAAGTCCAGCAGCCACGAAGCGACCACGCTTCCTCGACGCCAGACCTCGGCAATCTCGGGAATCGGCAATTCATATTTGTAGTGGTCCGGCTCGCGCATAGGCGCGGTCTCGGCATCGAGAGTGGCTTGCTGGTTCCCGGCATTGGCATGCTTCAGAATATTCAACCCCTCCGCGTAAGCCGCCATCATCCCGTATTCAATCCCATTGTGCACCATCTTCACAAAGTGCCCGGCGCCCGGAGGCCCGCAGTGCAGGTACCCCTCCTCGGCCGTTGTCGCTGCAGCTTTGTCGCGTCCGGGTGTTCGGTCGATCGAGCCGCGCCCCGGAGCCAGAGTTTTGAAGATCGGGTCGAGATACTGCACCGCTTTGTCTTCACCGCCAATCATCAGGCAATATCCGCGCTCCAATCCGAAGACGCCTCCGCTGGTGCCCACATCCACCCACTTCACCCCGGCCTCGGAGACAGCCTTCGAGTGGCGTAGATCATCCACATAGTGCGAGTTGCCGCCATCGATGATGATGTCATCCTTCTGAAGATGCGGCCGCAACTCCTGCACTGTTTTATCCAGCACGCCGGCCGGGACCATCAGCCACACTGCCCGCGGCTTCTTCAGCTTGGCGGCCAAGTCCTCTAGCGAAGACGATCCGGTCGCGCCTTCTTTCACCAACGCCTGCACCGCATCCGAGCTGCGGTCATAAACCACGCACTCATGCCCGCCCTTAATCAGCCGGCGCACCATATTCGCGCCCATCCTTCCCAGACCCACCATTGCCAATTGCATCCTCGATCTCCTTTAATTTTCCCCTGAATTTATGCCCTAAATTTATGCCTATGAGATGCTGCTTTGAGAACCTCGATTCTAACTCCGGAAGCACGGCCTTCTGGAAAACGCACAGTTCCGCCTGCTACTTTCGATGATTGCCAGTCCCACTTGTTTCATTCCGCGCCTATTTTTACCACTATCGAGTTAGCTGTGCATCAGCATACCGGGTTACCTAAAAAACCTCCCATCTCGTGATGCATTCTTGCGCCGGATTCGCCAAACTTCCGATCGAGATAGGAGAGAACCCATGCTATGGCTCGCAGGCACAAGGCAATTTCTTAGTCTTTTTTTCGTCCGTGGCGTCAAGAGTTCGGGGTTAGTAAAGCTGTTCGCTTTGACTCCGCTGATCTTTCTCGCCGCAGCAGCCACGGCGCAGGCTCCCGGCAAACCCGCTCCGATCGCCTCGCGTGAATCTCAAGTCGCAGGGGTAAAGTTGCACTACCTTATGGCCGGTCATGGCCCTGCCGTGCTTCTATTACACGGCTACACCCAAACCTCCCGCATGTGGAGGCCGATCATTCCCCTGCTCGCCGAGAAATTCACCGTGATTGCCCCCGATCTGCCCGGTATTGGAGACTCCGGAATTCCGCAGGACGGGCTCGACATGAAAAGCGCCGCGACCCGCATGCACGCACTCGTGAAGTCGCTCGGTATCCCAAAAACCCGCGTGGTCGGTCACGACATCGGCCTAATGGTGGCTTACGCCTACGCTGCGCAGTTCCCATCCGAAACCGAAAAGCTTGTCGTCATGGATGCATTTCTTCCCGGCGTGGCCGGATGGCAGGACGTTTACAACAATCCTGCGATCTGGCATTTTCGCTTTAACGGACCGACCCCGGAAGCGTTAGTACACGGACGCGAGCAAATTTACTTCGACTTTTTCTGGAATGACTTCGCCTCCGACAAATCTCACTCCATCCCCGAAGCCGATCGCGCCGCTTATACCGCCGCTTACTCGCGTCCCGGAAGGATGCGAGCAGGCTGGGCCTATTTCGTTTCGTTCCAGAAAGCAGCCAATGATTTCGCTCAACTCTCCCAAACCAGGCTCACCATGCCGGTTCTGGCCATCGGCGGTGAGAAAGCCAACGGTCAAGTGCTTGGAGAGCAAATGAAGATCGTCGCCACCGATGCCAAGATGGTTGTTTTGAAAAACTGCGGACACTGGGTATTGGAAGAAAAGCCCAAGGAAGCGACGGAGGCGTTAATGAACTTTCTGTGAGCCCTGCTGGCCTCGTACGTTTGATGCCGTCTACGTCGGTCCCGCCACTCATCCCGTTTTCCAAAACAAAAAGTAATCCTGCCCAATCCGAAGCATGTTAGAAGGGATCGACATCTAACTATGCACGATGCCGCTCATCGGCAGCTTCGATAAATTTCAGAGCCGAATCATCAGCCTGGAAACAATTAACGAAGTATTAACATGGAAGTGAAAGTCTAAGAGCGGGAACGCCTCGCCCCGGAGAAGATCTCATGGCTGATGAAACTGAACTCTCGACCCCTCTCTCGCCAGAGGAATTAAATAAAATTCATGCCTACTGGCGTGCTTGCAACTATCTTTCGGCGGGCATGATCTATCTTCGCGCCAACCCGCTACTACGCGAACCGCTCAAGCCCGAGCACATCAAGAATCGGCTGCTCGGCCACTGGGGTTCCGATCCTGGCCAGTCTCTAATCTGGGTTCATTTGAACCGGCTGATTCGCAAGTACGATCTGAACGTCATGTACGTCTCCGGCCCCGGCCACGGTGCGCCGGCCACGCTCGCCAATTCTTATCTGGAAGGCTTCTACTCGGAAATCTATCCCGACAAAAGCCGCGACGAGTCGGGCATGCTGAAGTTCTTCAAGCAATTTTCCTTTCCCGGAGGAATCGGTTCGCACTGCACTCCCGAGACGCCCGGCTCGATTCACGAAGGCGGAGAACTCGGCTATTCGGTCTCGCATGCCTACGGTGCGGCCTTCGATAATCCTGATCTCATCGTCGCCGTAGCCGTAGGGGACGGCGAGGCCGAGACCGGCCCGCTGGCGACCTCATGGCATTCGAATAAATTTATCAATCCGATTCGCGACGGCGCCGTGCTTCCCATTCTTCACCTCAACGGCTACAAAATCGACAATCCAACCATCCTTGCCCGCATCACTCACGAAGAGTTGGAAGCTCTGATGATCGGCTACGGCCACAAACCTTATTTCGTCGAGGGCGACGACCCAGCGGTGATGCATCAGAAGATGGCGTCCGCTCTCGAGAAATGCATACTCGAGATTCGCTCCATTCAACAAAAAGCGCGCGCCACGGGCGACGCCGCGCGGCCCCGCTGGCCCATGATCGTGCTTCGTTCTCCAAAAGGATGGACCGGCCCAAAAGTCGTCAACGGACACAAGGTGGAAGGCACCTGGCGCGCCCACCAGATTCCGATTGCCGATCCCATCACGAATAAAAAAAGTCTTGCCGAAGTAGAAGAGTGGATGCACAGCTACAAGCCCGAGGAGTTATTCGACGCAAAGGGGACGCTGATTCCAGAATTGCAAGCGCTAGCTCCTACAGGGACGCGCCGGATCTCCGCTAACCCCCACGCCAATGGCGGACTGCTGCGCAAAGAACTCGACTTGCCCGACTTTCGCGACTATGCCTTCGAAGTGAAGTCACCGGGAGCGGCGTACGCTCTGCCCACCGATATCCTCGCTCACTTTCTTGCCGACGTGATGCGCCGCAATATGAATTCGTTCCGAGTCTTCGGCCCCGACGAAACCACGTCGAATAAGCTCCAGGCCCTCTATAAAGCGTCGAAGAAAACTTGGGACGCCGCCTATCTGCCCGTAGACTCCGACGGCGGCGAACTCGATGTAGCCGGGCGCGTCATGGAGATGCTCAGCGAGCACACCCTTGAAGGCTGGTTCGAAGGTTACGTTCTCACCGGCCGCCACGGCTTTTTCTCAACTTACGAAGGCTTCATCCATGTCATCGACTCTATGTTCAACCAGCACGCCAAATGGATGGAGAAGGCAAAGATGGAGATAGCCTGGCGCGCGCCGATCCCATCGATTAACGTCCTGATCACGTCTGTAGTGTGGCGGCAGGATCACAACGGCTTTACCCACCAGGACCCCGGATTCCTTGACGTCGTCCTTAATAAGAGCCGCGAAGTAGTCCGAATCTATCTGCCCCCAGACGCAAATTGTTTGCTGAGTGTCGCCGATCACTGCCTGCGCTCCCGCGATTATTACAACGTGATCGTCGCCGACAAGCAGGAGCACCTTCAGTACCTGACGATGGAAGAAGCAGAGATTCACTGCACCAAAGGCATCGGCATCTGGGACTGGGCCTCTACCGACGACGGCGAAGAGCCAGACGCAGTGATGGCATGCGCCGGCGACATCGCCACCATGGAGTCGCTCGCGGCAGTCGCGATCCTGAAAGAACACTTTAAAGATCTGAAGATACGATTTGTGAATGTGGTCGATCTCTTCCGCCTTATGCCCGAGAGCGAACACCCGCATGGACTTTCGGACCGAGACTTCGATTCCCTGTTCACCATCGACAAGCCTGTAATCTTCAACTTCCACTCCTATGCATCATTGGTCCACAAACTCACTTACCGGCGCAAAAATCACGACAGCATTCACGTGCGCGGATATAAGGAGAAAGGCAGCATCAATACTCCGCTCGAACTCGCCATTTTGAATCAGATCGACCGCTTCGATCTCGCCATCGATGTGATCGACCGGGTTCCGCGCCTGAGTTCCGTGGGCGCGCACGTAAAAGAATGGCTGAAGGGCCAAATCATCGAGAGCATTAAATACGCGCACGCCGAAGGCATCGATAAAGAAGAAATTCGCAAATGGACTTGGCCGCGATAGCTGCATAGGCTGAGATTTCCTTGCAGATCCGCTCTTGCCAAACCTCGTGCTAGACTGGCCTTCGAGCCGGAAACGCACTTTCCATGCGGATTCTCACCCGCTATATTCTCCGCGAAGTAACTTCGCACGCCCTGATCGGCGCGGCCATCTTTACCTTCGTGCTCTTCACACGCGACCTGGGACGCATTCTCGAACTCGTCGTCCGGGCCAGCGCGCCCCTGCCTAGCGTCGCCGAAATTTTCTTCTACACCGTCCCGCTCGCCCTTACTTACACCATTCCGATGAGCGTCCTGGTGGGCATTCTCATCGGGCTAAGCCGCCTCGCTGCCGATAGTGAAATCACCGCCATGCGCGCCGGCGGTATGGGCGTTTGGAGTTTCGGCCGCGTGCTCTCCATTTTTGTAATAGCCGCCTGGCTCATGGCTCTAGCCAACAGCTTGTATATTGCTCCGTGGTCGCTGGCCTCGCTTGGACGCCTCGAAGATCAACTGAAAGGCTCACAAGTTTCTTTTGAAGTGCAGCCGCGCGTTTTCTATGAAGGCTTTCCGAAGATCGTTCTCTATGTACAGGACGTGCACACGGCGCAAGGCGCGGCTGTGTGGAAGGGAGTCTTCCTCGCCGATATCTCCGATGCCTCCAATCCCCGCATCACGCTGGCTCATGAAGGCATTCTAGTTCCCGAAGGGAAAGATCGCCTTCACCTGCATCTGGTCGATGGTTCCACGCACGAGACCGATCCCGCTCAGGCCAATCATTATCAGATCTCGACTTTTCAGCAAACCGATATCCCCCTCGACCTGCCGTCAACGGAGAGCAAAACTGAGGAGCAGGTTCCTGTCGGCGTGGTGAGCACGCGGGCCTTGCCCGATCTCGCGCGCCGCGTCGACCCGGTATCGGCGCGCTGGTATCTCATCGAATTTCACCGCCGCTTCGCCCTGCCCACGGCTTGTCTAGTGCTGGCCATGGTGGGAATTCCACTGGGACTTTCCTCGAAGAAGAGCGGCAAGTCCGGCGGATTCGTGCTCACCATCGCTCTGGTTTTCATCTACTACTTTATTTCTTTGATTGGAGTTTCGCTCGCGCGGCAGGGAAAAGTTCCGCCCGCGCTCGGAGCATGGCTCGCGAATATTGTGTTCTTCGCCGCCGCGCTGTTTCTCTTGTGGCAGGCCGAGCGCCGGCCCATTGCTCTTTCCGCCTTCAGGCTGCCATGGAAGCGAACTGAACTGCTGGCAAAATCTGCGGCCAACTTCCCCACGCGGGCCATCAGTCTCGCTCGCAGAGACAGCGCCAACGCCTTCGAGCGTGCTTCCACTCGCCGGCGCGTCTTCAGCGCCAGTTTCCCCACCCTGCTCGATGACTACGTGCTGCGCGACTTCTTCGTTTACCTGGGAATGATTCTTTCCGCCTTCCTGGTGCTCTTGCTGGTCTTCACATTATTCGAATTGCTTGGCGACATTCTTCGCAATCAGACTCCCTTCATCGTCGTCGCCGAGTATCTGCTCAACGTCGCCCCCTACTTGCTGTACAGCGTCGCGCCGCTGATCATGATGCTGGCCGTGCTCATCACCTTCGGACTGATGAACCGTTCCAACGAGCTCACCGCGATCAAAGCCACCGGGACCAGCATCTACCGCACCGTCACGCCGGTGCTCGTCGCCGCCGCGATACTGGCTGCGGGACTTTTCTTCGCCGACCAGTTTTACCTGCCGCGCACCAACCAGCGCCAGGAAGCTCTGCACAATCAGATCAAAGGTAAGCCGCCGCAAACCTATCTGCGCCCTGATCGCCGATGGATCTTCGGCCAGCACAACGACATTTACTACTACCAGTTCTTCGATCCTGATCGCGATCAGTTCGCCAATCTCACCGTCTTTCGCATTGACCCCGCCACCTTCTCCATCGCGCAGCGTATCCACGCCGGCCGCGCCCACTGGGCCGACAATCTGAACCGCTGGATTTATGAGCAAGGCTGGCAACGCTCACTCGATGGCGCAGCCATAGCGGGATACCGCACCTTCGACGTCTCCACGTTTCCGGAGCTCACTGAAACGCCTTCTTATTTCAAAAAGGAAGTAAAACAATACTCCGAGATGAACTATGAAGAGTTGCGACGCTACATCCGCGACTTGCAGCAGAGCGGCTTCGACGTTGTGCGTCTGCGCGTGCAATTAAATAAAAAGCTTTCGTACCCGCTGATCACCCTGATCATGGCAGTGCTGGCCGTTCCGTTTTCTCTTTCCGCGGCAAAAAAAGGCGCGATCACCGGAGTCGCGGTCGCGGTGGGCATTGCTGTGGTCTATACGGTGGTTTCGCGACTATTCGAGGCCATGGGAGACCTCAGCCAACTTCCCCCTGCGGTGGCAGCGTGGTCGCCGGACTTGATTTTCACGTTGTTAGGCGCGTATCTGATTCTGAAAATTCCAACATAGAAAAAGTAGCGCCGCCGTCCCGGCGCCTGTCCGGTGGGACTCCTCGCCCGCCGCGCCGGCTACTTCACCGCTACGCCCGTAGGATTGTTATCAGTCTCGAACGCCGTCAACGGCGTCAATGTGCCGGTGGCCGGCGTGATCGCGAACTCCGAGACAGTCGCCGAATTCTGGTTGGTCACAAACAGCCACAGGTCATCGCTGCGAATGGCAAGCGAAGTCGGAAACGAACCGACATTGACGTTCGCCGGTGTCAGCGGCGACAAACCGCCCGTCTCCGCACCGATGCGAAATGATGAGATTTCGCCCGACCCAGTATCCAAGACATAGAGAAATTGGCCCAAAGGATTTACCGCCAGCGGCCCCGGATTATCGCCCACGGTATAGGGCGAACCGCTGACTTGGTGCAGACTGTAATCCGCGTTGGGGCAGTTAGGCAGCGAAACCCCATAGCAGATCGTGTAAGCGCTCACGCTATTGTCGGGGGCCTGATTCGAGACATAAAGAAACCGGTTGCAGGCATCCACCACCACGCCCGAAGGCACGGTCCCAGTCGCAACTCCGGGTGTCAACGTCGTCGAGGGAATCAATTTGAGCGCACCAGCCGAGGAGACAGAGTAGTTCAGGACCACGTAGTTGGAAGAATCAGTTACATAAAGATTCTCTGTCGAAGGAGCCGTCAACGCCGCGCAAGGAGTGTTCTGAGTGCCGAGAGTGGGGAATACGGTCGGAGTAATCGCCAGCGCCGACGCATTTGGCTTTTGACCGCCCGGCTCTGCCGGAAGAGTTGCACTTCCCGTTGGGGTCAGGCTGGCATTAGCCCCGATCGAAAACACTGAGACCGCGCCCTCGCTCCCCTGCGCGACGAATAAAAACTTTCCCGCCGAATCCATGGTCAGTGCAATCGGATTCGTCACCGGCACTGTGCCGATGTTGGCCGAAAGCTTGCCGTCGGAAGCCACTTGAAACCTCGCAATGCCGTTGACGCTGCCCGGAGTCATATTTTGCTGAACGATCACATACGCGTACGCCCCCGCCGGATCAAGAATCACGGCAGTCGGCGTCCCCACCGTTGGAGGGCCATTCACATTATTAATCTGCGAAACGCTGCCGTTGCCCAGATCGAGGCTGAAGGTCTCCATCACGCGATCTGCCTGCGTGGTCACGACAATCAAACCATTGTTGGAAGCGGAATACTTGCCGCTGCACGCCACCAACATACCCACTGCGATTAGAGCCAGAGTTCCCGCTATCCAGGTAAACCTTGTCCGCATCCTTCGTTATATCTCCTGTGTATCTTTATCGCTGAGCATGCCGCCGCGTCGCCGGCCGCCGCAAACCGGATTTCACTATTAGTTGAGGGCGAGAATTGCCATCCAATTATGTATCAGGAATGCGCGGGAAGAGCAAACCCCCCGCCTCGTTGGAACCTGCCAGAATGCGGCGAGTTGCCTGCAGCAAGCGATCATTGAGTCCGCTGCGAAACCATCGCGGTAGACGCAACGATGGAGGCCACTCAATACAACCCCTTCTCCCCCGGTGGACGCGTCTTCCACCTCCGGTGCACCCACAGCCACTGCTCCGGATACTTCCGCACATACTCTTCAATGATCGACGTGAATCTCTGCGTGTTGGCCTGGATATCCGCCTCCAGGTCGCCCGTGCGAATCAACTCCACCGCCGGATCAAAGCGCAGCCGGTATTTCCTCAACTCCGCATCCCAGATCGTAAACGTCGGTACCACCGCCGCATCGGTGCGCAGCGCGATTCGCGCCAGCCCGCTCGCCGTGCATGCAGGGATGCTGAAAAAATCCACAAAGATTCCCTGCGGAGGAGTCATATTCGTATCCATCAGCACGCCCACCACTTCCCCGGCCTTCATCGCCGAAAGCAACCCGCGCACGAAATCGTCCTTGTCCACGACCTTGTTGCCGTGCATGGTGCGATACTCGCGGGTCATCCGGTCCAGATATTCATTATCCAGCGGCCGCATCACCACATGCATCCAGTGCCCATGCATCGAGTGCGTGAAGGCGGAAAGCTCCCACCCGCCAAAATGGGCAGTCAGAAACAAAACTCCTTTTCCGCGAGCATAAGCATGCTCGTAATTTTCGAGTCCGTCGTAGACGATGACCTGCTCAACATTTTCCAGCGTGTACTTGGGAAAATGGCAGACTTCAGCTAACTGACGTCCCAGCGAAGCAAACTCGCCGCGCAGAATCCGCGCCCGCTCCGCATTTGTTTTTTCTGGAAATGCCAGGGCAAGATTGCGCATGCCAACCTCTCGCAAGCGCGCGTGCAGAAGATAAACGATCCAGGCCAGACCAATGCCGAGGCCGCGCGCCAGAGGCCGCGGTAAAACGCCAAGAATTTTGATGAACGGCCAGGCTGCCGCGTACTCAAGTCGCTGCCGCATTCGGGGGAAGCGTGACGGTACCACCGCCAAAACTTATTTGCAAATGATGGCTGTGGCTTCGGGTGTCCGGCTTTGGCTAAAGCTCCGGGAAACCTTGAGACTGGGAGGTGTGGCCGAAGCCCGATAGCTGAAGCCCGAAGCCCGCTACTTCGCAGCCTCCTGAGCCCACTTAGCTAGAGAAGTAAGAAACGCATTCGACCCTGCCGGAGGCTCGATCTCCCCGATCAGCGAAGTCCGGAACGGAACCATGCGTCCGTAAAACTCTCGCGTGCTGTCTTTATCCTGCTTCACCACGGCCCCGTTCAAGCTGACGCCGGCAAATAAACCCCGTGCGCGCGAATAAGTCAGCACCTCAGCTCGCATCTTCCAATCCGTATTTCCCTCCGCATGGCGACCAACCGGCCCAGCCGCCACCGAAGCGTCCGCGCCCAGCGCAAACTCGCTCGACAGCAAGTGCTTCATGCCATCTTTATTCATAATCAACATCACCAGATCAACCGCTTGACCGCCTATCTGAAATCCGAAGCTTCCTCCCGTCACCACGAAAAATGCGGGAGCGCTCCAACCCTTCGGAGTGCGGCAACTGGCGAGCCCGCGGCCATATTTACCGCCAATGATAAACCCACCCTTCAGCATCGACGGCACCACCGCCACGCACTCCGCCGAGCCTAGCACCTCCTGCGGAATTCCCTTATCCGGCGCGCCCTGAATTTCGTCCAACACATCGGCCGCGGCCTGCACCCGGTCAGACGCCTTGGTCTCCCGCTGCGGCTGGTCGTCCGCCGCGAAACTCGTCGGGACTCCGGCGGTAAGAGAAAAACAACCGAGAGACACAACTAGGGTCAGCAGCACGAGTTTCTTCATGAATTCCTCATCATTAGTTATTGGAGCAATGCTTTGGATTGTAAACGATGCGGGCCGCGTTGTCTTACGACGAACGAATGAGGAATTTGCCCGATGCCGAGGAAGAGGCTCAGGAAGCTCCGGAAGACAAAAAAATCGGGGTCAAAAGTGGTGACCCTAATCGCCACTCCCAACCCCGTCTCCCAGGTTCTGTGGTAGGTGACGCGAGTATGCCACCGAGCAGCAATCCAGGCAAGATTACCAAGGTCAGTGTCCCGAAGTAACTGATTCCCATGGCCTCATCCTGAGCCCTGCCGCTCTTCAGGCGGAGCCAAGGATCTCACGAACTCGACCCAGCAGTTACAGGAGTCAGGTACTAGGTACTCGGTACTGGATACTGCTTTACTTTGCCGCCACCAGCGAATGCGTAATCGCATGCACCGAAAGCGCAATGCGGTTCTGCACGCCCACTTTGCGCATCAACTTTGCCACATGCGCCTTCACTGTGCGCTCTTCGATTCCCAGCTGCGATCCGATTTCTTTATTCGAGCGTCCTGCCACCAGCATCTCCAGCACTTCTTTTTCGCGGTCGGTAAAGGTCACGCGGCCCGCCGGAAAAATTCTCCCCGGCGACGATGAGACTCTTTCAATGAACATCGAAAGCACTCGTCGCGGAGCCCACACCGACCCCTGGCTGACAATGCGAATCGCCTGCGCAAACTCCGCCGGCGAAGCCGCTTCATCCACGTAGCCCTTGGCCCCTGAGGCAATCGCTTTAAGGATAGTCTCCTCATCCACGCCTGAACCAGTGACGATAATACGCAGATCGGGACGCGCAGCCTTCAGGCTCGCCATTACGTCAAACAAATTCTGCCCGGAGCGGTTGCCCAGCAAAATCAGATCGACGCTCTGCAAAGTAGAAATCTCGGCGAGGCTGGCGGAGATTAGTTCGAACTCAGGTTCGCTGTCGAACAACGCGCGAAACCCCACGAATCTCAGAGGATCGCTCTCAACCACGGCAAGTCGAATGATCGGTTTTCTGGCAACTGCTGCTTTCATAGGTTTCCCTGTAGGGTTAGGTTCGTAGTTAAGAGCATAGCGGCATTCCGCCCTCCTGCAAAGAGAACGTGACCGAAGGGAAATTACGGGAGTAACATGAACGGGAAAGACAAAAGAGCCCCTTTACAGCGAGATTGGCAGCCTAATCCCTGCCTCAACTCTGCCGGAGACACCTAAAGTGATGAAAGTAACTTCGAGCCGTATACAGAATGAGTTCACCGCTATGAAGATTATGGGCCAGCGGCTAGTCGCCGTGATCGCTGGCGCAGTCCTCGTTTCCCTTTTATTTGGCGTAGCTCCGGCCCTCGCTCAGTCGCCCACCCCTACCTATCAGCCGAAATTCCCCGGTGACCCCGCCCGCTCCGATTCCGAAGCGGCTGCCCTCGCCTACATGCGCGTAGTTCTTAGGGCCCAGCACCGCTTCGAAAAACAATACGGACACTTCGCAAATTCTCTTGCCGAACTGGTGCACTCCGGCTCCTTCACCAAGCGCATGGTCGATCCCAACCGCGGCGACTACACCGCCGGCTTCAAAGGCAAGAAAGATAGCTTCATTCTGACCATGAGCCCGCAGCATCTCGACGCCCAGCACCGCTCGTTCTACGCGGAAGACGACGGCAAAATCCACGCCGACGAAGAAAAACCCGCGGATGCGAATTCGCCGTTAGTGAAGTAATCTAACTCGCTCAGTTTCCACCACTGTCATCCAGAGCGAAGCCTGAACTTCGCGGATGCGAAGTTCATGCGAAGTCGAAAGCCTGCCCTGAGCGAAGTCGAAGGGGATCCCTTGCATCGGCAAAGGCCTCGACAGGCATTTCTATCACTGCCGCCTGAGAGTTCGACGATCCTTTCAGCAAAATTACTGAACTCGTTTTATGATGGATCAGAATTTATCTCGGGATTGAAACGCAAGGAGGAATTTTATGTCCGCAACCGTAGGCGCGCCCGCGCCCGAATTCTCATTGAAGGATCAGGATCAAAAAGAAGTGAAGCTCAGCGATTTCCGGGGCAAGAAGCCCGTAGTCCTGGTTTTCTACCCGCTCGACTGGAGTCCCGTCTGCACCAAAGAGCACGCCTGCATGGTCAACGACAAAAAGCAATTCGATGAACTCGACGCCCAGGTTCTCGGCCTCAGCGTCGACAGTGTCTGGTCGCACAAAGCCTACGCCGACAAGATGGGCATCCACTACCCGCTACTCGCCGATTTCCAGCCCCGCGGCGCAGTGGGCGCCAAGTACGGCGTCTATCTCGAAGACAAAGGCATCACCGGCCGCTCCATCTTCATCATCGACCGTGACGGAAAAATCGCATGGCGCAAGGACTACGACATCCCGGTAGTCCCCGACATCAACGAAGTCTCGAAAGCCCTGGCCGCCGTGAAATAAGGTAACTGATGATGAAGTATGTCATCCTGAGCGAGGATTGATTCTTGCGCCCCAAGCGCAAGAATCAAACCACAGTCGAAGGATCCCTTTACGTATCGCACTACAGATGGCCTGAAAAGGCGTTCTCAAGATGTAACGGCGGATGTTCGCACGAAATGCAAGCCTTACGACCCGCCTTTAACCTCGGCCGCCTTGCCCTCGCGATACTCCACCACCAGCGGCTTCCCCCCATTCGGATAATGCACCGTCTTCTCCTCCGTCGACGCCCCAGCATCCGGCACGCCCATGCCCACGGCGAAATCCGCCTGCAACTCATTCATCCCCAGCTTGACTTCATGCTGCGCCACCGCCTGCCACACATCCGCAGGCCAGTGTTTATACAACTCGTGCGGATCTTCCACAAAAAACATTTCGTCGGAATAAATCTTGTACTGACCCTCAGCTTCGAATCCGATCGGTACCGCGTAGCTCTTCCCGTCTTTCTCAAACACTGCCATAACCTGCCGACGGTTCCCCGCCCCTGGCGGAGTATCGGTCACCACATCTTTAACATCCAACCGCTCGATCGGCAGCAAAAGCCCGGCCTCATGCGCAAACTCCGCGCGCTTCCGCACCGCATCGTAGGGATAATACGTATAGCGATATCCTTCTTTCACCCACACCGGTTGCTCCGTCAACTGCTTCGCCGACTTCAAATCGAAGGGATACAATTTCTTCGGCACCACATAGTAATCGGCATTCGAGTAGCCCGCATTCTTTGCCTTCTGCTGCGCCTGCAAAGCAAGATTGTCCTCATGCCGCCGGTAAAGAATGTAGCCAGCGCGAATCCCTGCTATAGCAATGGCCAGCGCCAGCGCAATCTGAATCCTCTGCTTTGCTTCTTGACTCATCATGCAGCAATAAGTCCTACCCTGTGAACCTCTGTGCCCTCTGTGTTAAAGAATTTAGGAGCCAATCTGCGTGCTCAGGCATCCTAAGGTAAACTGAAACCAGGAAATCTTATGCCGACAGTGACTGAACAAGACGTCTTAAGCGCGCTGAAAAGCTGTTATGACCCAGAGATCCCGGTAAATATCGTAGACCTCGGCCTGATCTACAAAGTGAATTTCACGCCAGCTGATCCCGAGCAATCAAAACAGGATGTAACCGTCGATATGACGCTTACCGCGCAAGGCTGCCCCGAACACGTAAACATCAGCGCGCAAGTAAAGTCGCGGCTCGAACAACTGCCCGGCATCCGCAACGTGGCGGTGAATGTAATATGGTCTCCGGCCTGGACCCCGGAACGCCTAAGCCCAGACGCCAGAAAGCAACTAGGCATCGAGTAAATTCGAGACTTCGGCGCTTTTGGCTTCAGCTAAACCAGTAATGCCGGAGCCCGAAAGCCGAAGCCTGCAGCCCGCTCTTCTCACCCGCCTACTTGATCCCAGACATCCATAGCGCCCCTACTGGCAGCTTCGGTAATGCGCTGCCCCGCCTTTGATGCCATTTCCATCACCCGCATGCCGCGATCAAAATACTCCGGTAGCGCCTGTCGCACTTTGTCGAATTTCTCCGGATACTCCGACGCCAGCACCGCCAGCCCGAGTCCCGTCGCCAGCACGCCTGCCGGATATCTTTTCTTCATGAACAGAATCGTCGCTGAGCCAATAGCGCCCGCCACCACCGCCTTCTTCCAACTTTCCATGTCTCCCCCAATTCCAAATTTTCTCCCCGCGATTGTACCCCGTTCTCCCACAACTTACTCCACCTCTGTCCGATGCCTCTTTCACCTCCCCTGTTGTCGTCCGCATGGATCCAAGGCCGCCCAGCTTCTGTCATTCCGACCGGAGCCGGAGCGAATGCGACGGCGGAGTGGAGGAACCTGCTCTTCTTCTTGTCCACGCACACGCTGTCCTAAGGCCCAGCTTTATACTTCCTCGTTCCGCTGGAGGCCCAATGTCAAAGAATTCACTGCAGCCCCTAATCCTCGCGCTCATCCTGGCTATCTCCCTCACCGCTGCCGCAAACCAAGCCCCGCGCCCGCGATCTCGGCGTCCCCTTCGACGGCACTCCCGGCCCCAACAACGCCATGACTGACGTGAAGGGTGTCGAGGTCGGCCACACCACGCTCATCTCCGGCTCCGGTAAACTCATAGTCGGCAAGGGACCGGTTCGCACCGGCGTCACCGCCATTCATCCCCGCGGCAAGGCCAGCAATGATGCCGTTTTCGCCGCCTGGTTCACCCTCAACGGCAACGGAGAAATGACCGGCACAACCTGGGTGGAAGACTCCGGCTTTCTCACCGGACCCGTCATGATCACCAACACACACAGCGTCGGCATAGTCCGCGACGCCGTCGTTGCCTGGGAAGTTCGCCGCGGCGCTCCCGTAGAGGAAGACTGGTGGTCCTTGCCAGTGGTCGCCGAAACCTGGGACGGCGATCTCAACGACATCAACGGATTCCACGTCCACGCCGAGGACGCCTTCCATGCCCTCGAGGTCGCGCACTCCGGTCCAGTCGAGGAAGGAAATGTCGGTGGCGGAACCGGAATGATTTGCAACGAATTTAAAGGCGGCATCGGCACATCCTCCCGCGTGCTCGATGCCAAAGACGGCGGCTATACCGTCGGCGTGCTCGTGCAATGCAACTACGGACGCCGCGATCAACTCCGCATCGCCGGCATTCCCGTCGGCCGCGAGATTCCCGATCGTCCCGCACGCGGCGACAAAGACGACGTCGGCTCCATCATCGTCATCGTAGCCACCGACGCCCCGCTCATCCCCACGCAACTCAAGCGCATCGCCCGCCGCGTCTCCCTCGGACTCGGCCGCGACGGCAGCTACTCAGGCGACAGCTCCGGAGACATCTTCCTCGCCTTCTCCACCGCCAATCCCGGCGCCGCCGGCCCAAAGGCCTGCACCAGCTAACCATGCTCCCCAATGACTCACTCAAGCCCAATTTTCCTGGCCACCGTACAAGCCACCGAAGAAGCGGTCATCAACGCCATGGTCGCCGCCGAAACCATGAAAGGCATCAACGATCACGAAGTGATAGCTCTCCCCCACGACCGTCTCTGCGAAGTCCTAAAAAAATACAACCGCCTTCAAAAATGATTTCTTAAACCATGTCATCCTGAGCGCAGCAGAGGGATCGCGAAGCGATTCATCTGCGCAGTCGAAGAGCCTGCCCTGAGCTTGCCGAAGGGACCCCTTGCCCGCCGACGCCGCGAGAGGGCCCCACTAGGAGTTTCGCCCGACGGTCGTTCTTCATTTCCCCCATTCCCACTTCGGGAACGCCCCCTCCCCTCCCCTCATTACCTTCGCTGCCCCACCCCCGTGCCTTCCACTCTGCCGTCAAAGGACTACACTCGGAATTGTGAAGCGAAATTACACCATCGCACGGATAAAAGGCGGCATGCGATTCACCTGCACCCGCTGCGCTCACTACGTCAGCACTGTCGACTTCGACTTCCGCGACGGCAACCTCCGCACCCAGGCCGCGACCGCCATCAATCAGCACGCCACCAAGGTCCATCACGAGCCCGTGATGTTCTCCTCCCTCGACACTCAGCAGCGCGTTTGGCGATAATCATCGAGCAGCCTTTTCCCTGACTCGCTTTGCAAGTTCGATCCAACCTGAAAACCGAATGGACTCAAGAAACACTTTGGATTGGACTTGCCTCCACTCGCCCCTTAAAGTCCTTGGGTGCAGCATAGCCGTACCCGAACCCGCAGTGTTCTACGGCGGATGACGATGCCGGAATGCGCCATCTCATTGTCTCGCCCGCCCTTCCGCAATTATCAATTCGACAGCGCCTACGACGAAATGTTTGAGGCACCGGGATTGCCCCGCCCTCACTACAAGCCGCTGTTTCAGACCCTGCTCGACCTGCCTCCGGAAGAATTGCGCAAGAGCCAGCAGGCCGCCGACCTCTCGTTTCTGCATCAGGGAATCACCTTCACCGTCTACGGCAATTCCGAGGGCACCGAGCGCGTCTTCCCCAACGACCTTCTGCCCCGCATCGTTCCGCACGCCGAATGGCGAAAAATTGAGAGCGGCTTAACTCAGCGCATCGCGGCCCTGAACCTTTTTTTGGAAGACATCTACCACGGCGGAAAAATACTTACCGATGGCGTAGTCCCGCGAGAACTCGTCTATAGCTGCCGCCACTTCCGCCGCGAAATGCGCGGCCTCTCCGTGCCCCGCGGTATATACGTCAGCATCTGCGGCACCGATCTAGTCCGCCTCCCCGACGGCAGCTTCGCCGTCCTGGAAGACAACCTGCGCGTGCCCAGCGGCGTCTCCTACATGCTGGCCAACCGCAAAGTTCTGAAAAAAGTCTTCCCTACTCTTTTCCGCGATTATGGGGTCTGTCCCGTCGATCACTACGCGCAGGCGCTGCTGGCGACGCTGCGCGCGCTGAGCCCGCAGAATTCCTCGGGACGCCACGAGCCCACCGTAGTCCTCCTCACTCCGGGCGTTTTCAACTCAGCCTATTTCGAGCACACTTTTCTTGCGCAGCAGATGGGCATCGAACTCGTCGAAGGCCGCGATCTGCTCGTGCACGACAACGTGGTCTACATGCGCACCACCGCCGGCCTGCGCCGAGTCGATGTAATCTACCGCCGTGTCGATGACGACTATCTCGATCCTCTCTGCTTCCAGCGCGACTCCAGCCTCGGCGTCCCCGGACTATTCAACGCCTACCGCGCCGGGAACGTCGGCTTGGCCAACGCCATCGGCACCGGCATCGCCGACGATAAAGCCGTCTACGCCTACGTTCCTCAGATTATTCGCTACTACCTAGGTGAAGATCCGGTCCTCGAAAATGTTCCAACGTATTTGCTGAATGATCGCTCGCAGCGAGATTACGTTCTCGATCGCCTCGATCAGTTAGTTGTGAAGGCCGTGGGAGAATCCGGCGGCTACGGCATGTTGATCGGTCCGCAGAGCACCGCCGAGCAGCGCGAAGACTTCCGCCGCCGCATCCAGGCCGATCCCCGCAACTACATCGCGCAGCCCACGCTAAGCCTCTCGCGCGCCCCATGTTTTCTCGACGGAGAAGCCCAGGCCCGCCACGTCGATCTCAGGCCCTACATTCTCTACGGCGAAAACATGACGCTGGTCCCCGGCGGCCTAACGCGCGTAGCGCTGCGCCGCGGATCGCTAGTCGTAAACTCATCGCAAGGCGGCGGCAGCAAAGATACCTGGGTGCTCCGCGCATGAAGATCTCGCACGACGATCTCCAATTAACGATCTCCAATGAATGACTATCGTGAAAATCCGATGCTGTCCCGCGTCGCGGACAGCCTGTACTGGATGAGCCGCTATCTCGAGCGCGCCGAGCACACCGCGCGCCTCATCGACGTCGATCTTCAACTACGCCTGGATCAGTCGCCTGACGCCGGTGCCGGCCGCTGGATCGGCCTTCTGGCCGCCCTGCAAGTACCAACTCCCGAGGACGGCGCCCTCGATGCCGAAACCCTCACTTACCTTCTCACCCTGGATCGCGCCAATCCTTCTTCCATCATTTCCTGCGTAGCCGCCGCGCGCGAAAACCTGCGCCAGGTGCGCGAGCAATGCAGCTCCGACATGTGGGAGCAGCTCAATCGCCTCTTCTTGCAAGTCAAAAGCACTGCATCCAGCGACGCCGGCCTCTCCGACTCCTACCAGTTCTTTCGCGCCCTGCAGGATGGCGCGCACTTATTTCAAGGTGTAACCGATTCCACCATGTCGCACGGCGAAGGTTGGCACTACATTCAACTAGGCCGTTTTGTCGAGCGCACCGACGCAGTTGCGCGCCTCATCGGCTCGCACTTCAGCCGCTTTCCCCACGCCCTCGATCAAGCCGTAGAAAGCGAAGAGTATCTCGAGTGGGTCAGCCTGCTGAAATCCTGCGCGGCATTTCAGGCCTATTGCAAAGCTCACACTGCCGAACTTCGCCCGCTGCGCGTCGCCGAATTCCTGCTGCTGAACCCAGGATTCCCACACTCCGTGCGCTTCTCAGTCGATATGGTGCACGCAGCCCTAACGGCAATCGGCGAGCTAACCGAGCGCAAGGCCGAGCATCCCGTCCGCATCGCCGGACGCCTGCGCGCCATGCTGAGCTTCAGCCAGATCGACGAAATCATGGCCTCCGGCGCAATGGCTTTCGTCGATAGCGTTCGTTGGCAATGCACCCAAGCGCACGCCGCGATCCACCAGGTTTACTTCGACTACTCGATCGAGTCGGCGCTGGTCGCTTAAGAATTTAGTAATTGGGAAATTTAGTAATTTAGAAACCCAACATCGCGAATTTAAATTACTCAATTACTAAATTACCCAATTACTAAATCTAACGGACCGCGCTTCCAAGGAGACTGACGCCCTTGATCTATCTCGTCCGCCACACCACCACCTTCCGCTACGAACCCGCGGTTCGCGAGAGCGTCATGGAAGTCCGCATGCAACCCCGCAGCGACGGACCGCAGCACTGCCTCACCTTTCAACTCGACGTCAGCCCCGCCGCCAACATCATGCAGTACCGCGATTTCCTGGGCAACACCGTCCACCACTTCGATATCGCCGGAAAGCACACGCAAGTCTCGGTCACCGCGCAATCCTCCGTCGACATTGACCCCACACCGCCGCCCAACCCCACCGACGCCGGCGACTGGAAAGATCTCGACCGCATCGTCAGCTCTGCCATCGGCTCCGACGATTATTGGGAGATGCTTCTCCCCAGCCAGTTCGCCCGGCCCACCGCGCTCCTGCAAGCGCTTGCCAAAGAACTGCGCTGCGAGCGCCGCGACACGCCGCTCTCGCTGCTCTCTGAGCTCAACGCAGCCATCTACAACGGCTTCGACTACGTCAAAAACAGCACCAACGTAAACTCTCCCATCGACGACGCGCTCCAATCGCGCCACGGAGTCTGCCAGGATTTCGCCCACATCATGATCGCTCTCGTGCGCGGCCTGCGCATTCCCTGCCGCTACGTCAGCGGATACATGTTTCACCGCGACGACGCCGACGAAAGTAAAGACCGCTCCCTCGAAGGCGCCTCTCACGCCTGGGTCGAGGCCCTCGTCCCTCATCTCGGATGGGTCGCCTTCGACCCCACCAACAATCTGGTCGGCGGCGACCGCCACGTCCGCGTAGCCGTAGGCCGCGACTACACCGACGTCCCGCCCACCCGCGGCGTCCACAAAGGCGACTCCCACAGCGAACTAAGCGTCTCGGTAACCGTAAGCCCCTCCGAACTTCCCCCGCCCGAACAAATCGCCCCCACCTTCGTAATCCAATCCCGCGCCACCCTCCCCCGCAACAACCGCGTAGACCACGAACAACAGCAGCAACAACAGTAGCGCGTAGGCCGCACCCCAAAGAATTGTCCTAAAGGATTGTCATTCCGAGCGAAGCGAGGAACCCTGGTTTCGCCGACGGCGCCACAACTCATGTGGAGACAGCCGCCTCGGCTGTCAGCGGAGCGAAGCGACGCCATGCCCTGCTCTGTCATCCTGAGCGAAGTAACTGCTTCGCGAAGCGGAGCAGTTACGCAGTCGAAGGATCCCTACAGCACCGATACTCCTGTCCTGTCCAATGGGATTCTCCCGATGCATCCGGCACACTGAGGATGTCCTGAAGCACCCCAAACGATGAAGCCCACGAAAACACTTGGCATTCCCTCCGCACAAGTGTAGAAAGGAACCGGACTGTGAGGGGGCCACGGCAACGCCGTGGCTCCCTATTTGTTTCTGGCCCTGTGCGCTTCGCGGAGGATTGGATGAAGTGGACGAAACTGCTGAACAAGAAAAGAGTCGGCGAACTTCAAGGTAAGGAGCCGTCCAAGAATGACGCCAGAACACCCTTCGAACGCGACTATGGTAGGGCGGTGTTCTCCACGCCCCTGAGAAGACTGCAAGACAAGACTCAGGTGTTTCCACTTGAGGAGCATGACGCGGTCAGAACTCGACTAACGCATTCGCTGGAGGTTTCAAGCGTCGCAAGGACTCTGGGCCATGAACTCGGAAAATGGCTAATCAAGAACCGGAAGGACGATATCGGACCAACTCAGGTTCACGACATTGAGACCATCGCCGCCACCTGCGGACTGCTTCATGACCTCGGCAACCCGCCCTTCGGGCACGCAGGAGAGAGTGCAATTCAGAGCTGGTTCGTCGACCGCCTTAGGTCCGAGGAGATCTCGCGTGCCCACGGCGACATCGGCGAACGGGAAGGAATTTTCAGCGGACTGGAAACCAAGACGAACCAAGAACGTCGGGCGCAGTACGAAAACGACTTCCTGAAATGGGAGGGCAACGCACAAACTCTACGCCTGGTGTCGCGACTTCAGGTTTTAGCCGACTACCATGGCCTTAACCTTACGTGCGGCACTTTTTCTGCGGCGTGCAAGTACGTGGCACGCTCCAGCGAAGTTGACAGCGAGTCAGACAAAACGAAGAGAATACACGAGAAGTCCAAGCCCGGGTTCTTTGCGTCCGAGGAAGACACCATAATAAAGGTCGCCCGTGAAACCGGAACCGGGTGGGCCAGAAATCCGATCACCTTCTTGGTCGAAGCGAGCGACGACATAGTGTACGCGACCGGAGATTTAGAGGACGCGGCTCGTAAGGGCATTTTGGACTGGGAATCGCTAAAGAAAGAACTGAGACGGCATGCCACAAACGACACCCTTCTTGAAAAAACCATCGAAGACGCGGAGAAGAAGGTGCGATATAAACGTACCGCCAGCCCTCTTCCGAACAGCGAAGTCGCCCAGGCGTTCCGAACGTTCTCCATACACGAGATGAAGGAAGAAGCCTTCAAGAGTTTCTGCCGAGGATACGACGCAATTATGACCGGAGGCTACCACCATGAACTCCTCGAAGATCCGAAATGCAAGGCGGCTAAGTTCGTTTCGGCCTGCAAGAAAGTGGGGCGGAGCCACGTTTATCCATACAAGAACACCCTCAAACTCGAGCTAATGGGCCGCCGGGTCATTCACGACCTGATGGACGTTTTCTGGCAAGGGGCACGCGCATGCGGCACCGAAACAGCACCTCCGGAGTGCAAAGGAGGGTTCGAAGGAAAGGCTTTCAAGCTGATTTCTGAGAACTACTTAAAGGTATTCAAAAAGGCGATGGAAGAAGAGAAGCTCCCTGAGCGATACTGTAGGCTACAGCTTGTGACGGATCAGATTGCTGGCATGACCGATACGTTCGCAATCACACTGCACAAAAGATTGATGAATGGTTAATTCAGCCCACAGCGAAAACGTGGATATTTTGCGCGGTCGTGTGTCCCGTTTTCTGACAAGCAATTCGAGGATCAAAGCTCCCCTCCGGGCAGCATTGAAGCGGCTCTCGGAAAAAAGACTGCCGGCGGTTATTTTCGGCGGAGCGCTAAGGGACCTGATGGTTCACGGTCCCGCGACCGAGCCACGGGACGTAGATATAGTCGTGGATGGCGCGTCGGTCGAAGAACTGGCTGTGTTGTTCTCAGACGTCCTGGTACGTAAAACCCGTTTCGGCGGACTACATCTCAACGTCAAAGGTTGGATGATAGATGTTTGGCCGCTGTTGGACACGTGGGGCCTGCGAGAGCTCCGCATCGGAAGCGGCGATTTCGAAGCGCTAACGCGCACTACATTCCTAAACGTGGAAGCGGTGATCGTTGATCTCGCACCTCTCCGAAATAAGGGAAGACGCGTATATGCTTCAGGGTTTTTCGAGGCTTTACGAACCCGAACACTCGACGTCAACTTGGAAGCAAACCCGTTCCCGGAGCTGTCCGCAATCCGGACGCTTGTTACCGCCTCAAGGCTAAGATTCCATTTGAGCCGACGCCTAGCGAAATATGTCGTCTATCATACTTCCAGGACGCCACTGGAGTGCTTCGTCGACATCCAATTGAAACACTACGGATCGGCACGATTCGATGCCGAAATGATCCACCGGTGGTCAAAGGTCATTCAGGGTCAGGTGGGCACTCAGTCAGTGGTTCGAGTTCCCGCCCACGAACCCATCCAGATGCGCCTGCCCTTCCGCGCTGACGTCTCCGCAGCTGGCTCACGAGCACTCCTGGGAAGACACTGAACATTCCCTCCCGAGGCTGTAACATCCACCCCAACCGCCGCGGGGCCACCGAAGCAGCAACCCCGCCTTTTTCCACAGCCCCACAACCCCCAGCGTGACATCCAACCTTGCCCCCACCATTTAAACTAATAGTAATATGCTTCTCCGCGAAATCATCTTAGAGCAACTCCTAAACACCCCGGCTGGCCAAGAATTCGACATCCGTAACACTCTATTCTTCAATATTTTGCGCGCAAACCCTTCGCTTGCAATATTTTACGCGGATTACTTCCGCCGCCACGGCGCTAACTCAAGCATTATCAAAGATTTAGAAACTCGATCCGTAAAATTTTTCGCTCCGGATCAATCCACAAAGACCAAAGCTCCCAAAACAACGAAAGGCTCAAACTCCATGGCACTCAACGCCAAGACTCGCATCTGCACTCACATCAAGGTCAACGGAATCCGCTGCGGCTCGCCCGCATTGCGCAAAGAAGTCTTCTGTTATTTCCATCAGCGCATGATCCGCGGAGTGCGCACCCCACCCAAATCGCGCCTCCATCCCATCGCCAACTTCGAGGACCCGCAAGCCATCCAGGCCTCGCTCATGGAAGTAGTCAACGCCCTGGTCCGCAATCACATCGACGTGCCCCGAGCCCGCTTAATCCTCCGCGCCCTAAGCATCGCCGCCCGAAATTCCAGCAAGACCGACTTCGATTGTCTGCAAAGCGATATGGTCAACCAAGTCCCCGAATATCCCGCAGCCCCGCCAATCGAGAGCCCATTTGCGATAGCCAGCGCCCAGGCCGCAGCCCTAACCAGCAACACCAGCCAGCAGAAACAAGAGTCAGAGTCCGACCGTCTCAAGGGCGCCTTCTATCCCGCGTCAGCAACTGTTCCCCGTAAACCACCCACCAGCGTCAAAACAGTCCCCCGTCCCCGCTCCGCAATCAGCCGCGCCGGATGAATTAGAGGTGAACATGAAAGACCACGAATATTTCACGTACATCATGTGCAGCCGCTCGGGCACGCTTTACATCGGGATGACGAACAGCATTTACCGGCGCGCCCTTCAGCACAAGCGGGGCGAGATCGAGGGTTTTAGCAGCAAATACCATTGCGACCGTTTGGTGTACTACGAAAGCTTCGACGACGTTCACAAAGCCATCGCTCGCGAGAAGCAATTGAAGGGCTGGAGCCGGGCGAAGAAGATCGCATTGATCAAATCGAAAAATCCCCGCTGGGAGGATATGGCGGAAAAATGGGGAGCGGAAATGCTGTTTGCCGGTGAGTCAATTCACAAACTGTCATCCTGAGCGAAGTTGGCGTTCGCGAAGCGAAGGCCAACGCAGTCGAAGGACCCCTATAAGGCCGGTGGCGCCCGTGAAGCGTCAGGGCATTCTAACGGTGTCGAATGCGTTGAGAGAACTCTCAACAAGGTCGCAGGGGCTTCAGACATACATGGGGTCCTTCGACTGCGGAACTGCTCCGCTCTGCGAAGCAGTTCCTCCGCTCAGGATGACAAATCGCCGTAACTAATCAACCACGGCTTTATCCGTAATCTCAAGCCCGCGATCGATGATCGCAAACGCCTCGCGCATCTGCGGCTCGTTGATGCAGAGCGGAGGGTTGGTGAAGAAGCTGTTCCAGCGGACGAAGGTGTAAAGGCCTTGCTCGCGGAAGAAGCGGCCGAGGGCGGCCATCTCCTCCGAGGTGCCGTTGAAGGGAGCCATGGGCTGGCGGGTCTTGCGATTGCGGATGAGTTCGACGATGCCGAAGAGGCCGATGGAGCGCACCGCGCCGACAGATGGATGCTTGGCCTGCAACTCCGCTCCCAGGTCTTTCAACACCGCGCCCATTTTCTTGGCGTTGTCGATCAGGCCGTCTTCTTCATAGACGCGGATCGTGGCCAGCGCCGCGGCGCAGCCCATGGGATGGCTGTTGTAGGTGAGGCCTCCGTAGAAGACTTTGTCCTGAAAGTGCTGCGCGATGTGATGGCGCATGCCGACGGCGCCGAGAGGCAGATAGCTTGAAGTTAATCCCTTGGCCATGCACAGCAGGTCGGGGACAACCTTCCAGTGATCGACGGCGAACCACGCGCCGGTGCGTCCGAAGCCGGACATGACTTCGTCGGCAATCATCAGGATGCCGTGCTTGTCGCAGATCTTGCGCAGGCCTTCGAGATATCCATCGGGCGGGACGAGAATGCCGTTGGTGCCGGTGACTGGTTCGAGAATGAAGGCGGCAATCGTGTGCGGGCCTTCGAGTTGAATGGTCTCTTCGATCATGGCGAGCGAGGACTCGGCCGATTCCCAGCCGCGTTCGACGCCGTGATAGGGATCGAGCACGTGCACCACGCCCGGCATGCCAGGCTCAACGGCCCAGCGGCGGGGATCGCCGGTGAGACTGATCGCGCCCGCGGTGGCGCCGTGATAGGAGCGGTAGCGCGCGATGATCTTGTGGCGTCCAGTGAAGAAGCGGGCGAGTTTGATGGCGTTCTCGTTGGCTTCGGCGCCGCCGTTGGTAAAGAAGAAGGTGTCGATATCTCCGGGAGTGATTTCGGCGAGCTTGACGCCGAGGCGCGCGCGGACCTCAGTCGCCATGAAGGGGTTCGCGTAGGCGAGCGTTGCTGCTTGGTCACTGATGGCCTGGATGACGCGTGGGTCGCCGTGTCCGATGTTGACCGACATGAGTTGGCTATTAAAGTCGATGAAGCGCTTGCCTTCCGGCGTGTAGAAGTAAATGCCTTTCGCGGTGGCGACGGGAATGGGATCGACCTTGGACTGTGCCGACCATTCGTAGAGCGTGTGCTTGCGCGAGAGATCGACGATTTCTTTGCCGGTCATCGTCGGAGTGGTAAGAGTTGTGGTCATAGAATCCTCAGTTCGGAGTACGAGAGCCTTGCATAATTGAGTAATTGGGAAATTGAGTAATTGGGAAATTTAAAATCGGCTGCACCGCATTCGCCACGGCTTTTCCAATTACTCAATTACAAAATTCCCCAATTACTCAATCAGAATTTTCGGCTGTGCTCTTTCGCCCAGCGCTCTACTACTACTTTTTTATCCGTGTAGAACTCGATGGCATCGCGGCCCTGGCCGTGGAGGTCGCCGAAGAAGCTATTCTTCCATCCGCTGAAGGGGAAGTAGGCCATGGGCGCGGCTACGCCGATGTTGATGCCGATGTTGCCGGCGGGCGCTTCGTAGCGGAAGCGGCGCGCGGCCGAACCGCTCGAGGTGAAGAGCGAGGCCTGATTGCCGTAGGCGCTGCGATCGAGGAATGCTAGCGCGTCATCCATGTCGTCGGCGTGGACGAGGCTTAGGACTGGGCCGAAGATTTCGGTGTCGGCGAGTTCACTGGTGGCGGGGACGTTGTCGAGGATGGTGGGCTTCACAAAGTTGCCGGATTCGTGATTCGGAATTTTTGAATTGCGGCCATCGAGGAGAACTTTTGCGCCTTGCTTCTCTCCGAGGCCGATTAGCGATTCGACTCGCTCTTTGCTTTGTGGGGTGATTACAGGACCCATTTGAACGTCTTTATCGAGGCCGTTACCTACTTTCAGTTTTGAGGCGGCGTCGGCAATCGAGTCGCGGAAAGTTTTTTGGGCTTCGCCGAGTGTAACGGCTACCGATACGGCCAGGCAGCGCTGGCCGGCGCAGCCGAAGGCGCTGTCGCTGATGATCTGTGTGGCCATGGGCATGTCGGCGTCGGGGAGAACGATGACGTGATTTTTGGCTCCGCCCTGGCACTGGCAGCGCTTCCCTTTTTCTCCGGAGCGCGCGTAGATGTAGCGAGCTACGGCGGTCGATCCGACGAAGCTGATAGCGCGGACTTTGGAGTGGTCGATGAGCGCGTCGACCACGGCTTTGCCGCCGTTCACTAAATTCACTACGCCTTTGGGCAATCCGGTTTTTTCTAGCAGCTCATATGCGTAGCGCATGGTGAGCGGTACGCGCTCCGACGGCTTGAGGATGAACGTGTTGCCAGTCGCGATGGCATAGGGCAGATACCAGAACGGAATCATTCCGGGGAAGTTGAATGGCGTGATCGCCGCTACTGCGCCGAGCGGCTGGCGGATCATGATTTCGTCGATGCCGCGGGCTACGTCTTCGAGGTTGTAGCCTTGCATCATCATCGGTATGCCGCAGGCTACTTCTACGTTCTCGATGGCGCGGCGCATTTCGGCTTTGGCTTCGGCGAAGGTCTTGCCGTTTTCCTGCGTGATGATGCGGGCGATGTCGTCGATGTGGTCTTCGAGCAACATCTTCAGCTTGAAGAGTGGCTGGATGCGGTCTTCCGGCGGAGTGCGGCGCCATTCGGGGAAGGCTGTGGCTGCGGCTTCTACGGCCTGGTTGACTTCTGCCGCGTCGGCTAGCGGGACTTGGGCTAGCGTTTCACCGGTCGCTGGGTTGACTACGTCGCGCCATTCTTTCGCGGACGAGTCGGTCCATTGGCCGTTGATGTAGTTGGTGAGCTTGTTGATTGGAGGTGCGGCAACTGGTGTCATGATAATTTCCTTGAGCTATATAGAAAGTGCTTTAGCCTATTTCGATTTGCCTGACTGCTTTCCAAAAATTGCCGGTTTGAATATCGCCCCTAGAATGAGGATGATTCCAAAGATAATCGCGAAAGGCGCAAAGACTGCGCCGCCCCACGCGTTTTGGAACAAGAGATCGCCATGCAAGTGCGCAATGCCAACTCCGATGATCGACAAGCCGATGGCCAGAAATAGCACGCGATAGAAAGGCTTGCTTGGATCGAAATTCAACATTGCTACTGACCTTTTTTGTTCATCGTGAGAACGCCTTGCTGCTGCAATTATGATACGCACTTATAGGGATCCTTCGACTGCGGTTGGTCTTCGCGCTTGAGGCGCGAAGACCAATCCTCGCTCAGGATGACAAGTCTTTCTAAACCAGTTGCACTACTGCGCCTTTTTTGTCGCAGACTGCGGCCAGGGCTGATTCGAGCACGTCGAGCGCTTCGTCCATTTGCGCGTCGGTAATTACCAGCGGCATCAGCAGGCGGATTACGTTGCCGTAGGAGCCTGCTGTGATCGTGATCAGGCCGTGCTCGTAGCAGTACTGCGAAACCTGTTTGGTTTCCTGGTCGGCGGGTTCGCGGCTTTGGCGGGAGCGCACTAGCTCCAGCGCTTGCATCGCGCCGAGGCCGCGCACTTCGCCGATCAACTCCCAGCGCGATTGCCATTCGGCGGCGCGGCGGCGGAAGCGCTCGCCGATTTGATTGGCGCGGGCGCAGAGGCTTTCTTCTTCGATGGTTTCGAGCACGGCCAGCGCGGCTTCGCACGCCGCGGGGTTGCCGCCGAAGGTCCCGCCTAGAGCACCGGGGCCGGGCGTGTCCATGATTTCGGAGCGGCCGGTTACTGCGCCCAGAGGCAGGCCTCCGCTTAGCGACTTCGCCATGGTGATCAGATCCGGCTCTAAGCCTAAGCGCTCACACGCGAACATTGCGCCGGTGCGCGCGAAGCCGGACTGCACTTCGTCGGCAATCAGGAGAATTCCGTGCTTGCGGCAGATCTCAGAGAGTATGGGGAAGAATTCGCGTGGCGGAGTGATGAATCCGCCTTCGCCCATGACGGGTTCGACGATCACGGCGGCTACGGATTCGGCGGAGACTACGCGTTTGAAAGTGTCTTCGATGTGGCGGGCGCAGTGAATTTCGCACGCTGGATATTGCAGCGAATAGGCACAGCGATAGCAGTAGGCGAAGGGCACGCGGTAGACATCGCCGGGGAAAGGTTCGAATCCGGCTTTATAAGGATGCGTTTTGCTGGTCGCGGCCATCGCCATGTACGTACGTCCGTGGAAAGCGTCTTCGAAGGCTAAGATCGCGGGGCGTTTAGTATAGGCTCGCGCGATCTTGATGGCGTTCTCGACCGCTTCGGCGCCGGTGTTGAGCAGAATTGTTTTCTTGGCAAACTTTCCCGGAGTGATCGCGTTGAGGCGTTCGGCGAGCGTCACGTAACTCTCGTAGGGAAGCACGTTGAAGCTGGTGTGCAGGAAGCGATCGAGCTGGCGGCGAATGGCTTCGACCACGCGCGGGGCGCGGTGACCGGAGTTGACGCATCCGATGCCGCCGGCGAAGTCGATGAAGCGATTGCCGTCTACGTCTTCGATTTGTGCGCCTTCGGCTTTGGAAACGAAGACAGGCGTGGCGTGGAAAGCCGCGCGGACTACGGCGGCGTCGCGGCGTCGCATGAGGTCGCGGGAGCGTGGGCCGGGAATCGGGGTGTTGATTCGAATCGTGCTCATATCAGTTTCTCGGGAGAACTCCCTGCGGTGGTTGGAGCGCCGCTTGGAGGCAGGGATCCTTCGACTGCGGTTGATCTTCGCGCTTAGGCGCGAAGATCAATCCTCGCTCAGGATGACAGAGTTTAAGAAAGACTGTCATTTCAGTACCAGCCTATTGGCTGCTCGTTCAGATTGATGTAGACCTGTTTAGTTTCCAGATATTCTTCGATGCCCCAGGGGCCTAGTTCGCGGCCGAAACCCGATTGTTTGTAGCCGCCCCAGGGAGCTTCAACGTAGGTTGGCTGCATGTGATTCACCCAGACGATGCCGGCACGCAGAGCTTTTACTGCTCGCATGGCTTTGAAGATGTCCCGCGTCCAGACGGCGGCGGCTAGGCCGTAGGGGGAATCGTTGGCGATTTTCAGCGCGTCCTTTTCGTCTTCGAAAGGAATCACGGCGGCTACCGGGCCGAAGATTTCTTCGCGGGCTATGCGGGCTGAGTTGGTGACATCGGAGAAGATCGTGGGCTGAACATAATAGCCTTTGCCGATTTTTTCGGGGCGTCCTCCGCCGGAGGCCAGTTTGGCTTCTTTCTTGCCGATCTCGATGTAGTCGTTGACGCGGTCGTATTGTTCTTTGCTTACGAGCGGGCCCATTTTTGTTTCACGATCTAGCGGCGGGCCTAGTTTGATCTTCTTGGATTTTTCTACCATGGCTTCGACGAAGTTCTTGTAGATCGATCTCTGCACCAGGATGCGGCTTCCGGCGGAGCAGACTTCGCCTTGATTGATGAAGACGCCGAAGAGTGCGCCGTCGATGGCGGCTTCGAAATCGGCGTCGGCAAAAAAGATGTTGGGGGATTTCCCGCCGAGTTCTAGCGTGACGCGCTTCACCGTGTCGGCGGCTTGTTTCACGATGATCTTGCCTACCGCGGCGCTGCCGGTGAAAGCGATTTTGTTTACGTCGGGATGCTGCACTAACGGAGCGCCGCAGGTTTCTCCGAAGCCGGTGATTATGTTGACTACGCCCGGAGGCAGGCCACAGTCGGCAAAGTAGTTGGCGAACTCCAGAGCGGTAAGCGGCGTTTGCTCGGCGGGCTTCAGGACGCAAGTGCAACCCGCAGCAATCGCCGGAGCGAGTTTCCATGCGGCCATTAACAGCGGGTAGTTCCAGGGAATGATTTGTCCAGCTACGCCTACCGGCTCTTTGAGCGAGAGCGACATGGCGTTGTCGGGGACCGGGTTTACGTAGCCGACTACCTTGGTGGCTAGGCCGCCGTAGTATTCGAAGCAGGTGGCGGCGTCGTTGATATCGAATTCGGCTTCGACGATAGGCTTGCCGGTGTTGCGGCATTCGAGTTCGGCGAGCGCGGCCGAATTAGCGCGGATTTTTTCTGAGAGGCGGAAGAGGACGCGGCCGCGTTCCTGGGCTGTGCTGGTGCTCCAGGGGCCTTCTTCAAAGGCGGCTTTGGCCGCGGTTACGGCGCGGTTTACATCTTCGGGTCCGGCATCGGGGACCTGGGCGATTACTTCTTCCGTGGAGGGATCGTAGACTGGGAACGTCTTCGCGTTCTTGCTCGAGACCCAATCGCCGTTGATGTACATCTGATAAGTGTGGACCTCTGTTTTAACTCCGCCAGGCATTTTTGTTCGACCTCCCGCTTACCTCAGGGGCTAAAGCCCCAAGATGTCTAGTCACTTAACGGCACGAGTAAAGTCGTGCCCTGATACGAATCCTTGCATCTCCCCGGCTAAAGCCGTTCGAGATCTGCCTGCTGTACGGCGCGGCTGAAGCCGCGCCCTTTCAAAACTTTATGGCGGCCGTAGACGAAGAAGAAGAATGCGGCCAGGCCGATGAAAAACAAAGTACCGCCGATCATCCAGACTTCGTACCAGAGGATCGATGAGATTTGCTGCGCTGGGAAAAATACCAGGGCTATGCCAAGAACGGTGGTCAGCAAGCCGCTGGTGCCCGCTAGCAGCAGGGTGATGCGGCTGTACTGGCCTTGCGGTGTTGCCTCTATCACGGCAAATCGAATGAGTGCGCCGAACATGTAAAGGAACGGTACTAGCTGTAGCACCACGGCGAGGGAAAGAAGTTTTTGAAAAGTTTCCTGAACGCCCGCACCCATGAAATTCATGATGACTAAGAAGGCGGAGACGATGGCTTGAACGATGAGCGCGGCATAAGGCGTGGCGTATCGCGGATGAATTTTGCCGAGCCACGATGGCATGTAGGAATCGAGGCCAGCTACGAAGGGAATGCGGGCGGAGCCGCCCATCCATGCCGAACCGATGCCGGCGATGGAGAAGCTGAGCATGAGCGCGAAGGGCACGGTGATCCACTTTAGGTTGACTCCGGCGACGCTGATGCGGCCGGCCATGTGGCTTACGGCCTGCACGATTCCTTGGAGCACGTTCACGCTCTTGCCTACGGCGATGAGCAGCGTAAGTGTGGCTCCGACGTAGAGAGCGCCGGAGAGGACTCCGCCCCAGGCTACTGCGCCTGGCAGAGTGCGGCGTGGGTCTTGGATTTCGTCGCCCATCACCGAGGCCAGTTCCAGTCCGACTAAACCGAAGCAGATTACTCCGAAGGAATTTAAAACGAAGCGTGGGTTGTCGGGGATTTTGAAATCGGCTGCGGTGATGGTGGTGCCGAAGCGCAGCCAAATGATTATGCCTAGGCCGATTAATACTGCGGCTGCGATGAAGGTTCCGATGGCGCCCAGGTTGTTAATCCATTTGCCTACGCCCAGGCCCATGATGTTGAGCAAAGTTAGCAGCGCTAGCAGGACCAGAGAGGTGGTGGAGGCGAAGAGCTTGTTGTCCGCTAACGCAAGATGGCTCGGGCCAAGCACGTAGACGGAAACGCCGACGAAGTAGAGCATGACCGTCGGCACGTAGAGCATGTTGTTGGTCCAGTAGCACCAGCCGGAGAGGAAACCGTGGAAGTCGCCGAAGACTTCTTTGGCCCAAAGATAGACTCCGCCTTCGCCCGGATAACGGTGCGCTAGCTCGATTACGGCGATGCCTTGCGGCCAGAAGAAAAGAAGAAGGGAGATGATCCAGAGCCAGATGGTTACGCCGCCGTTGGCGGCGATGGAGGGTACTACGTTGAGGTTGAAGACGGCTACTACGAAGAGCAGAACCAGATCGCGGCGCCCCAGCGCGCGGATTAGTTTTGTTTGAGCTTCGGGTTGGGTGGTGGTGGACAAGGGATCAGTGGTCTATTCTTCCTTGTAGCTGAAGAAAGTTCCGAGAATTACCGCCTGTGGATTTGTTCGAGTTCTATCAATCATGTCCCAGACTTCTTCTGAATACTCTCGACTGTCATCGACAGGATGGGCGTTCTCAAACGAAATCAAATGCCACCTAAGACTTTGCAGATACCGCTCTACTTTGCTCGTTACACCGTCTGGAGAATCAGCCCAAGTGATTACGTTCGCGAAGGCCTTAGGCTGCCCTGATGCGAGGTCGCCAGGCTCTACCAGAATCTCGCATGTGACCAACCAAATGGTTTCCTTCAATCTGAGAATCGGGGCGGACGAATGCGTCCGCCCCTACGTGATCTAGTGCGCGGCCAATGCTGGCTGGCCGGCGCGTTCTTGTTGGGCTTTCGCCAACGAGGCTGCTATGTCGGCGAAGGCAGATAGATGCTTGTCGATGTCGGCTTCGGTGTGCTGAACCGAGATGGTCCACTGTTCATCCCACCAGTAGGGTTGGGGCATGACGCCGCGGTTGACCATGGCGAACCAGTAGTGCCGCCAGAGATCGATATCGATCGTGGTCCAGTCGCGGTAGTTACGAATTTCTTTTGGGTAGAGCATCAGCGCGCCGTTCACGCCCGCCTGCGCGATGTAGGCTTGCAGGCCGACTTTTGCGATGGTCTTGCGATATCCCTCGGCGAGCTTTTTGCTGAGCTTGTCGACGTTGGCGTAGTTGTCGCGGGTTAAGACTTCGCGGAAGGTAGCTAATCCCGCTGCCATTGAAACTGGATTCGTGTTGTAGGTGCCGCCGTGGAAGACTTTGTGTTGCGAGATAAGGTCCATCACGGATTTGCTGGCGCCGAAGGCGGCCAGGGGCAAGCCTCCGCCGATCGACTTGGCCAGGCAAATCATGTCGGGTTTCACGTTGAAGTATTCGCTGGCGCCACCCCAGCTCAGTTTCGCCCCGGTTTTCACTTCGTCGAAGATTAAGAGCGCGCCGTATTTATCGGCGAGATCGCGCAAGCCTTTCAGGAAGCCGGGTTCGGGCATGCAGAGGCCGACGTTCATCAGGATGGGTTCGAGAATGATCGCGGCAATCTCGCCGGGATTTTCTTTAAAGCGGCGCTCGACGCTGCCGAGATTATTGAATGAGGCAATCTTGACGTTGTCGATTGCGGATTTGGGAACGCCCAGTCCTCCGGAGACGGGCGTGGGATTTTCGATGTCGCCGAAGTCGGGAGCATGCGGCTTCACGCTGACCAATGCGGAATCATGCAGGCCGTGGTAAGCACCTTCGAATTTCACAATCTTGTCGCGACCGGTGGCGGCGCGGGCGAGACGGATCGCATGCATGGTGGCTTCGGTGCCACTGTTGCCGAAGCGGCACATCTCGACGGGAAAGCGGGTGCAGATTTCTTCGGCGAGTTCCCACTCCATGTCGTGCGGCATGCCAAACATGGTGCCGGTGGAGAGACGTTTTTCGACAGCCTTCATCACTGCAGGATGGCAGTGTCCGGCCATGAGCGCGCCGAAAGTTAGGTTGTAATCGATGTACTCGTTGCCATCGAGATCGCGGAATTTGCTGCCGCTGGCTTCTTTCACGAAGATGGGCCACGGATCGTAGTGGCGATAGTTACTGGCTACGCCGAGCGGAATGCGTTTGAGATTTTTCTTGTGGGCTTCGGCGGACTTAGGGGTGCGGCGCTCGAACGTCGAGAGCTCTTTCTGCAGTTCGGGGTACATCAAGGTCTCCAAGGGAAAGTCAAGCCGGCGGCGCTTCAGTGGCGGGCCCGCGGGCCATTAGAGTGCCGAGCGGCGAACCGCCCGGGGTACAGTCTTAGTTTAACTCTTCCCGCTAAAAGAAGAATTTCAAAGCAAATTGCACTAGACGAGGATCTCCGGCCGAGGTGATCTTGCCGAACTCGGTTGGACCATCCTGGAAATGGCCGTCCGGGTTCGAAAAGTTCGTCCGGTTGAAAACGTTGAAGATCTCAGCACGGAACTGAAAGTATTTCGCTTCGCTGACAGCGATCTTCTTATGCACCGAAAAGTCCCAATCGGCAAGACCCGGGCCGCAGCACAATGTGCGCTGGGTGCCGTTGTTGAAGCTTCCGAGTGGCGGATCTGAGAACTGGTTGTAGTTGAGATAGAAGCCTCCGGTTTTCTTGGGGTTCAAGATATGCAGCGGGCCATTTAAGCTCGGCGCCTCAGTGCCTATGAAGAAAAGGCTGTTGATCAGCTCGTTGTCGTTTTCGGTATCGAGACGGATGGGGAAGCCGCTCTGGAACTGGGTTATGCCGGAGATCTCCCAGTCATCCAGTAATTTGCCCTGAAGACCCTCATATTTGCGAACCGGTAACTCCCAATCGTAGCTGACCACGAAGCGTTGTTTCGAATTGAATATCGAAAGACCGCGGCTGGCACGGAAGTTGAAGGGATTGAGCGACTCTTCGAAGGTGGAGCCATCATCGATTGATTTGCTAAAGGTGTAGGCGGCCTGGAACTGCAAACCATGGGAGAATCGCTTTTGGAGCATCATTTCCAGTGCATTGTAGTTGGAGCTCGCAATTGTGTCTTCGGCGAAGATGTCGGTGAAGACGGGAACGCCGTCCACGGGACAACCGGTGCCGATGTTCGGTCCATTGGTGATGCAGTTCGGAGAAGAATAGGGTCGCAAGCCGACCAACTGAACCGGAGTTCCGCCCGCCGCGCCGGTAACTGTGGATCCGTTTGGCAAATGAAATTTGTATCCTTGCGGGACAGTTACGCTCCATTGCGAATCTTCGACGGTAGGACCACAAGTAGCCTGAGTTCCGTAAGAGGTCACGGCAGCAGGATTCAGGGTCGCAATATTGATGATGTCCAGACAAGTCTGCGGGGTGGAAGGATTGATGTCGTGGGTAGCCAGCAGGCGGTGACCCTGCGAGCCGACATAGCTAATCTGGAACATGGTGCTGCTGGTCAATTCACGCTGAATGGTGAGGTTGTACTGACTGGTGTACTGCGAGCGCAGGTGAGGTCCGAATTCGCCGTAAAGAAGAATCGGCCGGAACAGCGACAAATCCGTGGGCGCGTGTTTTGTTGGCGTGATAATGCCATTGAACGGGTTAGGGTTGGTGAAGTCTCCCTGACCGACGAACGGAGTGTTGAAGAAGATGTCGGAGAACGAGGAACTGCCTCCAAAGGGCGGCTCGGCGCCGAACTGGGCCAACACCAGCTCTTCGATCGGGTTATAGAAAAGACCCCAACCGGCGCGAATGCTGGTCTTGCCGTTGCCGCCGAATAGCTTTGCCAGTGGACCGCTGGCGAAGTTGGGACTGTAGGCTACGCCGATGCGCGGAGCGAAAGATTTGTAGTAGGTCGAGGTCATTCCCGCAGGCACGCCGGGATCCCCTGGCACGACCAGGCCGGTGGGTTCCGAACCGGTATTGGCGCAGGTTGGATTCGCAACGCCGAGACTCTGCCAGTAGGAAGCGCTGGTCGTAATTCCGCAAGGATAGACAGTCGAATTTTGCCCGGGACGGAAGGTCTCCACGTGGCCGCTGATGTCCTTTTGGGGAGGGTTGAATTCCCAGCGCAGGCCGTAATTCAAGGTCAAATTAGGCTTGATTTTCCAACTGTCCTGCACGAAGGGATAGATCGCAAAGCTGCGAATATCCTCGCGCTGGCCGGAGCCTTGAACATAGACATCGGCCAAACCCAGCAAGAACTCGGCATAGTTGTCGCCGTCGCCGGGGACGATGGCGTTGGGGCCGGCATTGTCGAAGGTATAGTCGCCATTCACGTCGAAGTAGTAATACTGGTCGAAGCGGGCGCGGCGGATATCCACGCCGAACTTGAAGGTGTGATTGCCCTTCACCCAAGTAAGTCCGTCGGACCATTGGAAGCTGTTGCCGACCTGAGGGAGCGTTCCCTCCCAATTGTTGCCAATCTGTGCTCCGCCAGAAATGTCGACGTAAGGAACTCCCGTGAGGTTTGAAGGCAGCCCCGGCGTTATGCCCAGCTTGGGAGAGGTGCCGAACGAATTTTGGATGGCGGTGGAATCCGAGCGGCCGGTGAAACAGAAATCGGAGGCCGTCCCGTTGCAAGAGGACGTAACGGCGTTGGTAGTTTGCGGCTTAAGAAATCCGACCTGACCTTCCCGCATGTAGGTGAAGTGGGCCTCGTTCACGAGAGCGTTGTTGATGGTCCAGGTGTGAGTAAAGTTCCACTGCTGATTGCGCAGGTTGTTGTAGTTTCCAAAACCGGGAACATTGGCGCCGGCTTGCTCGAAAGTGTCGTAGGGTTGGAGTGCTCTGCCGTCGTTGAAATAATAATAGGCGGTGAAGCTCTGGCGATCATTGATACGGTGATCGAAGCGGGCGGTAAACTGGTCGGCGTTGTCGGTTCCCACGGGAATGGCTTGATAGAGGCCGTTGTTACGGATGGGAACAAACCGCTGCAAAAGATTGGCGGCCACGGGATCCTGACAGGGTCCCGGGATCACGTTGTTGGGAAAGACTTCGGACCACGGAATATAGGCCGTGCCTGTCGCTGGGTTGGTTTGCGGAGTGAGGCCGGCAATGGACGGAATTTTTAAGGCGCTGTCACATCCGGGGCGTCCGTCTAGTACCTGGGCTACAAAGGGAGTGCCGGAGCTATCATCAATGCCTCCTGCCCCGGCGCTGGAAGCTGTAAATGGGGCAAAGCCGCCCACTCCGGAGAAATTGCCAGTTGCTTGCGTGTTCGTGGGAACGTTCACTAACTGCCCCACCTGGCCAGCGCGGATTCGACGTCCTTCATAGGAGAGGAAAAAGAAAGTGCGATCCTTCTTAATTGGGCCGCCGAATGTGCCGCCGAACTGGTTCTGGTTGAGCTGCGGAGTGGCTGGGGCGGGATAGCCGCGCGCATCAAGAATCGTATTGCGAAAGTATTCGTACATATTGCCGTGGAAGGTGTTGCCACCGGACTTGGTGATCACGTTCACTACGGAGCCGGAGTTGCGGCCGTATTCGGCGTCGAAGGTATTGGTGATGACGCGAAACTCCTCGACGGCGTCGGGAGTGGGTTGGATGGTGGGGGTGTTCACGAACTGGTCGTTGGCATCACCGCCGTTGACGCTGAAATTGTTGGCGCGAGTGCGGCCGCCGTTCACCGAGACCGAACCGGGATCATCCGAGCCGAAGAACAAACTGCCGCTCGATCCGAGTTGGGCTTGCACGCCGGGCTGAAGTTGCAGGAACTGATAGGTATCACGGGTATTGAGAGGAAGCTCGTTCACCGAGCGATCGTTAATGACAGCGCCCAGCTGAGTGCTGGTGGTATCGACCTGGGGAGCTTCGGAAGTGACGTCGACGACTTCCTGCGAGCCGCCGATTTGGAGAGTGGAGTTGAGAGTGACCACCTGATTGACGTCGACGATCACTCCTTTCTGAACGTTCTTCTTGAAGCCTGCGAGTTCAAACTGGACGGTATAAGTGCCGGGAGTGACTTCAACAAAACTGTAGTCCCCGCTTTCGCTCGTAAGCGCGTCGCGGCTTATGCCTGTAGCCTCGTTGGTGAGAGTGATCTTGACCTGCGCCAAGACGGCGCCGGTAGGGTCGGCGACGCGGCCCAGAACGCGGCCGCTTGCGCCTTGGGCGGAGAGCAGCGCGGGAGTTAGAAGTGAGACAGCAACAGCGCAAAGGATGGTCCAGCGGGCGCGCAGTGACGGCATTGAACCTCCAGGCATCTTCGACGAGACGTCCTATTACGACGTCTGAGAGATGTTTAATTTTCTTGAAAGCAAAAGCTTGTGTGTATCCGCAACCTTGCTATAATCCCGCAAGGTTAGAGAAGGGGATGGCGCGCTGTCAAGGATAAAAAAAGCGCTGCATCCCATAGAAAATTCCTATCGCGAAATTCTTATCGCGGCGTAGCGCTATGAGTTCCGTCAGTTCCAAGCCTTATCTAAAGATCGGAGATGTCGCGCGCCAGGTGGGAGTTTCGCCGTCGGTGATCCGATCGTGGGAGAGCCTGGGGCTGACGCGCCCACAGCGCACGGAAAGCAAATACCGCCTGTACACGGCGGAAGATGTGAAGCTGCTGAAGCGGGCGCGTTTTCTGCGCAAGGTGCGCGGGCTGAACGCAGCCGCGATCATGGAACTCATGCGTCGCGAAGGGCGAGCGCGTCCATCGCCCAACGGAAATGCTGGAGCGATCGGCTCGCACCTGCGCCGGTTGCGCGCCAAGCGGCGTCTTTCGCTGGCACAAGTAGCGCGAGCGGTGGGCATCTCCGTGGGATTTCTGAGTGCGCTCGAGCGCTCGCAGATGAGCGGCTCAGTCGGAACGCTGCGCAAGCTGGCACGATTTTATAAAACCAACATTCTGGACTTTTTCGATGCGACTGGTGCAAGTAGCCGGCGGGTGCGACCCGAAGAAAGAAAAATTCTTGAAGCTGGCCCCGGCGTAACCATGGAACTACTGGCGTGGGGAAACACCGTAATGGAGCCGCATCTGTTTCGCGTGGCACCGGAGGCGGGCAGCGGCGAATCCTATGCACACGCGGGAGAGGAATTTATTTTTGTTTTACGCGGGCAGTTGGCCATCAGTCTGGAAGATGAAGAGTACCGGCTGAAAGCGGGAGATAGTTTTTATTTCGAGAGCGCTACGCCGCATCACTGGAAAAATCCGGGACGATCGGAGACCTGGGTGCTGTGGGTGAATACGCCGCCGACTTTTTAAGGAGGGACGATGAGATTGCAACACTCGATGATTGTGCTGTTCCTTCTGAGCATCCTTCTATTCACAGGTTCGTGCACGAAAAAAACTCCAGCGTTGAATTTGCTGGTATGGGAAGGTTACGCCGACCCTGCCTTCGTTCGAGCTTTCGAAGAATCGCATCACTGCAAGGTTTCGGCCTCTTATATGGGCTCGAGTGACGAACTGGTGGCCAAGCTGCGCGGCGGCAGTGCGGGAAACTACGATGTGATTTCTCCTTCGAGCGATGTGGCTACGTCAATCGCAAGCGCCGGCCTAGCCGCTCCGCTGGATTTATCGAAGATTCCCAGCTATGCCAGCTCTCGCCGCAACTCACTTCCCTGCCTCTGGTGCGTGTGAAAGGACAGGTCTTCGGAGTTCCGTTCATGTGGGGGCCGGACCCGCTCATTTATGACACCACGGTTTTCACGCAGCCGCCGGATAGCTGGAATGTGCTTTGGGATGCGAAGTATCGCGGAAAGATTTCGGTGTGGGACGATCTTTCGACCGTTTACATGGCGGCGCAGGTGTTGGGTTACGACAAGCCCGATCCATCGACATCTTTATAACTTAACCGACGAACAACTTGAGGCCGTGAAAAAGAAGTTGCTGGAGTTAAAACCGAATATCCGCAAGATGTGGTCAACAGGCGGCGAGTTGACCAATCTTTTTCAGAATCACGAAGTGGTTGCGGCCATGGGCTGGCCGCTGATGACCAATCAACTACGAAAGATCAATTTCCCCGTCGGTGAAACGATTCCAAAAGAAAACACCACGGGATGGATCGATCACCTTATGATCACTGCGGGCAGCGAGAATCAGGATCTGGCATATCAAATTTCTCGAGTACATGATCGAGGCCAAGACGCAGAAGCAGGTGACGGATGTGACGGGTTACACTCCGGCGAATCCGGAGGCAGCTCATCTCATGACGGCGGAGGAAGTAAAGAACCTGCATCTGGACGATGTTGACAATTACCAGAAGCGACTCTATTTCTGGCAGAATGTGCCGCGCCGCGCCAAGTACAACGAGATCTGGAACGAAGTAAAAGCAGCGCAGTAGAAACGTACGGGCTTCGGGCTTCGGGCTTCGGGCTTCGGGCTTCAGATTTCGAGAATTAATCTGGACTTAGCGATCGATGACAACTTCTGAGGTTGCGATTAACTCGATGTCCGCCGCTGATAGTGAGGGGAGCGCAGCACTGCTCAGGATTCGCAATGTCGCCAAGCAATTCGGCAAGAACGTGGTCTTGCGGGATATTTCTTTGGACGTCGCCGAAGGAGAATTTCTCACCATCCTGGGCGAGAGCGGTTCGGGCAAGACCACTCTACTGCGAATTATTGCGGGCTTTGAAAACGCAAGCGCCGGCGAAGTGTGGATGGGCGAGGAACGACTGGATCGGCAGCCACCCTACCGGCGGCGCGTAAATACAGTGTTTCAGCACTATGCGCTGTTTCCCCATCTGACTGTCGAGGAGAACGTAGCCTATGGATTGCGCGTCGCCAAAAGACCCGAGGCGGAGATTGCATCGCGTGTGGCTGAGGCGCTGGAGAAAGTAAAGATGTCGGCACAGGCGAAAGCGAAACCGGCGAAAATCAGCGGAGGGCAGCAACAGCGCATCGCACTGGCTCGGGCGCTGGTAAACCGTCCACGGCTATTGCTGCTGGATGAACCGCTTTCTGCGTTGGATGCGAACTTGCGGCGGCAGATGCAAGTTGAGTTGAAATCTTTGCAACGCGAAGTGGGGATTTCGTTCATCTTTGTGACCCACGACCAGGAAGAAGCGATGGTGATGTCGGACCGAATCGCGCTACTGCGCTCCGGCGAACTGGAGCAGGTGGCGAGCCCTCGGGAAATTTATGGCCGCCCTGCGACCGCTTATGCCGCGCAGTTTATCGGGCACACGAATTTATTGAAGGGCGAGGTGCATGGTGGAAATGTTCGCTGCGGTTTGCTGGCATGGCCGGTCGCCCTTCCAGATGGTCCGGCTTTATTCTCTCTGCGACCAGAGAATATCCGAGTCACCTCCGCGACTATTGCGAGTGCAGGCAGCATACGGGTTCGCGGTAGAGTACGCCACCGGGCATTTCATGGGGCCACGGAGTTGATTCGTGTTGAGTGCGCCGATGGACTGGTGCTGGTAGTGCGAAAGCCGGGCAGTACTGCCCAAGATGAAGTTGAACTGGAGTTTACTGCCGCGGATGCAATTCTGGTCCAAGAATCGCCGGAAAGAAGCTGATGTTTTCGCGAGCTTACAAGACGGCCGTGACCTTGCCTCCGCTGCTGTGGGTAGCAACGTTCCTTCTGATGCCGTATCTGCTGATGTTCTGCTACAGCTTCTGGTCGGTCTCACCCGCGCAGACGATTGTGCACTCCTGGAACCTCGACAACTACGGCCAACTCTTGCGCGTGGACGTGTACTGGCAGACTTTGCTGCGTTCGATGTGGATCGCCGCGCGAGTCACAATTTTCTCATTGCTGCTGGGCTATCCCCTGGCGTATTTTCTTTCGTTTCATGCCGGCAAGAAAAAAGATCTGCTGTATCAGATGGTGATTATCCCGCTGTGGGTGAGCTACCTGGTGCGGGCCTATGCTTGGAAGACGATTCTCGGCTCCGACGGAGTGATGAACACGCTGCTGCAATATTCGCACCTGACCAGGCATCCGCTGGAGTTCTTGCTCTACAGCCCATTTGCTGTCGTGCTCACGCTCACACATATTTACACGCCGTTTGCGTTTCTCCCGATTTACGCTGCGCTCGAACATCTTCCACGAAATCTGGTGGAGGCCTCGCATGATCTGGGCGCCTCTCCCGCGCAGACTTTTTGGAAAGTTATTTTTCCGCTTTCGATTCCAGGCGTGGTCGCGGGTGCCACCTTTGCTTTCGTGCTCAGCCTGGGCGATTTTCTTGCGCCGCTGCTGCTTGGTGGGCCGAGTGGCATCATGATTTCGAACATCGTGGTCAGCCTATTTGGCGCGGCTTACAACTGGCCGCTGGGTGCGGCGATTTCCTTCTGCATGCTGCTGCTGGTGGTGAGCCTGCTGTTTCTATCCGAGCGCCTGGAAAAGAAATGGAGTTTCTCGTGAGCGAAACCAACTCGGTGTCAGGCTCGCGCTGGCTGCTCTTGCACGCGGTTGCGGTGTTTGCGTTCCTTTATTTGCCGATTGTCGTTCTTATTCTTTATTCGTTCAATGGAGAAGGTGTTGGCGGATTCCCTCCTCATCACCTCACGCTGGACTGGTATCGCAAGCTTTTTGCGAACGCGCCCATCTGGGATTCGGTGCTCAACAGCCTGCAGGTGGCGTTCGCGGCGATGGTGATCGCGTTAGCATTCGGAATTCCGGCAGCGCTCGCGCTGGACCGTGCACAATTTCCAGGCAAAGCATTATTCCGTCGAGTAGTGCTTTTGCCCTTAATCCTGCCGGGGATTATTACAGGACTTTCGCTGCTCATGCTATTCAACGTGACTGGAACGAAGCTCAGCCTGCTGACGATTGTTCTGGGACATGGGACGGCTTTGATTTCGGTAGCGACGACCGAGGTGTTCGCGGGGCTGCAAAAACTCGACCGGGCGCAGGAAGAAGCTTCACTTGATCTCGGGGCGAATTACTGGCAGACGTTCTGGCGAGTCACTGCCCCGAATTTGAAGCTGTCGATCATCGGCGCGGCGCTGCTCATCTTTACGCTTTCGATGGATGAGATTGCGGTCAGTTTCTTCCTCATTGGCCGCGACAACACACTGCCGCTCGAAATCTGGGGACGGCTGCGCCGCGGCATCACGCCAGAGATCAACGCAGTCTCGACCATCATCTTTGTTTTTTCTCTGATCGCAATCGTGTTCTGGTATCGGTTGCGTGTGCGCGGTGAAGGCATCGCGGATGTGGGCGCTGAAATCGTTGAAGCTGTCGAGGGGAAGGCGGCATGAGCGCTAATCGCAGAGACTTCATCAAGTTTGTAGTTGCGGACGCGGTGACAGCGGGGTGTCCAGTCGATCTTTCGTTGGTGGCAGCGCAGAGTAGCGAGGCACAAAAAGGTCGCGTCCCCGAGTTGGATAGCGAAGACAACCGCATCTGTCACCAGGTGCGTGACGGCAAAGTGTATACGCGGCCTGCGGCTTCGGCGCGGCATGACGTGGTGATTGTGGGCGGCGGCGTGAGCGGACTGGCGGCGGCTTATCGCTTGCAGCATCGCGATTTTCTTCTTCTCGAAAAAGAGCAGCACTGGGGCGGCAACGCCTACGCGATGGAATATGAAGGCAGCACCTACGGGACTGGCTCGGCGTTCTTAGCGAAGGACGAATATGCTTATGCCTTCGCGAAAGAAATTGGAATCGAGCCTCTGCCGATCAACAGTTCGGACGCGAGCATTATTCGTGGCGAACTGGTGCCTGATACGTGGGGCGACGGACTCGACAAACTTCCCTATGGCGTTTCGATCCGCGAAAGATTCAAGAAGTTCAGGAAGGAAATGCTCGCGATCGATGTGAAGAAACGCCGGGAAGAACTTTTTAACCAGCCTTTCTCAGAATTATTGAAGGGATATCCGGAGGAACTAACGCAATGGTGGGATAACTTCGGGCCGTCGAACTGGGGAGCCACCAGCGAGGACACTGCGGCGAGTATAGCGATTGAAGCATTGCAGGAGATGGTCGAAGAGAGCCGAGCCGACGATCGCTATTCCTGGCCTGGCGGCCTGGGCGCGATTACGAAGAAGCTGGCGGAGACCCTGCAGACGAAATATAAAGACCGCATGCGGAGTAGCGCGACCATCGTCTCAGTGGTTCCGGAAAAACAAGAAGTGCAAATCACTTACATGGTGGGCGGAGAATTGAAAACGGTAGCGGCCAAGGCTGTGATTATGGCTACGCCCAAGTTCATCACACGGCGCATCGTCGAAGGGTTGCCCGACAAGCAGAGCGATGCCATGCATCAGATTCGTTATATTCCTTATCCCGTGGTGAATTTGATTTTCGACCGGCCGGTTTTCAATCATGGTTACGACACCTGGTGCCCGGGAAACCGCTTCACCGATATCGTGGTCGCAGATTGGGTGATCCAGAAACAGCCGGGGTACAAACAGAAGTTCAACATCCTCAGTTGCTACACGCCGATGAAAGAAGAGGAGCGCAGTTTGCTGTTAAGCGAACCTGGAGCGCGCAAGGTCGCCGCCGACGTGCTGAGCGATTTTCAGAAGCTGATGCCAGGTACGAATGTTGATCCGCTCGAGGTGCACATTTACCGGCGCGGGCATCCTTTATATATGTCGACGCCCGGGCTTTATACCAAGGTTCAGCCGGTGGCGCGACATGCCATGGATCGCGTCTTCTTCGCGAACACGGATTCCGAGGGACCGGAATCGACGACGAACGGCGGGATACTTGCGGCGCAGCGCGCAGTAAGAGAAGTTGAGGCGCGGCTGGCGGGAAAGCCAACGTCCAAGCAGAAGGCCGCGGTGGGCTAACAGCGCTCGCGAGCGAGGCTCGGCGGGGCTGAAGCCGCGGCAGCATACCGGAATGGGCTTGGCTCGGCTTTACCCTTGGAGCCGCAGGCGAGGACGCCCGCTGGACAGCCGCCGGGACAGTGGTTCTACTTCACACCAAAGTGCGATCTAATCTACTTATAAGCCTTCGCGCATAGTAAAGTTATAGGTGGGGCGCAGCGTAATCCCTCAATAGTTCTATCTATCAATAAAGGACAAAGCATACTTTGAGTTCAGGCATTCGCAACATCGCTATCATCGCGCACGTCGACCACGGCAAGACCACGCTGGTCGACGCCATGCTGCAACAGAGCGGCACATTTCGCTCCAACGAGCACCACGTCGAACGGGTCATGGATTCGAACGAACTGGAGCGCGAGCGCGGCATCACCATTCTCGCCAAGAACACGGCCATCTTCTATCACGACGTGAAGATCAACATCGTCGACACGCCCGGCCACAGCGACTTTGGCGGCGAGGTGGAACGCGCGCTGAAGATGGTGGACGGCGTCATGCTGCTGGTGGACGCCAGCGAAGGTCCGCTGCCGCAGACGCGCTACGTGCTGAGCAAGGCGCTGGAAGGCGCATCTGCCGCCGATCGTGGTGATCAATAAGATCGACCGGCCGGACGCGCGCCCGCAGGAAGTGCTGAACGAAATCTACGACCTGTTTATCGATCTCGACGCGAAGGAAGAGCAACTCGATTTTCCCGTTCTCTACACCAATGCGAAGATGGGCACGGCGTCTACGGACATCAAGGGCGGCGGCGAGGATCTGCGGCCGCTGTTCGACGCGATCATGAAAACGATTCCGCTGCCCAAGGGCGATCCTGCTGGGCCGCTGCAGATTCTGGTGGCGAACCTCGACTACAGCGACTATCTCGGACGGCTGGCGATCGCGCGCGTGTTCAACGGAACCATGCACACCGGCGAAGAGGTCGCGATCGCCAAGCTGCGACGGGACGATGCACAAAACCAAGATCACGAAACTGTTTTCGTTCTCCGGCCTGAAGCGGACCGACATCACCGAAACGGAATTGGGCGACATCATCGCTGTCGCGGGCGTGGAAGGAATCACGATCGGCGAAACCATCACCGACGCGGAGAATCCTGCGCCGCTGCCGCACATCGCGATCGATGAGCCCACGATCGCGATGCTGTTTACGGTCAACACTTCGCCATTCGCGGGCCGAGAAGGGACCTACGTCACTTCGCGCAATCTGCGCGAGCGGCTGGAGAAAGAGCTGCTCACCAACGTTTCTCTGCGCGTCGAGGACACGGGCACCACCGATTCGTTCAAGGTGCTGGGCCGCGGCGAACTGCAGCTTTCCATCTCTGATCGAGATGATGCGGCGCGAAGGCTACGAACTCATGGTGGGCAAGCCCGAGATCGTCACCAAGCGCGATAGAACGGCAAGCTGATGGAGCCGGTCGAGCATCTCACGGTCGACGTGCCGGAAGGATTTCGTCGGCGTGGTGATGGAGCAACTGGGCTCGCGCAAGGGCGAAGTCACCAACATGCACAATCACGGCTACGGGCGGGTGCGGATCGAATTCCGCGTGCCCAGCCGCGGGCTGATCGGCCTGCGCAGCCAGTTGCTCACCGACACGCGCGGAACCATCGTGATGAATTCGCTGTTCGACGGATACACCGAATGGCAGGGCGAAATTCCGCACCGGCTCACCGGGCGCGCTGATTGCCGATCGCGGCGGAGTCTCGACCGCATACGCGCTGTGGGGCCTGCAGGAGCGCGGAGAACTTTTTGTCGGTCCGGGCGTCGAATTCTATGAAGGAATGATCATCGGCGAGAACGCCAAAGATAACGATCTCGACGTCAATGCGGTGCGCGAAAAGAAACTGACGAACATGCGCGCCTCGACCGCCGACGAAGCGATCCGGCTGGTGCCGTTCCGGCAGCTGAATCTGGAGCAGGCCATCGAGTTCATCGCCGACGATGAGTTCGTCGAGATCACGCCCAAGTCGCTGCGGCTGCGCAAGAAAGTGCTGCAGTCGAACCAGCGCAAGAAGAAATCGTTGGCGACGGTAGAGGAAGAGTCGTGAAATCCGGCAGTCACATCAGAAGAACATAAAGGCACCGCGGCGCTGCGCATGTTTCTGGTCCCCTGCAGTTGCGGGACGACGTTCGCGGTCGCCGAGAACTACGATCATCAAGGCACGGCCTGGAGCCGCTATCTGATTTGTCCCGGCTGCGGCAAGCGGCACGATCCCAAGAACCGGCTGTTGCAGATGGGCTTTCACCCCGAGGGATACTGGAAGGTGGACGAGTGCTGAGCGCTGCATAATCATCTGGCGCATCCGCCTCGCGCCATCCGGCTGACAATCCATTTTCCGAAGGTTGCATGGTTTACGAGCCAATTTGGACAAACCTGCTATACTTCTGGCCGCATTTGACTGTTCGCCAGCTCCGGTTCCGATTTTCAGGAAGGTCCTCCCGACCTGCCAGTCCGCCGAATCGAGCTTGCACTTCCGACAGCTCAATGCAGAGGCAGACGCGTGAAGAATATTTTCGTGGGGAACTTGAGCTTCAACACAACGAAGACGAACTGCGGCAGATGTTTGAGCCGTTCGGGCAAGTGGACCGGGTGAGCATCATGACCGACCGCGATACCGGACGCTCGCGCGGTTTCGGCTTCGTGGAGATGGCCAGCAACGAAGACGGAGAAAAGGCGATCACGGCGTTGAACGGTTCGCAAGTCGGCGGACGCACCATCAACGTCAACGAGGCGCGACCCAAGACCGAGCATGCCGGGGGCGGCGGCCGAGACGGCGGTGGCCGGGGCGGAGATCGCGGCGGCGACCGTGGTGGCCGGGGTGGGGGCGGCGGCGGCGGACGAGGCCGCTGGTAAGAGATTCGCAGCCGATCAATCAATGCGCAACCACCTGCACAATGCTCCGCGTTGAGCGTATGAGCCGGCCCGTGTAAACTGAAATCACAGGGCGCCCGTAGCTCAGATGGATAGAGCGATTGCCTCCGGAGCAATAGGTCGGGAGTTCGAATCTCTCCGGGCGCACCATAAGCTTCCGATCCTTCGCCAACAACACTCAGGATTTCGGCTGCGGGCTCCCGCTTCGCTCACGCCCGCAAAACGCCTCAAGTTCGAATCTCTCCGGGCGCACCATATTTCTGCTTTCCCCCAATCATCTCTCTTTGCCCGATTTTTTCTTAGTCGCGCTCTTAAATAAAGCCCTGAGCTTCCTACTTTCCGGTGCCGCTAAGCGACACGGTCTGCGTGCCCACGCTGTCGTTGATCATCAGCGAAGCCGTTCTGCTTCCGGTAACACTTGGCTTGAAAGTTACCGAAATGGTGCAGTCGGCTGCAGGCAGGAGGGTGGCCTTACAGGCTGACTTAAAGGGGAAGTCTCCGGGATCGGCGCCTTCCATAGTCACGCTGCTGATCGTCAAGGCGGTGGTTTGATCGTTGGTCACTAGTACCGTACTCGCCGGGCTTGTCGTGCCTACCTTGCGCGAGGCAAACTTGATCTTCAGCGGCGAAACGCTGACCGGAGCGGTGTGGTTCAATAAGACAGTGGTATAGGCGAGTCCAGCACCGCCTCCGAAATTGTGCTGATTGAGAACGGCGGCATCCATGGCACCATCCCCGTTAAAGTCGCCGGCTACGAGCCCTCCGCCGAGGCTGCCGGTACCGACCAGAAAGGGGCCGCCGGCCATCCCAGCTTGTCCTCCGGGATTTTCGAAAGAAAAAGTGCCATCCCCGTTGCCCAGGAGAATTCCGAGACCAACATTGGCGGGGGTATTGCAACATCCTCCCGAGCCCAGGTGCGTATCAAGAAAAGTAAAGACCAGATCTGGAATTCCGTCCAGGTTTACGTCGGCAACGACCGCAGTATCGGGGTCGTCGTTGGGAAACGAAGAGGGATAGGTGCTGTAATAGGTGGCGCTGCCGAAGGTTCCGTCGCCGTTGCCCAGCAGGATCGCGATTCCCGCATTATTGAAAAGACCCCCGGTAACGCTGTAACCGCCGGTAGCCAGGTCCAGCTTTTTATCTTCGTTAAAATCGGCGACCGCAACCCACTCGGGATGGTTCACCACGGGATAGGCGACCACGGGACGGAAGGTGCCATCTCCATTGCCGAGAAAGATGTCGATACTGTTGTTGGTCCAGTCGTTGATGGCGAGGTCGATCTTGCCATCGTGGTTAAAATCGCCAGTAGCGATAAAGCCGCTGTTGCCCCCGGAGAGAATAATCGGCGAGCCGAAAGTTCCGTTGCCCGTGTTCAGCAGGACGCTGACCGTGTTGTCGCCGTTGGTTTCGATGATGTCCAGTTTGCCATCTTTGTTCACATCGGCCAACGTGATCGCCCCGGGATAAGTAGTATCGCCGGTAGAGTAAAGGACTTGCGGTTGAAAAGTTCCATCGCCGTTGCCGATGAGAACCGCCATCTGGCCGTCGGTGGTGTTGGTCTGGGCGCTGATGACGAGGTCCGCTTTGCCGTCTCCGTTCACATCGCCAGCAGCCGCCCAGGCTATGGGTTGGGGCGGGGTGGTAAAAATCGGCGCAGAGAGAATGCCGTGGGAACTGCCCAGCATGACCGCAACTTGATGGCTGGAGAAAGTCATCACGTCCAGGTTGCCATCATGGTTGAAGTCTGCGGCGACCTGGCCGAACCAGTCGCCGATGTTATAGTTGGCGCTGTCCCGGAAAGTGCCGTCTCCGTTGCCGAAGGCCAAGGTAATGAAAGGACCGTTATCGCTACCCATGGCTAAGTCGAGCAGGCCGTCACCGTTGAAATCCGCTACCACTACGGATTGCGGAAACCAATCGGTGGCGTAGGCTGCGGCTGGCTTGAAGGTTCCATTGCCGTTGCCTAAGAGTATCCAAACCGCGTTATTGTAGAAATCGGTCACAATCAGATCGAGCTTCTTGTCTCCATTCACGTCTGCGATTGCGATGGTGTTGCCGTTCGGAAACGAATAATTCACTGGCGTTTGAAAAGTTCCGTCGCCGTTGCCCAGGTAGACCCAAACCCCGGAATTGGCGGTGATGACGAGATCCAGGTTGCCATCGGCGTTGAAATCAGCAGCTGCGATCCCGGACTCGTTGTCCGGGTTTCCGCCATAGCACGGGGTTTCGCCCGAATCGCAGGGTGTCGCCGGATAGTAAGTTGGAGCCTGAAATGTGCCGTTCCCATTGTTCAGCAAAATGTCGATCGCGCCGGTATAGTCGGCCACCGCTATATCTAAGTGCCCATCTTTGTTGAAATCTCCGGTCGTGATGCTCAGGGGAAAGCAATCTGTGACGTTGCAGGCCGGATAAAGCACGCCGTTCTGAAACGTGCCATCGCCGTTCCCGAGGAGAACCGTGACGGTGTTGTCCCCCGCATTTATGGCGAGCAGATCGAGCTTGTGGTCTCCGTTGACATCAGCGGCAACCACGCCATCTACGAGCCCAGCTGTCCCGGTAGCTCCGACGGAATAGTTATTCGAGTAGGAGAAACCGCCGGTTCCATCTCCCAGGTAGACGTCAACATAATTCGTTCCTCCTCCAGCGGCGTTGATGTAGACGGCGAAGTCGAGGTGGCCATCGTGGTTGAAGTCTCCGGTGGCAATTAAACTAGGCTCATTACCGGCGGTGCCGTCGTTTGGACCGCGCACCGTAAGCGTGGTCTGCTGGTGAAGAGTAAACGACCCCCGTCCATTGCCGAGAAAAGTGGTGACCACAGCCGGGCAGGTACAATTCGCGCCGACCGCGACTATGTCTTTCTTGCCATCGCCGTTGAAGTCCCCCACCGCGATGGCTTCGGGAGTGCCACCGTGCCCCAGCCCGGCGAAGCCGGTGTCGAACAATTGGGCGGTGGAAAAACTAGCCGGAGGCGGGGCCTGCGCAGCGCCGAACGATACAAGAACGCAAAGCAGGACGGTGAGTGAAAGAAATTGCACAGCGCGGTTGGCAAACGAGCGGCTGGAAAAACGTGCTGAAAAAATGGCATTGGTCATGAGTGGCATGGTCTACTCCTTTTTGGATCGGGGTTCAGGGTCGCGGGGACAGAGCGTTCGACCCGAGAACGCATTTTGCGTGGCTCAAGCCGAATTTCACAAGTAATTTGGGGTAAAATTACGGTAAAACGGGGCGCGAAATTAAGGGTAGGTCCCTCTCCGCAAGATCTTAACTGTACAGCGTGTTCAACAGAGCGGCGGCATCCCACGGGAGATGCCGCCGCAAGAATTTGGAGTTTGGTTCACTTATGGCCGCACTTTGAACACAACGCCGCAGCCCTGGCTACATCCGGCGAAGCTGCCTCCACTGTACGCCGCACCGTACAAGTTGCCTTTGGAATCTGCTGCGAGCCCGGCAATCGGAGTGCTCCCGTCGGCGCCGTTCGTAAAGTTATACAGACTCGTCTCCGTCCAGCCTGTCGTTCCTCGAGTCAACTCAAATACAGTGCCGAAGCCCGAGGTGCCGCCTCCAACCGTGGTGCCGTACAGCTTGCCTCTTACCAGGGCTATGGTGCCATGCGGATCCTGCCCGTCGCCGCCCGTGCCAGTAAACGAATGGACCAAGCTGAAGTTGTACCCCTTCTTCGCCTTCACCATTCTGAACACGGTCCCGCCGCCTGCGGAGCCGCCACCCCCGGTCACCCCGTAGATCACACTCCCGAGCGGGTTTCCTGCCAAGGTGAGGTTGCCGTCTTCCGGATACGCGCCATCGCTGTTGCTGCTGTCATTAAAGCTATGCAGGACGCTTTCGGTCCAGACTCCTCCGGAGTTGCTGAGCTCGAAAACCGTCCCGGCCCCATATTCCCCGCCCCCGACTGTTGTTCCGTATAGATTCCCCTCTGAGTCCATTACCAGCCCACTTCGAGGATCTCCTCCATCGCTCCCGCCCGTGAATCCGTAAAGCACGGTGACCACACCCGAGCTGACCTCGTAGACGACACCGTTGGGCGAAGCCCCGCCAGTCACCGCAGTACCGTAAAGGTTACCGCTCTGGTCCATGATCACCCCGCCAACTGGCCCCCAAGCCGTACTGCAGCCGGTGCTGGCCAGGTCGACCAGGGTTGAGCTGGAACTCTCCCACTCCCAAACCGTGCCGCAGTCGCCAGCGCCGCCACCCGCGGTCGTGCCGTACAAGTTCCCCGCCGAATCCATGATTGCCGCCCCGGTTGGAACAAGACCGTCCAGCCCACAAGACACTGTGCCGAAGTCGTGGAGCAAGGTCTCCTTCCCGCGGCTCAGTTCGAACAGAACCCCGCCCGTTGTGCCCCCGCAATCGGTGCTGCCGCCGTCGTGCGTCGTGCCGTAGATATTGCCGGAAGCATCGCGCAGCAGAGTCCCAACATTCCACGGGCCGGAGCCGTCGCTTGGATACCCCTGAAAGGTATACAGAACGGTGTACGTGGGACCGCTCGCCCATGCCGCCACCGATAGCAAAACCACTATGCAGAAAATTGACCCGGCTTTGAATCGCATTCTAGTACCTCCTTCGGATGGCACGGATTCTGCGCGACCTGGCGCGAATTTAACAAGTAATTTGGGGTAAAGTTACGGTAAACTAAGGCGCTGAAATCGCGGTTCCCCTCCGCCACAGCGCTTTGGAGTAGACCCATGGGGCATTTAGTGGATCCTTCGATCCCCGTGAAAACTTCCGCGCCGATTGTCGGCCAAGAGCCGGAGAGTGACAGGACTTCATCCGGCGCACAGGTAGAGGAAGTGCGTGCGGAGTTGGAAAGAATTCTTGCGTGCGCCGCGTTACGCGATGCCGAGTTGCTGAAGCGCTTTCTGCGCTACGTGGTCGAGGAGACTCTTGCCGGAAAAGCGGATCAACTCAAAGAGTATCGTCTGGGAGTGGAGGTATTCGAACGCCAGGATTCATTCGATCCCCGGCTTGATCCGGTGGTCAGAATGGCCGCGGGGCGGCTGCGCAAGAAACTGCAGGAATACTACGACAGCGAAGGCCGCCAGGATCCGATCCGCATCGAAATTCCCAAGGGCGGTTATGTTGCTTGTTTCGCTTCTGCGATTTCGCCCAGGACCGCGGAGGACGACGGTGCGACCGGCTTCAATTCAGCGAAGAGGGCGGAACGTCCTAGCGTGGATCGAACGGTTTCTGTGCTGCGAAAGGGGAAACCTCTAGCCGCCGTTCTAGTTATCGTTATTGGCGCGCTGATAGCAGGAGGAATTTACTATCGTTCCCGGCAAATCCGGCGCCTCACCGACAAAGACACAATCGTTCTCGCCGACTTCGCCAACAGCACCGGCGATCCGGTATTCGATGACACGCTGAAAACGGCGCTCTCCATTTCGCTGCAGCAGTCGCCCTTCTTGAATGTCCTTTCCGAACAGAAAGTTGGCGCAGCTTTACAGGCCATGACGCGTCCCGTGGGTACGAAGCTCACTTCAGACGTAACCCGGGAGCTTTGCCAAAGAGCGGGCAGCAAGGCTTACATTGCAGGAGCCATCGCCAGCCTGGGCAATGAATATGTTTTGGCTTTGAAAGCCGTGAATTGCCAGAACGGAGACACGCTGGCGCAGGAGCAGGTCACGGCGGCGTCCAAAGAAAAGGTGTTGGACGTATTGGGACAGGCAGCTTCGCGGCTACGCGGCCAACTCGGCGAATCTCTGGCGACCGTGCAGCGCTTCGACGTGCCGCTGGTTGAGGCCACGACGCCTTCGCTGGAAGCGCTGAAGGCGTATAGCCTGGGGGCGCACGCACTGCGTGAAAACGGTCCTGCCGCCGCGCTGCCTTACGCGCAACGCGCCATCGGTCTCGATCCGAACTTCGCCATGGCTTACGACGAAGTGAGCATGGACTACTCCAGTCTGGGCGAGGTGGATCGCGCTCGCGAGTACAGCACCAAGGCGTTCGAACTGAGGACGCATGCCAGCGAGCGGGAAAGACTGACGATCGCGGCGCTGTACTATCGCAACGTAACCGGAGAACTCGATAAAGCGGTGCAGACGCGCCAGCAACTGGTAGAGAGCTATCCGCGCGAGGCTCGAGCGTACATCAGCCTGGGCACTGACTTTGCTTCCCAGGGTGAATATGAAAAAGCGATTGCCGTAACTCGAACTGCCCAACAACTGAATCCGGATCACGTAGTTCCCTATGACGACCTTGCCTACTACCTGCTCGCTCTGCAACGCTTCGATGAAGCCCGGCAAATCATTCGCGAGGCTCAGGCTCGCAAGCTGGACAATCTATTGCTTCACAACGCGCTCTACGCCCTGAGCTTTCTTAGCCGGGATTCAGTAGCCATGGCGGAGCAGGAAAAATGGTTTTCCGGCAGGCCGGAGGAGAATTATGGCATTGCGCTTTCCTCGGATACCGAAGCCCATGCCGGCCACGCCCGCAAGGCGAGAGAGTTGACCAGGCAGGCAGTCGATTCCGCCATGCGCGCCGATAGCAAGGAGACGGCGGCAATCTGGATGGAGAATGAGGCGTTGCGCGAGGCGGCTTACGGTTCTGTTGCCGAGGCTCGGAAAACCGCGGCGGAGGGATTGAAGATCTTTCCTGCCAGTCAGGGGGTTGAAGTCGAGGCGGCGCTGGCGTTGGCAATGGCAGGCGATACCGCAAAAGGCGAAGCCCTGGCACAGGAATTAAACCGGAGCTTTCCGCTGGATACGCAGGTGCAATCGCTCTGGCTGCCGGCGCTTAAGGCGCAATTAGCGTTGAAGCGGAAGAATCCGGCTCTTGCGTTGAATGCGATTCAGAATCATTCCCCTATCGAACTTGGGCTGATTCCCTTCCTCAACAATACCTCTTGCCTCTATCCTGCGTATCTGCGAGGAGAGGCATATCTTGCAGCGGGAAACGGCGGCGCCGCTGGCGCGGAGTTTCAAAAGATCCTCGATCACAACGGCATGGTATGGAATTGCTGGACGGGAGCGCTGGCCCACCTAGGATTGGCGCGGGCCAACGTTTTGCAGTTCAAGAGCATGCAGGGTGCGGCGGCCGACTCGGCTTGCGTACGCGCTCTCACGGCTTACAAGGACTTTCTTACTCTCTGGAAAGATGCCGATCCCGATATCCCTGTCCTGAAGGAAGCCCAGGAAGAATACTCAAGGCTGATGTGACTCCATTTGAGCGTCATCTCGCGAACACGCTATCGTGTTTGCCCCAGTGAGTCACCATCGGCGAATTTCCATGTAAGATGTTGGTTATTGGTATTGCCTGGTGGCTACACTTCCCCTCCGCGTTAGGTTGAGCCATTCTTAAACTGTCGCACGTGGGATCCAGCCTGGGAGGATAGAGGCTAATGATGAGAATTTGCAGGCGGTTGGTTGTTCTAGTCGCGGCATTCTTAGCTTTGTGGCTGACCTGTGCCACTTGTGCCGCCCAAGATAGCGGTCGCAATAAAAACCGGGAGACCTCCAACTCGGCTGATTCTGGACTCTACCTCAAAGTACAACTCGGCCATCCGTTAAAGCTTTCGAAGTTGAAGCCGGGAGACACTCTCGACGGAGAGCTAGCGCGCGATGTTTACTCTTCGGATCGTGAGTTGTTTTCGGCGGGGAGTGAAGTACGCATGGCTGTCGATCACATGGAAAAGAGGCGCCGACTTCCTGATGATCACTGGCCCGGCGTCGTCAAGCTATTTACTCCTCGCCACGAAAAATACCCAGTATTTAAGACGGCGGTGGTTTCGAAGGCAAGCAGTGAAAGCGAGTTGAAAGTTTCGCTGATTTCGATCAGCCGGGTGCGCGAGGTGCACGCGCAGGCAAAGAAAAAAAAGTCTGGAACGCTCGGCGATGAAGCGGGAGCGGTGGAAGTGAGCAAGTCTGGGGGTTTGTATGGACCGAAGAAGCTGGCTGCCCCGATCATGGTGCTGGAAGCATCGAGCGCAGAAAGTACTAACTCGCCGTCGCCGACTTCTGGAGAAAGTGCGGTACCTGAATTGTCGGGTTTGGAGACACTTCCGGCTGGGACAGCGTGCAAGATTCTTTTGCTGGGAAGCGTCAGCGCTTCGAAGAGTAAAGCAGGCGATGTGATTCAGGCGCGATTGCTCGAGCCGGTAGTGATGAAAACGAAGGTCGTGCTTCCCGCGGGCAGCTTGTTTGAAGGCACAGTCGTGAAGAAGACTCCGCCACGCTGGGGCAGCAGGGCTGGATCGTTATATCTAACATTTACTGGATTGACCATGCCGGGCGGGAATTTGATACCGATTTCCGCTTCGCTGGCGGGAGCGGAACTGGACCGGAGATCGCATACCAAGATTGATGCCGAAGGGCAGCTTCATGGGGAACACCCGGGAAAGGCGTGGATGGCCATCAATATCGGCGTGACTGCCGGTCTTGCAAAAGAAGTGGATGACGGCACGCAGCTGATCATCGAGGCCATCGTATCCACGGCAACGGATGCTTCAACAGCGGGCACCGCAAGAATTGTTTCGAGTTGCATCTCGGGCATCTACATGGTTTCGCGGCGCGGGCGCGACGTAGTGCTGCCACGCTTTACCGAAATGGAGATTTCACTGGACCGGCCGGTCTCGGTGAGCCGAACCGCGGTCTCGGCGTCGGCCGTCGCGCATGGCAATTGACCTGCGTTGAAGATGTTGCGCTTCCAGCCTTGAAGATCAAATCGTAAAATCAAGACTTCTCATGAACTATGACGCGATTCTAGTTGTATCGTTTGGAGGGCCAGAGTCGAAAGAAGAAGTAATTCCCTTCCTTGAAACGGTGCTGCGCGGCCGGAATGTTCCGCGCGAGCGCCTGCTGATCGTGGCCGAGCATTATTATCATTTCGAGGGTAAGAGCCCGATCAACCAGCAGACCTTAGAACTGATCGCTGCGCTGGGGGCGGAGTTGGAGCGAGGCGGGCCGAAGCTGCCGATCTATTGGGGCAACCGAAACTGGCATCCGTTTCTTAGCGAGACGTTAGGCGAAATGAAGCAGGAAGGAATCCGGCGAGCGTTGGCGTTCGTTACTTCTGCCTACAGCTCGTACTCCGGGTGCCGGCAATATCGCGAAGATATTGTGCGCGCGCAAAGCGAAGTCGGAGCGGGCGCTCCTGAAGTGGAGAAGCTGAGGCAGTTCTTCAACCATCCGGGATTTATTGAGGCCACGATCGACCGTGTCCGCGATGCGCTCGATGCAGTTCCGCTCAACGCGCGGGAAAACGTGCAGATCATTTACACGGCGCATAGCATCCCGCTTTCGATGGCGAATACCAGCGATTACGTGAAGCAACTGGAAGAGGTGCGGCGGCTGGTTTCAGAGGCGCTCGGACAACAAAACGACGTATTGGTGTATCAGAGCCGCAGCGGAACTCCGGGACAGCCATGGCTGGGGCCAGACATTCTGGAGTATCTGCGCGATGTGAAAGCTCGGAATCTGGCTTCAGCGGTGGTTCTCGCGCCGATTAGTTTTATTTCCGACCACATGGAGGTTCTCTATGACCTCGATGTGGAGGCGCGGCAATTGTGCGACACGCTGAGCTTGCCGATGAGTCGCGCGAAGACGGTCGGAGTGCATCCGAAGTTCATTGCGATGATTCGGGAGCTGATTCTGGAGAGGATGAATCCTGATTCAGAGCGGCGATCTTTGGGGACGCTTGGACCGCGAGCGGATGTCTGTCTGGAGAATTGCTGCCCAGCGCCACAAAGGCCAGCGCCGGTCCGGTGATCTTCTGCTCTAATCGAGGTGGCGATGCCGCTCAGTAACTTCGTACGGCGTCAATTTTCATCTTTGGGGATGCCGCGCGTCTGCAGGCCGGGCACAACTCTTCTTCCTTGAGATCGATCCATTCCACGGCATGCGATGATGCCATCACACAGCGGTAGTCGTCACAGTGAGTTAAGTTTAGCGTGTGTCCGAGTTCATGAACTGCTTCTTTCAGAACGCGCTGGCGAAATACTCTTTGGTCGGCCGGAAGGCCATAAAATTCCTGACGCAAGCGGTGCCCGGAGAGCACGGCGCAGGGGCCACCCATTTGCGCCTCGCCAAAAACAAAAGTAAGAATCGGAATGTACAAGTCAACGGCCCCGATGCCCAAGATGCGCCACGAGTCGGGGGCGACCAGACTCTGCATACGCTGGAGGATTTCCGACGAGTGATATTGCTGGCGCTCGCCGTGGAAGGCGAACTCGGGATCCAAAGGATTCGGAAGAACTTGGCAGGGGACGCGAAGAATTTCTTCCATGGCAGGACGAAGATCCTTAAGCAATCCGTCCTCCACGCTCCCGATCGGCAACAATTGCAGCGTCTTCATCTTTCAGTTGTCAGTTCTCGGTTCTCAGTTCTCAGTGCCGATTTGAAAACTGAGAACTGAGAACTGGGAACTGAGAACTGCCTTCATCGGGCTTCAACCGGAGCGCGGCTCCAGCCGTACTTTTTAAGTTTGTGGTAAAGGGTGACTCGATCGATATCGAGTATTTCGGCGGCGCGGCTCTGATTGCCTCCGCATTCCTCTACGACGCGCAGAATGTGGGCGCGCTCCATATCGTCCAGCGTTTTGCTTCCTCCCGACGCGGGAATATTTTGTGTCTTGAAGATGAAGTCGTTTTCGCCGAGTTCCGGCTCCTGGCCTACGACCATTGCTCGCTCCACGGCATTTTCGAGTTCACGAACATTCCCCATCCAGGGCTGTTGCTGCAGTTGATTCATAGCTGCTGGCGAAACCCGGTTGATGCGTTTGTTCATGGCGAGAGAAAACTTGCGCACGAAGTGCTCGACCAGCACGGGGATATCCTCGCGGCGCTCGCGCAGCGGCGGCAACTCAATGCGAAAGACATTCAGCCGATAGAAGAGGTCGGGACGGAACTTGCCTTCGTCGATCAATTTTTCCAGATCTTTGTTGGTGGCGGCGATGCAGCGGAAATCGACTTTGATAATCTGATTGCCGCCGACGCGTGTGATCTCACGCTCCTGCAGCACGCGCAGCAGGTCAGTCTGAGTTTTCAGCGTGATGTCGCCGATCTCGTCGAGAAACACCGTTCCGCCCTCGGCGATCTCGAACTTGCCTTTCTTGCGGTACTGCGCGCCGGTGAATGCGCCTTTCTCGTGTCCAAAGAGCTCGCTTTCGAGAAGCGTCTCGGTGAGCGCGCCGCAGTGAATCACGACCAGAGGGTGAAATTTGCGTGGGCTGGCGTGATGGATTGCCCGCGCCACCAACTCTTTTCCGGTGCCGCTCTCGCCGGTGACCAGCACGGTCGCGTCGGTGGGACCAACGGTTTCGATGGCATCGAAGATCTTGCGCATGGGAGCGCTCTGTCCGATCAAGTCCCCCGGACGAGCCACCTCGGCGACAGTCTCACGCAACAAAACGTTTTCCTGCGCGGTTCGCTTATGCGACAGAGCATTCTTCACCAGGTGTGCGATCTCGTCGGGATCGAGAGGCTTGGTCACGTAGTCATAAGCGCCGTTCTTGAGCGCGGTGACGGCAGTTTCCACCGAGGCATAGCCGGTCATCATAATAACGATCAACTCGGGATCGATCTCGTGCATGCGGCGCTGCAGTTCGATGCCGTCCGTCCCATGCATCTTGATGTCGACCAGCGCAGCGTCCCAGCGTTGCTGCGCCAGACGAGTGAGGGCGTCGCTGGCGTTCTCAGTTGTCGCTACTTCGTAGCCTTCTTCGCGAAACCATTTTCCCAGCGAATCGCGCACGCTCAGTTCGTCGTCCACGATCAGGAGCTTTCCTTGTGTGCTCACTTCCCTCACCTCCCCCTCGTTGCGGCATGGCCCGCAGTCGCCAGAATTGGCTCTACGGCATCGTCTCCGTGCAGATCACGAGTCGGCAGAGTCAGTGTAAAAGTGGTGCCGCGGCCGAGCTCCGATTGCACTGCGATGCTTCCGTTATGCCGCTCCATGATGCCGCGGCTGATGGCCAGGCCCAGTCCCACGCCGTGGCCGTTTTCTTTGGTGGTCATAAAGGGCTCGAAAATGTTTGGCAACACGTCGGGAGCGATGCCTGCTCCATCGTCGCGCACTTGAATTTCGACTTCGCTCTCATCATGATTCAGCCGGGTTTCGAGCCAGAGATTTCCACCCCGGGGCATGGCATCGATCGCGTTCATAATTAGCGCCAGCACAACCTGTTCCATCTGAGCGGGATCGCAGGGCACGCGCGGCAAGTCTCCTGCCAGCTTCACTTGCAGCTCGATCTGGTTGAGCTTGAGCTGATGGCGCACCAGCAGCAGGCAGCGATCGATCACCGCATGCAGATCGGTTGACTGTATATTCAGCGGCGCGGTGCGCGACAGACTCAACAGATTCTTGATTAAGTCGCCGCAGCGCCGACTCTCTGCCGCGATCAAGTCGAGGCACTCGATGGATTCATCACGTTTTTCGCTTTGAGCCTGCCCGGACGCCACCCACTTTCGCAGCAGCTTAGCGTAGGTAAGAATTCCGGAGAGGGGATTATTGACTTCGTGCGCCACCACCGCTGCCATCTTGCCGATGGAGGCCATTTTTTCCACGTGCATCATGTGGTCGTGAGCGCTGCGGAGTTCGCGCGTCTTTTGCTGCACCCGGTCTTCGAGGGTCTTCGCCCAGGTTACGATTTGCTCGTTGGCGGCCTGCAACTGCAGGCTCATATCGTTAAAAGAATGCGCGAGGTCTCCTACTTCGTCCCGCGACTGGACTGCGATCTGGTAGCCGAGCTCTCCTTGCGCAAGATGTTCCGTACCGTTCTTAAGCGCGGTAATGGGCTTAGCGACGACGCGCCACACGAATAACCAGCTCAAAACTGCGACAACCAACATTGCGCCCACGGTGTAGGAAATGCTGCGATAGTTGCTGACTGCGAGTTGCGCATCCGCAGTGGCGAGCGAGAGATTGGTGTCAAGCACTCCCAGAACCTGCTGGCTCGCAGGATGCGCATGGCAGGCGGCGTCAGAGCAACTGGGCTGATTTTCGATAGGCGTGATGATGCCCATGATGCGCGGGCCGCCATCGGCGCGATAAATTCGAAAGCGATCCGGACGATTCAGGCGCGTCAGGGGTTGCGATCGTACATGGCAGCCGTAGCAAGCCTCGGCGGTCTTGTCGAGGACATGATTTACTTCGGCGGGATCGGTCGAGTAGCTGATCCGGCCCTCGGGATCGAGGATTCGCACCTTGACCATGCCGGGTTCGTCGGCAATGGTTTGAATGGCGTGGTAGAGCCCCTCGCGGTCGTTGCGCAACATGAAGTAAGTGGCGTTGCGCTTGATTACGTCACTCATATGATCCGCGCTAGACAGCGTGGCGGCTTCCAGGTGCTGGCGCTGCAGGCGAATGTTGAGATATCCCAACAGAGAAAAGATGGCGACCATTACCGCAAGCAGAGACCAGATCAATTTTGCACTAATACTATGAGTCAGCTTTCTCCACAAGAAGCCAGAACGAATTGGCTCAATCTCCGGCATGGGTTAACACCGGCGTGCTTAGCACTGAATCGGTTTGGATCGGCACATGTTTTTCTGGAGCACGATTTTCGGGAAAGATGGGCAGATATTTGACGGCCACTCCAAAGAGCGCGAAGCCCATCGCGATGATCATCAGAGTGATGGAGAACTCGGTCCACTTCGGCATGTAGTGATGGCCGACATACGTTTCAAAGCCAATGAGAGCAATGTTAAGGCGATTGGTGATGAAACCGAGAACCGTCGAAATCGACGCGAGATACAAGAGCTGCGGCGATAGCCGGACTTTCTTGAAGCTGAGCATGCTGATGGGGATCACGAAGGTCAGCGCCAGTTCAAGCCAGAGAAAGTAGGCCTCGTAGCTGGGCTGGATGATTTGCCGGAGCAGGCCGCGATGGAAATAATCTTCGAAGCGCAGCAAGGCGTTGACCCAGAGAGCGACTAATAACGCTCCGCCGAGCGTGACCAATACGGGAAGTTCGAGGTGACGGCCGAAGGCCTTCGCGCTTTGCGTGGATTCGAAAATTGTCATTGCCAAACCTACCGCGACGGCCGATCCGAAGAATAGGAACGGTAGCGCCGGCGTGTACCAGAAAGGATGCAGCTTGCTCGGCATAATGAGATAGAGCGAGCCGAGTGAGCTCTGGTGCAACGTGGAAAGCAGAATACCGAGAACGATCAGCACCGGATAGATCTTGTTAATCCACTTAATCGGAGTTGTCCAGTTGAGGCGCTCGAAAACGTTGGGCAGAAATTCGAAGAAGAGCACCGTCGTGTAAGTCATTACACACATGCCGACTTCAAACATCACCGAATGGGGGTTCATGTAGATGAGCTGATGCCAGATGTACCAGGGGCGCCCAAGATCGAATAATAGTCCGACGATGAAAAGTATGTAGCCCAGAAACGCCGTCAATACCGCGGGCCGCACCACGCTGTGCAGGCGTTGGACGTTGAATAAGTAAACTGCGCCGACCATACAGAAACCGCCAGCGGCGAGCATCACACCGCACAGGCAGTCGAAGCCGATCCAGAGACCCCAGGGGAATTGGTCGGTCATGTTCGAGACCGCGCCCAGGCCGCGGAAATAGCGAATGAATGAAGAGTAGAGGCCGAGGGCCATGATCACAATGAAAACAACTTTCCAGAAAGTAAGCTTGATCTTCATCGCGCGCTCCCGTTCGTGCGTTTGCGCTCCTGTTCTTCTGCTTCAGCGGCGGCCACTTCTTCGCGGCGATGAGAAATCCAGTAGATGCCGCCTAACACTAGAGACCAGACCGGGATGAAGTCTGGAACTCTCTCCATCACGCGGCCGGTGTACTCGGGCATGGGAGTTTCGCCGATTTTCGCCGAGGCTGGATAACCATATTCTTCAACGTTTACGCTTGAAAGAATCAGCACGCAGGTTCCCCCTACTTCATTCAAGCCGTAGATACGATTCAAGTATGTGCCGGGATTCCGGCTAATGCGTTCCTTGGCTTCACGAATCAAGTCGTCGCGATCTCCGAACTTGGTGGCCCCGGTGGGGCAAATTTCCGCGCAGGCCGTGGGCTTGCCCGCCGACACACGATCGGGGCACATGATGCATTTGCGCACGCGCGGGTTCAGCGATCCCCATTCGTATTTAGGCTGGTTGAAGGCGCAGGCCACCATGCAATAGCGGCAGCCGATGCACTTCCAGACGTCGTAGACGACGGGACCGTCTTTGGTTTTGTGGAAGGCACCCACGGGGCAAGCCGAGGCACAGGCAGGATGTTCGCAGTGCATGCACAGGCGGCGCATGAACTTGTCGTCTTTATTTACGACCTTAGTCATGACGACCGTATATTTGTGGTCCGATTGCACGGACTCAGCCGCGACGGCGTCGTCATAGCGCAGATGATTCTGCTGCGCGCAGGCGCCCTCGCACTGCTTGCAGCCGATGCACATGGTTGCGTCGTAAAGCAGGGCCTTACTCATAGGAGTTGCTCCTCGCTGCTCTCGAGTGGGACTTGCGTTCCAGGGGGATGAAGTCGGAGGCGAGCTGAAACGAAAGGTGTCCGCGGAAGCATGCCGAATGCGTTGGGCAAACGGACTTGGAAAAAGCCGGGTCCGGAGTGGTGCGCATCCGGACCCGCGCGAGCTGTTCCATCCGAGAAAGCGAACTGAGGGGGAGATGGCCTGCGGGCGTCGGATCGACCGTTTTCTTGGTCCGCCGAATTGGGCCGCGGATCTCCATGCTCATCCTCAGGCTTTCTTTACCCGCCGCCCAAGTTCTGACAGCGGTGGCGCGCCAGGAGGAACAGCTGATCATTTACACCTACACACCTACACACCTACACACCTACCCTTACCTTTACCTCTACTTCTGCAAGCTGCGAATATAGCTGACCACCGCCTTCACATCATCGGCTGGCAGACTTTTCACTCCGGCCGGGTGCTTCGCCGTTTCGGCAACGGCTTTGGTGATGTCGGCATCGGACTTCTTCTTTTCTTCGTCCGAAACCAGGCTCGGAATCTTGGCAGCGGGCTTGCCGGTTGCATCTGCGCTATGGCAGGCCGCGCATTTTGCTTTGTAGATTGAGGCTCCGTCATCGGCGGCCCAGGACAAATTCGGAATCAGAATGAATAGCGCTGTCGCAATTGTCATCACCACTAAGACCAGCTTTGTCGTCTTCATTGCTCTCGTTTCCTCTCCTATAAAAGTGTTGCAACTCGATGCAACCTGAGGTTCCCTCCGTGTCGGCATCCGTTGCGAAAATGACCACGGGTACGGCAGTTCTGGCACTTATGTAAAAGAACTCAGCAACTTTTCGTTGCCTAGTTGAGAGTTTCAACGTTTGAAGATTGGGGTGCAGTGACCGGGGTCACCCTGAGTCGTGACCGGGGAAAGGCATTTATAGAGGGATTCGGGCACAGGACGCGTGTCAAAGCCTGTTAATCTGCGTGGTTTGTGCCGTAGACCGCGAATCTCTTATCTTGCACTCCGCCCCGGATGTGGAACGTGGTAAGTGAAATCGATCGGCAGCTGTTTTTCCGATGCGCGAGAGAACGCGGGGTTTGGGGCGGCGGGTTGGCGCAAATTGTTTCCCTTTTGCAGCTCAGAAGTCGACTTGAAGGCGGTCACGCTTTGGCGCTCGATCCGATCGAGTTGCTGAAGAAGGTCCTCGGACTTGGATTGGGTCAATCCCGAAATCGGCGCAGTGGAGCGAGGCAGAGCAGTACGGCTATAGACTTTTGCGTCAGGATCGTTGTAGATGTGAGACGTCGTGATGGGGCGTGTTTGGGCAAATCCAGGGTTGATGAAACCGGGGATGGCTGCGATCACGACCACGACTCCCAACGCGGCCCGCATCGCGTACCAACGACAATTCGCGCCGACAGCAGTGCGACGCCAGAGCTTAAATCGGTGCAGAATAGGGCTAACCCTCATTACCGTACTAACCTTCGCCGGATCAGGCCGGCCATGGACAATAGACAAGTGCCGACCAGCATTAACGATTGGGGCTCCGGAACCTGGACGGTCGCGTAGCAACTAGTGTCGAACAGGCAAACGCCGCTGGCGGCCGGGATTGAGGACGCCGGATGGACGCGCGCTTCCGGAGCAGCCACATTCGCCACGGATGACAGGGTGAGGGATGTGCCTGCCTGGGAATCAGCTTGCAGAGCGAACTGAGCGTTTTGCAAATGCCGCTCCCCAGAAATCGACATGCGAATCGGAGTGGCATGAAGGATGCCGCTTGAGAGTAGGAGAGTTAAGGTTAGATACGCTGCTCGTCTGGTTTTAAAATTTCGCGACTTACTGCTCCCCGACTTACTGCTCCACCCTAGACACACTCTCCCCTGTGCGAACATTTCGCCCCCTGGTAAAGCGAGACCGCGGACATGAGGCCTCGGCTGGTACTCAAGTTCTGGGCCGGAGTAAAACGATCCGATCCTGACCGGTGATGGAGCCAATACCGATAATCTCGCCGTGGTTGTTGATGCCGAGTGCCTGAATCAGCTCCCACCCCGCAGCTGGGTCCAGGAATTCATTCAAGTCGTGCAGCCGGTTGTCGCGATAAAGAAAACCGTGGAAGTTTTCGTCGCCCTCGGTGAGCGACCCTCCGACAACTTCGCCGTGGTCGTTGAGGTCGCGCGCAATGCTGAAGGAACCGCCAAGAGTTCCCAGCATGGTGCGCGTCCCGTGTTGCTGGCGAAAGGCCTCGATACGGCCAGTGTCAGGATTTAAAGATACGCCGGCAAGTTGAGCGGCGTTGTTGAGAGCAAGAACATCGTTGCGGTTGTTGTCGAAAGGACCGAGATCGACGACCTCGAATCTTTCGGCATTAGGCGCAGCCGCCTTGGTGTCCGGCGCTGCTTGCGTCGCAAGCCGAGTTGGTTTCATTGGACCTAACTACTCCCCAGAGGCTAATCCCGCTCCTGCAGATAAATAACGGATATGGGCGTGCATGGTGTCCAAAGCTTCGGCCAAATCACCCGCTGCCCCGTCAAAAAGGTGTTCGCCCGTGCGCGTGCGCCAGAGGGAGTAGCAGTAAAAGCGTTGGCGCCGCCGCGAACTCAATTTGACGTTTCCCTTATAGTCTTCATCCTGAAGCACCCATGTCTGCATGATGGTGTCCTCGCTTTGGGAATGATCACGGATTCTGTCAAGGGTGTAATCCCCCAAATGAGGTATTCTCGCCGGCGGTCTTAAAGTGATTTTAAGGAGACGCGTGAAATGAGAGTTGGAAGACGCAAAAGGCGAAGTTACAAAACGGCGGAAAGGATTCGGACCACGAGTTCGGTCTGCCGGTGAGTATCGGTTTTCATGAATATGCGCTTGAGATGGGTTCTTGCAGTATGCGGACTGATGAACATGGCGGCCGCGGCCTCTTCGATCGACTTCCCCTTTACCAGGTGCGTAGCTAATCCCGCCTCGCCCCGCGTCAGCCCGTAGAGTTTCACCAGCACTTCGGCATTCACTTCCAAACCCGCATCCTGATCGTACAACGTAAGCAACGCAGTGCGATTGTCGGAGCTTTGCCAGCACTCGAGCCCAGGGCCCGGGACAACACGCACGATGAGCGCATTATGAGCCGCCTTGCGCGGCAGCGTGAGGGGTGAATCTTTCGGCTCTCCCATCTCCGGAGAAGTGATGGCATCCTGCAGCAGCTTGCGCAGAAGCTTGGTGTCATCGGTGCGCTCCGCGAGGAGTCCGGTTCGACCCAGAAAGAGACCATCTTTTTTCTCGAGGATTGCGTGGGCGGCGCGATTGACCAAATGCGGGTGTCCCTCGAACGCGACCAACATCGCGCCCTGCCGAACCAGTTCCAAACCATAGCTTAGAGCGACCATCACATCGCGGGGGGTTGCTATTTCGTCTTTGCCCAAATGAGGAGATGGCTCGTGAAGCGGAGTTGCGAAAGCATCGGAAAATTCAGCCTCGTTCCGCGATTCAAGAGTTGGAGTCTGCGCCACGTCACGATCAGAATTGATTCGGGAATTATGCTCCAGCGACTGCAGAATTTTCACTTCCCCGGAGTCGTTGGTATGTCGAGCACTTGAGCCTTGTCGAATTGGGTTACCCATTTCTGCGCCGCTTGACTCCTGTTTTGTTGTCCTTGGCTTCGGCGGAGCAAGTGTCGTAGAAAGTTGTTTCGGCAAGATTAGCGGGAGATGAACCGCGTGTAAATTTCGCGCCTCGGAGTCTCATTTCTGTGGAAATCAGTCCTGAGGAACAGACAACTTCTCGCTGAAGCCGGGCAAGTTGCGCTCGGCCGCCAGGCGACTTAGAATGTCGGCATTCCTCAGCCATCTCTGACTATGAAGCTATCCGTAGTGATGCCGGTCTATAACGAGCGCGCGACGCTGCGCGAGGTGGTGGAAAGAGTGTTGGCCCAGCCTCTCGACATCGAACTCTTGTGTGTGGACGATGGCTCGAAAGACGGGTCAACTCAGATTCTGGGAGAACTCGCAGCCGAGAAGAGTCAAGTCCGCTTCCTTCAGCAGCCTCGCAATATGGGCAAGGGGGCAGCGCTTCGGCGCGGCATCCAAGAGGCGTGCGGCGACTTTGTGGTGATTCAGGACGCAGACCTGGAATACGACCCCGCCGATTACGCTCTGCTGCTGGAGCCGCTGCTGCAAGGCAAAGCCGACGTGGTATACGGCTCGCGCTTTCTCGGCGCAGCGCCGCATCGGGTTCTATATTTTTGGCACTCGGTAGGAAACTGGATCTTGACCTTGCTCTCCAATTGCCTCACCAACATCAACCTGAGTGATATGGAGACGTGCTACAAGGCCTTCCGCCGCGAGATCATCCAATCGATTCCGATTGAGGAAGATCGATTTGGATTTGAGCCTGAAATTACGGTCAAACTTGCTAAGCGCCGCCTCAGGATTTATGAAGTCGGCATCAGCTACTGGGGCCGGACTTACGAGGAAGGCAAGAAAATCGGATGGAAAGACGGCATGCGTGCGATCTGGTGTCTGCTGAAATACTCGATCCGGGTTCCTGTAGCGTCAAATCAATATGCCTCGGTCGCGCAAGAGTCCTTGCTGCTGGCAGCCGAGAAGCCTTCTCCGGGCAGCGACAGATTTTCCGGTAAATAGAGAAATTAGTTGGTGTGCTGTCGAGATTCTAAGGGTCCACGCACTCCTTGACGCGACTCAAACCCCAAAAGTGCGAAGGGGGAGCTTCATACAGAAGCGCGCTCCGCGTGAACTAAGATGTAAATTATTCAACCCATGGCTCCGGGGGGGCAGATTCCACCTAGGGGATTTACCTGAGTTGCCGACTGCTGCCCGAAGACCAACTCATCAAAACCACGGTGCCACGACGAGGGTGAAAAACAGGTAAAGAGTCGCTTCCGGGGGGTTGGCAGCTATGTTACGGGCCCTAATGCAGGCCTCGTTCATGCGTATTTAGCCAGTTCTAGCTGGATATTCGACCCGGGCGAGGCGCGTCCTCGACGTCGGAGGGAGGTTCCGAATTGGGCTGCACTGCTTGCAAGTGCCTGTGGAAATGGGTGTTCTTTCATCACAGCTTTTCTCGTCTCAAAATGGCATTGTGGATGCTAGGTAGTTCACACCATCCCAGCTGCGCGCAGTGTGAAGCAGGGCGAATCCAAACAGGGGGAGTAAAGATGGAGCAGTCCCTTCGGCTAGGACCGCGGGAGCAACAGATTGTCGAGTTGCTTTTGCAAGGCTGTGACAATGCCGAAATCGCCAGCCAGCTCAAAATGGCGCGTAGAACCGTGAAAGCTCATTTCAACCGGCTTTTCCTTCGTTTCGGCATCACCGGCGGAATTAAGCGAGTGAAGCTCGCAACCCTACTTTACCGGAGGCAATTATTATGTTCGCAACTGAACGCTATGGAAACCGCATCCCGAGTGAACGAGAGCACCGAGTCATCGAGCTTGTCGCCCAGGGTCTGAAAAACCGCGACGTGGCCCATGAAATCGGGACCACCGAGCACGTAGTGAAGAATTATCTGCGCGTGATCTATGACAAGCTTGGGCTTTGGAACCGGGTGGAACTGGCCTTGTGGTATGAATCGCGCCAACACGAACCGGAACTGCAAGCCTAGCGAACTCTACTCTGCGGTCGCGGTGCCTTCTAGCTGGCAGTTTCACTGGCAACCGGAGCTTGACAGATTGCGGAGCCGCTCGGAGGCGGCGGACGAACCTTTTCGTGCCGCCACATCCAGCAGCAAGCGGGCTTGATCGCAACTCTTGGGTACCCCGTCTCCTCGCATATACAAATCAGAAAGCACCAGGGCGGCTGTGAGGTTCTGTTTGGCTACGGACCTCCACAGCCACTTGGCGGCTTCCTGGCTATCGCGAGCCCGGCCCGCCCTGGCTTGCAAATATCCCTCTGCCATGGTGAGTTCTTCGGAGCCACTCTGGCCATGGGGAGTTGCGGCAGAAGATGCCGGGGCTACGCTCGGCGCTGAACGCTTGGCTGCGTTGGGCTTTTGTGAAGGCGCCTCGGCTCGTCGCGCCGGCGCAGGCGGCAGCGCTTTTGCGGGCGGAGCATTTTTCGTCGCAAGATTTTTCGACACGTCATTTCCCGCTGGACTAATCTCCCCAGCCCCCCGGGTGGAGGGCGCTGATGGCGCAGATTCCGGAGTGGCCGCTGACGGGGCCGGCTGTGACTGCAGGACTGCGGCGCCAGAAGGAGTCTGCTTATTCCGCCACATCATGTAGAGCAGCGCTCCGATCACCACTGCTAATAGAAGCCCCAGATACGCCCGGTAACGATAGGGAACCGATTCGGGCTCAACCTCAGCTCCGATCGCGAAGGATGGAATGCTGTCGAAGGCAGGAGTCCGCTCCGACGGCGCGGTGAGTGCCCGCTCCTCGAGACGCTGTTCGTAATGTTGTTCAGGGTAGTGCTCTTCGGCATAATCTTCTTCGGAGCATTCTTCATAGCGATCAGCGAGAAAGTGCTCGGTGTTGGGCGATACTTTAGCGGAAGACGGGCGAGTTGAGAGACTCTCAGCAGAAGAACGGCCGGACAGAGAACTGTGGGACAGAAAGTTATCGCCAGCGTAAGGCGCGCCAGAGCGCGCGGAGTCTGCGGCGCGCCGTACCGTATCTTCTTCCGAGATATCCGCGGGAGAAAGCCCGCGTTCGCTCCAGCTTGATCCCGGAATGGGGGTGGCCCCGATATCATGCGGAGTCTGCAATTCAGGCTCTTGCGCTAACAGCGAAGCGCCGCACATCCCACAAAATCTCTGCTGGTCAGAATTTCGAGATCCGCACGCTCCGCAAATCTGGCCGGACTGTTTCGCCGGAGATTCCTGCCGGGGATCCGCGTAAGACTTCTCCTCTTCAGGCGAGTCATAGCTCGCGTGGCGCTGGACGTGAGATTTTTCTTCTTCTTCAAGAGTGTGATAATCCACGCGGTGCTGAAAAGCTTGTTCCGCTTCCGGTTCAGCAATCTTCTGTGCACGCGGTGTAGCGGAGATATTCTCAGGCGATGGATTACTTTCTAACTCCCGCAGCAATTCGGCGATCGCCTGCTCGCGCTTCTCCGGAGGATTGGTAAAGTACACCTCCGCCCAGCGCCCCATATGCTCCGCCAATAGAGGGTTCAGCAGAGGATTCAGCTCAGCGTGCGGCAACTTACTTTCGTCGGAATCTTTCGAGAACTGCGGCAACGTGCATTACTCCTCAGATCGCAGTCTTATGATTGCACTACTGTCGCAGATGGTTGTCAAACTTCGATTCGTGGAAAACTCTCCTGTCGATTATCGCACTATCAATTAATCGCACGCCTTGCGCTCGGCGGGCTCAAACTGGTCCATTTCTGCGTCGCGCTGGCTGGCATATCTTCCCTGCGGAGTCTTGCCATAAAGCTCGGAGCCGGGGCAATAATACAGAGCCGTGTGCGAATCCACCCAAACCTGCACGTAAGGATTGCCCTTGTATTCCGGCACCGGCGGAGCATCCGCGAGGCCGAGGCTGATCAGGAATTTATCGAAAGTGGAGAGGTCCGACTCGGGAGTGGGCGCTTTGTGCCGGTTCGTGGCTGCGGGAACTGCATTTCCCCGGCCTGCAGCGCCCGCCTGATTGTTTCCTGAATATATCCCCCAGCGAACCGCTACTAAGACAAGAATAACTGCGAGAACGAGATAGAAAGTCCCTCGGCGCTCGTGCCAGAAGCGGGCCAATGCCCCAGACCCGCGGCTCGAGGAGAGAGTTTCCAGAAACTCGCGGGCCTTGGCAGCTGAGGTCCACGTCACATCGGATTTCGGCTTGACAAGAGTAGCGGCTGAGACTTCGGCGCCTGCGCTCGGTTGCGAAGCGGCTGAGAGCGAAACCTTGGCGGACGGAATTGCCTTCCGCACGATCGCTTCCCCATCGATTTCGTTTGTATCCAGAGCTTCTGCGTGATGTCCGAGAACCAGGCTGTCATCCCACGCCGGGGAAACTGGCTCCTGCGTCTGGTAGAGCGCTTCTTCCCTTTCAAGATCGTCCAGCATAGAAGGCGCCAAGGCAAAACGGGTTGAGTCATGCGCCGGAGAACTGCCGTTGCGCGACCCAGCGCCCAGTTTTTGCTGAGTGGCCTGCTCCAATTGCCACGCAGCTGCGACCTTGCGCTGACTCTCGGAGGGTTCGCGGCCGCTCACCCGTGACTCGCCGCACTTGCCGCAAAATTGCTCGACCGATAACACTGGGTGGCCGCACTTGCCGCATACCAGAGCGTTCGAGCTTGAAATTGAAGCGGAACTGGAATTTTTCGCAACGGTCGCCGTGGTCTGATCCACCAGGGCGATGAGATCGGGTTTCAGTTTCTCGATCGCCTCCAGCATGGTCGACCGTTCCGACGCCACCGATTTCTTTAGAGAGGTTTCAGTATCGCGGCCGATCGCCTCGGTAACCAGGCCGGCCATGAGTTGGCAAGTGTGAACGTCCTGTTCGATGAAGCCTCGGATCTTGTCGAAATACAATTCCAAGGCGCCGGCAATATTGCCATCGTGATAGATCGGCACCGAGACCAGCGATTGGATTCCGCGCTGCAGGCAGCCTTCGGCGTCGAAGAGAAACTCCAGGCTCACATCCTCACTGCGAATCACCTGTCCGGTACGCACGCTGGCAGCGCAGACGGCCGCGTCGAGAGTGACTTCGGTTCCGGTAGGTAAGGCAGGAGGTCCTGCGCCGGCGCGGTAGCGGACAGTTTTTCCATCCAGCAGACCGATCGCAGCGCCGCTGGCGTTGGTGATTCGCGCCACACGTTCGGCGACCAGCGCCATAGCCGGATCTAATTCCAAATGGCGCCGCTGAATCTGATGCTGCGCTTCCACAATCTCCGCCAGCGTCAGGGTGTAGTCGCCGGGGAGAACATTTTCTTCCTGCGCTTCCTGATCTTTGTCTTGATCTTTATCTTTTCCTGCGAACTCAGTCCGCGCCGCGGACTCGTGCTGCTGCCGGAGTTGCTCGCTGTGCAATTCCAGACTCTCTTCCATCTCCCGCATTTCGCGGTTGTGCTCCTGGAGCACATAAGCGGCTTCGATTAATTTTCCGAAGGTCTGCTCGTCAAGCCCCGGTCTGTTGTGTTCGTCAGTCACTAGCTTTATCTTTGCTTGCCGCCCTTGAGGTCGACCGGATGGTGGGGACGACTACCAATAATCCACTATATTTTAGAGCAATTTCGCCAACAAAAAAGCTTTTCTACGGTTGCTGCACTGCCGGGTCCGAGACGCGCAACTCTTGCTGGTCACAAATCCGAACAAACATGCCAGTGACACCAATCATGCTAATTCACAGCCCGGGCGCCGCAGCCGTTCAAAGCCAAGTCGCAGGTTACTCTCGTAAGCTGCAAATGCTGAGGTCGGATTCAGGGTTCTTGATTCTGGCGGGTCGTGTCGGGTAAATCGCGGTCGTAAGATTTCGGGGGTAAAAGAAGCTGGATGCCAAAGTAGCCGTAGAAATAGGGCTGATTGCTGCGCGTGGACTCCAGGGCGCGTCCCGCCATAAAGAGCAGGATTACGGGACGATGGAGTTTGTAGCGGCCTCCGATATCTAAGCTCGGCTGAACTTCGGAGGGGCGAAATGTGCCCTGGGAATAGATCTCCACATCGCCCTCAAGCTTGGGAGTGAAATCGTGGCCGAGCACCAACCCGGTAATCCAGCCATCCGGTCCCTTGTGGACGAACTGATAGCCGAGTTCGGCATCCACGTCGATATCGGGCCAATTTTCTTGGTGAACTCGAAAGGCAGGAGAAAAGTATCACTCGCCGGAGTGATGCCGCGTTTTCACCGAGTCGTTGGGATTGTTAAGAAAGAATTGGGGAAAAGTTGAGACCGAGAAACCCTTGTCTCCGCCATCGTAGAAGCGCCACTTGGTGCCGAAGTTGGATTGCCCCAAGCCGTATCTCGTCGGAGAAAAGGGGCTCTGAACCCTGAGCCAGGCATTCTCGTAGGTCAGCTGAATGCGATCGCCGACGCCGAAATTTATGTCAAGGTCGGGAGTGTGCGAAGACGACTGATTGCCGTAAAAAAAGGGCTCGTAGCCGATATTGATCTCCCAGTTGAGATCGCCGGGAGTGCCGGGGTCGTTAGTGATATACGGCGGCCCCCCTTGGGCAAAAGCAGAGGCACCGCCACAGGCGAGAACAATCAGCATCAAGAAGCGCAGCAGAGTTCTGCTGCGTGGATTTGCCATGAAGCTGACAGACTTTGGAAGAAGGGACGCCAAGGCGCGAATATGGATTCTAATCGCTTTTGAGCTGCAGTTCCTGTGGAAAAAGAGTAGCGCATCGCAAAGCGCGAGCCAAAATGGGCGCGGCGAACGGCCGCTTGGACTCATTTTGGGAAGGAATTTGAGGTCGGAGTTCAGACCGGCCTTTGCCTCCAATCACTTCGAGCCTTGGAGATGACGCAGCACCTCGAACGGCCTGCAAGTAGCTGAAAAGATATCTGATCGTGGGCGCGGTGGGAGAACCACAGTGGCTCGCGTGCAGGCCCAGCGCAAGGGGCCACCACTTGGTTATGGGCGGCAGTTAAGACGATTCTAAGCATTGGTCTTGTTTGAAGGCCCTAATCTGGGACGACTTCAGGCCGGCGTGCAATCTCCTAACCTCGCTCGAAGCCTTGAGTGATCGACCCTAAGTGTCTATGCACGAGGGTCTTAGACGAAACGAGATTCGGGTGAAGCTTTGGCGAAAGAGGTGCTATAGGGCAATTGCCGTTAACTCATACGGCGAGGAGTATGCGAGATGGATATCGAAAGCATGAAAGTCACGCCACGCGATCAGCAGGTTCTGGATCTGCTGGTACGTGGTTGCAATAACAAGGAAATCGCCGGACAGCTGAACATCAGCCCGCGCACCGTGAAACAGCACTTGCGCACGCTCTTTCTTCGCGCCGGAATCCGCGACGGGCGCAAGCGCGTAAAGCTGGCCATCGCTGCCTTTGAGAGAGACGAGGCCAACTCATGATCCCACGCGATCAATTGACACCGAAGGAAATTCAGGTGGCAACCCTGGTCTGGGAGGGGCTAACCAACCGCGAGATCGGCAAACTCATGGGGACGACCGAGCAGGTAATCAAGAACCACCTGCGCACTACCTTCGACAAACTCGGAGTGTGGAGCCGTCTCGAGTTAGCTATGTATGTGGCCAGCCACGGCGGCAAGAACTGGATGGAACCGGCGACACCGGCCGGCTTTGCGTTGGGTCACGCCGCCAGCGGCTGAACTCGCCGAATGCATCAAGCACTCCGAGTGCTTCTTTTTGCAATCTCCTGCCCGGGCAAGAGATAACTTTCTGCAAAAGATTTGCACCGCAATGCGCTCGTTGACCTTAAATTTGTGCGTAAGCCATTGCAATAGAAGCTATTGCAGGCTGTCGGAAGCGGCCTGCGAATTGCACAGGGATCCCCGACTCATGCGAGCGGGCCAGCAGGCCGGAGCCGGCTCCGCAAAACTCTTAGAGCGGGGCGGGAATGGCCTACAAAGAAACCTTCTGGATGGCTTGCGATTCTACCGAGCAGTTGCGCGCGGAATACGGCCCCTTCCACACCCGCGAAGAGGCCGAGGCGCAGGCTCACAAACTTGGCTTCGGATACCTGCTCCGTTACGAACATCTGCTGGACGAAAACGAGGAGATTCAGGAAGTCCGCTGCATCTTCATCGAATTGCCCGAAGCAACGGCATCAGAGGACGCAGCCGTTAGCCTGCATACCCGTTGCGCCAGTTGCGGTCTTTCCGCCAGCCACAGCAAAGCCTGGCAAGCCGAAGTTTGGGCCGACATTCACGAGTTCGAACACGCGCGCCATCGCGTGCGCCTCTTCGAACACGCCCGCGGCAAAGGTCTGAAAGAAATTGGAGGCTGGCGAGCGTGATTGTAAGTGGAGCTGCGCGTCTTTGTTGCATTAGGCCAGCGCTGTGATCGAGCCCTTTTAAGGGCGGCTTCAGCCGCTGAGGCAAAGGTTCGCCGCGAGAAATGATTTTCCCAGCCTGTCGGCTTTCTATCGCGCGACTTTTATCACGCCGCGGCTGACAACTCACTCGCCGCCGCGCGATCCACAAACCACACCAGTTTACCCTCGCTCGGCCGCACCAGTTTGGAAGGATATTTATTGGCTGGGGCATTGCCCTGAAGAACTTCACGCAAAGCCGGCGCTTTGTCCATTCCGCTGACCAGAAACATTACGCGACGCGACGCATTCAGCACCGGCAGAGTCAACGTGATCCGGTAGGTCTTAAACTTCTCTACCCAGTTGGCGACGACCAAGCGGGATTTCTCCTGCAGTGCCGCAGTCTCCGGAAACAAAGATGCGGTGTGCCCATCCGGCCCTAATCCCAAAAGAACGACATCGAAGCGTGGCAGTTCGCCGGCCTTCAAATCGAAGAACGTCCGTAGCGTCAGTTCGTAAGCCTCGGCCACAGCTGCCGCATCCGGATTTTCCGCCGGGATGCGAAACACATTGCCTGCGGGCACCGAGATTTTCGATAGCAGGCTTTCCTGCGTCATGCGGAAGTTGCTCTCGGGGTCCTGCGGCGGAACGTGGCGTTCATCTCCCCAAAAGAAGAACCATTTGTCCCACGGCGGCATGGTTACAGCATTGGCGGCAATCAGTGCGTACAAATTTTTGGGAGTGGAGCCTCCCGAAAGCGCGATGGCGAAGAGCCCGCGCTGTTTCACCGCTTCGCTAGCTGCTTGCAAGAGTTCATCTGCCGCGGCCTGAAACAGATCCTGCGGCGTGGTCAAGCGGCGCACCTCTACCGATGCATTCATAACCGGCCTCCGGCATTCGTCGCAGCGCACCGCGCCGCCCCCAGCAGTCCGGCCTTGTCGTTTGTGACCACATGAACCGGAATGGCCTCCACCAGCGGACGCAGCCTCCCTTTATCGAGAAACGCGGTCATAAAACCGGGGCTGGCGAGCCGGGAAAGAATTTTAGGTGAAATCCCCCCGCTCAGATAAACGCCGCCGGTGGCCATGATTTTAAGAGCGACGTTACCGGCTTCCGCGCCATAGACGGAAATCCAGAGGTCGAGCGCCTTTTCGGCCAGGGAGTTAGATCCGTTAAGCGCAGCCGCGGAAATCATCGCCGCAGCGTCTCCATGCGCGAGCTTCTCCGCAAATCCGGTGGGTTCGTCGCCGCACTTTTTCTCGCGCAAGAATTCGTAGACGTTTACCAGGCCAGGGCCGGAAAGAACTCGTTCGTAGCTGACGTGTCCGAAGCGGTCGGCAAGAAACCGCAACAATTCAATCTGCAAATCGCCTTGCGGCGCGAAATCGGAGTGTCCGCCCTCACAGGCAAAAACTTCGTAGCGGCTGCCATTCCAGTACAATCCGGCCTCGCCAAGCCCAGTGCCGGGCGCGATTACTGCCTGATTACCGGTCGAGGGCCCCACTTGATTGAGCGGAACCATATCCTGCGCGGTGAGGCCGCCGATGCCCCAGGCGCCAGCTTCCAGATCGTTGATCAAAATCGTTGCAGACTGAATTTGTTTTGCCAGCCGCGACTGTTCGATGACCCAGGGAAGATTCGAGGTTTCCACGCGTCCATTGCGCACCGGCCCGGCAATACCGAAGCAGGCTACCTCGGGCCGGGTGTGAGACTCATCAAGAAATTTGGATACGATTTCGCCTAATTCGCTGTACTCGCGGCTGGGAAAAACCCGCTCCGAAACCAGTTTTAGACTGCCATTTTGCGGTTGAAAATAGGCCAATCGAGCGTTGGTCCCTCCAATGTCGCCGGCCAGGATCATTTTTCGAAGTTCCTCCAACTGCCGTCCGTCGCGCTCCAGCAGTTCGTCGGCCTCTCTCGGTCCCCACGTGCCTGAGGGGTAGTTGGGAAAGTTCCGCGGGGGCAGCGCCTTCCACAAATCCAGGACGGGATTGACTATACTCCAGCCCGCTTCCACCATGTCGGCGCGTTGAAACAAAGTCTGGTCGCCGGTCATGCAATCGTGCAGCAGCCGTTCGTAGCCGGTGCTGGGCTGTTTGCCGAAATATTCCTGATACTCGAAATTCATGTCCACTGTGCCCAGGCGCATCACCGGACCCGGAACTTTGGCCGCGAATTGCAATGAGATACCTTCCTCGGGTTGGATGTGCAGCACCAACTGGTTCGGCATAAGGTGCTCCACTGAAGTGTCGCGGAACAAAACGAACGGCGCCTGCCGGAATTGAATCACGATATGCGTGTTGCGTGCCGGCATGCGCTTGCCGGTACGAAGATAAAACGGAACATCGGCCCAGCGCCAGTTGTCGATGAGGAGCTTCATGGCGACGAAGGTTTCAGTGCGCGAATCCGGCGCAACGTCACTTTCGGCGCGATACGCCACCACGCGTTCGCCATCCATGGTGCCTTCACCGTATTGTCCGCGCACCGAGCGGCTGAGAACATCCTCGTCGCTGATGGGTTGGATGGCGTGCAGAATTTTCGCCTGCTCGTCGCGAACCGCGTTGGCGTCGAACGAAATGGGCGGCTCCATCGCGGTGAGGCTGATCAGTTGCATGATGTGGTTCGGCACCATGTCGCGAAGAGATCCGGCATGTTCGAAGTAGCTGCCGCGGCCTTCCACGCCTACCGTTTCGGCCACCGAGATCTGCACGTGATCAATGTAACGTCGGTTCCAGATGGGCTCGAAGATTCCATTGGCAAAACGGAAAGCCATGATGTTCTGCACCGTCTCTTTGCCCAGATAATGGTCGATGCGGTAAATCTGCTTTTCGTCGACCAGTTTGAGGATCTGCTGGTTCAGGGCTTTCGCCGATTCCAGATCGTGACCGAAGGGTTTTTCAATGATCACTCGACGCCAGTGGTCGCCGTTCTGCGCCATCATGCCATTGGCCGCGAGCTTTTCCACGATCGGCCCGAAGAAGCTGGGCGCGGTTGCCAAGTAGAAGAAAGCATTTTGATGGGTGGAGTGATCGCGATCGATGTGAGCGAGGCGCTCTTTGATCTGCGGATAAAGCTTGTCGTCATTAAAGTCGCCGGCGAAGTAGTAGAAGCGGCGCGAGAAATTCTCCCAGGTATCGGGAGTGATGCACTCGCCGCAATACTCTTTTACGTCGTCGAGGATGCGCTTGCGAAAATCCTCGTCCGACATTTGCGCCCGAGCCACGCCCAGCACGGCGAATTCTTTGGAGAGCAGGTCGGCGCGCGCGAGGTTGTAAAGCGCAGGGATCAAAAGCCGGGCCGTGAGATCGCCGGCCGCGCCGAAGATTACCATCACGCAAGGGTCGCTTTGTTTGCCGACGCGGGGTTTGGCTGCCGTGGGTTGTTCCGCCAATTGAGCCATTTTTCAGAGTCCTCGTGATTTTAGCTAAAGAAAGAACCGGCTTTCCCTGCTTGGAGGGAAACGAAGGGTCCATCTGCCAAGGCAGTCTTCACCGCTGCGGCCAGATTTTCGGGCAGCGAGGATTTCAGACGGCTCACACGTTCTGTCCTTTTTGCTGCGTGCTTTTTTCCACCGCAGCGAGCAGCTTGTGGAATGCATCCGCAAATAGCTTGACGCCATCGGTAGTCAGCTTCGTGGTTACTTCCTTCATGGAGATTCCTGCTTTGGCCAGGTCGTCCATGGTTTTCTGAGCGCTTGGGATGTCCTCGGTCAGGCTGTTCCGCAGCTTGCCGTGATCGCGGAAAGCGTCGATCGTGGCTGGCGGCATGGTGTCAACCGTATCGGAGCCGATCAACTCTTCAACGTACATGACGTCGCGATAGGCTGGATTCTTCGTGCTGGTGCTCGCCCATAACACGCGTTGAGTCTGCGCTCCTTGCGACACAAGAGCTTGCCAGCGCGGCCCGCTGAAAATGCGCTGATAAGCTTTGTAAGTCAGCTTGCCGTTAGCGATCGCAACTTTCCCGAGCAGGCTCTTGAGCAGCGCCTTCTGCTGCGAGTCGGTGGCGGTTTTCAGTTTCTCTTCGATCATCGAATCCACCAGCGTGTCAATGCGGCTGATGAAGAAGCTGGCGACTCCCGCCATTTTCTTTAGATTCCCGCCACGCTTCGCCAAGTCTTCCAGGCCTTCAATGTAGGCTTGGGCAACTTGCTCGTAGACTTCCTGCGCGAACAACAAGGTCACGTTGATGTTGATGCCTTCGCCGATCAGTTGCCGGATCGCAGGCAGCCCTTCCGCGGTGCCGGGAACCTTGATCATCACGTTCTCGCGATCGACTGCCTTCCACAAGCGGCGGGCTTCTTCAATCGTCTCCGAGGTCTTCATCGCGAGCAGCGGAGAAACCTCAAGGCTGACGTAGCCATCGCGGAACTGCGAATTCTCATAGACCCCGCGTAACAGGTCGGCTGCGCCCTGAATGTCGCGAATGGCAATCTGTTCGTAGCGCGCGGTGGTATCGAGATCTTTCCTGGTGGCCAGCGTCTTCAACATGTCGTCGTAGAGAGAACTTTCGCCGATCGCCTTCTCGAAGATGGATGGGTTCGAGGTCATACCTCGCAGGCCATCGTCGTCAATCATTTTTTTTAGTTGGCCAGTGGTGATGAGATCGCGGCGAATGTAGTCCAGCCACATCGACTGTCCGTAGCTCAGCAGGGCCTTGAGAGGATTCGTAGCTTTCGCGGTTTCGAGAACTCCAGTGGGATTCATGATGATTTCTCCTTATAAGTCGACGGCGGACGTCGCTTGAACTGATTCAGTGCGAACAGCTTGATCGCGCTTGGTTACTTCTCTGCCATCGCCTTGCGCGCCTCGGCAACCACAGTCTCCACGGTAAATCCAAAAAACTTCAGCAAGTCTTTTAATGGTGCCGAGGCGCCGAAGCGGTGCATGCCGATCTTTCGCCCCTTCAGTCCCACCCAGCGCTCCCAGCCAAAGGTCGCGGCCATTTCCACGGAAACCCGCGCCGTGACCGAAGCGGGTAGAACGCTTTCTTTGTAAGCAGCATCCTGATGTTCGAAAATCTCCCACGACGGCATGCTCACTACTCGCGCCTGAACTCCTTCCGACTTCAGCTTCTCGTAAGCCTCAACGCAGAGGGAAACCTCGCTGCCGGTGCCGATCAGAATAACTTCCGGCTTGTCTGAAGGTGCGTCGGCGAGAACATAAGCTCCGCGTACGGTTCCCGAAGCTGCCGCATATTTCGTGCGATCGAGAGTCGGCAGCGCCTGCCGCGTCAAAACCAGCGCGGCCGGCTCATGCTGCAACTGAGCGATAATCTTCCACGCTTCGACTGCTTCGTTCGCGTCGCCCGGCCTCAGCACAATAAGATTCGGCATGGCGCGTAGCGAAGCCAGTTGCTCGATGGGCTCGTGCGTAGGACCATCTTCTCCGACGCCGATGGAATCGTGGGTGAAAACAAAGATGGAGGGAATTTCCGACAGCGCTGCCAGACGAATGCTGGCGCGCATGTAATCGCTGAAATTAAAGAAGGTTGCTCCGAACGCGCGAATGCCCGAAAAGATGAGACCGTTGACGCTCGCGGCCATAGCATGCTCGCGCACGCCAAAGTGCAAGTTACGTCCCGCATAAGCTCCCGCCTCGATGTCGCCGAGGCCGTTCAGATTAGTTTTATTCGAAGTCGCCAGGTCGGCCGAGCCACCGATCAGCCAAGGAATGTTTTGCGCCAGCGCATTCAGCACTTTTCCCGAACTCTCGCGCGTGGCGAGCCCTTTTGCGTCTGCCGGAAAAGTAGGCAGATTCTTGTCCCAGCCTTCGGGAAGCTCGCGGCGCTGCATGCGATGCAATTGATCGGCCAGCTCCGGATACTTCTGCTTGTAGCCGTCAAACATCTTCGACCATTCGGCCCGCGCTTCCCGCCCGCGCTTCCCGATTCCATCTTTGAAATGTTCGAGAACGCCTTCCGGAACTAGAAACTTGGCGTCCTCAGGCCAGCCGTAGAATTTCTTCGCCAGCCGCACTTCCTCTTCACCCAGGGGCTCTCCGTGAGCTGCATTCGTATCTTGTTTGTGCGGCGAGCCATAACCAATGTGGGCGTCCACAATAATCAATGTGGGGCGGTCCGTCGTCTTCTTGAAGGTTTCAAATGCTCGGGCGAGCATGTCGAGATCGTTGGCATCGGCAACGCGGGTGACATTCCAGCCGTAGCCGATGAAGCGCGTAGCCACATCTTCACTGAACGACCAGCTTGCCGGACCGTCGAGAGTGACGTGGTTGTGGTCATACATCCAGCAAAGATTTGAGAGTTTGAGATGTCCAGCCAGCGAAGCGGCCTCGCCGCCAATGCCTTCCATCAGGTCGCCATCGGAGCACATGGCGTAAACGTTGAAATCAAAAACCTCAAAACCGGGACGGTTAAAGTTCGCCGTCAGCCACCTGCTGGCAATCGCCATTCCTACGCTGTTTCCCACGCCCTGGCCGAGCGGCCCGGTCGTGGTCTCAACGCCGGTTGTGATGTGAGACTCGGGATGGCCGGGAGTTCTGCTGCCCAACTGCCGGAAGTGCTTGATCTCCTCCATCGGGACGGCGAGTTCTCTTAGAACTTCGCCCTTCTCGTTCACTTCGCGCACGCCGGCCAGATAAAGCATCGCGTAAAGCAGCATGGAAGCGTGGCCGTTGGAAAGCACGAAGCGATCGCGGTTCAGCCAGGTCGGATCGTCCGGGTCGTAGCGCAAAAATTCCTGCCAAAGGCAGTATGCAACTGGAGCGAGGCCCATAGGGGCGCCGGGATGGCCGCTGTTGGCCTTCTGAACGGCATCAATGGCAAGAGTTCGGATGGTGTTGATGCACAATGTGTCCAACTGCTCACCGGTTACAACCGCCTGTTCGCTGGCTACCATGCGCGTTGGTGCTCCTTCCAAGGGAGAAATTCGGCTCCTGGCTTCCTCGGCAGCTTATTAGAGTCCAGAGGACACAAAGGGTTTCACATACGCAACGAGTGTATCAATTTTCTTGTTGGACGATGGCAACGGACATGTGAAAAAAGCGGCCGGAGTGTGAGCTAAAGGAAATGCCGGATCCGTATTGATAGGTGAAAACCAGATTGCAGGAGGATAACGATTACTTCAGCATCTGCAGGTAAGTGCTTTCGCTGTTCGAGGCTCGGGTAGTCTCCTGAACATACTTGAGGAATTGCCGGAGATTTTCTTTTTCGGCGGGATCCATAGCCGCAAAACGAACGCGCACGCCTGAAGCGGCGCTGCGCGTGACCACTCCGTTCAGCGCTAGGCCTTTCACCCAGATTTTGCCAGTTGCCACCCAAAGTCCAATTTCGACTTTTGAGCCACCACTAACCGGCTCAGCGGTTTGCACCTGGCAGCCGCCCAAGCCAGTATTCGAGAGATTTCCCCAGATGGGAGTGTCGGCGTCATTGACGCGCAACTCTACTGCTACGAAGCACTTGATGCGGGAGTTCCGTCGCCGGTCCTGGGTCGAAGTCGGGCTGAAAATGTCAGGCTCGAATGGCGGAGAGGACGAGGCGGGCGTGGCCAGGGGTTTGGGCGAAGGCGCAGATGTCGGGCAGGCCGACGCTGCCGCTCCGAGGCTGGAATTGCCTTCATTCATCGCGCGCCGTTTGATCTCTTGCATGGCGGCGAGCAAAGTCTCATCTCGCCGCTCGGGCGGAGCGTCGCGATAGGCCTGCAGGAGCTTTCCCAAATTTCTAGCCAGGTCCGGATCGGCCAATAGACCCGTCCAGTCCGCTCCCGCTGCAGCCTTCGTTTTGAAATCGCTCATTAGGGTGTGCTCTCGCGCCGATGCAAACGAGTCTCGCTTTCAGATTGGACTGCGAGCCTGCCCGCCCGCAAGATGACCAAAGTTACCGAGATAGCTATTGGATTGCACAACATTGGCGAATGCGGAATCGAGGTACAATCTCAGAGCCCCTTTACCGGGTGGAAGGGGCGCCCTTTGGAACGCTCTCCCAATTAGCTCTCAGTCCAGACCCTCTTCGCGCTCCAGGACCTGCAGATATTTGGTCAAAGCCTCGCGCTGCTCGGAGCTTAGCGCCAGAAACTCGAAGCCGTATTGATACCCGCGCCGGTGGCGGACTACCGCTCGCGGCTCCCAGGGAGACTCAGTCCCTGGAAACGTCATGCCCAGAGACGCGACTTCGCCGAGATTTAGCTCCGTCGCTAACAGAATCCCGATCCCGGCTTCGGACAAATCCCGGCAATGCCCCTCGACTTCCTGATAATGGTCGCCGAGAAGATGGTTCACACTCACGCGGAAATCGGCGCGGTATCGCACATACCGCCGGCGGCGACGATCTAGGGGGTTGGGCGCGCGCTTTGGGATCGAACTGGACATGTGATGAGAGCAAGCTCCTTCGCGCCGGAAGTCGGCGAGGCTGAAGCCCGCTACGCACAAGCTCTGTAGTTTCGCGCGAGCAGCTTGAAATCTACGCCCGCGGAATGCATGCGCCACCTTTAAGCAGGATTGTCCCCACTCCAAAAGCTGTCGCCGTACTACCACTCTATCGGCATTTCGAACGAACGGAAAAGTGCCTTCGGTAATGGCAATTCGCTACAATCGTTTCGATGTCATCAGACGTCTTGCTGGCAAATCGAAGCGAGCGCCCGGCAGGTGATTCAAAGTCAGCGGCTCTCGCACATTACCACAAAAGTCATCGCTATGCCTTTTTTTGCGTCGCGGTGGCCTTTAAACGCATCAGTAGAAAGGCGTTACATCGGTATTATTAATAGGTTATAGGTTTATAGAAGGAAGAAAGGTCGTCCCGCAGGAACTGTTTTCACATTGGGACTTGTTTCAGAATCGGAGATGCTCCGCATTTCACCTAACTGGACCTTTAAGCTTTCCTTAGTGCTGTCTCTACTGTGGTTCGGTTTTGTACGCTTGGAGGGGCAAACTCCCGCGCCGACGCCCTCGATTTCTTTGCCCGGTTCGCAGAGCCCTTTCACTGGCAGCGAGCCCGGGGGTAAAGCCACTCCGGGAGTTCTGCAACTCAGTTTTCAGGAGGCTATCGAGCGCGGATTGCGCAATAACCTCGGCCTGTTGCTCGCCGGAGATCAGACGCTGCAGGCTCGAGGCGAAAGATGGAAGCAACTCAGCAATCTGCTGCCTGATCTTTCCGCCCGAATACAGGAAGATGCGCAGACGACGAGCCTCACCGCGCTCGGCTTCAAAAGCAACGTTTTCCCTTTCCCGGTTCCGCGCGTAATTGGCCCCTTCAACTACTTTGACGCTCGCGCTTCTCTGAGCCAATCTTTGTTGAACTACAAACAGTTCGAGCAGGAGCGCGCTGCGTCGGAAAGCCTGAAAGCCGCACAATACACCTACAAGGACGCTCGCGAAATGGTCGTGCTCGCCGTGGGCAACGCCTATCTGCAAGCCATTGCCACCGCGGCTCGCGTGGAAACTGCCGAAGCGCAGGTCAAAAATGCGCAGGCCCTTTACGACAAAGCGGCCGACCAGCAAAAGGCGGGACTGAGTCCCGGCCATCGATACCCTGCGCTCTCAAGTCGAACTGCAAACCCGCCAGCAGCAACTCATCGTGGCCCGCAACGATCTCGCCAAACTGAAGTTGACGTGGCGCGGGTCATCGGGCTGCCGCCCGGCCAGGAATTTGTTCTCACCGAGAAAGCTCCGTACCAGGCACTGACCCGCTCTGCCGCTCGAACTTATCTGCAACGCGCCTATGCCTCGCGCGCCGATTATCAGGCGGCGCTGGCGCAGGTCCGCGCCGCGGAACTTTCGCGGCGCGCCGCGACCGCCGGACACTATCCGTCGCTCGACCTCAATGCGAATCTGGGCGACATCGGCGTGACACCCAGCCAGTCGAACGGCACCTGGCAGGTGAATGGAGGCATTAACATCCCCATCTTCGCCGGGGGCAAGACCCACAGCGACGTGCTCGAGGCCGATGCGCAGTTGAAGCAGGCGCGTTCTCAACTTGGCGATCTCCGCGGCCGCATCGACTATGAGGTTCGCACCGCGCTGCTCGATTTGAATGCCGCCGCCGAGCAGGTCGAAGTGGCCCGCAGTTCCGTCGACCTGGCGGAACAGACCCTCGCCCAATCGCAAGATCGCTTTACCGCTGGCGTGGCCGACAATCTGGAAGTGGTGCAGGCCCAGGAAGCCGTCGCCAGCGCCCACGAGAGTTATATTCAGAGTCTGTATGCGCATAATCTGGCGAAGGTCGAACTGGCGCACGCCATCGGCGACGCGGAACAGGGCGTCAAACGATATTTGAAAGGCAATCAATAAACTTATGGAACCGACGACTACACAAAGCCCGCCGGACCGCCGAATCGAGAAAGCTCGCAGTCCGGAGAAAGCCGGCAGCACCAAGCCGCTTGCCCGCCACCGAGCGGGATTTCCGCACTCGTCCCTGCGCGCACCCGAGTCCCGGCTTCCGCATCGCCGTCGTCATTGCCGTCGTGGTTCTGCTGGTGGTCGGGATTTTTCGTCTATCGCTATTTCACCAGCTATGAATCGACCGACGACGCCCAGGTCGACGGCCACGTCAATTCCGTCAGCGCCCGCATCTCCGGCCACGTCATCAAGCTCAACGTCCAGGACAATCAATACGTGCAGGCGGGAACGGTGCTGGTGGAAATCGATCCCGCCGACTATCAGGTCGCCTACGACCGCGCCAAGGCCGACTTCGAAGATGCGCAGGCCGCCGCCATCGCCGCGGGCGTGAATGTTCCGATCACTGCCGTGAACACCAGCAGCCAGGTTTCGGCGGCCGAAGCCGACGTCAACAGCGCTCGCGCCGGCATTCAGGCCGCCAGACAGCAGTTCGAAGCGGCCAAGGCCCAACTGCAGCAGGCCGAAGCCAACAACGTGAAAGCGCAGAACGATCTGGTCCGCTACAAGCAACTGGTCGACAAGCAGGAAATTTCGCAGCAGCAGTACGACCAGGCCATCGCCGCCGCCAAGGCCAGCGCTGCCGCCGTGGAAGCGGCCCGCGCCAGCGCCGACGCCGCCCAAGCACAGGTGACCCAGGCCCAGGGCAAACTCGTGCAGGCCGAGGCCAACTGGCGCAATGCCAACACCGCGCCCAAGCAGATGCAGGTCATGCGCGCCCGCGCAGCCGCGCTGAGCCGAGGCGCAGCGAAAGAAGGCCGACCTCGATCAGGCCGCAACTGAATCTGCAGTACACCAAGATCGTTGCTCCCGGTGACCGGCGTCGTCAGCAACCGCACCGTGGAAGTTGGCCAGAACGTCGCGCCCGGCCAGGAACTGATGAAGATCATCAATCTCGACGACATCTGGGTCACGGCCAACTTCAAAGAGACGCAGCTTACGCAAAATGAAGAGTCGGCCAGCGCGTCACGCATTGAAGTCGATGCCAACGGCAGAACCTATAACGGCAAGGTCGACAGCATCGCCGGCGCCAGCGGCGCCCGCTTCAGCCTGCTGCCTCCGGAAAACGCCACCGGCAATTACGTGAAAGTCGTGCAGCGCATTCCGGTCAAGATCGTGCTCGATCCCGGCGAGAACAAGGATCACCAGTTGCGTCCGGGCATGTCGGTTGATCCCAAGGTCTGGATTCGGCAATGAGCGCTGGCTCCGCCACGATCGGATCAGGCCGACGCCTGGCGTCCGGCGGTCAATCCGTGGATCATCGCGATCACGGTCACGCTGGCGACTTTCATGGAGGTGCTCGATACCTCCATCGCCAACGTCGCCCTGCCGCACATCGCCGGCAGCCTCTCCGCCGGGCAGGACGAGAGCACCTGGGTCCTGACTTCCTATCTCGTCTCCAACGCCATCGTGCTTCCGCTGAGCGGCTGGCTGTCTTCCATCATCGGCCGCAAGAATTTTTACATGGGCTGCGTGGCCCTGTTCACCGATCAGTTCTTTCTTGTGCGGACTGGCGCCGAATCTCGCGACGCTGATCATCTGCCGCGTTCTGCAGGGCGCGGGCGGCGGCGGCTTGCAGCCCAGCGAGCAGGCCATTCTGGCCGACACTTTTCCTCCCGCCAAGCGCGGCATGGCATTCGCCGTCTATGGCATCGCCGTGGTCACGGCGCCGGCCATCGGTCCTACGCTCGGCGGATGGATCACCGACAATTTCACCTGGCGCTGGATTTTCTTCATCAACATTCCGGTCGGCATTCTTTCGATCCTGCTCACCTCGCGGCTGATTCAGGATCCGCCATATTTCCACCGCCGCAAGCTGAGCGAAACCAAGATCGACTACATCGGCCTCGGCTTTGTCGCGCTCGGCCTGGGAACGCTGCAGGTCGTCCTCGACAAAGGCCAGCGCGACGACTGGTTCGAATCGCACTTCATCGTGATTCTTTCCGTGATCTGCCGCGGCCTCGTTGATCTTTGTCGTCTTCTGGGAGTGGCGGCACAAAGATCCCATCATCGATCTGCATTTGTTCCGCGATCGCACCTTCGGCATCTCCAATCTGCTGATGTTCATGCTGGGCTTTGCCCTGCTGGGCAGCACGCTGCTGCTGCCGCTGTTCATCGCAGACGCTGCTCGGCTACACCGCGCAGCAGGCTGGCTTGGCGCTCATGCCCGGCGGCTTCACCATCATGCTGTTGCTGCCGCTGGTGGGATTTCTGCTCTCGCGCTACAGCCCGCGCTGGCTGCTGCTGTTTGGCCTGGTCGTGCTCTCGTTTTCGCTGTTTCACATGACCGGGTTCGACCTGGACATGGATTTCCGGACCGTGGCCGATGGCGCGCATGTTTCAGGCCGTGGGAATGGCTTTCTTGTTCGTTCCCATCAACACCGCCGCGTATGCGTTTCTGCCGCGCGACAAGAACAACGCCGCTTCCGGCTTGATGAACCTGGCCCGCAACATCGGCGGCAGCGTCGGAATTTCTCGTGGTCACCACCATGCTCGACCGGCGCACCCAGGTTCACTTCAACGATCTGTCCAGACATCTCACCCTCGGCAACCCCGCTTTGCAGCGCTATGCTGAAGGCGCAACCCAGGCCATGCGCAGCCCACGGCGCGAGCGCCGCCTTTGCCACCCAGCAGGCCTATGCGCTGATCCAGGGCACCGTGCACCGCCAGGCCACGATGCTGGCTTACATCGATGATTTCTGGCTGCTCGGAGTGGCGATTCTGGCCATGGTTCCGCTGGTCTTCCTGATGAAAAAAGGCAAGCCCGGAGGCGGAATCGCGGTACACTAATTCGCGGAAAATTGCTTCTAATAGCCGGGGACTAGATGTTTCGCCTGATCACCATCGAGCGCGAGTACGGCTGCGGCGGCGGCGCCATCGCCGCCCAACTCGCCGACCGCCTGGGCTGGAAGCTCTGGGACCAGCTCCTCACCGAAGAAATCGCCCGCCTCGCCAACGTGGATGCCGCAGCCGTGAAGCGCTGCGACGAGCGCATGGACAGCCGCTTCACCGCCTGGCCAAAACTTTCTGGCGCGGCAGCTACGAACGCAGTCTGCGTCTGGGCAACCAGGCCTTCGACACCGACTGCATGATGGAGATGATGGAGGAGATCGCGGCAAGAATCGCCCACGAAGGCAATGCCGTCGTCGTCGGCCGCGGCGCGCCTTATTTCCTGCGCGAGAACCCGACGCCTTCCATGTTTTTCTCTACGCTCCGCGCTCCGAAAAAATCCGCCGCCTGCTGATGGAAGGGCTGCCGCAATCAGAAGCCGAGGAACTCGTCGATTCCGTCGATCGCGAGCGCATCGCCTTCGTCAAGCATTACTTCAACGCCGACTGGCCCACACGATCTCTCTATCACGTGATGATCAACACGGCTGTCGGCAACAAAGCGGTGATCGAGACCATCCTCAACACCATGCGCTTGGTCGAAGGCCGCCCCAAAGCCACGGATTACGAACCTCCCAAAGTTGCGAGCTCGCGCTAGGTCTGCCGCTCTAAACAGTCCGAACCGAAAAACATCAGCCGCCCGGTATCCTGGCTATTTCAGCCTGGGAGCCGGGCGGCTGGCATTCAGCGGTCCTCTTTTCGAGGCCGCGAGGCCTTATGACAGGAAGAATTCTTTCGCGATCGGCAGCCACTCTTTCGGCGGAATCTGGGCTGCAAGGTTATCCACGGCCACGCCGCCATCCTGGGCATAAGCTCCTGCGACCGCCATCGGCAAACGGCGCTGCAGGCGGCTTGCAGACTCCTCGGTCCACCACCGGGCCATCGCACCGCCCAGCAGATTGCGGAAACTCGTCTTCGCGTCGGGAGCCTGCACGGTTACCAGCCAACCTTCGCCGTATGGATCGCGTAGTGCCAGCTTCGGATCGGCTGCCAGCGCCTGGTTAATGTCCGAGATCGTGCCCTCGATCGGCGAAACCATATCAACCGCTGCGTCGTCGCGATAGAGCGTGCAAATCTTCTGGCCTTGCCGAATCCACTGGCCGCGTTGCGGCAGCGTGATACTTTCGACCTTTCCCGTCAGCTTCGAGGCAAAATCATCCATACCCACCCGCACCAGGCTGGGGCTCTCACTCAATGCCCAAGTGTGGCCCGGATGATAGCGCAAATTCTCCGGCACTGCGAAACCGCCAACGAGCGCGGGCTGCAACCGTGGGGCGACAGCTTCGGCCGTTGCGGCAGCGTGCGTGGCCGCAGCCATTTGCAAGGCGGGTTGAACTACAGTGCGGCGGCTGCGGAAATGATCGATCAGTAAGAAGCTTACGAATGTGAAGAGAACCAGTAGGACTGTCATAAGTCACCTCGTCGGAGGGCCGTCTTTTATTTCTGCGAGCCGCTCACATTCTGCTAAAGGCAATCGTCGTGCCAACCTGGGAGAAATCTATTAGCGACGCGGGATTCGCAACTATCTGGCTCGCATTCAAGTAGATAGATCGCGAGCCAGAGTTGGGACGCATGACTGAGTGATTCGGTTGTCAACACTGCTCTGATGGAAATCGCAACAGGTGAAATCGAATTTCGCTGTGTTCGAAGAGCCTGCCGCGAAAGAACGTCTCGCAATCAATCACTTACAGCTCCCGTGGCGCGGCGTTGCATCCTGCAACAGCAGAGTTGAGGAATGCAACCATGAAGCGAGCGCGGCAAGACTTCCGGGTAGCAGTTCCGCTTTTCAGATTTTCCTAAACTGATGCCCCCACGCTACGACACTCTTATTTGTGCGTTAGATCACAGCCAAGGGCGAAGCCGTGGACTATGAATGACTAAGAGGTATAGCGGCCTTACCTTTCCATGGGCGTTGGAGTAGAATCGCTTCGCTTCTAAGGATGGTTTGGTCAGCAGCACAGCCTCGCGTTTTAATCGGGTTGTCCAAGGAGAGAGACAATGTCGCGAAACAAACTGATTATTACCTTCGCCGCCCTAATGCTGGCCGCCAATTTGGCCGCTTCACAGGACCAAAGCCAGGGATCGAGCGAGAAGACAATTCAACATTCCACCATTAAGACTACCTCACCGGCCTCCGGCAAGGAGATGTTCAATGCCTACTGTGCCGTATGTCATGGCACGGATGGCAAAGGCAACGGTCCAGCCGCCAGCGCCTTGAAGGTTCCGCCCACAAACCTGACTTTGCTGAGCAAGAACAACGGCGGGAAGTATCCTTCCATGAAAGTCAACGCGACCGTCCGCGGTACAGCCGAACTTCCGGCGCACGGATCTAAAGACATGCCGGTGTGGGGGCCGTTATTCTGGGGCATGAGCCATGGGCATGAGAGCGAAGTCGAGCAGCGCGTGGCCAACCTGACGCACTACATAGAGACTTTGCAGGAGAAATAGAAGAGAACCGTAAGAAAAAGTGGAGAAACTAGACGTCAGAATGAAGATGGACGCGGCCTTGTCAGGTCGTCGAGTCTTATTTCTTCATTCTGACTTCTTCTTGAGGCGCAGCTTCGGCTTTCTGTATTGGTCTCAGTCCGCCTGTGCCACGATCTCGATTTCCGTCTGTCCGATCGGCTCCGATTCCCGGGCGTCCACCACGGCGATGGCAACCACGTTCACAATCTCCTCCACCTCGGCGCCTCGCGCCAGCAAATGCACCGGCCGAGCCATGCCCATCAAGATAGGACCAAGGACCTCGGCGCCGCCAATCGTGGTCAGCAACTTGTAAGCGATGTTCGCTGATTCCAGGTTGGGGAAGACCAGCACATTCGCGCCGCCTTTCAGCGAACTGAAAGGATAGGTCTGCTCCAGGATTTCGGGCGAGACGGCGGCGTCGGCCATAATCTCTCCGTCGACGATCAAAGTTGGATCAGCCTTGTGCAATAGCTCGACCGCCTTCCGCACTTTGTCGCACGAAGGATGCCTGGTGCTGCCGAAGCTCGAGAATGAAAGCATGGCCACGCGCGGCACCAAGTCAAAGCGTCGGGCTTCTTGCGCGGCACAGAGAGCGATTTCCACCAGGTCTTCGGCGGTGGGATCGATGTTTACGCTGGTGTCGGCTAGGAACAGCAGCTCGCCTGTGCGCGTGATTAGCGGATAACAGCCGGCAACCCGATGCAAACCTTCGCGCACGCGCACAATCTGCAGCGCCGGCCGAATCGTCTCGGGGAAATGCTGCGAAACGCCTGAGACCAAGGCGTCGGCGTCGTTCATATGCACCATCATCGACGCGAAAATATTGCGATCTTCAATCAGCGTGCGCGCCTCGGTGAGCGTGACTCCACGGCGCTGCCGTAGGCGAAACAGCTCTTGGATGTAGCCTTCGCGAAGCGACGACACGGCAGGATCGGCAATCTCGGCGTCCTTTAAATCCAATCCCAGAGCCGCGGTCTTGCCTTGGATCGTCGCGGCGTTGCCAAGCAGGATCGGGCTGGCAATTTCTTCTTCCAGTAACGTATGGCATGCACGGAGAATTTTCTCATTGTCGCCTTCGGGGAAGACCACGCGCTTGGGCTTGGCCTGCGCCCTGTGAATCATCATGCGCGAAAGTTCGTGGCTCTTGCCCTGATGGCGCTCGAGTTGTTCGCGGTAGGCCCGAATATCGACTGGCTCCTGCGCCACGCCGGTATCCATGGCGGCCTGCGCGACAGCGGAGGACTCCCATACCAGCACTCGCGGATCGAACGGCTTCGGTATCAAGTAGTCCGGACCGAAGGTCAGCCGCGCGACTCCGTAAGCCCGGCACACGGAGTCCGGCACATCTTCTTTCGCCAATGCAGCCAGAGCGCGCGTGGCCGCAAGCTTCATCTCTTCGTTGATCTCCGTGGCGTGCACATCGAGAGCACCGCGGAAAATGAAGGGGAAGCCGAGAACATTGTTCACCATGTTGGGATAGTCGGAGCGCCCCGTGCACATGATCACATCGCTGCGGCAGGCCTTGGCGTCTTCATAAGTAATCTCAGGATTGGGATTTGCCATGGCAATCACAATCGGACGCGCCGCCATCGACCGCACCATGTCTTGCGTAACCGCCCCGCCGACCGAAAGCCCGAGGAACATATCGGCGTCCACCATCACCTCGGCCAGCGTGCGCAGCTTGGTATTCTGCGCGAAGCGCTCTTTGTATGGGTTCATACCTTCGGCGCGGCCTTTGTAAACCACTCCCTTGGTGTCGCACAGCGTAATGTGCTCGCGCTTCATGCCGAGGCGAACATAATGTTCTGCGGTAGCCACAGCCGAGGCTCCGGCGCCGTTGATCACGAGACGAATCTTGGCAATGTCTTTGCCCACGACCTCCAACGCATTCAACAACGCCGCCCCGGAAATGATTGCAGTCCCGTGTTGATCGTCATGAAAGACGGGGATCTTCATAGTCTTCTTTAGAGTCTCTTCGATGTAGAAACATTCCGGAGCTTTAATGTCTTCGAGGTTAATCCCGCCGAAAGTAGGCTCGAGCAACTGGCAGACTTTGATCACCTCATCGGGATCATGCGTGTTGAGCTCTATGTCGAAAACGTTCACCCCGGCGAAGCGCTTGAACAGAACCGCCTTCCCCTCCATCACCGGCTTGCCAGCGAGCGCGCCAATATCTCCCAGTCCAAGCACGGCGGTGCCGTTGGTCACGACGGCGACCAGGTTGCCGCGGCCCGTATATTTAAAGGCATCGTGCGGATTGCGATAAATCTCCATGCACGGCTCGGCGACGCCGGGCGTGTAGGCCAGGCTCAAATCGTGCTGTGTACGGCAGGGTTTGGTGGGAGTGACTTCGATCTTTCCCGGGCGTGTGCCGAAGTGATAATCAAGCGCCTGTTGCTTGGTGACGGGCATATGTGCTCCTCGCTGCACTTCTAGAGTGCAGTCTTCGGACTTGATTTTCGCGGCTGATCTCTGGTTTGTTCAAATTCGACTCTTCCGCGCCAGAGCATCGCGACTACTTGAGACTATGACTCCCGGCTCAACTCGTGCTGTGATGCGACTCACCAAATGAGGTGAGCGCGGTCGCACTAATCTCCGCTAAGGCCCCTCCAGGCCTCTCGTGCCGTAACCTTCACATGCTGAACACTCTTGACCGCCTTCATGTATTGCGCGCGCTCAAAGGCTGCAGGATTCGGGCAGCGTATCTGGCTCATGCTGCCCTTCATCTGTTCCACGGATTCGTATTCGTGTTTTTCCATCCACTCCAGCAGGCCGCGCTCAATCTGCCGCAGATAGCTGATGCCGTTCCGCAGCAGCGTGGAGCAAAGCATGGTTACGTCGGCGCCGACCATCAGCAACTTGACCACGTCTTCAGGACCGTGCACGCCGCTGGTCGCGGCTAAGCTGGCGCGCAGACGCCCAAAAAGAATGCCGATCCAAGTCAGTGGCAACCGCAGAGCCTGCGGAGTGCTCAGCAAAACGCTGGGCTGAATTTCCAGTTCGTCGAGATTGATATCAGGTTGATAAAAGCGATTGAACAAAACCAACCCATTGGCGCCGGCTTCGTCGAAGCGTTTCGCCATGTTGGCCATGTTGCTGAAAAATGGGCTGACTTTCACCGCCACCGGAATGCGCACGGAAATCTTCAGTTCCCTAAGAATGTCGAGGTACGTCTGCTCGATCTTCGGAACTCGAAAGGTCGGGGTTGGTGGGGATGAAATAAATATTGCACTCGATGGCGTCCGCCCCAGCCTGCTCCATCTGCTTTGCATAGCTGGCCCAGCCGCCAAGCGTAGCCCCATTCAGACTGGCAATAATCGGCACCGAAACCGCACTCTTGGCAAGGCGAATGTGTTCCAGATATGCCTCCGGCCCTACGTGGAATTCGTCGGGCTGCGGGAAGAAGCTTGACGCCTCGGCAAAGCTGTCAGTGCATTCAAAGAGGCGCTGTTCGAGTTCCGAGCTCTCTTGCCGTAACTGCTCTTCGAACAACGAATACAGCACGATGGCCGATGCGCCCGCATCTTCAAGGCGGCGGATACCGTCAATCTCATGCGACAGCGGCGAAGCCGAAGCGACCAAAGGTGTACGAAGCGGCAAACCTAGATATGAAGTGCCGAGATCGACCATGATTTCTCCTGGCCGGCGGAAGTCACTAGAAGCCCTTCGCCGTGCCTTATGAAAGTTTTTCATGAGGGAACGCAATCGGCCGCGTTCCGAATTTTTAAACCTACTCGGATTTCACAGGCTCCTTGCTGCCCTTGCGTTGCGCCAGATATTCGTAAAGATGAAAGCGAGTCGTAGCGTCGTCCTGCGCCTGCTCCCAGAGATGCTTGGCATCTTCCGGCCGGCTCTTGGTGAGCATCTTGAAGCGCGTTTCCATTTGCATGTATTCGGCCACTCTGCGGGTGGGCGTGCGCGAATCCAGCATCAGAGGATTCTCGCCCTGCGCTGCTCGCTCGGGGTTGTAGCGATAGAGCAGCCACTGTCCGGAGTCGACCGCCGCCTTCTGATCTGACATGCCAGTCGTCATGTCGATGCCGTGAGCGATGCAGTGCGCGTACGCCAAGATCAGGCTGGGCCCGTTATAAGCCTCGGCTTCCAGGAACGCCTTCAGCGTGTGCTCATCTTTCGCTCCCATGGCCACGCTCGCCACATAAATATTGCCGTAGCTCATAGCGATGAGGCCCAGATCTTTCTTGGGGCCAGGCTTGCCGCCGGCGGCAAATTTCGCGACTGCTCCGCGCGGCGTCGCCTTCGAGGCTTGGCCGCCCGTGTTTGAATAAACCTCGGTATCAAGCACCAGCACGTTGACGTTGCGTCCGCTGGCCAGTACATGGTCGAGGCCGCCGTAGCCGATGTCATAAGCCCAGCCGTCGCCGCCTACGATCCAGATGCTCTTCTTCACTAGCAGGTCGGCGACCGATAGTAGCTGCCTAGCTTCAGTTGGGTTTGCTCCTTCAAGTTTTTCTTTCAGCAGGTCGACGCGCTGCCGCTGCTCGTAGATATCGGCTTCGTCTTTCTGCGGAGACGTTCAGGATTGCCGTCGCCAGTTCTTCGCCGATTGTTCCGGCCAGGCGCTTCACCAACTCCTGCGCGAACTCGGTCTGCTTATCGATCGAGAGCCGGAAGCCCAGACCGAACTCGGCGTTGTCTTCGAATAGTGAGTTCGACCACGCGGGTCCGCGGCCTGCGCTGTTTTTGGTCCACGGAGTCGTCGGCAGGTTGCCGCCATAGATTGATGAGCATCCCGTGGCATTGGCAACGATGGCGCGGTCGCCGAACAATTGCGACATCAGTTTCAGATAAGGAGTTTCTCCGCAACCCGCACAGGCTCCGGAGAACTCAAACAGAGGCTCCTGCACTTGCTGCTGCCGAATGGTTCCGGCTTTGATGTTGCGGCGGTCGAGTTCCGGAATCTTCAGGAAGAAATCCCAATTCGCGCGCTCGGGCTCACGCAGCGGAGGCTGCGCCACCATGTTGATGGCCTTCAGACGTGTTTCCGCCTTGTTTTTTACTGGGCAGATTTCTACGCAGATGCCGCACCCCGTGCAGTCTTCCGGCGCAACCTGAATCGTGTAGTTCAGTCCCTGCCATTCTTTGTCGCGCGTTGTCGTTGACTTAAAAGTTGCGGGAGCGCCGACCAATTCTTTCGAATCGTAGACCTTGATGCGGATCACCGAATGCGGACAGACCATGGCGCACTTGCCGCACTGGATGCAGATCTTCGAATCCCAGGCGGGAATCTCGAGCGCCAAATTCCGCTTCTCCCACTTCGCGGTTCCGGTGGGGAAAGTTCCGTCCACGGGGAATACGCTGACCGGCAACTCCTCGCCGCGCCCGGCATAAATCATGCCTAGCACGTCCCGCTCGAATTCCGGAGCCGATGGCGAAAACGGCGGCGGCATCTCAATCGTGCTGCTCGCCTCCGCCGTAACTTTCACTTCGAACAAGTGGGCCAGGGTTTCGTCCACCGCCTGCATGTTCTTCTGTACGATCTCTTCGCCCTTCTTGCCATAAGTATCGCGAATCGACTTGCGGATGGCTTCGATGGCCTGATCCGGCGGCAATACTTTCGAAATGGCGAAGAAACAAACCTGCAAGATTGTGTTCATGCGGCTGCCCATGCCGGTATCACGCGCTACTTGATAGGCATCAATCACATAGAATTTCGCGCGCTTCGCAATCAGTTGTTGCTGCACCAGGCGGGGCAGATGTTCCCACACTTCTTCCGCGCCGAATGGGCTGTTGAGAAGAAATGTTCCGCCCTCAACCAGCGCGCTCAGCATGTCATAGCGTTCGAGGAAAATCCACTGATGGCAGGCGACAAAATTCGCGCTCGAGACCAGATAACTCGAACGAATCGGCTCGGGTCCGAAGCGCAAATGTGAAATCGTCACTGCACCCGATTTTTTCGAGTCGTAGACAAAATAGCCTTGCGCGTAGTTGTCGGTATTTTCTCCGATGATCTTGATCGAGTTTTTATTCGCGCCCACGGTGCCATCCGCGCCTAGGCCGTAGAACATTGCCCGCACCACGTTTTCCGGTTCGGTGGAAAAGCTCGCGTCGTACGTTAAATCGGTGTGGCTGACATCGTCATGAATGCCGATCGTGAAATGATCTTTGGGCTGCTCCGCCTTGAGATTATCGTAGATTGCCTTGACCATCGCCGGAGTAAATTCCTTCGACGAAAGCCCATAGCGTCCACCCACGACCGTCGGCGCTTGCCGCGGACCCTTGCCCGCCTTCGAGCCTTCATGCAGTGCGCTCACCACATCCAGATAAAGAGGTTCGCCAATCCCACCCGATTCTTTGGTGCGATCGAGCACGGCGATCTTGCGCACGCTCGCCGGCAAGGCCGCCAGGAAAGCCTCGACCGCGAAGGGACGATACAAACGCACCTTCAACAGCCCAAGCTTGTCACCTTGTGAGTTCAGATGCGCAATCGTTTCGTGGGCCACTTCCGCACCGGAGCCCATGGCGACGATCACCCGCTCGGCATCAGGCGCGCCGACGTAATCGAAGAGGCGATACTGGCGGCCCACCAGCACCGCGAGCTTGTCCATCACCGACTGCACAATTCCCGGGCAGTCGGCGTAATAAGAGTTGGCGCGCTCGCGCATCTGGAAGAACACATCCGGATTCTGCGCGGTGCCTCGCAACACGGGATGATCGGGAGAAAGCGCGCGCCTGCGATGCTCAAAAACGCGATCCATGTTAATGAGCGCGCGCATGTCGTCTTCCGCCAGCATTTCAATCTTGTTGACTTCGTGCGAGGTGCGGAAGCCGTCAAAAAAATGCAGGAAAGGAATGCGAGATTCCAGAGCCGAGGCTTGCGCAATCAAAGCGAAATCCATCGCCTCCTGCACTGAGTTCGAGCTCAGCAGAGCGAATCCGGTCATGCGGCAGGACATCACATCCGAGTGATCGCCAAAGATCGAGAGTGCATGGCTAGCTAAAGTGCGTGCCGAAACGTGGAACGCCGTCGCCGTCAGCTCGCCTGCAATCTTATTCATGTTCGGGATCATTAGCAGCAATCCCTGCGAGGCCGTAAACGTCGTCGCCAGCGAGCCGGTCTGCAGCGCACCGTGGACCGCGCCAGCAGCGCCGCCTTCGCTCTGCATCTCCATCACGTGGGGCACCGTGCCCCAGATATTCTTGATTCCCTGCGACGACCACTCATCCGCCCACTCCCCCATATTCGACGAGGGGGTAATGGGATAGATCGCGATGACTTCGTTCACACGGTAGGCGACGTAGGCCACCGCCTCGTTTGCATCCATGGTCTTGAACTTGCGTTTCATTATTGCCCGCCTTATGTGCCTTATGAGTGCTGTTTCCCCTGACTGATTTCAAGGATGGACCACGCCTCCGGTAAGGCGCTGCAAGGCGGGTCACAGTTAGATGTGATCTGCGTCACACGAATCATCGACTTTCGCTCCTGGATTAGTGACGTCTTATTGCGCCGGGGCCAAAGTCATATACATCGTGTGAGGAACATCACAATCGCGTGTATCGCGCAACACAGCCAAGCGTTCCATCCGGAAGGACACTGGCGACAGACTGGTTTGCAGGCGGCACTTTAAGTACTTGAGCAGGCCAAGTCTGAAATTGTTCTGAGTGTTGCAATAAGAGTTGCAAGAGGAGGCTGGTTCATGCTCTCGCCATATGGTCTGGAGATCGTCGAAAGCTGCATGACGTGCAAGTTGCGGGCCGATCGCATCTTCTGCGATCTTTCTCCAACCGCGCTGCAGACCTTCGAAAATATCAAGTTTGCCAGCGCCTATCCCCAGGGCGCGGTGTTGTTTGTGGAGGGACAAGTTCCGCGCGGGATCTTCGTGCTGTGCAAAGGCACGGTCAAGCTTTCCATCAACTCTCCCAGCGGTCGAACCATGATTGTGAAGCTCGCCGAGCCCGGCGAAGTGCTGGGGCTAAGCGCAACCATCTCCGGCAAGCCCTACGAAGTGACGGCGGAAACCATTGATCCCTGCCAGGTGAATTTCGTCAAGCGCGACGACTTCCTGCGCTTTCTAAAAGAAGACGTAGAGGCCTGCTTCAAAGTGGCCGAGCAGTTAAGCGCCAAATATCACAATGCCTGCAAAGAAGTGCGCGCGCTAGGGCTCTCCCATTCCGCAGCCGAGAAGCTCGCAACGCTTCTTCTGGAATGGAGTTCGAAGAATGGAGAAGCATCGAAGGCCGAACCTCGGCTAAGGCTCAAACTCACCCACGAGGAAATCGCGCAGATGATTGGAACCTCGCGCGAAACGGTGACGCGCCTGTTCGCCGAGATGAAAAAGCAGCAGATCGTGCAGACCAAGGGATCAACGCTGGTAATTCGTAACACCGCGGCGCTGAAAGACATCGCGAACCACAATTAGCTCGCGAAGCCACAAAGTACGACGACCCGAAAGGTAGCGCCGCAGTCCTGCAGGCGTCCCCACCCGCTGCTCCAACAGCGAGGCGCTTTTGTGACAACAAGCACTGGTCCTAGGCAGTTTTCTCCCGTGACCAGAATCACATTTTCCGGTGACATCAGTCACCGCCGAAAACTTGGCCTCATTTTATTGTTACCCCGTAGCTGGGAGACCTCTAAGGTCTAAGGTCTGTGGGGAGGCAATTCAGAAATGCTCACTTCAATTTCCAACGGCAACGCGCCCGCAAATCATTCGCACTCCGATCAGCAACCCTCCAAGGCAAACCAAAACAAGCCGCGCCTGATCTTCTGGGAACTGACCAAAGGCTGCAATCTGCGCTGCATCCACTGCCGCGCCAGCGCCACGGAGTTGAGTTCTCCCTCCGATCTCTCGACGCAGACTGCGCGCAATATCATCGATCAGATCGCGGCGGTCTCTTCGCCCATCCTCGTGTTAAGCGGCGGCGAACCGCTCTTTCGCTCCGACATTTTCGAACTGGCACGCTATGGCACTGACAAGGGACTGCGCGTAGCACTGGCAACCAATGGCACGCTCGTGACAAAACCGGTCGCGCAAAAAATTGTCGATAGCGGCGTGAAGCGTGTCGCCATCAGCCTCGATGGGGCCGATGCGGCCACGCACGACACTTTCCGCGGCATCCCTGGAGCCTTCGACGCCGCCATCACCGGCTTCCGCAATCTTAAAGAACTAGGCATGTCGGTGCAGATCAACACCACCATCGCCCGGCACAACGCGCATCAACTTCCGGATGTCTTAAATCTGGCCCGGTCGCTCGGCGCCGACGCCCTGCACACATTTCTGCTGGTTCCAGTCGGCTGTGGTGTTGATATTGCCAGCGAGCAGATGGTTCCTCCCGAAGAGTACGAGCGCATGTTGAACTGGTTTTACGATCGCTCGCTCGAAGGCGGTATTGAGATGAAGGCCACCTGCGCACCGCATTATTTCCGTGTAGTCAGGCAACGGCGAGCGGCTGAGCATCGCTCCGCCGCAGCAGCGGCCCAGGCTGCCGAGCAACGAATTCCCCCGGCGTCGAGTTCGCCCAGCCGCGGACCGCTCGGAAGCCCCACACACATCAGCGCTACAGAAATGACCATGCCCGGCTCTACCGGCATCGAACTCAAACCGCAGGGCATCGGCAAAGCCGTCGGGCATCCGGGAGCTCATCCCTCCGACATGAATGCTATGACCAAGGGATGCCTCGCCGGAACGGCCGTGTGCTTCATCTCTAACCAGGGCGAGGTATTTCCCTGCGGATATCTTCCAGCCCTGGCTGGCGATCTGAAGAAGCAGCCATTCGCCGATATCTGGGAAAACTCAGTCGTCTTCAATCAACTACGCGACGTCGACAACCTCAAAGGCAAATGCGGCTGCTGCGAATTCCGCAACGTCTGCATGGGATGCCGCGCCCGCGCCTTTGCCGCGACCGGCAACTATCTCGACGAAGAACCATTCTGCGTCTACGAACCCAAGACTAAAGCTCTGCAGGATATTGTTCCATCGGAAGCTGCGCGCTAGGAAAAGCTGTTTCACCTAAGCGTCACAGAGATACCGAGAAAAACGACCGCAGAAATCTTGCGCGAGTCTCGAATCCCAAAGGTTCTATCTAAAGGGCCAAAAGACACCGTCCGAGAGTGATATCGCTCAACCCGCCCACTTCCCTTCTCTATCGCAACCGCCAACGTGCTGAAAACAATAGTGTTTCGCACTTCCGACCCCAGATCATTCTTTGGCATACGGGATGCTTTCCCATCCTTGAAGGGCGAGGAGTTGAATCCGTGGAACCCACACTCATGGTGATCGGCCTGAACTTCCGCACCGCCCCGGTCGAAGTGCGGGAACGCTTCTGGATCAGCGAAACGCGGCGCTACGAAGTGCTGCTGCAATTAGCGCGGGCGGAAGGCATTGAGGAAGTCATTGTTCTTGCCACCTGCAACCGCACAGAATTCTTGCTCTGGGCCAAAGACGTCACGCTCGCGGCCAATTCTGTAATGCGCCTTCTCGGAGCTGAGTTCGGACTGAGGCTGGACGAGTGGAATCACTTTTACCGACTGCTCGATGAAGCAGCGCTCCTGCATATTTTAAAAGTGGCCTCCACGCTGGACTCCATGGTGCTGGGCGAGCCACAAGTAATCGCGCAGGTGAAACAAGCCTGGCAGCAGGCGCAGAAAGTTGGAACCACCGGCCGCTTCCTCGATGCGGTCATGCAGAAAGCGCTGACGGTTTCGAAGCGTGTACGGAATGAAACGGCCATAGGTAACTCGGCGGTTTCCATCCCTTATGCAGCAGTGGAACTAACGCGAAAGATTTTCGGGACACTTGAAGATAAGAAGGTCTTGCTGTTAGGTGCGGGCAAGATGAGCGAACTCTCCGCCCGTGGATTGCTCAATCGGGGCGCAACTACCGTGTGCGTAATCAATCGCACTTTAGAGCACGCTGCAGAACTAGCGGCGAAGCTCAGCGGAGTCGCGGTCCCATTTGAGCAGCGCTGGCAGCACATGGCTGAGGCCGACATCATCATCAGCTCAACCTCGTGCCCGCATACGATTCTCAGCCGCGAGGAAGCAGAGCATCTGATTCGCGGTCGCGAGAACAGACCTCTGGTGATCGTCGATATCGCCATGCCTCGCGACATAGACTCCGCAGTGCGCGAAGTCAAAGGCGTTTTCCTCTACGACCTCGACGACCTTGAAAATGTGGTCGAGCACAATGCGGGCGAGCGTGAAATCGCCGCTGCTGCTGCACATAAAATTTTGCAGGCCGAAGCGCAAGGCTTCCGCCGCAAGCTGTTGGCCGAGCGCGTGGTACCCACGATCGTCGCTCTGCGCCAGCGTCTGGATGAGATTTGCCGGCAAGAGCTGGATTCTTTTCGAAGCGAGAACGGACCGTTCTCCAAAGACCAGGATGAATTGCTCGATGCGGTGATGTCCCGGATGACTCAAAGAATCGCGGGGTCCCTGGCCCGAGAGCTGAAAGAGCTTCCAGAAAAGATGGAACAGGAGCAGATGACTTCAGCTCTTCGGCGCCTGTTCCATCTGCAAACGCCGGAACGGGCGCTTGCCGGCACCATTTCTTAATGTCAGCTTCGCGAGCGGTCGCTCGCACGCCTGGTTCAACGGGTCCTTCCATAAGGCCGATTTCTTCCGGGCCTGCAATCAGAAATCGGGACTCATCTCTTCCCCGCTTCTGCCGATAGTCCAAATGGAGCATTGTTAGAGCTCTCTTGGAAGCCTTCGAGCTCCACTTCCAGGTAAAGACCTGCGCTGCGAAGGGGCAGCGGACTGATGACCAAGATACTTCTAGTGGAAGACAGCAAGTTCCTGCGAGTCACAACCGAACGGGCTCTGACTCGTGCCGGCTACGAAGTGAGTTGCGCTGCGGATGGCGAGGAGGCCTTGCGCGTGGCGCGCGAGAAACTGCCGGATCTAATCTTGCTGGATATGTTGTTGCCGAAAATGACTGGACTCGATGTACTCGCGGCACTCAAACAGGACATCACGACCGAGTGGATCCCCGTGGTCGTGCTGACCGGAATGTCGCAAAAAAACGCAGCCAAGCTGCAGGGAGACGGCGCCTTCGCCTTCCTCGAAAAAGGCGCCCTCGAACTGGAAAAAGGATCGGCAAAACTCCTTAGCGAACTGCAGCAAATTGTGGAAAAGATTCGAGCTAATGCCGGGAGATCCACTACCGCCTAGGCCGCCCACGGAATAACCAACGATCGCTTCACTTCGGTACCTTCCTCAAAGTGACTTTATTGCCGCTCAACTTTCCCCTCCAAGCCTCCAGCATTGCAAATAAATCACTTACGCGCGGGAACATCTCCGCTCTGCCCGGAGTCTATTCGGCTAAGAAGATTCTTGTCACAACCAGAGCTGGGAAGACGATTTTTCGGTTCTGGACGGCGCGGGAAACCCTATAATCGTTCCTGCGGCGAGTTTGAGCACCAAGTCGGGCGGGAGCTACTTTGGGAGATTTGGCAAGCGCGATCGGAGCACGGGCAGAAGAGGCAACGATTGTCGCTGAGCTTAAAGCTGGCTCCGAGGCGGCCTATGCCTGGCTGATCGGCGAATTTCAGCGCCCGGTCTACGGCCTCGTGTATCGCATGGTGAGCGATCCGGCGGACGCCGCCGATACTACGCAGGATGTGTTCCTGAAGGTCTTCCGCGGCATGAAGCATTTCCACGGCGAGTCGAGTTTGAAGACCTGGATCTACCGCATCGCGTTGCATGAAGCCGCGAACCGGAAAAGGTGGTGGTTCCGGCACAAGGCGCAGGAGACCTCCATCGAGCCGGCGGACTCCGACGGATTATCAAATGGCGACGACTCTATGTGGAACGCGCTGACCGATCAGCGCGATTCGCCCTTCGATACCATGGCGCATCGCGAAGTACAACAGCGAGTCGAAGAGGAACTGCGGAAAGTCCCGGAACCCTACCGGACAACTTTGATATTGCGTGATCTCGAAGAAATGTCTTACGAAGAGATTGCCGAGATTTTGCAGATCTCGCTGGGCACGGTGAAGTCCAGATTAACACGCGGGCGGCAGGCGCTGAAACTACGGCTCGCGTCGTATGTCCGCGAAGTAGGCGGCGAGCTGGGGCTCACGATACCCGAACCGGAAGAAGAGGGAAAAGAAGGTTTTTCATCGCAGGTTGCTGAAGGAGGCAGAAGAGCCGAGGTGACGCCATGAAATATGTGGCTCAAAAACTAACCCAGAAGAAGTTCGGCATGAAAGCAGCGACGTTACAATGCGCCGAAGCACAGCGTTTGCTCTCGCCCTATCTCGACGGCGCAGTCACGGGCATGGAAATGCAGGCGCTGCGATGCCATTTGGACGAGTGTTGCAATTGCAATCGCGAATACACATCGTTGCGGCGCACCCAGCAATTCCTTGCAAACCTGGGACGGCCCCAGGTGCCCGCGGATCTTGGATTAAAGTTGCGCCTCGCCATTTCTCGCGAAGCGGCCGAGACCAAGCGCGCTCCCTATGAGGGACTGCGCGTCCGCCTCGAAAATACGCTGAACGCGTTTATGGTGCCGGCCACGGCAGGCCTGGCATGCGCCTTGCTGATTTTTGGCCTGGTTACTACGATCCTCGCCATGCCTGGGCAGTTGCAGGCGAACAATCGCAACGAAGATGTCCCCTTGATGCTGAACACTGGACCGGAATTGCAGCAGAGCGTTTTCGGTACTACGCTAAGCTCCATCAATACTGAGTCGCTGGTCATTGAAGCCTACGTGGACTCTCACGGGCGCGTGCAGGATTACAAGATTCTTTCCGATCCCGGAGAGTCTCAGGAACTTCTGCCCCAGGTGAAGAGGATGTTGATCTTCACCACGTTCCGTCCGGCCATGTCGATGGGCCATCCCATCTCTTCGCGGGCGGTGCTCTCGTTCTCACGCATCAGCGTCCGCGGCTAGACCTAGATCGCGGCTCCCGGGCTTCATCTTCGATCAGGAGCTCGCGCTCTAGTTCCCGGATGCGGTCCGCCTTGATTTCATAATCCACCCGCTCCGCGGTCGAGAGACCTCCAAAGACTCATTTTGTCGAGTCTAGCTCTGCTCTAGGCGAAGGCGGTCGAGTTCGGCTTGGCTCGATTCCGATTGCATGGAGAACACCGGCACATCGTAATCATCACCTTGTCGTCGGTCGGATGATAGCGAGGAAGGTCTACTTCGACCATACTCTCCGCGGGGCCGCTTGGAATACAGCAGACACTGTACGCTCCCGCACACAGCTCTGTCTGATAATGACGTGCTCTGAAAAACACCAATCGGAAAGAAGCGCTTCCTGATCCGAGGAGCAGCCTAAGGCAATGAAGACCGCACGGCAGTCAACCCGGGGAAGAGCGGCGTTTTAGCGCTGCACGAGCATTCCCTAAAGAACGTGGGCTTCAGTCCCCGCGGAGGTCTCCACAACTCCGGCAGGTAGCAACATCAACACGCGCAAGTCCAGCATCGCGTGCGCAATAATCGGAATCAGCAGACTGCCGGTCGCCACAAAAACAGCTCCTAGCACAAAACCCAGCACCGCCGTTCCAAGAGCCGGTTTCACGCCTTGATAGAGATGTCCAATTCCGAAGATGAGGGCAGCTACCACCAGGGCCCAGCTCAGGCCTAGATGAAAAGGCGCGGTATGAAGATAGTGCAGAAGAAATCCGCGGTAGAGCAATTCCTCGCATACTCCAGCGGTGACGCAGAGCAGCCACCACCAGCACCGCTCTTCGGTGCTCGAAGGAATCAGGAAACTGAGAGCCTGCGCTGCCTTTGCCGCCTTCGTCCGGATAGTTTCATTCCACAACGCCATGATCGCCGGCGCCAGAAGTGCGATTGCAATCGCCGTGAACAGCCCCAGCACCACAGATCTACCTAGCGAACCAGTAAGCCAGTCAATTTCGCCCGGCACGGGACGGATCGTGAACAGCGTTCCGAATCCCAGCGCAAGATAGGCGACCGCGGTGCATACCCACTCGGCGGCAATCACCCGCCAATAGAATTTGAGCTTCTTCCGCGGGTCGCGACTCGCCTTCAACCGCGGAATTTCGTAGCGGTCCCACAGCGGGACCACTGCCACCATAACGAATACCAGCACATGCTGGGCCATGAGACTAGCCGAGAAAGCTGCCATCGTCGAGAACAACCATTGGGATCGCATGAGTCACCGCAGCACTTAATGTAAATGTGAATTTACATTTGCATTACGAGATTGTCAAATGTATTCTCAGCCTTGCCCCATGCCCGCAGGCAAAAAGCAGCCTCTAGCCCCGCAGCAAGATCGCAGCCGGGAGTCCCTGCGCCGCCTGCTGCAGGCGGCCACTGAAGTGTTGGAAGAGAAAGGCCTCGAGGGTGCCACCATTCCCCGCATCGCCGCACGCGCCGGCTTATCCCCCGGCGCCGTCTACCGCCGTTTTCGCGACAAAGATGCTCTCCTGAGAACTTTGCTGCGCGAACTGCTTCGCGGCGTGGACAAGAGCAGTGCCGCACTGCTAACGCCGGATTTCATCCGCCAGCACTCGCTTCCGGAGATGGTGCGCAGAATCGTCCAGGGGACCCTGCGCAGTTATCGCAAAAACGCGGGACTGATGCGCTCCCTCACTCAATTCGCCCGCTCTCATCCCAGCGCGGCTTTCCGAAAAGGAATAGACCTCATCGAGGTCCGTAACTTCCGCCGCATCGTCGATGCCCTGCTCACCAAACGCGACGAAATCCAGCACCCCGATCCAGACACCGCCGTCCCGCTAGCCTTGATGCTCACGGCCTTTGCCCTGCGCGAAATTATTGTGCTCGACACGCTTTCGTCCACCTGGTCTTCGCTGATGCCAAAGAACGATGACCAACTTGCCGACGAACTATGCCGCTCGTTCCTTACTTATCTGCAAAGCAATGGCGAGAAACGCGGGGTAGAGTCATCAAAACTGTAAACCTCAAATCCGACATGCCGTTGGTTCACGAAGCCCTGCAACGCCTGCAGCGTGAGGTCGCCGTCGCTCGCCAGGAAAATGTGAAGGTTCTAAAACTCATACACGGATATGGATCAACCGGCGCCGGAGGAGACATCCGCATCGCTGTGCAAAAACATTTGCTGGAGTTGACTGACAATGGCCAGATTCGCGGCTGCATCTTTGGCGAAGACTGGTCCAAATCAAATGACGCTTGCTGGAAGCTCTTGCAATCTCACACCGAACTCAAAAGCGACTCCGACCTCGGGCGCCGCAATCGCGGCATCACGGTGGTTTTGCTATAGCGCAGCAGTCCCCCCTGAAACCTCTGCTCGGAATAGCGCATCCAAATTTCGTGTCAGGCAACATGAAAGTTCCCGCGTAGGGCTGTCGAGCTTAATCCATGGCAGCTTCGCCACCAACTCGTGCTAGTGATCGCCCAGAGGGCGATCGTGGCGGGGCGCCGCTTCAAAACCACAGTTGGCCGCAGAAATCCTCTCCCGCTAAGTGCAGCGGCAGATCGCGCCGCTGGCGCTGGATCGCCGGCATTCTCGCGCTCCTGCTCGTCATTGGCGTCATCGCGATCCGTCTCATCATCGCGCGCGCCGAACCCATTCTGCGCGCCCGCGTTGTTGAAACCCTCTCGACCCGCTTCATGAGCCGCGTCGAGTTAGCGGCGATCCACGTCTACGTGGCGAATGGAGTGCACGTCTCAGGCTCCGGTCTGCAGATTTACGGCGCCACCGATCCCAATCCCTACGAGCCGGGCGTGCAACCGATTCTGCTCATTGAAGAGTTCGACTTCAGCACTCCCCTGCGCGACCTTTTCCGAGAGCCTATGCGCGTTGCCACCCTGCATGTGAGCGGCATGACGCTGAATATTCCCCCGGCAGGAAGTCGCGGGCAGATAACCAGCATGCGGAATCGCTCCGGCAAGATGAGCATCAGAGTGGGAGAGTTCGATTGCGAAGACACTAAGCTCTTAATCAACACCATGAAGCCGGGCAAAGCTCCGCTCGAATTCGACGTCGGTAGCCTCAAAATGAAGGACATCGGTCCCGGCCAGCCTTTGCACTTCGACGCGACTCTCGTAAATCCCAAACCGGTGGGCGACATTCAATCCAGCGGGCAGTTCGGACCGTTTCAGGAGTTGAGTCCGCGCGATACGCCGGTGCAAGGCAATTACACCTTCAGCGACGCCGACCTCGGCACCATAAAAGGAATCGGCGGAATTCTCTCTTCCACCGGGAACTATGCCGGTACTCTCGTCCGCATCGTAGTCGATGGCGAAACTGACACGCCCGATTTTCGCGTCGCCATCAGCGGCCATCCTGTCCTGCTCCACACCGATTTTCATGCCGTCGTCGACGGCACCGACGGCGACACCTATCTTGAGCCGGTCAAGGCTCGCGTTCTGCAATCGTCTTTCACTGCAAGAGGCAAGATCGTGCGCGTGCAAAATCCGCACGGGCATGATATCGAACTCGACGTTGTCCTAGACCATGCGCGCATTCAGGACCTGCTGCAACTCGGAGTGAAAACCGATCCTCCCATCATGACTGGCGCGGTCGAAATGAAAACGAAACTCAGTCTTCCCCCCGGAGTCAACGACGTTGCCAACCGCCTGAAGCTGGCCGGCACGTTCCACATCCCGAAAGCGCATTTCAACAACGAAAGTCTGCAGAGCAAAATCGACTCCCTCAGCCTGCGCAGTCAAGGCAAGCCTAAGCTCGCGAAAGAGCCTCACGCGGAAGATGTGAACACAGACTTGCAAGGAAGGTTCCAGTTGGACGACGGCGTCTTCAACTTCTCTTTCCTTCATTTCCAGATTCCCGGCACGCACGCCGACATGACCGGTCAATACAGCCTGGATGGCAATACCTTCGATTTTCATGGAACGGTCAAGATGGAAGCCAAGCTTTCGCAGATGACGACAGGCTGGAAATCAATTTTGCTGAAGCCGGTCGATCCCTTCTTCCATAAAGACGGAGCAGGCACCGAAGTTCCCTTCAAGATCACAGGAACCCGCAGCGCCCCGCACTTCGGCCTAGACTTCCACGACAAAGACAAAACCAAACAGGAAAGAGACGAAGAATCCCCGGACGCCCGTTGAATACTGGTCGTTATTTAACCGGCTGCGCCTGCCCGGCTGTCGAACCCGGGGCGCCACGCCGCGCCGCTCGGGCTGCATGTTCATGCACCGCGATCGACAGCACAGCTAACACCGCTGCCGGGACAAACAAAATCAGCCATCGAACTTTCATAAATATCCTTGTCGTCGATTTGCGCCAGCGTAGATCATATCCCGAGCAGTCAAACGCGGCGATCAGCGGTCGATTCGCGTCCTGCGAGCTCAACATAAGTTTTATCGATGCATGCCATCGCGTCCAGCATACATAGCCTGAGCAGGTTCACCGTACAATAGAGGAGAAACTTGCGCCGCAAGCTCTTGCGCTTTTGTCGCCGGGCCGACGATACTGGAATACTCCTGAGAAAAAACTATTACGACTATGAAAATTACACTCTCGTTTTCCACGCCCTCTGAAATCGAAACTGAATCCCTTGTGGCCATCGCTTTGGACCATGCTGAGAAAAACGGTAGTCATCACGTACCCGCCAAGCCAGAAAAACCGCAACTCAAACTCGCCAGCGGAGACCCCGCCGTCCAATCCGTAGCCGCAGATCTGCTAGGTAGCGGAGAGGTGAACGGCCGCCCCTTTGAAACGAACTTGCTCCACAAGCCCGCTGACCTGAAAGCCAAGCGCCTGTTGCTTATTAGCGGCGGCTCTGCGAAAAAGTTCTCCAGCTACGATCTACGCCGCATCGCCGGGACAGCCGTACGTACGCTCAAAGCACGTGGGATCCGCAGCTTTGCCTTTATCGCACCGCCCACGATTCCAGCCGAAGAGGCCGTGCGAGCAATTGTTGAAGGCGCGCTGGTTGGAAATTTCGATCCCGATTACTATCGCAGCGACCGCAAAGATCAGAAGATCGACGCCATCACCATCGTCGCCAGCGGCAACAGCGATAAGGCGGCCCTCGAAAAAGCCGCGCATGAAGCGCAGATCATCGGCGAGTCGCAGAACTTCACTCGCGATCTGGTGAATGAACCTTCCAACCGCATGACTCCGACGATTCTCGCCGACCGCGCCAGCAAAATGTGCCAGGAAGTCGGCCTGAAGTGCGAAGTCTACGGCGCAGACAAAATCAAAGAATTGAAGATGGGCGCATTCTGGGGTGTCGCGCAAGGTTCCGACGAACCTCCCGCGCTAATCGTGATGCGATACGAGCCTGCTGGCGCGCCGGAGAAACCCGTCTTAGGCCTGGTTGGCAAAGGCATCACCTTCGACACTGGCGGCATCTCGATTAAACCCGCCGATAACATGGAGAAGATGAAATACGACATGGCCGGTGGCGCCACGATGATCGGCGCCATGCGCGCCATCGCGCTGCTCAAACCGAAGATCAAAGTCATCGGTATCGTATGCGCTACCGAAAACATGCCCTCCGGCAAGGCGCAAAAGCCGGGTGATGTGCAGATTGCCATGTCCGGCAAATCCATCGAGATCATAAATACCGACGCCGAAGGTCGCCTCGTATTGGCTGACGGTCTCTTCTACGCGCGCCAACTCGGCTGCACGCACCTAGTGGACGCGGCAACTCTCACCGGCGCAGTCGTCGTCGCACTCGGCTACGCGAACGCCGGCGTCTTTGCCAACGACGACACCATCTACGAGCGCTTCCACAAAGCCAACGACGAAGCCGGCGAGAAAATGTGGCGTCTGCCTCTCGATGATGAATACAAAGACAACATCAAGTCCAGCATCGCCGACATTGTGAACTCAGGCGGTCGCTGGGGCGGAGCCATCAACGCCGCCATGTTCCTGAAAGAGTTCGCGGAAGACACGCCTTGGATCCATCTCGACATCGCTGGCACGGCCTGGATGGAAGAGCAAAAGCCCTGGATCGCCAAAGGCCCGTCCGGCATAGCGCTGCGCAGCTTGGTGGAGTTCGTCCAGAGCTTCACTCGCTAGAAATTCGGCCCCGGTTTCCGACTGGAAACCGGGGCCGAATTATCCTTTCGACTCCCGTATAATTTTGGTGACAGCGCATTTGGCGTGGCTGGCATCCTATGCCTGCTGCTACTCTGCGGCGGAGGCATTACATGAAAGCACTACTGGTAGCGGGCGTGGTCGTTCTGGCTCTGGGGATTCTCTCGTTTTTCGTTCCGTTCCCGCACTCTGAACACCACGGAGTGAGCGTAGGCGACGCGCACATCGGCGTCACAACTGAGCACGATCAGAAGGTGCCAACCGCTCTGAGCGTAGTTTTGGTCGTAGCCGGCGCTGGATTGATGTTCGCCGGAAAGAACGCGTAGTGCCGGTTGGCGCGGAATTTTCTTTTTTAAAGAGCTGGTGAGATCACTTCGCTTTGACCAAGTCGAATGCTTTCTCCAGGTCAGTGACAAACGGTGTTTCGCTCGCTTGCAGGCCGCTCCGTCCCATCATGCGCCACAGGTATTCGTTACGCGGCCAGCCGCGCGCGTCGTAGACCGCGAGCACGTCTTCCGTTGGCCTGCTCATCACCACCAGAATAATATCGGCCTGTTGCGGCTGAAATACCAACGTAAATTGGCCCCACTTCTGCATCGCATCCTGCACCGCGCCTATGGCATCCCGGTCCTCAGGAAGCAGGCGAGGATTGAATTGATCCCCATCGTAGCTGGTGACGTAAACGAAACGGGCGTTAATCAGCGTGCCGGGGAACGGCGGAACATTTTGCGCTTGGTCGGCCTTGGCCGGCTTGGGAGCGGCGAACGCGAATGTCGTCATCAAAAACACCACCGCGATTATTTTGAACAAAGCTTTGCTTTTCACAGGAGCCACCACCCGATTCTTATATCTTTTTCAATAAGTTAGATGGTGGCCTGTGGCTGAAAGATGCCCATCGCCCAACCGGTGTGAGCTAAATGATTGAATCTGCGCCGGAAGCGCGCAAGTGTGATCAGCCGAGTCAAGCCCCAAATCTCTCGGCGGCGCGCGCCCTCGCCTTAGCCGCCTCTTCTTCGCGGTTCTTGGGCGGCGCACTGGTCTCAAGCGAGCGCAGAAGCCGTGCCGACACCCCGGCAATCTCCTCTACCGCATTCAGAAAAGCAGCTTCGTTACTCTTCGAAGGCTTATTGAAGCCAGTAATCTTCCGAACAAATTGCAGCGAAGCCGCCCGAACCTCTTCGTCGTTCACCGGCGGATCGAAGTTAAAAAGTGTTTTTATATTCCTGCACATCCTACCCCCTCCAATTTAGTAAAAACTAGCAGGTTGAATCGGAGAAGTGAAGAGCCGTCCAGCGCTCACATGACCGGCGGAACAGTCATACCCATGACCGCCAGAGTACGAATCAGTTCTCGCCGCACGATGGCAACGGTCGCAAGCAGGAAATGTTTTCGCTTTTCATCAGCCTCGCTCAGAATCGGATGCCGGTGATAGAACGTATTGAAAAGCTGCCCCAGTTGAAAAGCGTGCTTGGCGAGATACGCCGGCTCCGTAGTAACGATGCATTGGTTGACGATGTAAGATGTCTTGGCCACCGCCAGCCACAACTCCCAGATCTCGCTGCACGCCGCGCCCCCAAAAAACTCGACCGTATTTCGAGCAAAGAAGTCGCTCGAAATCTCGCGAGAGAAACTGTCCGCATCCAGCCCCGCCTTCTTGAAGATGCTAGTGGCGCGCACCACGGCATATTGCGCGTAAGGTCCAGTCTCACCCTCAAAGCTAAGAGCATCCTTGAAGTCGAAAGCGATCACCGACTGCTTGGTAAACTTCAGCATGAAATAACGCAAGGCGCCGGTAGCAATCTGCGTCGCAATCGATTCGCGCTCAACCTCACTAAGTTCAGGATGCCGCGAATCTACTTCGCCGCGAGCAGAGCTAATGAGCCGGTCGATCAAATCGTCGGCCTTAACTCCAAACCCCTTGCGGCCACTCACTTCGATATAAGAACGTGTCTTGTCTTCCTCGCTAAGCGTATAGCCGAGTTCAGCGGCGCAGCGCGGCGTGAGCGCCACCATCTCATACGAAAAATGCGTGTAATGATCGGCCGCCTCGCTGTGGCCGAGCCCGCGCAAGGCATCGATCACGGTATTCTGCGCCTCCGACTGCCGCGCGTCGATTACGTTGTAGATCTCCGCAACATCGCCAAAGTGGGGATGCTCTTTCTCCCCCTCCATAGCGGAGATCCAGCATTCATGCTGATTGGGATAGCGGTAAAAACGACAATATCCAAAATCGCGCCCCAGCAGCCCAAACTTCCACATGTGATAAGCGATGTCCTTGCCGACGTATCCCACGGTGCCGTTGGAGCGGACGATTACTTTCTGGTCTTCTTCGGAAATATCCTCCGGGCCAGAACTTGTCCCAATGTGCGCGAGTAGAGTATCCAGATCGATCTCGGCGCTCGCCAAATCGGAAAGAGTTCGCGCTGTTCCAGCCCGCCGCATCACCCAGCATCCTGCGTTCTTGCCGCGATCCTCGTAAGTGAGCACGCCAGCTTCTTTCAGTTTTGTGAAGGCCGCATCCCAAAAATGCAGATGCAGGATCTCGCTCTCGCGGGGCAGAAAGTCGTACTCGATATCAAGCCGGTCCATGGTTTCAAGATGCCGGCGCAACACAGCGGTCGAGATCAGTTCGGCAATCGCGGCGATATCGCTGCTAGCGTCTTCTATACCATGCAGAGTATCAGCGCGCAGAGCCAGATGTTGCTTATCCTGTCCATACCACTGCGAAACCCGCGCATAAAGATCCCAGCAGTAATAATCGAAGCGTGGCCGTCGAGCCAGCGCTTCGATTTCCGCCAGCGATTTTTTCTCGATCTGGGTGAAGCCCACAACCACGTCTGCCACCTGTACGCCAGTGTTGTCGATGTAATTCTGCACATCGACATCGCGTCCCGCGTAGCGCAGCATCCGGACAAACGTATCCCCCAGAATCGCGTTGCGCAGGTGTCCGATATGCGCCGCTTTGTTGGGGTTGATGCTCGTATGCTCAACCAGAATTTTCCCCGCCGGAATCTCTTCTGTGGGCTTCTGATCGGCAGCCAGCGCCGCTGCCATCCACCCGCGATCGATTTTCACATTCAGATAGCCCGGAGGAGCTACCTGCATCTCCGCGATGCCTTCGATCGCGCCAACACCGCTGCGGATGGCCTCAGCAAGCTTAAGCGGAGCAATACGCAAAGGCTTGGCAAAGGGAAAGAGTGGAATGGCGAAATCGCCCAATTCAACTTTAGGAGGCTGTTCGATCACCACAATCGGTAAGGCCCCGTCCGGGTATCGGCCGCGAAGAAACTTGCTGATGCGGTCCGCCAGACGCTGTTCAAGATAACGATACAAAGCTTCCCTCTAGGTTGTTTATGAAGATAGTGATTCTAGCAGAGCAAACCGCGGTTGTTAGTTTGACGGAGTGGGATGTGTTCCCTATGATGAAAAAATCGTCGTTTAGTCGTTAGTCATTCGCCGTCCCTTTCCAATGCTGGCGGTCGTGCTCCGGGCCAATGACTAACGACTAACGACAGTTTTTCTATGCGTAAAGCTTACCTTGAGTGCTTTTCGGGCATCAGCGGCGACATGTTTTTGGGCGCGCTGGTCGACGCCGGAGTTTCGCCCCAAATGCTGCAAGATACCGTGGCATCGTTGGGACTAGAAGCACGTTTGGAGTTTTCCCGGGTGGTGCGAAGCGGCATCTCCGCTACGAAAGCGGATGTGTGGATAAAGGGCGAGAAAGATTCGCCACGCGAAACATACTCGGAGGACCAAGATTCGAGTGGTCAACATTCTCATGCGCACGAGCATGATTATCATCATTCTCCTGACGATAATCAGCACGTGCCCGCGGCCCCACACGATCATCAGCACACTCACGAGCGCGGGCTTAACGAAATTCGACGGATCATCTCCGCGGCGACCATCTCCGAAACAGCAAAACGAACAGCTATCACCATCTTTGAAGCGCTGGGGCGAGCCGAAGCGAAAATTCACAATACTTCTATCGAAAGCGTGCACTTCCATGAAGTCGGAGCAGTCGATGCTATCGTCGACATCGTCTGCGCGGCGGTAGGCGTAGAAGCCCTGGGCGTCGATCAAATTATCTGCTCGCCATTAAACGTGGGTGGCGGCACAGTAAAGTGCGCCCACGGCACATTCCCCATTCCCTCGCCAGCGACACTGGAACTGCTGGCGAACGCTCCTGTGTATTCTTCAGGCGTGCGAGCCGAGTTAGTCACGCCGACCGGCGCAGCGATTGTAAGCGTCCTGGCTTCAAGCTTCGCCGCATTCCCCGAAATGAGAATCGAGAAGTCGGGATACGGTGCGGGAACGCGTGATTTTCCAGGACACCCGAACGTGCTTCGCTTAACGATCGGCGAAGCGGCGTCAACCTCACTCAGCGCCAACACCGCCTCAGAAACAATCACGGTTCTCGAAGCCAATCTCGACGATTTGAATCCGCAGGTGTTCGGCTACGTGATGGAGCGCGCGCTCACAGAGGGCGCCCTCGATGCATTCGCAGCGCCGGTGCAGATGAAGAAGAACCGGCCCGGGACGCTGCTGACCATTCTGTGCAAGCCTGAAGACGCCGCCAAGCTCACGCAGCTCATTTTTATGGAGACAAGCACACTAGGCGTGAGGCGTCGCGATGAAACGCGGCGGACCCTGGCCCGCCGTTGGGAAAATGTCGGCACGCCCTGGGGCGAGGTAAGAATTAAAATCGCCAGCATGAACGGCACGGTCACCAACTACGCGCCCGAATATGAAGACTGCCGCCGCATCGCGACGGAGCATGGTGTGCCTCTGAAGACCGTGATGCAGGAAGCGGCGCGAGTGTACTCGAACGGCGGCCATAGCAAGAATGCAGCGTCATCTAAGCCATGATCGATGAGAAGGTCAGCACGGTGCAATCGAGCTATGATCACGTCGCCGACGAATACGTTTGCCACGTCTACGATGAGTTGCGCCACAAGCCTTTGGACCGGCAATTGTTGGATAAGTTTGCCGAAAAAGTTCGAGGTGGAGGATTGGCGTGCGATCTCGGCTGCGGTCCCGGTCAGGTGGCTCGCTACCTCCATCAGCGCGGCGTCGCAGTGTGCGGAGTCGATTTGTCTCCGGGCATGGTGAAGCGAGCCCGCGAGCTCAATCCGGAAATTAATTTCTATGGAGGCGACATGACTGCTCTCGACATGCCAGATGGCACTTGGGCCGGGATCGCGGCGTTCTACGCCATCGTCAACCTCCCGCCTAGCGATGTAAAACAAGCGCTACGCGAAATGCATCGGGTTTTGCGTCCGGGAGGCGTGCTGCTTTTGACTTTCCACATTGGCAAAGAGGCTTCGCACGTGGAAGATCTTTGGGGCTGCCGCGTGTGCCTCGATTTCTATTTCTTTCGGACCGCAGATATAGAAAGCTATCTGCGTGCAGCGGATTTCGCGATCGACGAAACTTTCGAGCGTGATCCGTATGAGCCTGAGGTTGAGTATCAGAGCCGGCGCGCATACATTTGCGCGCACAAGCCATCACTAAACATTACACAAGCATGAGCAAGAAGTTTTACATCACGACTCCTATCTACTACGTGAACGCGCGTCCCCACATCGGTCACGCTTACACCACTATCGCCTGCGACACGATTGCGCGCCGCCAGCGCCTTTTGGGCTTGGACACATTTTTCCTCACCGGAACCGACGAACACGGGCAGAAAATCGAGCGCGCCGCTGAGGCTGCGGGAAAAACTCCGCAGCAGTACGCCGATGAAATTTCCGCCGAGTTCCGCCAGTTGTGGAAGCGGATGGGCATCTCCAACGACGACTTCATCCGCACCACTGAAGAGCGCCACATAAAGCGGCTGCAGGAACTTTTTCGGAAAATTCGCGACAACGGTTTCATCTACAAAGGAACCTACACCGGCCAGTATTGTGTGTCGGACGAGCTTTATGTAGACGGCGCCAAACCCGGCGATCCCTGCCCCACTTGCGGGCGAATTACCGAAACCGTGCACGAAGAAAACTATTTCTTCAAGCTCTCGGCGTTTCAAGACAAGCTGTTGGCGCTCTACGCGAACCCGGAGTTCATTCGCCCCGAGGCACGCCGCAACGAAGTAATTTCGTTCGTGCGGTCGGGTCTGCGCGATCAGTCGATCAGCCGCTCCACTTTCACCTGGGGCGTTCCCGTGCCCGGCGATCCCAAACACGTGATCTACGTTTGGTTCGACGCGCTGGCCAACTACATCACAGCGATCGGCTATGGCTCTACCCACTCCGGCGCTCGAGAGGCGTTCAGAAAATTCTGGCCCGCCGATGTGCAGATGATCGGCAAAGAAATTGTCCGCTTTCACTGCGTCTACTGGCCGGCGTTCCTGATGGCGGCGGGACTACCCGTACCCAAAGCAATCGTAGCCCACGGCTGGCTGCTCTTCGAAGAGAGCAAGATGTCGAAATCGCGCGGCAACATTGTGCGAACCGAAACTATTCTCGACGTGCTCGGCGCCGATGCCCTGCGCTATTTTCTGCTGCGCGAAGTTGTCTTTGGGCAGGATGGATCTTTCTCTTTCGACGCTCTCGTACAGCGCTACAACTCCGATCTCGCCAACGGCCTGGGAAATCTCGCCAGCCGCACCCTCACCATGATCAACCGTTATTTCAAGGGAGCGGTGCCCTATCCCTCGCACGCCGCCTCGAAACCGGCCGACGATGCCATCGCGCAAACCGCGCGCAAGACGATTCGCGATTTTGCGATGTGGTTCGATCAGTTCCAGTTTTCCCGCGCCCTCGAAACGGTGTGGGCACTGGTCGCCGCGGTCGATAAGTACATCGTCGAGAACGAACCCTGGGCGCTCGGAGAAAAACTCGATGAGGACAGCCGCTCGCGTTTAGCCACAATTCTCTACACTGCGGCCGAAGCCCTTCGCATCGTAACGGCTCTCGCCTATCCGGTGATACCCGAGGCCACGGCAAAGATCTGGTCGCAGCTGGGGCTGGGGGACATCAAAAGGCTCGACCTGAGCGGTCTCGCCTGGGGTCAACTTCCTTTGGGAACCAATCTCGGCGAAGTTCATCCCGTCTTTCCACGCGCCGACAAGAGCGCCATCGAAAGGATGCAGAGGATGGAAGAAGAGCAAAGAACTCCGCCGCCAGCGGAAGCTGCACCAACTGCCGCGCCGGTGAGAGCACAGCCGGCGCCCGCAACTCCGACGCCGCCACCGGCTGCGGACAACAAGATTTCCATCGATGACTTCGCCAAGGTCGAATTGCGCGTAGGTGTGGTAAAAGTAGCCGAGCGCGTGCCAAAAGCCGACAAGCTTTTGCGCCTTGAAATCGACATCGGAACCGAAGTACGACAGGTGCTAGCAGGCATCGCCGAGGCCTACGCGCCCGAGTCTTTGATCGGCCGAAAGGTGGTCATCGTGGCGAATCTCGCTCCTCGCAAGCTGCGGGGCATGGAGTCGAACGGCATGATCGTAGCCGCCTCGCTCGAAGGCGGAAGGCCAGTGCTGGCGAGCTTCTTAGAGGATGTACCGGTAGGCGCGAGATTGAAATAGGTAAACCTGACCTCAGGCGTCGGACCTCAGACGTCGCCACCCACTCTGAGATCTGAAGTCCGAGGTCTGAAGTCCGTTCCTATGTTCGTAGACTCTCACGCCCATCTCGATGGCAAGCAGTTCGACTTCGATCGCGAGCAGGTAATTGCGCGCGCCCGTGAAGCGGGAGTGCAGACCATCGTCGCCATCGGCAATGGCGACGGCCCTCCCGAACTCGATCGCGGAATTCTGCTGGCTGAGAAATATCCGTTCATCTACGCTACCATTGGAATTCATCCCCACGAGGCGCGGTTGGCAGACGATGTTGCCTATCAGACAATGGAACAACTCGCGAAGCGTCGCAAGGTAATAGCCTGGGGTGAGATCGGCCTGGATTACTTTTACGATCACTCGCCGCGCGAAGTGCAGAAACAAGTCTTCGGCCAGCAGATGGAGCTGGCCGCGGCGGCCAAGCTGCCCATTGTGATTCACTGCCGGCCGTCGGAAGCCAGTGACAACGCCTGGACCGACTTTTTCAAAATGATTGGAGAATATTGGAGCGGCAAAGGACTCGGAGGAATTCTGCACTGCTTCACGGGCACATGGACCCAGGCCCGGCGAGCTTTGGACGCGGGATTCTTGATCTCTTTCGCCGGCAACGTGACCTTCCCCAAAGCGCAGCAGATTCGCGACGCCGCGCTTGAAGTTCCGCTCGACCGCATCCTGATCGAAACCGACTGCCCATTTCTCGCGCCGGTGCCCAATCGCGGCAAACGCAACGAACCGGCCTTCGTAAAAGACACGGCGAAGAAGTTGGCCGAGTTGCGCAGTCTGCCCCCCGAAGAAATCGGCGAGCAAACCAGCCGCAACTTCTACAATTTTTTCAAATTGTCTGAAACGGCTGAAAGCAAAGTTTCCGCACTTTAAGCTCCTCGGCGAGCATCCATTCTGTTAGTCTCAGTTGTTATATTCCATCATTTCAGAAAGAAATGAAATCCGATGCCCGATAACAGCTTCGACATCGTGAGCAAGATCGACCTGCAGGAAGTATCCAACGCCATCCAGCAGGCCATGAAGGAGATCCACACGCGCTTCGACCTGAAAGACTCGAAGTCGAACATCGAACTCGAGAAAGATGCGATCGTCCTGCATTCGGCCGACGAGTACAAGCTGAAGGCGGTCAATGACGTCCTGCAGCAAAAACTGGTCAAGCGCAACGTTTCACTCAAAGGCTTGACCTACGGCCCGGTCGAACCAGCTGCAGGAGGCACCTCCAAGCGCAAAATCACCATGCAGCAGGGCATTGCCATCGAGAAGGCCAGGGAGATCGTAAAGTTAGTGAAGGACTCAAAGAAAAAGGCGCAGGCCTCGATCCAGGGCGACCTGGTGCGCATCAGCAGCAAAGACCGCGACACGCTGCAAGATGTAATCGCGATGTTGCGGCAGCACGATTTTGGAATCGACTTGCAGTTTGCGAATTACCGCACGAATTGAAATGCGGACCTCGGACCTCAGACTTCGAACCTCGCGCTTACGAATCGAGGATTTGGCGCTGTTCACACGGCCTGGGGTGACGGCTAACGTACGAAGTCCGGGGTCTGCATTCCGAGGTCCGATCCATTGAGCGCACCGGCCACCATTAACGGCAAAGAAGTTTTCGACCTGCTGCACGACGATCTCGTAGCCCTGGAGGGCGAATTCGGCGAGGACACGGTCGCCGGCGTCCAGGCCATCACCCAGATAGGAGAATACCTGCGCAATGGCGGCGGCAAGCGCATCCGTCCGGCGCTTCTTCTGCTTTCCTCAAAGCTATTCGGCTATAAAGGCCGTGGCGCGGTTCGGCTGGGCGCGGTGGTCGAGATCATTCACACCGCCACGCTGGTGCATGACGACATCATCGACGAGGCCACCACCCGCCGCGGCCGCCCCGCCGCCAACACCCAGTGGGGCAACTCCAAGTGCGTATTGGCGGGCGACTGGCTCTACATGCAGGGTTTTCGCCTCGCGGTGCAGGAGCGCAACTTCCGCATTCTTGACTCGCTCATCGAACTCACGCAGCAGATGGTCGAAGGCGAACTGCTGCAAATGGAAAAGCTGGGCAAGCTCATCACCCTCGATGAGCATTTCGATCTGATTTACCGCAAGACGGCTTGCCTCTTTTCCGTCTGCATGCGACTTGGCGCCATTCTAGGTGGGGCCACCACCGCGCAAGAAGACGCCGTGGCGCGCTACGGCCACGATCTCGGCATGGCCTTTCAAATCGTCGACGATGTACTCGACCTCACCGCCTCCGAGGAAGTCTTAGGCAAGCCCGTGGCCAGCGATCTGCGCGAGGGCAAAGTGACTATGGCCGTGATCCATGCCCTCGAGCGCTGCACTGCGGAGGAGCGCGGAAAGATAGAAGCCATTCTCCAGGAGCGCGCTTTCAACGGCGTAACCCACGGCCAGATCATGGAAATTCTGCAGCGCTACGGCTCCCTCGAAGCCGCGAGCGCTCGCGCCGCCCGCTACGCCGAGTCCGCGCGAAAAACCATTTGCACCTTTCCCGACTCCGAAATCAAACGCGCTCTGCTCTGGGCCCCGGACTTTGTGGTGGCACGAGAGAAATAGTTCTTAGCCGGCGGTTTGATTTCCATCACAGGAATCTGTGACCCGGGCCACAGATTTCTTTTCCTGCCCGTTTCATAATCCCTGCAGTTGGCGGTCGTTGTCCGCTACGGCGGAAGGCTAACGAGACGCATTGTGGTGCGATGGATTGCCACAGAGCGGTCCATCAGATCTCTCCCCGGCGTTTGCCCAGGCAAATCGCTGAGGTACCCGAGCGCCGTGGGCTCCGCCTGCCAACGCAAAAGGCAGCGGCTTCAGTCGAAGCTTTACGAAATGGCGCCTTGTCCTTACGACGCGCCGGCCCGTGCAGGGTCGAAAAACTCCGAGTGCAAGCCGCTGTATCAGACTCACTCTCCACGGGGAAGTCCTCCTAGCAACACGGGTCCCCGTAACCAAGCCGGACTCGGTCCTTCGGACCGCTGTCCGGCTTGATTTATGACGTCCTGCTCTGTTTATACTTGAACCGTTTCCTAATTTTCCCTATCCAACACAGTCTATGAATTTGTTTTCACTGATGGCGAGGCATGGTTATGCCTTGACCTTTGGCCTGTTATTAGCCGAGGCGATAGGCCTTCCCTTCCCCGCGGCAATAGCCCTGGTCGCAGCGGGAGCCGCAGTGGCCGCCCACCATGCGCTCTCGGGTCCGTACGTTTTACTGGCTGCGATCTCGGCTTTGCTGCTCGGCGATACCGTGCAATTCTGGTTAGGCCGGTACATGGGCTGGGCTCTCCTCGGGTTCCTCTGCCGTGTCTCCATTAACCCCGAAACATGCATCCTGCGCTCCGCGGAATCGTTCTATAAGCGTGGCAAGATCACCCTTGTGATCGCGAAGTTTATCCCGGGAGTCAACACCATGGCCGCGCCGCTGGCCGGCAGCATGAAGATGCGCTTCTGGCAATTCCTGCGCCTCGATTTCGTTGGCGCCTCCTTTTATGCCCTGACCTACCTGTTAGTTGGATTTCTTTCGCGCGATTTTCTGGCTGCCGTCTTGCGTGGCTTTCAGGCCGCCGGTCGAGCCATGGAAGCAGTAGTAATCGCGGCTCTGCTGGCCTATGGAATTTACCGCTTCGTCCAATACCGCAAAAATAAAACCTATAGCGTCGTTCCGCGAATACAAGTCGAGGAACTGGCCCGCCGCCTAGCCTCGGAAGATGCCGACCGTGTACGGATCGTCGATGTCCGCAGCCACGGCTATTATGATTCCGGCGCTGCGCGCATCAAGAACTCCATTCGCATTGAGCCCAACAATCTTGAGGAAGAAATCAAGAACCTTCCCCGCGACAAAGATATTTATCTGTATTGCACTTGAGCGCGCGAAGCGACCAGCGCCCGGGTGGCGCACCTGCTGCGGGAAAAAGGCTTCAACACGTTCGTAATCGTCGGCGGACTGACGGCTTGGCGTAAGGCTGGCGAGCCTGTGGAAGTAGTCCCGGAAAACGACCTGGTCAAGCTGCCCACATTCAGTTAGCATCCAGGCCCCAAGGGACGATATTCGTTAGCCCCCGACGTAAGTCTGGGGCGCTAGCGAAAGATCGGAACCAGTCCCGGAGGGACGACCGCCGAGAACCCGTAGGGAGTTTCAAAGGTCATCTCGCGGCGCTTAAGTCCATAGGCTCTATACTTTCTTGAATGCCTTCAAACCGGGAAATCGAAATCAAATTTTGTGTCCACGATCTGCGTGCTCTAAGGCGGAAACTGCGTGCGATCGGATTCCACTTAGCCACGAAACGCAGGCATGAAATGAACACACTCTACGACCTTCCGGGAGAAATTCTGCGCAATCGCAAAGAACTCTTGCGCATCAGAAAATACGGCACCGCATGGACGCTGACCCACAAAAGCAAGGGTAAGAGAGCTCGCCACAGCAGCCGCGACGAATTGGAAACCGGCGTTGCGGACGGCAAGACCATGGATGCCATCCTGCGCGCGCTGGGATACTCACCGACATTTCGCTACGAAAAATTCCGCGCCGAATGGACTGACGGTAAAGGCGATGTCATGATCGATGAAACGCCGATTGGAATTTTTTGTGAGGTTGAAGGGCGGGCGCGCTGGATCGATGCCACGGCAAAGAAACTAGGTGTGAGCCCGGCGGATTTCATCACAAAGAATTACGCGACTTTATTTTTGGAATGGAAGGCCGAGACAAAAAACTCAGCCGAAGAGATGACGTTCAAAGCCGTGAAGAGCTGAAACTGAACACGTGCGAGCCAATCCGAAGGGTTCCGGCGAGCTTAGCAAGCTACCTTGCTAAGCCCCGTGGCACTTCTTAAACTTCTTTCCCGAGCCGCAGGGACAAGGATCGTTGCGCCCAACTTTTTCCTGGCCGCGCACTACCTGCTGCACCGGTTGCACATCGCCAGCTCCGGCCATGCGCGCCTGTTCGAGCTCACGCCGCTTGCGCCGCATGAAAGCTTCTTCCAAATCGTCGGCCGAAGTCGCCACCAGCCGCGGCGGATGATGCCCATTGCCACCAGTTCCCTGGTGCGACGGAACTCCCGTATCCGGTCCCTGACCCGCAGGTTCGCCTCCCTGCGGCCCGGCAACGCCAGGATCCGGCGGCCGCTCAATAATCTGCATCAGGTAAAGATAGCGGGCCGTGTCTTCCTGGAAGCGCTGCAGCATGGCCTCGAACATGTCAAACGACTCTTTCTTGTATTCGACCAGCGGATCATGCTGCCCGTACCCGCGCAACCCGATGCCTTCTTTTAAATGATCCATGCTGAGCAGGTGATCTTTCCACTGCGAGTCCAGCACGCTCAACATGATCATGCGCTCGTGATGGCGCATGGCCTCAGGCCCGATCAGCTTTTCTTTCGCCTCGTAACGTTCCTTCAGCTTTTCGAAAATCGCATCGCCAAGCTCTTGCCGGTTCATCGACTCGGGCTTCACGCCCTCCGCAATAAAGTCAACGCCGAAACGCGTGAACACCGCGTCTTTTAAACCCTTGATATTCCAGTCATCGGCGTGGCCCTTAGGCGGACAATATTCCTCCAACAGCTCGCCCAGAATCGCCGAAACATAATCCTCAAGAATCAGATCTTTCTGATCCATGCCTTCAAGTAGTCGACGCCGCAAGCCGTAGACGGCCTCGCGCTGCTTGTTCATTACATCGTCGTATTCGAGTAAATGTTTGCGCGATTCGAAGTGCTGACCCTCAACCGCCTTTTGCGCCGTCTCAATGCGCCGGCTGATCAGCTTCGATTCGATGGGCATCCCCTCTTCCATGCCCAAGCGCTCCAGCAGCTTAGAAACCCACTCCTTGGCGAAGATGCGCATCAGGTCATCTTCGAGGGCCAAATAGAAACGCGACGACCCAGGATCCCCCTGCCGCCCTGCGCGCCCGCGCAGCTGGTTATCGATGCGCCGCGACTCGTGCCGCTCCGTGCCCAGTATGTGCAGCCCGCCGACCGCCGTTACTTCGTCGTGCTCCTTGTCGGTCTGCGCCTTGTAACGGTTGTAAGCCTCGGTCCACTTATCGGTGGGCACGGTATATTCGTTCCCGTTGTAATAAAAAATGGACGTCGTGCCATCTTCCTGCGGGCCTTCTATCTTGCCCTGCGCCACGCGCAACTGCTGCGCAATCCCCTTCTTCACCATTTCCTGCTTGGCCATGAACTCGGGATTCCCGCCCAGCAAAATGTCAGTGCCGCGGCCCGCCATATTCGTGGCAATCGTCACCATGCCTTTTCGTCCGGCCTGCGCGACGATCTCTGCCTCGCGCTCGTGAAACTTCGCGTTTAGAACCACGTGCTGCTTCAGCCCTTTTTTCTTCAGCAACTCAGACAAACGCTCCGACTTTTCAATGGACGTAGTTCCGACCAACACCGGCTGACCTTTTTCGTGCAGTTGCGCAATCTCGTCGGCGACCGCGAAATATTTTTCCTTCTCCGTGCGAAACACCACGTCAGGGTTTTCCAGCCGTAGCATCTGTTTATTAGTCGGAATAACGATCACGTCCAGCTTGTAAATATTGTCAAACTCGGTAGCTTCGGTCTCCGCCGTTCCGGTCATGCCCGAAAGCTTCTTGAACATGCGGAAGTAATTCTGGAAGGTGATCGTGGCCAACGTCTGATTTTCGCGCTCGATCTTCACGCCCTCTTTGGCTTCGATGGCCTGATGCAGCCCATCCGACCAGCGCCGCCCCGGCATCATGCGCCCAGTAAATTCGTCGACGATGATGACCTCGCCATCTTTAATCACATATTCCACATCGCGCCGGTACAAAGCATGCGCCTTGATCGCAGTCTCCACGTGATGCTTGAGCGGCCAATTCTCCGGATCGGCAATATTGCCTATGCCGAGCAACCCCTCAACCTTAGTCCAGCCTTCGTCGGTGACGGTAATATTGCGATGTTTCTCATCGACGACATAGTCACCAGTAAGCTGCGCGGGTTCGCCAGGAGCAACATCCAGTTCCTCACCCTTTTCCAGCTTCGGAATGATGCGGTTGACTTTGTAATACTTGTCCGTAGACTCTTCGCTGGCGCCAGAAATAATCAGCGGCGTGCGGGCTTCGTCGATCAGGATCGAATCCACTTCATCGACAATCGCGAAGTTATGCCCACGCTGCACGCAATCTTTCAGATCGAACTTCATGTTGTCGCGCAAGTAATCGAAGCCGAATTCGTTATTCGTGCCATAGGTCACATCAGCGGCATAAGCGGCGCGCCGTTGCTCGTCATCCAGATCGTGAACAATAACGCCGACGGTGAGACCCAGAAACCGATAGAGCTTGCCCATCCACTCCGAGTCGCGCTTGGCCAGATAGTCGTTCACCGTAACCACGTGCACGCCGCGTCCGCTAAGCGCATTCAGATAAACCGGAAGCGTTGCTACCAGCGTCTTGCCTTCGCCGGTCTTCATCTCCGAAATCATGCCCTTGTGCTGCACCATGCCACCGATCAACTGCACATCGAAGTGCCGCATGTTGAGCACGCGCCGGCCCGCCTCGCGCACCACCGCAAACGCCTCGACCAGAATTTCGTCGAGCACCTCCTGTAGCGCGTCGTACTGCTCTTTTTCAATTTGTTTGGCGCGGTCGGGATCATCTTCACTTTCCGGCTCACTCTCCGCCGCGGGAGGCGAAACCCGGCTCAACCGCTCCTGAATCCGCTGGCGGAACTCATCGGTTTTCGCGCGCAGTTCTTCGTCCGAGAGCTTCAGCACCTGCGGTTCAAGCGCATTGACGGCCGCGACGTTCGGCATCAAGCTCTTAACCATCCGCTCGTTCTTGGTCCCAAATACCTTGCCAATTAACGTATTAATCAAGCTGTGAAATCCTTCAGAGGGCGGGAACTGCCCTAGCGTATCCCTTTTAGCCTAGCATATTTAGATGCGCCGGACTGCCCTAAGGAACAGCTAACGAAAGCGATTCGCCGCCGAGATCACAAAGGCCGCTCAGAAATCAAAATTATGTCCTCACCTTCTTCGCGATCTCGGTGTTCTCGGCGGTAAGTAGATTTTTCGTGTATATTCCCCACGACCGATGCCCACTTTCTACGACCGTTTTTGCGAATGCTCCGAGCGCTGGCCCAATAACGTTGCGCTTCAACTTCAGCGCCCTGATCACCTGGAAAGTTGTACTTATGCCGAACTGCGCCGCATGGCCGAATCGATAGGCCGTTGGATTATCGATAAACAATTCGCACATGGAACCCGGCTGGCCATCTTCGCAGATAACCATCCCCGCTGGGTCGCCGTTTATCTCGGCGTCATCGCCGCAGGATGCACAGTCGTTCCCCTCGATACCGCGCTTCACGCCGACCAACTCACCAAGCTCCTGCAAGACAGTGGCAGCTCCGCTTTATTCTTCGATGCCAAGGACGCGCAGGCGGCGCGCGACGCCGTCGCCGCGCTGAACTCCGATCGGAAAATCATCCTCGTGCTGATGGATCCCGATCGCAACCCTGATGATTTTGCCCAAGCGCAGCGACTGGAAAACTTGCCCGCGATTTTTCATTTCGGCCCAGGCCCTTTCCGCCCCCTGGGTTCCGCCTCGGACGAAGTCGCAGCCTTGCTCTACACCTCCGGAACCACCGCCGATCCCAAGGGCGTAATGCTGACTCACGGCAATCTGCTCGGCGAAGTAACCGCCGTATTCGATTGGGTAGATCTAGGCCCAAACGACGCGCTGCTGGGCGTTCTGCCCATGTTTCACGTGCTGGCGCAAATGGCGAATCTCATGATTCCGCTGGTTAAGGGCGCGCGCGTCGTCTATCTCGAAACTCTGAATACCACAGAGTTGTTGCGAGCATTGCGCGAGCGCGATATCACCGCCTTCGCCGTCGTCCCTCAGTTTTTCTATCTGATTCACGAACGCATCTTTCAGGAGGTCGCAAAGCGAGGACCCCTCGCTCAGAAACTTCTGCGTGCACTCATGAACCTAAACCGCGGCTTGCGAGCCGTCGGCGTCAACACCGGCTCCATTCTTTTCCGTAAAGTCCACGAAACGCTAGGCGCTAAAATGCGTTACCTCGTAACCGGAGGTTCGCGCTTCGATCCGGGTATTGCACGTGATTTCTACGCGCTCGGCATCGACGTGCTGCAAGCCTACGGCCTCACCGAAACCACAGCCGCTGTCTTTGCCACGTCTCCCAACGACAATGTCATCGGATCGGTGGGCAAAGCTATGAAGGGCGTCGAAGGCAGAATTGTCGAGAAGGACAGACCGGCCCCTGAGCCGCAAGAAGAAGGCGCGCCCACATCCGGCGAAATTGCCTTGCGCGGCGCAGTCGTGATGAAAGGCTATTGGAACCGTCCCGACGCCACCGCCGCTGTTTTGCGCGATGGCTGGTTCTACACAGGCGATCTAGGCTACTTCGACGCCAACGGAAATTTGTTTCTAACCGGCCGCAAGAAAGAAGTCATCGTCCTTAGCAATGGCAAGAATATTTATCCCGAGGAAGTCGAAGCGCACTATCTGAAATCCTCGTTTATCAAGGAACTTGCTGTACTGGGGCTAGAAGGCAAGCCTGCAGACAGCGGCGACCGCCTGCACGCTGTGATCGTGCCCAACTTCGATGCGCTCCGCCAAAAGAAAATTGTGAACGCGAAAGAGGCCATTCGCTTCGACATCGAAAGCCTTTCGCAGCGAATCCCGACCACCAAGCGCATCGGCAGCTACGAAATCTGGCAGGAGGATTTGCCCCGCACCACCACCCGCAAGATCAAGCGCTTCGAAGTGGAGAAACGTGTAAGAGAAAATCAGTCTCGTCGTGTCGACGACAAATCCGAGTTACCGACCGAACAGCCGCCAACCGAAGACGAGGCCGCGTGGCTCGATCAACCGGATGTGCAGAGAGCGCTAGTCGTAATAAAGGATGCCGCCCGCACACCACTGCCAACATTGCGCCCCGCCCACAATCTGGAACTCGACCTCGGCCTCGACTCTATGCAGCGCGTAGAGCTATTAAGCCAACTCGAAGCGCAAGTAGGAGGCAACGTCCCAGAATTGCAACTCGCCGAGATTTACACGGTGAGAGATCTGGTTGATGCTGCCTTGAAAAGCGTCGCCAACGGGGCCAGTATCCCGCAGGCGCGCCCTGCCTTTGCCGGCTGGAAGGCGATTCTTTCCGAAGACCCCCCGGTCGACGATGTCATCTCCTTAATTCGTCCGCAGCGGCTTTTGACCACATTCTGGTACCTGGTTTCTCGGCTAGCGCAGGTGATTGCGTTAGACCGATTCGATCTTAAGGTAAGCGGAATCGAAAACCTGCCGAAGCAAGGTCCTTACATCATCTCTTCCAATCACCAGAGCTATCTCGATCCTCTGATCTTGTCTAGCGTTTTGCCGCCGGACGTCTTCTACAAAGTATTCGCCGTCGGCACGAGCGAGATTTTTGGAAAAGGATTCATGCTGCGCCTGGCCCGTTCGTTGCGAGTGCTAGTAGTCGATCCCGATGCCAACCTCGTCCCCGCCTTGCGCGCCGCCGCCTTCGGCCTGCGCCAGGGACGCCCGCTAATTCTTTATCCCGAAGGCGAACGCTCCATCGACGGCACTCCCAGAATCTTCAAGAAAGGTGCCGCGATCCTGTCCATCCACACGCAAGCCCCGATCGTTCCGGTAGCGATCGAGGGATTTCATGACGCATGGCCCAGAAACAAATCCTTCCAGAAATTCACTTCGTTGAAAATGGCAATCGGCAAACCAATCATTCCCCCGTCCGAAAGCGAAGCGTCCGAAGCAGCCTACGAAAAACTAACCGCGGACCTGAAAGCGAAGGTAGTGGAGATGTGGAACGGATTACGAAGTGAGGAACGAACGCAAGTTCATGTTCAGGCTGGCACCGCTGACCATTAATCACGCCCACTATTTCTATTCACTTCGCCCGCGGATGCGTCTGATCGTAAACCTGCAGCACATGCTTCATCGACAACTGCGTGTAGCGCTGGGTGGTCGCCAAACGCTCGTGGCCCAGCAACTCCTGAATCGCCCGCAAATCAGCGCCCTCCTCGAGCATGTGCGTGCCAAAAGCATGACGCAGCGTGTGCGGATGCACATCCGGCGAAAGCCCCTTCGCCACGGCAATCTTCTTGATAATGCGTCCAACGCTGCGAGTAGTAAGCCGCCCGCCGCGTCGGTTAATCAGGAGCGCGGGCGAATGCTTTCCTCCCGCGCCAAGAATTCTCTGGCGTTCAGGCAAATACGAAGCCAGAGCCAACCTCACCGACTCACCGAACGGGACGTAACGCTCTTTCTTCCCCTTGCCGCGAATCAAGATAGCCTCGGCGCTAAGACGAATGTCGTCCAGGTTGATTCCGGTAAGCTCCGAGTTGCGAATGCCGCATCCATAAAGCAGTTCGAACATTAGTCTGTCGCGCTCAGGAAAGGCTGCCACCTCTGGCATCTCGCCATCGATCACGGAATTCATCTCCTCGATCGTAGGCACGCGCGGAAGCTTTTTCGCCAGCTTCGGAGTAGCCACCAGCTTTGCCGGATTCTGGTCCACCAGTCCCTCCCGCGCCAGCCAGCGATAGAGAGACCGAACTGCCGCTAAAGCCCGCGCAACAGAGGTTTTGCTCAACCCATTTTCGTAAAGCTGAGAAAGAAATCCCCGCACCGCAATGTGATCGATCTGCTTCCACTCGCGTGCCCCGGCGTAGGCAGCAAATAGTGCTAGATCGCGGCTGTAAGCCTTGATGGTGTGCAGTGAGGCATTGCGCTCACTTAGATGCAGAATAAAATCGGCAACGGCTTTGCCGACTGTAGACTCGGCATTTTTATTTGTGCTCATAAATTAATAACCTTGAGAGGCTTTCTCCTTGACCTGCGCGCCTTCGCCATGAACATTCGCCTTCGCCCGCGGATGATGTTTCTGATAAACCGTGCGCAGCCGGTCGAGCGCCAAGTGTGTATAAACCTGCGTCGTAGAAATATCGGCGTGACCCAGGATCGTCTGCACAGTCCGCAGATCAGCGCCGTTCTCTACCATGTGCGTGGCACAGGAGTGCCGCAGCATATGCGGAGAAGCGGCTCGTCCCGAAGCAACCGAAGCAGCCTTCACCATTTGCCAGATGCGCTGCCTCGTCAGCTTGCGCCCGCCTCGAGCCACAAAAAGCAACGGCGAATTCTTCGACGCGAAGCTCGACGATGCTCCGTTTAACTTCCCTGCCACTAACTCCGGTCGCGCACGCGCTAAATATTCCCCCAATGCTACTTGGGCCGACTTTCCTAGCGGCACCACGCGCTCCTTGTCGCCCTTCCCTCGCACGATCATGTATCCCGCCTCAAGCTTCAGATCTTCCAACTTGGCATTGACGACTTCCGAAACGCGCAGCGCGCCCGCATAAAAAACCTCCAGCATGGCGTGATCGCGCACCGCCAGCGCGCCCGAGCCTTTGCCTTCCCTCGCCCCAGGACCTTTGCGTCGAAGCGGGGCAGCCAGCGTCTCCTTCATCTCGTCGCGAGCCAGTGCCTTCGGCAAAACCTTCCATTGCCGCGGCGACTCAATATCCAGTGTTGGATCGTATTCGATTTTCTTATCCAGCAGCAGGTACCGGTAAAGATGTCGCAGCGCCGAAAGTTTTCGCCCCACGCTGCGCCCATCCACTCGATGAGAAAAAAGTTGTTGCAAAAAGTCCCGCACATCAGTACGCCGCGCCGTCAGCAATCCGCGTTCATTTTTTTCCAGAAATTCCGCAAACTGGCCAATGTCCGTCTTGTAAGCGCGAATGGAAAGCGGCGCCAGCCCCTTCTCGATCCGCAAATAATCGAGAAAGCCGGCAAGCACCCGCGATTGGGTTTCCGAAGCCACAGTGGAGGTTCAGAGAGTATGCGCGTTATCGGACGTAAACAGAAGTGATCAATCAGATGCGAAGGAAAGTTGTCGTAGGGACGTCGGCTTGCTACATCTCCCGGACGCCGCGCAGCAAATCCACCGCGTAAAGGGCGCCTTCCGGCGTCTCCTCATGCTTGAAATAAGCAAATACGTCGCGCCCAGCCGCCAGATGCTCACCGATGCGCCCCACCATACCGCTACGCTCCTCCGCGGTGTAACTAGGTTTGCGAAACCGGTAATACACGAACGAGCCCGTGACCACATCCGGAGTAGTCCGCTCTTCCGTTTCCGCCACGCATAGCGCGACTCCTCGCGATCGCAAAAGCTCCCAAGTCGAGTCGGTGAACCACGACTCGTGACGGAACTCAAACGCGGCTGGCAACGCCCGCGGAAGCGAAGAAAGAAAATTCTCCAGCAGCGTAGCATCCCCCTTCAAATTCGGCGGCAACTGAAACAGCACGGGGCCCAGCTTCCCAACACTAGCCAAGGGCTCAATCGTTGCCAGAAAGCGTGGGACAAAATCATCCGTCCCTTTCAAGCGCTTGATGTGCGTGATTACCTGGTGCGCCTTCACCCCAAAGCGAAAATGCGGGGGCGTCTCCTGAATCCAGTTCTGGATCGTGCTCTCCTTCACCAACTGCCGGAAGGTGAAGTTCACTTCCACGGTATTCAGCTGAGTGGAATAATGCCCGAGAAATTTCTTCTGCGCGAGCTTAGCCGGATAAAAGTCCGGCTTCCAGCTCGGATAAGCCCAGCCCGAAGTTCCAATAAACAGTTGAGACATGGAAGAGGGTGAGTAATTGAGTAATTTAAAATCATTTACCATTGCCAGCGAGCGAGATTTTCAAATTACTTAATTACTTAATTACTAAATTACCAAATTACTCAATTTTTTCGTCTAGCCTTGCCCAACCGCGGCTGCGTGACCGTTTTCTTCCCTGCCCGCCGGCGAGCCGCTTTCCCATCGTCATCCGCCTGCGCGGCAATCGAGATCGTCGCCTCCGCTTCTTCGGCAGCTGCGGCAAGTCCCTTCACATCCGGCAAGCGCTGCTTCAAACTCAACGTCTCAGTAAACAAGTCGCCCATCTTTTCGACGCGGGCCACAACCTGCTTCGCCTCGAACACCAGCAGGCCCGGATCTTTCTTCTTCAGCGTCTTCTCCACTTCTTCCCAAGCCACTGGCGTCGAAACCGTGGGCCGCTCCCGCGCCCGCAGCGAATACACTGCGACCGTAGTCTTGTGCTCGTCGTTCTGGATCCAATCCACCAGCACTTTCCCAGTCCGCAGCGTCTTCTTCATATCTGACACAACCAGATCCCGGTGGTCGTGCTCGAGCAACTGCGCCAGCGCATGCGCAAATGGCTTAGTCGATTCATAGCTGGTCGCGGTGTTCAGGGGAACATATATCTGCAGCCCCTTCGACCCCGAAGTTTTTGGGAAACTCTGCAACCCGAAGTGCTCAAAGATTTCACGCAGCCACAGCCCTACCTGGCAGCACTGGACAATTGTGGCCGGGGCCCCTGGATCGAGATCGAATACCATCATCGTCGGACAAGAAATGTCCTTCGCCAGTGACAGCGACGGATGCAACTCGATCGCCGCCAGATTCGCCAGCCATACCAGTGTTGGCAAATCGTCAGCCAGAATGTAATGCACTGTACGCCGGTTGCCTTCGCTCCAGATGGGAGCCGTCTTCACCCAATCCGGCCGGTGCTGGGGTGCGTTCTTTTCGTAGAAAAACTCTTCGTCCACGCCGTTGGGATAGCGCTTACGCGTCAGCGGACGCCCCGCCAGATGCGGCACCATCGCCGGAGCAATGCGCACGTAATAGTCAATTACCTGCTGCTTGGTAAATCCCGTCGCGGGATATAAGACCTTCTCCAAATTCGACAACTTGAGCTGTTTTCCCTGCACCTCAACCGTCGAATCCATAGGCGCCTCTCAGACTATTATTGTCCGCCATTAGTCCTTAATTATTATCAGGACTTAACAGTATCTTGCATGAATGGTTATTTGAGAAATTTCTGAATATACTAGGCCCGACGGGAGGTAGTTATGGCACAGTCGGAAGCTGAGATCTTTCCCCGAAAAGACGAAGACTCGATGGAGACCTGGGCGAGAAAACGCAAGAGTTACATCTGGCGGCACGGTGTCTTCGGGAACGGGGGCTTTCTCTTCATTTGGCTCACGTTCTTTGATTGGTACAAGAAGGGCTACATCAGACTTCCCCCACTGAGGGTAATCTTTCCTGGGATGCTAATCACTCTAGCCATTTGCTTGGTCACTGGGTATTGGATTGGCGCCTCGTCAAGCAAACGTCACGTTTAGGTGGGGCGACAGAAGGTTTGACAACTTCCCTATTAGCCACGTAATTTCAAACTTCTGCCTCGCATGCCCGTCTAGCGCATGACTATCCGCCCTTTGGAGGTCCGATGAAACTCCGCTATCTCAAACACTTCATACTAATTCTCATTCTTGCCACCGTGGCCGCCGCCCAAGATGTCGCCTCTTTTGAAAGGCGCATCACGGTCAAGAAGCTTCCCAACGGGCTCACGCTGCTGATCTGCGAGCGCCCTGAAGCACCAGTCTTTTCTTTTTTCACGATGGTCGATGCCGGCTCCGCGCAGGACCCCATGAATAAAACCGGCCTCGCTCACATGTTCGAGCACATGGCCTTCAAGGGCACCGACAAGATCGGCACGACTGACTACGCCGCAGAGAAGCTAGCATTGGCCAAAGTCGAAACCGCCTACGCCGCCTACATTGCCGAGCGCGATAAGACTGTAGGGCGGGATGAGGCGAAAATAAAAGAGTTGGAAAAAGCCTGGAAAGACGCCAGAGACGCCGCCGACAAATTTGTCGTACCCAATCAATTCGGCAAGATCATCGAGCAGAGCGGCGGAAAAGGACTGAACGCCTCTACCAGTTATGATGAAACCGAGTATCACTATTCGCTGCCTGTTAACCGCCTCGAACTCTGGGCCTATCTCGAGTCGGAGCGTTTTCTTCATCCCGTGCTGCGCGAATTTTACAAAGAACGCAACGTCGTGATCGAAGAGCGCCGCATGCGCACCGATAGCAGCCCAACCGGCCGCCTGCTCGAGCAATTCAACGCCGCCGCCTTCGAGGCTCATCCTTATCACCGCCCCACGGTAGGCTGGATGTCCGATCTAAATTCCTTCTCCGCCACCGATGCTAAACATTTCTTCGACGAATATTATGTGCCTGCGAACATGGTGGTCGCGGTCGCCGGAGATATAAAAGCCTCGCAGGCCATGCCCATTCTCGAAAAATATTTCAGCCGCCTGCCCATGAGCCACAAGCCCGACGAAACCACCACCACCGAGCCTCCGCAAAATTCCGAGCGCAAGGTCGTACTCTTGGAAAAGGCGCAGCCCTTGTATCTCGAGGGGTATCACCGCCCCGACTATCACAACAAAGATGACGCGGTGTATGACGCTATCACCGATCTAATGTCCGAGGGTCGCACCTCGCGGCTCTATCGCGCTCTGGTCCGCGACAAGAAAATCGCTTCCTACTCGGCCGGATTCAGCGGCCTGCCAGGTACCAAATATCCCCACCTCTTCGCTTTTTTCGCCGTTCCGCTTCCCGGGCATACCACGCAGGAAGTTGCCGACGCGATCCACGCGGAGATTGAGCGCCTGAAGAAAGAAGAAATCAGCGACGACGAATTGAAGATGATCAAGACTCGCACCAAAGCCAACCTGATCCGCAGCCTCGACGACAACGAAGGACTCGCCACGAATCTGGCGACGTATGAAACCCGCTACGGCGACTGGCGCGAGCTCTTCCGCTCCGTTGACCGCATCGACAAAGTCTCCAAGGCAGACATTCGCCGCGTCGCCAACGAGACTTTCAATGACACTAATCGCACCGTCGGCATAATCGAAACCGTCAAGGGCGCAACAAAATCAGCAGGACAAAACGATAATCGGCAGAAAGACGATGAGCAATCTGATCAAGGCTCGTCCGATCAGGGAGGTGCACAGTGAAGACGAAACGCATCGCTCTGTCTCTGATTCTGTCCGCCGTATTCTTGCCCTTGCCCCAAGCCACATCGCAAGCCACGAACTGGAAACAAATCCCTGTCCCCACACTTCCCGAGTTCCATCCCCCGCAGCCAAAGCGCATTCAACTCTCGAACGGGATGGTGATTTTTCTCCAGGAAGATCACGAACTTCCTTTGATCGAAGGTAGCGCACGCATCCGCGGCGGATCGAGCAATGAACCCGCATCGAAAGTTGGCCTCGTCGATCTCTTCGGTGAAGTCTGGCGCACCGGCGGCACCAAAACTCAGACCGGCGATCAGCTCGATGATTATCTCGAAGTGCGCGCCGCCAAAGTCGAAACCGGCGGCGGCCCCGATTCCACCAGCATCAGCCTGTCGTGCTTAAAAGCCGACTTCGACGATGTTTTCAAAGTCTTCGTCGACCTGCTGCAAAACCCCGAGTTCCGCGCCGATAAACTCGAGATCGCGCTAAAGCAGGAGGAAGATGCCATCTCCCGTCGCAACGATCAAATCGGTGGTATTGCCGCCCGCGAATCCGCCAAGCTCGCCTACGGCGCGGACAATCCTTATGCCCGAGAGCCGGAATACGCTACTATCGCCGCCATCACCCGCCAGGATTTAATCGACTGGCACAAAACCTACATCCAACCCAATCACATCATCTTAGGAATAAGCGGCGATTTCGATACGGCCAGTATTGAAAACAAGCTGCGCGCGGCCTTCGACTCCTGGCCGAAAGGTCCCGATCTACCAGAGACCGAAATTCAATACCAACCGGCAAAGCCAGGTTACTACCTCATCCCAAAGGAAGACGTGAATCAGAGCAACATCCACATGGTGGCGCTCGGAGTCACCCGCAGCAACCCTGATTACTACGCCATCAGCGTCTTCAACGAATCTTTCGGCGGAGGCTTTTCTTCGCGTCTCTTCAACGACATTCGCACCAAGCGCGGCCTCGCCTACCACGTCGGCGGCGGCATCGGCGCCAATTTCGGCCATCCCGGCATCCTGCACTTCAGCATGGGCACCAAGAGCCAAAGCACCATCGAGTCCATTCAGGCTCTCGACGAAGATATCGACGCCCTAACCAAAAAGCCGATCACCGATGATGAGATCCAGCACGCTAAAGATGCCATCCTCAACGCCTTCATCTTCCGTTTGGACTCGCCCGACAAGGTTCTCTCCGAGCGCATGACGTACGAATTCTACGGATATCCCGCCGACTGGCTCGACCAGTACTCCACTGAGGTTAAGAAGGTAACCGCCGCCGATGTGAACCGAGTCGCCGCCAAATATCTGCATCGCGATCAACTCGCAGTGCTGGTAGTCGGCAACACCAAAGAATTCGATAAGCCGCTGTCGTCGCTCGGAGCGGTAAGAGAAATCGATATCACGATTCCTCCACCTCCCGGCGTGAAAGACGAAAAGAGCGAAAAGCCGACCGAGTCGAACGAAGAAGGCAAAGCTCTAGCCGCGAAAGTTGTAGCCGCGATGGGCGGCGAAGCCAAGCTCGCAGCGATCAAGTCAGTGAAGGCCGAACTAACGCTCACGCAAAAAACTCCGCAGGGCGAATTTCCCATGCAGATGGAAACCGTTGTCGTCTTTCCCGACCATCTGCACGCTGAGATGCAAACTCCCGGCGGAACCATGAACATCGTGGTAACCCCAGACACTGCGTTCATGGCTCTTGCCGGCCAGGGCACGCGCGACTTCCCTGCTTCGCAGAAAGCAGAGACGCTCGATCAAATCAAGCGCGATCCCATCTTCATCACCTCGCATTGGAAAGATCCCAATGTGTTCTTCTACGCCGACGGAAGCGAAAAAATTGGTGACGTCGAAACCCGCATCGTCGAGGTGAACGCCGCAGGAGCTTCAATCCGCTGGTGGGTGGATCCCAACTCCGGCCGCATCCTGAAAGAAACCTATCCCACGCTAAGCCAGGGCGGCCCAGTGCAAGGCGAGACGGATTTCGACAATTGGAAACCAGTCAACGGCCTAAATATTCCTCTAGTCCGCCACAACAAACAAAACGGCCAGGACTCCAGCACGGCAGAATACACATCGCTGGAATTCAACCCGGCCGTCGATACCAAGCAATTCGAGAAACCTGCGGAAAAGCCAGCCCAGTAGCAAGGCGGAAGTACCGCCGCCGTCCCAGTGGCCGTCCGTCGAGCGCAGCTCAACTCTTCGCTGCGTCAAACTTGACGGGTAGGTGCGTATTGACGGCAAAATGCTCCCTCCCCCTCGTCGCAAGGCGTTACCAGCACCAAGAAATTAATGCAGAAGACTCTTGCGGCCTGGAGGTACTCTGCTTCAGCGTCGGTAGTCCTAGGCACACTTTGCGCGACCTATTCGGAATACGTGTTAGGAGCCGACTTGGGCGCGTACGCGGAGTTCCGCATAGATGCGGTTTATCTCCTCCCATCTTTTGCCGAGGTCTTCAATTTCTCGGGATACGACGTTTCTTACGTCCCGATCCTCGTCTTCAATACAATGCAAGACACCGGCGGACCGAGTTCCCTCAGCTCTCTTTTTGGCCTTTCCTGTTTCGTCAAACCCGAGGGAACGATTGTTAAACAATAGGTAGTGCAGAATGGCGGATATAAATGGCCACACGGTGTTGCTAACCGCATCATGTTTTAGCCACAAAGCTCTTGCGGTGGCTTCGAACCGAACTCGATCCGGTGCGAATTTCTTTCGTTTTTCTATCAAGAACTGCTTCGCCTTGTGCATCTGCATAGTGTAGGCAGCAGAATTCGCTTTCTCTGTAGGCAGAAGATCGTACACTGTTTGAAACATTTCCAAATAGTCACTATGAATTATCGTTAAATCTTCGTAAGTGGGCTCAATCAATTTGTCGAAGATTCTTCGGAATCGCTCTTCTCGATACTTCGCGAGTTCAATTAGGCGATCGATTATTTTTACGAGCGCGTCTAGCATTCCCACCACTCGAAGTTAATCTGGCATTTTACATTCTTTCTCCGCAGGGTCAGTAAGTCACACAACGGACATTCCGCAGCGCAGCCAAGCTGAGTCGCGACGCATGCAATGTTAGGCTTCTCCTGGTTGTGTGCGCTCACACGCACCCGTGCCCAATGCCTCGCGCGACGCGAGCAACCGGCCCAAATTCAAAATCGGGGACGTGCTGGGCCGGGGAGAGGGAGCATTTTGCCGCCCCTATACATCTACTCGGGTCAAACTTGACGTGGCCCAATCCCGCGCAGTACTATTGGCGAACAAAAGGCGAACTACATGGTCGTCCCATCGCTATTCCCTCTACCCGAAAAGTCCACCTTGGTCGGCATCGCTCGCTTGGCAGCCGAAGGTGAATCCATCCGCGCAGGCCATCAGGTTGAGTACTTCACCCTCCCGGCAAAATCGCTGCTCAACCGCTGCACCAGCCAGCGCGGCCTTCCCTTCACCTGGACGATCAATCCCTACCGCGGCTGCGAATTCGGCTGCAAATATTGCTATGCCCGCTACACCCACGAATTCATGGAGATGCGCGACAGCGCCGAATTCGAGCAGAAAATCTATGTCAAGCAACAAACCGCAGATTTTCTACGCCGCGAACTGCGCAAAGTAAAAAAAGGAGAAGGCATCGCCCTCGGCACCGCCACCGATCCTTACCAACCCGCCGAGCGCCGCTATGAGATCTCCCGGGGCATTCTCGAAGAGTTCGCCCGCCATCGCGGCTTCGAACTGGGTATCGTTACCAAATCGAATCTAATCGTGCGCGATCTCGAAATCCTGCGCGCAGTGTCTCAGCACAACAAGCTCTCCATCCACATGACCATCACCACCCTCGATATCGAGCTAGCGCGAATTCTCGAGCCGCGCGCCCCTCGCCCCGACCTGCGCATGGAAGCAGTTCGCCAGCTCAGCGAAGCTGGTTTAACTCTAGGCGTAAGCTGCTCGCCAGTTCTTCCCGGCATTACTGATTCACCGCAAAACCTTGAGGCAGTAGTGCAAGCCGCAGCCGCGGCCGGAGCGCGTCATATCTTCGCCGGTCCTCTTTTTCTCAAGCCATGTTCGGCGGCAGTTTTTCTGCCTTTCCTCGAGCAGCACTTCCCGCATCTGGTTGAGAACTACCGCCAGCGCTATCACGACCGCTCGTTCCTTCCTCCTTCTTATGGCAAGAGCATCGCGCAACTCGTTGCCCGCTTTCGCGAGAAATATGGTATCGCTCACAAAGACCTGCGCGAGAAACCAAGTTTCGCAACCAAGTGGCCGGTACAAGATTTCGACGAGCAACTCGCGTTGTTCTAACCGCGCATCCGTTCCTCTATACTGAAACCGATGGCGACCGCTTCCCCGCCCGCCCAACCTGTCCCAAGTCCTCGCTCACCGCTCGGAGTGCGGCTGCACCAGTTCTGGCAGCGTGTCACCGAAGGCATGCAACTCACCCAACTGTGGTCGCAGTTCGAAACCGAAGCCCGCACCAGCTACCGCCTTTATTCGAGCGACGTCGCCGCCAAAACTCCCGAAGGGCTAACCCGCCGCGGCCATCACCTTCATGTAGTGAAAGAATTTTTCTGGGCAGTGCTCGAGAAACTTTCTCCCGCCCGACGCGTGCTCTTGCTGGCAGCCCTGATCATGCTCGTCTTCCCCACCAGCGGCTTCAGCTATCACGATGCCGAAAATAATCTTCACGTTATAGAATTCGATCTGCATTTCTGGGGAGGCCTTCTCCTTTTCGGCCTTCTCATATTAGAAATTGGCGACCGCGTGGTCATGAAGCGCGACTTGCAGATCGCACGCGAAATCCAAACCTGGCTCCTGCCCGGCGCCGCGCCTCAGATTCCCGGAATTTCTGTGGCCTACGCCACGCGCCCCGCGAACACCGTCGCCGGTGATTACTACGACGTGTTTCCCCGCCCCGGAAAAACCAACGACGAAAATCGCGTCGTTTTCGCCGTCGCTGACGTCGCCGGCAAAAGTATTCCCGCAGCCATGCTCATGGCCACCTTTCAGGCCAGCCTGAAAACGCTTTCCACGGCACAGGTGCCTTTGACCGAACTAGTGGCGAACATGAACCGGTACGCCTGCTCCAATAGTCAAGGCGGGTTGCGTTTTACCACCGCGTTTCTCGCGGAGTACGATGCGACTCGTCGCATCTTCACCTACATCAATGCCGGCCACAATAATCCCATCCTGCGCCGCAACACCGGATTGATCGAGCGTCTGGATGTCGGCGGCCTGCCGCTGGGCATCATGCCCGATGCAAAATACGAATCCGCGAGCGTGGCACTCGCTCCCGGAGATTGGCTAGTCGTATTTACCGATGGCGTGGTCGAAGCAGTGAACGCCCACGAAGAGGACTTCGACGAACCTCGCTTGCTGAACACAATTCAGATGGGAGCGTCAGGCACTCCAAAGCAATTGCTGGATCGCCTGATGAACGATCTCGATCTCTTCGTCGGCAATACTCCGCAGCACGACGACATTACTTGCCTGCTGGTAAAAGCAGAAAGCAGCCAGTACCTAGTACCTAGTACCTAGGAACTGTCTTTCATTGCCTCCGCGTACATCCGATGGAAGGCGTGCACGCCTTTTTCCTGCCTCACGCTATAGCGCCCGCGCGAGTAGCTGCGCGAGTGCAGATTCTTCTGCACCGCTTCGCAGATGCCCACATCTTCGATCTGAATCTGGTCGCTGAATTCCACTGAAGCCTTCGCTGCTGCGCTCGTATGGTCTTGTTCCGGCAGATACCATTCGAAGATTGCGAGCGAACGCTCGGGCTCTAGCGGCAGCACGATGTTGAGAGACACATTATCCGGATAGCAGTTGAGCATCCAGTTGGGAAAAATCCAGAAGTAATCAGTCGTAAGATTTTCGCGAGCGTCGGCATAACGTCGTGGAGTCGCGTCGCCGGACTGCGCCCCGCGTATCGGACTGAACTGCCGCACATGGCGCGCGTAAGGCTCGACCGCGTAGGCGTTGTAATCCAGTTCACGATTCAATCCCGGATGCACGCTTGGCAGGTGATAGCCCTCGAGATAGTTGTCGACATAAGTTTTCCAGTTGCATTTCATGTCGTAGGTGCGGCGCTCGAAAAGCTTCATCTTAGTGAACGGAACTTTCTCGGCTTGCTGCGGCAATTCGCCCAAGCTTTCGCTAAGAGGGGCGGCGTCGGGATTCAGATTTACAAAAACAAAGTTGAACCACTCTTCGGTGCGCACCGGCGCGAGCGCAAAACCTTTGGGACAAAAGTCCTCAACGCCTTCGATTTCTGTAGCGTTGATCAACTCGCCGTCCAGCCCGTAGGTCCAGCCGTGATAGCCGCAGCGAAACAGTTTGCGGGTGCCACAGCCTTCCGCCGGAGGGCCGGCGCGATGCCGGCACACGTTATAAAAGCCGCGCAGTTTTGCATCGCCGCCGCGCACGAGCAACAGAGGCTCGCCGATAAGGTTGGTGGTGAAATAGTCTCCCGGCTTCGATACCTGGTCGTGATGTCCCACGACCTGCCATGTCTTCGAAAAGATCCGCTCCTTTTCATCGGCGAGCATTGCCGGGTCGTGATACAGCCGCGCCGGAAGCGTCCAAGCGCGCGCAATTTCGCGATCAATATGCAAGGAATTCGGTAGATTGTTCACAATTCTTGCGCCATGACGTTCCGTTATCTAGGAACGCTTCGACATTGTAAGTCATAAGGCGAACGCGGCTTCACGTCTTGGATCAGTTCGGCGCGGGCGCGCCGCCGTATTCTTGCAGCCACTTCAGACTTTCGCGTGAACTCCGCGACCCGCGGAGTTACGGAGTTCCCTACGATCTCTGGTAGTAGCTAGCTGCGCAGTCTAGTCTCTTCGTGTTTGAAGAGATGAAGAGAAACCTACGGCTCATCGCGCTGACGCCAGCCTTATTTTCATTTTTGACCGCCTGCGCACTTCACGCCCAGAACTCGCGTGGATCGTTGCGCGGAACGGTACAGGACGCCACCGGCGCCCGCATCTCCTCCGCGAAAATCCTGGCGCAATTATCTGGTTCGGCCTCACGGCGCGAGACCGCAAGCGAAGACCGCGGCGAGTTCCGCGTCGATGATCTTATTCCCGGCAACTACCGCATCACCGTTAGCGCCAACGGCTTTGCCCCGGCCCAAGCTGATGTCGTGATTGCGGTTGCGAGCGTCCGCGATATTACCGTTACGCTGCACCCGTCAGCCCTGCCGCAGAGCATCCAGGTTCAAGGTGAGCCGTCCTCCATTACCACGCAGACTATCGATCTCGCCAGTGCTGTCCATCAAGGCGTAATTTCCAGTCGTGATCTTCAAACGCTGCCGCTCGCCGCGCGCAGTTTTGCCAACATCGCTTACCTTACCCCAGGGACGGAACCTGTGGAGCCCTCCGACCCTACGAAAGCCCGCATCACCGCAGTCTCCACCGGGGGAAGTTCCGGGTTGAATAACGAACTCTCGGTCGATGGCGGCGACGACTCCGACGACTGGATCGGCGGCTTCCTGCAGAATTTTTCTCCCGATGCGATCCAGGAATTTGCCGTCCGCACGGCACAGGAAGATGCTGATACCGGAGGCACGACCGCCGGCTCCGTCGTAATCACAACGAAGCGCGGGAGCAACGAGTGGCATGGCAGCGGAGCTTTCTACGAGCGTGCAGCAGCGCTCAATGCGCGGTTCCCGATCGAAAATCCCGCGCCTAATCCCAAGCAGCCTTTCTCTCGCCAGAATTATGTGGGAACTCTGGGTGGGCCAATCAAGACTGACAAGTTGTGGTTTTTCTCGTCTCTTGAGTACGTTCGTGAGAATGCCAGCATCGCTTACAGTCCCGCCAGCACGGCCCAATTCGACGCTTTGGCCCAACTGGCAGCCGAGGGCCTGATCGATGTGAACGGAGTGGCAGTGAACTCAATTGCTGTCCCGGCGAATGTTCCGATCCCCTTCCGCGATTACATCGGATCACTTCGCTTCGACTGGGCGCAATCGTCGAAGTCGCAATGGTTTCTACGTGTCTCTGAGGACAACTACCTCACTCACAACGCGCTCGTGCAGCAGGCCACGCTACCCTCGACCGGACTCACCACGCATAACAACTATTGGAATTCCGTGATCAGCAATACATATCTGTTCAATCCAAGGTGGCTGGGGGCGTTTGTCTTCGAGGCCAGCGAATTGCATCTCACGCAGGCTCGCACTTCGACTCTCGGCTTTGCACTGGCGTTTCCCTTCAGTTCAACTTCGCAAACCGTCTCCGGCTTCGAAACCTTCGGCGACAACCAGTTCGCCACGCCCATCACACTTTTCCCCGACCTGCGCAATCAGGAAAAATATCAGATCCGTTACGATGTGAGCCATGCCACGGGCGATCACTCCGTAAAAATCGGCATCAACTTCATTCACGAACCCGTGCTCAGCGGGGCTTTTGCCGGCAATGTGGAAACGCTGGTCACCTTTCCCCAGAATCCTACTTATTACGTGAAACAGCCTGCCTCGGTATTTCTCAGCGATCTCGCAGCGGGGACTTCGACCACACCGGCCAGCGATGGCAGCTTTTCGCAAAACGTACAGCGACTCGCGTTTTACGCGGAAGATTCCTGGCGCGTCACGAGGCACTTCACGCTCAATTACGGTTTACGCTATCAGACAACATTCGGGCTTTTCACCGCCTCCGGCCGCAGCCAGGCGCAGGATGCAGCCTTTCCTACTCTGCAGGGGCTGCAGATTCCTCTGCTGCGAGGAACGCCGCACGACTATCGCAAACAGGTCGCACCGCGGCTCGGCATTGCATATTCTCCGGGCGATAGCGGCAAGACCGTAATCCGAGCAGGTTTTGGCATGTTCTACAACGACCTCGCGCAGAACGGGTGGGGCACAGCGTTTCAAGAGGTGAACTCTTCGAACTTTGTGACGGGAGCTTGCGCCCTCGCCGGAGCGAGCGGCAACTACGCCCTCACTGGACCCGGCTGCCTGCAGGGCGGAGCCGCAACCACAGGCAACATCATCGACTCGAGCTATAAAACGCCTTACGCGATTCACATCACGGGCGGCGTGCAACACGCCTTCAATCGGCGCTGGACGCTGAGCGCTGACTACACTCACGAACAGGGCAATCACGGCTACCGCGCCTACAGTTACACCGGCGGCGTCAACCTGTTCACGCCGTTGATCCCGGCATTCGATCCAAACTACGAACAAGATCAGCAGAGCGTCGTGCCGAACTTAAATGTCTTCAAATCCGACAATCGATCCAGCTACAACGCGCTGATGCTGCATTTGCAGGGAAACGTCTCGCAGCGCTTCAGCTTCACCGCCAACTACACGCTCTCGAAGGCAAAAACCTGGGGATGCCTGCTCGGTGAACTCTTCGACTACGTGAACGGCGTGTGCGACCCGCTGAATCCCTTCGGCCCCGGAGACTACGGACCATCGGGTGAGGACGTCACGAATCGTTTCGTGCTAGCCGGAACCCTGCACGTGCCCGGAGGGTTCGAATTGACGACGATCACGCAGGCCGAAAGCGCGCGCCCCTTCACGATTACCAACGCGACCAACTCCGGACGAATCTCGGTCAACGGCGTGCCCGAAAGTTTGGACGAAGTTCGCGGCACACCTTATATTCAGGCCGACATGCGCGTGAGCCGAACTTTTAGAATTCGCGAGCGCTGGGAGATTTTGCCTTTCATAGAGTTTTTCAATCTCTTCAATCGCAACAACCCGGGAGCGAATTATGTCACCGCGATCGGCAGTCTTCCGGTGCCACCGGCGCAGGCGGCTTCGGGTAACATCACGGATATCTGCGCCACTCCGGCCTGCAACACGCCCATCACCAGCATCAATCAGCTGCGTGTGCCCGGCGGGGCGCTGGGAGATTTTTTTGGGCCGGGCACAACAGTGGGCATTCCATTCGCGGCACAGATCGGCGTGCGGGTTAATTTTTAGAAGAGCTGGCGAGGCTAGTCGAAGTCGATTTTCTCGAAACCCAGGCCTTGCAGCAGACTGGTGATTGTGGAAGTCCCGTTCTGCTGCGCGCTGTGCAAGATTCCATCAGCCAACGCGGCTTCTTGCAGCTCTCGTTCCGCTTCCTGTCTGACCTGCGTTTCCAGATTGGGATCTGTCGGCACGAGCAGCCCGGTCTGTCTCGAATAAACCCGCGTCTTCGCGCTGTCCAGACGAGTCGTGAAAACCTGCGCCGCGGGAAGATGCAGGCGCACACTCTTGCCTTCTACTCTGACATCGCCCGACTTTAGATTCGAAAAATCGATTCCGGCGACGACCTCCCCGTGCACCATCATCAACAGCCGGTCTCCCGCGAGAAAATCCGGCAGGATCGCGTTTTCCTTCGCGCCGGTGACCAGCTTGTCCATGGTGTAAACCACGGTTTCGAGCCGCTGCAGGCACTGAATACGGTCGACCACGGTGGGCTGGCTCACATCGATGCGAAGAGTTCTGCCAGTCATTGCCGACCACGCATGGCTCAACAGAGATCGTCCGAAGTCCCTCGTCAACATCAAAGATGCAATGGCGCCAATCGATAGCGCACCCAGCAGCACTCCCAAGATAACGGCGGCAAAGACTGTGGCCTTCGAGGATCGAGCAGGAATTGGAGAGCCAACGGCGGGGTCGGGAGGCATTATCTAAGGTTATCACTGCCGGTTATCGCTGCTGCGAGGGACAATTCAGAGCCGCTGATAAGTCGTTCGAATAAAGATTGCTAGCGCACCAGCCACTCAGTCGCCGCATGCACCTTCACGAGTAGTTCGCCGTAAGTTACAGCTAGAGTGGCCGCGGCCGCCAGGCCAGCACACAGCGCATAGTGCAATGAGAAGTTCTTGCCCGGAGTATGCTGGCGTTCCGGCCACGCAATCAGCCGTTCCACCCGTGCATTCACGGATTCTGCCGGGCTGTGAACCAGCGCTGTCGTGAGTTCCGCAGGTGGTCGCAGTGGGGCCAACCGCGACAACTTAATCACTGCTGCAGCCAGATCGAGAGCCTCCGCGGCACTCGAAACGGCAGCGTCGTCGGCCGCCATTTCACTGGCTTCGCGCCAGAGGTTCTCCAGTTCCGCCATCCCCGGAGATGTCAGCATACGCAGAACCAGTTTGCGCAGGTTATCGCGACGGCGCACATGCACTGCTTCATGGCGAAGGGCCGTACGCAATTCTTTCTCGCTGAGCACAAACTCGGCCGCGCCCGATAACCACACGCTGGGGCGCAGAATGCCAGCCGCGGTCAACGGGGGTGCGTCTGGCGAATCTCGCAGCACGGAAACCGAAATTCGAGAATCGATTGGGAGCGAATCGATCGTAGCGGAAGCGGCCGCGCTCGCTTCGCGTGACCACCTCGCAATCGTGCGCGAAGCCCTCGCCCATGAGGCAACTGCCTTCCACATCCCCGCAGCCAGCACGCCCACGCCGCAGAAACCGAGCAGCCAAGCCACAAACCCTACCGGTTCGTTACCGGAGCGCGGCTCGAGCCACAAAAAGGAAGGTACCGCAAAGAACAAAGTGACTGCGGTTGCAAACACGAACGGAGCCAGACGCAGAGCAAAAAGAATATCCGCGCCGCGTCGCGCCGGGCGCCGCTCAGCGTAAGACCATATTCCGCGCCACACGCAGCAGACCACCGCCGACAAAGCGACGTATAAGATTACGAAAATCGAGAAAGAGACCGCGATTCCGCGCACGGCGAACATTATTTTTTCGCCTCCGGATCAGCGCTGCGTTGGACCAGTTCACGTTGAACCAGTTCACGACGCTTGCGCGCCACCAGCCTCTGCAGATCGTCGAGCAGCTGCGCGTCGCGCTCGCCCAGAATTTCCACGAGAAACGAAAGCGGCAATGAAGCCGCGGGACTGGCGTCCAGCAACTGCCGAAAAGCATGTCCGGCCGCCTCGCGCTGCAGCTCCTCGCGGCTGAAGCGCGGGGCGTAGCGGAACGCCCTGCCGTCAACCGAGCGCAGCAGTATATTTTTCTTGTAAAGGCGGTCGAGCGTGGTCATCACCGTGGTGTAGGCCAGATCATGGTAGCCGTGATCCAGCAATTCGCGCACGGTCGTATTACCGCGTGCCCACAGCGCGTCTAGCAAGCGCTGCTCCAGCGGGCCGAGGCCGCGCGCCGCATTTCGAAAAGGATGAAAGATTTGCCGCATACTCGACTGAAGTATGCATTCTACCTTGACTCGGAGACTCACGCCATCAGCCTTCAGGCGGCGCCTTTCCTGCGGCTCTCGGTTACATCCTCGATGGCCAGCAAAATAAAGGGATGGCCTTTCTGCAATTCCACGCGGCGCGCGTTTAATACGAGGTCGCGCTCTCCCAGTTGCGGTACCTCCTGCTTTATTTCGAAATCGTCTACCCGCGAATTGCGCGGGACAATCTCCTCCAGCAATTTACGCAACTGCGGGATGTTCCACTGCCCGTTGCCCAGATCGTAGATCAACTGATTTTCGGTAACTTCCGGCGCAAGGCCAAACACACGATAGAAAGCGGGATTCGCCACAGTGATGCGCAGGTCGGCGTCGAGCACCAGCGTTGGCACTCTGGCATTCTCGATCACCGCGTCGGCATACTGGTGGGTCTGATCCACCGCGCGTTTGAGGGCGTCCACATTTTGCAGGCTGATTACCGCCCCTTCAATCTTATGGTCCCAGGTTTCGTAAGGCCGAACATGCAGGACGTGCCACACTCCTTCTTTGGTACGAACTTCGCGCTGCTGCGGAAGCTCCCGTTCAATAACTTCATGGACAATGGGCTCCAGATCCTGCAAGTCCAGATTCGGCCGGATCTGTCCCAGCCGCCGACCTACATCATTCGGCATAAGGTTCAGAATTTTGTGCGCCGGTGGGCTGAAGCGGCGAATGCGCATGTCGTTGCTGACCATCACCACCGGAATATCCACCTGCCCCAGCAGGTTGAGCAAATCGTTGTTCGCCGAACTCAACTCGGCGTTGCGGTTCTGCATCTCCTCGTTCAGCGTGGTTAGTTCCTCGTTAGTGGATTGCAGCTCTTCCTTCGCCGTCTCCATCTCTTCATTCGTGCTCTGCAATTCTTCGTTGGCCGACAATACCTCCTCGTTCACGGATTTGAACTCTTCCATGGTGTTTTCATGGTCTTCGATCAGCGTTCTCAGTTGCTGCTTCAACTGAGCGATCTCACGCTTCAGAGACTCGTTCTCCCGCACCGTGACCGGATCTGGCCTCTTGCCCTTGGCGCTGGTCTTGCCCACCGCTGGCCGCACCGGAATATTCTCATGGAAGACCACCACGTAGTAACTTTCCTGCGAGGCTGTGCCGAGCAGGGGGAGCACTTCCAGGTTCACGTCACGTGGTCCATTGTCGGAACGAATCTGCACCCCTTCTTTCCGCACCGGCGCCTTGGTTTTCTTGGCGGCGCTCAAAGCCGCACGCAGGTCCACCAACAAGCCTTCGCGCGCCATCTTTGTCAGGTTGAAGGTAGGGTGCCCGGCCGCCGGCTCGAGATAGGCGCCGGTCTTGCCCTGAAATTGCACGATATCCATCTGGTCGTTGACCACGATGCTGGCCGGCACATAGCGGTTAATCAGCAACTGCTCCACTTCGTTTTCTACGGTATAAGGAGCCGGCAATTGCCTCCCCATCTTGACGTCCTCGAGTCTGCGCGGAGAATAATCGGTGCCGGCAAAATACGTTGCCAGGCGCGCGGTCGTCAGTCGCTTCTGATAAATTTTGTCCTTCTTATCGACCAAGGCGAAGTGATCGCCAAAACCTCCCAGTCCTTCCGCCTCGCCCAGCATCAGATAGCCGCCGGGCTTCAGCGAGTAATGCAGGGTCGGGATCACCCTTCTCTGCAAAATCGGGCCCAGATAGATGAGCACATTGCGGCAGCTGACCAGATCTAAATTCGAGAAGGGAGGGTCTTTCACCAGGTTCTGCCGGGCAAAGACGCACATATCCCGCACCGACTTGTTCACCTGATAGCCGCCATCCTGCCGCACAAAAAAGCGCTTCAGCCGCTCGGGGGAGATTTCGGCCACCGCCGCTTCGGTGTACACGCCGGTGCGAGCGCGCTCCAGCGCGCCCTCGCTGATATCTGTGGCAAAAATCTGGATGGAGGTTGCCGCCTGCGAAATGTTCCGGGTATGGGACCAGAGATACTCCAGCAGGGTGATGGCGATGGAGTAAGCCTCTTCGCCCGTGGAACATCCCGGCACCCAGACGCGGATGGGATTATCCGGCTTGCGGCCTTCGAACAGCCGCGGATAGACATGCTTGCGCAAGGCCGTAAAGGCCTCTGGTTCGCGGAAAAAGCCGGTGACGTGGATCAGAAGATCGCGATAAAGCTCATCTAATTCTTCTGGCTTCTTTCCGATGTAGCGGACGTAATCCCTCAGCTTTTCGATCTTGTGGACCACCATGCGCCGCTTGATGCGCCGCTGCAGCGTGGTGTGCTTGTAGTTGGTGAAGTCCACGCCGGTCGATTCCCGCAGCAGGGCAAAAAGCGCGTCCAGGTCGGGCCCGACCATGCCCTTGAACTCACTGTTATCCGATAGAACTCTGGCCACATAGGGATGCTGACTGATGCCACCCAACTCGCGCGCGATATTTCTGGGATTGAGGATGAAATCGATGCTGCCGGAGTTGATGGCGCTGCGCGGCATGCTGTCATACTTCGCCGAGTCCTCATCTTGGGCAAAAGTCAGGCCGCCGGCCGCCTTGATAGCGCGGCAGCCTTCAGTTCCATCGGATGCGGTGCCCGACAAAACCACGCCAATCCCGCGTTGCCCCGCCTCTGCAGCCAGCGAGCGGAAAAAATGGTCGATGGGCATGTGCTGCCCGTGCACCAGCACGCGCTCGCTCAACTGCAGCACGCCGCCCCTGATACTCATGTTGGTGTTGGCCGGGATCACGTAGACGTGGTCGGGCTGCACCACCGTGCCGTGGGTCACTTCGGTGACGGGAATCTTGGTGGTGCGGGCGAGAATCTCCGTCAGTCCGCTGGCATGTTTAGGATCGAGATGCTGCACCAGCACATAAGCCATGCCGCTTTTTTCCGGCAGATGATGTAGCAATTCGGAGAAGGCCTCCAATCCGCCCGCCGATGCTCCGATGCCCACGATGGGGAAGGATCCGGGGAAGCGCTTAAGGTTTCCGCCGTTTGCAAGTTTGCGACTTGATTTCCCCGACTTTCGCGCCAAACTCTTCATGAAGCTCCTCCTGCTACAACGACTTCAGGGGATACGTCGCGGTAACGAGCGCTTCGAAACTGCGGTCCATACTCATCCGTCAGCCGCGCTACGCGCGACCGCGCACGAGCCGGCAGTCGTGCGGATTCTAGACCCGCTGCGTGTACCGGTCAACGAATTCAAGTAATTAAAGCTTAAGTTGTCAATTCTCGTTCCCAAAACGGGAAAACCGGCCGCGGAAAAATCTGCCAAGCCTCTTGCGCAGCACGTTGCGCACTGTTGTGTTCTCGGATTCAGCCGATAAGAACAGTGATATCGGGTAGATTCAGAACTTCGAACATCTGCCTCCGACTGATCAGAAGAGGACACGATAACTTATGACCAAGAATGAAACTGCCAGGACAGGCATTAGTTTGGCGGCGCACGCAGGGAGAGCGTCGCTGAGTCTTGTGTTTACCCTTCTCTTTCTGTCCGCAATGAGCCTGGCGCAGGCCCCTCCGGAGCTGCAAGCTAAGCTCACCGCCGAGCTAAAAACCCTGGAAGGCGACAGCGCCGATCCGCAGGTAGTGAGCGCGGTCCAAGCTTACAACTCAACCGCTCCATCCGCCGATGCCAAGGCCATGACGAATGACAAGTGGCATGGCCTCACCCTCTTCGACCCATTCGTGCGCGTTCTCGGCAAGAACACTCTGTCCGAGCACTTGAAGGGTATGTGCAACGACGAGATCATCAAGATCTTCGTCTCGGGAAGCGACGGGGGCAAGGTGGGATTCAACGCCAAAACCGAGCACTGGACCCACAAGGGCATGCCCAAACACGAAGTCCCGATGCAGGGCAAGACATGGATCGGCACGGTGAAGCTCGACGAGTCCACCGGAATGCAGATGATCCAGGTCGGTCTACCTGTGATGAGCGCGGGCAAGCCTATCGGTTCGATTGTCTTCGGCCTGCGCGCAGACAAGCTCCGATGACACTGCGGTCCCACGGGAGAAGCAAGCTCAGTGAAAAATCTGACGATTGTCCGCAGAATGATTTTGGCGCTCGGGGGCTCGCTCGCCATCACCGTCGTGGCGGTACTGGCCTTGTCTTATCTTCTCCGGGTCTCTTCCACCTTGTCGCGCGATCTAGCCTCGACCTCTCGCTCCCAAAGCCAGGCCTCATTTCAACTCATGGACCTGGCGGTGAAGTTTCAGAGCATCACACAAAAAATGGTGCAGGAGAAAGATCCCGACGCCATCGAAGCGCTCATGCAGGAAAACGCAACTCTGGTAAAGCAAGTGCAAGAGATGCTGAAAGCCGGGGAGGGCACGGAAGAAATTTCGGTGATCTTCGAAAAACTGGCGCAAGCCAACGCAGAAGTCACCGATCTCCTGCTGCACGCGCACAACGTCGAGTCCCATCAGGCCATCATCGAGAAGTCGAATCCAGCCTTCGAAGAACTTCTGCGCGCCGTTTCCGCGCATCAGGACAAATTAGGCCAGAAGCTGGACGCGGAAGCGCGCCAAGGCTACGCCCGCAGCAGTCACCTCGCGTTGGTCATCTATTTGTTAGTCGCGGTCGCCGCCCTGTCAATCGGGCTGGGCAGCTTCGCCATGGTGCGATCCATCTCCCTGGCACTGCAGCGGCTGACCAGCATGATTGAGGACATTGCGCAGGGCGAGGGTGACGTCACCAAGCGCCTCGAAGTTGCGAGTAATTTTTGTAACGACGAACTGGGAAAGGTCAGCCGGCTCTTTAACTTGTTCATGGATAAGCTGCAGGAGTTGCTGCGGGGAGTCGCCGCGCATACCAGCAAGCTGGTAAAAGCCAGTCAACAGCTGCTCGCGGACAGCCAACAAATCACCACCAACTCCGGGGAGACCGCAGTGCAGGCCAATGCTGTCTCTCGCGTAACTCAGCAAGTCAGCCAGAATCTGCAGAGCCTTTCCACCGGCACCGGTGAGATGACATCCACCATTCAAAGCATCGCCGCCAACGCCAACGATGCCGCCAAAGTGGCCTCCAGCGCCGTGATCACAGCCCAGGACGCCAACACAACGGTCGCGAAACTAGGCCAGTCCAGCGCCGAAATCGGCGTCGTCATCAAAGTCATACGTTCTATCGCACAGAAAACTAACCTCCTGGCCCTGAATGCCACCATCGAAGCCGCCCGCGCCGGAGAAGCCGGCAAAGGCTTTGCCGTAGTCGCCAACGAAGTCAAAGAACTGGCCAAGCAAACCGCCAAAGCCACCGAAGACATCAGTCAGAAAATTACCGCCATTCAAGAGGATACTCAGGGCGCAGTCAAAGCCATTGGCACCATCAGCGGCGTCATTAATCAGATCAACGATATCTCCGCGACCATTGCAGCCGCAGTCGAAGAGCAGAGCGCCACCACCAACGAGATGACGCGCAATGCCAGCGAAGCGGCGAATGGCGCCGGTAATATCTCGGAAAACATTGGCGGGGTGGCGCAGGCCGCAGACGGTACTTCTGCGCGCGCTCAGGAGACACAAAAAGCGGCGCACGACCTCGCGTCTATTGCGACCGAGTTGAGCCGTCTCATGGCACAGTTCAAGATCGAGCGCCGCGATCGGCGGATCGATACAGAACTGCCAGTCCGGGTTATAGCAACCGATGTCCACGGCTCACCTTTGGCAGAGCCCGCAAAGGCGGATCCATCGGCCTATCAGCCCCAGCCGGATCGTTCGAAACGTAAAGCGAAAGCGCAGGACGCCTAGCAGGCCGCGCTGCCTGTTCTGTTCCATAAAAGCAACCTTCGCGAGAGCCGGACCTCCTAACCCTCTGAACAGCGCTCCCGGAGAACAACCTTGGCGAACAATCACAAAGGGCTCGGCGCTGCGAAAACTCGCAGACTGAGCCAGCCCGCATTTCTCTTCGATCTTGACGGAACTCTGCTCGACACGGTTTACGAGCACGCTGCCGCATGGTCGAAGGCATTAATTTCTGCAGGAATCGCAATTCCCGAGTGGAAGATCCATCGCCGTATCGGCATGAGCGGACATTCCATGGTGCCGCAACTACTCGCCGAACATGGCTACCACAACAAAATCGATATCGCCCGCCTGGAAAAGAAACATGAAGCGGCATTCCTGAAATCGAGCCGGGACCCGCGAATCCTCCCCGGCTCGAAGGAGCTTTTGAAATTTCTCAGCCGAAATCGCATCCGGTGGGCAGTTGCGACCACCGGTGGCAAAAAACAGACCGCGCGCTTGCTCAAGAAACTTGAAATCCCACCGGGAGTGCCCATCATCACGGGCGACGATGTGGCCAAAACAAAACCTTCGCCCGATATTTTTGTTGTCGCTGCGGAACGCCTTGACGTCCCTATCGGCGAGTGCATCGTAATCGGCGATAGCGTTTGGGACATGCTGGCCGCCGTGCGCAAACGTGCTCTCGGTGTCGGCCTGCTCTCTGGTGGTTATAGCCGCGAAGAGTTGGAGCGGTCTGGAGCTTTCCGCGTCTATGCCGACGCCACCGACCTGTTGGCCCACATCGAAGATTTGGGGCTGGAGCGGTAACGGACCGGCAGCGGAGACCTGCAGTTTCCGATCGATCCCAAAAAGAGATCAAATCTGGGGTGGGAAACGGGAATCGAAAACACCTCAAACCTTGAACACAACAACATGCAGAGCGCCGGGACGCTCTAAAAACGCAGTAAGGCTCTGTAGGAATCGCAAACAGTCACTAAATAGTCAGTACGGAAGACTATGAATTTCTCGCCCTTCACTCTCCTTGAGGCGAAGCACTGGAACGCTGCCGCAGCACGGTTTGTATTTCTTGCCGGAGCCGCAGGGTCACGCATCATTCCGACCGAACTTGGGAACTGTGGAATCGGCATCCATTTTTATCGTCGTCGTGCGTCCCATCACCGATCCACCGACCAGCGATTCCTCTCGCCAAGCAAGTCCCGATCTGTAATGTGAGCATCGGCAGGATGCCGGTTTCAGGTCCTATGCCAAGAGAATTTCGTCGTAGTAGCGACCATCCTATTCCAGTGCCTTCTTTTCGAGTCCGTATTCCACGAAGCCCCGGCGCTCATATAGCCGCCGCGCCGGTTCATTGTCGCTGACCACAGCCAGTTGGATCAGTTCGATCAGGGGGTGTGCAAATTCGATTATCGTCTCGACTAGTCGCCGTCCGACACCAGCGTTTCGTGCGCTGGGCCGAACATACATGCCAACGAGCAAACCCTTATGGGCTTCTTTTCGTCCCTCTCGGATCAACAATCCAGCGATGCCGACGAGTTGCGCGCCGTGAAAAGCGCCAAACGCTGGCGCACCGCCAAGTCGTTTTGAAAAAAAAGACAAAGGTCGGGCGTTTTCAGCTTCGAATGTGCTGCCGAAGGCTTCGGGGTTGGATCTGAGCCCTTCCAATCGAATGTCTCGATACACGGCAGCATCGGCTGGCATTAAGCGTCGTATCTGAATGTATGGGGCCTCCACATTCCCATTGTTAACGGAAACCTCAAACTTGGACAATACCGGGTTAGGGAATCCCCCAACAGTCTCGCTGCCGAGTCTCCGTTTCTAAGGCAGGAGCCGAAGTTGCGCCCCAACATTCCCAGCGTTCATACTCCGAGCATGACACTCAAAAATGCGGCCCTGCTGGCGCTGATCGGAACGATTCTAATGACGGCTCTCCTCGTGTGGAATTTCGTCGTCACCCTTCTCAACGTGATGCGTGACCTGGTTCCAGTGGTCACGCTGTTCTCCTCGCTCATCTATGCGTTTGGCTGTTTCAGTGTGGCGGTGTTCTTTTTCGTGTTCCACCGAGGGCAGTCGTGATTTTGGCTTGCTTTTTCCCACCGGCGGCTCAGGCTAGCCATGATCCGCCAGGAGGCAGTTCTAAAGGATTTGGCGGCTGGGAGCAGTCGGGGGGTCGCATTCATCGTCTCAACCACCGTTGGCGGGCTTTGTGGCCAACTGGAGACCCCCTCTGGGCAGGCATGGCGACCGCGCATCGACTCCATAGGCGATGCCTGCGATATCGAAGGGGATATCGGCAAGCGAATCGCAGAGAAATCAGAAAACAGAGCTACTCACCTGCTCCGCTGGCACAGTGCACTCCTTTGATCCAATCCGATCTTTGCGCAAGGTAATTTACTTCCGGGTTTTCAAAGAGGTACAGCATTTGCTGTAGCGCAAATGTTCTCGGCTCCAGCCCGAAACTTCGCAACACGTGAGTTGCCCTGCGTCGTAACCTCAGCAAATGCAGTCGTGAAGCAATGGCACGGCGTGTGCTTTCAACCTATCGGACAAAGTTGGAGTAAAGTATGACTTTACACACTGAAAATATTGGAGAAGTGGCAGTCATCGAGTGCGAAGGCAGAATTGTACAGAGCGATGCCGCTCTCAAACTACGCGAAGCTGTTAAGTTGGAAAGCGACGCCAGAATCATTGTGCTCGACCTCTCGCAAGTCTCTGCCATTGAAGGCGGAGGTCTGGGTATGCTCGTGTTCTTGCAGCGATGGGCTGACGATCACGACATTCGGCTCAAGTTGTTCAATCCCCGCTTAGCTGTGCGACAGACGCTGGAGCATGCTAGTTCGATGCGCGAGTTCGATCTCGCTACGCTCGACGAAATAATGGCGCTCCTTGCTAGCGCCGACACCCAATACGCGCGAACTGCCTGACTTCCGTCGACGTTAAAATAGCGCCTAGCTCGGTGAACTGCTTCCGTGTGTGCGCTAGCGTACAGTCTCTGCTGTATTGAACCCCGAGATTTAGGCGGTATGGTGGAAAGTAGCATTTCTTCTGTAGACTCGATCAACCACGTGCCACTTCGCCAGGGAGGCACCATGGAAAACCGTCGCATCGAAGAACTGCGAAGCGAACTCAACCGCCTCCTTCAAAAGCAGACCCAAGTCTTGAACTCCCGGACCTTTGGTGTAGCAAGCGAGGTTGAGATCTTGGAATACGAGATTAGGCAAGAAGTGATCCACGAACTCTGCACTAAACTTGCCAATTCTGCTGCTGCCGCATGAATACGCCATCCGGAGATGCGGCTTATAAAGATAGGCAGGCCAAGATCACGCTGCCGCTGGACTAGCGGAGCCCACGGCCACCGGCAGCCGCGCCACGACGAGCGTGAGCACTATTCTGCCCAGCACGGGCCGTACCATTCCTTTATTTTGTGTAAGTTGAGTCATTGTTTTCCGGGCAGCACTGCAACTCCGAGAGGAACGAGCACATTTAGCCTACGCCAACGGAAAAATCTCCCAACGGTCGGTGACCAGGCGCACCATCGCCTCAACTTCTCGACGATGATGAAGCATCATTCGAACGTCGTAGGGCGTCAGCAGTTTGGACGCTTCTCTAACTAATGGATTGGTCAGAATTGACCGGTCGCCTCTCTGAATTCGGAAATGATACTCCGGCGTACAGGGTGATGCCTGTCCGCATTTTCATTGTCGAAGATTGACACGTGGTCTCAGGCACAGCGTTTGCACCATGCTCAAAGGCTGTCCGGACTTTTGCGTCATTGGGGAAGGACGCGATGAGTTCAAGCGATCAACCGATCAACCCGTCAAAACCATTGCAGCCGACCGTGATGTCTCCGGAGCGCGGGACTTCGGTAATCTTCTCGCAGTCAACGGAGAAAGGTATTCTCTTGCTTCCTGATCTCGAATGAAAAATATCCGGTCATGAACTCAATCCTAGATTTTCGCTCGTTAATTCTGTGGATCGCAGCGACAGTTTCCGCTGTTGGAATCGCGACGATCTGCATGCGGATCTTTGAAACCGATGAGGCGCGAGCCAAATCTGCCGAGCGCAGGCGCGAGAAAGAACTGCGTTCGCTGGCCGACAAAATTTCCGAGTATGCTCAGGGCGTTCATCAACGCTACCCAACGGGAGATGTGGTCGTCAACGTGCGAGACTTGGCGGAGCAACTTGGAAAACGTCCCGATGCAGTTGCCAATGCGCTCCATCTGCTCTTGACTGAGCAGAGAGTTCAGGAGGCCCCGCTGAAGGGGTATTGGAAACTGAATGTGTGAGGTCGCTACGTCAGCCAATACCCACGAGCCAGAAAGGCAAGACTCCAAACTCATTTGAGTCAAGGAGCTTTCTTTGATGGGCGCAAATGGTGGTTGGGTCAATTTCTTCATGAACAAGTTCCAGAAATTGGGCTTCATTAGCTACGAACGGTGAAACTTGAAGTTCATAGTTCACTTCTCGCGTTGTTCTCCACGATTAGAACGCTTATAATAACGAATGGGGCGGTTACTACCTTCTCCTCTTTCAGGTCTTCTGACCTAAGCCAGTCCATCTGAAGCTCTCTCACCTTAGGCTTTTCAAGTGAGGATGCGCACCCCGTTTGGTGCGGCAGCACTCGCAAGGAAGGTCGCTTGATGAATGCCACCAGTATTTCCTTCGGACTGTTCGTCCTGCTGTTCACGATCCTACTGATCCGCTGGCTGCGCAAGCTGAATCCCCAGGTCGCCGGGTTTCGATCACAAAGGATGTGCCCATCTTGCGGATTGATCACATCTCGATTGAAGGCAAATTGCTTGGAGTGTGGCGAGCCCTTTACAGCGGTGGTGTACTCGACTTCAAAGAAATAATCCGCCGCGCTGTCCGCGTTCCTTTTCCGACATTCTCAGTGCGGCCCGGAGTTGTTGTTTCCAACAGGGGTATGCCGCACATTCGTGCCGAGAGGAGGTTAGCGATGCTTGCCAAGTGTATTAACCGGTTGTGCGTCGCTTCGTTTCGCAATTTTGTGGAGGGAAAGCTGTTTCAATTGGAGACCGACCCGCCAGCCCCTGCTAGGGGGATTGAGTACTTCTGGTTGTGTGCAGAGTGCTCGGCAAGGATGACACTACGTCTGGAGGAAGACGGAACCCTTGCGACCACTGAACTGCCAGATGCGATTCTTGGTGCTCCCCGACTCGGTCTTAACCCGGTGAATCGCGAAAATAGGCGGTTCCTTCGCCGGGTTTCTTTTCTTCCCAGAAGCCATCCGAAAAGCACATGAGAACCGTCAGAGGAACTTGACGGAACAGAAATCGCAGTACAACAATCAGAGCGTTGCGCCTACGAAAGAAATTGCCTGAGTGTTCTCTCTTGTGCCACTTCCTATCCTAGATACGCTTTTCCATTGTGACCATTGCTCTTGCTGATTTCTTGCCCCCGGCTATTGTCGTTGCCGTACAGTCCATCCATTGCGAGACCGGCTGTCCGTATCCGGCCCATCTGCTCGTAGATGTACTGGCGGAGATCGGCTACGTCTAGAACGCGACCTCCATTGTTGAGACGCGCATAAACCAGCTCTTGCCTGAGACTTTCGAGCACGGATAACGCAACTTGTCTTGTGTTTGTGTCCATAGAGCACCCCACAGCGAACAACGTTTCCAAAACAATGCTACCCTTCGTGTTGCACCTTAATCTGTGCACTTTTGAACACTCAGAAGGCAGGTACTTATTAGCTAGGTTCTACTAGAATTGACCAAAGAAATAAGTCGCCTGCTGAAAGAGAAGGAAACTCGCCTCGAACAAGGGCAGCCCGCCTGCCATGGGTCGATGGTACTAATGATGCTGGGTTCTTTCCGCTGGGACTGCTGGTGTTCTGGGTATTGCGGGTGTGTGGTTTGGCAAGAAGTCCTGAGAAATGGTGAGGCAGGAGTTTGCTGGCCGCATCCAAAGTGCATTCCCCGGAATCTGAAAAACGCGTGGTCGCTAATCGCGGGACGGGCTTTGGGGTTCGTGGAAACTGCGATTGGCAACTCAGCCCTACGTGCGGCCAGTCCAAAGCAGCGCAAGACCCACCACTGAGATAGCAATTAGCAGGTAAGGCCAGAATCCCACGATCCGCTGCGTAAATGACAGCGCTCTTCCACGGGAGCTTTCGATATGGCTATTCATTGTGCGGAAATAGATAACGCGGTCGTGAGCGCCTGAATGTTGGAGTTTCCGACGCTAACCTACTACGACCGCGCTTCTAAATGTTAGTGAATGTTATCCGCTAACGGTTTCATAGACTGTTCACTTTTATACAAGGGGAAGTTGAGCCTCAGACCGTCAGTTGAAGCTGTGGAACGGGTGGCGGCGAAGACTGCGGAGCTGTTTCGAGGGCTTCGAGCCATGAACGGATGGCCACACGGAGTGGCGCAACCACAACTCCCGCAAAGACCTCCGGATATCGGTCCAGTCGGCGCAGGGCAGATTGCAGCAAGGAAATGGTTCCCGCACAGTTACCGCGCTGCAAATGGTAGAACGCAGCAGCGACTTGAATCAGCCCCTGCAGGAAAGTTTTTTCCGGCTCTTGCGTCGCGAGCCACACTGATTCCCAATGTTCGTGGGCCTCAAAGAAAGCGCGGGACTGAAAGCAGCGAAAACCTTCGCATAGGTCTCCCTGAGTCCAATCGAGTGGGGTACACGGAAGCATGACACAGTGTCGGGTCGCGTTGAATCTTACCAAACTGCGTGCGCCAGGCTCGCGCACGATGCCGGAGCCTCGGGCGTGCCCACGCACGTTGGTGGAGACACCGGGATCACATTTGCGGCGTCAGCTCTGCACTCGCAGAATGTATTTCTACCCCTAGCATTCCGTGCCAACGGGGGTGGACAACCACTGAAACCCTGACTCTGGGACGGTATAAAACGGAGTCAGGGTTTTCATTTTTGTGGGCAACGCAATTGGGTGTTTGCCTCACCTGACCTGAACGGAAAGAAGCCACGCTCGTACATTTGCTTCCATGAGAAGCTGGGCCGGGCGTGTCAGGATGCTGGAAGCGAGCACGTGTCAGCACATAGCTTCCGCCACAGCTATGGTGCACGGCTGGATGAGCTCGGAACCCCCATCAGCGTTCAGCAGCGGGCGATGCGTCACGGGGACATCCGGGTAACGATGAGCGTCTACGGCCATCCGGCGAGCGATGCTCTCAGAGACGCAAGCTCGAAAATTGCAGGGCGGGCTATCAGTCAGTTACTGACCAAAAGTGTGTGCTCAGCTTTTTAAATCTGGGGTGGGAAACGGGAATCGAACCCGCAACCGTCGGAGCCACAGTCCGGTGCTCTGCCAGTTGAGCTATTCCCACCGCCACGCTGATTATAGCAACCGATCTCCGGGGTTGTCTTTCTCTATACGCGGCGCGACTCGGCGGCTGTCCCGAAACCGATTTTTCCACCAAAAGATATCGCTCTCGTGTGACCGACGACCATGACGTTAGGGCATTCCGGACCTACTGTGGAAGGTTCAGGAGATTCGGATGATTGAGAAGACTCTCGCGCTCCTCCTGCTGTTAGAGCCGTGGATGGCCCACGCCTCCCTCACCGAAATTCGCAAGGATTTCCTCAACGAAACGTCGCTCCTGCCGGCTACGCCTGTCATCACCGCGCCGACGGTCAACGCGAGCTACTTGATATGCGTCGCGGTCGGCGACGTGCAAGCCAGCGTCCCTAACGCCACCCTCCGCTGGACGGATGAGAATGGGCAATTCCGCAGCTTCATCTACGGGACGGTCAACGGATTGGCTAATGGCTGCGATCTGATCCGCAACCGAGCCAACACGGCGGCCACCCTCGAAACGGATGGAACATACTCCGGTTTCTACAATCTGTTTGCTTTCGGATTCGGCTTTTGGCCAGCGGGAAGCCAGTCGCAGGGCGGAGTCAAGGAGCCGCTAGATTACTCCATCATCGGCGCCAATGGCGGATACGAATTCTCCTTCCCCGGCTACCCCTGGCTGTTCTCTGTAGTTGCTTCGAGCAGTTGCAAATGGGAGTTGTCTGCCGGTTGGTCAGGCGTAATCATTGGCGCAGGTTCACAGACCTTCACCGGGTATGGTGGCGGCAACGGCTCGTTCACCACTCTGACTCCCGGCTGCGGATACAGTCTTCGAGCGGTCCAGTTTGGCAGTCCAACGCAAGGGTCAGGCCCGCTGACCGACTACGAATACAACCTCGTTGACTGGACTAATGCCACCTATCCCAAGCTGAAAACCGTCTTCGTCGCGGGCAGCGTTGGAGCGAATATCCTCTTGGCCACGAATATTGCTGAACGCCCCACGAACGACCTCGTAAGCGAAGGCTTGTCGGTTTATTGGAATAACGAGACGTCGGTACCTTGCGCGCCGTCGATTGAGGGAGGGCCCTCGGGGGCACCCGGCAGCTGTGTTTCGCCCGCTTTCATCGAAGCCGGAGGTACGCTACAGTTCCTGACTTACAACCAGCCCGGGCAGAAGTGGGGAACTTCGCCTACCTATAGCAGTGAGGTGGACGTCATCCAGTTCTGAAAAGCAGTGTAGCTAATCACTCGCCCGAAAAGCGGTACCAAACGGCCCCTAACGCGTGCCTCAAGTTGTCGAAGGAAAGGCAGAACAGCGCGAAGGAGATGCTATCGAGGACTCCGGAGATAAATAAAGAAAGACGGTGTGGCAGGGCAGTGGTCTTCGGCTGCGGCGCGGGCGTAAAAGTATCTTTGTCCACAATTTTCTAACTTCCTTCACAAATTCCTAACTTCGCAGTCTTACAGGATCGATTACCCGCGTCCCACACCTACGTATTCAAATCCCATGGCCCGCAGCCGCGGAGCATCCAGCAGGTTCTTGGTATCTACAATGATCGGCTGCTTGAGCAAATGCTTGATGCGATCGAAATCGAGGGCGCGAAATTCCGGCCAGCCCGTGCCCACGACCAGTGCGTCCATGCCTTCGGCCGCGGCGTAAGCTGATTCGCAATAGCGCACCGAACCGTTCAGCCGCACCTTGGCCTCCGCCAGCGCCACCGGATCATAAGCCCGCACACGCGCACCTTTCGCCACCAGCGTCTCCGCCAGCCGCATCGCCGACGATCCCGCCACCGAATTCGTATTCGGCTTGAACGCCAGGCCGAGAATTCCTACATCTTTGTTCTCCACCGAATTCAGCACCAGCGCAATTTTGTCGACCAGGCGGTCGGCAAGCGTATGGTTCACATCGCGCGCCGCGCCCAGCACCTTCAGCGAAACTCCATTCGACTGCGCCAACTCGCCAGCGAATCCATGTCGGACTCGGCAAACACGCCGCCCATCCCCGCTCCCGGCTGCAGGCAGCGCGGAGCGATTTTCTTATCCAGCCCAAGAGCCAGCGCCAGATTCACGGCGTCGGCGCCCACGCGTTCGCACAACGTCGCAACTTCGTTGATGAAAGAGATCTTGGTCGCCACGAAAGCCGTCGCGGCTTCCCGCACCAGTTCCGCCGTCGCCTGGTTGGTCACAATCACGGGCACGCCGCGCATCACCAGCGGATGAAAAATCTGTTTGAGAATCTGCACCGCTTCGTTCGAAGTCGAACCCAGAATCAGCCGGTCCGGCCAGTTGAAATCCTCCACCGCGCAACCGTCGGTGAAAAACATGGGCTGCGAAACGATCGTGCCCTGCAAGCCCGCATCCTTCAAACTTTTCTCGATCGCCGAGGCTGTGCCCACCGATACCGGAGTGACAATCGTCAGGATCGGAGGCTTCGCCGCCAGCTTGGCGATGCGCATCGCCACATCGGCCAGATTGTCGGCGTCATCTTCCGCCAGGAAAATTACTTGCGTCTTGCGCGCAAAAGATTCGATGTCGGTGGAATATGCCAGCCGTCCTGCTCGCACGTTGCGCCGGATGATCTCTTTCAGATTTTTTTCGTGGAAAGGGATATTGCCCTGCGCCATTTCGACCATGCGCGTGCGGTCAGGATGACAACAGGAAACTGGAGTTCCAAAATCCGCCAAGCACGCCGAAATCACCGTTCCCAAATAACCCGAACCGTAGACCCCGATCTGCATGCTGCGTCCTCCGGCTGAAATCGGCCCGCCTGAAGTGGCAACGGGCGCGGCATTCAGCACATTTCCCTGTCTTCGGTTTACAGTGCGCTCCCCCGCTCCGCAATGCACGGGAGGGAAATGTACCAGGGGCCATGTACGCCGGGAGGGGGTAACGTAACAGGGCAGGTAATCAGCAGAAAGTTATGGCGAAACCAGGCTGCCGCCGAGGGACACTGGAGCCAGATCCACCCAGCAGTCTTGCGCATCTTCGCGCACGAAAGTCAGCCGATCGAGCAGGATGCGGCGGGGGCCGGAATACTCACTCCACCGTTCGCGGGCAATCTGTAAAGCCTGTTCCGCTGCTGCTTCAGTCGGCATTTTCACGATTGTGAGATGGGGAACATAAGGCCACTCTTCGCAAAAAGAGAGCGCTCGAGTGTTCAACTGATCATGCAACTCCTGCAAGCGCGACGCGCCTTGTCCTACGCGGATGTAAACCGTGGCTGTAGTCGGAACGAACGATTCCATGTCGTCCAGAGCAACTTCAAAGGGCTCGGTTCGACCGCAAATTCCAGCGAGCACCTGCAGCGCCGCCTGTTCGCTACCTTGCAAAGGCCGGGGCGGCAGCAGCGTTAGATGCGCCGCCAGATGAGGCAATTCAGGATGCAGCTCCCGCCGGAGCTTCTCCACGAACTCTCCCACTGGACTCTTGACGTAGGCGACCAACGCATACCGCAGGCTCGGCATATCTGTCAAAAAATTATATCGTGCTTCTGCGGTTGGCATCGGGTGAGAGGTTAACAAAGTCGTTTATGAAAGTTCTGTTGCGCGGAAAGGCAGCGCCGACTGCGAGCGGGTCGTCTTTAGGTGCGCGGCTTTACTTATCTCTGCACCCTTCCCGATCCCCCGCCCTTGAGCAGAGCTTCGACTTCCTCGACGCTGCAACGGTGAAAATCTCCGGGGATGGAATGTTTCAGGCAACTTGCGGCGACTGCAAATTCAAGCGCATCGGCCCGAGTCGACAATCTCTGCAAGCCGTAAATCAGCCCGGCAGCGAAGCTGTCACCCGTGCCCACCCGGTCAACGATATGAGTAATTTCGTAAGCGCGGCTTACTATAAAGTGCTCGCGATCGTTCAGACAAGCGGACCATCCGTTTTGCGAAGCGCTCCTCGACTCCCGCAATGTAATGGCAATCGCTCTTAAATTGGGAAACTCAGCCAGCACTTTGGCAGTAAGTTTTTCGTATTGCCCCCGATCCAGTTGTCCGGAATGCACGTCCACATCGGCCTTGATGCTCAGTGCCATCTGTACATCTTCTTCGTTGGCGATGGCGATATCGACCGACTTCATCAGTTCAGACATCTCTGCTGCGGCGGGCTTTCCCCATTTCCAAAGGTTCTTGCGGTAATTGAGATCGCAGGAAACTGTAATCCCCTTCTCACGCGCGCGGCGCACTGACTCCTGCGCCAAGTCGGCCGCAGTCGCGCTGATGGCGGGAGTGATTCCTGTGATGTGAAACCAAACAGCGCTCTGGAAAACGATGTCCCAATCAATATCCCTCGATTTGGCCAGAGCGATCGCGCTAAACTCGCGATCATAAATAACTTTCGAGGGACGCTGGTTGGCGCCCGCTTCTAAAAAATAAATCCCCATGCGTCCCTGACCACGGACGATGCCGGAAGTATCCACGCCGAAGCGTCGTAACTCCCCAATCGCTGCCTCGGCGATTGCGTTTTTTTCAGGAAGAACCGTAACGAAAGCCGCCGGCAAGCCAAAGCCGGCGAGAGCCACGGCGACATTAGCCTCGCCACCACCAAACGTCGCCGCAAAGTGCGGACTCTGCAGGAAGCGCTCGAAGCCCGGCGGGGCCAGGCGCAGCATGATCTCTCCAAACGTTACAGTGGTCTTCGCCATTTCCATGAATCTGCTGAGAAGTTTACACTGGTGCGTAAACTCTTAGAAATTTCCGTTGTGTTACCTTGTCTTCTTCGCGACCAAGAAAGTAAACCGTTGAAGATCACCCGCCTCAAAACCGCAGTGGTAGAAGGAAATTTCGATTGGACTTTCGTCCGAATTGAAACGGACGAAGCCATAACCGGCCTGGGCGAATGTTTTTTCGCCCCGGGTCTTACTTCGATTCTGCGCTCGCTCGAGCCTCTGTTGCTTGGCGAAGACGCCCGCGACATTCATCGTCTTTTCCGCAAGATGCAACTCGCTACTTCGGGTGCAGGTTCGGTGGCGGGCATCATTTATAACGCGATCAGCGGCATCGAAGCCGCGCTTTGGGATGTTCTCGGCCAGTGGCTTGAAATCCCTATCTATCGACTGCTGGGAGGAAAGTTTCGGGATCGCGTCCGCGTCTACGCCGATTGCCACGGCGGCGAAGCGCTCGAAAGCCTCGATGAAATCTTGCGCTCCCGCCCAGCCTCATGGGACGCAAAGACTCAAGCCCACGCAAGCCGCGACTATTACGGCGAGATCGCGGACGAGCCTCCGGCCTCGCCCGAAGACTATCGCCGCCAGGCGCTCAAGAAAAGATCGCAAGGCTTCACCGCGCTGAAGTTCGATCTCGACGTGCCCGGCACGGAAGGTCCCGATCCGCACAACCGCGCGCTGAGCAATCGCGCCATCGACCACATGGTGAGTTTGATCGGAGCGGTGCACGACGCCGTAGGGCACGATACTGACATCGCAGTTGACTGCCACTGGCGTTACAACGCCAGCGACGTCGTGAAAATTGCGCGCGAACTGGAGCCTTTTCGGCTGCTCTGGCTGGAAGACCCGGTCCCGCCCAGCAATACTGCGGCGCTAAAGGAAGTGAGTTCCAAAGTGCGTGTACCTATTGCGACGGGAGAAAATCTCTTTCTCTTCGAAGGCTTCGAGGAAATCATCGCGCAGCATGCCTTGAGCGTGGTAACTCCTGATCTTCAGAAAGTTGGTGGCTTGAGTATTGCGCAAAGCATCGCGCAGTTCGCCGATGCGCACACCATGCCGGTAGCGCCGCACAACATCAGCAGCCCGGTAGGGACTCTGGCTTCGGCGCACTTTTGCGCAGCCATCCCAAACTTTCTGGCACTCGAATTTCACGCCTCCGACGTGCCCTTCTGGAATGATCTCGTGGAGGGATCTCCCGGGCCGGTGATTGAAAATGGATTCATTCACCTCTCGGACAAGCCCGGACTCGGCATCAAGCTGAATGAAGAAGTTGCTCGTAGATACGCGCGCAAGGGCGAGCCGTTTTTAGAGTGATAATCTCGTATCGAACTTATGCCGATTGCGAAAATAAAAGTGTTAGAGAAAATTGTGGCGGGTGGCCTGGTAGCCGTCATCCGGGCGGAGAGCCCTGAGCAGGCTGCTCACATTGCCGAGGCCTGCGGCTTGGGCGAGGTCGCCGCGCTTGAAATCACGTTCACGGTGCCCGGAGCCAGCAGCGTCATTGAGCATCTGGCCAAGAAATTCTCGGGAAACATTCTGCTGGGAGCGGGCACGGTTCTCGATCCGGAGACCGCCCGCATAGCCATTCTCTCCGGGGCACAGTTCGTTGTCAGTCCCGCGTTGAATTCCGAGACAGCGCGTCTCTGTAATCGTTACCAAATCCCATACATGCCCGGTGCTGGAACCATCGCCGAAGTGGTCGCAGCCATGGAGTGCGGCGCCGATGTTGTGAAGGTTTTTCCTGGCGAGATTCTTGGCCCCGCCTTCGTCAAAGCGGTGAAAGGACCGCTACCGCAAGCATCGTTGATGCCGACCGGCGGCGTTACCCTGGAGAATGTCGCCGATTGGATCCGCGCCGGGGCGGTTGCCGTCGGCGTAGGAGGCAACTTAACAGCAGGAGCCAAGAATGGCGATTTCGCATCCATCACAAATCTGGCGCGCCAGTTCGTGGAAAAGATCAAAGCAGCGCGTGCGAAAGAAGGCGCACGCAGGTGAGCACAAAACTGTGGAACTCCGACGACGAACTCTTCGCCATCGTGCTGCGCGAGCTTTTCACCTGTGTGGTCGGCGATGTGATGGACAAAATGGAACTGCAGCATCAATTTCTCCCACCGCAGATTCAGCCGCTCCGACAGGATATGGTCGTCATCGGACGCGCTATGCCGGTGCTCGCCGTCGATGTCTTTGCCGAAAAAATTGCAGGTAGCGCCAACAAGTTGATGGAGAAATCCTTCGGCCTCATGCTCGAGGCGCTCGACGATCTGAACACCAACGAGGTCTATGTCAACACCGGCTCCTCGCCACGTAATGCGCTCTGGGGCGAACTGATGAGCACGCGCGCCCGAAAATTAGGCAGCCGCGGCGCCGTCTTGAATGGCTATGTAAGGGACACCAAAGCCATCCTTAATATGGGCTTTCCGACCTTCGGCTTCGGCTCCTACGGACAAGATTCCGCGCCGCGCTACAAAGTGGTCGATTTCCGCATTCCCGTAGAGATCGGCGGTGTCCGTGTCCGGCCGGGAGACATTGTTTTCGGCGATATCGATGGGGTCTTGCTGGTCCCCGCCGAGGCCGAACTCGAAGTCTTTACCCGCGCGCTGGAAAAAGCTCGCGGCGAAAAGCTGGTCAGAAAAGCCATTGAACAAGGCAGCAGCGCGGTAGAAGCCTTCGAGAAGTACGGCATCATGTAACTGAATGCAATTCGTTTGTGGATACGGACCTCGTGACTGAAAATCTGGTGGGTGCAACGCCGCCTCGCGCAGAACAAATCCGCGCATTTCTTCGCCGGCATCATCTGCAAGCCTGGATCGCCTGGCGGCCCGATGAACTCCTCATGCTCTCCGGTTATTTTCCGTTCTGGGGGGCGTCTTTGCTGATTTATTTTGCGGACGCTGAGCCTATGCTCTTCGTTCCGCAGATTGAACCGCGAGACCACGTGCCCGTCGGTGTGCGCGTTCAAGAATATCCCTGGGGCGATCTCAAATGCAGCGATCCGTATTCGGCGTTAGTGTCGGCGATTGGCGGTGAACTGGTCAGAGCAAAGATCAAGCCCGAACACGTGGGAATGAATTCAAGTGCTGCCAGAAGTTCTTTGCCCATTCAGGCCGCCGAACAAATTCCAATGCCGGAAGGTTTCGCTCAGCAGCTTTCGGCGCTTGCGGCAAAGCCTGACATGCACTGCCAAACCGCTTTTGCGGACCTCTACTTAAGAAAAACTCCGGGAGAAACCGATGCCATCCGTTTGGCGAATCGGGTTGCTAATGTTGGCCTTCAAGGTTTCTCTGCGAATTTGCAACCAGGAATTTCTGAAGCTGAAGTTGCCGCTGCGGTGGAGTCCGCAATTTACTGCCAGATAGGCCGCGATGGCATATTTCATTCGCGCGGCTGGGCTATGGTGCAATCTGGTCCCAACAGCGCCCATGCGGGTCGATTCAATCGCTCCACTGGCCGTCACCTGCAAAACGGCGACCTGGTTTTAATTGAACTAGCTGCATGCGTCAACGGTTATTGGAGCGACCTCACGCGGACTGCAGCCGTCGGCGAACCCGGCCCCGCGGTTGAGCCGATCCTCGCGCTCGTCACAGAAGCCCAAAGAATTGCCGTAGACGCCATTGCCCCCGGAGTTTCCGCCGGACACATTGATGCGTTGGCAAGAGATACGATAACCGCTCTAGGACTGGGCGCTTTCTTCACCCATCACACTGGCCATCACGTCGGCTTCCGCTATCATGATCCCGGCTTTCTGATTCTTCCCGGAGAGACGGTGCTACTGCAACCGGGAATGGTGATCACAATCGAACCGGGTGTGTATGTGCCAGAGCGCGGCGGGGGCGCGCGCATCGAGGATGACGTGCTTGTCACAGAATCAGGTCATGAAGTGCTTTCGAGAATCAACAACAAAGAAATGAACGACAAAGAATGACCGACAACAAGCCATTGATTTACAACGCGAGTCGCGAAAGATGATCGGTATTGATCTCACCGGTAAGACGATTCTGATCACCGGAGCTCTGGGCGCGATCGCCGAGCACATGGTGAAGAGGCTCACTGCCAGTGGCGCCGCGCTGGTCCTCACCGACATCAAGACGAAAGATCACGCCGAGCGAATGCTCAGTGAGTGGGGGATCTCTCCCTCCTCTTTTTTATATTTTCCCGCCGACATCACCGATTCCAAGCAGGTAGACAATGTAGTAAATGCGGCTGTCGAAAAATTTCCGGAGATGGATACTGTTATTGGCCATGCTGGCGGCTGCGGACTGCATCCCTTCGCAACCACCTCCGAAGGTGAATACGAGCGTATCTTTCGCTTCAATTATTTCGCTCAAACTTATCTGGCGCGCGCCGTACTCGCCCACTGGATGGAGAACAAAATTTCCGGCCACCTGATCTTCACATCTTCTTATGTAGCGCGCATGCCGCACACGCAAATCCCCGCCTACGCCTCGGCCAAAGCCGCGTTGGAAAATCTTGCCCGCAGTCTCGCTCTCGAATACGCGCTGACCGGCATTCGCGTGAATGTCGTTTCCCCGGGCAATGTCGCTGCAGGCAGTTCATTGAAAGTGTTCGACGAAGATCCGGCCTATCGTGAATTCGTCTTGCGTGTATCTCTTGGAAGGAGAAACAGCCCGCAGTCGATCGCCGACGCCTTTGTCTTTCTCTGCTCGCCCCTCGCCGCGGAAATCAACGGACAAGTCCTCAGCCCGGATTACGGCGCCGGCATCGGAAATCGCCTATGAAGATAGGCCTCGGTCTTTATCGCCACATGCTCACACGCGATTATTACGACTTCGCGCGCCAGGCCGGTTGCACTCACGTAGTGGTTCATCTCGTCGATTATTTCAATCAGGGTTCGTCAAATCCTCGTAACAATCAGCCTAGCGGCGGGAAATATGAAGCTTGGGGCGTTGCCGGCGATCCCAATCAGCTCTGGACCGTGCAAGAACTCAAGGCTCTGCGCAAAGAGATTGAAGACGCCGGACTCGTGCTGGCTGCGGTTGAGAATCTCGATCCCGCGCACTGGCACGACATTCTCCTCGAGGGTCCGCAGCGCCCACAGCAGATCGAAAAAGTAAAGACCATCATTCGCCGCCTCGGAGAAGCCGGCATTCCTGTGCTGGGTTATAACTTCAGCCTGGCGGGCGTGTGCGGCCGCGTGACCGCGCCTTTGGGTCGTGGGCGCGCCGTCACATTGGGTATGGGCGGTCCCGCCGATGACGCGCCCATTCCGAATGGGATGATCTGGAACATGGTCTACGATCCAAACGCGCCGGCTGGCACCCTGGCTTCGATTTCGCACGAAGAACTCTGGCGTCGTCTACAGAGATTTCTGGAATCCGTAATTCCAGTCGCCGAGCAAGCGGGTGTAAGATTGGCCGCGCATCCCGACGACCCTCCCATGCCAACCATGCGCCGGCAGCCTCGTTTGGTCTACCAGCCGACGATGTATCAACGATTAATTGATCTCGCCCCCAGCCCAAGCAACGCACTCGAACTTTGCGTTGGTACTCTCGCCGAAATGACCGAAGGGAATATTTACGACGCTGTCGATCGGTATAGCCGGCAAGGCAAGATCGCCTACATTCATCTGCGCAATGTAGTCGGGAAGGTTCCGCACTATCACGAAACTTTTATCGATGAAGGCGATGTCGATATGATTCGCATTCTCGCGATCCTTCACCGCAATCGCTTCGACGGAGTAGTAATTCCCGATCACACTCCGCAGATGACGTGTTCCGCGCCGTGGCACGCAGGCATGGCGCATACCATCGGCTTCATTCTCGCAGCGAAAGCGATGCTCGAATCTTCGCAATCAACTGCGGCGGACCTCGCGCCCACGGCTCATGCAGACAACTAAACTGAACGCTGCATCCGGTACAGCGCATTCGCGGACTCCACTGATCATTGCAGCCAGCGTTTCGACGCTCGGCGGGTTGCTGTTCGGATACGACAACATCGTGATCAGCGGCGCAATTGGCTACCTGAGCCAACTCTTTCATCTCGACGCCGCGGGCATCGGTTGGGCTGCGGGATGCGCGCTGGTCGGTTGCATCGCCGGTTGTGCCGTGGCGGGAACCGTGGCCGACTATCTCGGCAAGAAAAAAGGACTGGCACTTTGCGCCCTGTGCTTTGCGCTTTCGTCCGTAGGAATGCTCTTCGCGGCCAGCCTCCATCAATTTGTTTTCTGGCGGCTGATCGGCGGCTTGGGCATTGGAGCCGCCTCGGTGATTTCTCCCAACTACATTGCCGAGATTGCTCCCACACGCGTTCGCGGCCGTTGCGTGACGCTTTACCAGCTTGGCATCGTAGTTGGAATTCTGGCGGCCGTCTTCGTCAACATGCTGATCCAGCGCATGGGTAGCGAAGCCTGGAACGTCTCCACCGGATGGCGCTGGATGTTTCTGGCCGGAGTAGTGCCCGCGATTCTCTTCGGCATCATGATTTTACCCGCGGTCGAAAGCCCGCGCTGGCTCATGAAAATGGGCCGGCGCGATCAGGCGATTACCGTACTGGCAAAAATCAACGGCGCGGAAGCCGCTCAGCACGAGGCGCTTGCCATCGAGACTTCGCTGGAGGCTGAAGAGGGCCACATCTCGGAACTCTTCACCACCTTCCGGCGCCCTCTTCTATTAGGCATCATGCTCGCAGGCCTGCAACAGATCAGCGGAATCACTCCGCTCTTTTCTTTTCTGCCGGAAATCTTTCGCGCCGCCGGAACGGCCACGGGCGACGCGTTCTTTCACTCCGTGCTGGTGAGCCTGATCAATCTTGTTTTTACTCTCTTCGCGCTATGGCTCGTCGACCGAGCCGGCCGCAAGACTCTAATCCTGGCCGGAACCGCCGTGCAATTCGTTTCGTTCGCACTGGTCGGCTGGTTTTATCACGTCCATGGCAGCGGCCTTGCCGTGCTGGTTTTTGTGATGAGCTTCGTCGCTGGTCACGCTTTCGGGAATGGCGTAGCATGCTGGGTGATCATCTCGGAAATCTATCCCACCAAGGTTCGCGGGCGCGGCATGTCCATCGCCACAACCGCGCTGTGGCTGGTCGGCTACGCGGGCAATCAACTCTTTCCCATCATGCAGAAAGGTCTGGGATCGGACGGCACTTTCTGGTGTTTCAGCGCCGGAGCGCTGTTGACCATTCTTCTTGTAGGATGGCTGGTTCCAGAAACCAAAGGCCGCTCTCTGGAAGAGATCACAAAATTGTGGACGGAAAAGGCACCGGTCATGGTGAGGTAACGCTGAACGACGCAAGGAGGATCGATGGAGAATAAGGGAATCCGGTCCGATCGACAGCCCTCGAAGCCTCGCCGTGCTCGTCTCACACGCCGCAGTCTCTTGAAATCCGCCACTATGGTTGTTTCCGCCGCGATTCTTCCCTCCGCATTTGCGGGTATCACATTCTCCGAGCAGAGCACACCAGTGAAAAATCCGCGCTGGTATGGTTTTAATCTGCTCGAGTATTTCTCGACCGATCCCGATTGGATGAAATATTTCCCCTACAAAAATGATGGGATGTTTCTCGAAAATGACTTCCGCTGGATTCGCGACTGGGGCTTCAACTGGGTGCGGCTGCCAATGGATTACCGTTTCTGGACCGCTCCCGATCTCTTCGCCATCGACGAAAAAAAGATCGAGCCGATAGATCGGGCCATCCGCCTGGGTGAGCAATACGGAATTCACATGAACATTTGTCTGCACCGCGCACCCGGCCTGTGCATTCTCGATACGATGGACGAAGGGCTTACGGGCATTGCGGTAACCAAGGAAAAAACCAGCGTCTTCAGCGATGCGCATACCCTCGACGCTTTCATCCATCAGTGGACGTTCTTCGCCGACCGTTACAAGGGCATTCCCAGCCAACGGCTCAGCTTCAACCTGGTGAACGAACCGGTAGCTCTGCCGAACGCGGCTGAAATGGCGGAACTCCGGCGACATGGGCCCGTCAAAACGACGGACTTGTTCAACCCCGAGTTCCTACAACGTCACGCTAAGGACTACACGCGTGTGGCCAAGGCTGCCGCGGAAGCGATTCACGCGCGCGACCCGCAGCGCCTGGTTGTTACCGATGGCTATCCGGGAGGCGGTGCGCCGATTCCCGATCTCGTCAATACCGGCATGCTGCAAAGCTGCCACACCTACAACCCAATTCAAGTCACGCATCATCAGTGCGAGTGGGTGCGCGGTATTCTCAGCGGTTCCGAACCTTTACCTACATGGCCGCTCAAGAACGATAAAGGGAACGTCGTTTGCGACCGCCAGAAGCTCGAAAAAGATTTCCAGCCTTGGGCCGGCCTGGCAGCCCAGGGGATACCCATTCACTTCGGCGAGATGGGCTGTTACAAGCACACTCCGCCCGATGTGGTGCTAGCGTGGTTCAACGACACTCTCGACGTTTTGGGCGAATTGAATTCCGGATGGGCCTTGTGGAATTTCCGAGGCCCTTTTGGTGTGCTCGACACGGAACGTTCAGGAACAAAATTCGAACATTGGCAGGGCCACAAGCTCGATCGGCCGCTACTGGCGCTGTTACAGAAGAAGATGAAGGCATAACCAACTGTCGTGACCAAGTTAGGTTCACTGAAGTCGCTAGGAGTTTCGCTGATGAAGATTATTTCCCGTTATTGCCTCTGCCCTCTTTTGCTCTGCTCGCTCGCCTTCACACAAGACGCGACAACCACAGGTTTTCGTAACTTACACGTAGATGCCGGTAAAGTCATCGGTACTATCCGCTCTTTTCAGGGAGTGAATGGCCCGCCCAGCCCTCTCATGGCGGGACTGCCAAACCTGGTTCAACAATATAAAGAGCTGCGCATCAACCAGGTTCGCACTCACGATTTCATGGGACCTACCGAGGTCGACTCCCAATTCACCTTGGATAACGGGTTGCTCACCTGGTTGATTCCAGACTCCTCACAACGTGCTGGTGTTGTGAAGACGGGCAATGCCAGCATCATTTTTCCTGACTGGAAGGCCGATGCGGAGAAGCCGGAAAGCTACAACTTCGCTCCGACCGACAAAGTGCTGGCCGCAATTCGCGCCACAGGCGCGGAAATCTATTACCGCATCGGCCGCAGTTGGGGTTCGAACATCAATCCACCTGCGGACTTCGACAAATTCGCCAACGTCGTGAAGCACATCGCCATGCACTACAACCAGGGCTGGGCCAGCGGCTTCCATTACGAAATTCGTTACTGGGAATTCTGGAACGAGCCCGACGGCCTGTTCTGGTCGGGCACCCTTGAGCAGTTTTATTCTTTATACGAGAAGACCGCACGAGCGTTGAAGTCAGTGGATCCGGCGCTCAAGGTTGGCGGCGACGGCAAGGCCTTCCCCTACGACGACGGAGGCTACCGCGAAGGCTTTATCGATTACTGCGCCATGCATAGAGTGCCTCTCGATTTTTACTCCTGGCACACCTATGCCGACGGCTCGGCCGATCCCTATGATGCCGTGCGTCTGGCCCAGCAAATTCGCGGCATTCTGGATACTCATGGCTTCCCCAAAGCTGAGAGCATTCTCTCTGAATGGAATCTGAGCGCAGATTTTACCGACGCCGAGAAGGCTACACTTCAGGGTGAAGACAACGCGGCTTACCTCGGCGCGGTGCTGAGCTATATTCAGGACGCTCCCATCGACCACGCGCAGTTCTATCGCGGCGACGCTGCCTGGATGGGTCTCTCCAACCCGGATGGGAAGTTTTTCAAAACTGCGTATACCTTCCAGGCGATGGGCAGAATGCTTGACACCCCGCAGCGGTTTTCGGTGGAAGGAACGGATACCTTCGGCTTCTCGGCCCTCGCAGGGCGCTCGGCCGACGGCAACACGATTCAGATATTAATCAGCAACTATAGAATTCCTGAGGGGTTCAAGCCGCACGTGATGGAAATGCCGCCAGAGTTGACGAAGACAGGCGGCGGCATGCCTGATTTTTCCAAAGTGAAGTTTCTTCCGCCCCGGACTGACGTGGTTTATCGTGACAATGCCGGCTACAATCTCACCATTAACAATTTGCCGTGGGCGAAAAGGAAATTCCAAATGAAGCGCTACCGCATCAGCAAAACTCAGAATCTCGCTTTGGTCGAGGAGAAGTCTGGCATGGAAGGCAATGTGAATTTATCCGTCACACTTCCCCCCGACGAACTGGAATTGATCGTTATTCAACGCCAGTAGGATTCATTCCAGAGCCACAGGCAGGATGGGAAATCCGATCGCTTCCAAATCCTGGCGAAGTTGTTTCACCGATTGAAAGCGCAGAGCGTGAAGGCCGAAATTCCGCGCCGCTTGGACATTCACTTCACGATCATCCACAAATAGCGTCTCGTGGGGCGCGGTGGCCAGGCCGCGAAGCGTGTGTTCATAGATCGCGGGCTCGGGCTTGATCAGGCGAACTTCCGCGGAGAATGTCTTGAAGTCGAACAGCTCCAACCAGTCGAAATTCTCCCGCAAGTAAGCAATCATCGCAGGATGAATATTGGAAAGTAGTGCGGTCTTGATTCCGGCCTCGCGCAACTCTCTCAGCCAGGCCACCATTCGAGCATTCGCATTGCCCCACATCTCCACATCCCATTTGGAAATTTCATCCAACTGCTCGGCACTGAGTTCTGCACTGGCATTCTCCGCCAGCGCGCTCCAATAGGCTTCCGCAGTCATGTCGCCGCGGTCAAAGGCTCCGCGGTTCTTTTCCCACAACGCGGGAAACGCGCTGCTATCAGCCCCAAATGCATTCGCCAGCCGATGAAATTCCGCCCGCGACGGGCGATGACAAAGTACTTCGCCGTAATCGAGAATTACGGCGTTGATGGTTGTTTCGCCCCTACGGCTCGCGACTTTCATAAAACGATTATCGTCGCACGACGTTCAGTGGAAGAGTCTTGGTGAAAGAGTTTGCGAAGAAGAGTGGGGTCCGTGAGAACTTCCTCGATAGCTGATCCATGTTTCCTCGTGATCCGAAGGCGCGAATGTCGCTGCACCAACTCATTGTATTTTCAATTTCTACTATTTGACCAGTTTCTGAATGGTTGCCAGTAGCTTATCGGCGTTGAAGGGCTTGACGATCCAGCCGGTGGCGCCGGCTTTTCGTCCAGCATCTTTCTTCTCCGTTTGCGATTCGGTGGTAAGCATGAGCATGGGAGTAAAAGAATACGCGGGCAGTTTGCGAATCGCTGTCATCATCTCAATGCCATCCATATTTGGCATGTTCAAATCAGTAACGATCAGGTCGAATTTGCCGGCGGAAGCTTTGGCCAGTCCATCTTTGCCATCGACCGCCTCGGCTACTTCATAGCCTCCGTTGCGCAAGGTAAGCACCACCATCTGCCGAACGCTGCTCGAATCGTCCACAGTTAGAACTCGTTTCATGGTTGGCCCTCACACCGTCGGGTTGACACTTCTCGCTTCACCGGCTTAACTCAAAAATACAAACTCGAATTCAAGCCCAGAATGCAAGAGTAGAAATCAAAATAACTCGGCGCTATTCCCCGAAAACGTAGTCTGAATCATCGGCAAAGGTTTCCCATCAAGCGCCGCGCGCAGGACCTCGCGCTCCAGTTCCATGGTGTAGGCGGCTGCATACCGTTGTTCGGCTTCCGCCGCGTCGTATTGCAGCTTCACGCCTGGATAATCTTCTTCGAGTTGGCGTGCCAAAGCTTCAATTGCGATCAACGCCGAATGGCCTCGACCGACGCAAGTATCCAGAAGATCCGTGCTCATGCCGATCTCCGAGATCTTAGCCTGCATTTCCTCCATTGCAGCTTTCATCTTCTGGGCCTGCTGGTCGGTGAATTCGGCGGCGGCGCGCAAATTCTCCAGCCCGGTCGCGGTTTCGGCCTGCGCTTCGCGCAGCCTCTCGTTGCTCGCCGGCGAGAAGGCCTCCATAACGAGGTTTGTGCGCTCGACCAGGGTCAGGATCTCTTGCATGACTTGCTCCGAGTGCGAAGTAATGTCACCCCAACTGGCCGAAATATCCTTGATGCACTTTGAAATCGCGAGGATGGCATCGGCTTGCGCGTCCAAGTGGCTGGCTTCGATGATAGAGTTGAAGGCAAGCAGCCGCAGGCGATCGCGGATTGACTTGGATCTCTGCAAATGTTCGCTTACCAGTTGCATCAGGTTGGAAAGTCCGCCCAAGGTGTGCTGGATTTTTTTGACGTAGGCCTGACCTGAGTGCTCGAGCGCCGCGATGCGAGCAAGCTGAGAAGAAACGGAGCGCTCGTGCTCCAGCACCATGGGTCCGATTCCTACTAAATCTGAGGTGCCAACTCCCAAAATGCCGCTCATACAACTCCTGATTTGCGAGATCCATTTGGTGACGCTGTTTTGGACGGTTTTCATCTGCGCCACCTGGATAATTAGTCCGGCATAGCTCTGCGGCATCTCTTCGGCGATCATATTCGTGTCTTCGCCGCTGCGTACTCTGGCGGCAATGAGCGCGAAGGCCCGCTGCACATGTTCGTCCATCTGACGGGTGATGTCGTTGGATTGGATGGCGGAGATCACTCCGGTGATCAGAGCAGCAATCTCTTCCACGCTGGCCTTGAATTGTGTAGGCGTACTCGAGAGTGATTTCAGGCTGGAATCCACCGCGGCCAAGGTACTCCCCAGGTCAACCTCGATGCGCGTCAACTCCTCGCGGAGCCGCGGCAGTTCGGCTAAGAGCACGCTGCGCGTCGCTTCAACCGCGGTACGGCGATCAGCAGTATGGCTGGCGAGAGTATGGGTATCATCGAGGACTGATTTCGAGAATTCGGACAATTCGTGCGCCAGGTACTGAAACCCTGAACCCACGCTGCCCAGGCGCGCAACCTCGATATCCGTAAGCACGCTCAACGCTTTGATTTCGAGCGCGACGTTCTCCTGACTCTCGGCTACTCCGGAAAGTTGGTGCAGCAGCTTCACTTCGGCGGTAACTGTCTCCAGCACTCCGGCACTCGCCTCCAGCCTCTCCGCTATAAAGCTACGGGCCGCAGCGCCCAGAGTTTGCACTTTCGGCAGCACCGAGCTGACATTATCATTTTCAACGCAGCTGATGATGGCCGCCGCGAGCCCCAGAATTGTGTCGGTGTGCCCGATCAATCCTTGGAACGCCGTTGCCGTCGATCCAATCGTGCGGTTGACGACCACCGCTAGTGAGTGTAACTCGTGCTCAGCGCTGCTCAGAATAGAAACAATCTGCGCGCCCGTTCCTACCTTCGTCGCGGCCTCGAGCGCCCGCCCGTAGTCGTGACCGTTATCTTTGCGAAGTTTGGCGGGAGCCGTTTGAAGTTTCATATTCGATTTGACTACGGCCGCTCTCCTTGCTGGTAATAGTTTCTCGACGGGCTTTCATCGCGCATAAGAGAGCATGGCTCCGGCAACAGCTTCCAGAGGCACAACCTTGTCGACCGCGGAGCGCTTGATAGCCTCGTTCGGCATTCCAAAGACCACGCTGGTCGCCTCGTCCTGCGCAATGGTTTTCGCCCCTGCCTGTTTCATCTCCAGCATTCCGCGAGCCCCGTCATCTCCCATTCCAGTGAGGATTACTCCCACGGCGTTTTGTCCGGCATAACGCGCGGCCGAACGAAATAACACGTCGACTGACGGGCGATGCCGGCATACCAGCGGTCCGTCCTTGATCTCGACATAGTAGCGAGCGCCGCTGCGCTTAATCAGCATGTGATGATTGCCCGGCGCGATCAGCGCCTGTCCGCGCAGAACGGTGTCGTTGGACTGCGCCTCTTTAACAGTGATGCGGCATAGCGTGTCCAGGCGATCGGCAAAAGCCCGCGTGAAAAGCTCGGGCATGTGTTGCACGATCACGATGCCGGGACAATCGGGGGGCAGCGCTTCCAGCATCACCTTAAGCGCTTCGGTCCCGCCGGTAGAGGCGCCCACCGCGACGACTTTCTCAGTAGTTTCGGCCATGGCGTGAGTAGCGGGAGATAGAATTGCGTCCGCGGTCAGCTTGGGCTCAACCACGCGGGCTGGCTTGCGCGGAAGCAAACGAGCTCCGGCCGCGGCCTTGACCGCCTCACATAGGATGGTCCGCGATTCCTCGATAAATTGTTTGCTGCCCATGCGAGGCTTGGCAATCACATCGACGGCTCCGTAGTCGAGCGCCTTCAGAGCGCTTTGCGTTCCCTCCTCCGCCAGGCTCGAGCAAATCACAACCGGTATCGGATGCTGCGACATGATCTTCTGCAAGAACGTCAGCCCATCCATGCGAGGCATTTCGATATCGAGAGTGATCACATCGGGAACTTCTTCGCTGATTCTGTCTGCGGCCACAAAGGGATCGCCCGCGGTCGCGATCACCTCGATCTCGGGATCGCTCGACAGCACATCGCTAAGGGTCTGACGAACCACTGCGGAGTCGTCGACGATCAGCACGCGAATTCTCGATTTACCCATACGACCCATTCATAACGACGCCAGAAAAAGGGCTTTACCCGAGCCAGCGCAGTTGCACTTCACCCGTCTCAGTGTTGAAACGAATGTTGCGGCCGATCTTCCCCCCCAGGCTCGAGGCCGTCATGTGAAAGCCCTCGGCATGTACCACCTCAAGCGCAACCTGCCAGTTCAACTTGCCCACTGAAGGTTTGGCCGAAGCCTCTTCGCTGACCAGCAACACATCCGCTCCTCCAAACACCTTGACCTGCACCTCGGAGCGTCGTGCCGCCAGGTTGTCAAATTGCCGCGCAATGTCATGAATGGCGAAATCCACATAGCGATGACCATCCACCAGACCTGTGGTTGCCGCTAGAACTGCCGGACATCTCGGCAACTGACAGTGGGTCAGAGCCCCAATGCCGAGTCTCTGGCTCCAGAACGAAACCCCCACACACGACCCCAATAGGGTCCGGATGATCGCAGGCTGGCGTGCCAGGTAGGACTCTCCCGGATGCAGGTAAACCTCCACTAGGTTGCTGTCGGTTTCCAGCATCTTTTCTTTCCTGCCGACTTGCTATCGCGAGCCGGTTTTCTGGTAAAGCGCCGGGGCCACGGCCTTCAACGGAAGATCCATATCGTGCAGAGTTTCCGAATGACCCACAAAGGCATAGCCGCCGGGCAGAAGTTCGTGACACAGTTTTTTAAGAATCTGTTCCTGCGTGGCCCGGTCGAAGTAAATGATCACGTTGCGGCAAAAGAACACATCCACTTTTTGCGCCAGACCGTAATCCGCATCCATAAAGTTCAAGCGGCGGAATTCCACCAACTGGCGCAGCTCCGGAATCACGCGGGTTAATTTCGAATCACGGTCGCGGCTGCGCATGAAGTACTTGCGCCGCAACTCCGCCGCCACTGGAGCCACCACTTCGGTGGTAAAAACTCCGCGCGCCGCCTTTCCCAGCACCGAGGTAGAAATGTCGGTGGCCAGCACTTTGAAGCGAAAGCCGGGATGAGCATTGGCATATTCGCTGAGCACGATAGTCAGCGTGTAAGGCTCTTCCCCGGTGGAGCAGCCCGCGCTCCAGATCAGAAGCGGCCGCCGACTCTCGTTGCGCTCCATGAGTTCGGGAACGGCCGTGCGCACCAGAAAATCAAAATGATCGGGCTCGCGAAAGAAATCCGTCTTGTTCGTGCTGACGACGTCGATTAACTGAACGATCTCCTCTCCCTCGTGATGCCCCTCGAACAGATATTCACAGTAAGTGGCATAAGAATCCAGACTCAAGCTGCGCAGCCGCCGCTTGATGCGCAACTCCAGCATGGTTTTCTTGTCCGGGCCCAGTACTATGCCCGACTGGTTGTAGATAAGGCTGCACAGCCTGCCAAAGTCAGCTTTCGAGATGGATTCATCGCCCGCACTCATTGCATCCTCGATATTCGCCGCTCCGGCCTGGCCCTCAGTTCGTGGCCCCGACTGCGGCCGCTTCGGCTATTAATTTGGAGCCCTCCGGAGCCCGCACCGCCGCTAACTGGTCGGCGGAGAAAACCCGGTCAATGTCGAGGATCATCACGAACTGGGCGTCGCGTTTACCCATGCCTTTAATAAAATCGGTGCGAATGTGGGTTCCGATCCTGGGAGCGGGCTGAATCTGATCTGGTTCCAGATCGATGACTTCTTCCACCGAATCGGCCAGCGCGCCAATCACGGTGGACTCGTTTTCGAGCAAGACCTCGACCACCACGATGCAGGTGTTTCTAGTCTTCTCGGTTTTTGACATCTCGAGACAAAGTCGCAGGTCCACCACGGGAACCACGCTGCCTCGCAGATTGATCACGCCACTCATGAAATCCGGCGTGCGGGGAATTTCGGTGATAGTGGTGAAATCCAGAACTTCTCTCACCTTGGCGACGTCGGTGGCAAATATCTCGTTGCCCAGCTTAAAGGTGAGATACTGCCGCGTCTCGGTGATTTCGGTAACGCTCATAAGTCAGCTCCTTCGCAATCTGCAGACCCGACGCGGATCGCTTAAGCGATCCGCGCAGCCGCCGGTTAGAACCGCTCGAATTCCTTGTCCAGGTCATCGCCCTTGTCCTTGAGTTTGAGGCTGACTCCGCCCCCCCCGGCCGCCGCTGCTTTTTTGGCCATGGGCGCAGCCGCATGCGCGGACTTGGCCGGCTTGCTGGCCGGGGCTTCCGCATGCCGCACCACCTTCGGAGCGCTGCGTACCGCTGCGTGCGCGTCGTCTCCCGTACGGAAGAAGGCCAGCGCACTGACTAACTGATCGGACTGGCTGCTCAACTGTTCGGTTGTGGCCGCCATCTCTTCGGAAGCCGAGGCGTTCTGCTGAATGACTTTCTCGAGCTGGACCAGTGCCTTGTTAATCTGCTCCGCGCCCGTATCCTGCTCCTTGCTGGCGGCCGCGATCTCCTGCACCAGCTCCGCCGTTCTCTGGATATCGGGCACCAGCTTGGAGAGCATCTCGCCCGCCTTCTCCGACACCTTGACCGTGGTCCCGGAGAGCTGGTTGATCTCGCCCGCCGCCTTCTGGCTGCGTTCGGCCAGCTTGCGCACCTCCGCCGCCACCACCGCAAAACCCTTTCCATGTTCGCCCGCGCGGGCCGCTTCGATGGCCGCATTCAGAGCCAGCAAGTTGGTCTGGCGCGCGATCTCCTCGATGATTGAAACTTTGGTGGCAATCTCTTTCATCGCCGCCACCGCTTCCACAACGCTCTTGCCGCTTTCCTGCGCATCGGTGGCCGACTTGTTGGCGATCTTGTCGGTTTGCTGCGCGCTGTCGGCATTCTGCTTGATGTTGGAAACCATCTGCTCCATCGAAGACGAAGCTTCTTCCGCAGATGCGGCCTGCGAACTGGCCCCCTTCGAGACCTCCACCGATGTATTGCTGATGGCGCCGCTGGCCGAGGCTACTTCGCCCGCGATGGTCCGGATGTCCGACACCACTCGTGTGATGCCGCTGACCATTGCGCTCAGCGCCTGCATGAGCTTGTCCTGTGGCGACCGCTCTCGCAGGGCAACCGTCAGGTTGCCATTCGCCATCTCATCGGCGGCGTCGGTGATCTCGTTCATGGCAAGGATCAGGGCGTTTAGATTGTCTTTGATCAGATTGAAATCGCCGTGATAGGTGTCGGTGATTTGCGGAGGAAGATCGCCTTTGCTGATGCGATCGATTTGCCCGGCGGTGAACTTCAGCGGGGTAATCACTGCGTCGAGAATCGAATTGACCCCGCGGACGATGTCGGCATAGGCGCCCTTGAACTGATCGTGCTTGCCCCGCTCCGTCAACTGTCCGGCATTTGAGGCATCGGTCAGGCGAGCCAATTCCTTCTGCAGGTTTTGCACCACGATGGCGATGTTGTTCACTGCCTGCTTCATCTTCTCGTGATCGCCCTTGTAGGCCTGCGCGATCAGTTCGTCGATTTTGCCATTCGAGATTTGCGCGAGAATCCGGTTGCCCTCGCCGATGGGCAGCAGAATCGCGTCCAGCATGGTGTTCACGCCGCGCACAATCTCGGCGTAAGCACCCTGAAATTGCTCGGGCTTGCCCCGGTCGGAAAGTTGCCCCTCCTTGGAAGCGTCGGTGAGGCGCGCCATTTCTTTTTGCAGACTCTGCACCACGATGGCGATGTTGTTCACTGCCTGCTTCATCTTTTCGTGATCGCCCTTGTAGGTTTGTGCAATCAACTCGTCGATCTTGCCGTTTGAAATCTGCCCCAGAATGCGGTTGCCCTCGCCGATGGGCAGCAGAATCGCATCCAGCATGGTGTTGACGCCACGCACAATTTCGGCGTAAGCACCCTGAAATTGCTCGGGCTTGCCCCGGTCGGAAAGTTGCCCCTCCTTGGAAGCGTCGGTGAGGCGCGCCATTTCTTTTTGCAGACTCTGCACCACGATGGCGATGTTGTTCACTGCCTGCTTCATCTTTTCGTGATCGCCCTTGTAGGTTTGTGCAATCAAGTCGTCGATCTTGCCGTTTGAAATCTGCCCCAGAATGCGGTTGCCCTCGCCGATGGGCAGCAGAATCGCATCCAGCATGGTGTTGACGCCACGCACAATTTCGGCGTAAGCGCCCTGAAATTGCTCGGGCTTGCCCCGGTCGGAGAGTTGACCTTCTTTGGAGGCGTCGGTCAAGCGCGCCATTTCCTTTTGCAGACTTTGCACGACGATAGCGATATTGTTCACCGCCTGCTTCATCTTCTCGTGATCGCCTTTATAAGTCTGGGCAATCAGTTCGTCGATTTTGCCATTCGAGATTTGCCCCAGAATCCGGTTGCCTTCGCCGATGGGCAGCAGAATCGCGTCCAGCATGGTGTTGACGCCGCGCACGATCTCGGCGTACGCACCCTGAAATTGCTCGGGCTTGCCCCGATCGGAAAGCTGGCCGTCTTTGGAAGCCTCGGTGAGCCGAGCCATTTCCTTCTGCAATCCCTGCGTCACGATTGCGACATTGTTGACCGCCTGCTTCATCTTTTCGTGATCGCCTTTATAAGTCTGGGCAATCAACTCGTCGATCCTGCCGCTCGAGATCTGGGCCAGGATCCGGTTGCCTTCCCCGATGGGCAGCAGAATGGCATCCAGCATCTCGTTGATGCCTTCCACCATCTCTCGATGGACCCCCTCAAACTGATCGGCCCGGCCGCGCTCCGTCAATCGGCCATCCCGGGAGGCATCCACCAGGCGCATGATCTCCTGCGATACCAACCCTAGCTTGCTTTCGGCCGAGGCAGGCGAACCGGCTAACCGGCCGCGTTCGCCGTGCCCATTTCCGCCCCCATTTCCGCCGTTCACCGCACCCTTCGACTTTCGCCCTTCAAGTACTGCTTTCGTTGCCATAGCGTCCCGCTCCTTATCGATTGAATTGCTTATCGCCCGCTCTTATCCTTAAGCTTTCGCTTACTGTCGTTCTTGCCTCGTTGCCTCTTGCGTTCCTTAAAGCTCTCAACCTTGCGAGTAAAATCTCATGAGGCCGCAACGCTTCGCCCTGCCTCCGGCGGGGCATGCGGACGCGTACCTCCCCGCGCTTCCGCCCCCGGGCCGCGCACCATGGTTCGTAGCGCATCCCGCACCAGGCGCTGCGGATCGAGGATCAGGGCCACGCTGCCGTTGCCGAGGATGGTGGCCCCGGATACCATTTCGACGTGCTTGTAAAATCGGCCCAGATTCTTGATTACCGTCTGGTGGTCCCCGAGAACCTGGTCGACCACGAAGCCGTAGAGCCCGTCTTCGGTCTCGGCGATCATGATTTGCTCCCGCTCCGGCGCTTCGCTCCGCATATGGAAATATTCCCGCAGGCGAATGTAAGGAATGATCCGCCCGCGCACGTTCGCCACATGTTTGCCGTTGGCCTTGGCGATATCTTGCCGGGTCAACTCGATGCATTCGACAGTGGTCGCTAAAGGCAGCACAAAATAAGCTTCCCCGACCCGCACTAGCAGCCCGTCGATGATGGCCAGGGTGAGCGGCAGGCGCAGAGTCACAGTGGTTCCCGCCCCGGACTTGCTCGCAATGTCGATGCTGCCGCGCAAAGCTTCCACCTTGCGCCGCACCACATCCATGCCCACGCCTCGTCCGGATACATCCGTGACCTCGCGAGCCGTGGAAAAACCGGGCGACAAAATGAGCGAAAAAACCTCCGCCTCGGTCAGTTGGGCCTCGGGGGCCACCAGGCCCTTTTCGATGGCCTTCTCCCGCACCGCCGCGGCGTTGATTCCGCCGCCATCATCCGCAATGCAAATCAGCACGCTCGCGCCCGAGTAGCGCGCCGAGAGGTGGATGGTCGCGCCGGGGCGCTTTCCGGCCGCGAGCCGCCGCTCGGCCGGCTCGATGCCGTGATCCATACTGTTGCGGATCAGGTGCATGAGCGGATCGTTCAGCTCGTCGATCACACTCTTGTCCAACTCCGTGTCGGCGCCTTCAGTGGTCAGCTCAACCTCTTTATGCAAATCCCTGGCGAGGTCATGCACCAGACGACGAAAGCGCTCGAACGTCGCTCGAATCGGCAGCATACGGATGCTGATCGAGCCCTCGCGCAAAGCGCTGGTCAGCCGCTCGATCTCCTCTGATACCGCCACCACTTCGGGATCTTCCTTGCGTGTAGCAATCTCAAACAGGCGCGCCTGCACCGTAACCAGTTCCCCGACCAGGTTGACGAACTGGTCCAGCTTCGCCGCCGGAACGCGAATGCTGGTCGCGTTATCCGGAGTATCGGAGGCGCGGCGCCCCCAGCTCGGAGGCTTCACTGCAGCCGTCTTCTCGGCGGCGGCGGGCTCAATTTTCAGGTCGATCTCCGCCTTAATCTTGCCGTCGCTCTTGGTTTCAACTGTCTCTTCGACCAGCGCGGGGATCGACGCCGCGGCGGGGATTGCGAGCTCGGCGCTCGGCTCAGCGATCGTCCCCGCAGCAAGTGCGGAGGTCGCCGCAGACATCGCTTCGATGCTCAGCTCGCAGGCGTCCGCCACGAAAATAAAAACATCCGAAATGACTTCGCGAGTCGCGGCCGTGGTCAGGAACATCTCCCAGCTCAGGTAACAACGCTCGGGATCCAATTCTCGAATCGGAGGGATCGCCGCCAAGCTGGCCGTAACCCGCAGCTTGCCCAGTTGCCGCAGCTCCCGCAGCAGCAGCAAAGGATCAGCTCCGCGCCGCATGAGATCGGGACCGGGAGCAAACCGAATATGCCATTCGGAACCCGGGTCGGTTACGAGTGCCTCATTGCTCGCGTCTTGGGCGAGAAGAGGACCTTTTGTTGGGCGCGCTTTTGTTGGGGGCGGAACAACTCCACGCGGGGCTACCGGAGCCTCAGCCCCGCTGGTCAGTTGCTTCAACTTCTCTAGAATCACGGCCGAGACCGCGCGGTCGACGGCCGCTTCTCCGCAGGCCTCATCCAGCATGGCCTTGATCTGGTCGAGCGCCCCTAAGGAAAGATTAATGAGCTCCGGAGTAACCAGAAGTTTTCCGTTGCGCACCTCGTCAAAGGCGTTTTCCAGGTTGTGAGTAAAGGCGGCCAGCTCGTCAAAGCCAAACATCGACCCGGAGCCCTTAATGGTGTGCAGGGCGCGAAAGGCTCTTCCCACAAGTTCTTTATCGCCGGGACTTTCGTTCAGCGCCAGCAGCGCCGCCTCCAGTTCGACCACGATCTCGCGAGCCTCTTCGAGGAACGATTGTTTGAATTTGTCGATCATTGCTCGGTCATTGGTCGATCAGGTCGATCGTTATGTTTCCGGGGAGCTTCTCAATCCCGGCATCGCATGCAGTCGCTGCAATTTCTTCTGGAACTCGTCCCTTCAACCCAAACTGAACCCCTGATCCCCGAGCTTCGCGCTCCGCCGCCCACAGCAACTGCAAACCAGTAACGTCCAGGCCCGTTGCAGCTTCCAGTTCCACGCTCAGAGCCTTCCCGGAGGCCAGCGCTTCCAGCAGCAGCTTCTTCAGCTCCGCTGCGGAGGCAATGTTCATCTCGCCCTCCAACCGCACCAGGCACTGCTCTCCGCTTTGGTCAAGGGTCACTGCCATGCCTGCCTCTCTAATCGGCTGCGTGGCATGGAACATTAGCGGGACTCGCCTTAAGCTTGCTCGGATGATGCTCCTCCTGCTTCGCTCTCGTGGAGTGCTCGTACCATGACTCTCAGCCGCCAGCACGTAGTCGTTCACCTACACGCGCTTCACTTCGGCCTCGTCGATGAATGAGGTCATCGACAGGGTGAGCTCATCGAAGTGGGATTGATACCCGATTCAGGAAGTTCAAAGGATTCTTAACTTACGCGCGTTCGGGGTTTTGTCACGCACGTCAAAGGCCGTCGGTTGGAGTGGTAATAAACGCGGAAACTACTTAGAATCGATATCAGCAGTCATGTCGGGGCGTAGCGCAGCCTGGTAGCGCACCTGCCTTGGGCGCAGGGGGTCGTAGGTTCAAATCCTATCGCCCCGACCAATTACTTCTTTTGCACTCAAATCTGAGCGGAATATCACGCAGTGAACGGCTGGGAGCAAATTCCCAGGAGAATCAGGGAACAATCACCGCGGCCCCATTAATCGCATCATTTCGTACCGCAGCCAGAGCTTCATTCGCCTGACGTAGAGAAAATACGGTGACCTTCGGTTGCAGCTTGATATCCGCAGCAATCTTCAGAAAATCACGAGCATCCGCTCGAGTCATATTGGCCACGCTGCGAATCTGCCGCTCGCCCCACAGCAGCCGGTCATAATCGAATTCGGGAATGCGGTCCAGGTGGATGGCATTGATTGCCACAACGCCGCCTTTTCTCAAACTGCCGAGCGCCGCTATCACCACGTCACCGCTCGGTGCGAACGTTATTGCCCGATCGAGTTCGACCGACGGTTTGTCGTTTTCGTTGCCCACCCATGTCGCGCCCAGCGAGGCCGCCAACTTGCGATGCGAAGCGCCGCGGGTCGAAACATACACTTCGCAATCCCACGAGTGCAGAACCGCAATCGCCAGATGCGCTGACGCCCCAAATCCGAAGAGTCCAACGCGTTCGCCACGCTGCACACCGGCAACGCCCAGGCTGCGAAAGCCGATAATGCCGGCGCACAGCAGTGGCGCGGCATGCAGGTCGTCCAGTTCCGCGGGCAGTTTGAAGACAAAGTCGCGTCGCGCCACCGCATACTCCGCATATCCGCCATCAACGGTGTATCCGGTGAAGACCGGCCGGTCGCAGAGATTCTCTTCTCCGCGCCGGCAATAAGGACAAGTTCCATCCACCCCGCCGATCCACGACACTCCAACTCGTGTGCCCACGGGCAACTCCGCGCCGGCGCCATCCACAATATCGCCGACAATCTGGTGTCCCAGGACAAGCGCGTCTTTTTGCGGCGGCAATTCCCCGTCGAGAATGTGCAGGTCGGTGCGGCACACGCCGCAAGCTCGCACCCGCAGCAGAACTTCACCACTTCCAGGCGTAGGATTCGGAGCCTCTTCGAGACGAAGAGTGTGCGGGCCACGAGTTGCACTTCTAAGAATGGCAGCTTGCATTGATTTTGAATCCTCTAATGTGATGCCGTTTCAAATCACAACGATGGGCTGTTCCACCCTTCATTAAGCGCACAACCCAGGCAGATGCGCCGCCCCATAAAGGCCAGCGTCGCTTCCCAAGCGAGCCCGGGTGATGATGGTTTTTTGTTCCTCGTGACCCTTGGTCTGAATTGCTGCGTCTTGGTTGGCCGTGGAAAGATCTCCTGCAGCTCCAACCTGCGCGTTGGCTGCATATACCACCGACCTCCGCCACAGCTCTTCAAACATGCGGGGCGCAAATGCGCCCCAGGCCTTCGAAACTCCTCCGCCGAGGACGAACATTTCAAGGTTCAATACATTCACCAGATCTGCCAGCAAAATACCCAAAGCGCGACCCACAGTGTCGAAAATGCGCTGAGCCTCCGAGTTGCCACCGAGCGCCAACTCATAGATCGCCTTCGCGCCAAACTCCGCACCAGAGGCCGCAGCCTGAGCCAGAGCGGTCGACTCGCCGCTGTTCATCACTTCGCGCGCCATGCGCACAATCGCGCTGGCGGAGGCATACTGCTCGGCGCATCCGCGATTGCCGCAACCGCAAGGCTGGCCCTGGGGCTCGATGGTCACGTGCCCAAACTCTCCAGCCATGCCATTTACGCCGTGCCAGATTTTTCCGCCTAGCACCATGCCACCGCCAATCCCAGTACCTAGTGTAAGGATGGCCATATTCTCCACGCCCCGGCCTGCGCCCAACCAATGCTCGCCCAGCGCGGCAACCCGCCCGTCGTTATCAAGCAGCACTCGCGTCTTCAGCCGGCGTTCAATTTCCGTGCGCGCCGGATAACCCTCCCACCCCGGAAGATTCGCGGCCTTGCGCAGCGTGCCGCTCTGGATATCCATAATGCCGGGGATGCCGATCCCAACACCCTGAAAGTTTCCGCTAGCCCCGAATTTGCTGGATAGACGTTGAATCGCCTCGCACATTTCCTGAATTACATGATCGCGCCCCAGGTCGAGTCTGGTAGTCAGAGAAATTTTTTCTAAGAGCTCGCCCTCGCCGCTGACCGCGGCGATCCGCAAGTTAGTGCCGCCGAGATCTACTCCAATGGAAAAATCAGGCATGGCTGAGAAGATTACCAGAAGCAGGGAGGAGCGTGTTTTCGTAATCCTGGCGACTCTTATTTCTGGCACTTCGCGCAGTAATGGCTGCTGCGTCCGGCGATCACGACGCGCTTGATCGGTGTCTTGCACACCAGGCAGTGCTCGCCTTCCCGTCCGTAAACGCGATGCTGCAATTGGAAAAATCCTTCTTCGCCGTCGGCATCGACATAATCCGAGATCGACGAGCCCCCGAGGGCAATCGCCTCCTTAAGAACTTCTTTCACCGATGCCAGCAGCTTTGCCAGTTGATCCCGCGTGATGGTAGAAACGCGGTGGCGGGGACGAATTCCGGCGCGAAATAAAGCTTCATCCGCATAAATGTTCCCTACGCCCCGCAGAAGCTTCTGGTTCAGCAATGCGCTCTTGATCGGAGTTTTGCGCCCGCGAAACAGAGCTAGAAAGCCGTCGGCATCTGCCTCCAGGGGTTCCACTCCACTGGCTTCGAACACGCCGGTGTCCACCACGCTTAACCGCCCAAAGCGTCGCGGATCGACAAAGCGCAACTCCCTTCCGGAAGCCAGCTTAGCAATCGCATGTGTGTGCTTGAGCACTTCATCCTGCGGTTCGCAAACCTGCAATCGTCCAGTCATCCCCAGGTGCACGATCCATTGCGCGGCACTGGAATCCGTTTGTGCGGCATCAGTTTGTCTGGGAGCAGCTTGTGGGCGGCGGGCACTCTTGCCCGCCTCCGGCGGCAGAGGAGACGAGGCCCGCCGGAGCGTGGCTGCAGCTAGCTTGCGCAGCGCTTTGGATTTTCTACGATTCGCGGGAACGTTCCGCCCCCCGCTGTTTCGCTCTAGATCGAAAACAATATGTTTGCCCACACGCCGCACGGCGGCAATGCGACTATGCTCCAGCACGGCCGCGATCTCTGCGGCGGAAGATTTCAACGGCTCCGGTTTCTCACCCAACCACACCGACTCAATCACGTCGCCGGTAACGCGCTTGGCCAATCCGCGAGCGATCGTCTCAACTTCAGGAAGTTCGGGCATGCGAGAACAGTTTACAAGACCATAACTGCGCGGGTGGAATGCAAGATTTAACTCAAGGAAGTGGAAGCGGGTAAGGAGCTAGTCTTTCAACGGAACTACAGCCTGGCCGTCGCGGCAGAAAGTCGCGACCTTCTGAATATCCCCATTGGCCTGAGGCAGGGTCATCACCGGTCCGTAGCAATAAACAGCGTGGCCGTTGGCGGCAAAGTACCAGCGTCCGTTCTTGGCCGGCCGTTCAACTTGGCCGGACGGGCGACGCACCGGCTGCGATGGCTTCGCAACCGTCATACTGAACAACAAGGCTAGGGTCAGAGCCTTCATCGTTGCAAAACGGCCGGGCAATATTCTTCTTTTAACTTTACGTTCTTTAACAGCTTTTCAAATCGTACTTAGAGCGCGTCGCCGGTCTAACAAATCCGCCGCAGGCTTTGCTGGAAGCTGCATGTTAGGCTTCTCGGTTTTACTTGTGCGCTCTTTGGAACGGTGTTGCGGTTCTGCCTGGGTCGACGGAGTTTGGTTCGATGGAGCCTGGGTTGACGGAATCTGGGTTGACGGAGTTTGATTCGACTGAGCCTTCGCGTTTTTCTTCGCCTCGGCCTGCGCCGTCTGATTGTCGTGCACAATTCTTCCCTGCATCGCGGTTAGGGTCGCGCTGTCATGGAACAGGTCGATGATCAAGTCGCGCTGCGATTGAATGGTATGGCCCTGTTCCACAATCAGCAGAGTCATCAATCCGTAAGAAACGATGAAGAGCACCACAAGCAGCGGCAGCAGACTCGACCGCTTTTTCGGAGGTGCAATTTCTATCGCAGCGTTATCGAGCAGACCGGTCAAGTTGCACCTCAGTGGCTTGCTAACTACACTCACGGGTTGAATAGCAGCTAGCCCGCCAATGGCGTGAACAGCGGAAATCCATTGATATGAAGGGATTTAGCTAGGCTCACCGAAGGGCCGCTCCTGGCTGCAAGTGCAACTCGATGCACATAATGAGCACCCGCCCGTGATCCCAGTCACGGTCGGATATGCGAGCAGGAGGAATGTTCGGGAAAGCAACAAATATGGGGACAGCCGCCCGCGGCTTTCCATCGAGCGAAGCTCGACTGGCCTTCCTCCCCCGCTGGCAATCAGACTCTATTTCGAGCTCAGCAGTGACTTCGCGATAGTAGCCAGCTGCATATTCGAAGTCCCCTCGTAGATCTTGCCAATCTTGGCATCACGCCAATATTTTTCGACGGGATAATCCTTGGTAAACCCGTACCCGCCATAAATCTCGATAGCCAGCGAAGTAACGCGTTCGGCTACTTGCGAAGCAAAGAGCTTGGTCATCGCGGCCTCCTTCACGAAGTTCACACCCGCGTCCTTCATGCGAGCCGCGTTATAGACCATAAGGCGCGCCGCTTCGATTTCAGTCGCCATCTGCGCAATCTGAAATTGGATACCCTGAAAATCCGCCAGCGCCTTTCCGAATTGCTTGCGCTCCTGCGCGTACTTAGCGGCAAACTCCCACGCCCCGCGCGCCACACCAATCATTTGCGCCCCAATGCCAATGCGCCCTTCATTCAAAGTTTCAATCGCAATCTTGTAGCCCTTGCCCGGCTCACCCAGCACATTCTCTTTCGGCACGCGACAATCTTCCAGAATCAGTTCGCAAGTCGAAGAAGCCCGAATCCCGAGCTTGTCTTCTTTCTTGCCGACGCTGAATCCGGCAAAATCTTTCTCCACGAGAAACGCCGTAATGCCTTTGTATCCAGCGGCAGGATCAAGCGTCGCGAACAGCACAAACAGTCCAGCCTCTTTGCCATTCGTAATCCAAAGCTTGCGGCCGTTGAGCACGTAATCGCTGCCCTTGAGTTCAGCCCGGGTCTGCAAAGCGAACGCATCCGATCCCGACCCAGCCTCGCTCAACGCATAAGCCCCAACCGTGTCCGCCGCCATCTTTGGCAGATAGCGCTTCTTCTGCTCGGCGCTGCCCCAGCGCAAAAGCGCATTGTTGACCAGCGTGTTTTGCACATCCACTACCACGCCTGCGGATGCGTCCACGCGCGACAGTTCTTCAACCGCCAGAATCGCCTCAAAGAACTTGGCGCCGCCTCCGCCAAACTGCTCCGGGATTTCAATCCCCATCAACCCCAGCTGAAAGAATTCATGAATGAGATCTTTGTCGAAGACGCCCTTCTCATCCATCTCCTTCACCAGCGGCCGGATCTTATCGTCGGCAAACTGGCGAATGTTGTCACGGAAAAGTATTTCGTCTTCAGTGAGTGTAGTCAGAGGGACGGGCACAGGAACTTGCAGGATTGTCTCAGGCATACAGAAACCTTCTCGTAGGAAATGCAACCCTGGATTTTAGCACTGTTGACCGAATCAAGAAGGCCACCCTGATATTCATCTAGAGATCGCGCCGTAGATGCCTAACGAAACCAGAATAACGGCTGCTACGGTCTCGAAACCGACCCAGACCGCATACTCGCTCCTGTTGGGAACGCGAGCCAACTTCTTCCAGGCGCGATAGAAATGGACAGGAATTACGATGGCCGTAGAGGCAAGCCACAGGAACCCAAGGACAATCAGCAGCGAACGTGACGAGCCAGAGCTGGCCGCAAACAGTGCGCAGACAGAGAGAGCCCAGAGTAAGCCTTCGAGGTGCCGCTTCATAGACGCCCCGGTAAGAACGCGGTCGCGGGCTTCGCTTGCGTTAGCGCTTGGTATGCACCAACTTCAGCCCATCGGCCTGCAGAATCCGGCGAATTTGATTGCGGGCATGCACCGACCATGGCCCGGTCGTATCGAGCTTGATGTAGGCCTGCCAGTGCTTCAGCGCCTTGCGCGGCTCGCGCGTTTTTTCATAGGCCAGCGCGAGGTTGTAGTGCGCATCGGCGTAAGTGGGGGCGAGTTGGATCGCCATCTTGTAGGTCTGAATGCCCTCTTGCACGCGCCCAGTTTCGTCGAGAACATTGCCCAGATCGAAATAAGCCAGCGCGTATCGAGGATCCGCCTGCAGCGCCGCTCGATAGTGTTTTTCTGCCGAAACGAAGTCCTGCCGGTTGTAGTGCAGCGTGCCGAGGTTGATATGCGCGGCAGCGTGGTTCGGTTGAAACTCAAGAACTTTTTGATAAGCGGCCAACGCTTCATTCTGCGTGGCCGGATCCTCCTCCAGCGCAATGCCACGCGCAAACCAGACCGCGGCGGCATCGTCCTCGCTCGGATTACTTTCGGGAGCGGGAATCGGCGTGCTCGTCACAACTTTCTCCCTCGTGGCAAAATCCATCACAAACTGCCCCGCGATCGGCTCGAGCAACCGGCCCTCATGACGAAACGCAACCCGATGCTTATTGGTGGAAGACGCGCCCGCCTCAAGCAAGGGATTCTGCATTCCGGCAGCCTGCTTCTGCATAGCTTCGAGCGATTGCCGGATCACCGTAGGGCGCACCCTCATCGCGCACAAGTCGCGAACCTTCTTCACTTTCAAAAGGTCGGCAAAAGAATACGCCGGAGAGGAAACAATCAGCCCCGCACGCTCCCAATTGGCCAACTGGCGTGGAGTTAGGCGAAGAATTCTAAGCAGATCAGCTCGGCTGTACATCGACGGCTCAACCTCTCGCAGTGCGTCCACTGCGCAACAACCTAGACGCCATTATCCGCAACTTGCAGAGGCAAACGCAACAGGAAACGCTTGTGGATATCTGTGGAGAACCTGGATGATTTACATGCAACGAAAATAGTGCAGTCAGAAAAAAAGATGTTGTCATTCCGAGCGAAGCGAGGAATCCTGGTGTCGCCTACGCCACCACAGCCGCCTGATACTCCTCGTAAGTCCCCTTGAAATCAGTGAGCTTATGATCGCTCTCAAAGTGCCAGATGCGCGTCGCGACTTCATCAATCAAATCGTGATCGTGAGTGACAAGAAGCACAGTCCCGTGATACCGCTGCAAAGAAATATTTAGTGCATTGATGGCCTCAAGATCCAAGTGGTTCGTAGGCTCATCCAGCACCAGCACGTTCGGCTTCTGCAGCATGAGCTTGCAGAAAAGCAACCGCGCTGCTTCGCCGCCGGAAAGAACGCTCGTGGATTTCGTAGCTTCCTCCCGCGCAAACAGCATCTGCCCAAGCAATCCGCGAATCTCTTCGCTCACCGCCGCCGGATTCCACTGATGCAACCACTCCAGCACCGTCGTTCCACCTTCGATCAAGCTGCGATGATCTTGCGCAAAATAGCCGATCGACGCCTCGTGACCCCAGATCACCTTGCCAGAACTCACAAACGGACCGTCATAGCCGCTCGTCTTGCGCAACTCCGCCTCTGGCGTGGTAGGAGAATTCGCGAGCAAAGCATTCACCAACGTCGTCTTCCCCGCTCCGTTGCGCCCCATCAAGGCGATTCTCTCACCGCGTGTAACGCTGGAAGTAAAATCGCGAATCACCGGGTTGTCTCCGTAAGCCTTGTTGAGGTGCTCGATCTCCAGAACGTGCTTGCCCGAAGGCCGCTTCTGCTCGAACTTGATGTAAGGCCGCTGAATGTTCGACTTCGCCAGCTCCGTCACCTGCAGCCGCTCCACTTCCTTGCGCCGCGACTGCACCTGGCTCGACCGTGTACCGGCGGCGAAGCGTGCGATGAATTCGTTCAACTGCGAAATCTTCTTCTCCCGTTGCGCATTCTGCGACTCAATCTGCGACCGCACTTGCGTCTTCGCAATCACCATATCGTCATACGAGCCCGTATAAGTAATGATGGTCTCGTAATCGATGTCGGCGATGTGCGTACAAATGCTGTTCAGAAAATGCCGGTCGTGCGAGATCGCGATCACCACGCCGTCGTAAGCATTCAAAAATCCCTGCAGCCAGTGGATCGAATCCAAATCCAGATTGTTCGTTGGCTCATCGAGCAGCAGCGCCTGAGGATGCCCGAACAAAGCCTGCGCCAGCAGCACGCGAACTTTCTGCCCACCCTGCAACTCGCTCATCTTGCGGCTGTGGAGTTCTTCCGAGATATCCAGGCCATCGAGCAAAATCGCGGCGTCGCTCTCGGCGGTGTAACCATCTTCTTCGCCGACGATGCCCTCGAGTTCTCCCAGCTTCATGCCATCTTCGTCGGTCATGTCAGCCTTGGAGTAAATTGCATCGCGCTCCTGCATCGCCGCCCACAGCCGTTTGTTGCCCATGATCACGGTGTCGATCGCGCTGAAGGCGTCAAAGGCAAACTGATCCTGGCTCAACACTCCCAGCTTTCGCGGACGCACCACCGTACCTTTTTGCGGCTCCAGTTCGCCGCTGAGCAATTTCATGAACGTAGATTTGCCAGCGCCGTTGGGCCCGGTCAGGCCATAGCGTTTGCCCGGCGTAAACGCAGTTGAGACTTCGTCGAACAGTATTTTGGCGCCGTAGCGCATCGAAACATTACTGACTGAAAGCATGATTGCCTAAGGAACTTCGTCTGAAACTGCGAGGAATTTCCGCCAAAACGGTGCGCAGCTGATGTAATTAGAATATCACGCCCTAACCGAAAACATGCCGGCGAAGCGGGGCCGTGATAAGAAGTGGCTCGAGCTTTCGGGAAGCAAGTTGTGGACTGCGGGAAGGGCATGACGTTCAGTCGTGCCGTTGAGCCGCAGAAAAATTCGGCGCTTTAGCGCCTGAGGTCAGCGTTCCGAGTGCGCAAGATTTACCGAATCAATCGATGCAAGCCCATGGCTAGGCCGGCAAGAACGAGCACCGCCGCGATCATCACAAACCGCGTCTTGAAGAGTTTCATTTGGATATCGTTCATGCCGCAATCATACTCCTGCAAGGCGGCAAAACGGCATTACTAATGCCTGCCTTCGCCCGCTCCGCTCGCCTCAACCAACTGCTGCACCGGAGCCGCAACCATGATCAGCAGATCCGCTCTCTGCGCCTGCGCGGACTGGATCGCCGCAAGTTGCTGTGTCCTCCACGCCTCCGGTGACGACTGCGAGTTATCAAGATAATCAAGCGCCTGCAACCCCGCGGATCCAAGAACAGACAGATCTTTGGAAATGGGAGCGACCTCATTCAGCAAGAAAGACTGCTGTAGCATCGGCTCAAGCTTCGCATCGTTTTCGCGCCAGGCTGCGAGCCATGTCCGAATCTGCGCCTCGGCCGCTTTATCTTTGCAATTGCTCTGAATATATGCCTTCACCAAAACGCCAAAGCGGCGTGCCGTTTCGCTTTCCGGGCTCACGGCATCCACCAACCGATTGAGCGGAGATCGGAAATCCCACCTGCCTCGAATGTTGTCCGCGCGCGTGTAATCTTTCACCGGCTCTACCGCGTCGGCAAGCACACGCAGCGCCGCAATATCGTCCACTCCCCCCAGACGGCGCAGCATCAAATTCGGATTCGAGCGGTGCGTCAATCCCAACCATTCCAGCCGCCAATTCATTTCGCTCAGCCGCGCATAAATGGAGTCCTCATCCGTAATTTCCTGAGGAGACCATAATCGCTCCGCAATCGCAGCGGTCCGCGGCCAAAGCCGCGAATCGATATTTTCCGGCGAGACGAATTCAGACCATAGGCAAGCTTCCCCACCAAGAATGCGGTCTCTCTCTTCCGCACTGAGCGTCGCCGCCGCATCCGCCATCGGATCGACCGCATAGTGCCGCCCCGCCGGCCACATCAGGTCGAGATAGTAACCATATGACAACAGCCCGCTATAACCCTGCTGCGCCGCCGCGGCCAGCGATTCCTGCCCCCGCCACGATTGCACCACGATAGTTTTCGGCAATTCAGGATGCAGAATCTCATCCCATCCCACCATGATTTTGTGGTGCTTATTCAAAATCTTCTGCAGCCGCTGGTTGAAATAGGAATGCAAATCCTGATCATTCTTCATCCCGTGCGAGCGAATAAACGCCTGGATCTTTGCATTCGCGTCCCACTGCTTCCCATTGACCTCGTCGCCGCCAATGTGAAAATAAGCGTCCGGAAACAACCGGCCCATCTCCGCCACAAACTTATCCAGAAACTTATAAGTTTCCTCCCGCGTAGGATCCATGGCGGCAGCAGGCGCGCCCGGCTCAATCTTGTAGGGCCCCGGCGCACTTGCAAGTTCGGGATATCCAACGAACCACGAGCCGCTATGGCCCGGCATATCGAACTCCGGAATCACGCGGATGCCGCGATCACGCGCATAACTCATGCACTCGCGAATTTCCTCCTGGGTGTAATACATCCCATCCGACCCCATTTCATGCAGTCTGGGAAAGCGCTTGCTCTCCACGCGAAAGCCTTGATCGTCGGAGAGATGCCAGTGCAGCACATTCATCTTGACCGCCGCCATTCCATCCAGATTGCGCTTGAGGACGTCTAGCGGAATGAAATGCCGGCTCACATCGATGAGCAACCCTCGCCATGCAAATCGCGGCGCATCCTTGATTGTCACCACTGGCACGGCGAAGCCCGTGCCCGTAGTTTCCAGCAATTGCAGGAATGTCTGCAGCCCGTGCAGCACGCCCAACGGATTCGCCGCCGTAAGCTTCGCCCCCGACTGATCTACAACTAACTCGTATGATTCATCCTCGCTAATGCTCTGCACCTTCTCGCGGTTACGCTCAGCGTGAATCACCAAGGTTGCATGAGCATCGGCAGCCCGTTCCCTATTGAGTGGCAGTCCCGTCTGCCGCGAGAGTTGTTCAACGAACCTCTGGATGCCGCGATCCAGCGAAGCGTCATGAAAGCCCGTGATCGAGACTGAGAAAGTTGAATCAATAGGCAATTGTCCCGCCCCCACCTGCACACTGGAAGGCACGGGCATGAGATTGAGCTGATGCTGACTTTGCGCTGCAGCGAGAGTTCCTACAAGAAAGTACATACTAGCGATGATCAGGATTCGCATGGACGTAGGAAAATGTAACACTTATGCAGACTACAGCCCTGAAAGGGCGGCATGTGAAAGCCCGGCACGGCAGTGCCGGGTGAAAATGCGAGCTAGGAAACCAAGTCCCGGAGGGACGGCACCAGTTCTAAAAGGAAGCACGCTTCAATGTCCCCCGCTCAACTCCCGCACAATCGCGCCCACAAACTGCTTGGCATCGCCGAACAGCATCAGCGTGTTGTCCAGATAATACAGCGGGTTGTCGATGCCGGCGAAGCCCGGGCTCATGCTGCGCTTGATCACCATCACCGTATGCGCCTTGTCGACATCAAGAATCGGCATGCCGTAAATGGGGCTCGACTGGATCGTTCCGCGCCGCCGGATTCGTCACATCATTGGCGCCGATCACCAGAGCCACGTCGGTCTGCGGAAAATCGCCGTTAATCTCGTCCATCTCGATGAGCCGGTCGTAGGGAATGTCGGCCTCGGCCAGCAGCACGTTCATGTGTCCCGGCATGCGCCCGGCAACAGGATGAATTGCAAAGCGAACATCCACTCCCTTTTTGCGTGAGAATGTCGTAGAGTTCGCGCACTTTGTGCTGCGCCTGCGCCACCGCCATGCCATAGCCCGGAACGATCACGACTTTATTCGCCGCAGACAAGAATCGCGGCGGCCTCCTCCGCCGTCGCGCTGCGCACCGGCTTCGCTTCCTGCCCACCGGCGGCAGAAGCCTGCACCTGCCCGAATGCGCCGAACAGCACATTGGTGAACGACCGGTTCATGGCCTTCGACATGATGATCGAAAGAATCAATCCCGAAGATCCATCGAGCGCGCCGGCGATGATCAGCAGCTTGTTGTCGAGCACGAATCCCATCGCCGCCGCCGACAATCCGGCATAGGCGTTCAACAGCGAAATCACGGTCGGCATATCGGCGCCGCCGATCGGAATCACCAGCAGCACGCCGAAGATCAGCGACAGCCCGACGATGATCGGGAAGAACTGTTTCGCCTCCGGATGCAACACCAGATAAACGGCGCTGCCCACGGCGACCGCGAACAACAGAAAATTGACGAAGTTCTGTCCTTTATACGTGATGGGCCGCTGCGGCAGAATTTCCTGCAGCTTTCCCGCCGCCATCAAACTGCCGGTGAACGTCAGCCCGCCGAGAATCACTTCCACCGACAGCACCGACATCATGAACTTGGGGACGTTCGGCGTGCGCAGATAAAACTCCGCCGTGCCCACCAGCGTGACGCACAGTGCGCCGAAAGCATGGCTCAGCGCGGTCCGCTGCGGCACCGCCGTCATGTGCACCATGCCGAGCGGAATGCCGATGCCGCTGCCCAGCACCAGCGCGATGAGGATCCATTTGTAGTCGACGATGCCGTGGTGCAGCAGCGTGCCGCCAATGGCCAGCACCATGCCGATCTCGCCGGCCAGAATGCCGTGCCGCGCCGTGGCCGGCGAACTCATCCACTTCAGCGAGAGAATAAAAAGAGCGCTGGCGATGAGGTAGATGATTTCGATGACGTACTGGTTTCCGGCGAACTCGTCATTATTTTGCCAATCGGAGTGTGAAGCGCTACGGCTTCGTCGGACGGCTGCTCTTGAACATCTTCAGCATGCGGTCGGTGATGAAGAATCCGCCCACCACGTTGCTGGTGGCGGCGACGATCGCGATCACGCCGAGAACCGTCGCGAACGTGCTCTTCTTTTCGCCCACCAGCACAATCGCGCCCACCACGGCAATGGCGTCGAGGGCATTGGTCAGCGACATCAGCGGCGTGTGCAGCAGCGGCGAAACGTGGCGGATCACTTCGAATCCAATGAAGCCGCCAGCATGAAGATGAAAAGCAAATCGATCAGATTGGAACTCATGCGACCCTCAGTTCGCATCTTGGTTGCCATCGCTGAAAGGGCTGCTTCAGGCAGCGCGGTAAGCAAACAAGAATCACCTGCGCTTTACAAGCGGCCCGCGACTTCGTTATCCGCCCACCGCCGCCAACGCCGGCATCTTAAAAAATTCCCGCACCCGCGCATTCACGATCTCTCCGCCGCGCGTCACCATGGTCTCGCGGATAATTTCATCCTGCATATTGAGCTGCAGCTTGCCGTCTTTCACCATGTACGGCCAGAAAAGTGCTGATATTGCGCGCATACATCTGGCTGGAGTGATACGGCACGCTGCTCGCCAGATTGATCGCGCCAATAATCGTCACGCCATGCGCCTTCACGGTTTCTCCGGTGCGCGTCAGTTCGCAATTTCCGCCGCGTTCCGACGCCAGATCGACGATCACCGAACCCGGCGCCATCCCTTTCACCATCTCCTCCGTGATCAGCACCGGAGATTTCTTGCCGGGAATCACTGCGGCCGTAATCACAACATCGCTCTCCGCCACCACGCGGGTGAGCAATTCGCGCTGCCGCGCGTAGAAATTTTCGTCCTGCGCAGTGCCATAGCCGCGCGCGTCCTGCGCATCCTTGGCCTCAATCGGCAATTCCACAAAGCGCCCACCCAAGCTCTGCACCTGCTCTTTCGAAGCCGCGCGCATGTCGTAAGCGGACGCCACGGCTCCCAATCTTCTCGCCGTAGAAATCGCCTGCAATCCCGCCACTCCCGCTCCAATCACGAACACCCGCGCTGGCGTAATCGTTCCCGCCGCCGTCGTCATCATCGGGAAAATTCGGATCGATGTCTCCGCTGCCAGCAGCACCGCTTTATATCCGCAGATCGTCCCCATGGAAGAAAGTGCATCCATGCTCTGCGCCCGCGTGGTGCGCGGCACCAGTTCCACGGAGAAAGAAGTAACGCCCGCGTCGGCGATCTGCTGGATCACTTCCGCCGACCCAAAGGGCCGCAGAAACCCGATTAGCACTTGCTCGCGACGCAGCAACGGAAGATCGGCTTTGCCGGTGACGTCATTCGAGCCGTAACAAAGCACCTGCACAATTACGTCCGCCGCGCCGAACACGGCAGCGCGGTCGGAAAGAATCTTGGCACCCTTTTCAACGTAAATAGAATCGGGATAGCCGGCTCCCTCGCCCGCGCCCGACTCGACCACAACTTCGAACCCGGCCTTTCCGAGAGTCGGCACAACGGCAGGTACGAGTGCCACTCGTCGCTCGCCGGGATAGCTTTCCTTAGGAACTCCTACAATCACGTGTTCAGCCTTCCTTAAGAACCAAAATGGCCGAGGTCGGCCGCTCGCACCTCGCCCACGGCAAAATTGATGTTACACCTTACACGAAATATGCGGCGATGAATGTGACATTAATCACCTGCCAACAGGCCGCACTGGGGGTCGCCGGCGTCGCGACGAACGAAGTGGAAACGGTAGCAGAAACAGGAAGGGCAGAAAAGGTTTAGAAACACGGCAGTCAGTGCGCCGTTCTCTCTCGGAAAAGGCTTCCAAGCCCAAAAGAAAAACTTCATTAAAGGTCTTTAAACAGCTACTGACGACTATCCGCGGTCGACTGCCTTCGTGCATTGCTAATTCGCGCCTAGCAAAATCCGAATCAGCAACAGCCAGCGCCGGACGTTAGTCGTCATCAAGAAGTTTTCTTTGACATGCTCGTGCCCATTGCGGCCCAGTTGGCTGGCAAATTCCGGATGCGTCAGCAGATACCGTATTTGATAAGCACAGCCATCCACCGAATGCACCAGCGCACCAGTCAATTTGTGAATGATCTGATTCGGAATTCCGCCGACAGCGCCCGCGATCGTGGGTTTGCCCTTCCACAAAGCCTCTGTGACGGTCAATCCAAAACCTTCGCGAATGGACTTCTGCACAATGATCGTCGAGGCCCGCTGCAGCGCGTTGATCTCCAGCGCACACCACGGCGGCAGATCGAGAATAATAATGTCCGGATCGTCGCCCGCCGCTTCTCTGACTTCCTTCAGAACCGCCGCGCCTTCCGGATCGTCGCTGGCTCCACCGCCGGCCAGAACGAGCTGGCAATCCACATATCGGCGAGCCTGTTTGAACGCCTGGACCACGCCCACTGGATCTTTCGCGCGATCGAAACGCGAAACCTGGGTCACAATCGGCCGTGAGCGATCGATCCCGAACTCCTCGCACACGCCCTGCACAAAAGCATCGTCCAGATCTTTGTTCTTCTCCGACAGAGGATCTATGCAGGGATAAAACAAATACTGCGGACTCGAAAGCTGCCGCGTAAATGATTGAGAGGAAAAAATCGCCGCATCGTACTGCTCGATAAAGGACCGCAAAAATTCCCAGACCTCACGGTTGGGGCTTGATAGATCAATGTGGCAGCGCCATATCCACTTGCGCGGCGATTGCTTTCGGTCACGCACAAGCCCCGCAGGCTGCGGATCGTGAATGACAATCACATCTTCCGTAAATTGCAGCCGCTGCCGGTTCTGCTCATTGTGCATCAGAAAAATGTCGCGCGCCTGCCGTGTCAGCTTGTAGTCACTGCCCTGCAGCGCGTTGTGAAATGCCTTCGTGACCTCAAAAAAATCGTTCCCGCCGGTGATCACATCCCACTGCGTCTTGACCTCCAATTCGTTCAACAGTGGAACCAACTGGTTCAGCATCTCGGCGACACCGCCACCCACAGCGGTAGAATTCACCATCTTCAGCGTCTTGCCCTTCAGCTCACGGGCAAGAAACCTCAGTTCATCGATGTGTGCAACCCCCACGATGTTCTTGTAGTCATCCAGATGAGGCGGCGGAACCGGCGCCGGCGGCGTCTCCCAGGTGCGCGGCGTCTTCCGTCGCTCCGTTCGCACCGCCGGCGCCGTCGAGGAGACAGTGGTCGGTGCAGAACTGTTCTCGAAGGTCGGCGAGTCGTAGGTCGGAGATGTTTCCTGCTTCACTGGTTCCATTATTTTCTCTCTGATGTAATTCTTAAATCAGCGCCCGCTCCACGATTCGGATTATCTGCTGCCGAACGCCGTCGAGGGTTGAGGTATAGATATCGATGCGATTCAACTGCCGGGCACTTTCGGTCAAACCTAAATCTTCGTGCAACCATTGCGAAAAATCATTCGACATCAGCTTGAGCCGTAGACGCGCCTCGATGAAGTGGTGATGAATGCAATGCACGCTCACCCGCCTCAGCCCTTCGGCGAACTCATGCAGCGTGTGGCCGACAAAACTGGTCGGAATCACAACGTTGTCAGAAGCGCAGAAATAGAACGTCTCTCGCGCATCCCGCGTCGCGGCATCCGGGTTCCGTTGCAAGAACTCCTCCACCAGTTGGATAAATCGCTGCCGCAACTCTCCCACCGAAGTGAACTCGCGCACATCCACGCTGGCCAACCCTTCCGCCAGCCCCGGCTCATTGCAATCAGTTAACACCCACTGCGCGAAGTCATTGGAGAAACCTTCTCGAATGAAATGATGGTCTTCGAGGGTTTGAAATGTATGTTGAAAGATCGAATCGTCGGGGCACTCCCGCAGCGCATCGAGAAATTGCCCAAGAGTATTCGCCTTCTGCCGCGTGATGCGCAGAAGATGCGCGGAAGTGTTGAAGTAAAAAGGTTTCGCAGGCGTCCGTGTGAGAGTAGGTGCCATTGCGCTTGTCATGCGTTCACCGCCAAATTTTTATCGTTGCCCAGTGAATTGAAGCTTTGGCAAGCAACCAGCCAGCGCCGCAGAAGATCCAGAACTTCGTCGGGCGGCTGCAGCCAAACCCGTGCCGCCGTTTCCCGCCACTGCGGACGCACTAAAATGCTGAGCCCCCGACCGCTCATCGCTTCAAAGGCTGGCTCGTCCGTGATGTCGTCGCCCAGATAAGCCGCCGGGATTCCCGCTTCCATTTCGCTCGCGATCTTGCGAACTGCGTCGCCCTTATCCACTGCAGACGAGCGAATCTCAATGCCCCCGTCGAATGGCAGCAAGTCCAGATTTGAGCGCTCTGTCAACGCCGTCCAACCCACCAACGCGCGCTTGCGAATGTCTCGCACTTCACGCTCATCGAGTCCTCGCCAGTGCAACGCGATGCTGCCTTTTTTGAACTCGCCGAGGTGTTGCAGGTGTTGGTTGCGAAGCCATTCTTCAGCTGCAGCTAAAGCCTGAGCGGTGTGCTGATCCAACGGGGGCACTTCAGCGCTCCCGTTCGGCTGCAACCGCTGCGAGCCATGCAGCCCCCAAACTTCCGGCTGGGAACCAATTTTCAGCAGCGGAATAATCTCTTCCGCATCTCTGCCTGAAACGATGACCACTCGCGTCCGGCCATTAAGAATGATTTTCTGCAGCGCTCCGGAAACTCCAGCGTAAGGAACAGCCTGCTCCCTCTGTTTTCGAAAGGGCGCCAGCGTGCCGTCGTAATCCAGCATGAGCAGCGATCGCGGCGCTCGCGCCACTGCGCTTAACAGTGAATCCAACTCTGATTGAAATACTCTTCCGATCATGCCACCGCCACAGTCGCAGGCAGCTTCTTTCGTGGGCGCTCTGCGACGTCGAGCCTCAGCTCGCAAAGTTCCGTGATCAAGTTCCCCGCCCACCGGTAAATGTTCTGCTCTCTCACGACCCTCCGCATGCGGTGCATGCGCATTTGTTTTTCTTCCGGTTCCATTTCCAGAGCGGCCCGAATAGCCTCAGCCGTCTGATCCACATCGTAGGGGTTGATCAGCAAAGCATCCCGCAGTTCCCGCGCCGCTCCCGTGAACTGGCTCAGAATCAGCACCCCGCGCTCGTCACGCCGTGCCGCGAGGAATTCCTTTGCCACTAAGTTCATGCCGTCATGTAGCGCAGTCACCAGACAAATATCTGCGGCGCGATAGTAGCGAGCAATCTCTTCGTGGCTATGTTGCCGCTTCAAAGAGATGATCGGCTTCCAGCTCCCGCTCTGAAAACGCCAGTTGATCCGCTCCGCCTCGGCTTCCACCTCCGCCAGCAAATCCTGGTAGCGCTTGATATGCGTACGACTAGGCGCCCCGATCTGCACGAAAGTAAATCTGTTTCTATATCGCGGATATTTTTCCAGAAATCGTTCGATCGCTCGAAAGCGCTCCGGAATTCCCTTCGTGTAATCCACCCGGTCCACACCGATCCCTACGAATTCCGTGTCCACGCCCAGGCTGCGCATCAATGCAGTCCGGTCTGAGTAATCCGATCCATAGCTGTCGCTTTCCACTGCTTCATCGTCCGCAAGCTGCACGCTGATCGGGAACGGCCGCACCATCGTGCGGTGATTCTGCCGGCTGACGGAAAAGTGCTCCCAGTCAACGCGTGACTCCACGACGCGATCTACCGTTTGCAAAAAATTATTGCAATGCGACTGGATATGGAATCCGATGAGATCGGCGCCCAGTAGCCCGTCTACCAGTTGCCGCTGCCACGGGCAAATGCCAAAAGCCTCCGGATTCGGCCACGGAATGTGCCAGAAAATGGCCACCCGCGCATCCGGTCTTTTCTCTTTGAGCAGCCGCGGCATCAGCGCGAAGTGATAGTCCTGCACCAGCACGACCGGCTTTGGAGTGTCCTTAATCTCTTCCAGCACTGCAGCCGTGAACTTATGATTCACTTCCTGATAATGTTGCCAGTCCTGTGCGCGAAAAAGCGGCCGCGTGTGCGCGATATGGCAAAGCGGCCACAAGCCCTCGTTGGCAAAGCCGTAGTAATATCCTTCCTCTTCTTCTTTGCTCAGCCAGACTCGCCGCAAAGTGTAACGGGGATCGCTTGGAGGCACTCGCAGCCGGTCTTGCCGGTCCACCATCTCTCGATCCGCATCCCCGCTGCCATGCGCAATCCACGTGCCATCACAGGCGCTCAGTACTGGCTCCAACGCGGTCACCAACCCGCTCGGCGGCACCACGACCTCCACCGATTTTCCCGCTCGCTGGTGCATGTAAGGCTCGCGATTCGAAACCACAAACAGTCGTCCATCTTCGAGCCGGCTCCGCAGTTGCACCGCCAGCCGGTCTGCCGTCCACACGGATTGCGCCGCATCACGCAAGCGGGCCTCCTTCTCCGCCGCGTTGCGCGCCTGGCTAAGGCTCTCAGCCAGCGTCACCACTTCCCAAGCCAGCGGCTTAAAGAGATCGAGGTCGTGCATCTGCTGTCGCGAAGAAATTCTTCCTGTTCTCAGAGCCCTCATCCACAGCGCAGCTCGCGCGATCGGACCGGTAATACTCCAACGCACAATCAGTAACGTGATCAGAACAATCAAGAACATCTGCACCAGCACACTGATAAAGCCTTCACGCCACGTGCGCAGATTTCGCGCCCGGATGTATCCCGCATCGTGAACGACTGCTAGTCCTCCCACAGTCTCCTCGTGACGATGCAACGGCACAGCAAAAATCTGCACCGGATCTTTGCCCAGTCGCTGAAACGAACTCTCTTCCTGCCCCAGCGCCATAGCCTGAGTAACCTCGCGGGGCGCCGATTTGAGTAGTGAATCCAGTCCCGAGGACATGGCAACGGCGTTGCCTTGGCGGTTGTAAACCGCGACTCCGAGCAAATGCTCCCGATTCCCGAAGCGCTGCACTACTTTTTGCAGATCGCGATCCGATCCTGTTTCCCATGCCTTCTCCACATTGCCCGCCACGCTCTCCCCCAGCACTTCCGCGCGCCGCTGCAATTCGCCGCGCAGGCCGCGCTTTTCCCGCAACACGGCGTAATAGGAGAAACCTAGAGACACCAGCGTGATGCCGATGATGAGAGACACAATAAGCCGCACACTCAACAGGCGCATGCATGAACCTCCTGAGACGCGTATTGCAACGTGGAAAGAAACGTGTAAGGAGAAGTGCGGTAGGCTGAGCCCGCAAAAAAATGATGCCGCCCGCCGATGGTCAGACACGCTCGCCGTAGCCGTCGGGAATGGGGGAGGACGGACATTGTTGATTTGAGACTCTCTAAAGTCTAGGCAATCATACCGCACCTGGGACATCCGGAAATCACTGTAGAACTTATGAGTAAACGGCTACATTGTTGAAAGCGAACACAAGCCGAAATGGACTTATTAAAATGGACTTATTAAAGACGTATAAAATTGATCTCAGCTATCGCAATACTTGCAACCGGGGTCCCTGGGGCATCGATGCTTTGTTTGCAGACTGAGGGAACTCTTCGCCTCCGAAAGACGTAGAAATCTTCATGAAGAAACCGGGTCTCGCTCTGCTCTTTCTGGTGATTGGTTCGATTGTTCTGCCTGTATTCGGGCAGATCGATTCCGCCACCGCGACTTACCCCGATCTGAAACCCGACGTGAGCGGCAAACTCTCTCAGGAGCAGATGCAACAGCTATTTCACGTTGTCGCCGACAAGGACATCGAAAACGATAAGCGCTTGCGCGACTACACCTACGTGGAGCGCGAAGAAATGCACAAGGTCGATGGCAAAGGGCAGGTGAAGTCCATTGAAGTGAAAACTTATGAGGTGATGGAGCTTTACGGTGAGCAGGTGCAGCGACTGATGGAAAAGGACGACAAGCCTCTCAGCGCCAAAGACGCCGCCAAAGAAGAAGAGAAGCTTCAGAAGATTATCGACAAGCGCAAAAACGAATCGGAAGGCGACCGCAGGAAACGGGAAGAAAAAGAAGACAAAGGTCGCGAAGAAGACCGCAAGTTCGTGCGCGAGGTCGCTGACGCCTACGATTTCAAGCTGGTGGGAACGGAAGTGTTAGGCAATCGCGAGGCCTGGGTGATTGATGGCGAGCCCCGTCCAGGCTTCGAACCGCATATGAAAGAGTCGAAATTTCTTTCCAAGTTTCATGGACGCGTCTGGATCGACAAGAACGATCTGCAGTTGGCCAAAATGGACGTGGAGTGTTTGGACACGATTTCTTGGGGATTATTTCTTGCCCGCTTTCACAAGGGAACGCGCGTCACACTTGAACAGACAAGGGTCAACGACGAAGTTTGGCTGCCGCTTCATTTAACCGCAAAGATCGACGTGCGTCTCGCCCTGCTCAAGAACTTCGACGTAAATCTGGAGCAGACCTACCGTGACTACAAGAAGTTCCGCGCCACGGCGAAAATCGTGGGCGTGGAGGATATACAACAAAAGTAGTTCCCCGCTCGACCAGTCCCGGGTGAACCGACTCCCCCGCCCGCGTCATCTACTAACTCTCAATATTGCACTCTGACTGAGATAAACTATGTCTGCACAGCTAACCCCTCTCGCCCCCGGTATCCGTGGTGAGGCTTTTCCAGCACTCACTGCTGAACAGGTCGAGCGCATCCGCCCTTTAAGCAAAATTCGCAAAGTAAATGCGGGCGAAATTCTCTTTGAGCCGGGCGACAGCGATATTCCTTTTTTCGTGCTGCTCTCCGGCAGCATGGAAATCGTGCAGCCGGATGTCCACGGCGGCGAGCGCCCGATAGTAAAACACGACCCGAGGGAGCTTCACTGGAGAAATTAACATGATCTCTGGCCGCCGAAACCTGGTCCGCGGTCGCGTTACCTCGCCCGGCGACTTTTTGGAGATGAGCGCCGACAGTTTGCGCACGCTCGTCGCTAGAGATGCCGAGCTCAGTGAAATCTTTATGCGTGCCTTCATCCTGCGCCGGGTCGAACTAATCAAGAGCGGCCAGGGAAACGTAATCCTGCTGGGCTCCCGCCACTCCGCGCAAACTCTGCGCCTGCGCGAATTCCTCACCCGCAACGGACATCCTCACACCTACGTCGATCTCGACATTGACTCCAGCTATCAGGACTTGCTCGACCACTTTCACGTAAGTCTGGACCAGATTCCTGTTGTCGTTTGCAACAACAACACGGTGCTGCGCAATCCCTCCATGCAGGAGTTGGCGAAGTGCCTCGGCCTCAATGCTCACGTCGAACCTTCTGAACTGCGCGATCTGATTGTGATTGGCGCGGGCCCCGCAGGCCTCGCCGCCGCCGTCTACGGCGCATCCGAGGGCCTTGACGTTCTAGTGGTCGAGGCCATTGCTCCCGGCGGCCAGGCAGGCTCGAGTTCGAAGATCGAAAACTATCTCGGCTTTCCCATGGGAATTTCCGGCCAAGAGCTCGCCGGTCGCGCCGCCGCACAAGCGCAGAAGTTCGGCGCCAAGATGCTGATCGCCAGCAAAGTGAAACACTTGAAGTGCGACCGCCGACCTTATGAACTGGTCCTGGACGATGATCAAGTAATTCGCGCCCGCACCATCGTCATCGCCAGCGGAGTTCGGTACAACAAACCTGAGGTCGAAAATCTCTCCAAGTTTGAAGGCCTCGGAGTTTATTACGGCGCAACCTACATCGAGGCTCGGCTCTGCGGAGATGATGACGTAATCGTTGTCGGCGGCGGCAACTCCGCCGGCCAGGCCGCCGTTTTTCTTTCTCGGACCGTCGGCAAAGTCCACATGCTGGTGCGCTCTTCGCAGTTATCCAGCGGCATGTCGCGCTATCTGATCCAGCGTATTGAAGAGAACCCTAGAATTGACGTTTACTACGGCACCGAAATCGTCGCTCTCGAAGGTGACACGCAACTCGAGCAAGTAACCTGGAAAGACAAGAATAAAGACGAGAAATGCACTCACAAGATCCGTCACGTCTTCATCATGACCGGAGGCTCGCCCCACACCGCGTGGCTGCAAAACTGCGTTATGCTCGACAAAAAGGGCTTCATCCTAACCGGACGCGACCTCGACCCTAGCGTGCACGACTTTCGCTGGACCCTCTCGCGCAGCCCGCAGATGCTCGAGACCAGCCTACCCGGAGTCTTCGCCGTAGGCGACGTCCGCTCCGGCAACGTGAAGCGCGTAGCCGCTGCCGTAGGCGAAGGCTCCATCTCTATCTATCTCGTCCATCGCGTATTGGCAGAGTTATAGCATTGGCGGAGTTGTAGCAAGGTCGGCATTCCATTACCGCGGATTGGCGCGCTTGTGCTCGGAATTTCGACCTCTCACCCACGTTATAATAGAAAGATTATTAGTCGACAAAATTAGCCCTGTGGACCTCCGCACCGAACTATCGCGGCGTAGAGTTCAAGCTGACGGCTGATAGCTGAAAGCTGTTTCCATGGACTTCAAACTCGTTTCCAGTTACAAGCCGCAAGGCGACCAGGGCCGCGCCATCGAGGCGCTGACGCGCGGCATCTTCGACCGCGAGCAGCACCAGGTTCTGCTCGGCGTCACCGGATCGGGCAAGACCTTCACCATGGCCAAGGTGATCGAGGCCGCTGAACCGTCCCACGCTCGTCATGGCGCACAACAAGACGCTGGCCGCCCAGCTCTATCACGAATTCAAGAACTTCTTCCCGCACAACGCGGTCGAATATTTCGTCTCCTATTACGACTACTACCAGCCCGAAGCCTACGTCCCCGCCGCCGACCTCTACATCGAAAAAGAAGCCACCATCAATGACGAGCTCGACAAGCTGCGCCTCTCGGCGACGCGCTCGCTGTTCGAGCGCCGCGACGCCCTGATCGTCGCCTCGGTCAGCTGCATCTACGGCCTCGGCTCGCCCGAAGCCTATTACGGCATGATGCTGTTCCTCGAAAAAGGCCAGAAGATCAAGCGCGAAGACATCACCCGCAAGCTGGTCGACATCCTCTACGAGCGCACCAACGGCGACTTCCGCCGCGGAACTTTTCGCGTGCGCGGCGACGTCATCGAGGTCTTCCCCACCTACGACGACATGGCCTATCGCATCGAGATGTGGGGAGATCAGGTCGAAGTCGCTCTCGCAGATCGATCCGCTGTTCGGCACGGTCAAGCAGAAATACATGCGCCTGCCGATCTATCCGAAGACGCATTACGTGATGAAAGAAGAGACCCGCGCCTCGGCCGTGGACTCGATCAAGAAAGAACTGGCCTGGTGGGAAGTCGAACTCGAGAAGCAGGGCCGGCTGGTCGAGTCGCAGCGCATCCATCAGCGCACCATGTTCGATCTGGAAATGATCAAGGCCATGGGCTACTGCCACGGCATCGAAAACTACTCGCGCCATTTCACCGGACGCCTGCCCGGCGAGCCGCCGCCCACGCTGCTCGATTATTTCCCGCGCGATTTCCTGATGTTCATCGACGAATCGCATCAGACCGTGCCGCAGCTGCGCGGCATGTATCCCGGCGACCGCTCGCGAAAAGAAGTCGCTGGTCGAATACGGATTCCGCATGCCCTCGGCGCTCGACAACCGTCCGCTGACGTTCGAAGAGTTCGAGCATCGCACCAATCAGCTGGTCTACGTCTCGGCGACGCCAGGCCCGTATGAGCTGACCAAATCGGCGGGCGTGGTGGTCGAGCAGATCATTCGTCCGACCGGACTGATCGATCCCGCCAGTCGAAGTGCGTCCGGTCAAAGGCCAGATCGACGACCTGCTGCACGAGATTCGCGCGCGCGTCGAGAAAGGCGAGCGCGTGCTGGTCACCACGCTGACCAAGCGCATGTCCGAAGACCTCGCCGAGTACTACGCCGAAGTCGGCGTGAAGTGCCGCTACATGCACTCGGAAATCGAAACCCTGGAGCGGGTGAAGATTCTGCGCGACCTGCGCAAGGGCGAGTTCGACGTATTGATCGGCATCAATCTTCTGCGCGAAGGCCTGGATCTGCCGGAAGTCTCGCTGGTCGCGATTCTCGACGCCGACAAAGAAGGCTTCCTGCGCTCGCAGCGGGTCGCTGATCCAGACCATCGGCCGCTGCGCCCGCCATCTGAACGGCCGCGCCATTCTCTACGCCGACCGCCAGACCGACTCCATGAAGCGCGCCATGGACGAGACCCTCGCGCCGCCGCGCCATCCAGACCGCCTACAACGAAGCCAACGGCATCACCCCGGAATCGATCGTCCGTCCGCTCGACATGACGCTGCCGGCAATCGTAGCCGCCGACTACGCCGACCTGACCGGCGGCGAAGCCGAAGGCATGCCCGAATTCAAATCGCAAGAAGAAGTAGATGCCTACATCGGAAACTGGAAAGCGACATGCGCGAAGCCGCGAAGCGCTTCGAATTCGAGAAGGCGGCGAAGCTGCGGGATACGATCAAGGAGTTGCGGACGAAGGAGTTCTTGTTCGCGTAAAGTCGGTCGGCAAATTACGTCAGACAGACAACTCATGCGGGAGAAACTTCAGCAACTGTCGGGCGTTGAGGATTGTCTTTCCAGTATGCGGCGCCACCGGCAAAAATCGCCGGACCGGTGCTGCGGGCCGGATTCAGGCGGTGTTAGTTACGGGAATGCAGATCAAGTGAATCAGCGTGAGGCAAAAGCCGACGGCAATGGGGGCAAAGCCCTTCGGGGCGGGCTATCCGTCGACCCATGATGACGATCAGAAAAATGCGGTGAGTACAACCTCAGCAACAAATGCAGAAAGCGCGCTATAGCCACCGCGAGAATGAGCGCGGTACCCGGGCGCGTCCTTCCTTTTCCGAAGGGCGCGACCTTATTCTCAAACACCGTTTCGGCTGACTCTTTTAGTTCTGTCACTTCCTTTTCGACAGCAAAGGTGTCTCGGCTCCCGACCCGGCGTTGGCTCCCTGCGTCAAACCAAAGACTTGCAGCGCGGCGTAGCTTGCGACGTAGACCTTACCATTGGCGATGGTCGGAACCAGATTGGAGTTACCGCCCTGGTTGGGCCAGCTTCCGGCCTGGTTCTTGTAAATAGGTGTCATCTTGCTTCCGCCGGCTTCCGGATTGAAAGCATAGAGTAAAATGCCGGGCTGTCCGGGCGACAGCGGACGCGATAACGCCCAGATGATGGGGTTGGCATTACCATTCGAGGAAACGCTGGTGAAGAAGCCTGGGTCCTGTCCTCCGGCTGAGATGGTCCCACTGGTAACACCGGTCAACTTAGGATTGGGCGAAGTTTGTAGCTTCCAGACTTGAACGCGGTTGCCGCCACTGCTAACGACTCGAGCCAGTCCGTCGGTGGGATCGACGAAATAGGACTGTCCACACCAGCAGCCGCCAACGTTATGCGTGCCCAGGACGTGGTTCTTGTTAGGCGAATATCCACCCAGCTTATCCTCGTTCATGAAGTACATGTTGCCGTCTTTGCCCGTCGCCACCGCCAGGTGCGGGTACGACCCCGACTGATCCGGCAATATCATCGCTCCGCCCGAGCCGAAATCTGTGTCCCCCTGGTCGAGGCTGGACTGGTTGGATGGGGTAAAAAGATCCACGACGCTGGTCAGGTTCGGGGAGACTTTTACCACGCTTTCCTGAATATTAGTGACACCGTCGTAGGTGGTTCCCGAGGGATCGGAGTTCCCCGTCACAAACAAGATGTTGCCCGAGTCATCCGCGGCCGGCCCATATCCTGACATCCAGATTGACGAGAGAAAGAAGTTGTTCGGCGATGAAGGCTGGATATCGAAAACTTCATTGGCCGAGAGCGGAGCAAGCGTAGCCGCATTCCAGCCCAGCAACCAGCCGCGCGAAAGATTGGCCGAAAAGTCACAAAAGCTGCCGAATCCGGCGTAGACGTTGCCATTGGCTAACAACAAAGCCGGACGTTGCCTTTGGTACTTGGCACTGAAAGTGAAAGTGGTGCCATCGCTGAGTGTGTGTGACCCTGCCACAACCACGGGCGCAACTTTATCCGTCAGGCTACTGAGATCGAGCGCGTGTACCCGGTGTTGAACGATACCGCCGCTGAGTTGCACGTAGTCGATCACATACAGAGTGTTGGTGTTGGAGTCGATCACCGGAGTAGAGTTGATGCCTACATTCGGGCCGTTATTTCCGCAACCGAGCGGATATTGCACCGGCGTGCCCAGATTCTTACTCAGAAGGACGGTGCCGGCATTGGCATCGATAGCGTATACGGTATTGTTTTCAGTCACTACGAAGACGACATCGTGTGTGCCCCCCGCGATAGTTACACCTGGCACGACCAGCGGTTGCGCATCCACCTGGTCGTCAAGTTTGACGGTGAACAGTGGGCCAAAGGAAGAGCGGTTTACGTTTGCCGGCGTGAGCGTGGTTTCGCTCGAATTCCAGCCGGTGCGGTAATTGTCGTTGTGGTAAGTAGTGACCGCAGTTTGGGCGGATGCCATCGAGCCCATGACTAGCACAACGGCGGCAACAAGAACAGATATGGAAAAAGCGCGGGCATTCACGGCCCGCTGGCGAGCGGTAAGACGAAGCGGCGTCATCAGATCCCCCTAAAAAGCGGCACCTGATTCTGCCAGCAGGCCGCAGGCCAGTCAATGGTTCAGAACTACCAGAGTGCAAAGACTCCACTAAAACCTGCACTCGCGAGGTGCACGGAGGTATCTACTTCGTGGCCTCAGGCGGGACGGGATCGAACTCGAGCTCCCGTCGTCAGGCAGTGGATCGAAACAGGATTCGATCCGCTGGCCAACTAGAAGACAATCAAAGTGGGGACACGATCAGTAGCTTTACGGCTCGGTATTCAGCAATATCGAAACATTAAGCCCGGCAACGTTCGCAACTGCCAGATCCGGCTTGCCGTCGCCGTTGAAGTCGGCAGCGATCACCGAATAAGGATTCGCTCCTGCTGCCGGTGAAGACCCGAGCTTGAACGCCCCACCCCCGGTTCCCATCAACAAAACGACGTTGCCTGTATACCCCGTGCTGCCAATATTGGCCACAGCAATATCCTGCAAGCCATCGCCGTTGAAATCGGCTACCGTTGCCCACTGCGGAGCAAAGCCGGCCGTATAGGGAACTGCTGGCTTGAACGTCCCATCGCCATTGCCGAGGACCACCTGTAGGTTGTTGGCCGGCTCCGGTTGATCCGTGACCACGAGATCGAGTTTGCCATCTCCGTTCAGATCGGCTGCGGTAACGAAGATGGGGTACGAGCCCACATTCGGCCCTACCAGGAGCGGCAGGAAAGTGCCGTCTCCGTTGCCCATAAGAATACCGAGCGTTCCGGGGTTTCCTCCGTTTACCACGGCCAAATCAAGCTTGCCATCACCGTTGAAATCGCCGGAGGCAATCCAATAAGGATAGTTGTTGCCGACGCTGATGGTCACCGGGGGCTTGAATGTACCGTCGCCTTTGCCGAGCAGCAGGGTTACGTTGCCATAGGGGTTCCCGTTGAGGACGGCGACGGCAATGTCGGGAATGCCATCGCCGTTGAAATCGCCGGCTACTAACGCAAAGCCCCACACCGGATAGACGACCGGAGGCTTGAACGTGCCGTCGCCGTTGCCCAATAAAACAGCCAGCCCATTTGTGCCGGTGCCGACAGCGACCAAATCCAAATGATGGTCGCCGTTCAAATCGACTGCCACGACGTCGAAGGTTTGTTGCGATCCCGACGCGATGTGGTAGCTCACTGGCGGCCCGAATCCTCCACTCTTCTTGCCCAGCAGCACATTGAGAGCAAAAGCCGAGCTGTCGGCTACCGCAGTGTCCATCACTCCATCTTCGTTAAAATCTCCAGCTATGACCACTCGAGGCTGGACCTGAGCCTCATAATCGCGTGCCGCCACAAATCTCCCGCCCCTTCCTCCAAGAAGAAGGGTGACGGTCGCATTCAGCGAATTCAGTGCAAGCAGATCGGGTATGCCGTCGTGATTGAAATCTCCGGTGACTAAAAACGTCGCTCCCGGGCCTGCGGCCCAGTTCTGAGCCTGCCCGAAGGTTCCATCGCCATTGCCGGAAAGCAGGCTGACGTCGCTGCCGCCATAACAATCGATGGCGAGGTCGGTCTTGCCATCGCCGTTGAAGTCCGCCGCCACTAGGTTTCTCACGTCGGTGTCGGTAACATTCAGCTTAGTTTTCGCGGCCTGCAGAGTGCCATCCCCATTTCCGAGAAGAATGGCCAAGCTGCCGTAGGGCGTGCATTGTGTCTGGTGCGCCGGAACCATGCACTCCGAAACCGCGACATCCGGCTTACCGTCGCGGTTGAAGTCTGCGATCACTACGCCCGAGGGATAAGTGCCAACAGGATAGTTCGCTGGCGCTTGAAAGTTTCCGCCTCCGGTAGCCACGAATACGGTCACAGTCCCGTACGAAATCCCAACAAAGTCGAGCTTGCCATCGCCGTTCAGGTCGGCAGCCGCCAGAGCGCTGTAGGTGTTATCGGGGTTTTGTATCGAAACCGGGGCTTGAAACGTGCCATCTCCTTTGCCTGCCAGCAGCAAGACGACGCTTTGCCCGGTAATCACTACGTCCAGAAACCCATCGCCGTTGAAGTCGCCCACAACCAAGGCTTGCATATAGGATTGCGTTGGATAGTTAATCGCTGCCTGGAAGGTGCCATCGCCATTCCCCAACAAAATGTTCAGCCCTTGGCTGCCCGCGGTCACCAAATCCAGTTTGCCATCGTGATTAAAGTCGCCCACTGCTATCCCGTTCACCGCACCGGTGGTGGCGTACTTCACCGGCGTGGCCAAGCCTTTTGCCCCGGCGATCAGCACGCTCACCGACCCGGCTTGGGTAGTGCTATTGGTTACCGTGATGGCAACGTCGTCAAAGCCATCGTTATTGAAATCCCCCACGGCCGCCTGTTGTAGATTGGCTGCGACCGGGTAGGTGTGCGCAGCGTCAAATCGCTGCGCCGACATCAGCGAAGGCAGAATCAACGCGATCGCACAAAGGCTCGCGATAAGCCCAAGAGACTGTAGGAATCTGGCGTAATTTCGCATGGAATCGCTCTCCGCTGCGACGCTCCGAACGCGCGTCAGGATACGAGGTTTGAGTCCAGAGCTGGCTAAGACATAAGGACGTGGAAGATAGATATCCTTTATTAGAAATCGCGTCAAGATGAAGGAACTTGCAACGTACTTGGGTCTCGGCGGGGTGCAATCCACCGCCTAGTAATCCGCCAGTTCCTTCATGGCGCGGAACAGGTCGTTGGTCTGGGGCAGGATGGCGTCTTCGAGGATGGGTTGATAAGCCACAAATGTATCGGCCGCGGCGACGCGGCGCACAGGGGCATCGAGTCGGTCGAAGAGTTTGTCGGCAATGCGGGCTGCGATCTCCGCTCCGTATCCCCAACTGAGCGTGTCTTCGTAGGCCACTAAGGCACGGTTCGTCTTACTCACGGAGGCCGCAATCGTTTCCCAATCGAATGGATTCAGGCAGCGCAAATCGATCAACTCTACTTTGACGCCGTGCTCACGCTCGAGCTTCTGCGCCGCCTGCAAGGCGCGCGGCACGACCGCGCCATAAGTGATCACGGTCAAGTCGGTTCCGGGATGCACGATCTTGGCTTTGCCAAATGGAATAGTGTAATCCGGCCCGGGGTAAGGCGCTCGCCCGTAGGTTTCGCGATAGAGCCGCTTGTGCTCCAGAAACAAAACCGGATCATCGCATCGAATCGCGGTGCGCAATAGGCCGGCTGCGTCCAGCGCATTCGATGGGAAAACTACTCTCAACCCCGGAATATGGGTGAAGGCGCTCTCGCCGCATTGAGAATGGTAGATGGCACCCCCGGTGAGATATCCGCCAATGGCCACGCGAATTACCACGGGACAAGAGAATGCATTATTCGAGCGCCAGCGAATTACGGAAAGCTCGTCGCGAATCTGCATCATCGCCGGCCAGATGTAGTCGAAGAACTGGATCTCGACGACGGGCTTGAGCCCGCGCGTGGCCATTCCAGTGGCACGACCGACGATCGCAGCCTCCGCCAACGGCGAATTGAAAACCCGGTCGTTGCCAAATTCGCATTGCAGGCCGAAGGTCAGCTTGAAGACTCCGCCTTTGCCCTTGACCAGCTTGCGTTTCAGATATTCTTCGCGGCTGCAATCGGCTACGTCTTCGCCGAAGATCACGATGCGCTCATCGCGCCTCATCTCATCGCGCAGCGTCGTATTAATCAAGTCGGCCATGGTCTTAGCCACGGGCTTTTTGCCGTCCGGGGTATCGGGCCCGACCAGAGCCTGAGATTCAAACACCGGGGACGACGGATCGAGATCCGGCGAATAGACATACTTCAAAACCGTCTCAGGCGAAGCCGGCAACGCGGCCAGAGCCAGGTCCGCAGCGGCCTGCAGTTCTTCTTCGACCTTCTTTTCCAGTTCGTTGATGCCCTTCTCGTCGAGGATTCCCTCCCGCAACAAAAACATTTGCGTGCGTGAAACCGGATCGCGCGCTGCATCGCGCTCACGCTCGCTATCCGGGCGATACAAGCGTTCGTCATCGGAGAGCGAATGTGAATAAGGACGAATCACGTGGGCATGCACGAACGCGGGCCCATGGCCCTCGCGGCAATATTGCGCAGCCCGCTGAAAAGCGCCGTAACTGGCCACGGGGTCGGTGCCGTCGACTTCTTCGAAATGAAAATTGGGAAAGCCCGAAACCAGCCGCGAGATGCTGCCCCCGGCGGTTTGCACTTCCACCGGCACGGAGATCGCGTAGCCGTTATCCTGCACACTGAAAATTACCGGCAGCTTGTTCAGCGCCGCGGCGTTCATCGCTTCCCAGAACTCGCCCTCGCTGGTAGTGCCATCGCCGAGAGAAACATAGGTGACTTCGTTATCGTGGAAGGTCACGTCTTTGAACTGACGATAGTCGAGGGGCTTATCTCGTGATGGGATTTCAGCAGATTTTGAATGCTGCGCGAAGTATCGCCCAGCCTCGGCACAACCTACAGCTTGCAAAATTTGCGACCCCGTGGGCGATGACTGCGTCACAATGTTGAGGCGCTTGTAGCCCCAGTGCGAGGGCATCTGCCGCCCGCCGGAACTTGGGTCGTCCGCCGCTCCCACCGCCTGCAGAAACATCTCCAGCGGCTTGACGCCCAGAGTCAGGCACAAAGTGCGATCGCGATAATAAGGATAGAACCAGTCATAGGCTGGCTTCAGCGCCATCCCGGCCGCAACTCCAATAGCTTCATGCCCGGCTCCCGACATCTGGAAGAAAATCTTCTGCTGCCGCTTGAGCATGATTTCCCGGTCATCGATGCGCCGGGAGGTGTACATCACGCGGTACGCGTCGATCAATTGCTCGCGCGTGAGCCCCTCATAGGTGCGCGACTTTTTTCCGTTCGCCAGCGGCAATTTGGGGTCGGTCTTTGTGGTCGCCATCCGGTTCCTGAGAATTGCTTCTATGAAGTTCGCCGCGATCCAACCCGCTTATTGAGTATGGTGCGGCATGCTACCGGGCAGGTTGCATTGTAAATGGTTCGGGCAAGTTGGAAAACACTCAAGTTCCGGTGCAAGCCCTCTCGTAGAGATGTCGCCTGTAACGCCTCGCCGCCGGTGGAGACGTAGCAAGCTACGTTTCTACGGAGCACTTCCCCAAGCTTTGATCTAAATCGTCTATCAAATCGTCAGTGTCCTCAAGCCCGATATTCAGCCGAACGATGCGATGCCCGTAGTCGGGACGCCCCTTGGCACGGTGAAAGTCATAGGCCACAGCCAGGCTGGTGACACCGCCCCAGCTATAGCCAATCTTGAACAACTCAAGTCCATCAACGAACTTTAGAACGTTTTCTTTCGTGACTTCGGGTTTGAAGACGATCGAGAATACGCCAGCCGATCCGGTGAAGTCGCGCTTCCAGAATTCGTGTCCCGGCGAGCCTTCGAGCGCCGGATGCAGCACACGCTCTATCTCGGGGCGCGCCGCCAGCCACTGCGCCACCCGCAGTGCCGAAGCTTCGATGTGTTGCAAGCGAACCGCCATGGTTCGCATGCCGCGTAGAGCTAGACTGCAATCGTCGGGCGAGGCCGCGCAGCCTAGCAGTTGATGCGTCGCTCCCAACTGCTGATAGAGACCTTTCTCCTTCACTGTCACGGAACCCAGCAGCAAGTCGCTATGCCCACCCACATATTTCGTCAGCGCCTGCATGGTGAGGTCAACGCCGTGGGCGAACGCGTCGAAATACACCCCCGCGGACCACGTATTATCCAGCGCCACGAGCACGTGACGCGCGTGCGCCGCCCGAACGATGGCGGGGACATCTTGCACCTCCATGGTGATCGAGCCCGGACTCTCGCACCACAGCAATCGCGTATTCTCTCGCAGCAGCGCGCTGATGCCACTCCCGATCTCCGGCGGATATAGGCCAACTTCCACGCCAAAGCGCCGCAGCACGTGATACGCCAGCTTGCGGTTGGGCGTATAAACACTCTCCGGAATCAGCAGGTGATCGCCGGCCTTGAGGAAGGCCAGATTGATCAGCGAAATCGCGCCTTGCCCTCCGGCGGTAATGATGGTGCGAAAACCTTTTTCCAGCTCACAGATTTTTCCCGCTAGCTCCAACGTGGTGGGAGTGCCGTAGAGACCGTAGGTATAGCCGACTTCGTGTTGATCCCAGCTATCGTCGACCGAAGCGGCGTCGGGAAACAAAGTGGTCGAGCCGCGATAGACCGGACTTGCCACAGAACGGTACCCCGCCGGAAGCTGAACATCGGAATGAATCAGTCGCGTCTTCCAATTCTTGCCCATGGCGGGATTATACGGCGGCGGAAGAGCGCAGCCAGCACGCGGAGTCAGTCCCGCGGCGCTTGCGGAAAGTTGCACAGATAGCCGCGAAGCTGGTCCCGGACCTCGCGAAATGAAGCTCAGGATCTCGGCTTCCGAGCCTGTGGCAGCCGCTGGATCAGTGAAGTTCTTGTGGATCTTCACCGCTGCGCCGGGAAAGATCGGGCAACTCTCCCGCGCGTTGTCGCAGACTGTAAGCACATAATCAAATTGCTGCCCAGCGAATTCGTCCACATGCTTGGAGCGATGCTGGCGCAAATCGATGCCCAGTTCGCGCATGACGGCGATCGCTTCCGGCCGCACGCGGCTCGGCCGCACTCCTGCGCTGAAGACCTCAAAGCGGTCGCCAGCGTCGTGGCGCAGCAAGCCTTCCGCCATCTGGCTGCGGGCGGAATTTCCAGTGCAGAGGATGAGAACGCGTCGTTTTCTCATGGCTTCCCCGCTGGCCCGCAAATAGGGACGGTCAGGAGTTCCGTGGCACTCCGGCCAAAATAACGCCGCTGGAAATAGAGGGCAACATTCACCAAACCAATCAGCGCCGGGACTTCCACCAGAGGCCCAATGACCGCTGCAAACGCCGCACCGGAGTTAATTCCGAATACCGCGACCGCGACCGCAATTGCCAGCTCAAAATTATTGCTTGCCGCCGTGAACGACAAGGTCGCGGTCTTCGAGTAGTCCGCGCCAAGCTTGCGGCCCATGTAGAAGGAGACCAAGAACATGACCACGAAGTAAATCAGGAGCGGAATCGCGATCCGAACGACATCCATAGGCAGGCGGACGATGTAGCTGCCCTTCAGCGAGAACATCACCACGATCGTGAACAACAGCGCAATGAGCGTGATGGGGCTGATCCGCGGAATGAAGGTGTTCTCGTACCACTGCTTCCCTCGCACCCGCACCAGCATGAATCGCGTGGTCATCCCGGCAAGAAACGGGACGCCGAGATAAATGAAGACGCTCTGGGCGATGTCGCGGATAGAGACGTTTACCACCGAACCGTGCAGTCCAAACCACTCCGGCAGCTTGGTAACGAAAACCCACGCATAAACCGAGTAGAACAACACCTGGAATACGGAATTGAAGGCAACCAAGCCAGCCGCATATTCCGTGTCGCCTCCCGCGAGCTCGTTCCAAACAATCACCATCGCGATGCAGCGGGCCAACCCGATCATGATGAGGCCCGCCATGTACTCGGGATAATGACGCAGGAACACGATCGCCAGGGCAAACATCAGGAGCGGTCCAATCACCCAGTTTTGCAACAGCGAGAGGCCGAGAATCTTCTTGTCCCGGAAGACCTCCCCTAATTCTTCGTACCGGACCTTGGCCAGGGGCGGGTACATCATCAGAATGAGACCGACGGCGATGGGAATAGAGGTGGTACCAACGCTGAAGCGATTCAGGAAGGGGACAATGCCAGGCAGCGCCCAGCCCGCCCCCACCCCTATCAGCATGGCGGCGAAAATCCAGACGGTCAGGTATCGATCCAAGAAGCTGAGACGGCTCGTCGTTTTCATCTGTAGATCTCCATGGCCTGCCCAACTGCCAATCCCGGGACAGCTCCTGAAAATCGGGAAGCGGCTCCGCGGCCTGTCATTGCCGTCCGATGTTGTCGATTTCTTTCTTCAGCGCAAGCCATCCAGCGTGGAGAGCGGTAAACTCAGGAACAGGCTGATTCTTCGATCAAGCAGGAAAAAAGCGTCGCGGAAAGCCTTTTCTACCTGCTCCTCCGTGCCCCGCACCACCGCGGGATCCGGCCCCCCAAGTGTGCGGTCATCGGCTGACCCGGCCATATCGGGCAGATTTCGTTGGCCGCGTTGCCACACACAGTAAACACGAAATCGAGCTTCGGGGAATCTGGCCGGGCGAATTCGTCCCAACTTTACTTCGAAGACCGCTCGTTGGCAGGTGGGCCGCTTCCAGCTCTCGCAGCGCCTCGGGCCGAACCGATCCTGACGGATGGCTGCCTGCGCTGAATGCGGCAAAGTTGGGCCGGCCTTTGTAATTCATGATGGCCTCGGCCATGATCGAGCGCGCTGAATTGCCGGTACACAAAAACAAAACGTTGTAAGGTTTTTGCATCGCGATCACTGGTGCAGAGCTAGCTCCAGAGGATCAGACTCACTGGCAGCACGTCGGAGCACAGCAGGCCTCTTTCCCGGCAGATTCCGCCGCCTTCGGTTTTACCGCGCGGATAAAGGCGCTGATGAATTTTCCGTCGACTTGGGGGGCAAGGGCGTCGACGTCGATTCCCTGCCCCGCGAGAAATTCGCGCGCGTCTTCGGCGCGGTAGATTCGCGTCGGCTCAATGCCGATCTGCTCGAATCCGGCAGCGGTCAGCTTGCTGCGGTAATCGTTCTCTTCTAGGGCTCCCGCGATGCAACCCACCCACGCCAGCACGCTCTGGCGAATCTCGGGCAGCATTTCGCCCCGCGTCACCACGTCGGAGACTGCGAAACGCCCGCCCGGCTTCAGCACGCGAAACGCTTCCCGCAGCACTCTGTCTTTATCGGCGGAGAGATTGATCACGCAATTGGAGATGACCACGTCCACCGAATTATCGCGGCAGAGGGATATTTTCGATCTCGCCCTTCAGAAACTCGACATTCGACAACGCCGGCCTTGCGCTTATTTTCATTGGCCAGCGCTAGCATTTCGTCGGTCATATCGAGGCCGTAGGCTTTGCCCGTGGGGCCGACGCGCCGCGCCGAAAGCAGCACGTCGATGCCGCCGCCGGAGCCGAGATCGAGCACAATCTCGCCAGGATTCAACTGAGCCAGTGCCGTCGGATTGCCGCAGCCCAGCGAAGCCAGCAGCGCTTCCTCGGGAATTTGCCCGGCCTGCGCGGCGTCGTAAAGATTGGCGGTGATGGGATCGCAGCAGCCGGTGCTTGGCGGTCGCGCCGCAGCAGGAACTGCCTCCAGATTTCACGCGCAGCGCGGCTTCGCCGTATTTTTCTTTCACGACTTCCTTAATGTCGCGCCTGAAGTGATTTCGGCATTGATAGTGCTCATGATTTCTCTCCCACTTACAGATTCGAACGATTTGTTCCGGCCTGACGGCCTTGTTGCGCGTGCAGCACTCGGCATAAAGAAATTGCAGCAGTTCCTGCAGGGCTTCTGTATTGGCGGTGTAGCGCAGAAACGTCCCTTGGCGCTGGATTTCGACCAGGCCTTCGATCTTCAGCTTGTCCAGATGATGCGAGAGGGTCGAGCCTGGAATGTCCAGCTCGGCTTGAATATCGCCGACGACAGCCCCTCGGGATGCGCCGTCAGCAGCAAGTTGCATAATCCGCAGCCGGGGCTCGGTGCCCATCGCTGAAAACATGTCGGCGTACTTGGCAACGCGTTCACTGCTCTTGGTGCCAGACATCGCCCACATATTTCGATAATACTAGAAATATAGATTCAATGTCAAGCACGATGTGGAGATTGTCCGAAACCCACAAGCGGCGGAGGGACGAGTGCCGACTGCTCAGAATCATTTATTCTGAAAGAGCATGATTCAAACCCGCCGCGCCTTCGATCCGCAATCCATCAAGCTGGTAATCTTCGATCTCGACGGCACGCTGATCGATTCGCGACTCGACCTGGTGCATTCCGTCAACGCCGCGCTCCGCCATATCGGGCGGCCCGAGTTGCCGGACGACGTGATTGCCAGCTATGTGGGCGACGGCGCTCCCATCCTGATTCAGCGAGCGCTGGGCGGCGAAGCCGTCGATGAAGCGCTGGTCCGCCAGGGCTTGCAATTTTTCCTTACTTACTATCGCGAGCACAAGCTCGACCACACCACGGTTTATCAGGGCATTAAGGAAACGCTGAGTGCAGTGCAGCGATCGAACCAACGGTATGCAGCGCCAGATGGCCGTGCTCTCGAACAAGCCGGTGGTTCCGTCGCGTGCCATCGTCGAAGCCCTCGGCCTCGGGCAGTTCTTCATGCAAATCTACGGCGGAAATAGTTTTGCGACCAAGAAACCCGATCCCGAAGGGGCGCGCAAGCTGCTGGAGGAATGCGGCGTGACGCCCAGAAGAGGCGGCCATCGTCGGCGACTCCCATGTCGATGTGGAGACCGGCCGCAAGGCGCGGCCTGTGGACCGTGGGCGTCACTTATGGCTTCGCCCCGCACACGCTGCAAGAGAATCCTCCGGACGTGCTCGTGGATGCGCCCGCGAGAGCTTGCCGAAGTATTTCGCCTGAAGCCCATACACGCATAAGTCCCTCCGGGGCTAACCCCATCGAGGAGGGAGCTTACCGCAGCGCTGAAGAGCGCTGCGCCACACCGAAATAATCGGCTCTCATGTAAACTCATCCGACGATGAGCGATCCCCTGAACAGCTTCACCGCCGCGGAACTGCGCAAGCTGCGCAGCATGAAAAATCCCCACGGCATTCAGAAATTTCTCGACGACGCTCCCTACCACCTCGCAGATACGGCATGGTCGCCGCGGCGCGTGCTGGCCGAGCAGACGGCACACTGCCTCGAAGGCGCGATCTTCGCCGCGGCCGCTCTGCGCGCCAACGGATATCCTCCGCTGCTGCTCGACTTCGAAGCGGAGCACGACACCGACCACGTGATCGCCATCTTTCGCGAGAACGGCTGCTGGGGAGCGGTCGCCAAGTCGAACTACACGGGATGCCGCTGGCGTGAGCCGGTGTATCGCACTCTGCGCGAACTGGCCTTGAGTTACTTCAATGCCTATTTCAATCTGCGGCGCGAGCGCACGTTGCGGCGCTTCTCGGTCCCAGTCAATTTAAAACGCTTCGACCGCCAGAACTGGATGACCACCGATGAGCCGGTGTGGTTCATCGTGTTTCACTTGTTCGACATCAAACACTACCCACTGATCACACCTGCCATGGCGAAGAAGCTGCATCGCGTCGACGAGCGCTCTGTTTCAGGCGGAGTGTCTGGGGAAGGCTTTCAAAAACAACTAAGGAAAGGCAAAGGCTTTTACCCAGGGACACACGGTCTCGCAGGGTAAAACGGCGACGACCTTTTTAACGTCCATCGCCAGGCTAGGGACGGCATGCCTCTCGCGACCCTCGCAAACAGATCGGCGGATCCACCCATACGAGATGGCCCGCCGTCACCGCGATTCACTATTATTCGAATTCGATTTTGCCGAAAGTCCCAGCTAGGTTGTTGTCCGGACCAGCCGTAAAGAAGAGCTGGTTGGTGTTGCCGTTTTTCGCGCTCCCCCCGCCAAACTCGATCCCCCAGAGCTGGTTAATTTCGATGGGCTTGCCATTGGTGTCTCGAATCGTCCCCACGAACTGTCCGGTAACGCTGTTGAAAGCATTGATGGTGCCGGTATTGGTATTGTTCGCTACTAGCAGCGTATTGCTGAGCGGTCCAAAATTCCTGGGTGCGACGGCGAAACCCCAGGGCTGGTTCAGAGGGAAGCCCGACGCCAAACGCTTCAGAAAAACTCCGCCTTCGCTGTAGATATCGATGTAGCCGCCGGACGCCCCAGAGGTGCTGGCAAAAGCAACATAAACCAGGCCGCCAAAATCCTGTATGCCAAACGGGGCGAAGCCGGCGGGAAGTGTGGCATCGGTAAACGACGTCACCAGTTTGAACGTGTCGTCGAACATGTCGACTTTATTATTGGCTTCGTCGGCGGCGAACAGGAAATTGCCGGTGGGATTGCTGGTGATAGCTAGCCCGGTATAGACCGCGCCCGGCGTGGTCACGGCAATGATCGCGGCATTCGGGTTCGCTGCAAACGACCATCCGCTGATGGTGCCGTCAAGAGTCGCGAAGAGGAAAAAGTTTCCGCCTGCCGGTGAGGAGCTTATGTACGTAGGCCTGGTGGCTGACGTCAAAGACAAAATGGTCTGCGGGAGTGTTGAAAACGTAGTGCATGGCGAGAGTCAGTTCCACCACGCCTAGGTTTGGCCCCAAGTGCCCGCCCGTCCGCGCCAGCACGGTAATCAGTTCTTCGCGGATCTCCTCCGCCAGTTGCTCAAGTTGCGGCACCGTGAGCTTTTTCACATCTGCGGGTGAATCGATCCGGTCCAGGATGCGTGACATTTCATTATGACTCGAGGGCGACACGTATTTCATTACCGTAGCTGAACCCGAAACGGCCGTCGGGGTTGCGATTCAATCCTGCGGCCTTTTGCTCGGATAGGCGCCTGCCAGCAGTCATACGACGGCGATACTGGCGAAAAGAGCCAACCTTGCAGGTTTTCCCGTAGGCGGATAGCCCAATCACGCGCCCAGGCTTACTGCGTGCTGCCAAACAAATGGTAGTTCATGCTCAGGGTTGTTACGACGATCTGTTTCGCCGTCGCAGTGAGAACAGTTTTCTCCACGTAGTTCGTGCCATCGGGCAGCGTCGAAAAATCCAACATTAGAGTTACAGCGTCCTTGGCCTGTCCCCATATATGTGTTAACGTTAAGGTTGGTCATCTTTTTCGCGGTTGGATCGAACGCCACCACCATCTGGTCGCCTGGCTGCTCGTAGTTCTTGAACGTCAGGTTGACCAGCCCCGCTCCGGCGTCACTGACTCAAGCGAGACATTGATGCTGCCTGCGAGGCCTGCTGCATCTTCTGCGGATTCGGCGGAACGTACATGGCCAGCAGCGATTTCACGTCGTCCCATGTACTGCGCCATTTCGTCCTTCTTCTTCTCAACCATGCGCTGCTTCAATTTGCCGCCCGAAGGTTGCTGCTGCGGGCCCATGGGAATTTCTGCACCTTTCCGTCGGGCCCGTACTGGCACATGAACTGTTGCTGCGGCTTGGTTTCGCCCTTGTAGGTGACCTGCTGGACTTCGGTCCACTGATACTTGTGCAGTCGCTGTTGGTTCGCGGCGGCCGACTGCTTGAGCGCCGCCAGCTTCTGCTGGAGTTCAGCGCCTCCAGCCTGAGCCAATGCGTTGCCGCTCAGGAAAAGCACCAGCGAAGCCAGTCGCCATCCAACGGCGACAGCTAGCTTCGACCTTCCTTGTATTACCCCGTTTCTGTCCCGTCATCATTTCTCTCCGTATTAAATTCGCGTCTCAGGCCTCAGACAGATGCCGTCTGTTAGTGCTGCGACCACCATCGCTTACCGAAAATCCATCAGGTTCAGCTTGAGGTTTTTCATCCCACGTCAGCCACTTCAAATCGAGCACCATGATGGAATACAGAACCGGAACCATCAGCAACGTAATAAACGTTGCCACGGTTAGTCCGCCGATTTGCGCATAACAAAGCGGTTGCCACAGCGGCCCACCATGCATGGCCAGCGGAAACAGCGCCAGCACGGTTGCTCCCACGGTGATCAGCACCGGGCGCAGCCGGATGATGCCGGCATCAATTACGGCCTGCTCAAACGGCTCGCCTTTGGCGTGCATCTCCTCAATGAAGTCGAATAGCACAATCACGTGGCTCACGATGACGCCGATGAGGCTTGCGATTCCGAGGAACGCCATAAATCCGAACGAGGTGTTCATGATCCACAGCGCGATCAGCGCGCCAGCCACGCCATAGGGCGCTGCGGCGAACACCAGGAAGGGCTTGATCGCGTTGTTGAACTGAAAAAGCAGCGCAAGGTAGATCGCACTGATCGACACCGCCAGCACAACGCCCAGATTTCTAAATCCCGTCTGCTGTTTGTCGTACTCGCCGCCGATGCTCAGTCCGTAGCCCGGCGGCAGGGTCTTCTCCAGCTCTTTAAGTTTGGGCACCGCGATCGTCATGATCTCCGAGGCCAGGTGTCCCGGAGCAGGGAAGGCGTACAGCGACATCGTCCGGAAATGATCGAGCCGAATGATGCGGTCAGTGGACATGCTGTTCTCGATGCTTGAGATCTGCACCAGTGGAATCTTGGTCGAACTTTGCGACCCGAACACATAAAGGTTCTGAATGTCCGAGAGATTGGCCCGCTCGTCCATTTTCAAGCGCGCCATCACGGGAATATTGCGGTCGCCATCCTGCAGCGCGGTCACGGCTACCCCGCTCATCGCGCTGGTCGCGGAGTTAGCGACGTCCATGTTGGTAATGCCGGCCAGGTTCGCGCGATCAGGATCGACATTGAGGCTAACGTTCGCGCTTTCCGTGTCCCACTCGTTCCGTACTCGCGCGGCCATTGGTGCCGTTCGCAAAATATCGGCCACTTGCGACGCGATATGCCGCATCATCTGGATGTCTTGCGCGCTACCCGCCGTGCCCACGTCAGCGCGGCTGGTCACACGGATCTCCACCGGGTAATTCACCGGATTGGTTTGCAACTGGCGCATGTCAATGCGCGCGCCTGGCACCGTAGCAGAAAGCACAGGCTGCACTTGATCAACAAACTCCGGCGTAGCTTCCTTCTCCGTCAGCTCAACCAGTACTTCCGCGTAATTCAGTTGCTGCGACTGCGGCGACAAGGAGAACCAGAATCGCGGACTACCGCCGCCCACCCACGTCGTCACATAGCGCAGAACGTCTGCCGGCTGGTTGTCCTTGCTTGGGTGTTGCTTGTCCCACAGTTCCGCCTGCTGCCGGATGATCTGCTCCACCTGTTGCGCCGCCTGGTTAGTGGCTTCAAAGTTGGCGTCATTGGGCAGCCAAACATCGGCGTACGACCAGTACTGCACGTCATCTGGGAAGAACGACGACTTCAGCTGCTTGAACAGGACGCCCGCTAACAATAGGAACGACAACGAGCCGATGGCGACCTTCCAGCGATGCTCGATGGCAAACTTCGCCACGCTGGCGTATCGTCCGGTAAATCCCTTCGTCCGCCGCTCTTCGATGGGCGTCTCCGGCTTCTTGTCGGCCCGCAGAATGTAATACGCCAGAAGCGGGATAAATGTCATTGACGCCAGCCGCGACGCAATCAGCGCGCACGTCATCACAATCGGCAAGCTGAACAGAAACTCGCCTGTGTTGCCGGTTACCAGCATGAAGGGAAGATAGGCCACGATGTTGGTGATCGTTGCGTAGAGGATGGCCGTCGCGATCTTTGTCGGCCCCAGCCATGGCGCAACGATGCGCGGCTGTCCTTCGGCCAGCATGCGCTTGATCGAATCGCCAGCCACTACTGGGTCGTCGACCAGCAGACCGAGCGCAATGATGAGCGACGCCACCGACACCTGCTGAATGTCGATGCCCAACAGGTAAATCATGCCGAACGTCAGCGACAGCGTGACCGGAATCGATAGTGCCATCAGCAGCGCTGAACGCCACTCCCAGAAGCCGATCAGCGAAACAATCACCACGAGCCCGATCGCTTCATAGAGCGCGTCCATGAAAAGGTCAATCTGCTCCTTCACCTGCACTGGCTGATCGGACGTGTGCACCATGACCAGATCGCCCGGCAAGTACGGTCTGACCGCGTTCAGTTTCTCGGTAACGTGCTTGCCGAACTGATCGATCTGCTGGCCATCACGCATGTAAATGGCCAGTGTCACCGCGCGGCTGCGCGTCCATTTGCCCTGCGGGTCGCGCCAGGTGAGGAAGTTCAGATACGTCGGCGGACTCTGGTAACCACGCGAGATGTCGACCAGGTCGCGCAGATAGACCGGACTGTTTGACGCCGAAACGCCGATGACCACATTGCCGATGGCCTGCGCGTCGGGGAACAGTCCCGACGGATTGATGGTCAGGTCCTTCGGCCCGACCTCCAGCGAGCCAGCCGGAAGCGTGATGTTCTGCGCACCCAGCACATCTTTCAACTTCGAAGGATCGTACCCGTACTGCGCCAGTCGTTGTTGCGAATAGTCCAAAAAGATTTGCTCTTGCAGCACACCTGAACGAGAGACTTTCGACGTCTCGGGCACACCTTGCAATGTCCGCTGCAACAAATCGGTGTAGTCGTCGAGATCGCGATACGAATACTTTGCTCCTGCGACTTGCAGGAGCCTGGCCTCGGTGTCATTCGGATCGCGAATGATGGCCGGGTCCCACGCGTCAGGATGGATCTCCGAGCGGTGAAGCGTCGCGCGAATCAACTGCTCGCCGCGCTGACGAATCGTGGCGTCGTCAAACGTGGTGCTGGCGTCCAGCCCGACGTATCCCGGCCCCTGGAAAAAATGCAGGTCGCTTAGCGTTTTGTTGCGGCTGGCGATGGCCGCGATGTTCTCAAAATCCGTCCTCACCGGCCCGGGTGCGATCGAAAGCGGGAAAGCGTAGATGACGCTCACCCGAGGCTGAGGAGCGTTCTTGCTCAGTTCGGCGCGCGTTTTCTCGATGGCTTTCCGGATAGCAATCGCCCGCAACGCCACCTCAGTCGGAGTGACTTTCGGGCTGGCCACGGTCAGCATCAACGCCGCCGTGTCCCCGAAACTACTGTTGAACTGGATCGGCCCTGCCCCCCTCGGCAGCTGGAGCTGATTCAGTTTCAGGTTCATGTCGGAGAATTCTTTCTGCTTGTCCTTTACGCTGTCGTCGAGCTGAACGTAAACGACCGACATACCGGGAAAGCTGAGCGAACGGATGCCGAAGTCCGACGGACTGCTTGGCTTCAGGTTCGAATTCAGCGCTACGACTTGTTCGATGGGCCGGGTGATCAATTGTTCGACTTGCTCTGCCGTCGCGCCTGGCCACGGACACTGCGCTGACGCCACCCTGACGGGAATATTCGGGTCCTTGCGTTTCGGCATGTTCTGGTAGCCGAAGAAGCCCCAGGCAAACGCGGCCAGCAACAGCACAAGTCCCACTTGGCGATGTTCGGTGAAGAACCGCGCCATGTTGTGGGTGGTCGCGATGTACTCCGCGTCCGACTTGTGCATCGTTGCCATACCGTTGCTGCTGCCAATTGCATCTTTTCCTATCCACTATCCACTAACCACTATCCACTGCTTACGGAATCACCCTCACCTGATCACCGCTTTTGATCATGTTGGTGCCCGACGTCACAACCCTGTCCTTCACGTTGAGCCCACTCAAGACCGCGATGTTGTTTCCGTAGGTATCGCCCAACGTCACGTCCTGGGTGTGAACCTTCACCGTGTCGCCTGCTCCCTCTGTGACGAACACGGCAAATCCATTCGGATTGCCGGGGCTGCGCACCACCGCAGTCAACGGCACCACTTCAACCCGAGTATTCACCTTTCCCCCGCCAATCGAAATCGAGGCAATCATTCCCGCCTTTAAGCGGTTGTCGGCGTTCGGGACAGTCACCTCCACCGAATACACGCGGCTCTTCGGATCGGCCGACGGAGAGATCGAAGTCACGTGCCCGTTGAAGGTTCCTGCCAGTGCGTCGGTCGTAATCGTCTCCGGACTGCCCAGCCGAATGTGCTCCATCGATGTGTCCGGCACCCCGAACACCGCCTTCACCGAGCGCACATCCGAGATGGTGAAGCCATTCGTCGTCGGCCCCACAAGTTGTCCGACATCGACATTACGTTTCACCAGCCAGCCATCGAATGGCGCGCGCAGCTCGCAATATCCCAATGCGATCTGTTGCTCCGCGATGCTGGCCTTCGCGCTCTGGATGGCAGCTAACCCATCGAGCATCTGCGCATTTGCATTGTCATAATCCGGCTTGGTCGCCGCGCCGTTCTGATAGAGCACCGACATGCGATCGAACGACAGTTTCGCGCGATCGTAATTTGCCTGCGACCGCGCCAGCTGTGCATTGGCCTGCTGCAGCTTCTCTTTGTAGTCACCCTCGTCCACGGTTGCCAGCACGGTGCCCTTCGCTACCCAGTCACCCTGATCGATGTTGCGCGTGCGGCCAGTTGCGTCCTTCACTTGCCGAATGCTGGCCAGGTATCCATTCGATTTGAATGCCAGATCGACCTGTTGGTAGGGCTGGATATTGGCGGAATAGGTGTTCGATGTCCCCGCATCAATCGACTGCACCTCCGCGATGCGAACGGGAGTCAAGGGCTGAGGGGCAGTTGGATTGCTGCGGCAGGCACTGAGCATTGCCACCCCCGCCAGTGAAACCGCCAGCAGGTAAGCTGCCCAGGAATTCCAGCTCTCTGTCTTGCGCTGAATCATTCCTCACCTATCGCTTTCTGGAAACTCGCTTTCGCGCTCCAGAATTCATCCACCGCGTTGTTGTACTCCGCATCGGCACTCTCCATCGAGGCTTGCTGTTGCAGCACATCGCGCAGCAACGCCGTCTTCTGCTCATACTGCAGAGTCACCTCGCGCAATTTCTCGCGCGACGCCTCTTGCTTGGCTTGGGCCACCACCACCGCCGTCCGCGCCTCCTGCAACGACCGGAACTTGTCGCCAACGTCGATCAGGATCTGCGACTTCGTGCTGGTAAGTTTCAGCTTGCTCTGCTCGATGTTGATGGTCTTCTCATCGACTTCATGTTTGCGCCGTCCCCAGTCAAACGGCTCCCAGCGGAACTCGAACCCAGCGTTGGCGACGTTCAGCGGCACGAACTCATACCCAAATGGCGAGGAATATTGGATCGAGAGATTCAGGTCAGGGAGGTACTGCGATTTCGCCAGTTGGCGTGCGTTCGTCGCCTGTTTCACTTCGATGGCCGCCTCCGCCACCTTGGGATTCTGCTCCAGCGCTTTCGTCTCGGCCAGTTCGAGACTTTCTTCCGCCGGCGTCACCGGAGCCACAGCAGCAGTATGAAATTCCGTCTTGATGTCGCGTCCGAGCAGGTCGTTGAGAGTTTCTTTCGCAGTCTGCAGCTTGTCCTGGGCTTTCAGCAGGTTGAGTTCTTCGCGCGCCAGTTTCGCCTTCACGTCCAGGGTTTCCGACTTCAGCGCCACCTGCTCGGCGAGGTATTGCTGCGAGATGCGATCCAGCTCCTTGTATTGCTTGATGCTGGCCTGGATCGAGTCAATCTCATTCTCAATCTGCATCACCTTGTAATAGTTCTGGCGAACGTCGTCGGCGACGGTTTGCCGCTCTTCTCGCAGTTGTTCTTTAGCCTGTTCGACCGAAAGCTCCTGCCCGTGTACGAACAGGTTGATACGGTAGAGCGACAATAGGGGCTGGGATACGCCGGCCGTGACCAGGGCCGTGAATTGTGCCGGCGTCGTGATAGACGACGAAGTCGCCGGAATCGGGCCGGTCGCCGGATATGTCCCAAATTGCCCGGGAGGCACCGTGTAGGAAATCGGCGTCAGCAGCTGCGAGCCGAAAACGTAGGTACTAAACGAAGGCAAGCCGCTTGGTTTTGTCTGCCGCCAGCTTTTGCAGGTGCACGTCGAGATTCAGCGAAACGATTTTCAGCGTCCGGTTGTTCGCCAGAGCGATGTTGACCGCTTGGTCCACGGTGAGTACGTCAGGCTGGCTCCTGAGCGGACAGCGCCGTCGCCAGCAGGCCGCAACACAGGGCCGCCGTCAGTAACTGCCTGGTCCTCAACCCCCGCATGATCAAACGTCTCCAGCCTCTGAGGGCCCACTTGCAGCCATCCAAACATGCTTCTAGCGTGCTCCGCGGCCGGCCAGGTTCGCGCCCCGATTTTGGGCGCTAACCTGGGTAGTCGGCGCTAGTTCGGCCTCTCTCACGGAGCAGAATGACGTGACGAAATCTGGGCCTACAACGGCCCCGACAGTATGTTTCTTGGCACGCAGAGATTATCAGCGGACGCGGGTTTGGGCAACCCTCATCCCTGCGGTGTGAGCGTGTCGTGGCTCTGGAGAGCAAGGAAGTTGAAACCGGCGGTCTTGCCAGATGTTATAGCTAACAGCTAATGGCTAAGAGCCGATGGCTAACCGCTAAAACGTAAACATCGCCTGCAATTCGATCTTGCGCGGCGCTGACGCCGAGCCATAAGGGCCGCCCGCGATAGCGTTGGGCTGACCGAACAGCGGAGAATTCAGGTTTCCTACCAACGGAGCGAAATTGATGTTGTTGAACACGTTCCGTGCGTTGATGCTGAAGGTCAGGTTATAGCGGCGGTTAGTCGCGCTTCCCAGGCCCATAGGTCCACCGCTCGCACCGCCAAAGTGGCCGCGCGGACCGCGCTCCGCCCGGCCCGCCGTCCATCCCGCCGCCCTTGGTCTCCGGACCGAATCCAAACGTCTTGCTCAGTCGCAAATTCAGCGAGAACCGTCCCGGACCCAGTCCGTAATACGGTGGGATCACCGACTGCCCCGGCAGGGGCGTCAGATTAAACGTCCCCCACTTCGTCACCACAATGTCCTGGCCTGGCGTGTTGGGAGTCGCGAACGTTGGACGGTCATTGAAAATCGAGTCGCCGTTGTAATCCTGACCCAACGTGATGTTGAACGGAATCCCCGAGCTCACCACCAGGAACGGATTCAGCCGGAATCCGCGCGGCAACGCGACCGTTCCGCCAATAAACGCCCGATTGTGCACGTCATAGGCCGTTGGGCCGTAGTTCTCCGCCAGGTCGTACTGATTGTTGGGAAAACTGCTGGCGCCATTCGTGTTCGCGTCAACCTTGTTCAGCGTGTACCAGCCAAACAGCGACACCTTCGAACCAACCCGCACATTGGCATTCACGATGAGCTGGTTCTGCTCAAACTCCCCGTCCGATTCGTATTGGTAAATGTTTCCAGCAGCATTCCCGAACGGCCGTATGCCGCTGGTCGGATCATTCGGATTGTATGTGTTCGGAAACGGCGCATTGATGTTGCGCGTCAGAAACTGATGCACGCCTTTCGAGTTCAGATACGAAATCGCGATGTTCGCATTCTTCGAGATCTGCCGCTCCACGCTGACCGCTGTCTGCATGGTGTACGCTGCGCGCAGGTTGGGCGCCAGCTGATACACCGTCGGAAACGACTTGGCTGTGTTCAGCAGCGGGCTGCCTTGCGGAGGAACAAAGGGATAAAAGTCCGGCTGGTTCACGACAAACTGTTGCTGGTTCGTCCCATTGAGCCGGTCTGCCTGCAACACGTATTGCTCGTCGAACCGGTCGTAGAACATGCCCCATCCCGCGCGCAATACCGTCTTTGGTGAGGGATTGTTGGCGTGTCCTAATCCCCACGCGAACGACAACCGTGGCGCTACGTCACCATTGTCATGGATGTCGTCTTGTGTCTCAAAGCGCAATCCGTAGCTGATGGTGAAGTTTGGTCTCCACCGCCAATCGTCCGAAATATAAAGGCCCACGTCGTAATAAGTGACCACCGTTGTCGGCGTGCCGTACGTGATCGAAAACTGCCCTGCACCGCCGCCCATTGCCCGAATCTGTGCCGGCGTCAACCCACTGGCGATTCCTTGCTCCGTAATCTGATACGCGTCAAGAGAATTGAACGTAAACGTCCCGTTGAAATTCGAATCGGCATAGTTTGAATCGTGCAAGTGCTCGCAATCTCCCGCCGAACTTCAACATATGTTTGCCCAGTAGCCACGAGGTGTAATTTTGCACTTCGTAATAATTCTGGTCGTCGTGGTTGTACTGGATGCTGTTTCCGCCTCCCACGAACGCGCCCTGCACATTGAGTGTGGCATCGGTGTTGACCGGCGTCAGGTCGTTCGGCTCATGCAGATACTCAAAGCGCGTCTCGTTCACCACCTTGGTTCCAAACAACTGCGTATCGCTAACCTGCAACGTCTGTTCCGTGTGTGCAACGTTATAGGCCTGCGAAGGCAGGGAGAACTGTCCGACGCCCTGGGAGGTTTGGGTGTTGTCCCAGTATTGATACCTGACGCTCAACGTATTGGTCGGCGTAAGTTGAAAGTCCAGGCGCGGGCTCACCACGGTGCGCGTCTGCGGAATCGGAACCGACGTGTTGAACGGAGTCGGCTCGAACGTCGTCGGATCTAGCACAAACGCATTCACCACAGCATTGTCGCCGATGTTGCGCCGCTCAAAGTTGATGAAGAACGAGGTCTTCTTCCCGATCGGCCCGCCGACATTCGCTGTGTACTGCGTTGTATCGTACGCCGGATTACTCGTGGCGAACGGGCTGGTCGAATTGAAGTACGACGAATTTCCCAGCACCGAAATCTGTCCGTGATACTGGTCCGTCCCCGGCTTGGTGAAAATCTCGATTCGTCCGTAGCCCAGCTTGTCGTATTCCGCCGAGAACGGGTTCTGGTTGATGCGTATCTCGCGAATCGACGACTTGGGCGGAAGCTGCCCGCCAGTAAATCCGTCAATATAGATTTGACCGCCGTTCGGTCCGGCTGACGGCCCAGCCAGGGCTTGCAGATCGTCCGCCAGTTCATCGGGATCATCTGACAGCGCATCCAGGTCTTTCCCTGTTAGCACCATCTGCGTGGCGTTGCTTTCCGCCGACGTATCCAGCCCGACCGCGTTTTCCGATACATTGACGTTCTGCTGTTCCACTGCGATCGACAGCGTGACGTCCATTTTTTGCGACTGCCCGAGGCCAACGTCGATCCCATCCACCTCGTACAACGAAAATCCCTTCGCCGTTACCTTGATCCCATACTTCCCAGCGGCCAGACCTTTCACTTCATAGGCGCCGGTTTGGCTGGTCGTCGTCGCGCTTACCTTTCCATCAGGGCCCGTGATCTGCACGTCCGCCTTGGTGACCGCCGCCCCTGACGGATCCGTGACCGTTCCGTGAAGCGAGCCTAAGGCCGTCTGGCCCCACGCCAATCCGCCGCTCAGCAACAATCCGAGCGACAGCAACAATCCGTGCTGAATAATTCGGTGGCGCAACAATACCTTCATCAACCTTCCTACATCGGGCTTTTTCTATCCACTAGCCACTATACCACTATCCACTTTCCTACTGCGCGTCGCCAGGGGCGCCACCCAAACTCCACGGTGAAAGCACCATCTGCCGGCCGCCTGCCGGAGCTGCCGTCAAAATTGGCTCCACTCCGCCGACCAGCGTGATCGCTGTAACTGCGGAATCCGTGCCTTCCGTCGAAACCAGGATCACGGCGTCACCCTTCTGGAAATCGTCAACTTTCATGGCCGGCAATCGACTGAGCATCTGTTGCAGGTCGCCGCCGCCCCGCGCAGCGCCTCCTCCACCGTAACCGCCTGCTCCGCCGGGCTGCCCCTGAGGAGCGCCACCGCCCGGCCCAGTCGCCGCGGCATTTGCCGGCGCTCCGCCCGCCGCAGGCTGTCCTTCAGGCGTCTGACCTTTCAACCGCATCGCAATCCGCTGCGCCATCGGCTGCGGGAGTTTGCGCAGCTGCGAATCTGCCGAGACCTGCACGACTACCGGTTTCTTGGTCAGCAGGTCCATCACCGTCAGAGAATTGTCAGCAGTATTTACGGCCGTGATCGTGCCGGCAATATTGCGGAACTTCCCGCTTACAATCTCTTCGGCGGCAAACTCCGTCCCGTCGGCATTCTTATTGCCCCGCGCGCGTAGCTGGTCACCCGCGTGAATGTCCGCCAGCTTGCTCGGCTTGGCATCGTCGAATTTCACCGAGTTCGGGGCGTATCGCCGCACCACGGTCTTCTTGTTCGTCTGGATCAGCACTTTCTTCGACCCGGCGAACGTGGTCACCGAAATCGTCACAGTTCCTGCCGTCGGATCGACCTCGCTCACCAGGCCGCCGATGCCGCGCTTCTGCCAATCGTCTTTTTCCTGTTGCTGCTTGGCTGCGACGTCAGAACCCTTCATCACGATGACCGTCGACGCACTCAGAGACTTGGCATCATCAGAGGCCTTGCCACGCACCAGAACGCGGTCGCCCACCTGCAAATCCTGCGGAGTGATCGGTGTTGCAGTCTTCAGGTCGGTCGCGCCCGGAGGAATCCGCACGACTCGGACTCCGTCGGGAAGGGAAACACTTACCGTCTTCCCTTCGTCGGTGGTCAACATCAGTGTGTCGCCGCTGATCGACTTGATCTGGCCCACGGCTTTGGCTTGCGCGGCCGGCGTCTGCGGCGCAGTCTGCGCCATCGCGCCCGCTGCCAGCGCTGCCACCAACACAATGATTGCAACCTGGCGCGAGCTCACTCTTGAATTCCCTTGCGTCATTCTCCTACGTTCCTTAATCCAACTACTAACAATAATATGTGCGCGCATCATCTCCCGCTCTCATGGGAAGGAGGAGAAGAAGCCTGGCCACAATTCCAGGTATTGGCAATTGCGGGTTCACCCTACTTTAATTCTCTTATTTGACGCGGAGGGGTACTGTGTCGTTTTGTTACGAAGAGTTAACCCTGCTCAACAATGAAATAGCACTTACGGGTTAATGCGAAGAGCTGATGGCTAATGGCTGACAGCTTCTCCTCAGCACTCAATCACATTCAACGCCAGCCCTGCCAGCGACGTCTCCTTGTAGCGCGACTGCATGTCAAACCCGGTCTGATACATCGTCGCGATTACTTGGTCCAGCGACACCTTGTGCTCGCCGGTCTCCCGCATCGCGATACGGCTCGCATTGATTGCCTTTACCGATCCCATCGCGTTTCGCTCGATGCACGGAATCTGCACCAGCCCGCCAATCGGATCGCATGTCATCCCCAGGTTGTGCTCCATGCCGATCTCGGCGGCGTATTCCACCTGCAGGTTCGAGCCATCCTGCGCGGCCACCAGGCCTCCCGCCGCCATCGAGCACGCGACGCCCACTTCACCCTGGCATCCGACCTCTGCGCCTGAGATCGAAGCGTTCTCCTTATAAAGGATGCCGATCGCGCCCGCCGTCAGGAAGTATCGAAACAGTCCTTCGTCCGACGCGCCCTCGACAAACCGCATGTAGTAATGCGCCACTGCCGGAATGATTCCCGCCGCTCCGTTTGTCGGCGCTGTCACCACGCGCCCACCGGCCGCGTTCTCCTCATTCACCGCCATCGCATAAACGTTGACCCAGTCCATCGGCGCCAGCGGATCGGCAGACCCCTGCTCATTCAACTTGCGCGCCAGCCGCGGGGCGCGCCGTCGCACATTCAGTCCACCCGGCAAAATGCCTTCAGTCTCAAGTCCGCGCTGGACGCAGGCTTGCATGACATTCCCAGATCCGAGTGATGCCGCTGCGTATCTCTGCTTCGCTGCGCCATGTCTTTTCGTTCTCCAGCATGATCTGCCAGATTGCCAGTTTGTTTCGTTGGCTGATCTCCAGCAACTGGTCGGCGCTCGAAAAAGGGAAGGGAGGCGCCTTCAGCTCCGACTTGCCGGCATCTTCACCTTCTCGCACTACAAACCCGCCGCCCACGGAATAAAAGATGGCCGAATACAGCTCCTCCCTTCGCCGTCGAAGGCGGTGTAGCGCATACCGTTCGAGTGTCCCGGCAGCGTTTGCGTCTTCAGGAACAGCAGATCGTCGTCTTCGTGAAAGGGAATCGTGACGCTGCCCAGCAACTTCAGCGACCGCCGCTGTCGAATGTCACCCACTTTTTCGTAGATCGTCGCCGGATCAATCGTGTCCGGAGCCTCGCCCGATAACCCCAGCAGAACCGCCCGGTCCGTTTGGTGGCCGTGTCCGGTGAGCGCCAGCGACCCAAACAATTCCATCCCGCACCTGGACGCGCCACAACGCGTTCGAGCAAGCCCTTTTCCTGCAGATCCAGCGCGAACCGTCGCGCCGCCCGCATCGGCCCCACGGTGTGCGAACTCGAGGGCCCCACCCCGATCTTGAAGATCTCAAAGATGCTGGTTTTCAAACTGTTCCTCGTGATGACGATTCGGCCGGTTAACTTGCAGAGAGCGCCTGCGTGATTCTAGTGCGTATCCGCGTTGGTTTGCAGGCTGGCCGGTTCTGGCTGCTGCCGACCTCCAGTCCCGTTTTGGGATTTCCTGGTTACCAACGTAATATCGAGACCAATTTTTCACCTGCGATAGCCGACCAACTTGCCCTATCCTGTAATTGTCGGCGTCGTCTCCGTCGCCTTATCGCACGACTCCAGAGATCTCCGACCATAGCTTGCTCTTTGACAAGTTCCCATTTTGGAGACGTTTACTGCGACTGTGGCGCACGAAACCTAGTCAGCTAAGTCCCACGGTCACAATTGGATACGTATAACCATCTATATTATCAATGGTTTGCGAGGAATTTTCTCCCAAGTCATTGATTCTAAACAACCGTGCATACGCAATTTTATGTGTTATAGCCGATTAGAGCACCGATCCACCTCCGAGAAAGGTGGGAATTCGAGCCTCTCGACCTCAGGTATCAGTGGCCACCAACTAATTCCTTAGTTACCTTTTTCCACCTCCTTCGTCAAAGAAAACGTGCCCCCGAAGCGCTCAGCCACGCTCACCGAAGCCGAACTCAGGCTCATGGAAGTTCTCTGGCAGCGGGTCCTTCCACCGTTCAGCAGGTTCTTGACGATCTCCCCGGCGAGAAGCTGCTGGCCTACAACTCGGTGCTCACCACCATCCGCATTCTTGAGAAGAAGGGTTACGTCGCCCACGCCAAGTCCAAAGACGCCCGAGCTTACGTTTACGCGCCTATGGTGGAGCGCTCCGAGGCGACTCGCTCCGAAGTACGGCACCTGGTCCAGCGGCTGTTTAACAACTCGCACGAGCTGCTGGTCCTGAACATTCTGGAAGACTCCGGATTGGGTGACGATGAGCTGCAGCGCTTGAAGCAATACTTGAAGGAGCGGGAATAGCCACATGGCGACGAACCTCTTCGATTTTTACGCTTTGGTTCGCATCGCCGCAGCCGGCATTCTCAATAGCCTGCTCGCGGGAATCGCCATCGCCCTGCTTGCCTGGACGGTCACTCGCTTGTTCCGCCGCGAAGGGTCAGGCACGCGTTTCGCCGTGTGGTTCCTCGGGCTTGCTTGCCATTGCCGTTCTGCCGTGGGTCAACACCGCCTTGGCACGCAGAGCTCCTGCTTTCGCGCCTGGCGCGGTTACCTTGCCGGAATCATTCGCGTTTTACGTGTTCCTCGCGTGGGCCATTGGCGCCGGACTCGGATTAGCGCATGTCGCTCTCGGTCTTTACCGCCTGCAACGTCTTCGCGCTACTTGCGTGCCGGTTGATCTCGAGCGTCTCGATGCAAGTTTGCGCGCAAGCCTTGATTGCGGCTCGGGCGAAACGCCAAGTGGCACTCTGCACGTCCGACGCGGTTCGAGTTCCTGCAGCCATCGGATATTTGCGCCCATCGTCGTTTTTCCGTCGTGGGCGCTGGCGGAGATTCCGCCCGCGGAGCTGAATGCCATCCTTTTGCACGAACTTGCTCACTTGCGTCGCTACGACGACTGGACCAACCTCGCGCAGAAAATCGTGAAGGCGGTTTTCTTCTTTCATCCAGCGGTTTGGTTTATCGAGTCGCGGCTCACCCTCGAACGCGAGATGGCCTGTGACGACGCCGTGCTTGCCGCCAACTTCAGCCCGCGCGCCTACGCTGAGTCGCTGGTCGGCCTCGCCGAGCGCAGTTTTCTTCGTCGCGGAGTTCAACTGGCCCAGGCCGCTGTCGGTCACGTTCAGCAGTTGAAGACGCGGCTTGCCGAGATCCTGCGCAAGGACAAAGATCGGCAGGGAAGTGGCCGTGCCTGGAAGCCGGCCGTTGCGCTGATGTCGCTTGTAGGAATGGCGCCGATGTACGGTATCGCACGCGCGCCGCGCCTGGTCGCCTTCTCCGGCGGGCTGATCGCAGATCGCCTCGGTCGATGCCCTGCGCACTTCTTTCCGGCAGCGAGTGTGCATCTTCGGCCCGTGAGCTTGCGTTACCGGTCAGCGCTCGCAACCGGCGGCTTCACCGAAAATCTGCCGTCGAGTGCAAATCTTGCGCCAGACCCGGCGGAGCGTTCCGAATATGCGTCCGGCGCTCGTGCACCGCGCCGTACTGACGTTCCGATACCGGCTGACATGCAGGCGCTGCTCCTGGCGGATTTCCCCATGGAACTGGCTCCTGCGCCGGTGTTACTGGTTTTCCGTAGTGAGCAGTTCGGCCTCAACGGCCCGGTCTTCTGGCATGTAACCGTGTTTCGCCTGACGCCAGCCCAGCAGCGCGCCATCACCGGAGGAGTTCCCAAGAAAGATTTAGCAGGATTTATCCTGCTCACCAAGAGCACTAATTAACTCAACTAATTCGTTTAGTTGCAAGACACAAGTAACGCAAGACCAAACAGGAGTAACTGACATGATGAACACGCACTACCCACCACCAAGCGCCGCATCGGAGCCGCCGTTTTGGCGACCGCTCTGGTCGTCGGGATTGGTGCTTACCACTTCCTCCAGCCCACAGGACGCCCACGCCGCTCTCTCAATTCGAGCACCGCGCCGATCGACGAGAGCAAGAGTCGCGCCACTTCTTTCCCTCGATCAGGCATGGAGACTGTCGCCGCACGCGTGACTCCGGCCATCGTGAATGTCGCCGTCACCGCTAAGGTTGACCAGAAAAAGGCGATGATGCAGCAGCAGGGCATGCCGGAAGGTCTGCCTGACGACATGCAGCAGTTCTTCGAGCGCCAGTTCGGCGGGCGTGGCCAGATGGCCGCAGCAGCCGCAGTTCCAGCACGGCATCGGCAGCGGAGTCATCATCTCCCCTGACGGCTACATCATCACCAACAACCACGTCGTCGACGGCGCCACCGACATCAAGGTCACGCTTGGCGACCGCCGCATTCTGTCGGCGAAGCTTGATCGGCACCGATCCGCTCACCGATCTCGCGGTCATCAAGATCGAGGGCAGCAACTTCCCCAACATTCCGCTGGGCGACTCCACGCAAGCTTCACCCCGGACAGACCGTGCTCGCCTTCGGCAATCCGTTCGGATTCCGTTTCACCGTGACCCGCGGCATCGTGAGCGCGCTGAACCGTCCCAACCCGTATAACGACGATCCGCGCAAGCCCGGCCAGTACATCCAGACCGACGCGGCCATCAACCAGGGCAACTCCGGTGGCCCACTGGTCAACGCTCGCGGCGAAGTCATCGGCATCAACACGTTTCTGATCTCGCCCTCGGGCAGCTTCAGCGGCATGGGTTTCGCGATTCCGACGCAGATCGTGCAGCCCACGGTTGACTCGCTGGTGCGTTACGGCAAAGTCAGCCACTCCTACATTGGGGTAGGCATTACCGACGTCACGCCCGAGAACTCGAAGTTCTTCGACTTGAAGGACGCCAACGGCGCAGTCATCAGCGAAGTGCAGCCTGACTCGCCCGGCGCGCGCGCCGGCTTGAAAGTTGGTGACGTCATCGTCGGACTCGACGGCAAGAAAGTCGCCGGCGCCGGAGAGCTTCAGGCGCGAAGTCAGCGAGAAGCGGCCCGGAACCAAGGTCACGCTCGACGTTCTGCGCGACGGTAAGAGCATAAACGTGCCGGTCACGCTCGAAGAGCTCGGCTCCAAGGACAAGAGAGAAGAGCTCAATGCCAGCGCCGATAACGGCAAGCCGCGCTGGGGTATCGGCATCGCCGATCTCAGCCCGGATGTGCGCGAGCAGTTGCAGGCGCCTGCAAGTCTGAAGGGCGCGGTGATTCAGCGAGTTCAGCCCGGAAGCCCAGCCGAAGAAGCAGGCCTTCAGCCTGGAGAGATTATCCAGAGCGTGAATCGGCAGCAGACGCCAAGCGCTGCGGACGTCCAGAAGGCGTTGACGAGCGTTCCCAAGGGACAGGACGTAATGGTTCTGGTTTGGGGCAATGGCGGAAGCACCTTCCGGGTGCTGCACGCCAACAGCGGCGCATAAGCGTTTTCCTCCTGAAACAGCAGAACGGGCACGGAGTCATTCCGTGCCCGCATTTTTGTTTCTGGGATTAGCCGCTGAATGTGCTTACTGCGTGGCTGCCATCGCAACCTTGTCGACGTGAAGCGAGCCGCTGTCGGTCATGGTGCCGGATACTTTCACGTGCTGGCCTTCATGTCCCGAAACCGCTGCTGGATTATCGATAGGAACTACTTTCTGATCTTTATCGGTGACAAGGACGGGTTTCTCGCCGCCCTCGACGCACTTCTTGGCGCACTGCGCATGCGCGGCGTTTGCGCCTTTCGCTCCGCACTTGGAGTCGCTGATCCAGCCTTCCATGCTGCTTTGACTCGGACTGGCCACTGCCCAAAGGCTGCACATCAACAGCCCAACCGCCAACAATGCGCTCTTCTTCATCGTTCGTCTCCTGTCCGCATGTGGCTGCGGACTGCCGGTATATTGTCCAGCCAAGTTGGATATGATTCGCGCGCCGAGGAGATGCTTTTTCCTGGACGCGCCCCTGGAGTGCAGAAGGCACAAATATAACCTGAGCAAAACAGGAACTGTAATTGAAATGAATCCGCGGGCTGGTGGCTACTTTGTGTTGGAGTTGGCCGCGGGGAGGTTCTCTGCCACGGCGGACGCGGTTCGCAGGTCGGGCTTGGGTTGCGGTTGCACTAACACCACTTCGCCTGGCATCACGAAACCGAGCTTCTCCCGCGCTTCTTTCACAATTGTGTCGGGATCGCTCTGCAATTTCTTGACACGTTGTTCCAGTTCCTGGTGTTCGGTCGAAGTCTTTCCGATTTCCCGTTGCAGGCGCTGATATTCTGCGCGCTTGGCACGCCATTCAACCGTGCCGTTGGCTCCCAGCACCACCTTGTATCCAATCAGTACAGCGAGCATGGCGAGGCACAAGGTCGCCAGGATGCGACGCATGTGATAGAACCATCTGCCGATTGTGCTCACATTCGCCATACTCAGATCATCCGTCTCAGAAGGCCCCTCAGAAACCGCCGCTTGCGCCAAAAACACTAAACCACTACTCGAAACATCAGCCCGTGCGTTGCTAAGAGCAACATAGCTAGTGGACTTCGGATTCATTTCTCTGTCTAGCGAAGGGCAGGCGAAAGTCCGCGGGGAACCAACTTCACCAACACCATATTTTCGGCTGCGCTGCAAATCTTGGCTACCGCCTGTGGTTTTCGCAGGCAGGTGCTAGATTCTGAGGTGAAGATAAATGGTAGTGAGTCTTCGAGGTGGTGCAATGGCCGACGCGAAAATCGTAATGACGACGGTTGGACTGATGGAAAAGGCAGAAGAAATTGCTGAGGCGCTAATGGAGCGTCGCCTGGCGGCTTGCGTCAATATCATTGGACCGATTCGTTCCATTTATCGATGGAAAGGGCGTCATTGAGCGCGAACAGGAATATTTGTTGCTCATCAAGACCACTGCTGAGCGAGCCGCGGAGCTAGCTGCGGTTGTTGCGCAGTTGCATGAGTATGAGTTGCCAGAGCACGTCGAACTCTCTATCGACGGAGGAAGCGAAGCCTACCTTGATTGGCTTGCCGCACAAGTTGCACGCGACGCGAATCAATAGGCCAGCAGGATTCGCAGGTCGCGTACGTTGTTGCCGGTCGGGCCGATGACGATGGCGTCGCCAATCGCCTGCAGCAGCGTAAACGCGTCAAAGTTCGACAGCGCCGAGTCAGCGTGCAGACTTCGTTGCGCTGCTCGGGCAACCGTAGTTCCGTCAACCAATGCACCTGCGGCTGGACTGTTCCCGTCAATGCCGTCGGTCCCTGCGCTCAGAATCGTGATGGTTTCACCAGCGATCTTTTCGGCGCAATACAACGCGAACTGCTGATTGCGTCCTCCCTTGCCAGACTTGTCGCCGACTGTGACGGTGACCTCTCCGCCAGAAATCAGGCAAACCGACGACGATGTTTTGCGCAGCTCCCGGAGCCGACTTAACAGGTGGTCGGCGGCGCGTGCGTAGTCCCAGTCATCGCACGAGTTATCGACTTCGACCATGAATCCAAGAGAACGGGCGCTTTCGACTGCCGCATCGACCGCGGTCTGGTTCGATAACGCGGTGACGTAACTACTGTTGGCGAAGGCCAGATCGCCCGACTTGGGCGTTTCCAGCAGTTGCTCGTTCCCGAAAATCTCGCGAACCCGCAGAGGAAAGTGAGCCAGCATGTCATAACGCCTGGCAATCTCATAACAATCGGCGACCGTGCTGCTGTCGGGCATCGTTGGACCCGATGCCAACGCATCGAGTGAGCGGTCCGGAACATCCGAAACCAACAGCGACAATTGCGTGGCTGGTGCCGCAGCTGGCTGCCATGCGTCCGCCTTTAATGGCCGAGAGGTGTTTGCGAATGGCGTTGATTTCTGCGATAGGCGCTCCCGAGTGCACGAGCGCCCGGTTGGTTTCGATCACGTCTGACAATGTCAGATCAGGGCGAATCGGTCGCTCGGCGATCGCGGATGCGCCGCCGCTGATGAGAAACAACACCAGCGAATGCTCGGGAAGATTGTGCAGCAGTTCGAGGATGGCGCTGCCAGCCCGCAGCGAGTCTTCATTGGGCAGGGGATGGCCGCCGTAAAAGTATCGAAATCCAGCAACCGGAGATGCGGGCTGCGCGGGGCAGGCAATGATCCCTTCGGTAGCATTCGGAATAATTTGTGCGAGCGCTTCGGCCATGCTGTGTCCGGCCTTGCCGATGGAAATGACTGAGACACGAGCGAACGCAGCGAGGTCGTAGTGGCTCACGCCAGCGTAAAGATGTCCGTTTTCGTTCCGAAGACTCTTTGCAAAGGCCTTGGGAATGCTGCATTCGGCAAGCGCATGATCAAAGATATCGCGGGCCCGCTGGCGCATCAGAGCGATCACCGGGTTGTCGGACGAGAGCGGTGGCGACGGGTCCAGCGGCATGCGGCACGATTATATGCGCCCGCAATCGCGTCAATGGTTGACGCCGAGGCCCAATTGTTCTTGAAGCCAACTTTCGACGGTCATGCGCATTTCGTTCAGGTGACCTGCAAAGAAATGGTCGCCGGGAACGAACACCAGTTCCTTGGGTTCCGCAGCGGCGGCAACGACCTCCTCGAGTGCTTCGTGAGGCCCGAACTGATCGTGATCGCCGCTTAGGAATAATTTCGGTTTGCGGCAATCGCCCAAGAATTTGTAGCTGTACAACCGCCCTTCCGCTTCCACCGGAGTTCCAAGGGAAATCAAGAGGCGGACGTCAGGATCGGGACAGCAGGCGCGAAGGCCACGGGCCGCTCCAAAAGAAAATCCTGCGAAGATGATCGGCAGGCCAAACTCCTGTTTCAGCCATTGCAATGCGGCCTGAACGTCCTCGACTTCTGCTCTCCCCTCGTGCGTCCCTGCACTCAATCCGGTGCCGCGAAAATTGAAGCGCAGGACCGGAAATCCGAAGGAATGGATCGCCTTCATGGCGTGGAACACGACCTTGTTATGCATGGTTCCGCCAAACATCGGATGCGGATGGCAGACCAGCCCCGCATGCGTGGCGTCGTGCGCACCGACGTTCAGCAGCGCCTCCAGTCGCCCGGCTGGGCCTTCGAGAAACAGGGTGCGGATGGCGGCGTGTGACGCAGGCAAATGAACAATCCCAGTGCAAGAATGCAGACGATCATCATAATCCACGTTATCTTGGAAGCTGGCTGGCGAAGCGCGGATCAGGGTAAACGAACATTCCACGCCACGTCCAGCACGACTTAGGAACGGAGCGCCCATGATTCGTTTTGGCATTGCGGGGTTTGGACTGCATGCGGTAAGGCGTCTGATGCCGGGATTCGCCAACGCCCGCAATTGCCGGGTGACGGCACTGTCGCGTCGCGATCGGGAACGCGCCCGCGAATCCGCGCGCGAGTTCGGCATCGAACATGCCTTTACATCGACCGCGGATTTGTGCGCCTGCCCCGACGTCGATGCCGTATTCATTGCCACGCCCGATGCGCTGCATCTTGCCGATGTTCTAGATTGCGTGCGCTACAACAAGCCCGCTCTAGTGGAAAAACCGATGGCGATGAATGCCGCCGAAGCCCGGCAGATGGTGGATGCCGCGCGCGCAGCGAACGTACTGCTTGGGGTGGCGCACGTCATGCGCTTCGAAGACAGCGTGCGCTGGTTTCGCGAGCGCATTGCTTCAGGTGCCATCGGCAAGCCGGTATTGGCTCGTGCCGCGTTTGTCGCGCCTTTGCTGAACAGTGCTCGCACCTGGATCAACGATCCTCACCTGGCCACAGGCGGGCCGCTGGCCGATATCGGCGTGCATTGCTTCGACACGTTGCGCTATGTGCTGGGCGACGAGATACGGTCCGTCACGGCGCAGGCGCAATATGATGCGCACTGGGTAGTGGAAGCATCGGGCACGGCGCTGTTTCACTTCGCGGGGGGCGCGCTGGCGACGATGTCAGTTTCCGCGCGAGCGCCCTATCAGACGCTGCTCGAAGTTATCGGCGAAGATGGCATCCTGTCGGCAGTGAACGCACTAAATGTCGAGCATCCCGTGACGCTCGAACTGCGGCGGGGCTTCGACATCGTCGAGAAGAGGGAAGTGTCAACGATCGTGCCTATACTGTGCAGGTAGAAGCGTTCGCGGACGCCATCGAGTCAGGCAGGCCGTTTGAGATCCCCGGTGAAGAAGGACTGCAGAACCAAATCATCCTCGACGCCATTTTCCGCAGCGTGAAGAGCGGAAAGTCGGAGGCTGTCTAATCAATAAGCCTACTCCGACGGTTCCTTGGCGATGGCATGATGCGGCAGCGCCTGCGGCATCTCCGACACATTCCACGCCCACGCCGCCAGAAACGCCGCGCCTTCGTTGATCTGGTCGGGAATCACCTTGTCGAAGGTGTCGGTCTGGCTGTGATGCGCTTCGCGATAGTGCGTCCGGAAGCTGAATGCAGAAGTACGCGGGCACGCCCTTGTCGAGGAACGTCGACGTGGTCCGACGAGCCGAAATAGCGGCGTGCTGAGCGGTTGCAGGTCGAAGACCTCCTGTAGCGGCCGATAGATCTCCGACATCAGCGGCGCGGTCTCCCACAGGTTTTCCAGCGCGATGCTGAACACTTTGCCTGTGCCGGTATCGTGAATCAGTACAGCGTCAGTCTTGGCAAGTTCTGCTGCGTGGTTCTTGACGTAAGGTGTCGGCGCCGATGCCGCCCTGCTCTTCGCCCGTGAACAACATGAACGTGATGGTGCGCTTCGGCTTCCATCCCAGCGCCTTCAGCGTGCGCGCCGCTTCCAGAACGGCCATCGCGCCGGTGCCGTTGTCGAGCGCGCCTTGCCCGAGGTCCCACGAGTCGAGGTGTCCGCCAACGATGACGCGCTCGTCGGGCAGCTCCGACTCCCTTGATCTCTGCCACCGTGATCGACGCAGGCGCAGGTTTCTCGCTGAAGGTATCTTGCAGATTGGCCTTCAGGGTTACCGGACCAGACTGCAGCAGCCGCCAGATCAGGTCGTAGTCCTCATGCGGAACGAATGCGATCGGCGCCACGCTCGGCTCATACGGAGGATTGCTGCCTGTCATGTTGAAGAGGTTGTCGGTCTTGCCGCTGTCCAGCAGCACGAGTGCCGGTTGCTCCTCAGCTGATTTGCGCGCATCAGTTGCGCCCGCTCCCGCCACGACATCCCGCTCGGCTTCACTCCATGACCGGGCGGAATTACGGCATCGTAGGCATTTTCGGGGTTGGGTTCGGCCTTAGAAAGGTCAGCGGGTTTACTTGCCAGTACTACTGCGCCTTTAAGTTTGCCTTTGAACGCATCGAAGTCGGAAGGTTGATGCACTTCGATGGCAATGACTTTGCCGGAGACATCGCCGGCCGTGGCTTTACTCCAGCCCAGCGCGCGAATCCCGATGCGCCGCTGAATCGGGCTGGTAATTTCGGCGGTCTCGACCCCTCGTGTCCAAGCGTGCGCTATGGTGGCTGTCTCGAGATGCGCCTCCACGCCGTAGTCTTGAAACCGCTTTAAGCGTCCAATCGCTGGCCGCCTGCATTTGCGGCGAACCGGTCAGCCGCGGGCCAATTTGCGTGGTCAGGTATTCCAGGTTCTTCATCAGCTCGGAATGAGCTTTCACTTCATCAGCGATGTTCTGGTCGGCAACTTCCATCGCTTGGCGATAGCCTTGCTGCTCTTCGGTTGTGCGTTGCGAGGTGGATTGTGGGGCTTGCGCCGTAATCAGTCCGCACAAAGCCATCGACAATGCGATCTGCTTCAGCGGACGGTGAAGTCGAGTCATCGCACCATCCTTAACGAAATTGGCAAAGATTGTCATCATAGCGGTAGCGATTCATTTGTGCCACCTGAGCGAGGTAGCCCAGCAAACCCTAACCGTCATAAGCCGCGATCAAGTTGAATTCACGCGATTTTTATGTGGGAGATGGTTCAATGTCCTTGCAGCTTCACTGGCGATGCGTTTGCGAGAGAGGTCGGCTGGCGGTGGTAAACTCGTTATACCGGCCAATGGAACTTTTGCTCAATCTGGCGTGGGTGGCCTTGGCGCTCGCGGCATTCAGCGCGCTCTTAAGGAGCCGCAGCGCTAAGTCGCAAGGTCGTCACAAGCTTCCATATGGGAAGGCACTGTTAGCGCTGACTTGCGTGCTGGTCCTGCTGTTTCCTGTGGTTTCCGCCAGTGATGATCTGCATCCCGCCCAGGCGGTGCTGGAGGAAGCAACCAAGCGCATTCAGCAGTTTGCCGCTCCTTGCAACACGTTCAGGGCGTTCCCCACACGGGCGTGATCCTGTGTTGTTTGCAATTTATCTGTTGTTTTCCCTGATAGCGTTGCGGGTCTGGAAACCGGTTGCCCAAGAAGCCAAAGTCCTCCATCGCGAACGCACTCCCCCGCGCCGGACGTTCTCCTCCGTCGTTCTAGTCCGATCTCGCAGCTCCCATATGAGCGAATCGCAGAATCCAGATTTTGGGCTTGAATGCAGTAATCCTTCGGGAATTGCCCGCATGGAGTTCCGTCAAGCCGGTTATCGGATGAAAACAGTGGCTATAAACACGGACATAGGTCGGCATGCCGGCTCACGCCTGTGCCTCGCAAGTTTGCAATTGGTTGGCTTGCTGGCGGTGCTGTCGATCGCAGCGGGATGTTCGCGATCGAAAAGCGACCCTGGCGAGACCAGGGTGGAAGAGCAACTCCGACCCTAACGTTTTTACTCTGCAGCACCCCGAACAGTTTCCTTTGGTCGAGGCGCAGCTTCGCAAGGTCACGGACGAGGTACACGTCAATGGCGTCATTGCCCCCGACATCAATCGGTCAGTACCGGTTGTCTCGCTGGGCGGCGGCCGTGTGGTCGAGATCAAGGCCAAGCTTGGCGACAACGTCAGGAAGGGCGAGACGCTCCTGCTGATCAACAGCCCTGACTTGTCACAAGCCTTCTCCGACTACCAGAAATTCAAGGCCGACGAGCAACTGGCGGCCAAGCAGGTAGCGCGCGCCCAACTGCTCTACGACAAAGGCGCCATCGCGCTAGGCCGAGCTGGAGACAGCGCAGGATGCCGATGCAAAAGCCAAAGTTGATACCGCAGGCGGCGGCCCAGCGCGTAAAGGTGCTGGGCGGGAACCTCAACAATCCCGTCGCCGCTGTTGCCGGTCGTCGCGCCCATCTCCGGGACCATTGTCGATCAGCAGATCACCGGGGGCACCGGCGTAAAGTCGCTCGACAACTCACCTAACCTTTTCACCATCGCGGACCTCTCGACGGTTTGGGTGCTGTGCGACGTGTACGAAGACATGCTCTCGCGTGTGCAGGTGGGCGACACCGCCGCAAATTACCCTGAACGCCTATCCGGACAAGCAGTTTCCGGGGAAGGTGGTCAATATCAGCGCAGTCCTCGATCCGACAACACGCACCGCCAAGGTCCGCATCGAGCTGGCGAATCCCAAGGGAATCATGCGTGCCGGAATGTTTGTGACCGCAACCTTCAAGGCCCGGCAATTGGTCGAGCGCGATCGTTATTCCCTCGACTGCGGTGGTCCATCTGCATGACAAGGACTGGGTGTTTGTTCCCGCCGGCGACAAGCAGTTTCGCCGCCTTGTCCTGCAACTCGGCCCACAGAACAGTGATGGTACGGTGCAGGTTCTGAGCGGACTCAAGCCTCAGGACAAGGTCGTTACCAATGCGCTGCAATTTTCGTCCGAGGCCGAGGAGTAGCGGCGAATGATCGGATCTCTGGTCAATTTCGCCCTGCGCAACCGAATGCTCGTGCTCGCTTTGGGCGTGTTGCTATTGATTTGGGGCATCATCTCGTTTCACAACCTGCCGGTCGAAGCTTACCCCGATGTAGCCGACAAGTATGTGTGGGTCATCACTCAATGGCCGGGGCGCGCTGCGGAGGAAGTCGAGCAGCAGGTCACCATCCCGATTGAAACCCAATTGAATGGGGTCGCTCACCTTACCCATCTCCGTTCCACATCGATATCCGGCCTGTCGTTTATCACCGTGCTGTTCGACGACGAGTCAGACAACCAGCAGAACCGTCAGCAGGTGCTGGAAAAATTGACGCTCGTTAGCCTTCCGCCGGGCTTGAATCCACAGATCGGTCCTGACTTCAGTCCCGCTGGGCAGATCTATTTCTATACGCTGCAGAGTACCGATCCGCGTTACGACGTCATGGACCTCAAAGCGTTGCAGGATTGGGTGGTATTCAAGAACCTGATGTCCGTGCCAAACGTCGCGGCGGTCTCGATCTTTGGCGGACAGACGCGCGAATACCAGGTGCAGATCGATCCCGACAAGCTGGTGGCCTACGGTCTGACCATGGCGCAAGTGGAACAGGCGCTGACCAACAACAATGTCAACGGCGGCGGCAGCTTCATCGAGCAGGGCCAACAGGCCTATAACGTCCGTGCCGTCGGCCTGATGCAGAACACCGAAGACATCGGCGCCACCGTAATTGCCGCCAAGAACGGCACCCCGGTGCGCATACGCGATGTTGCGGTGGTCACGCAGGGTCCGAAGATCCGCCTCGGCCGGTTGGGCAAGGCGATCCGGCACGAGGACGGCCGCGTCACCGACAACACCGACGTGGTGGAAGGCATCGTACAGATGCGCAAAGGAGCCGAAGCCGAGGCCGTGCTGCGCGACATCGATGCCAAGGTCAACTTTCTTAACGAGCGCGTGCTTCCGAAGGGCGTGAAGATCGTGCCTCACATCGATCGCGACGACCTCGTCCACCTGACCACCCACACGGTCCTGCACAACCTCACCGAAGGCATTCTGCTGGTGGTCTTGGTGTTGTTCTTCTTTCTCGGAAACCTGCGCTCGGCTCTCATTGTCGCGCTTACCATACCGTTCTCGTTGTTCTTTGCCTCGATCTTGCTCGACCTGCGGCATATCCCTGCAAACCTGCTCTCGCTGGGTGCTCTCGACTTTGGCATGATCGTAGAAGGCGCCGCGGTGATGGTAGAGAATATTCAGCGCCGTCTTGAAGGCGCTAAGGAAGGCCACGAAACGATGGATGAAACCATCCGCTCGGCGGCCCATGAAGTTCAGCGTCCCGTGTTTTACGCTATCGCCATCATCATCATTACGTACCTGCCGATTTTTACTTTGCAGCGGGTCGAAGGCCGTCTCTTCAAGCCGATGGCCTGGACCGTCACCTTCGCGCTGCTGGGAGCGCTGCTGTTTTCCATCATCATGGCTCCCGTCCTCTGTGCCTATGTATTTCGCAAAGGCGTTCACGCGTGGGACAACCCCATCGTCAAGTGGATCACGATCAACTACGAGAAGACTCTAAACTGGATCATCGTGCGTCGGCGGGTGGTTCTCGTTTCGGCAATCGTGATCTTCGCACTGACTGGATATCTTGCCTTCGGTGGCTTGATCGGTTCTGAGTTCCTGCCTCACCTGGACGAGGGATCGATTTGGGCCCGTGGCACCCTCTCTCCCAGCACTGGCCCATCATCGGGCGGACAGGTGATGGATCAGGCTCGCCTCATCTTTGCCGGCTTCCCGGAAGTAACCAAAGTGGTGTCACAGGTAGGCCGCTCCGACGACGGAACGGATGCGACCGGATTCTTCAACACCGAGTACTTCGTCGATCTCAAACCGCGCAATGAGTGGCGTCCTCAGTTCCGTGGGCGAAAAGAACTGCTTATCGAAGCCATGGACAAGGAAGTCGAGAAGATTCCTGGCGTGACCTGGGGATTCTCCCAGCCCATCGCCGACAACATGGAAGAGGCGGTCAGCGGCGTAAAGGGAGAACTCGCCGTCAAGATCTTCGGCTCCGACCTGAAGGACCTCGAGCAAAAGGGCGAAGAGATTATTGCGGTGATGCGAACCGTGCCGGGTATCGCCGATCTCGGTCTTTTTCGCGTGCTCGGTCAGCCCAACGTCAATATCACGGTCAATCGACAGAAAGCTGACCGCTTTGGCATCAATGCCTCCGACATCCAGGATGCCATCCAGACAGCCGTTGGCGGTAATCCTGTTAGCCAAATCCTGATTGGCGAACAGCGCTTCGATCTGGTTCCTCGCTACCAGGAGCAATTTCGCCGATCAGTGGACGACATTCGCAACATTCGCATCGCGGCCCCCAGCGGGGAGCGCGTTTCGCTGGCCGAAGTCACCGACATCAGGATCGAAGATGGCGCATCGATGATCAACCGGGAAGGGAACCAGCGCTACATCGCGATAAAGTACAGCGTGCGAGGCAGCGATCTCGGTAGCACAGTCGAACAGGCCATGATGAAGGTCAATCGCGAAGTAAAACTGCCGCAGGGCTATACGCTGGAATGGGCTGGCGAATACGAGAGCCAGAAGCGCGCCAACCGCCGCTTGGCGATTGTGATTCCCTTGACTATTCTCGTCATCATGCTGGTCCTGTATTCCATGTTCCGTTCGTTCAAGTGGGGATTCCTGGTGCTCCTCAATCTTGGGCTTGCACCGATAGGCGGCCTGATCGCACTGCTCTTGACCGGCGAGCACTTTAGCGTCTCGACAGGAGTCGGCTTCCTCGCGTTGTTTGGTGTTTCCGTACAAACCGGTGTAGTGATGATCGAATATATCAACCAGCTTCGCGCCCGCGGCTTCCCCGTGCACGAAGCGGTCGTGCTGGGATCGACCCGCCGCTTGCGGCCGATCATGATGACTATGCTGGTCGCTAGTCTGGGCCTGTTGCCCGCCGCCACGTCGCACGACATTGGCTCCGACTCGCAACGCCCGTTCGCGATCGTGATCGTCGGCGGACTCCTGACCGAACTGTTCCTGAGCCTCGTCCTCCTGCCCGCTTTCTATGCCTGGATGGCCGGTCCGAACGACATTCTGCCAGAGGAGGCCGAAGAGGTCACAGAATAATTCTCGAATCACTGGATCGACAGCGACAGTCAATCGGCCTCCGGGATCTCCGATAGCTGATTGCGGTCCAGGTAGACCAGCGGCATTAGTTCTCGCTGGTCATGTATCCTGAAGCCTCTGCATGCTGAACAATCCTGCCTCTCGCATCTTTCGCTGGCCGCTGACCTCGATCATTCTGCTCTTGGCGCTGCTAGCGACCTCGTCAGCCGCCCAAACGGCTTCTCAAGCACACGGCGAACCGCCCAAGCCGGTTCCCGGCATCGGCACAACCGTACAGGACCATCCGCCCGAAACGCAGAAAGAGCCAGCGGAAGAATCCAAACCGATCACCAAAGCGCAGGCCAAAGAGCTTTTCCGTTCGGTTGACAGCATCTTGCAATTCGTAAGCGAAGACACTGGCCTTCCCATTAAGCACAAGGTGAAGCGCAAGCTGATCACCCGTGATCAGGTTGAGAAATATGTCGACAAGCGAATGAAGGACGACAAGGACGCGCAAAGGCTGGAGCGTTCGCAACTCGTCCTGAAGAAATTCGGCCTGATTCCCCAGAACTACGACTTGCACGCCGAGTTTCTCAAGCTGCTCAGCGAGCAAGTTGCTGCCTATTACGACTCAAAGACCAAAACCGTGAACTTGCTCGACTGGGTGCAACCCGAGTTGCAGCGTCCGGTGTTGGCGCACGAACTGACACACGCTCTGCAAGACCAGTCGTTCGATCTGCAGAAGTGGTCGCTCGCCGGCGCTCCCAATGACAATCCGCTGCCCGATCAGCAGGAGCAGGTCGTCGAAGAAGCTCAAGCCGCGCGCCAGAATGTCACGGAAGGCCAGGCCATGATCACGATGCTCGACTACACGCTGGCACCCGCCGGTCTGAGCGTCCTCAAGGCTCCCGACATCGTGAATGCAATGCGCGCCGACATTGCCGACTCTAAGGACTCACCAGTATTGGCAACTGCGCCGGTGTTCCTGCGCGAGTCGCTCATGATGCCCTACACCTTCGGCCTCGACTTCGTGCGCGCCGTGTTGACCAAGGATGGAAAGGGTGGAGCTTTTGTAGGGATGTTGGAACGGCCGCCGGTTGACACCCTCCAGGTAATGGAGCCGGATGCTTACTTGCAGGGCAAAATTGCGCCGCCGCCGATCATTCCCGACCTGGACAAACTCATCGCTCCTGGTTATGAGCGGTACGACTTTGGCGGCATGGGGGCCTTCGATGTGTTTCTGTTGGCCCGCCAGTATGCACCCAAGAGCGATGCCAAAGACTATTACTCCCATTGGCGTGGCGGATATTATCTGGCGGCTCGCTCCAAGACGGCTCCCAAAGACCAGATTGCTTTGATCTTTTTCACACGCTGGGATTCGCCCGAGGCGGCTGAGGCATTCGAGAAGCTGTACAGCAACTACGTCCCCACTCGTTATCACTTGGGATCAGCCGGAGGTGGCGGCCCGGTGGACGGTATCGACCCCGGAGTCGAATGGAATCTCGGCGCACAGGGCAAAGTCGTTCTGGAAGTTCATGGCAACGAGTTGTTGATCATGGAGGGCCTGGGTTCCTCCACCATGGATCGCCTTCGCGCTGCAATTGTGCCCCCTGCCAGTACCGTCCAGTAAGTACGACGCCGTCGTCCCAAGTCGCATGAATCAGGGCCAGCGCGCGGTTTCTTTCATGCACGTTACGAGGGTGTCCTGGGTCACAAACCCCTGTGACATAAGTATTACAATGCCTTTCCTCCAGCCTTGGTAGTCTTACATTGGCCCTACGGTTCGTCCCTGGCGCGCCAATCAACAAAACCCACGAGGTCACATGGTTCGGCTAAACAAACGGGTGAATTGGATCACCTCTTCCTTCATGATTGCGTTCCACATCGGCGCCGTTGCGGCGCTGTTCATGTTCACCTGGCCGGCGTTTTTTACGGCACTCTTCCTGTATTGGGTGGCCGGCAGTTTCGGTATCGGCCTGGGCTACCATCGCCTGCTGACTCATCGCGGCTTCAAGTGCCCCAAGTGGTTTGAGTACTTCCTCACCGTTTGCGCCACCCTTGCGCTCGAGGGCGGACCGATCTTCTGGGTCGCCACGCATCGCCTTCATCATCAGGTCACCGACAAGCCCGGCGATCCTCACAGCCCGCGTGATGGCGGCTACTGGGCCCACATGGGTTGGATCATGAGCGGCGAATCGCTCCACAATAAGCTTCAAGGCCTGTTGCCCTACGTCCCCGATCTCCGCAAAGACAAGTTTCACGTTTGGATCAGCGAGTGGCATTGGGTGCCGATGGTCGTGCTCGGGCTCGCATTGCTGGCCCTCGGCGGCTGGAAGGTTGTCTTTTGGGGCATCTTCCTGCGGACGGTGTTCCTCCTGCACAGTACTTGGTTCGTGAACTCAGCCACTCACATGTGGGGCTCGAAACGCTTCGCCACCGATGACGATTCGCGCAACCTGTGGTGGGTCGCCCTTCTGAGCTTTGGCGAAGGCTGGCACAACAATCATCACGCTCATCCCCAGTCGGCGCGTCACGGCCTCGCCTGGTACGAAGTGGACTTCAACTGGTACCTGATCAGCACACTCAAAGCGGTGGGGCTGGTGTGGGACGTGAAGCTGCCGAAGCTGCGCGAAGCGCGCATCAAGGCAGTCGAAGAAGCGCCCGTTGCAGCAGAAGAGCAGCTGGCGGTAGCCTACAGCGGCGACTAAACGGCAAGGGCAAAGATCTCATCGAAGCGGTGCTCGAGGGCGCCGCTTTTGCTATTTAGTACGCCAGGGCCCGCAATTAGCTCATAACAAACCTTGTTATTTTATGCTATAGTCTCGCCATGAATGTATCGCTGACGTCAAAACTTGAGCGTTGGATCGCCAACAAAGTCACTGAGGGCAAATATCAGACTGCAAGTGAAGTCGTGCGCGAAGCGGTGCGCCAACTCGCCGATCGTGAAGAGCGCCGCGAGCTCGAGCTCGCACGCTTGCGTCGGCAGGTCGACGTCGGGTTGGAGGACATCCGCAAGGGCCGGCTGACTGCTCTCGACATGAAGCAAATCAAGGCCGAGGCACGCAGTGAGTTGGCCGCCAGAAAGTTGAAAAGGGTTGGCTAGGGTCCGGTACTCGGCGACCGCTCGCCGTGATTTGAAGGAAATCTGGAAATACGTTGCAGCCGATAACGAAAACGCCGCTGATAAGTTCCTCGATCACATCGAAGACGTCTTGGAATTACTTGGCAACTCTCCACTGCTGGGCCGGGTGCGCAAAGAGCTTCAGCCGGAAGTCCGAAGCTTTGCTGTCGGCAACTATGTCATCTTCTACATACCCCGCAAGCGTGACATTACGGTGGTACGAGTCTTAAGCGGCTTCCGCGATCTCGACACCCTGCTCGGAGAATAGAACTTCTTGGCTTCCGACGCGCAGCCCAATGCGTGATGGCAAACCTGCGACTGCATACTGGCAACTGCCCCAGTGCTATCCTTCCTCTGAAAGTCCCATGCGCATCACCAGCCGCAAGAAAACCATCGCGTTCGCGATTACCCTCGGCGTGCTTGTCGCTGTGGTGGCACTTGTGCTCAACGTCAGTTGGATCGTCCTTAACTGGCGCGAGGTCGTCCCACTCATTCTGGGAGTCCTCTTCTTTGGCTTCATCATCGCCGGCGTCATCCTCAACACGATCTTCCTGGTGCGTGAAGTCCGCCGTAACGAACAACAGGACAGCTTCCTCAACGCCGTCACTCACGAACTAAAGACCCCGATCACCTCCATCCGCTTGTACCTGGAGACTCTGCAACAGCGCGAGGTCGACGAAACCCAGCGCCGCGAGTTTTATCAGGTGATGCTCGATGACACGCAGCGTCTGATGGGCACCGTAGAACAGGTTCTGCGTGCTGCTCGCGTGACCCAGAAAAACGCCGCTTTGAGCAAGGCGCAGATTGAAGTGGGGCCGCTTGTGCAGGACGCTGTGGAGCTCGCGCGCTTGCGCCATCATCTTCCTGCCGAAGCAATCGCCTGGGAGCTCGACGGCCGGCCCGCCGAGCCACTCAGCGTAGCCGGAGACCGCGACGAGCTCTCCGCAGTACTGTCCAACGTGATCGACAATGCTGTGAAATATTCTCCCGCTGACCCGAAGATTCGGCTTGAGGTCGTCACTCCTGACCTCGAGCGCGTTCAGATCAAAGTTCAGGACAACGGAATTGGCATCCCCAGCGGAGAACTCAAGCGCGTCTTCAAACGCTTCTACCGCGTCATGACGCCTGGTTCGACCCAGGTAAAAGGAAGCGGCCTGGGGCTGTTCATCGTCCGAGCCATCGCTCAACGGCATGGCGGCAAAGCCTGGGCCGAGAGCGAAGGTGCCGATAAGGGAACCACAGTGACCATTGAACTGCCCAGGTATCAGCAATGACGACCCAAATCTTGTTGGTGGAAGACGAAGAACATCTGGCGCGGGGCTTGAAGTTTAATCTCGAAGCAGAGGGCTACTCCACTCGCGTCGCGGGCGACGGCGAGACCGCGCTCGATCTCATGCTCAAGCAGCATGTTCCATTTGACCTGCTAGTGCTCGACGTTATGCTCCCCGGCAAGGACGGCTTCACGGTTGCTGCCGAACTGCGCAAGGCGAATCATTTCATTCCGCTTCTTATGCTCACAGCGCGTGGGCGTCCCGAAGATGTCCTGAAGGGTTTCGCGGCTGGCGCAGACGACTATTTGCCCAAGCCATTCGATCTCAACATTCTGCTTGCTCGTATCCAAAGCCTGTTGCGGCGTAAGGAATGGAGCCGGGTACTCGTTAACGATCCTCCCATCGAGGCACGCGTAACCGAGACCAGGAGCCCCGGCGCTTTACGCGAGTTCGACGTTTACGAATTCGCCGGCAAGCAGGTCGATTTCGGCACTCTTGAGCTGCGTGCCAACGGAAAAATCTTCCGTCTGACATTGATGGAAGCCGAGCTGCTTCGCCACCTGATCGCTAATTCGGGAAAGGTGGTTTCGCGCAAGCAGATTCTGGAAGAGGTGTGGGGCCTGCATGAAGATACCGACACCCGCGCCATCGACAACTTCATTGTTCGCTTGCGCAAGTACATCGAGAAGGACCCGTCAAAGCCAAAGCATTTACTCACCGTGCGGGGCGTCGGATATCGTTTCCTGCCCGAGCCTGATCGCAGTCGATGACTGGGATTTCTTGCCTCGCGCCAATTTCAGCGAAGAAGTCTATCGCGCCCTGGCCAGCACCAGCGTGACATCGTCAGGCTGCTCGTTGCCGCCGATCCAGTCGGCCACCGCGCCGGTCACGACATCGCTGATGCGCGACAATGGCTGGTCGCGATGAATGCGGATCAGTTCCACCAGCCGCTCTTCGCCAAACTCGCCGAACTCGTTTTCCGGCTCAGTCACACCGTCACTGAAGGCGACGAAGATGTCTCCCGGGTGCATCGGTATGCGCGACTCCTCGTAACTTATAGCGTCGAAAAGACCGACTACAGTGCCCGATGTGTCCAGTTGGGTGACGCTGCCGTCGCCGGCAAGCACATACGGAGGCAAGTGTCCTGCATTCGAGTAGGTCAACAACCGCGCGCCCGCATCGTAGCTGGCCAGGAACATCGTCGCGTACTTTTCTGGAGGCGTGCTGCGGTAAAGCTGATAGTTCAAAGTGGCCATGAGCATTCCCGGTGAAACCTGGGAGTCGCGATCGCCGTTGCCGCGATAGTACATTTGCAGATCTCCGGTCGATTCGCCGCCGGCCGTGGCTACCGCAGCCAGCGCCAGTTGTGGCTCCAGCGAATACGCGCGCACAAAAGCATGCACCGTCGCCATTAACAGAGCGGCCGAGATTCCCTTGCCACTGATGTCACCCACAGCCAGAACCATACGGTCATCGTGGAGCGGAATGAAGTCATAATAATCGCCGCTTACGGTGCGCGCGGGGCGGCACACGCCATGTACCTCCAATGCCGTTAGGTCCGACAGTTGCCGCGGGAACAGCAGCGCCTGCACCTCGTGCGCGATGGCCAATTCACTTTCCAGGCGGTGTTTTTCCTTCTGTTCCGCAATTAGCTTCGCCAGCGACGCCGACATGGAGTTGAACGACTCCTCCAATGCTGCCATCTGATCGTGTGTCCCTATTTGTATTCGATGGGAGAAGTCTCCGCGGTTGACGTACTGCGTCGCCGAATACAACTCCGCCACAGATTTGGTCATGCTGCGCGTGAGCCGCACGCCGATAAACAGTGCGATCAGTTCAATGATGCCGAAAACGATTGCGATACCCAGAAGTAGCTGGGCGAAGATCGGCGCCTTGGTTCCCAGCGTACTGAACAGCACGTTGTACAGCATGGAGGGCCGCGAGCTCACCACGATGGCTCCAGTCAGGTCTTTCCCAGTCTTCCAATCCGCCGCGGTGAACAACGACCACCAGCGGAATTCTCTATCGAAGCGATTGACCGCCGACACCACTTGGCCGGCTTCGACGTTTTGCGGTTCGCCCGATACGGCATTGCCACCAATCGTGACCTTCGACTTGGCACCGCCCAAGTCAATGGTGACGGACTCAGGTGCCGTCTTCGCTGGCGCTGTTTTCTTGTCGGCTGCGTTGCCGGAAGCGTTCGACTCGTTATTCACGTCCTGGTCCGGCGGATAAAGCTCTACCGACCCCACCCGCGACGCGCGTTGTAGCAATTCCGGAGTCATCGGTACGTTCGAGATAACCGTCAGCCGCCGCGGACCGGACTCGATGTGCTTGATCGCTCGCAAGTGCAGCCGCCCGCCGTCCATCACAAAGCTGCTCAGGTTGTTCTTGACCAAATCGGGCAGTACGCCGCGCACCTCGACCGTTTTCCCGCCCGGTTCGATGACAAATCCGCTGTCCCCCTCCAGCACCGTCACTGTCCGCTTGCTGAAGTTTTCATCCGTGCCACTAGCGATTTCCGCCGCCAACTTCGGAGTAAGGTTGCCGGACTGGGTCAAACTCCGGAACTGTGCCGCCAGGGCATCGTTGGAGGCAGTCAGATGTTTCAGCTCGGTGTCCAGGTCGGCGAGTGCGATATAGGTGGCGAACTGTCCCGCAAACAGGTACGCAGCTAGCAGTGCCATTGAGACCAGCAACACGATCGGAATGACCCCGATAAATACATAGGTCACGATCAGCCGGTTGCGCAGCCGCCACAACAGCCGCTGCCTTGCCCACCTCACGCCTCGCAGCAGCAGGCAGCCAAGAAACACATACGTCACCAGCCCGGTCCATACGCTCAGCATGCTTCCGCTGGGCGATCGCGCTATCCAGGCAGCAATCTGCAAAAGGAGCGCTAGTCCGCCGAACCACAGTGTGATCTTTCCCAATCTGCTGGTAGGCCGCAGCATGCGCCTCACGGCTATTCGCATTTCAGTTGGATTGGGGAGCTCGATGAACGCCATCAACGATCCTTGATTATTCGGCCGTTAGCGGATTATAGCGATGACTGGGCGACGCACCTAACTGTGTTGTTGTACGGCTCTGGCCTGTACAACGTTCCCGGTGAAGACGTCGCCACTGTCCGACGGACACAAAGCCGCATGCCTTTAGATTTCCGGGTACAGATCGAAAAACGCGTCGATGCTCTGCCGCAACTGCTTCTCGATGTCTTCTTTCGAACCCTCGACAACATGGAGCGTGACATTTGCGGTTCGGCCATTCTTCAATTTAACCGGCGGCTGCTCCCACCTCTTCAATGTCGTCGGAAGGGAGAAGGCGCATTCCGTAGACCAATGTAAGCTTTGCCATAAGTCGATTTTACCGCTCCTTCCGCCCGCGCACCGACGCCTCCGCTGCGGCAAAAAGACACCAACACCGTCCGCACATGAACTCGATATCCGAAATGCTTCCTGCTTGTTAGAATCCGGAAGGTGGCCTTTTGATTCGCCGCCTGTCTCACCATTGTTAACCGATGTGACTCACGGCAACGGGACCGGTTCGCATCTTTCATGCCGTGTGGGAATCTATCTTTTATCTCTATGACTGAAAATGTTCGCAACGTCATCATTATCGGCTCCGGTTGCTCCGGACTGACTGCCGCCATCTACGCCGCTCGCGCCAACCTCAAGCCTCTCGTCATTGAAGGCCACGAGCCCGGCGGCCAGCTCGCGCTTACCACCCTGGTGGAAAACTTTCCCGGATTTCCCGAGGGCATCCAGGGGCCCGAGCTGATCGAGAACATGCGCAAGCAGGCGAGCCGCTTCGGAGCGGAGTTCCAGACCGGCCACGTGTCAGTGTGGACCTGAGCCAGAAAAAAGACGGCCTCGGCGCCAAGCCCATCGCGGTGAATCTCGGCCGCGAAACCCTCCTGACCCGCGCGCTGATCATCGCCAGCGGCGCCTCGGCGCGATGGCTCGGCTTGCCCAGCGAGAAGGCGCTGATCGGCCACGGAGTTTCCTCCTGCGCCACCTGCGACGGCTTCTTCTTCTCCGGCAAGGAGATCGCGGTCATCGGCGGCGGCGACTCCGCCATGGAGGAAGCGATTTTCCTGACCCGCTTCGCCACCAAGGTCACGCTGATTCATCGCCGCGACGAATTTCGCGCCTCCAAGATCATGCTCGACCGCGCCCGCGCCAACGACAAAATCGAGTTCCTCACCGACACCGTGGTCGAAGACGTACTCGATGTCGACAAAAAGGAAGTCACCGGCTTGCGCTTGCGCAATACTGAAGACCGGCGAGCAATGGGACCTTCCCACCAGCGCGATGTTCCTCGGCATCGGCCACACTCCGAATGCCGATTTCGTCGGCGACCAGCTCGAGCGCGACGGCGAAGGCTATATCGTCCCCAGCGACGGACATGTCTGCACGCGCGTTCCCGGGGTTTTCGTCTCCGGCGATGTCGCCGACCGCCGCTACCGCCAGGCGGTACCGCGGCGGGGACGGGCTGCATGGCCGCCCTCGAGGCCGAGAGATATCTGGAAGAACTAGGCGAATGAAGCCACTGCGGAGCGTGCTTTGAGCGAACTGGATGCAGTTCGCTCGGGCTCAAGCGGCAGCCGAGTCTATCGTTGCGCGCACCGCTCTACGTCCTCGGATCGGGCTCGTCCTTGGTTCAGGCCTGGGTGGTTTCGCCGACGAACTTGCAAACTCCACCCGCATCCCGTACACCGATATCCCGTCCTTCCCGCCCAGCACCGCTGTCGGCCACGCCGGACAGCTTGTGATTGGCTCGGTAGAGGGCGTCGCTGCTAGCCGCCATGCAGGGCCGCGTTCATCTCTATGAGGGCTACTCGGCACAGCAAGTCGCGTTTCCAGTCCGCGTTTTCGCCTGCATGGGGATAAAAGCGATCGTTCTCACCAATGCGGCCGGTGGTATCAATCCCGCTTTTGAACGCGGCGCTTTGGTCATCATTCGCGACCACATCAATCTTCAAGGACAGAACCCGCTGTCAGGCCCCAACGAAGAGCGCTTCGGGCCGCGTTTCCCGGACATGACCGACGCCTACGACCCGCTGCTGCGGCAGGTTCGCGCTCGACGAAGCCAATCATCTCGGCGGCGACATCTACGAAGGGGTCTATGCGGCCTTTGCCGGTCCGAGCTACGAGACCCCGGCTGAGATCCGTTATCTGCGCACTATCGGAGCTGACCTGGTGGGCATGTCCACCGTGCCTGAAGTCATCGCCGCGCGTCACATGAACATCGAATGTGCTCGCCATTTCTTGCGTCACCAACTTGGCTGCCGGCATGAGCGGCGAAAAGATCAATCACGACGAAGTGTTGGAGACCGGCGAACGCGTCCGCGGCAAGTTCATGGCGTTGCTGCGCGCCGTCCTCCCAAAAATCGAACACTACCTCGACTCGCAGTCCGCATAATTGGATGCTGTCCCTCTAAACTTGCTCTTCTATCCACTATCCACTAACCACTATCCACTGGTTTAAACTGAAGCCGCGTGTCCTACCTCATCGGCATCGCAGGACCTTCGGGAGCAGGGAAGAGCTATCTTGCCGGCCATCTCGCTGAGCGACTGCATGCTCCTGTCCTGGCACTCGACCGCTATTACCGGGACCTGTCGCATCTATCGAAAGAGGAGCGCGAAAACTCCAACTTCGACGAGCCCGCCGCACTCGAGCACGAACTTCTGATCACCCATGTTGTCGCGCTGAGTGAAGGAAAGGTCATCGAAGTTCCTGTCTATGACTTTTCCACCCATACCCGTACCGCTGCGATTGAAGTGTTGCAACCCGACGAATTTGTGGTCCTCGAAGGTCTTTTCACCTTGTACTGGCCACACTTGCGTCAGATTCTCGGCACCTCGGTTTACGTGGATGCGACCGACGAAGTGTGTCTCCACCGCCGCCAGGAACGCGATGTCCGTGAGCGCGGCCGAACTCCGGAGTCCGTGCTCGAACAATTCCGTACCACCGTGGCTCCCATGGCCGAGCGGTATGTGCGCCCGACACGCGACCACGCTCACGTGCTGGTTTCCGGTGCAGAACCCATTGCAGACGGCGTCGCGCGCGTGCTCGATCACATAAGGCAGCACCGCCTCGAGTCCGAACTACGTGCCGCAAACCAAATACAGCCGCTCGCCACCTTACGCTCTCAACGAGGAGTGCGATGAAACTCGTTCGTTATGTTCTCCTGTTCTCGCTTGGCATCTTGGTTTCTTGCGCAACGGCGCAAACCGGCCCCGCAAAACGGCAAGAGAAGGAAAAAGAAATCAACCTGCCTACCAGCAAGACCCTGCGCGAGCCCGTACTCGGCTCGCCGCAGCCTGCGAACAGTTTGCCGGTGACCGCGGTCCTTCGCCCCGACGGAAAGTATCTTGCTCTGTTGAACAACGGCTTTGGTTCGGCCGAATCGAACTTTCAGCAATCCATCGCGGTTTTCGATTTGGCGACCAATCAATTGCATGACTTTCCCGACGCTCGTCTTGGCCCGCACGCTCGCCAGACCTATTTCGTGGGCCTGGCCTGGAGCGCCGACGGCACCGAACTCTACGCCTCGATGGCGTCGCTCACCGATCCCGAGGGAAAGAAGCCCAACAGCACCGGCAGCGGAATCGCCGTGTACCGCTTCGCCGATGGCGCCCTCACGCCCGATCGCTTCCTTAAGTTGCCGCTGGTCCCAATTGCTCATAGCCGGAAGAACACCTACGGTGCCAAGTATGTCCCCGAAGGGCAAAGCATTTCCTATCCGGCCGGAATAGTTTTGGTGAAGCGCAATGGCGGAGACGCGTTGCTGGTCGCTGAAAACCTGGCCGACGCAGCCGTGCTCATTGATGTGCGCGATGGTCGGGTCCTGCAGCGATTTGAGTTGGGACGTGGCAAGTCTGTGCCCAGTACCTTTCCCTACACCGTCGTTGTCAACGCCAACGGTACGCGTGGATGGTGCTCGCTGTGGAACGGTTCTTCTGTCGCTGAGCTAGACCTGCAATCTGGAAAAGTAGTTCGCGAGATCTCGCTCCTGCCGCCCAAAGAGGAAACCGAAGCATCGTCCCATCCGACCGCGTTATTGCTCAGTCCCGACCAGGGCAAGCTCTACGTTACCCTCGCCAACCGTGATCGCGTTGCCATCATCAACACCGCAGATGGAAAGCTCGATCGCTACCTCGACGCACGATTGCCCCATCAGACATACGGCGGGAACTACCCAATCGGTCTGGCGCAATCCACCGACGGCAAGATGCTCTACGTCGCCGACTCGACTTCCGACGCGGTAGCCGTCTTCGACCTGCGCGAATCGCGTGGAACTCATTCGCAGGCCAACGCCGACCGGCCGTTTTATTTCATTCCCACCGAGTGGTATCCCACCGCGCTGGCCATCCACGGCACCGACCTGTTCGTTGCCACCGGAAAGGGAATTGGCACCGGCCCGAATTCGGGCACCGAAACCGCCGCCCTGCGTGGTAACAAACAGCAGCATCCCTACATTGCCTCGCTGATACGTGGGCTCTCTCGCGCATCGACCTCCAGCAGGCCGAGCGCGACCACGAGACCCTGACAGCCGAAGTCTTGCGCAGCAATCTCATGGAAGGCCGTACCGACGAAATCAGTTTCGCGAAATCCGGCAATCCCATTCGTCACATCATCTACATCATTAAGGAAAACCGCACCTACGATCAGATATTCGGTGACATCAAAGAAGCCAACGGCGATCCCTCGCTCGTCATGTACGGTGAAGACATCACCCCCAATCAGCACGCGCTCGCCCGCCAGTTCGGTGTGCTCGACAATTTCTACGACAGCGGTGAAGTATCCGGAGACGGCCACCCCTGGTCTCTGGCCGCTATCACTACCGACTACAACGAGAAAGCGTGGCCCATCGCCTATCGCAGCGTGGAGCGCGAGTACGATGCCGAAGGCACCATTGGCGACATCGTGCCTTTAGACGAAGGCGTTCCCGACGTCAACGAGCCCGCCACCGGATACCTCTTCGACAACCTCGCTCACCACAAGATGACCTACCGCCACTATGGCGAATACATCGAAACCATATGGTGCGAAGAACTCGAACAGAAGTACACGCCCGCCACCACCGGAGCGCCCACCGGGGCTCCGCCTAAATGCGACCGCCGCGACATCAAGCCCGGAGAAGACCTGCCCGCCGCCATGGGTGGCGGCAAGAGCCCGTATCACTTCGTCATCCCGCTCATGGCGCAGAACATTCCTACCAAGGCCGATCTCCGCGGCCATTTTGACCCACACTATCCCGACTTCAAGGTCGAGTTTCCCGATCAGTTCCGCGTTGATGAATTTCTGCGTGAGTTCGCCAGCTTTGTCGATGCACGTAAGACTGGCAAGGGTGAGCAGTTGCCCAGCTTCGCTCTGGTTCGCTTGCCTAACGACCACACCGCCGGAACCAAAGTCGGCTCGCCGACTCCGAACGCCGCCGTTGCCGACAATGATCTTGCCGTCGGCCGCGTTGCCGAAGCGATCTCGAACAGTCCGTACTGGGACGACACCGCCATCTTCGTTTTGGAAGACGACGCTCAAAACGGCGCCGACCACGTCGATGCTCATCGCAGCATCGCCTTGGTGGTGAGCAAATATTCGCCGCGCGCGCCACAGCCCTTCGCGGACCACAATTTCTACACCACCGTGAACCTGATTCACACCATGGAGATACTTCTTGGTCTGCCTCCGATGAACAACAACGATGCCCGCGCCGCGGTCATGGCTCCGTTGTTTACCGGCCCGGGGGATCAGCCTGTCTTCAAGGCCGACTATCGCAATCGCGACAACTCTATGATTTACCAGGCCAACACCAAGGCTTCACCCGGCGCCAAAGAGTCCGCCTCGCTCGACTTTTCCGTCGCCGATGCCGCCGACACTGAAACGCTCAACGCAATTCTCTGGCGCGCTGCCAAAGGCGACATCCCCATGCCCGAACCACGTCACTCGGTGATTCCAGTGGCTGAAGCAGACAAGTAGGCGTGTTGCTCGGATCCCTCATGGTCACCAGCTTAGTTCGATCTCATTGATTCGGCGCACTTAAATGCCGAAACCCGCGACTACGTGCCCCTCTTGGGGGATGCCGCATTCTCATTCTGGATTAAAATAGTAGTATTGAGCACGTCCCGGGGTAACGCGCCATTAGCAACGACCATCAAAATAGTTCGTACACGGCCGATGAGCCGCCCATGGATGACGTAACCTCTGGACCTCCGCAGCAGGAGCAGTCAGCCTCGTCGCCGCACAAGGAGGACCGCCCGCCGGCTTCCCACACCTTCCCGACCCAGACTCCGGCGTTTCTGGCGCAGGTGCGGACGGCGGAAATGCTGCGCGAAGCTATCCTTCGCCATGTACGTTACACTCTCGTTCGGCCCACCTCCGACCTCAAGCCGGTTGACTATCTCAATCCCGTCTCGCTGGCCATTCGCGACCGCATCGTCGACCGTATGCTCGACACCGAGTCGCGTTTCCGCCATAAAGACGCCAAACGCCTTTACTACCTGTCCATGGAATTCCTCATGGGCCGCTCCCTCGGCGACAATCTCTCCAACCTCCGCATCGAAGAACTCTGCGGCGAAGTGCTCGCCGGATTCGGCGTCAGCCTCGACGAAGTCCTCGACAGCGAATCCGATACCGGCCTTGGTAACGGCGGCCTCGGACGCCTGGCTGCATGCTTTCTCGAGTCGCTCGCGACGCTAGGCATGCCCGGCTACGGCTACGGCATCGACTACGAATACGGACTCTTCAAGCAGGAGATCGTCGGCGGGTTTCAACGCGAGAAGCCCGACCGCTGGAAGGCCAACGGCACTCCGTTTCAGATCGAGCATCCCGAAGAGGCTGTCAGCATCCCCATGTACGGCCGTCTCGACTCGCAACGCGACGCCGACGGCAAGCTGAAGCAGACCTGGATCAACTACAAGGTTGTCCTCGGCATTCCGACTGACATGCCCATCGTCGGCTATCTCGGCCACACCGTGAACTGGTTGCGATTGTTCACCGCCCGGGCGTCCGAAGACTTCGACATCGACATCTTCAACCGCGGCGATTACATCCACGCTGTCGAGCAGAAAATCGCCAGCGAAAACATTTCGCGCGTCCTCTACCCCTCCGACGTCGCCATCGCCGGCAAAGAACTCCGCCTGGTGCAGGAATACTTCCTCGTCGCTTGCGCCATCGGCGATCTCATGCGCCGCTTCCGCCAGCAGCACGACGATTTCGAACTGCTGCCCGCCAAGGCCGCCATTCAGATGAACGACACTCACCCCAGTCTCGCCGTCGCCGAGCTGATGCGCGTCCTCATCGACCAGAACGGCCTGCCGTTCGAGAAGGCATGGGACATCACCGTCAAGACGCTGGCGTACACCAACCACACATTGCTTCCCGAAGCGCTCGAGAAGTGGTCCGTTCCACTGATGGAAAAGGTGCTGCCGCGCCATGTGCAGATCATCTTCAGCATCAACGACCGCTTCCTGCACTCGATTACCGACCTGCCCTTCATGGACGCCGAGAAGCTGCGCAAGATGTCGATCATCGAAGAGGGGTACGAAAAGCACGTGCGCATGGCGAACTTGGCCATCGTGGGCAGCCACTCCGTCAACGGCGTATCGGCATTGCACAGCAACCTTGTCGTCAAGCGGCTGGTCCCGGAATTCGCCGAGCTTTGGCCCGAGAAATTCAACAACAAGACCAATGGAGTCGCGCCGCGTCGCTGGCTGATGGAAGCCAATCCCGGCCTCACCGACCTCATCAGTCAGGCGCTCGACGAGCAGAAGTGGATCACCGATCTCAGCCGCCTGCGCGATCTCGAGCCATTCGCGAACAAGCCAGACTTCCGTGCCGCCTTCAGGGAAGTCAAGCGCCAGAACAAGCTGAGTCTGGCCGAAACGATTCAAAAGCAGCTCGGTGTCGCGGTCGATCCCGACTCCATCTTCGACGTGCAGATCAAGCGCATCCATGAGTACAAACGTCAGCTGCTGGCCGTGATGCACGTCATTCACGACTATCTGCAAATCGTTGACCACGGAGAGACCCCGGTCGTCGGCCGCACCTACGTCTTCGCCGGAAAGGCCGCGCCCGGATACTGGGCAGCGAAGCAAATCATCAAGTTGATCCACAACGTCGCCGACGTCGTGAACAACGACGCCCGCGTCAAAGACGCTATCAAGGTCACCTTCCTGCCTGACTACCGCGTTTCGCTCGCGACGCTCATCATTCCGGGCGCCGACGTGAGCGAGCAGATTTCCACCGCCGGCATGGAGGCCTCAGGCACCGGCAACATGAAGCTGTCGATGAACGGCGCCCTGACCGTCGGCACCTGGGACGGCGCCAACATCGAGATCGCCGAGGAAGTCGGCCTCGACAACATCTTTATCTTCGGATTGCGCGCGGAAGAGATCCTGGAGATGCAGCAGAAGGGGACCTACAACCCCCGTGAACGTTACGACAACGATCCGGTGGTCAAGGAAGTTATGGACGCGCTTGCGTCCGATCGCTTCTGTCCCAGTGAACATGGGCTCTTCCGCTGGATCTTTGACGAACTCGTGCACCGCGGCGACAAGTACTATCACATCGCTGATTTTCCCGGCTACGTTGACATTCAGAAGCAGGTTTCCGCCGAGTACAAGAATGACGAGGTCTGGTGTCGCAAGTCCATCCTGAACGTCGCCCGCATCGGCAAGTTCTCCAGCGATCGCACCGTAACCGAATATGCCCGCGACATCTGGCACATTGGACAGTTCGAAAAGTCGACCTCCGGTTTCAAGCCGTTCATCAAGCCGCATATCGCGCCGTCTCCCGCGCAGCCGGTATTAAACGGCGAAGCCATTCCCATCGCCGACATCAAGCCCGAACCCGAGCCGAATTCAGTTTCGGAATAACGCAGAGCCGTTCCTCCTGAGCGGCGGAGCCGCGACGTGCTTTTAGGCGTGGGCATCAGCCCGCGCAAATAGTTCGAGCCAGATCCCCAGCCGCGGAGCGGCGTATTTTCAGCCGCAAAATTGGCTCACCGCTGGGTGCCCCATAGTTTCCCCCGCGCGGAATCTGTTTTTCTCACTTTTTCTCGAGATTCTTCTGGCGGGTTTGTCTTCTATCCACTATCCACTCGCCACTAGCCACTAACCACATCTCCGGTCGCCAGCGTGCTGCCGGCATCGGCCGCTTCCATCGGAGGCGGCACCTCTACCAGAGGAAAGCCCAATTCCTTCCACGCGTGGTATCCGCCCAGCAGCGGACGCACATTCCGAATCCCCAGCCTGCGCAGTTGCAGCGCCGCACGGGCGCTGGTGGCTTCGTTCGGTCAAGTACAGAACAGGACAATCTCGCCGTCGCGAGTAATTTCGCTGTGCCGCAGCTGCAGCTCTTCCGGCGAAATCCGCAACGCCCCCGGCAACGTCCGCGGATCGGGCAACAAATCCAGCGGATGCCGCAGATCAATGATCGTTACCGGCTGTCCCGCCTCCATTTGTTCGTGCAGTTCTTCCGGAGCAATGCGCGCTCCAGCGACCTGCCTAAGGAAGCGTCCCCGCTGATAAAACTTGTAGGCAATGTATCCCGCGATTCCGCGCAATCAGCAGCAGCACTGTCCACGAACCAAACCGTGCGACATCGTCCGCCACCCGGTCCAATTGCTTGCTGAACGCCAGGCCGAGTCCTGCAAACGCACTCGCCCACAACAGCGCGCCCAACCAGTCGAACAACAGAAATTGCGGCAGACCAATTCCCGCCGTGGCTGCCAGCGCGGGCGCGGCAGTATTCAGGCCAGGGATAAATTTGCAGATCAGCAGCGTTCGGTAGCCCAGCCGCGTAAACGTCGATTCCGTCCGCCGCACGCACGAATCCGGCTCCAGTGCGATCTTGCACAGCCAGCTCAGCACCACTGTTCCCTTGCGCTTGCCGAAGTGATACCAGAACAGGTCACTCACCAGTGACCCCGTCGCGGCTACCAGTAAGACCAGAGCGAACTTCAGTTGGTGCTGGCCCGCCAATGCTCCCGCGGCCAGCAACAGCGGCGACGCAGGGATAGGCAGTCCTGCCTGCTCTGCCATCACCCAGAAAAACAGCAGCACATAACCGTGCCGCACCACGAATTCAAGCATGTCTCCCATGGGAACGGAAACAACAACCCCAGCCTACTAAGATGCGCTATTTCAGCGAAAGTTTCCTCAGTGAGGTGGAAGCGCCAGGCTTTAGCGTGGTGAAACAGGTTCTTGCGGTGGAAGCACCACGCTTTAGCGTGGTGAAGCAGGCAGCCCTTATACCTCGGGCTTTAGCCCCGGCTTTCCCCCGCCGGGTGCCCCATTCAAGGCCTTCATTTGGGCTTGAGTGGGGATTTCGTTCCTACAACCAGACCCTCTTTACTTGCCAGCGGCGGCGACATATTCATTCACCACCTCGCTCGGCTTCCACTGGTTCCCCGAATACACTTTCACGATCTTCCCATCGCTCCCAATCATCACCGTGCGCAGCGTGTGTACGATCTGCCCCTGGTTCTGGTTATAGGAGAGCCCAAAGAAGTCCGCCGCATCTGCGAATTTCCTCTGGCGTGCCGGTCACAAACTGCCAGTGCTGGAAGTTCGGATCGACGCTTCCAACATATCGCGTGCCATATTCGCGCAACACCGGCGGCCGGTCATATTCCGGATCGATGCTGATACTCAGCAATTGCGCCTTGTCGAACGCCGCCGGCGTCGCCTTCAATTCCTTCAGCACTTCACTGAAGTTGTTGCTCATCAGCAGGCAAAAATCCGGCACCGGACATCGCGTATAAATAAACGTCAGCAGCAGCGGCTTACCGCGGAACTGGCTCAAGCGCACCGTCTTGCCCGACTGGTTCACAAACGTGAAATCGGGAACTATATCGCCCGGCTGAGGAATCCGCACCTTCGACGTGCCATCGCTTTCGATATCGCTGCCTTTGGTGAACGAAATGTCTTGCAGTTCGGCGTGGTCGCTAATCACCAGCGTCGCCTGAATGTTATCGCCCGGCGCAATATGGCCGAAAATCCAGTCCTCGCCGTGCCCCACCTGGAACGGCATCGTCATCCCCGGCATCAGCCCGGGAATATCTTCATGCGCAACCGTGATCTCGCGGCTGCCGGAATCCACCGCCACCACCCTCCCCTGCAACTCATAGCGTTTCCCCGCAGGCTTCTTCGCGCACGCCACCAACATCATCGCGACGCAGAAAACTGTACTGTCGCTACCGCTTGCCAGTTGAGTTCTTAGTGTCTTGCCAAAATGCCCGAGAGCGACTCCAATTGTCGTGCATGATGTAACGGAGCCTCGCGTTAGCTGTGCCTTTCTCCTGCGATGTCGCACCCGTAGGCGCCTAAGAGCCCAGGGTAAGCGATCAATTACGCCGTTTCGCGTGAATTGGGGACGGAATCCTGGATTCAAATTCCGAGTCGGTTTTAACCGACGGCACAATTTCGCCGGATGCCCGATCCACCATCCGCTTTACGTATCGCGGGGTCGCGCTACCTCCCTCACAGCAACTCACTCGACCGTCCCAACTCCCCGCATACCGCTTCCGCTGCCCGCCGTCCCGCCAGCATCGCGCTATTGAGCGACGCCGTTCCGCAGTGGTCTCCGCAGTAGTGCAGCCCCGGCTTCGCCGTCACACCCAGACATCTTCACTCCGCCCTGCTCCAGCGACTGGTCCAGCACCGCCTGCTCAATATGATACGACCGCAAATACTCCCAGCCATTCGCCTGCTCGCCAAACCAATCGAGCAACTGCTCGCGCACATCGCGAATCAGGTGGTCTTCGCTGAGCGGAGCATGCAGCACCGTCACCGATACCAGGTGATATCCCCGCGGCGCATATCCCGGCGCAATCACGCTCGGCACGCACAGATTGTTGATCGGCCCTTCGCCGTCTCCATTCAGACACCAGGTAGTGCCCGCCGACAGGCGGATCGGCAGCGGCAAAATACAAACATCGCACTCCGCGCATCGCCGTTCGGATTCCCGCCTCCGGCAGCAATCGCGCCGCCCTCACCGGATCGCACGCCACCACCACCGCTCCCGCAAACAGCTCTTCGCCACTCTCCAGCCGCACGCCGCCTTCCCAAACATGTTGCACCGGCGCGTTAAACCGGATGCTGCCTCCGTTCAAGTGCGACGCCAATTGCTTCGGAATCGCCTGCATGCCGCCATTCGGGATGGCGGCCGTCCCCTGCGCGAACATCCGGTACACAAACTGAAACATCCGGCTCGACGTCGCCAGCTCCGGGTCCAGAAAGATTCCACCCAAAAACGGCCGATAAAATCGCTCGATGATCTTCTCCGAAAATCCATACTCTCGCAGCGCCGTTAGCGTCGAAACCTCCGGCGCGCTCAGCACCTGGTCGATTTCCGCCTCCAGCAACTCGCCCCGCAACTTGGCGATCAGCAGCTTGTCGTGCAGCGTTCCAATCGGTGCCACCGCTGACGGCACCGCTTTCCCCGGGCGCCGCATCGGATCGGAAATGGTGTGGAATTTTCCCCGGCAATAAATCACGGCTCCGGGCTCGAATTCGCGCAGGTCGAGCGCCTTGAAATCCAGGCACCGCCGCGCCTCGGGATACGCCGTCAGCAGGACTTGAAACCCCGGTCCAGCAGGAACCCTTCGAACTCGTCGGTGCGTACCCGGCCTCCCACATTGTCAGAGGCCTCCAGCACCTGCACCGAAAATCCGCGCCGCTTGAGTTCGACCGCCGCCACCAGCCCCGAGACACCTGCGCCCACCACCAGAACATCGGGATTCATATCCATCAAGTTTACGCGAGGCTCGAGTCCGCCGGCATCGGCGTCCGCGCCGATCGTCGTGCGGCAGCACTGCTGCACTCGAATAGCAAAAATACGCGGTGGCTGTCTCCCCCAAGCCAGCCACCGCAATCGGACCGCATGAACTCGGTGCGCCACACAGCGGTCCTTGTAAGCGCGAGTTGCAAATCACAACTCACGATTACCCTATTGACTATAGCTAAAAGATATTTGAATATGCGGAGAAATAAATCTACCGCGCCAACGCGATTTGCATCTCGCGAAAATATGGCAGCGATATTTTGCATGGTCTGAAAAACCTGAGGTCTAACATGGTCAACAAGACGATCGACGACAACCTTCGCCCCTATCAGATTGGCCCCAAACTCCGCGCCCTCCGCCTGAAAAAAAGCATGGGGCTGGTCGAACTCGGCAAGCACACCGGACTCTCTCCCGCGCTGCTCTCCAAGCTCGAGCGCGACAAGCTCTACCCACGCTGCCAACCCTTCTGCGCATCTCCATGGTCTTCAGCGTCGGTCTCGACTACTTCTTCACCGACGAACGCAAGCGCCACGTCGTCTCCGTCGTGCGCAAAGACGAGCGCATCAAGTTGCCCGAGCGTCCCGGCAGCCCCGAGGTCGCTTACCATTTCGAAAGCCTCGACTACAAATGCAATGAGCGCCGCACCAATTCGTATCTCGCCGAATTTGAAGCCGTCGGCGCCGAGAAACTGAAGCCTCACCAGCATCCCGGCTCCGAATTCCTGCACGTCATCAAAGGCAAGCTCGGCCTCAAAATCGGTCTCGACGACTACGAGCTCGATGCCGGTGACTCCATCTACTTCGATCCCACCGTGCCCCACACTTACCGCCGCATCGGCAAGCCGCCCTGCCAGGCGATGATCGTCACCGCCGGATAGCGCGGTGAAGTTGTTACACTGCTTCGCAACACTCGATGGATTCACAGGACGACGCACTCACAGACGAATTTCTGGTTTCGAATTCTGTGTCCTCGTTATCAGTGGTGAATCGCTCTTGGCAGGAGACGACTCATGCACCACGCTGCCGCTCTACTATCTTTAGTCATGTTCGCCTCGGTTTCCCTCGTCGCGCAGACCGGCCCTCGCGCCCGCGATCTCGGCATCCCCTTCGACGGCGCTCCCGGCCCGCTCAACGCCATCACCGACGTCGCCGGAGTCGAAGTCGGCTTCACCACGCTCATCTCCGGCTCCGGCAAACTCGTCGTCGGCCAAGGTCCGGTGCGCACCGGAGTCACCGCCGTCCTGCCGCGCGGGAAGGGAAGTGTGAACGATCCCGTCTTCGCCGGCTGGTACTCGCTCAACGGCAACGGCGAGATGACCGGAACCACCTGGGTCGAGGAGTCCGGCTTCCTCGAAGGCCCGGTCATGATCACCAACACCCACAGTGTGGGAGTCGTGCGCGACGCCGTCATCCACTGGCGCATCGAGCACGGCGCCGCCGACGCCAGCGGCTACTGGTGGTCGCTGCCCGTCGTCGCCGAAACCTGGGACGGCCGCCTCAACGACATCAACGGCTTTCACGTCACGCCCGACGACACCTTCCACGCGCTCAACACCGCCGCGTCAGGGCCTGTCGCCGAAGGCAACGTCGGCGGCGGCACCGGAATGGTCTGCCACGGCTTCAAAGGCGGCACCGGAACCGCCTCGCGCAAACTCGACGCCAAAGCAGGCGGCTACACCGTCGGCGTGCTGGTGCAATGCAACTACGGAGTGCAATCCGAATTGCGCATCGCCGGAGTTCCCGTCGGACGCGAACTTCCCCCGGGCATTCCGCACAAAGACGACACCGGCTCCATCATCGTGGTCGTCGCCACCGACGCTCCGCTTCTTCCGCACCAACTCAAGCGTCTGGCGCGCCGCGTTCCTCTCGGCCTCGGACGCCTGGGCAGCTACTCCGGCGACGGCTCCGGCGACATCTTCATCGCCTTCTCCACCGCCAATCCCGGCGCGTGGGGCAGCGAAGGAGGCACCAAGCGCGTCGCCATGCTTCCCAATGACGACATGAACCCGCTCTTTCTCGCCACCGTCCAGAGCGTCGAGGAAGCGGTAGTCAACGCCCTCATCGCCGCCAAGACGATGAAAGGCATCAACGACTTCGAGGTGGACGCAATTCCCCACGCCGAGTTGCAGCAGGTGCTGAAGAAGTACAACCGGCTGGTGGAAAAATAGCCTCAACGAGATTATTGAACTGCCGCCTACGAGTGTTTGAGGATACTGCCGAGAATTGCGCCAATGATGCCGCCAGCTAAACTGGAGATGACGGGCACCCACCAATGCGATTCCTGCTGGAACGACAAGGCTTGCTTATAAAGCTCTATTGCGGCATTCATCAATGTGCCGATCTCATCGGTTGACAATGGACGTTGCTTTAGCCAGTCATCAATAGCCTGCTCGCTCATGCGTTCGCCGAGGGCGTCCACTTCCTCTGGCGTATACAGCCTCCCCGTCTTCTCGTCGTAATTATGACCCAGTGCCGAGCGCCACCTCAATGTCACCCTCTGTTCTCCCCCGTCAAGCCAGAAGAATTCCGGATGTTGCTGAAACACCTCGAGCCATGTGTCCGAAGAGCTTTGAGCCTTGCCCAGCTTTACCCAGTCCCTTCTTAACAACGCCGGCCATTTGCTAGCGGCGAGTACCTGGATTGCTGCCATGACATCGCTGAGTCGATACTCCAACAGATAGGGTGATTTGTGGCTCATTCTGCGATCTCCTGTGGTCGAATATCTCTCCCGCCTCGGCAACCGTTCGGACAATTCCGTGAGGAGCCGCTCGCTTACCGCTATCAACTGTTGACTGATCTCATCGATAATCGTCCAGCCGTGAATGAGCTAATCCGCGTCGTTTTGACCGGGGATGTAGAACCCCTGCACAGTGCCGTTTGGGAGCCAACTAAGGCTTTGTGCGAACTTGGTCGTATGTCGGTCGCCAAAAATGTCTTCGTAAGTCACCACGCCCCAAACGCAGAGACCCCTGGGCGCTCCTTCCTTGATGGCCTGAACCTCCTCGTCTGGAACAAAATCATCAACCCAAGTATCCATCGTATAACTGAGGTGCGCTCCAACAGTTGCATCTCCAGCGGCGTCTTCCACAGGCAAAGGATACTCAAAGTCTTCCGGAACTGGGATAGGCAGAATCCTAGCAGTTCTGCAAATGCGGACCTTTTAGCCGGCGTATTCCCCGTGTTGAACAAGCTTGGCCTTCCGCCGAACTTAACGTCTATCTGTCCGACCTTTCCGCGTTCTTGATAGAACGCCGAGCCGACAATTACGGTCAGATATGCACGCATCACCACCTTATTTCCAGCGTCAATCTTGTCGGAAATGGCTTCCATGGCGTCAGCCGATCTCGCTGCTTCTCCAATATGCCGCTCCATCGCCTTGGCTTGCTGTCCGGCAGATTCGACCGTTTCTTTCAGTTTGAGAAGCTTGATACCCAAATACAAATACCTGGATGATTCCAACGACGGCGATCACGCCTGTAAGATCAACTAAGTTCCTGTCACATCGCCGTTTTGTTATCTCGTCCTGCTCCTCTCGTGCAGCTTCTTCCTGGGTTTTGGGGGTTGGGAGAACCTTCACAACAACAGGGGAATCCTCCGTGCCGCGTTGCTCCGTGGCACTGGGGCACGTCGGGGCTGCTGGGCCTTTGGACTTAGTTGCTGCGAGCCAACAGGTACGGCGACGAGCAACAGTGGGACGATTGAAAGGAAGAGACGCATGGTTGCAGGCGATGAAACGTAAAGCAGAATACAAAGAAGGTCAGGAAGCAAGCGAAAACTTCGAGTGGCAGGCTGGCGGGCCACAATTGCCTTCCTCGGCAATTGTGGGATTTCCCAAACCTCCGCGTCTCCGTGGTGAATCCTCTTTTCCCAAAACGGGAAAATCTGGTTACCTTCGTAACCTCGCACCCCCACGAAATCACTGACACACCTCCTCCCCCTCCCTCCCAATGTTTACTGGAGAACCATGCCCGGGCGGTTGTTCTTAACTTCGACAACTGATCACGCGGCAACCGACAACTTTTTCAAGGGAGCACCCATGGCACTTCGCACTTGCAAATACATCTACGACACCGGAGGCGCCTGCAACTCAGCCGCCGCCCACGACCACGACTATTGCGTCTTTCACCTGGGCTACCGCGCCCGCGAGCTTCGCAGGGCCCAGGCCCGCGCCCGCATGGAACGCTTCGACCTGAAGCTCCCTCCCATCGAGTCCATGTCCACCGTGCTCTCGGCGGTCAATCAACTGGTCGAGGCCGTCGCCGCCGACATGATCGACCTCAAGCGCGCCGACTTCCTGCTCAAGTCCTTGCGCTTCGCCGCGCAGGCTCTCAAGTCCTCCGACAAATGGCTGCCCAGCGTCTATCACTCCGACCAGTCCGGCCCCGCCATCGATCTCGCCGCCGAATACGGCCTCCCCGCCGACCTCGACCTCGACACCCCTCCCCACGTCGCCTTCCCGGGCGCATCCTGAGCGAGGTGCGGAGCGCCAATCGAGTGTCATCAGAGCGGGTGCCGCCGTACAAGCCGGAGTTTTGCTTGTGCGGGGGTTTCCCCGAACAGGGCTGCTCGCAGGGCTCCGCGTTGCAGCCATTCGACCGTCCTCCTCTCATTCCCGTGGTCCCTCCCCCGGTTCTCCGCGACTACATGGCCGAAGCCGAGATCGCCATGACCGAGGTCACGCCGCAGGACTTGGAGTTGCACGAAATCATGAAAACCGAGGGCCTCAAGGCCATGGAGAGTCGCGCCCTCGAGCATGAGCGCGATGCCAATCGCAAGCGGCGGCGTAAGCTCTACCGCGCCAACTACGAGCGCTATGTCGCCGAAGCCAAGCTGAAGAACATCCAGCGCGCTGCCGAAAAACTCCTCGCCGACAAGCTCGCCGCCGAGCAAGCTGCCGCCGCGCAGACACAAACACTGAACAGAAGCCGCCGCGAAGAACCTCCCGCCTCCCTCGCGTCCGACAACCTCGCCGAAAAGAAAAAGGAGGAAGGCATCGCCTAATCGATTTGTCGAAGCAGAATGGTCGAGTTCTATGCACAGGCAGAGCTGTGCTTGGGAACCACCGGGAAACGCCAGAAAGTTACGGGTTGCGAACGTGGGGCGGAGTCCCGGAGAGGCAGCCCCCAGGGGCGGGGACATTACAGCCCAGCACGCAGCCGCAGGCGGAGTGCTGGGTGAGGCAGAAAAGCAAACTGAGTCCCCCGGGGACGACATATCTTTTTCCGAGAGAGCTACCTAACTCCTTGCGGCACAAATGGATGCGTATAACCATCGCGTAATGAATGAGATACAAACAATTTTCGCCCAAACACGCTGAAAACAAAGGAGAGGCATCAGCGGCCAATGACATTGCCCGTCGTCGAGACAGGGACCTGCTCGACGATCTCGATGCCGAAGCCTTCGAGGCCGGCGACTTTGCGCGGATGATTGGTCAGCAGGCGGATGCGCTTGAGGTTCAGGTCGGAGAGGATTTGGGCGCCGATGCCGATTTCGCGCTGGGTGCGGCGCTGGCTCTCGGGCAGCGTCGGCAGGCGCTGTTCGTGATGGAATTGCAGCGTCAGCTTTTCGCCCGAGCTTCTCGACCGAGAAGCCCTTCGAAGTCTGATGCAGATAGATGAGCGCGCCGCGTCCTTCGTCGGCGATGCGCCGCATCGAGCCTTCGATGGCATCATGGCAGCCACACCAGCTTGCTCCGAAGACATCGCCCACGAGGCAGTGGGCGTGCATGCGCACCAGCACCGGCTCATCGCCCGCGTGTTCGACGTCGCCTTTGACCATCGCGATGTGCGAGTCGCCATTGATCTCGGACTCATAGACGATCATGCGGAATTCGCCGTAAGCGGTAGGAACCACCGTTTCGGCGAGGCGTCGCACGTAGCGCTCGTGCGCCATGCGATAGCGGATGAGTTCCGCCACGGTGAGCATCTTCAGGTCGTGTTCGCGGCAGAACTCGGCGAGCTGCGGCACGCGCGCCATGGTGCCGTCGTCGTTCATGATTTCGCAGATGACGCCCGCGGGAACCAGTCCGGCGAGGCGGGCGAGATCGACGGAGGCTTCGGTTTGTCCGGCGCGGACGAGGACTCCGCCTTTGCGGGCGCGAAGAGGGAAAGATGTGGCCGGGACGCGCGAGATCGTTGGGACGGGTCGCGGGATCGATGGCGACCTGGATGGTGTGAGCGCGGTCGTAGGCGGAGATTCCGGTGGTGACGCCGTCGCGCGGCGTCGATGGATTCGGTGAAGGCGGTGCCGAAGTTCGAGGTGTTCTCGGCCGACATGGGGAGCAGGCGAAGGTAGTCGAGGCGCTCCTCGGTCATGGCGAGACAGACCAGGCCGCGGCCGTATTTGGCCATGAAGTTGATGGCTTCGGGGGTGATCTTCTCGGCGGCCATGGTGAGATCGCCTTCATTTTCGCGGTCTTCGTCGTCGATGACGACGATCATGCGGCCGGCGCGGATCTCCTCGATCGCGGTCTCGACGTCGCAGAATAGGGAAGCGTTCGGCATGACGGGCAACTAGCGATTCTAGCAGGGGCGGGGAACCCTTCACCACGGTGGCACGGGGAAGAGAGATCAGGGAATGTCGGGGTCAGCGTGAGGCTTGTCGCGGCGAGTACCGAAGCGGAAGCTGTGCTTCTGGCGCAAATGGTGAGCTACTTCAGCGAGAAATGCGTCCGGAGAATCGTGTTGGGTGCCAAGTAACAGCACGCGGAGATTGGGGCGAACCTGCTTCAAACGCCCGCGGATCGCGATCTGCTCGTCATAGGTGAACGTCGAGCTGACGATAACGAGGTGATAGCGCCCGATAGATGCCCGGCGCACTGCCTGGTCCACATCGATCACCGGGTGAGCTGAGTAACCCGCCTGGGTGAGGAGATTGGCCCCAGAACTTAGCTGAGAGACATCACTGCCAACTGCGAGGATGCGGTAGGAATGCGAATTATGGGAAGACTTGATCATCAATCGAACAATCAGAATGTTTCCAACCGCAAGAGTTCGAGACGCGCATCAGGAATGCGCGAAGCCAAATCGTAGAAACGCGGTGTGCGAGAGTGTACATCGATATTCATCTTTTCGTGCACTCAATAATCGGTTTTGTTCAACAGCTTTTCCACAAGGCCGGCCGGTAATGACTATTCCTGACGGCGTGGCCGATGCTGGCACTCTGGTGTATTGACGCAAGCTTCCGCCAGTCGTAAGCGCTCGACAGGACGATTGCCGATAATGTGCGACTCCACGATCTCGGTTACGTCGGCGATGGCTACTTTTCCATACCAAACGCCCTCGGGATACACGACTACCGTGGGTCCGTGCTCACACTGATCGAGGCAACCGGACTTATTGGCGCGAACGTTGGCCTGGATACCGGCTTTCGCCAGTTGGGTCTTGAATGCCCGCTGCAACTCGCCCTGGGCGTCCGGATCGCAGCATCCGCGAGGGTGCCCCGCGGCGCGTTGATTGGTGCAAACGAAGATGTGCTTCTCGAAACTGGCCATAGACCGCGCTTCCATTTCCTGCTAACTCAGATTAGTGGCATAAAAAAACGGGCCGCACGCAGCGGCCCGCTTACCACTGTATCGGGCTTAGAGCGTTGACTCGATCTCGAATCCCCACGCTTCGAGGAGCGGTTCGGGGATGTACTTCGAGTTCTTGTTCTTACGCGCCCACTCGCGAAGACGAGTCGAACGAATGTATTGATCAGGCGCCAATTTGAACTCCTTGACCACCTGCTCGAATTCAGTAATCGTGGGGACCACCGGCCCGATCGGCTCGGGCTTTCCCCAGTTCGGATTGCCACGTCGCTTTGCCATATTTAGTTCACTTCCTGCCTTGTCGAGATCATCACTTCCCAGTCACACGTGGCCGGGAGCATACAGCCGGACGAAATCGTACCTAACTCATTGGATTCAATAGCACCCAAAGTGTTTCATGGACGTTTTGGACACATGTCTTACTGGGTGCGGGACCTGGTGACACCAAGGCCTAAAGACTTCTATAGTTTACCCCGGTTTCGCTCGCGAACTCAAGCAAAAATGAATATTCGATAACGATTGGCCAGCCCTGCCATTAATCGGCGATTAACGGCGCTATTTGTCCTACTTTGAGACGTTTGGGGAGGAGTTCGGTTAGCGTCGGCGCAGAGAACGTGCACGAATATGCAACGAAAGTTGCATGGTGGAAATCCTCGGCCGGACTGATAAGCGAGTCTATTTAAATGACTTACAGTCAATATCGCCTTACTGCACCACGGTGACCGTGGCGGTGTTGGAGGTGACGCCCCCGGATGTGGCGGTGATGTTCGCATTGCCGATCGCAACGGCAGTCACCAAGCCAGTCGACGATATGGTAGCGGTGGAGCTAGGAACCGAGGTCCAAGTAGCGATATTCGTAACATTGGCGGTCGTTCCGTCGCCGTAAGTTGCAGTTGCGGTGAACTGGACGGTAGTAGGCCCGAGGGACAAGCTAAGCGGTGTCGGATTGGGCGGGGAGATGGAGACGCTGGTGACCGTCTTTTGGCTCACGGTCACGGCAGTCTTGCCGATGACACTATTGCTGCTCTGTGCCTGCACGGTGGCCGTTCCCAGCGATACGGCGGTGAGCAAGCCAGCGCTGGTGATGGTAGCGACGTTGGTGGGAGTCGTACTCCAGGTGACTTGTGAGGTTACATCGCCGGTGGTGTTGTTCCCATAGGTGGCAGTGGCGGTGTACTGCTGGGTGACGCCCGGCTGAACCGTCGCACTGGCGGGAGCAACAGCTAGTGCGGTAATCGAATTTCCGCCGGGAAAGAACTGGCCGCAGCTGACTGCCATTGCCAACAGTGCGAGTGCGAATGAGATCCGGGTCATCGGCCGAAGGTTTTGCACGTCCTCTATCGTACCATTCGGGAATTGGAGCGTGGGGGTTCCGAAATCGGCTTCGGCGTCGATGCAGCCGTCTCAAAAGCGTCTTCTACTTTTCGCAGAAAACCAGTGCCCGAACAATCGTCGCCGGGAGCGACCCGCAAGACCTTCACGCTTCCGCCACGGTCTTGGACGGCCTTGATCACCTGCTGCTGGTCAGCCTCGTCGAGGGTGTAGCAGAGAATCACCAATTCACAGGGGACGAATCCCAGTACTTGAATGGCCTGGTCTGCATTGCGCACGCGCAGGCTCCAGATGCCCGTGGCAGCCAGCATTGCCGACCGCAGCAAGAGCAGGTCGGGATCGCCGCCCGCGAGGAGGACGGTGGCGGAGTCAGGGAGCATGCTTGCCTCCTATTGTTATTCGGTAGCCCTGAACAAACCCATCAGCCAATCGCTCGCCAGGTGGCCGAAAAGTGGATGCGCGGAGGAATGAAGCTCGGGCTGAAGCCCTCGCGTAAGAGTGTCGTCCCCGGGGGACTCGGATCTCGAACGCGAACCTACCCACCGTTAAAACGGTGGGCTTTCTTCTGGCGTCCCGCAAGGCGGGACTGAGGTTTCTGCCAAGTGAGCGCCGAAGCTATGGCGCGAACCCTTCTACAAGCTCAGGGCAGGCTCTGTGCACCTCGAAAAAACAACTTCTGCGATCTTTTAGAATCAATGGGTTGGGAAAAAATTGCTGCAAAGCCATTGATTCCAGATGGTTTATACGTATCCAATTGTTGCCATTGGACTTAGCGGCGCTTTTTGGGCTGGGATTTCCGGCATTTTTTCCCAGTTCGGGAATCGACACCGCGCTATTCGGTTGTCGAAGAGCCATTCACCAGCGGCCGCATCGGGCTGTGAAGTCAAGGGACACCAATCCCGTGCCTCACGAAGAATATTTTATAGAACTAGACTCCGACGAGATAGGACGGAGGGCACAGACGAACGTGATAAGGCCGTGATAGGGCTCGGATTCACGACAGGATTCCACAGCGGACAAATATAACTTGGGCGTTAGTTCGTAAACAGACGGCGGAGTACACTTCTCTTTCGCAACCGACAAATTCCTATTTCCGATGCTCAACCTTTCTCGCCGAGTCAGGATTGCTCTCGACGAGGTTGTTTCCAATCTTCAATCACCGTCAACCAGCCTTGATTGGAGCTCAACAAGAACCATTCATGAGGAGTGAAGTATGGACTTCGGAGCTAGCGTTCGAAGGCTTACGATCGGCGCGGTGGCCATCTCCAGCTTCTTGCTGGCGGGTGGAGCAGTTCCCGTCACAGCACAAGACAGCAAACCTAACATCGTGATGCTAATGACCGACGACACCGGGTGGAACGATTTCGGTGCTTATTCAGGCGGGGGCGCAACCCTTGGCCATCCCACGCCCAACATCGACAAGATGGCCAAAGAAGGCGCGGTTTTCACAAGTTGGTACGGCCAGGCAAGCTGCACGGCAGGCCGCGCCTCGTTCATGACCGGGCGCATTCCGATTCGCTCGGCGTTGTCCATCGTGGTTGCGCCGGGCGACGAGAATTACCTCACGTCCCGAGACTCCAACCATTGCTGAGTTTTTCAAGAAGAACGGCTACACGACGTACTTCTCCGGCAAGTGGCACCTGGGCGACAAGCCCGCGGCCTACCCGATCGCACATGGTTTCGACGAAATGAAAGAGTTCGCCGCCTATTACGCCGGCGTCTATTCCTATCCCGATACTACGAAGTGGTTTCACCCGTGGTTTCCGTCATACAACGCGGATTTCGAAAAAATGTGGGATTCCGTTGTGAACCTGGGTGAGTGGGAAGGTGTAGCCGGTCAAACCTGCCACGAAAGTCGCTACCATTACTTACGACTATATGGCGACGATGGACGAACGGCAGGCCGACTACGCGGTCGAATACATCAAAACCCATGCCAAGAGCGGCAAGCCGTTCTTCATGGACATCAACTGGATCAAGATGCACAACCCGACGAACGCCGCGCCCGGATTTCAGGGGCAAATCGCACTCGGCGACTACTCCGATTCGCTGATGGAGATGGACGCCGACATCGGAAAGGTGATCTGGACGAAATCCGGGCCGTACGCTCCCAATACCATCATCATTCTGACCGCCGACAACGGCGCATGGCTCGACGCCTATCCTGACGCCGGAACTACCCCGTTCCGCGGTGAGAAAGGCTCGGCGTTCGAAGGTGGCTGGCGCGTGCCGGCCATCATGATGGTGGCCCGGACATGTTCCAGCGGGAGTGCAGTACGGCGAAATGATGTCGCACATCGACTGCTGGTCAACCCTGGCGGCGATGGCGGGAATCACTCCTCCACCTACCGGTGAAATGAAGGACAACAACGGCAAGCCGATCTACTTCGACAGCATTGACAACAGCGCCTACATCCTGGGCAAGTCGCAACATTCGGCGCGCCGGTCCTGGATCTTACATCAATGGCGAGTATCTCAATGCTATCCGCACGGATATCGCCGGAGACTCCGAAATGAGCCGATGGGTGAACATCGCCTGGAAGTTCATTTGGACCGCAAAGGACTCGTGGCTGGGCCCCAGTCAAGGGTCTGGGTTCGATCCCGGCGGTGTACAACCTCACGATGGATCCGTTTGAGAGATACGACATGATCTTCAACGGAGCCGAAGGTGAAATGAACGGGCTGCGGACCTCGCCGGGAAGGTACGCTGGCGAAGATAACGGCTGGTCGGCTGCGCTCTTTTCAACGGCACTCTACGACTTCGACCAGTCCATCATGAAGTATCCGAGCATCCAGCGCTTCCCAGGTGGCGCGTCGAACGACTTGATCCCGGACCTGCAGCACCCTAAGAACCCATTACCGCTGCTGGATCCCAAGAACATGCCGAAAGCCGTTCCGTCGAGCGACTAGATCGCAAAGGCGGTTACAAACGCGGACCTGCGATAGTCTGCAAAACTGAAGTCGGGAGACGAGGAAGGCGGAAGGCCCTTCCTCGTTTCGCTCCTGAAATCATCGGAAACGAGTGAAACGATCAATGAGAAACGCAGATGAAGTTTTGTTCAGTGTTTTTGGCGATCGTTGCCTTGCTCGTTCTTCAGCCGTTTACTGCCACTGCGCAGCAGAAGTCGGGCGCTGCCGACAAGGGCTTTTCGTTTGCCGTGTACGGCGACTCGCGTTCGATGATGTACCTCCCGTACAAGCAAGACCAGGAAGCGCAGGCCCGCGAGCTCATGGTGGACATGTTCGAACTGGTGGCTCCTCCGCCAGAGGCGGCGGGACTGGTGCAGAAGTACGTCAAGCTGACGTACGACCCCGACACCAAGGAACTCGTACAGATGGTCATGCCCTTTATGACCGCCAGTGAAGTGACTACCCTCAAGTTCGACAAAGGCTGGGTCACAGAGGCCTCGGTCGAGGACGTGAAACTGCTGCCCGGCGTGCACCGCACCATGTACCGTCTCGAGGGCGGCGACTGGGTGGCACGCGAGATGGTGAAGGATGTCCAGAAGGGCGGGCGAGATTCATCGTCAGTACCGGAGACCTGGTGTGGTGGGGAATGCAGGGCAACAAGCCCTCCGACAGCCCGTACTGGAGGTTGGTGAACGAGGAAGTTTCAAGCAGTTGCCTCCGGCGGACAGCGAGATGGAGAAGGCGCCGGACTGCCCGGGCGCGTGTTTCCCCGCGGTGGGAAACCACGAAACGTGGGGCGACTCCGACGTCGAAGGCTTGCTGACGTTCTTTCCTTACCTGAAGAAGTTCGGCGTTTCCGACAAGAGACCTCATCTACAAGTTGATTATCAGGGCGTCGCTTCATCTTCCTGTGGACCGGCCCTTACGACGATAAAGACCCGTCGGGGTGGCTCGCTACTCAGCCCGTCTACGAAGAGCAGATGAAGCAGCTCAAAGCAGTGGCTGGATGAGGCGAAGGCGAAAGGCACCAAGAAGGTTTTCATCTCGTTCCACACTCCGGCTTTCTGCACTGCGGGCATGGGGCCGATTCCCGAAGCACAGAATCCCCACAAGACGATTGCTGCATACGCCAAAGACCTCGACATCGTCGTCTTCAACGGACACGTACACACTACTCAGGCATTACCAAGTGGACGGCGTGAAATACCTGATGCTGGGCGGCGGCGGCGCGGAACAGGATCCCATTCTTCCCGGCAGGGAGCACCTCAAGATTCCGGACGGCTACCCGGCAGATCAGTACTGGAAGGGCGCGAATCCGATCGAGGATTACAACTATGTCCTGGTGGACGTGCAGCCCGGGCAGCCGACGAAGTTCACGCTCAATCGCTTCCGGCCGGGATCGGCTGAGCCGTTTGCGACGGTGGAGCTATTCAAATGAAATTGCTTCGCCCACTGCCTTTGCCCGGCTTTGTGCCGCATCCGTTCACCATTCCCAGTCTTTCCGCGATGGCGGCCAGTGAGGAAACTGGAATATCTTAGAAGAATGAAGCGACTTTCCCTCCTGTCGCTGGCTCTTGTTCTGCTTGCGGCCATGGCGGCGTTTGCGCAGCCCTCAAAGGACAAGCCTGCGGCGCAGTCGGGTGTCAGCGGGTTGCCTCTGAACTTCCAGCGCCATACGGGCGACCTGGACGACATGGTGAAGCGGGGGAGCATTCGGGCGCTGGTGTTGTACAGCCGCTCGGGCTTCTTTTACGTTGATGGAAAGCCGGAAGGCATTTCTTACGAGGCGCTCGAATACTTCGAGCAGTTTGTCAATCAGAAATTGCGTGCCCGCCAGCACGTGCAGGTTACGTTCATTCCGGTGCGGCCCGATCAGC